>CP082962.1:930000-2141250 GCA_021730285.1 Desulfovibrio sp. JY
TCAAGACCCGCTTAGCGCAGGCTCTTTTCAAACTCCTCGAATGTGCGCCGGGCCGTCTCGTCCCAGGAAAATTCCCGGGACCGCGCAAGCCCAAGCGCCCCCTTCTCCCGTCGCAAGGCGGCGTCGCCGGCCACCCGGGAAAGCACCCGGGCCATGCCCTCGGCGTCGGACGGATCGTCGAGATAGATCCCGGCCTCCCCCGCCACCTCGGGCAGACTCGAAAGCTTCGAGGTCACCACCGGACAGCCGCAGGCCATGGCCTCCAGCACCGGCAGGCCGAAGCCCTCGTAGATGCTGGGATACACCAGGGCCAACGCCTTGGTGTAGAGCGCGGCCAGGGTCGCGTCGTCGGTGTAGCCGAGTTCGATGGGCGGGACACCTTCCAGCCGTTCCCGGGACCAGCCCGTCCAGCCGGCCGTGACCAGGGGCACGTCCAGCCCCGACCGGGCCAAGGCCCGGGGGATCACATGCATGTTCTTGCGCGGGTCATAGGTGCCCACGAACAAAAAGTACCGCTCCGGCACCGCCGAGGGCAAGGGCGTCTCCAGCGGATGAAAGACCTCCGGCTCGTGGGCGTTCCAGGTCACCCGTATGCGGTCCCGGTCGATGCCGAGCACCCGGACCATCTCGTCCCGGGTAAAGCCCGACACGGCCAGAAACCGCGAAACCCAGGCCAGCCTGCGGAAGAAAAACATCCGGAAATAGCGCACCCGCTCGGCCGGATGATGCTCGGGAAAGGTCAGCAGGGACAGGTCATGCACGGTGAACACCGTCCTGACGCCCCTCGGGACCCGAAACGGGAAAAATGCCGCCTCATGATAGACGTCATAACCCCGGGCCGCCCGCCAGAATGCCCATTCCCGCTGATAATGCCGGGCCAGCCGCACCCCGAGCGCCACCGTCGGCGGCAGCTTCCAGAGCAGATCGGTCAACCGCGACCGGGCGGCCAGATTCTCCGGCGGCTTCGGCGGCTCCCGCAGAACCCGCTTGCCGTCAAAATAGCCGATCTCCAACCGGTCGCCATAGCCCCGCTCCAACGCCCCGTACAAACAGCGCAAATAGCGGCCAATGCCCGTATTCACCGTGGCCAACGGCACGGCGTTGACGATGACGCGTAGCTTTTTCATGCGGTGTGCTGAGGAACCGGGGGAGGGAACCCCTTTTTGCAAAAAGGGGTTCCCTCCCCCGGGCCCCCTCCCTCCCCAAAAACTCTTAAAGGTACCCGTTCTTCCATGCGGCGCTTCGCCGCTGGCGCACCTTGTCGCCGCAATCGCGTCCGGCGTCGAGGCGCAACGCGCCTCGTGCCGCCGGGCCGATTGCGGCGACAAACGTTCGAGCTCCCGCTCGCCCCCCCCACCTCCACCCGCCATCCCAAGCCGGGGAAGGGGGGTCCGGGGGGCCCGTGGCCTCCCGGCGGGGGCTGGGGGGCAGAGCCCCCGCTTCTGCCGGGTCCAGGGCCGCGCCCTGGCCTATCCCCGCCTCACGCCATCGACCACACGCCGCATCCGCTCGACGAAAACGCCTTCACCGAATGCCTTGGCCCGAGCTTCGCAGGCCGGGCGCATGGCCAGACACCGGGCCGCGTCCAGGGCCGCAATGCCTTGCACCACGTCGCGCGGGCCGGGGTCCGGGGGCAGCAGGATGCCGGTTTCGCCGTCGAGGACGGTTTCGGTCAGCCCGCCTTCGCGCACGCCGAGCACGGGTTTGCCGGCGGCCATGGATTCCACCGGGGAAATGCCGAAGTCCTCGTCGCGCGGGATGTAGATCGTGGCCAGACAGGAGCCGACGAGACGTTTCAGATCGTCGTCGGGCGTCCAGCCGAGGATGTCGATATTGGGGCAGCCGGCGGCGAGGGCGCGCACGCGGGAAAGTTCCGAGCCGCCCGAGACCACCACCAGCCGCTTGTCGGGCATATGGCGAAAGGCCTCGACAATGACGTCCACGCGTTTGAGCACGTCCACCCGGGCCGTGGACAGGTAGAAGGGTTCCTGGGCGAGGAACCGGAAGGCGGCCGTGTCCACGGGCGGGTGCACGACCGTGGCCGGCAGGTGCAGAAAGCGCTCGATGCGGCGGCGCACGGTCTCGGAATTGGCCACGATGGCGTCCATGGCCCGGGCCGCGCGTTCGTAGGCGCGGCGGTAGCGGGCCAAAAGCAGGGCATAGAGCGGCCGGCGCAGGGCGGATTGGCGGGACAGGTAAAATTCGCGGTGATCGTAGAGGATGCGCGGCGGCGTGTGGCAGTAGAGCACCTGCGGGGCGCGGATGCGGGCGTGGGCCAGGGGAGCCAGGGAGCCGCTGTGGATGGCGAAGGGCGTTTCGGCGCGAGCGAAATTCTCGAAGGCCAGGCACATGGCCAGGGTCTTGGAGATGCGCGCGGCCAGGGGATGGTTGCGGGCCGCGTCGAGGTTATGCGGCACGGCCGGGCCGAAATAGCCGTCGGGGAAGGCGGCCGGGGCATAGGCCCCCGTAAAAAGGCCCGCTTCAAAGGCCCGGGCCAGGGTCACGGCCACCTTTTCGCCGCCGCCGGGAAAGGCGAAGGCGTCGTGGAGAACAAGGGGGCTGGCGTCGACGGAATCGGGCATGGGCTTCCTTGGCGCGTTTGGCGCGGTCGGGTGGGGATAGCGTGGCCGGCGGCGTCTGGCAATGGGGGAAAATCTCCCGGCGCGCTTGTCAGAATCGCAAATTGTCTTACAAGAGACAAAAAGCGCCCTGTCGCGCCAAGGAGTTCTGCCATGGCTTTCAGTGAAACGGTGATTCTGGGCGGCGTGGAATGCGACTATGACCCCGAAACCCATATCGCCCTGGTCTACTGCTCCAACTGTTCCGAGCGCAATGAAGTGGAAGTGTACCTCGACGAGAACGGCGTGCCCGAATACGCCGGGTTCGTCTGCGCCAAGTGCGGCACTTTCAACAGTCCGGAAGGCTGAGCCGATGTTGCCGCTCGCGCCCGCCTCGGCTACACATCTTCCCAGAGGCGCATGGCAACGCGCCCGGGAGTTTTACCGCCATGGGAAACCTTGCCCATTATCTGGAAATGGTCAACAAAGCCCAAAGTTATCAAGATCTTGTCTTTCTGCGCAACAGGATTTTCGACGCTATGGAAGCGGAGTTGACCGAAGACGAAGTGGAGACGATCAAACGGACCTGGACCGACCGGGCCAAGGATGAAAGCGTGCCCGTGGTGCCCGCTGGCCAGATTCGGGAAAGGTGAAGTCAGTGCGAGAGGGGCACCCCTTTTGAAAAAGGGGTGCCCCTCTCGCGCTCTCCCCTCCCTAAAACTTTCAACGGTTACGGGTGATGTAACGGTATCGCCCCGTAACTATCGAAAGTCTTTGGAAGGGGGGCCGGGGGGAGAACCTTTCTGCAAGAAAGGTTTCCCCCCGGTTCTTCTTCTAAAACAGACCGCGCCTCACGAACCGGGGCGGCGCTTCAAGACGAGGTTGAGCGCGGGGCCGGATTTGGGCGTGAAGACGGCGTGGGCCTCGTTGGGCCCGACAACGGTTCCCTTGAGCAGATGACCGCTGCCGTGCTGGGCGGCGAACTCGTCGCCGAGGACCACCCCGGCCACGTGGTAGGTATTGCTCCCGCCGCTGACGATATCCGGGATCACGATAACGCCCGAAATCATATCGCCCTGACGGGTAAAGCTGGCCGTGACTTCCTGGCCCAGCACCGAGGCCGTCCACTGGCCGGCGATCTCCTTCCCCCGGCCGGGAACGTCTTTTCCCGCCCGGGCCGGACCGGCGGACAGGGCCAAAAGGACCAGCAGACACCAGGCGGCCCGGACGGCCGAAAGCCGTAGAGCACCCATCACAACAACCCCTCGCGGCGCATGAAGCCCACGAATTTGGTCCGAATGTTTTTCAGTTCCAGCACGATTATTTCCAATTGATTATAGTGACTTGAAAACTTGACTGCCTGTTCCAGCTCACCCTGGCGCTTGGCCAGGCGCTGGCTGAGGTAATCCAAAAATGCCTGGGGCCCCTGCGGCCCGTCATGATCCATATTTTCCAAGGACTGCTCCTGATCGCCCGGCAACGCGGCTGTCACGAATTTTACACAGTTGCGGCCGGAGCCGCTGACCGGCTTTTAAGGCTATAATCAGGAATCGGCCGCTGTTCAAGGATGGCGGAGGGGCCGCGGCACAAAAAGCGGAAGCCGCCCAGGCCCAGGGAGTGGCCCAGACGGCTTCCTAAAAAGGCCGTGGTGGCGTGTTGGGGGAGGAGGCTAGGGGGTGGCCGCCACGGCCAGGTGATTTTGCGCGGTGTGGTTTCGGCTTTCGCCCACCGCTCTCGACTTGTTATTAGCAAATCCGGGGCCAACATCGCCTGCCACCCGCATTTGTTTTTATAGCTAAAAAAATCGGCATATTAACGCCAAGCGCCAGGGCAAAGCGGCCGGACCGGGCAAGATAGGCCTCGCGCCCCCCTTTTCTTTCGATTAGCTTTATTACAATCTTAATCGCGAGGGTCGCGGCCCACGGCCGCCGGCCAAGGCGGCCGCCGCTCCGGCCGGAAAGACGGGAGGACCGGGCACGGTGATTACGGTCAGCATCGACGACGTCAAAGACGGGATGATCGCCGCGGAAGACGTGCATGGGCAGGAGGGGTCCCTTGTCGTCCCCCAAGGCGCCGCGCTTGACCAGGAGCATATCCGGGCCATGCGGGCTTACGGCGTGCGCGACGTGCCCATCGTATCGGACGAAGCCCAGCCGGAGGATACGGCGTCGCAGTTCGCGGCGGTCGAAGCGCGCTGCCGGGAATTGCTGCGGCCGCGCTTTTCCGCTTTCGACCTCGATACGCCCTTTGGCCGAACGGTCTTCGATCTGGCCGCGGAGCGGGCCGCCACCCAGACCCTCGACGCCGGGGCCGAATGGGATGCGCTCCAATCCGCCGCCTGCCTGCTCGGGCCGCCGCCCGAACAACAACTTTTTTCCGCCTCGGCCGTCGATCCGGCCAGCCTTGTCTCGGACGAGGTGGAACTGGCCACCCTGCCCGAGGTGCACGCCCGCCTGCTCGACGCCCTGCAATCCGAAACGACCTCAAGCCAGGAGCTGGCCGCCTGCATCGGCAGCGATCCGGGACTGACGGCCAAGCTGCTGCGCCTCGTCAACAGCCCCCACTACGGCTCGCGCACCCCCATCGACTCCATCAGCCGGGCCGCGTCCATGGTCGGGCTCAATGAGCTGACCACCCTGGCCATGGGGCTGGCGGCGGTCAGCGCCTTCGACGACATCGACCCCGAACTCTGGGACATGCGCGCCTTCTGGCGGCACGCCGCCGCCTGCGGGGTGTACGCCTCGCTTCTGGCCGCGGAATGCCCGGGGACCTCGCCGGAGCGGGTTTTCGTTGGCGGCCTGCTGGCCGACATCGGCCAGCTCGTGATCCTGCGCAAGCTGCCGGCCGCCGCCGGCCGGGCCCTTTTACTGTCCCGGGTGGAAGGCCTGCCCATCGCCGTCGCGGAAGGCGTGGTGCTCGGCTTCGACCATACGGCCGTGGGCCGGGCGCTTTTGACGCGCTGGCATTTTCCCCAGGCGCTCACCGCCATGGTCGCCGACCATCTGCGGCCCGACGGGCGGCCCGAAACACGCGAAACCGCCCTTGTCCACGTTGCCGACATCCTGGCCACGGCCTGGGCCTGGCCGGCCTTTTCCGGCGAACCCGTTTCCGCCCTGTCCGAGGCGGCCTGGTTTTCCCTGGGCATCGCCGAAGAGACGCTGGAACAGGTTGCCGAGGACGGCGACGCCCGCATCCGGGGCATCGAATCCGTCTTTTTCGCTGCCGCACCTTTGCCACGCCAATAACACCACGGAGGTTCCGGGCTATGAAACCCGATACCCAGCCCACTGTTTCCCGCCGCAACCTCGTCCGCGCCCTGCTCGGCCGGGACACCTCCCCCGCCCCCCAGGCCCCGGATGCGGCCGCCGCCGCAGACCGCCATGCCACCGGGGACGCGGCCTATGCCGCCGGAGACTTTACGGCCGCCGTCGCCGCCTACCGCGCCTCGACCCGGGGCGACCTGTCCAATGCGCCGGTGCGCCTGCGCCTGGGCTACGCCCTGTACGCCCTGGGACAATACATCCAGGCCAGGGTGGAGTTCGAGCACGTGCTGCGCCTGACCGGCGGCGGCGAACCTTTGGCCCGCCTGTGTCTGGGGCTGACCCTGCTTGCGCTCGGCAAGTCGGAACGGGCGGCCACGACACTCGCCGCCTTCACCGATTCCGAACGGCCCGAGCTGGAAAAAATGACCGGGGAAGCGGCGCGACTGCTCGCCGCCGGCGAGGCGGTCGATCCGCAGTCGCTGCGACACGGCATCGAAAGCGCGGCCCGGGCAACGGCCTTTTTGCCCGAAATCGTGTCGGCGTAACGGGAAAAAGCACCGGAAACATTGCCACGATCCCCCGTGCACTGTATGGTGCACGAACTATGGCGCCCCATTCTTTCGGCGAACACCTTCGCCGCAGACGGCTGGCCCTTCTGGCCGAGGACCCTCGTTATTCCCTGCGCCGCCTGGCCGCGCGCCTGGGCATCCAGCCGTCCTACCTAAGCCGCCTGGAACGCGGCGCGGTCCCGAGCCTGTCCGAAAAGCACATCCTGGCCCTGGCCGGGGAGTTGGGCGAAAACCCCGACGCCCTGCTTGCCCTGGCCGGCAAGATCGCCTCGGACGTGCGGGAAGCCCTGCTCGCCCGGCCCGAGGCCTTTGCCAGCCTCATCCGGCGGTTGCGCGCCCGCCCCGACGCGGACGTCGCCGCCTGCGCCAACGCGGACGCGCTTTTGACCTCGTTTCGCGAAACCCAGCGCCTGGGGCGGGTGGGCAGCTTCAGCCGGGACCTCGTCACCGACGAGGCCTTCTGGTCCGAGGAATGCTTCCGCATTTTCGGCCTGCCACCGAACGGAGCGTCCTTAAGCTACGCCGACTTCCTGGCCCTGGTCCATCCCGAGGACCGGGGCAAGGTGGAGGCCGCGCGCCGACGGCTGCAAGCCAAGAGTTCCCAACTGCACTACACCTACCGCTTTCGGCGCGCCGACGGCCTGTGGCGGCATGCCCGGACCGTAGCCCGCTCCGAGGTCGATGCCGCGGGAAAGGTGGCGCGCTACCACGGCACCGTCCAGGACGTGACCACCGAACAACAGGCCCAGGAACATCTGCGTTCCATGGCCCGCTTCCCCGAGGATAACCCCTTTCCCGTCATGCGCGTGGGCCGCGACGGGCACCTTGCCTACGCCAACGCCGCCAGCGCCCCGCTGCTCGACGCCCTGGGCATGGCCGTGGGCCGGCCCGTGACGGCGGAACTCGCCGCCTGTGTGGCCAGGGCCCGGGAGACGGGGGCGCGCCAGGAACTCGACGTACCCGTCGGCGAAAATATTTTCGCCATCGTCGTGTCGCCCTCCCCGCTTTGGGGTGAGGCCAACTGCTACGGCCGCGACGTCACGGTGGAACGGCGGGTCGCCTCAGGCGCCGCCGACGGCGAGGGCTGTTGCCGGCAGCTGTTCGACGCCGCGCCCATCGGCATTTTCCGGGCTTTGGTCTCTGGCCGGCTGCTCACCGCCAACCCGGCCATGGCCACGATGTTCGGCTACGGCTCGCCAAAGGACATGTACGCCCACCTCGGGCACAACGCCGGGCTGTGCTACCGCGACCCGAAACGTCGTGACGAGATCGTGCGCCGGCTGTCCCGGGACGGCACAATCGGCAGTTTCGAGAACCCCTATCTGCGCAAGGACGGGACGGAATTCACCGGCAACCTGCACGCCCGGCTGACCGTTTCCGAGACGGGCGAGCCCGTGGTCGAGGGGTTTGTGGAGGACGCCACGGCCCGCAAGCTGGCGCGGCAGGAACTGGCGGAACGCGAGGAGCGCCTGCAAAACCACCTGCGCAACTTTCCCCTGCCCACCCTGACCTTTCGGCTGCGCGACCGGGAGCTGGTGCTCTCAAGCGCCAACAAGGCGGCCGAAGCCCTTTTCAAGGGGCGAATCGGTTCCTGTATGGAAGCACCGGCCGGGGCCATTTTCGACGAGGCCCCGGAGGTCTACCTGGCCCTTTGGAGCGCCCTGGAATCGCGCACGACCGAAAGCCGGCAACTTCTTTTCCGGCCGCCGGGCGCGACCGAGCCGGGGCTTTTCGCCATGACCTTCGTTGCCGCCGCCCCGGACACGGTCATGCTCCACGCCGAGGAAATCACCGCCCTGGCCCGCACACGCGAGGCCCTGCGGCGCGTCAACGACCAGTTGCGCGGCATTTTGGACCACGTGCCCTGCGCCGTCTATTTCAAGGACCCGCAAGGGCGCTGCATCATGGTCAACCGGGCCATGGAAGAGCTGTTCGGCCGGCCGGCCGCAGACATCGTCGGACATCCGCCCGGGCACGTGCACGTCCCGGAGGTGGCGGCGCGCATCGGCGAGGACGACCGGCGGGTCATGGAGACGGGACAGGCGCTTACTTTCGAGGAGGAAATCATCGCTAAGGGGGAGACCCGGACATTTCTCACCACCAAGGCCCCGCTTTGCGACGCCTCGGGACGGCCCTACGGGCTGTGCGGCATATCGCTGGACATCACGGCGGCCAAGGCGCTCGAACGGGACATTAATGCCGAACGCGACACCCTGGATTCGGTGCTGGCCTACGTGCCCTACGCCGCGAGCCTGGTCGGGGCCGACGGACGCACGCTTTTTCTCAACCAGCGCTTCATCGATCTGGTGGGCTACGATCTGGAAGACATTCCGGACGCGCGGGCCTGGATGCGCAAGGCCTACCCCGACCCGACGCTGCGGGCAAAGGTGGTTGCCGATTGGCAGGGGGAACTCGGCTCGAATTCCCGGCGGGTCTATCCGGTCCGTTGCGGCGACGGCGTCACCCGCAACCTCGATTTCAACGTCGTGGCCCTGCCGGACGGCCGCATGCTGCTCACCATAAACAAGGCCGAAGGCCCGGGAACGACGGAGGAAGACCAGCCTAGGCGATCCGGTTGAGCACGTCCGTGGCCGAGGCAAAATCGGCTCCGGCCGCGCGCATGGCGGTAATGGCCCGGTCGCAGTCCCCGGGCGTACTCTCCACGCCGGCGATGGCGTCGGTCACCACGGTCACGGCGAATCCCCTTTCCAGCGCGCCGAGCACGGCTTCCCTGACGCAGTACTCCGTGGCCACCCCGGCCACGTACAGGCGACCGCCGCCGGCAACCAGGCTGCGCAGCAGGACCTCGGCATGGCTGTGGGCGAAAAGCGACAGGGAATCCTTGTTGAAGACAATGTCTCCCGGGCCGGGGGTCAGAGCGTCGACCACGCGGGCCCCAGGCGTGCCCATGACGCAGTGCGACGGCCAGGTCGCGAACTCTTCGGAATCCTCGGGATGGGCGTCGTTGTCGTAGACCACGGCCTCGCCGTCGGCGCGAAAGGCGTTGCGCAAGGCGACAATGGGCGCGGTCACCGCCTGCCCCTTGGGGAAAGAAAGCTTTCCTTCCGGCAAAATGAAATCGTTGAGCATGTCGACGATAAGCAGCACGTTATCCATGACGGGTCCTTCCTTACTCCGGATTCCGCGAAAAAACGGCCTCATGACCGCCGGCGGCCGCCGGCGCGGGCGCGAGGATGGCCTTTTGCAAGAGCCCGGCCATCTCGGCGTTGAGCTTCACATTGGCGTGGGTGTCCACGCTGTTGACCACCATGTCCCCGGGATCGCGGCCGGCGAGAATCGGCGTCAGGTCCACGGTTTCCACGCCCTTGCCCTTGAAATACGCGGCCACGCGGGCGGTCATGGGCGCGGTGCCGGCCACGTCGGCAAGGCTCGGGATGATCAGCGCGATCAGCCGGACGTGGCGCAGCCGGCACCAGTCCACGATGGAGTCGAGCTCACGGGCATGCTCGTTCCAGACCGCCGGATCGGCGTAGGCCGCGCGCAGTCGGTCCCAGAACGTCCTGGCCGCGTCCTCCACATTGCCCATGCGCGCCAGCCGCCAGTAGACGAAATTGGCCAGGGCGAAATGGTCCACCAGGTACTTGGTCACCGTCCCCCTGGGAAATTGCACGGTAAACGGCAACGGGAATTTGGTTTTTTCCGCCGCCCGGTAGATGTCGTTGACGAAATAGGCCAGCACCACCACGTCCGGGGTCTGGGGATAGCTTTCCAGGGCCTTGTCCTCGTCCACGGTGTCCCAGCCGATCTTGGAGGCGTTGGCCACGCGCCAGCCCGCCCCGAGGTCCCGGCCCAGCACGTCGCCGAAGCGGTCGGCGACGTTGTCGATGCCGTGCCCGGCGGCAAAGGAATCCCCCACCACCAGCACCAGCTTTTCGCCGGGAGCCTTGGGACGCGGTTCGGCGTCACGATAGCCGAGGCTGTTGACCGGATGCCAATGGCGCGCGAACCAGTTGCGGCTGGACATGGTGATGTTGAAGCCGTCGGACTGGGCGAAAAAAAGGGCCATGGCCACTTCGAGGACAAGCAAGGCCGCCAGCATGGCGTCCAGGGCGACGAGCACGCCCATGCCGCCGGTGCGGGCGCGGCCGCGCCGCAGGCGCGAAAGCCCCCACATGACGACAAGGTTCAACGCGCAAAGCGCGACAACAGCATAAAGGATGTACATCATGGGCGTCCGGCGGGGTTAACGGCTCTTACGCCAGGACTTTTCCTGCCCGGCCACCAGCCGGGAGATGTTCTCGCGATGCTTGACGATGACCAGCACCGCCACGACCAGGGCGGCGAAGGTCAACGCGCAGGGACCAAGCCAATACAGAAGCACCGGCAGGCACACGGCCAACGTCAGCGAACCGGCGGAGACGAACCCCGTGGCCCAGATGACCAGCACGCAGGCCGCCACGGACACAAGCGCCGCAACCGGAGCCGCGCCCAGAAACACACCGATGGTGGTGGCCACGCCCTTGCCGCCCTTGCCGTACAAAAAGACCGAATACATGTGGCCGACCACGGCCACGACGATGACCAGGGTCATAAAGACCGCGCCGCCGTGCATGGCCCGGGCCACCAGCACCGGCAACAGCCCCTTGAGCAGGTCCAGGACCAGGGTCAGCACGCCGTAGCGCGTGCCGCAAAGCCGCGCCACATTGGTGGCCCCGGTGTTGCGGCTGCCGGCAAGCCTGGGGTCCACACCGCAAGAGGCCTTGGCCACGGCCAGACCGAAGGGAAAGGCCGCGACAAGGTAGGTCAGCACGAGGAAAGCAACATGCGCAATGCCCATTTCAAACTCCATCATCTCCCCAGGAAGGGAGGTTCGGTGGAAATTTCCCCAATGGGGTGGTCAAGGAGGGAGCAAAGCCCCCTTTAAAAAGTTTTTGAAGGGGATCCGGGGGAAACTTTTTTCAAAAAGTTTCCCCCGGCCGCCGGAGGCATTTCTTCCCCTCTACCTACCCTTCGGCACCCATGAAAAACGCCTCGGCGCCCTCGGGCAGCCGGGCCGGAATCTCCTCCGCGCCAAAGACGCGCAGCTCGTTCGTCAACGGATCGATCCTGCCCAGGCGTAGCGCATAGCGCTGGCCGATGTAAATCGTGTCGCCCAGGGTGTCCTTCGTGGCCCGGACATACATCTGCATGTCGGGCAGGGCCAGGGACACGAATCCGCCGCCGCCGAGATCCACCACGATGCCCTCGAAGGTGCGCTCGCGGCAGTTGCATTGCAGGTACAACAGCTTCCAGTAGCGCGGCCGGAACCGCTGCACCCGGCCCACGGCCTCGAGGCGCGACGTCAGCTCGGGCAGCCGGGCCTCAAGTTCCCCCCGGCTCCAGCGCGGCGCGCCGGTGCGCAGCAGGCTTTCGAGCTGGGCCAGGTTGATGAGGTCGCCGTAACGCCGCAGGGGCGAGGTGACCGGGGCATAGGCCGAGGCGGCCAGGGTGGCGTGGGGCCTGGGATCGGGTTCGGTCAGGGTCGGGGGCAACTCGCGCACCACCCGCTGGATCGAGGGCGGATCGCCGTGCACGCCCCGGACCTCCGGAGAAAGGGTCGCGTCCTGGGTGCGAAACAGCATGGCCGCGCCATGCGACACCGCATACTCGGCGGCGGCGGTATTGCCGAGAATCATGAACTCGCTGACCATGAGCTGGGACTTGGGATAGCTCGGGCACAGCCCCATCTCCACGGTCACGTTGTCGGGATAGCCCGAAAGCATAATGTCCGGATCGGGCCGCTCGATGATCACCGCCCCGCGCTCCAGGCGCTTTTGCCGCAGCGCGACGGCCAGGGCATGGCCCAACTTGTAGGACTGCGGCGCATCGCCGGCGTCGAGGGCCGCTTCCACGGCGGCATAGGTGGTGTTTTCGGCCAGGCGGACGAAGGTCTTGCGCATGGCGAAACCAAGCACGTCGCCTTCCTCGGAAAACTCCCACTCCATGACGAGCGAAGGCCGCACCTCGCCGGCAAGCAGGCTGTAAAGCCCGGTGCCGAGCGCCTCGGGCAGCATGTGGCTGACCCCCTCGGGCAGATAGAGGCTCGAGGCCCGGTAGGCCACAGCCCTATCGAGGGGGCCGTCGAATTCCCAGTCCAGGGCCGGATCGGCCAGGGCCAGGACCAGCCGGATGCCGCCGCCCGGGCGGGGCTCGGCGTAAAAGGCGTCGTCGATGTCGCGGGTGGTCGGGGAATCGACGCTGACAAAGGGAATGGGCTCGGGCTCCTGGCACAGGGCCGAAAGCCCGGCCCGACGCGCCTCCACCTCGGCGGCAAGCGGTTGCCACCAGTCGTCCCCGGCGGCGTAATCGGCCTGATCGAGCAGATAATTGTAGTGCGGCGGGACAATGCCCCACTGTGTGGCCAGGATGTAGGCCTGGAACGGATGATCGGGCAGGCCCTTTTTCAGCATGGCCCACAGGGTGGCGGACTCGGGGTCTTCGGCGTCGGCCATGAGCCTGTGCAGCAGTTTCTTAAGCTTCTCCGCCGCATCGGGATCGAGCTTGGCGGCCAGATTCGCACCCTTCTTGCGGTCGCCGGAAAGCCAGCCCTGCCAGAGCTCCTTGAAAAACGTCTGGCCGGCCACCACCACCTTTTCGCGTTCCTCGGCCAGGGCGGCTTCGGCCATGCGCCGCTCCACCAGCTCGGCCGGGAACACCTCGAACTTGGGCGGATGGAACTTGAAATGCGTCTTGCAGCCCAAAAGCGCCCGGCCCATGGCCGCCACGGCGTCCACGTCCGGGTCCTCGCCCACAAGCCCGGCGAACCACTCGGCCGACTCCTCGCGCACCTCGCCCTGGGCCAGCTCCCACAGCTCCAGCGGGGCAATGGCCTTGGCCGCGGCCTCGCGCCTGGCCTGATGCGCGGCCAGGATCTCCAGCATCTCGCTGCGGTCCCTGGTCCCGTCATAGCGCGGCCCCATCCAGGGCAGCACCCGGGAGGCAGCCAGCTTCTCCTCACGCTTGGTCAACGTGTAAAGCCGCAAACGGCCCGAAGATTCCTCCAACACCCAGGCGACCTGAGGCTGGTTGCCCTGCATGAACTCCACCAGGCACCCCGGCCCGGCATACCGTTCCAACGCCATGTTGTGTGTATATCCTTATTAGAGAAGAGATGAGGAACCGGGGGAGGGAACCCTTTTTTGCAAAAAAGGGTTCCCTCCCCCGGACCCCCACCCTCCCCAAAAACTTCAATGGGGGCTCTGCGTCCCCTCCTTCACGTTCTTTACATGCGGCGCTTCGCCGCCGGCGCACCTTGTCGCCGCAATTGCGTCCGGCGTCGAGGCGCAACGCGCCTCGTGCCGCCGGGCCGATTGCGGCGACAAACGTTCGAGCCTCCGCCAACCTGCCACACGCCCGCTTCGCCAAAGCCGAATCGGGGGGTCCGGGGGGCCCGTGGCCTCCCGGCGGGTCCAGGGCAGCGCCCTGGCAGGGTCCGGGGCAGCGCCCCGGCTCTCCCGGTTCCCCCGGCTCCTGCCGCTCCTGCCGCTAGTGCCGAAACGACCGCTGGCCGGTGAAGACCATGGCCACTTGCGGCGTGGCCTCGTTGCAGGCGGCGACGACTTCGGTGTCGCGGATGGAGCCGCCGGGCTGGGCGATGGCGGTCACGCCCGCGCCGATGCACAGGTCCACGCCGTCGCGGAAGGGGAAAAAGCCGTCGGACACCAGCACCGAGCCGATAAGCCCGCCGTTCGTGGCCTCGGTGCGCTTGTCGATATCTTCGAGAAGTTTGGCCGCCTCGGGATCGGTCTTGGCCTTGAGCTTCAGTTCGTAGAGCGACATTTTGCAGGCGGCGAAGGCCAGTCCGTCGGCGTACTTGGTCTTGGCCTTGTGGATGGTGAGCTCCACCACGCCGACGCGGTCCTGTTCGCCGGTGCCGATGCCCACGGTCGCGCCGTTCTTGACGAAGATGACGGAATTGGAGGTCACGCCGGCTTCCACGGCCCAGGCGAAGAGCAGGTCTTCGGCCTCGGCCGGGCTCGGAGCCCGGGCGGTGACGGTGGTGCCGGCCTTGTCGGTCGCCGTGGCCGGCAGGAAGTCCCCGGCGGCAAGGATGCGGTTGCGGAAGGAGAACTGAAGCACCATGCCGCCGTCGGCCAGGCATTTGACGTCGAGGAACGGCTGGCCCACGAGCTTTTCCAGCTGGGCCAGCCCCGGCAGCTTGAAGATGCGCAGATTCTTTTTGGACTTGAGGATTTCCAACGCCTTGGGCTCGTAGTCCGGGGCGGCCACCACTTCGAAATAAACGGCATTGATTTTTTCCGCCGTGGCCACGTCGAGGGTGCGGTTGACCACGATGGCCCCGCCGAAGGCGGCGATGCGGTCCGCGTGGAAGGCGGCCTCGAAAGCCGGGCACAACCCGTCGTCGGACCAGGCCGCGCCGCAGGGATTGTTGTGCTTCAAAATGACGGCGGCGGGCTTTCGGGTCAGGTACTGCAGGATGTTGACCCCGTTGTCCACGTCGGTCAGGTTGGTCTTGCCGGGATGTTTGCCCGATTGCAGCAGGTGCTCCTCGGTGGCGGCGCAGACAAGCCCGTCGCCCGGCCCCCGGAAGGTCACGCCGCCAAGGGTCAGCCGGCCTTCAGTCGGTGCGTAGAGGGCGGCCGGCTGGTCGGGATTTTCCCCGTAACGCAGGCCCTTTTCCTGGCCGTCGATGGTCCAGGTCCTTTTGGCGAAGGTCAGTTCGGCATCGCCCAGACGGATGACCAGTTCGGCCGGAAAAGGATCCTCCACCATAGTGGTGTACATTTTCTTCAAGTCACTCATATCGTGGCCGCTCCTTGCGCGTTATCTGCGAGCGCATGCCTAGCACAGCCGGGAAGCGGCGGCAAATTGCATTTGGAAGGCCCGGCCAATTCTGCTACGAAGGCCTGTCCGCCCGGTAAGGACGGCCGCATTTCGGGGTTAGAGGTACGATCGTGGAACAGGTTCTCTTGAAATTGGCCCGGCAGCTTCGCGCCTTCGACGAGGCATCGCTCATGGCCCTTTGGGACAAGTACGCCGAGGCGGTGAGCCACTTCGAACCGTCGCAGCGTTGGGAAGAGTCGGTCCTGGTCCTGGCCATGATCCAGGGGATGCGTTTCAAAAACCAGCTATTCAACCATCATTGGGCCGAAGGCCGCCAGCCTGGGCACCAGCCCGAGCCGGCCACGGCCGAGGCCGTGCCCACCGTCGCCACGCCCGGCGCTCCCGCCGCGACGCCGCAGACGGACACGACGCCTGCCGCCAAGCCGCGCCGGGGCAAGGTCCTGGAATTTCGACCCAAGGATGCAGGGGAGTCTTAAGGATATGGCCGAGCAGCGCAACCAGCAGGCCTCCGGCACCGGCCGGGGCATCGTCATTCACGGCGCGCAGTGGGGAGACGAGGGCAAGGGCAAGATCGTCGACCTGCTCACCGAATCCGCCAAGGCCGTAGTCCGCTTCCAGGGCGGCAACAACGCCGGCCACACCCTGGTCGTCGGCGGCGAGAAAACCATCGTCCACCTCATGCCCTCGGGTATTCTCCACCCCGGCACCGTCTGCCTCATCGGCAACGGCGTGGTGCTCGACCCCGAGGTGCTGTGCCGCGAAATGGACACCCTGGGCGAAAAGGGCGTGCACGTCACCCCCGAGCGACTGGTCATCTCCAAAAAGACCCAGATCATCATGCCCTACCACCGGCTGCTCGACGGCGCGCGCGAAACCCTGCGCGCCGGAAGCAAGATCGGCACCACCGGCCGCGGCATCGGCCCCTGCTACGAGGACAAGATGGCCCGCATCGGCATCCGCGCCGGCGACTTCGCCGACCCGGAACTGCTGGCCAAAAAGATCGCCCAGGCCCTGATCGAAAAGAACACGCTTTTCACCAAGCTCTACAACATGCCCGCCCTGGACCCCGGCGTGGTGGCCGAAGGACTGGCCCCGGTGGCGGGACGCCTGCTGCCGTACCTCGGCGACGTGTCCACGGTCATCCAGAAGACCCTGGCCGGGGGCGGCGACGTACTCTTCGAAGGCGCGCAGGGCACCCACCTCGACATCGACCACGGCACCTACCCCTTCGTCACCTCGTCCAATACCGTGGCCGGGCAGGCCGCCGCCGGCAGCGGCTGCTCGACCGCCGTTCTCGGCCGCGTCGTGGCCGTGGTCAAAGCCTACACCACCCGCGTGGGCTCGGGCCCCTTCCCCACCGAACTCTTCGGTACCATCGGCGACTACCTCCAGGAAAAAGGCGGCGAATACGGAGCCACCACCGGTCGCAAGCGCCGCTGCGGCTGGCTCGACCTGGCGCTTTTGCGCGAATCCGCCCGCCTGTCCGGCCCCACCGACATCGCGCTGACCAAGCTCGACGTCCTAAGCGGCCTCTACGAAGTCAAACTCTGCATCGGCTACCGCTACAAAGGCAAAATCCACGAGTACCCGCCCCAGGAAGAAGGCGCGCTCGAACACGTGGAGCCGATCTACGAGACCATGCCCGGCTGGGAAGAGGACATCTCCGGCATCACCGCCTGGGAGGACCTGCCCCTGGCTGCCCGCGAATACGTGTCGCGCATCGAACAGTCGCTCAAAACCACCTGTTCCATCATCTCCGTCGGCCCCGACCGCCGGCAGACGATCCTCAGAGGGTAGCCGGAGCGCCGCCCCGGCGGGCGGGGGAAAAGCCCCCGCCCGCCATGACATCCCACCATGTCCATACCCACATCCGCCTCCGCCTTCGGCGTCACCGAACGCCAAGCCCACGTGCTGGTCGGCGTCGACGCCCTGGCGCGGGCCATGCCCCAGGCGGTGATCCTCGAGGGCGGTTCGGCCGGGGAACGGGCGGCCGTGGCGCTCTACCTGGCGGCGCGGCTCAACTGCGAGGCGGCCATGCCGCCGTGCGGGGGTTGCGCCACCTGCCGGCAGATCCTGGACAAGGTTTTTTTGGATTTGCAGTATTTCGACGGCGCGGCGGAGACGATCAAGGTGGACGCCATGCGCGAGGTGCGCCGGCTGGTGGGCGAGCCGCCGCGCGGACCGGGCAAGCGTGTGATCATCCTGGCCGAGGCCCAGGGACTCACCGAAGAGGCGGCCAATGCGCTGTTAAAGGCCATGGAGGAGCCGCGCCCGGGCAATGTGTTCGTGCTGCTGACGCCCCAGCGCGAACGACTTTTTCTGACCCTGGTGTCGCGGTCGTTCACGCTGACCCTGGCCTGGCCGGACACGGCCGTGCCCTTGCCGGCCGGCGGCGAGGATGACCCGTGGCCGCTTCTGGACGCGCTCCATGGGTTCTGGCGCAGCGGCCGAGGCTGGTTTCCGGCGAACAAGGGACGGCCGTCGCGGCTTTGCGCCGAACGCGTCGTGACGGAGCTTTCGCGGGAACTGGCGGCGTTTTTTTCCGGGCGCACCGACACGGACCTGGCCAATCTGCTTTCCGGCTGCCGGGACCCGGACATTCCCCGCCGGCTGGACCTGCTGCTCTCGGAGTGCCAGGAAGCGTTGGTCCTCTCCCCCACTCCCGTCAATCCGGCCCTGGTGCTCGACCGGCTGGCGACGCGCGCCTATCTGTGGCTGCGCGGCTGACCTTCCCTCAGGAAGCCTCCTCGGCCGGATAGCAGACGACCTCGAAGCGCCGCCACGGCGGGTCGAGGGATTCCTCGAAAATCCGCGCCTCGTTGCGCAGTTCCAGCTTCAGATAGACCTCGCGCGCGGGATTCTCCCGCAAATCGATTTCAGACAATCGGCTCGTCTCGAAAGATTCGGGCGCGGCCACGTCCTTTTCCGAAGCGAATTGCAGCGTGGTGTAGCCACCGTCGCGACGCGACCAGGAAAGCTGGACGTAGCCGTTGATCGGCGGCGCGAGTTTTCGAAAAAACGTCACGGAGACCTGCGCCAGGGGCTTTTCCGATTCCACCCGCAGTATGAGCTCGCCGTTCGGGCGGCGCGTTACATCCGGTCGCAGGCCGGTTATCCGGTTGCGGCCATGTCCGATATCGATGGCCCAGGGCACGAGGTTGTCGCAACGCACGGCAGTGATGCGCACCGGGCTGTTTTGGGCCGGCAGAACGCCCTGGGGACCGAACTTCAGGCGCAGACGGACCGGATCGGCGTAATCAAACGCCTGCTGCGCCGGGGAGATCGTCACGTGCGGCCCATCGGCGGATCGCGTCACATGGATGGCGTTGGCCACGGCCATGGCCATCACGGTGTTGCCGTCGGCGCTCAGGTGGCCGTTTCGCGGCAGCAGGTAATAACGATCGACCGCCTCCCCTGACATGGCGCGCAGTTGCCGGGCCATATCGATGATGGGGATGCCGTTTTCCCGGCAAAACGGCACCAGGGCCAATGCCGGCTGATCGAGGTCCTCCCGGACCTGGGTCGCATCCGGGGCCAGGACGAAAAGAAACCGGGCGCCCGCTTCCTCAACCGCATCGCGCAGGGCCAGGAGCCCTCGGCGATAATTGTCCCACAGCCGTGAACGGGCAACATCGGGGTCGGCCGTCAGCAGGCGGCGACGATTCCCGATCAAGGCAAGTTCCGCGTCGGTCGGACGCACGTGGTACGCGGCAAACTGTCCCGTTTCGGCTCGCGAAGGACCGGAGGGAGGAAGCCCGCTTTGGACGAACCGCGCCACTTCCGGGAAATATCGCGTGAACCACCTGTTGAGACTGCGTTCCACGGATTCGCGGCCGGTTGCCCGCTCCAGCGGATTGTACCGGCCGCCCTGGCGGACCAGCAGGTCCTCGCGGAAAAACGAACCGGCCATTGCCTCAAGATCGTTGATGAAAAACTGAACGACCACGATGTCTGGCTTGAGCTTCGAACCTTTTTCGCGGAAATACGACAGTTCATCGAAGATGTCGTAAAACGGCACCCCGGCGTTTACTACCTGGACGCCCTGCTGGGGCAGTCGGCGCCGCAACAAATCCTCGAGAATCGCGGGATACGCCGCGTCGTCGTCGACGCCGACGCCGTAGGTAAACGAATCCCCCAGGCACAGCACGCGCAACGTGCCCGCCGGCTTGACGGCCGTGACCGATTCCTGCCCCCGAAATCCCTGGTCATTGGTGGTCACCGTGTAGGGCAGTCCCGCGATTTCGCGCTCCGTCACCCGAAGCCGCGGCTCCATGTCGCCAAGGACATTTACGTAGCCGCGCGGCTCGACCCGGACGGCAGGGTGGGAACCGGTGAAGGCCCAATACAGAATGATGGCAAAATGCGAGCCCAGGCACAGGCAAAAGACGAGAGAACCGGCCAAGGAGATCAAACGCCTCGCCCCCCAGGGAGCGTTGTCGTAAAGCATGCCGCCGCATAGCGGGCTTTCGGGGAAATGACAAACGCCCGCCGTCGGAAAACCGACGGCGGGCGTTTACGCTTGCGATCAGGCTGTTGCCGCTATTCGGTCGCGGCCTCTTCCTTTTTCTTCTTCTTGGGCACGCCCTGCAGGAAGATCGTCTCGTGCTCGGTGGTCACGGGACGATGCTCCTTGGTCATGGACAGGCAGCTTGTGGGGCACACCTCCACGCAGATGCCGCAGTAGACGCAGGCCATGGGATCACAGGTCCAGGTCCCGGCCTTGTTGTCCACGGTGATGCACTGGGACGGGCATTTGATCTGGCAGGTGCGGCAGAAGATGCACTCGTCGATGTTGTTGACGAGGGTGCCGCGAAACCCCTCGAAATGGCCCCGCACGGTAAACGGATACAGTCGCGTGGAGCTTTTGGTCAGCAGGTTGGCGACAACGTTTTTGGTCATGTTGAACATGGAACGCGCTCCTTTTTTACCGTTCGGTGCAGCTGATGCAGGGGTCGATGGACAGCACGAGGACCGGCACGTCGGCCAGCTCGCACCCCGGCAGCATGGCCAGAAGCGGCGGGATGTTGGCGAACGTCGGAGTGCGGATGCGCACACGGTCCATGTATTTGGAACCATTGCCCTTGAGGTAGTAGAGCAGTTCGCCGCGCGGCTGTTCCACGCGGGTAACGGCCTCGCCGTCGGGCTTGCCCTTGACCTTGACGGACACCAGCCCGCTGGGGAGGTCGAGGTTTGGCGGCGGCGCGGCCACGGTGCGGCGGCGCTTGTCACGCTTGTAGGCCTGCATCATGTCGCCGCGTTCGCCGGAGACGGGCTGCGGCGTGTCGTCGCCCATGACCCCTTCGATGTTGGTCGCGGTTTCGCCGGCGGGCATGCGGGCGATGGCCAGGCGCACGATGTCGATGGACTGGAGCGTCTCCCGGAAGCGCACGGCCGAGCGGGCGTAGGAGTCGCCGTCGTATTCGACGATGGGGTCGAAGCCGAGCTCGTCAAAGGCGGCGTAGCCGGTCTGGCGGGCGTCCTGGGCCCAGCCCGAACCGCGCAGGGTCGGGCCGACGGCGCCCAGCTGGTAGGCCTGCTCCTTGGTCAGCACGCCCTTGCCCACGGTGCGCTTTTTCACGGTATAGTCGTTTAAGATGGTGCTCGTCAGCTGCTTGAGCTCCTTTTCGGAGATGGCCAGCTGCTGTTCGATCCACTGACACTGCTCGGGGCTGAGGTCGCGGCGCGTGCCGCCGATGACATTGACCGAAACCACCACGCGGTTGCCGCAGGTGGCTTCCATGATGTCCATGATGCGCTCGCGAATCCGCCAGAACTGCATGAAAAGGCTCTCGAAGCCGAAGGCGTCGGCAAAAAGGCCCAGCCACAGCAGGTGGGAATGCATCCGGTGCAGCTCGCCCCAGATGGTGCGCAGGTACTTGGCGCGCGGCGGCACTTCGACGCCCATGATCTGTTCGACGCCCTCGCAGTAACACAGGGCGTGCAGACAGGAGCAGATGCCGCACACGCGTTCGACGATCTGGATCATCTGGTTGAAATCACGGATTTCGCACAGCTTTTCCAGGCCGCGGTGGACGTAGCCCAGGGTCGGCAGGGCCTCGACCACCGTCTCGTCCTCGATGGTGAGCTTCAAGTGCAGTGGTTCCGGCAAAACCGGATGCTGCGGTCCGAAAGGCAGTATGGTACGGGCCATAGGATTCCCTCTTTAGCTCTGTTTTTGAGCCACGCTGACCTTGCAAAAGGGCATGGCGCGCACTTCTTTTTCAAGGTACAGGGCTCCATCGAAATCGAGCACGATATCGCTGAAGCAGATGCCGAACTGGTCGCGAATCTCGTTTTCCACGAGCAAGGCGGCGAAGTAGACCGGAGAGATGCTCGGGATCACGGTGTCTTTCGGGATGGACAGCCGGTAATGCTTCATTACCAGGTCCTTGTCGTAGTGATAGATGACGTCGAAGCCGTCGTCGCCGGTCTGCACGGCGGACATGGTGACGAACCGCCAGCCGTCGTCAAGGCATTCCTTGGCGACGCCCTGCACGGCGTCACAGGTAACGGGTATGGTTTCCAGCACGGTCGTATCCTCGGATACGGGGCGATCGCACGCCCCGGTTGCATCGTTCGAACAGCGCCCTAGGCGGTCATGCCGAGCATGGTCTTGACCTTTTCCAACGCGGCCACGACGCCGTCGATGATGGCCTCGGGGCGGGCCGGGCAGCCCGGGACGTAGACGTCCACCGGGATGACCTTGTCCACGCCGCCGACCACGTTGTAGGCCTCGCGGAACACGCCGCCCGTACAGCCGCAGGCGCCGATGGCGATGACGGCCTTGGGTCCGGGCATCTGGTCGTAGATGTTTTTGAGCACGTGCTTGTTGCGTTGGTTGACGGTGCCGGTCACCAGCAGCACGTCGGCATGCTTGGGGTTGCCGACGTTTATGATGCCGAAGCGTTCGATATCGTACAGGGGCGTCAGGCAGGCCAGCGTTTCGATGTCGCAGCCGTTGCAACTGCCGCAGTCGAAGTGGACCACCCACGGGGACTTGATGCGTCCTTTATTGATCATGTTGCCGAACATGGATGCGCTCTCTTTGGTGATGGGTCGTTTTTATTGGGCGTAAAGCCACAGCATGTTGATCACGGTCAGGACCACGCCCATGCCCACGGCGGACTTGAGCATCCAGCGCCAGGTCAGGCGGGCCGTGACGTTGTCCACGATGATCTCGGCCAGATAGGTCAGAGCCACCAGGATGATCATGCCGACGACGCTCGTCGACCAAAAAAGCGCGCACAGTCCGAGAATCAGGATCACTTCGTACCAGTGGGCGATTTCAATCATGGCCAGATAGGGGCCGGAGTACTCGGTGTACACGCCGCGCACCAGTTCCTGGTGGGCATGGTGGCAGGCCGAGATGTCGAAGGGCGATTTGCGCAGCTTGATGGTGAGCGCATAGCCCAGCACGATGAACATCAGCGGGATGTCATAGAGCAGGGGGTGGTCGAGGGCGAACACGGCGCTGACCTTGAAGCTGCCGGTGACCATGGCGATGGCCGCGAAGACGAGGATCAAAAGCGGCTCGTAGGCCAGCATCTGGAGCAGTTCGCGCTGGCCGCCCACCTGGCTGTAGGGCGAGGGGGAGGCCAGGGCGCCCATGACCAGGAACACCGCGCCGACCGTCAGGACGAAGAAGATGAGCAGCAGATCGGAGCCCATGAAGAGCAGCATCACGGACAGGGCCGCGCCGGTCACGTAGACGTAGGCGCAGATGACCTGCCAGGTGTTGGTGACCATGGGCTCCTTGCCGAGCAGTTTGAACACGTCATAGATCGGCTGGAGGATGGGAGGCCCGTACCGGGACTGCAGCCAGGCGGTGACGCGACGATCCACGCCGGAAATCAGCGCTCCGGCGATGGGAGCCAGAACAAGGGCCGCAATAGCGATGATGATTTTGATGATCACAGGGCGCCTCCGAAAAGCATGATCACGAGCACGGCCAGTGCGACCACGTTGATCCACTTGGACAGCACGGCCTCGCCGAAGAACTGGTCAAGATAGTAGTTGCTGGCGGTGGCGGCCACGGGCAGGCCCAGGGGACCGAGGAAGCCGGGCTTGCCGTCGACCTTGAGCTGCTCGCCGCACATGTAGGGCGCGGCGACCTCGGCAGCGGTCACCTTGCGCGCCTGCTTGACGGCGAAGTACAGGCCCAGGCCAAGAAGGATAAAGAGCGGATAGATGATGAACACGCCCGTTGGCGAATCCAGGTTGCCCAGGTGCACGACGTAGGCCGTGCTATGGTAGTACATGGCCACGACCGGGGCCACCAGGCCGGTGTAGATCAGCGGGGAGAGCAGGCTCGCCCCGAGGGCCATGGCGGCCAGGATGACCAGCGGCAGGCGCACGGAGGGGAGCTGGACCTCGGGCTTGGGCCGGCCGAAGGGCACGGACAGCATGGTGCCGGCCCAGCGGGCCCAGAAGAGCACGGTCAGGGCCGAGCCCAGAACCAGCATGATCATGATCAGGAACTGCCCCGTGGCGGACTCGATGGCCATCCACTTGGCCATGAGCATGCCGAAAGGCGGCAGCATCAGGGTCGCGATAGCCAGGATCATGATCAGCGCCGTGCGGGGCATGACGCCATAGAGCCCGCGCATGTCCTCGATGTCACGCGAACCGATCTTCTGCTCCACCGTGCCCACGCACAAAAAGAGCAGGGCCTTGGAGATGGCGTGGAAGATGATGAGCAGGATGGCGGCGGTGATGGCCGCCGGGGTGTTGATGCCGGCGCAGGCGATGATGAGCCCCAGGTTGGAGATCGTGGAATAGGCCAGGATCTTCTTGCCGTTGGACTGCCCCACGGCCAGGGCGGCCATGCCCAGGAAGACCACCGCGCCAAAAAGCGCGATGAAGTTGCTCAAGTAGGTTCCGACGTAGATCGGGGCCAGGCGCACGATGAGGTACACGCCGGCCTTGACCATGGTCGAGGAGTGCAGCAACGCCGAGACCGGGGTCGGGGCGACCATGGCACCGGTCAGCCAGCTCTGGAACGGGGCCTGGGCGGCCTTGGTCATGCCGGCGAAGACCAGCAGGAACATGGGCACCAGGATGGCGCCGCCGGCCACGGCCAGTTCCGGCCCGCGGGCCAGGAGATCCTGGAGCGACAGGGTGCCGGTGGTCTGCTGCAACACGATGAGCGCGAAGAGGAAGGCCGCGCCGCCGAGCACGTTCATCCACAGGGCGCGTTCGGAGTTCTTGCGGGCGATCTCGGTGTCGTCATGGCCGATGAGCATGAACGAACACAGGGTGGTGCACTCCCAGAAGAAGTACATCCACAGCAGGTTGTTGGCCAGAACCAGGCCGTTCATGGCGCCCAGGAACAGCACGATGAAGAAGAAAAAGCGCGGCTGCCTGGACTTGGCCAGATGCAGGTGCTCCTCGTGCTCCTTCATGTAGCCGATGCCGTAGATGGCGATCAGCGAGCCGATGATGGAGACGATGCACACCATGATCAGGCTCAGGTCGTCGGCGAAAAAGGCCGGCGTTTTTCCATGGCCGTGGACCATGAAGAAGTCGAGCCAGAAAAGGCCGACGATCTGGGCGGCGGTGAGCCAGATGATGATCTGGTTCTTGCGTTTGAGACCCACAAACAGCACCACGAAGAGTATGACGAAGTCGCCAAGAGTGACGAGGGAGTCATACAGTGGGGCTGGCGACAGGATGAATGCTCCGCCGCGCAGCATGGCCACGGAGGCGAGGATGAGCACCCCCCCCATAACCACCAGGATGACCTTGCGCACGTTTTGCTCACGCAAAACGAGCAACATGGCTGCGACCAGAAATGGCAGCAGCACCGTCGCAAACACCAACGTGTCGAGCATAGGCACCTCGGAAAAAAGTTTAGGGACCGCCATGGACTTAACGCTCCGCCCCCGCCGCGAGGCAAGCTATCCACAAGCATTTCGGCCGCCTGCTTTGGAAAAACTCTAGGCCCCATGAGGGAGAGCGTCAAGTTTAGGCGTCTTATAAGAAATTGCCACCTTGCGCAACAGCGTGATCTGTTTCACAAGGGTCCTTTTCCAGAAAAAAAAGCCCAAGCTACAGAGGCTTGGGCTTTCCCGTCACATTTCTCCCGGTCCCTGCCGTGTCGGGGCTCGGACGCGGCGGCTCACCGCATGTGCGTGTCCAGGAAGTCCAACACCCGCCCCGTATTCTCCGGCGTCGTGAATTGTTCGCCCAAATGATCCGCGCCCTTGAGGATGTCGAGGGTTACGCCGCCCGTCCCGGCCCCTTGGCGCAGCGCCTCGGCGAAGGGAACGGGCGGGACGACGTCTTTTTTTGCCCCGCAACTCGTTTTTTTCACTCCCGCCCCTTGCCTTTCGCCGTGATGTGGTTAGATAGATTTCCGCCCGCCGCTAGCACTCGGACCAAGTGAGTGCCAGCGGCGGGTCCAACTTGCCAAACACTACTGGAGGTCATTAGGTATGAAGCTCAAACCCTTAGGCGATCGCGTGCTTGTCAAACGGCTGGAACAGGAGGAAGTCACGAAGGGTGGCATCATCATCCCCGACTCCGCCAAGGAAAAGCCCATGAAAGGCGAGGTCATCGCCGTCGGTCCGGGCAAGCTCGACGACAAGGGCTCCCACATGAAGATGCATGTCGAAAAGGGCAATCTGGTCCTTTTCAACAAGTACGCCGGCACCGAGATCAAGATCGACGACGACGAGCTCCTCGTGATGCGCGAGGACGACATCCTGGCCGTCATCGAGGCCTAAGGCCGATTGATCCCCATCTTCCGAATTTCCATTCTTAATTGAAGGAGAGCATACATGGCTGCCAAAGAGATTCTGTTCGATTCCAAAGCGCGCGAAAAGCTGAAACATGGTGTTGACAAGCTGGCCAACGCCGTAAAGGTCACCCTGGGACCCAAGGGCCGCAACGTGGTCATCGAGAAGTCCTTCGGTTCCCCGATCATCACCAAGGACGGCGTGACCGTGGCCAAGGAAGTCGAGCTTGAGGACAAGTTCGAGAACATGGGCGCCCAGATGGTCAAGGAAGTCGCTTCCAAGACCTCCGACATCGCCGGCGACGGCACCACCACCGCCACCATCCTGGCCCAGGCCATTTTCACCGAGGGCGTCAAGCTCGTGGCCGCCGGCCGCAATCCCATGGCCATCAAGCGCGGCATCGACAAGGCGGTCGCCTCCGTCGTCGCCGAGCTCGAGACCCTGGCCAAGCCCACCCGCGACCAGAAGGAAATCGCCCAGGTCGGCACGATTTCCGCCAACTCCGACGCCACCATCGGCAACATCATCGCCGAGGCCATGAACAAGGTCGGCAAGGAAGGCGTCATCACCGTCGAGGAAGCCAAGGGCATGGAAACCACCCTTGACGTCGTCGAAGGCATGCAGTTCGACCGCGGCTATCTCTCCCCCTACTTCGTCACCGATCCCGAGCGGATGGTTTGCGAGCTCGACGAGCCGCTGATCCTCATCAACGAGAAGAAAATCGCCGCCATGAAGGACCTGCTGCCTGTTCTCGAGCAGGTCGCCAAGATGTCCCGTCCCCTGCTGATCGTGGCCGAGGATATCGAGGGTGAGGCCCTGGCCACCCTGGTCGTCAACAAGCTGCGCGGCACCCTGCAGGTTTGCGCCGTCAAGGCCCCGGGCTTCGGCGACCGCCGCAAGGCCATGCTGGAAGACATCGCCATCCTCACCGGCGGCCAGGCCGTCTCCGAGGACCTCGGCGTCAAGCTGGAAAACATCACCCTGGTCGACCTCGGCAAGGCCAAGCGCGTGCTCGTCGACAAGGAAAACACCACCATCGTCGACGGCTCCGGCGACGCCGACAAGATCAAGGCCCGGGTCAAGCAGATCCGCGCCCAGATCGATGAGACCACCTCCAGCTACGACAAGGAAAAGCTCCAGGAGCGCCTGGCCAAGATCGTCGGCGGCGTTGCCGTCATCAATGTCGGCGCGGCCACCGAGACCGAGATGAAAGAGAAGAAGGCCCGCGTCGAAGACGCCCTGAACGCCACCCGCGCGGCCGTCGAGGAAGGCATCGTGCCTGGCGGCGGCGTCGCCCTGGTGCGCTGCGTCAAGAACCTGCCCGACCTCAAGCCGGCCGACGACGACGAGCGTGCCGGCATCGATATCGTGCTGCGCGCCATCGAAGAGCCGCTGCGCCAGATCGCCGGCAATGCCGGCTTCGAGGGCTCCATCGTCGTGGCCAAGGTGCGCGACGGCAAGGAAGGCTTCGGCTTCAACGCCGCCACCGGCGAGTACGAGGACCTGATCAAGGCCGGCGTCATCGACCCCAAAAAGGTCACCCGCATCGCCTTGCAGAACTCCTCCTCCGTGGCCGGCCTGCTCCTGACCACCGAGGCGGCCATCTGCGAAAAGCCCGAGCCCAAGAAAGATATGCCCCCGATGCCCGGCGGCGGCATGGGCGGCATGGGCGGCATGTACTAGGCCGACCGCTTCCATATCGTTACCGCCAAGGGGGCCGGACATCCGTCCGGCCCCCTTTTATTTGCCCGGGCAAGGCCGGCGCCCGCGTTGACCGGCCGCCCCGGCCGCGCTATCTGATGGCAGCCTCAAACCAAGGAGACTTCATGCCGGAATCCGCGCCCAAGGCCGACACGGTCCACGACGCCCCGCCCTACGACCTCAACAATCCCCAGGTGCTTCTGGCCTGGCAGCGCAACCACCTGGCCAACGAACGCACCTTCTTGGCCTGGTGCCGCACGGGGCTGGCCCTTTTCGGCTTCAGCTTCGTCATCGAGCGCTTCGACTTCTTCATCCGGCAGATCCAAAACGTGCCAATGTTCGCCGGCATGGCCCAGAAACACTTCCACACCGAGGCCATAACGCTTTCCACCTTCGCCGTGGGCGTGCTGGTCATGGTCGTGGCCACCTGGCGTTTCTGGTACATCCGGCGTTGCATCAACAAGGGGGCCAAGACCTTTTCCGTCACCCCGGACATCATTTTCACCGCCGCCGTGGTCGGCATCATCATCGGCCTTTTTTCCGTGTTCTGGCATCTGATCGTCCAAAAATGACGCGCCCCAAACCGGAGGCTGCCCTATGCGCCCTGCCATGGGTCTTTTTCCCGTCTGGTTCCTTATCGTCCTGCTGGCCGCCCTGCCCGCCCGGGCGGCCGATACCAAGCCCCTGGCCCGGGCCGTGATCCTGGAGGCCGCCGGCCGCCTCGACAGCCAGCTCGCGGCCGTTGCCGGCAGCGCCAGGGCCCTTGGCGCGGCCTATGCCGCCGTGTGGCGCGACACCCCGGCCCCGCCGCCGGAAGTGCGGGCCAAATACCTGCAAAGCTACGCCGTCAAGGACGGCGTGGTGGCCTTTCGCGACGCCACAGGGCCGTGCGGCGCCAATCCGCAAGCCATGGCCCCCTGCCAGGCGCTGCTTTTCTACGACGGCGAAAACTTCACCGACGAGACCTTCCGAACGCTTGCGGCCATGACCAGACTGGCCCCGGCCATGGCCGCCGCCCATGACGCCCTGCCCTTTTCCTGGGTCTACCTGACAACGCCGGGCCAGAACTTCGCCATCTACCCCTACCTGCCCCTCTCCCGCGCCCTGGAAAACTACCAGCCCACCCAGAAAGGCTTCTACACGGCCGCCGATTTCGAGAAGAAGGCCTGCGGCTGGGAATCGCCCTACCTCGATCTGGCCGGGGCCGGCATGATGGTCACGGCCTCGTGCCCGATCTACGACGGCGACAGGCTTCTCGGCGTGGCCTCGCGCGACGTGACCCTGGCCCAGTTGTCCAAGGACGTCATGGCCGATCTGGCCGCCATTCCCGGCGCGCAGGCCATCATCATGAACCGGCGCGGCAAGGCCATCGCGGCAAGCGACCCCAAGGTGGCGGAGTTTATCGTCTCCGAAAACGCCAAGGCCGGCGACGCGGTAGTCTACTTCCGGGCCGACCGGGGGCTGGCGGCCCTTGGCAAGGAGAAAAACGTGGAAAGCCCCGAGAGCGGGCTCAACGACGCGGCCGAAACGGTCATCGAGCGGGCCGAAACGCAACGCCAATGGCCCATCGAACTCTCCAGGGCCAAGGACACGGTGCTGGCCGCGCGGCTCAACACCACAGGCTGGTACCTGGTGCTGGTGTTGCCCCACAAGGTGGCCAAATGAGCGAGTCCTTTCCCCACGGCGGCAACCTCCGCGCCCTGGCCGAGGCCGCCGGGCGCGATCCGGCCGACATCCTCGACGCCTCGGCCAGCATCAATCCCCTCGGTCCGCCGCCCTGGCTGCGCCAGGTCCTAAGCGCCGCCACGGGCGAGCTTGTCCATTACCCGGACCCGGACGCGACCGCGCTCATCACGGCAGCCTGCGAACGCTACGGCGCGCCGGCCTCCCATTTCGTGGCCGGCGGCGGCACGAGCGAGATCCTCTACGCCCTGCCCCGCGCGACCGGCCTGGCCCGGGCCGTGATCCCCACGCCCTGCTACGCCGACTACGCCACGGCCGCCCACAAATCCGGCATGGACATCCGCCGGGTGCCGGCCGTGGAATTCGACGACTTCGCCGTCCACCTCGACCGGGTGGAAGGCGTGTTGCGCTCGCCCTCCCTGATCATCCTCGGCAGCCCCGGCAACCCCACCGGAAAGGTCATCCCCGCTGACGCCATCGTGGACATGGCCTCGCGCCATCCCCAGTGCCTGTTCCTGGTGGACGAGGCCTTCGCCGACTTCGTGCCCGGCTTCGCCTCCCTGGCCGGCGCGGACCGGCCGTACAACGTGGCCGTGCTCCTGTCGCTGACCAAATCCTTCGCCATCCCCGGCCTGCGCCTGGGGCTCCTCGCCGCCAGCCCCGACCTGGCCGGCTGGGTCCGCAGCAAGCTGCCGCCCTGGTCGGTCAACACCCTGGCCCAGGCTGTTGGCGCGCGGGGACTGGCCGATACCGAATACATGGAAGCGACCCGGCAGGCCCTGCCCGGCCTGCGCCAGCGCCTTGCCGATGGACTCACGAAACTGGGGTTTACGGTCCTGCCCGGCGCGGCCAATTTCCTTTTGGCGAGACTCCCGGCCGAAGCCTCCCCCTCGGGCGAAGTCTGCCGCCGGGTCCTGGCCGAGCACGGCGTGGCGCTTCGCGACTGCGCCAACTTCCATGCCCTGTCCGACCGCTTCATCCGGGTGGCCGTGCGCCGGGAGGACGAAACCGACCGCATCCTGGCCGCCCTGGCCGGAGTGCTCGATTCCCCCCTGGCCCCGTCCTTTGCCCCCAGGCGAGGGACGCCGGCGCTGATGGTCCAGGGGACGGCCTCCAATGCCGGCAAATCCGTGCTCTGCGCCGGGCTGTGCCGGCTGCTTGCCCGCCGGGGACTTCGGGTCGCGCCGTTTAAGTCCCAGAACATGTCGCTCAATTCCGGGGTCACGGCCGACGGGCTGGAGATGGGCCGGGCGCAGATCGTCCAGGCCCGGGCCTGCCGCCTCGCCCCGGACGTGCGCATGAACCCGGTGCTTTTAAAACCCACCTCCGACGTCGGCTCCCAGGTCATCGTGCTCGGCAAGCCCGTCGGCGTCATGCGGGTGGGCGAATACATCAACTATAAGCCCCAGGCCTTCACCGCGGCCAAGGAGGCCTACGACGCCCTGGCCGCCGAAGTGGACGTGATGGTGCTGGAGGGAGCCGGCAGCCCGGCCGAGGTCAATTTACAGGCCCACGACATGGTCAACATGGCCATGGCCGCCCATGCCGGGGCGAAGGTGCTGCTCGCGGCGGACATCGACCGGGGCGGGGCCTACGCGGCGCTGCTCGGCACCATGGAGTGCCTGGCCGAGGCGGACCGCGACCGGGTGGCCGGCTACCTGCTCAACCGCTTCCGGGGCGATCCGTCGCTGCTGTCCCCGGCCAACGATTTTTTGCGCCGGGCCACGGGCAGGGACGTCCTCGGCGTCGTGCCCTGGATCGACAACCTCGGCCTGCCGGAAGAGGATTCCGTCACCTTCAAGGACGGGGGAACGCTGCCGACCGCGCTTCCCGACGACCCGGACGTTCTCGACATCGCGGTCGTCGATCTGCCGCGCGTGTCCAACTTCACCGACCTGGACGCCCTGGCCGTGGAGCCGGATGTCCGCCTGCGCCGGGTGCGAAACGCCGGCGAGCTGGGACAGCCGGACGCCCTGATCCTGCCTGGCAGCAAGAACACCCTGGCCGATCTGGCCTGGCTTGGCGAAACGGGACTGGCCGCGGCGATCATCGCCCTGGCCGGGGAAGAAAAAACGGAGATCGTGGGGATTTGCGCCGGCCTGCAGATGCTCGGCACGGCCGTGGCCGATCCGCTGGGGCTGGAATCGGGCCGGAAACGCGAGGATGGACTGGGACTCCTTGGGATCAGCACGGAACTGGCAGCCGCCAAGACCCTGGCCGCCACCCGGGCCGTGTACGCGGACTCGGACCTGGCCCTTAACGGCTACGAGATCCACCACGGCCTGACCGTGCCCGACAACGCCGCCCCGCCCCGCATCGTCGTCACGCGTGAGGACGGCTCGCCCATGGGCTATGCCCGGCCGGACGGACGCGTCTGGGGGGCGTATCTGCACGGCATCTTCGACGCCGACGCCTTCCGACGCCATTTCCTCAATGCCCTGCGCGCACGCCGAAACCTCGCCCCCATCGCCCACGCCACGCCCTACGACCTGGAGCCGGCCCTCGACCGGCTGGCCGACGTGCTGGAGGCGCACCTCAACCTCCCCGCCCTGCTACGGCGACTCGGCCTGTAAGATTTTGAAAAGGAACCGGGGGGAAACCTTTCTTGCAGAAAGGTTCTCCCCCCGGGCCCCCTTTCCAAAGACTCTTAACAGTTACGAGGCACCACAGGCTATCCAGTTGTAACCGCTAAAAGTTTTGGGGAGGGGAGAGCGCGAGAGGGGAACCCTTTTTTCAAAAAGGGTTCCCCTCTCGCACCTTCCTCGCATCTCCTCAAAACCGCGCCGCGTCAGGAAGCGGCGCTGGAGCTTGCGGTCGAGGCGCAGGAGGAACAACCTCCGGAAGGCGCCTTGGCGCAGGAAGCGGCATCGGAAGTGGTGGTCGTGGAGGATGCGGCGGAAGAGGAGTCCCCGGAGGAGGCGTCCGCGGACTTGGCGTCATGGGCCTTGCCGCCGTTGGCGGCCTCGCCGGCGGCGCTACACCCGCCGTTACCCTTGTAATCGGTCACATACCAGCCCGTGCCCTTGAGCACGAACGAGGTGTTGGACATGATGCGATGGGCCTGCGCGCCGCACGCCTCGCAGGGCGCTTCGTCCACGTCGAAATGTTTCTGCAAGATCTCGGAAATCTTGCCGCACTTGTCGCATTTGTATTCATAGATGGGCATCGTACACTCCCCTTGAGGCCGCATTCGGCCCCGTGATCGGCCGCAACAAGTCATCTTTCGGCCCTTTTTTGTCAAGGGCCGTTCGATCGGCCGCCGCGCGGCTCGGCAGCACTCGACGAGGTCGAGCGCCAAAAAAGTAATCGGTTCCGCAGGGCAGTCAAGGGGGGCAGGCGGGGAAAAACCGCCATGGGCACGCCGCGGGCAATCCCACGGCGGCCCATGGCCAAGCGGCTCCTATCCGGCCGGCCGCCGCGTCCACAGCTGCATCTCCCGCATCTTCTTGCGCCGTTCCCGTTGCAGGGCCTTGCACACAAGCGGCATGCCCTTGGGATAGCCCCATTTCACCCGATACTCGTCCGGTGTAAGCCCGAATTTGGCCAGATGACGCTTGGTGATTATCTTGTACGGTTTGCCGGATTCCATGCACATGATGGTGCGTTCCTTGACAGCCTTCTTCGGATCGAGCGGCGTATCGCCGGACACCAGTGCACGCGCCCCGCCACCCGCAATATCGATGGATTTAATACTCCCGGCCAGTTTCGACATCATGGCCGTTATTTCATCTTCCGTCATATTGCGCACCTTGGCCTGCGCCTTCACGATATCCAGAGCAAGAGATAAATAGGTATCCATGGGACGTCTCCTCCAAACAGGAATTTTACGCCTGTTGTCACGAAAAAAGACAACGCGTCAGGTTGTCAAGTCGCGCAAACCCGGAAAAAGGTTGCACCCTATGGAAAGAGTAAATATCCCTTGGGAAAATCCACACACAAAGGAACACTCATGCCGGGAAAATCGCCCCTGCCCGCCCTGTCCCGACTGCTTGCCGTCGTTGCAATGATTCTGACCGGTTGCAGCCACGCCTACGTCAACCCCAATATCGCCAACCCGGCCGACGCCAAAAAACAATTCGCCGCCGATTCCGCCATCTGCACCCAGGAAGCCAACCAGGACGTGCCCCCGACCTACGGCATGGACCGCTTCTACTTCGACCCCACGCCAATCGCCGAAACCGAAAAATGGATGGGAAACGTGGTCGAAGACGACGACAACCTCGACGCCTACAGCGCCTGCATGCACCGCCGTGGCTGGCGCTTCAAAAAGAAGTAGACGGAGATAATCCGGCAGAAAAGGGGGGCTCTGCCCCCCAGCCCCCGCCGGGATGCCACGGGCCCCCCGGGCCCCCCATCCGGTGCGCTTTGGCCGCGCGGGAGCGGGGTTGGCTGGCGGTCAGGCGCAGGGGTGAAGATGCAGGCGGCATTTGTCGGGACGCTGCATGTCGCTTCGCGACAAGCTCGTCCCGGCAAATGCCGCCTGCACCACGCCGTCGCCCCTTCGGGGCGAAAAAAGAAAGAATGTACTGAACCGCGTTAAGTAAAGGCGTCGCGCCCCGTCACAGCTCCCCTATGAAAGTTTTTGGGGAGGGAGGGGGTCCGGGGGAGGGGACCCTTTTTTTCAAAAAAGGGTCCCCTCCCCCGGCAAACACATCGTCCTAGTGCACGGTGCCGCTGGTGGAGCCGGACGGGTTGCCGGTCGAGGCGAGGTTGGCGCTGAAGCGCTGCACGGCCGGGTCCTTGCGCCATTCGGAAAAGAGGTTGTCCCAGTCCGAGAACGACATGGTTTCCTGGTCGAGCTGGCCCTCGTGGCCGGACATCCAGACCGAGAAAAGCTGCATGAGCAGGGCCAGCGGCTTGCTGTCGAAGGCCTTGGCCACGGTGCCTATGGGGTAGTTGCCGCCTTCCATGGTCTTGAACACGAATTCTCCAACCGACCGGCGGGAGCTTTCCATATCGATGGGCTGGCCGTTGACCTCGGCGATGAAGCCGGCCAGATCCGGATGCTCCGTCCGCAAGGCCGTCAGCTCCTCTTGCGGCACATCGAGGTAGACGACGCCATCCTGCTCCACGGCGAAGTAGAACCGGGCCCAGTGTTCGACCATAAACACGCGGAAGATTTCCTCGGCGGCTTTTTCCATAACATCCATGTGGTATGCTCCTTATGTCGCGACGCGGGGGCAGCGCACGAAATGCCCCGGCGCGACCTGAGTCAGTTCGGGTTCGTCGGCGGCGCACTCGGGCACGGCCAGCGCGCAGCGGGGATGAAAGCGGCAGCCGTGGAGCGGCGCGGCCGGGTCCGGCGGATCACCGCTTATGGGAACCGGAAGCCGGTGCGCCGGATCGATGATCGGGGCCGCCGCCAGAAGCGCCCTTGTATACGGATGCAGCGGCGCGTCGTAAAGCGCCTTAGCCGGGGCCAATTCCACCACCCGGCCGAGGTACATGACGGCCACCCGGTCGCTTAAGTGCCCCACCACGGCCAGGTCGTGGGAAATGAACAAATAGGCCAGACCCAGCCGCTCCTTGAGGTCGGCCAAGAGGTTTATGACCTGGGCCTGGACCGAGACGTCGAGGGCGGAAACGGGCTCGTCGCACACGAGCAGCCGGGGCGAAAGGGCCAGCCCCCGGGCCACGGCCACCCTCTGGCGCTGGCCGCCGGAGAACTGGTGGGGAAAACGTCTGGCGTGCTCGGGCAAGAGTCCGACCAGGGAAAGCAGCTCCAGCACGCGCTCGCGGCGTTTGGCCCGGCCCATGCCCGCCGCCCGCAGCCCTTCGGCCACGGACCAGCCGATGGGGAGCCGGGGATTGAGCGAGGCGAACGGGTCCTGGAAAATCATCTGCACCAGGCCGGGGAGCTGTCGACGCGTCTCGCGGCCGCCCGCCCAGGGATCACGGCCGGCCAGGCGCACACTGCCGACGCTTGGCGGCTCGAGCCCGACGGCCAGCCGGGCCAGCGTCGACTTGCCGCAGCCCGACTCGCCCACAAGGCCCAGCGTCTCGCCCGGGGCCACGGTCAGGTCCACCCCGTCCACGGCCTTGACAGTGCGGGTCGCGGACGAAAAAAAGCCCTGGCGCGACACATAGTGCCGCCGCACGCCGGCAAGCTCCAGTACGGGGGCGGCCTCTTGGGACTTCGCGTCCTGTCCTTGAAGCGCATCCATGACAACGTCTGCCTATAACCAAGTTAACCCATTAAAAAGTTTAGGAAGGGGAGAGCGCGAGAGGGGAGAACCCTTTTCAAAGGGTTTCCCCTCTCGCACTGTCTTCTCATAATATTTACCCATACAGCCAACACCGCGCGCGGCGGCCGTTGTCCAGGGTGAAAAAGGGCGGTGCTTCGTGGGCGCACGGCGCGAAGGCCCTGGGGCAGCGGGGATGAAAATGGCAGCCCGTCGGCAGGGCGGACAGGCTCGGCACCGTGCCGGCGATGGGCGTCAGCCGGCCCCGGTCAGACAGGCGCGGCAGCGAGGCCAGAAGCCCCTGGCTGTAGGGATGGGCCGGACCGTCGAAAAAAGCCCGCACCCCGGCATATTCCACCACCCGGCCGGAATACATCACGGCCACGGCGTCGGCGGTCTGGGCCACCACGCCGAGGTTGTGGGTGATAAGCGCGATGGCCGTGCCGGAATCCCTGGTCAGGCCCAGCATGAGGTCGAGGATCTGGCGCTGCACCGTGACGTCGAGCGCCGTGGTCGGCTCGTCGGCGATGAGCAGCTCCGGGGAAAGGATGAGCGCCATGGCGATCATGACCCGCTGGCGCTGGCCGCCGGAAAGTTCGTGGGGATAGGCGGAAAGCCGTTTCGAGACGTCCGGCAGGCCCACCCGGACCAGCATGGCGGCGGCGGCGTCCTTGGCTTCCCGGCGGGAAGCTTTGCGGTGGATGCGCACCGGCTCCGACACCTGGTCGCCGATGGTGAGCACCGGATTGAGCGAGGTCATGGGCTCCTGGAAGATCATGGAGGCCCGGCTGCCGCGAATGGCCCGACGTTCCCGCTCGGGCAGGGCCAGGATGTCCCGGCCGTCGAAGATCGCCTTGCCTGTCGTCACCCGCCCCGGAGGCGGCACGAGCCCCAGCACCGAAAGGGACAGCACCGTTTTGCCGCAACCCGACTCCCCGACCACGGCCATGACCTCGCCGCGCCCGATGGCGAGATCCACGCCGTCGACGGCCGTAAGCGGCCCTCCGGGGGAGTCGAAAACCGTGGTCAGGTTTTCAACGGATAAAAGGGCTTGCTGCATGGTCATGGCGTCCTGCCCCTTCCTACCGGCTTTGCCGGTCCCCAGCAAGGCGGGGGCCGACACCAGCAGCCATTTGTTTCTTGGCAATAAACGGCAAAACCGTTAGACACGCGGCATGTCTTTCCCCCCAGGTCTGCCGCATCTCCCCTGCCCCGCCACTGCGGGCTTTCGCAGCCGCATTGGTGCATGCATCCGAACGCCACGCGCGCGGGGATTCCTCTCTCTGGCCATCGCCGTCATGCTGGTGATCGCCTGCTGTATCGGCACGGCGCACGCCACAACACCGCAAACAACAGACAGTATCACCTACAACACGCCTATTCTGTCCCTTTGGCGCGATCCGAACGCCTTTTTCGCCATTCAGACCCCCTACGGAGAATTCCATTATATCGGCGAAGCCACTGTCCATTCCGATGATGGTCAACAAACCCTGCGCTTAAACGATCCGGGCGCCGCGCTCCTCAAGGCTGTCTTCCGCGCCGCCGATGGCAACCTCGTTCGGATTCGCGTCAGCACCGTAGCCAAAGGCGTGCTCGTGGGCATCGACGACGTCTCCGCCACCCTGGAACCACTTTCCCCGGCCGCGCCGGCAAAATCCGCCCCGTGAAAACCTCCTCCACTCGCTCGCAAAATGCTTTTGCCGACTGGCCGTTATGGCTCGTACTGCTGCTTGCCGCGGCAATCCGCCTGTCGTTTCTCGACGCCATGGAACTGTGGTGGGACGAATTCGTGACGCTTGGCCGGTCGCTGCCCGCCATCCCCGCCCTGCTGTCGGGGCTTATGTACCAAAGCCCCTCGGCGGTCAGCACGGATTGCAGCCCGCCGCTGCACCACCTGCTCGTGCACGCGGCGCTCCAGTTCGGCCGGGAGGGGGCGATCATCCGGCTGCCGAGCGTTGTTTTCGGCTGCTTGTCCATCGCCAGCCTGATGGGACTGTGCAAGCGCATGTACGGCCGACGCTGCGCCTTTGCCGGCGGTCTTTTTTGCGCGCTTGCCCTCTTTCACGTCTATTACTCACGGGATATTCGCTGGTACGGCGTCTATTTCGGCTGCGCGCTGACCGCGCTTTACGCCCTGTACCGGGCAGTCACCGAAGACAAAACGTGGCAGTGGGGGCTCTTCTCCCTGGCCAGCGCCGCCGGTCTCTACGCTTCCTATGTGGCCGCTCCGGCGCTGGCCGGCGAAGGACTTTTCGTCGCCGGCATCGTGGCCGGGCAATTCGCCCGGGGGGAACGTCGCGAGGCCAAACGCCTGCTGTTGCGGGCCCTCGCCGCCTTTGGGCTGACCTTCCTGCTGTACGCGCCCTGGCTGCCGGCCCAGTATTACGCGTACCTTTCCTTTCACGGCAACGGCCGGACCAATTCCTTCGTGCTGTCGGAATTCATGCGCAATATGCGTTTTTTCCTGGAATACTTCTATCAGGGGGGCTTCAATCGGCTGGTCTTCGCCCTGCCCCTGGCGGCCGTCGGCTATCTTTTCGCCTTGCGCCGGGAAGGCAAAACCGGCGCCTGGATGATCCTGGCCTGGGGACTGCCGCCCATTGCCGCGGCCTATGTGGTCAAAACGGATTTCTCCGTCTCGCCCAAATACGTCATGAGCGGATTTTATCTGCTCGCCTTCAGCCTGGCCTTCGGGGCCGAAGCGATCGCCCGGCTGCTGGAAAAGGCCCTGGCCTTGGCCAAGCCGCGCCTTCGGGCCACGGCAGGCTGGGGCGCCGTCCTGGCCCTCATCTTGACGGCCGCCGCCGCCAATTTCCATTATACCACGTTTTACCAAGGGAAAATGGCCACGGACAAAGGCCCGCTCCGGCAGGTCGCCCTGGCACGCAACGATATCAATGCCGTGCTCTACGATAACGAGCACAATTTCGCCTTTGTCGGAAACTGGTACCTGGGCGATATCTTTCCCCAGGCCAGCGGGCGCTTCGGCCGCGCCTACAAGCGCTATTATCTGCTGAGCGTCGGCCATCTCTCCCCGGCCTGGGCCCGGCCGCTTTTCAAGACCCAATCCTTCGACGTCCTGGTCGGCGGGCTGGTCAACCGCGCCCCCATACCCGTCATCCCCGACACGGCCGGGCATTTCCGCTATGCCGACGATTTCCGCGATTTCACGCTCTTTCACGACGCCTTCGCCACGGACAACGTCACGGCCGATCTCGGCGGCGGCGGGCTGGTGCCGGCGGACATGACCCGGCCGGGGACCATCCTGTACGCCTTTTCCCTGGCCGACGCCCCCGGGGCCACGGCAGCGCGGGTCAGCCTCACGGCGTATTGCCTCAAGCGCAACGCGTTTTTCCCCGACGCTTCGGCCACGGTCCTGGCCGGAAGCGATCCCGACCACCTGTCGCCCATCGGCCGGCTGGACGCCCTGTCCCCGCCCGGGCCGCCGCAAGAAAGCGCCGGCTGGCACGGCACCTACACCCGTACGGCATCCTACGAGATCCCGGCGCGGGACCTTGGCGGCCCAATCGTCTACGTGGCCGTGACCGTTTCCGACGGCACCCGGGAAGGAATGGTCAAGACCACCGATATGGCCATCGAAATCGACTGTGCAGGACCGCCGCCCGATCCGACGACGGTCCTGCGCCGACAGTGGCGCACGATCCTGGCCAACCTCGCCCCGGACCAGCGACCGGCCGGCGGCACGGCCGTAAGCCCCGGACGGCTCGCCGCCTTTTCCCGCAATACCGACGTGTTTCCCCCGGATGCCGCTTCGGGCCTGGGGGGGCCTGACGCCCGCCAGGCCTTTCTGGCCGCCCATCCCGGACTTTCACCGGTCCACGTCATCCGCGATGCCGCCGGCGCGCCTCTCTTGGAGCTTTACGATCCCTGGCTTGCCGATCCGTACCTGCATCTGGCCGGCGACGCCCGCATGACCGTTTCGCTTCCGGCCCCCCCTCCGGGCTACAAGGCCCCGGGCGACATGCAGCCAACCCTGGCCACGCTTGACGGCACCCCCCTGCCCCTGTCCTGCGGCCTGCCGTCACAGGCCACGGCCGTCTACGCACGGCAGGGACAAAGCTCCATCATCGCCAGGGAACTTTTCGATGTCGGCCACTTCACTCCCGGCGACTTTTACGCCATGCGCGACGTGCGGATTTTGCCCGACGTGGCGTCACTGACCTGCATGGGCAAAAAAGACTGCCAGGCCACCTACCGCTTCACCGCCCCCTACCCCATGAAACGGCTGGTGGTGACGAGTTTCCCCTCCGTGTTCGGCGACGCCGCACGGCGAAACCGCTGCCACCTCTCCGTATCGGCAAACGGCGGCCCCTTCGAAACGGTCTTCACCCTGCGCAGCCAAGGCAGCGGCACATGGGAAAACGCGGGGAACCATCCCTTTGTGGATGCCGTGCCCCTGCCGCCCGGGACCACCGATGTCCGCGTCAGGCTGGGCATGGTCACCGACGGCAGCCAGTGGCAATCCAGCCCGGAGCTGCCCATGACCTTCGAGATGTCCCTGGACACCGCCGGCATGCCGCCCCTGCCCCCGGCAACCGGCACACTCGTCAACGCCACGCCCGACAACAGGCCGGCGGCACTGCTTTTTTGCGACACGCCACCCAAGACCTTCGACAGCCTGCGGCCCGGGCTGACCGTCACGCCCTGGATGCGCCCTTTTTTCAGGTGAACCGCCACCCCTTGCCTCACGCATTGCCACGCGTTATAAGCCATAAAGGACTGTTCGTCTTTCCCTAAGGAGGAAACCACATGAGCTATCCGTATCGCTCGATGCCGACGACCCAGTCGCGCGTTGAGGTTTTAAATGCCTTCATGCGTGGCGTATACGGCTGGATGTGCATGGGCCTGCTCGTCACGGCCGCCGCGTCCGCCTTCGTCGTGTCGAGCCCGGCCATCATGCAGGCCGTCTTCACCAATCAGTTGATCTACATCGGCCTGATCATCGTCGAACTCGGCATGGTCGTGGGCCTGGCCGCCGCCATCAACCGCCTGTCCGCCACCGCCGCCACGAGCATGTTCCTGCTCTACAGCGCGCTTAATGGCGTCACGCTCTCGGTCATCTTCGTCATCTACGCCAAGGCCGTCATCATCAACGCCTTCCTGGTCTCGGCCGGCATGTTCGGGGCCATGAGCCTCTACGGCCTGCTGACCAAGCGCGACCTGACCTCCCTTGGCAGCTTCATGTTCATGGGCCTTATCGGCGTCATCATCGCCTCCATCGTCAACATCTTCACCAAGAGCGCCATGATGGACTTCATCATCTCGTGCGTGGGCGTGCTGGTGTTCATTGGCCTTACCGCCTACGACACCCAGAAGCTCAAGGTGATGGGCGACATGGCTCCGGCCGACGACGCCACGGCCGTACGCCGGGGGACGATCCTCGGCGCACTGACCCTCTACCTCGACTTCATCAACCTCTTCCTTATGATGCTGCGCCTTTTCAGCGGCTCCAACCGCAACTAACAGGACAGCTTCCCGGACACGACCGCCCCGGCCGCCGGCGCTTTTGCCGCGTCGACGACCGGGGCGGACACGCTTTTTCCGTTCCCCCCCAGGCCCGCTATGATCCCTTTCCCCATGCCCACACACCACCCCGCTCGCCTTAGCCACGCCCCAAGAAGGGCCTGCCGTGCGCAACGTCCGTAAACGGCAGCCAGGGCATACCCGGCCCAATGCCATGCTTTCCCGGCTGCCCGGGAAAACCGATCTGGCCGTCGCGGCCCTGTCCGCCCTGCTTGTGCCGCCCTCGAGGCTTTGGGCCCTTGGCCGACGCCTCAAGGCGAAGCTTCACGCCATGGGCCTGTGCCGGACCTGCCGGCCCAAGGCGCTTTCGGTTGGCGTCGGCGGCATGGCGGCCGAAAGCCGGGGCCGGGTGCTTCTGACCTCGTGGCTCCTCGGCTGGGCCAGGGCCAGGGATGTGGCCGTGGCCCTGTCCGCTTCCCCGGGCGACGGCCGACCGCCGGTCGTGCCCTACCAGCTCACCCCCGGCGACGACTGCGACGTCACCGGCATCGAGGCGGCGCTGATCGCCAGTTATGCGCCGGATGCGCGCCTGATCCTCGATACCGATCCCATCCGGGCGGCCAGAACCGCCGAGCGCACCTTCGCCCCGGAAATGCTGGTGCTCCAGGACGCCCTGGCCGATCCGCGCCTGAAAAAGGACATCGAACTGGCCATCCTGACCGCCGACGATCTGGGGGCGGGCTGGGACCGGGTGTTTCCGGCCGGCCATTGGCGGCGCGACGCCTCGGCCCTGGCCCAGGCCGACGCCTTTTGCGTCTTCGCCGGTCCCCTGGGCCAGCATGCCGCCCTGGAAGCGGCAAAAAAAACGGCTGGCCCCGTTTGACAAGCCCGTCTTCGGCCTGTCCTTTAACATCTGGCGCTGGCATGGTCCGGAAAAGGCCGTGGCCGGGGAGGAACTCGCCGGCGCGCCCTATGTCGCGGTGCTGGCCGAATCCGACCGCGAATTGCTGCCGGAGATGCTGCGACGCCAGATCGGCGTCGCGCCCCGCATCATCTTCTTCGTCCACGACCGGCATCGCTTCAGCCTCCAGGATTTCGAAAACCTGCGCGCCGACGCCGCCCGGTTCAAGGCCAGAAACATCCTGACCGCGCCGCGGCTGGCCCTGAAGCTGGCCCAGCATGGCGGCGTCCTGGACGGATACGCCATGTGGACCTATGATCCAGAGGTCGTCTTCGGGCCATCCCTGACCGACGGCACCCCGTTTCTCACCTGGTGGGAGGAGGCGTTCGAGCAGGCCGCCCGCAAGCGGAACACGCCGTAAGGTCCATTCACGAACAACACAGGATGGGAAAAACTTGTCTGACGAAAGCTTCTTCCCGGTCCCCTTCCCCGTCATTTTCTTCCTGAAAAAGGAAGGGAGATCCCTGTGCCCCCATTAAAAAATTTAGGAAAGGGAGAGCGCGAGAGGGGAGAACCCTTTTCAAAGGGTTTCCCCTCTCGCATCGCCTTGCTCCCCCTTCTCCTCCTCCTATTTCTTCTCCTCACCATCGCCTGTAGCCGGGAAAAGGGGCCCGAGGTGCGCCTGGGCTTTATCGCCACCTTCAGCGGCGACGATTTCCGCACCGGCCGCGACACCCTGGAGGCGGCCCGCTTCGCGGTGGACCAGGCCAACAAGAACGGGTTCCCGACCATCGACGGCAAGCCCTGCCGCGTGACCCTGTTCGTGGCCGACGACAAGGCCACGCCCGAGCAGGCGGCAACGGCCGTGCGCGATCTGGTCGGCAAAGACCACGTCATGGCCATCATCGGCCCCTACGCCAGCGAAACGGCCAATGCCGCCGCCCTGGCCGCCGACGCGGCCGGCGTACCCCTGATCGCACCCTCGGCCACGGCCGCCGTGGTCACGGCCGGCCGGCCCCACATCTTTCGCATCGCCTTCACCGACGCCTTCCAGGGACAGGTCCTCGGCCGGCTGGCCCACAACAGCCTTGGCCTCGCCAGCGTCTCGGTCATCGCCAACCGCGACAACCTGTCGAGCATGTCCCTGACCGACGCGTTCATGCGGGCGTTTACGGCCTGTGGCGGCACGGCGCGCGTTTTTTACTACGAGGACCGCACCCGGGACTTCGGCGGCATCGTGAAACAGGCCCTGACCGACGGGCCCCAAGGCGTCTTCCTGCCCAATTCCAGCAAGGAATCGATGCTGACCGCCCTGGCGCTGCGCCGGGCCGGCTTTACGGGCACCCTTTTCGGCGGCGACGCCTGGAACGGGCCGGAAGTGTCCAGCCTCGCCGCCTTCGACGGCTCCTTTTTCGTGGACCACTGGCGCGAAGACTGCCCGCGCCCGGCCTCCAAGACCTACGCCGAGGCCTTTCGCAGCGCACGCCGCCACCCGCCCACGGAACTCGGGGCGCTGACCCAGGACGCCGTGGACGTGGTGCTGGCCGCCGTGACCCAGGCCCACTCCGTCGATCCCGAGGCCGTGACCAAGGCGCTCATGGCCCTGCCGCCACACAAGGGCGTCACCGGCACCTTCGACTTCGTGGACGACGGCAATCCGTCCAAATCCCTGCTCATCACCAAAGTCATCGGCAACGGCCAGACCAAAACCCAGGATCTTCCGCCGCCCGGGCCATGCCCCAGGCAGTGAGACGGGACAGGGAAGAAAAGGCGCCTCCGGCGGCCAGGGGGAAACTTTTTGAAAAAAGTTTCCCCCTGGACCCCCTTCAAAAACTTTCAAGGGTGATGCGGGGGGAGGGCCTCGGTGCCGAAGAAAATCTCTTCCACACGGGTGCGCAGAGAGCACGGCTTTCGACCATCCGCGTTCCTCGCAGAGATCGTTTCGAGCATGGAGTGGAGGCCTGGAATGAAGGGCTGATGCCTCTCGCATCGTTGCCAGGCATGGGACATACCTCCCGGCCGGCATGGGACGTACCTCCCAAGGGCAGCATGCGATGTACCTCCAAGGCCGGATATGGGACGTACTTCCCAAAACCGGCATGAGACACATCTCCAAGGCCGGCGGGGGGCGGGGCGGACGCGAAGGCGTATTCTTCAAATATGCGCCGCGCGCGGCTGTCCCGCCCCCCGCCGGCCAACCAGCCGAATAGCGAGCCTAAGCCTCGCGCAAGGTTACCTTCCCAATCTCATGACGCGGCCGCGTCGTCCTGCCCACAGTCCAAATCGACATACCCCGCTTCGCCCATGGCCCGCAGCAAGGCCATGCCCCCGCATTGGCGGCTGACGGCGGTCGGCGACCAGACATGGTCGGCCACGTATTTCCCGGAGGTGTAGGCCGTGGTGAAGCTCCACAGGTAGGGGCTCGGCACGCTCGGCCGACGCAGCCGATAGCCGAAGCCGTTGTAGCGCTCCAGCACATAGGCCGTGCCCGGCACCGACCAGTCATCCCAGGCGTCGAGATGCTGCAGGCAAAGCGCGTCGACGGCGCTTTCCTCCCAGGTAAATGGCGGCTCCCCGGCCGCCGGGCGGCCGCGCGGCACGCGCACCGTGCGCGAGGTCAGGGCATCACCGTTGTGCAGATGACGGTTGAAATCCTGGCCGGATTCCAGGCTGTGCAGGATGCCGACCACGTGGGCGGGAACCCCGGTCGCCGCCGACACGGCCCGGTAGCGGGCCATGGGAGCCTCGGCCCAGATGCGCGACGCCAGCCGGGAAACCAGGGCGGCCCGTTCGGGGCGGATGGCGGCCTTTGTGAAGATTGTCCGATATTCCCGAGACAATTGGTCGGTAAAAGCCGGATGCGACATGAAAACCTCTCCGGTTGCGGGTTGTGCACTGCTTCCGCAAGCCTATGAGTCCATGCCCGGGGCGCGGCGTCAAGAGGGCACAGGCGAACCTTGCCGCGAAGGACGGGGGGGAGAGCGGACAGACCGGAGAAACAGGAAAAGGAGGGAGCGGGGGAAGCCCGGGGCGGGGCTACACCGCCCAGGCGGCGCTGGCCCGGCGGCCGGCGGAAAAACGCATGGCCATCTCATAGGCCACGTTGACGTCCTTCATGGCCTCCTCGTCGCCGCCGAGGTCGGGATGGTAAATGCGGGCCATGTGGCGGTAGGCAACTTTGATCTCGTCCACGGAGCAGGGATAATCCAGGCACAGGATGTCGTAGGCGCACTTGAGGTTCATGCCGCCCCGGCGGGCCAGCGCCCTGGCCCTGGACTGCCGGTCCTCGTCCAGGCGAAATCCCTGGTTCGATCGTCTGGAGGTGGCGGCGCGGCCGGCCTGCGCCCGGCCCGGACCGGACTGGGCGGAAGCACCCGAGGCGCCGAAGCGGGTTTCGCGCCGTTCGCCGCCGTTGCCGCCCGCGGATGTGGTCCGATGGGCATTCTCGGCCCGGGGACGCTCCCGGAAGGACTCCCCGGCCGTGCCCTGGGTCCGCGAGGAAGCGGAACCGTTGCGCGACGACCAGCGGCTCTCGCCGGCCCGATCCTTGGCGTCCGAGGCGGCGGAAGCGCGAAACCGGGAGTGGGAGGCCCCGGCCTCGCTTCCGGCGCTGGCGCGGAAGGATCTTCCCTGGCCGGCCTCGGCCTTCGTTTCGCCGGCACCGGGGCGGGACCAGGAACGAAAACGCTCGGAACCGGCCGACGTGGCCCCGGCGTGGGGCTTTCCCGATGCCCCGGGGGAACCGGCCGGGCCGGACTGGCCGGGACCGGTCGCCGCGCCGGAAGCGGCGGTACGGCCATTCCCGCCCGGAGCCTTGTGTCCACCGCCGGCTGCCGCGCCCTGGGCGCGAAACGTCTGCTGCTGGGCCCTGGCCCGGGACTCGTGATGCCCGTCGCCGCCGGTCGCGCCGGCATGGGGCCGGCCGCCGTTGCGGGCCATTTTCAGATTGCGCAGGACTTCCTGCAGATGGACGAGGATTTCCTGGAGGATGGTGCGCGTGCGGTTGAGCTGCAGTTCCAGGGCCTGCCAGTCCGTGCCGCCCGGCGCGGCCCCGGCCCTGTAACTTGTCTGACCTTGCGTCTCTCTGTACATGATTGCCGCCCGCACCCCTTCGCAAATTCCGCCAACGCGCTCCGAACATTCGCATCAGGAACACGCAACGACTTGGTATATCAGATTATCCTGAATAAAAACAACAAGGTTCCCTAGTATTCCTACGCAATAGCCGCTGCCAGCGCAAGGCGTATTTCCCAGGCCTTTCGGTCACCCCGCCCGCTAGTGACAGGCGGCTTGGTTTTGAGGTAAGGCCTTACGCGATACGACATAAGCCGCCTCGCCGGCCGACAGGCCCCGCGAGCAATTCGAGGAAGCCCATGAAACCGACCGATGCCGAAGTCGCCAAGCCGTTCGTCGACGCCACCAAGCACGTCCTGACCATGATGGCCCAGCTCGACCCCAAAGCCGGCAAGCCCTATGTCAAAAAAGCCGATGCCGCGGCCGGAGACGTCTCCGCCGTGGTCGGTCTGACAGGCGATCGCAACGGCAGTATTTCCATCAGCTTCTCCAAAAAATGCGCCATTGCCGTAGTCAAGAACATGCTCGGCGACGACATCGCCGACATCATCCAGGACGCCAAGGACGCCGTGGGCGAGATCACCAACATGATCTCGGGCCAGGCCAGGGCGGGCCTCAGCCAGCTCGGCCTCAACCTGTCCTCGTCCACGCCGACCGTCATTTTCGGCGACAACCACACCATCAGCCACATCACCTCCGGACCGGTGGTGGCCATTCCGTTCACAACGGAACACGGGGATTTCACCCTGGAGTTCTGTTTCGAGTGACCCTGCCCGGCTGCCGCGCCCATCCGGCCACCCGGTCGGCAAGGCGGCCGAAGGTCGACGCCATGGTCGTCCCCGCATACGTACCGCCCAGGACACGGGCCGCGCGTCCCCTCTTCCCCACCATCATGCGTGCAAGCAAAATACGGACCCTTTTAGGCCTCCTTCTGCTGCTCTCCTGGCTGCCGTTTACGGCCGCGACAGGCCGGGCCGCCCTGCCCGATGCGGCCAAGCCCGCCGACGACCTGCTCCCGGCCAGCCTTGAAACCGCGCTCTACCGCCTGCCCAAGGACGATCCCTCCGGCAAGGTGCTGGCCGTGCTGACCCTCGTCTCCGCCCCGGGCTGGCATGCCTACGCCGTGGGTCCGGCGGCCTCCGGGCAGTCGGCCCAGGCCTCGCTTCGGGCCGGGGATGCCGCGGCCGTGGCGCTTTTCCCGCCGGGGACGCCGCAGCCCGACGCCCTGGAGCCGGATAAAAACGTGCTCGTCTACGAGGGCAGGACGTCCATCTTCGTGCCGATTTCCGAGGCCATGTTCCGCGCCCCGGCCCTGACCGGCACCATGCGGGTCTTTTCCTGCTCGGCCACGAGCTGCTGGCCGTCCACGCTGCCGGTTTCCATCCCGCTTTCCGGGCGCGACGTGGCGGCCTTGCCCCCGGCCGAATCCGCGCCCTGGTGGCCGCTGTTCTCGGCCCTGCGCAGCGCGGCCCTGGCCATGCCCTCGGCAGCCTGTCCCGAACCGTCCCATCCGGGCATCCCCAGGCACGACGCCCGCCAGGACACCACCGGGAACGCCGGCGCATCACCGAACGTCACGGATCTGACGCCGCGTTTTTTCACCCCGGCCCTGGAAGTGACGGGATTGCTCAAGGCCGCCATGCTGGCCTTTTTGGCCGGGCTCATCCTCAACTTCATGCCCTGCGTGCTGCCCGTGGTCAGCCTCAAGCTGTCGGGACTGCTGGCCATCAGCGGCGAAGAGGGCAAGGCCGAACGCCGGCGCATCCTGCGTGAGCACAATTTCTATTTCGCCCTCGGCATCGTGCTCTATTTCCTGCTCCTGAGCCTGGTGCTCGGCGCGTTCGGCCTGGCCTGGGGCGAGATGTTCCAGTCCCCGGCCCTGGCCGTGGTGGTGGCGGCGGTGCTTTTCGCCCTGTCCCTAAGCCTTTTCGGGGTGTTCCACCTGCCGGTGGTGGACCTCAAAATTTCCTCGGGCGGACGGGGGCATACCCGGCGCGGCGCGTTTCTCACCGGCATGCTGACCACGCTTCTGGCCACGCCGTGCAGCGGCCCCTTTCTGGGCGGCGTTCTGGCCTGGACCCTGCTCCAGCCGCTGCCGGTGGTCATGACCGTCTTCGCCGCCATCGGCCTTGGCATGGCCTCGCCGTACGGCGTGCTGGCCATCTGGCCCCGGCTGGTGCGCTTTCTGCCCCGGCCCGGGGCGTGGATGCAGGGGTTGGAAAAGGGCATGGCCTTTCTTCTGGCCGCGACCTGCCTGTATTTCCTGGCCCTGCTCCCGTCGCACCGCATCCTGCCGGCCCTGCTCGCGCTGTGGGCCACGGGCCTTGGCGCGTTCATCTTCGGCAAAAGCGGCCACCTGGCCCGGGGACGCCTGCAACACCTGGGCATGATCGCCGCCGCCCTGGTCATTGCCGGCGGCGGGCTGACCTTCGCCCTGACCTACACCCCGGCCTCGCAGGCCCAGTGGGTGGAGTACACGCCCGAGGCCTTTGCCGAACGCCTGGGCAAGGACAACCTGATCCTGGATTTCACCGCCGACTGGTGCCCGACCTGCAAGCTTCTGGAGCGCACGGTGCTGACGCCGGACCGGCTCACCTCGTGGTCGACCCAGAGCAAGGCGGTCTTCATGAAGGTGGACCTCACGCGCCAGACGCCGCCGGCCATGGCCCTGCTGCGGGCGCTCGGCAGCCAGTCCATCCCCGTGGCCGCCTTCTTCCCGGCCGGCAGCGACGCCAAATCGCCGCTGGTGCTGCGCGACCTCTACACGGTCCGGCAGTTCGAGCAGGCCCTGGACGAGGCTTTCGGCAATCTGACGGGGAAACGGCTCGAAGCGAAAAATCCCTGACCCGACGCGCCCCGGCGCATTTCCGCTTGCGCCCCAAGCCCCTGGCGAGGGGGCGCAATACCCAGGAAAGGCAACTCGTCTCTTTACTCCCTCGGCGTGGATCCCCTGGCGGCCCCGCCTGTGGCCTGTACCTGGGGCATGTCGCGCAAACCGATGGGGGATTGATTGTGGGCAACCAGGCGTTGGTTGGCCACAGTTTCATTGGGACAGCCATGACCGAATGCACTTTTGACAAGGATGCCTATGAAAACGCCCAATTCGACAATGTCGATCTGGCCAATGGATGCCTAGAGGATACGTACTTTTACGGCTGCTCTTTTTCGAAGTCTTTGTTGCAATCCGCTCTTTTGCAGAACTGCGTTTTCGAGAAGTGCTCCTTCGAAAGATGCAACCTGTCTCTGGCCGACATCGCCGGCTCAAAATTTATCGACACGACTTTTAACGACTCGAAGTTGTTGGGTATCAATTGGAGCAACCGAAGCGGCATCTTCAGCGTCAACTTTGCAGCCTGCATGCTCGACAACAATGTCTTTGTCGACATGAACTTAAATAAATACAAGTTCGACACATGTACTCTTGTGGATGCGTCTTTTATAAATACAAAACTGAAATACGCTCTTTTTGAAAATTGCGATCTCGAAAGATGTCAATTCAATAATGTTGATTTAAGCTTTGCGGATTTTTCGACATCCAAAAATTATTACATCAATACCACGGGCAACAAGCTGCACAAAACCGTTTTTACACTTCCGGAAGCGGCTTCCCTTCTTGCCAATTTTGATATCACCTTAAAAGAATAAGTTCTTTTTCTGAAAGACCATCCGAAGGACTGTCGTCCGCGAGAGGGGACCTGGCTTCCCCCGGCATCCCTCGCCGTCTCCCCCGGAAGTCATTACAGGCGCTTCTTGAAGCCGGCGGATTCGAAATACCCCCCGGCCGTGTAAAACGCCTGCGCATCCTCCCGACCGGGTCCGGACACGAGCATCAGGTAGAAGCAATCCCGCGCCCTGGCCCGGCGCTCGATTTCCGCAAGCAAACGCCGTCCCACGCCCCGACGCCTGTGCCGCGCGGCCACGATCACGTTTTCCACCACCATGAACGGCCGGCACGGGCCGACCACGTCCAGGCAGACCACGCCCATGAGCGCGCCCACGAGTACGCCCTCTCCGGAGACGGCCCCGAGCAGATGGTAATCGGGGCTCGCCTCCATGCGGGAGAAGACGGCGGCCATATGCGTCGTATCCTGGGGCAGCCGCGACAGGGTTTCATAAAGTCCGGCCAACGCCGGCAGTTGCTCGACAGTGATGTCCGCCACGCGCATGACAGGCCTCCGCAGGGTTTGTCCAAGGAGACCACAGCACGGGCCGAAAAAAAAGGGGAACGCCCGAAGCGTTCCCCAAAATCGTCCGGTCCGTAACCGAAATGTCTACGGCTGCGCCTGAGAGGCAGGAAGCGGCGCGGGGGTGGCGGCCAGGACCTTGGAGTCCTTGGAGGATTTCTGGGCGGTCACGATCTTGAAGCCCTTGTCCAGGAGCTTGGACGTCTCGCGCAGGCGGACGCCGGCGGTGCGCGAACCGAGAACCACCGCGATCAGCCGGGTGTCGCCGCGCTTGGCCGTGGCGACGATGTTGTAGCCCGAAGCGCACACGAACCCGGTCTTGAGGCCGTCCGCGCCCTCGTAGCGGCCGAGCAGCGCGTTGGCGTTGTGGCGCTGGCGGTTGTTGTGGGTGAAAAACTGCATGGAATGGATGGTGAGCGCCTTGGGAAACTGCTCCAGGTAGGCGCTGGCCAGGCGCAGCATATCCCGGGCCGTGGTGACCTGCCCGTCGGCCGGCAGGCCGTTGGGGTTCATGAACCGGGAACGGGTCATGCCCAGGCGCTGGGCCGAGTCGTTCATGAGGTTGACGAAGGCGTCGGCATTGCCGTTTTCCAGGTGCTCGGCCATGGCCATGCAGGCGTCGTTGGCCGAGGCCACGGCGATGCCCGTTATGAGCTCCGTGACCTTGACGGATTCGCCGGCGCGCAGGTGCATGTTGGAGCCGCCCTGGGATGCGGCGCGCTGCGACACCTCGACCACGTCCCAGGGACGCAGCTTGCCCTGACGGATGGCGTCGAAGATGATGTAGAGGGTGAGGATCTTGGTCAGGGACGCCGGGGGAATCTGGACGTCGGGATTTTGCTCGTAGAGCAGTCCGCCGGTATTCATGTCCCACAGCATGGCCGATTTGACGGTCAGCCGCGGCACGGTGCACACGCCGATGTCGCCTTCCTCGTTCTTGGATTCGCGCACGGCGGGAGCTGCGGCCTTTTTGGCCCGGCGGGATTTCTTCGATCTTTTTGTGGATACCTTGGCCGACTTCGCCGGCTTGCCGTCCTTATGCGCGGCATGGGAAGCCTGCTTGGCCAGAGCCTGGCCATCGCCGCAAAGCGGTGCGGCCACCAGGGACAGGACGGCCGCGAGGATCACCAGGAAGGTGCGAAACGAATGCTGCATGCGACGCAAGTCCTCTTAATACGCCCTGGCGCGGCCGGCGCGCCCCGGGCGCAGGGCAACACGGCAATCACGGCAGGCATAGCGTTCGCGCCTTCTACCCGCGCCGGTTTCGAATGTCAAAAGTCCGCTGCTCGGCCGTTGCGCCCGGAGCGCGCTTGCCGTAGTATCAATGGATGGCGGGGGCGAGGTCCTGACCGCGATCCGCAACCACCTGGAGCCCCGACATGGTTCGTCCGACGATTCTCCTGATTCTTTCGGCCCTTTGCCTCCTGAGCGCCTGCGCGGGGACGCAAAAGGCCTCCACCCTGGAAGTGCGTACCACGGGAGATGCCCGCATCTATGGCGTCTACACGAGCGGCTCGTACGGCGGAGCCCGGCGCTAAAAACAGACACATGACCGATCATTCCGACTTTCCCGATATCCAGGAACGCCTGCAAAAGCTCGAAGAAGCCTTTGCCGACCACAATTCCTACCAGTTTCGGAAAACCCTGGCCGAACTGCGCCGGGCAACCAAGATGCGGGCCAACGCCGTGGCCCTGTCCCGGGCCGAACTGCTGGAGGCCCACAAGGAAAACGAACGCAACCGCAAGCAGTGCGTGGACCTGCAAAACAAGCTCAAGACCGTGGTCGACCGCTTCGAGGGCAGCTTTACCGCCTTCGAGAAGTTCCGCAAGGCCATCCGCGTGGTGGAGCTCATGCGCAGCCACGAGGACCTGCCCGCCATCCTGGACCGCATCCAGGACCTCTTCGGCCTGCGGGCGGTCAGCCTCATCCTCGATGCAGCCGAATTCGCCCCCTACGACCCGCCCGGTGCCCGGCTGGCCGAACTGGACGCCATGCGCGAAGCCCTCGCCGGGCTCATGCCCGGGGTCGCCACGCCCGGCCCCTGCATGTGCTCCATACGCGCCGTGCCGGACCCGGAATTCTTCTTCGGCCGGGGATTTTGCGCCGAACGCAAGGTGCTCCTGCTCGGCTCCTGCTTCATCTCGCCCCTGCGCGACAAGTTCGGCCCCCAGCGCCTCATCGGCATCCTGAGCTTCTTCGATTCCAACCCCGACCGCTACACCAGCGAAAAAGGCTCGGAATTCGCCTCCCATTTCGCCGACATCCTCGGCTACACCATCGTCGACATCACGGACCGCAAGAAAGCCGAACGGCTGCGCGAGGACGTGGAGCGCATGACCCGCCACGACCTCAAATCGCCGCTGACCGCCGTGCTCACCCTGCCCCAACTCCTGCGCCGCGACGGCAACCTGACCGAGCGGCAGACCGACATGTTAAGCCTCATGCAGCACGCCGGCTACCGCATGCTCAACATGATCAACCAGTCCCTGGACCTCTACCGCATGGAAAGCGGCGCCTACGAGCTGACGCCGCAAAAGGTGGACCTGCTCCCCATCCTCGACAACATCATCGGGGAACTTCACAGCGTCATCGAGGAGCACGGCCTGACCCTGGACATCCTGGTGCGCGGCGAGGCGCGGGCCACCGGCGACACCTTCGTGGTGCGCGGCGAGGAAATGCTCCTGTACACCATGCTCTCGAACCTGGTGAAAAACGCCCTGGAAGCCTCCCCGCCGGAAGAACGCGTGACCGTGGAACTGACCGAGGGCAGGACACTTGCCGTGGCGATCAAAAACGCCGGCATGGTGCCGCCGCAGATCCGCTCCACCTTTTTCGAGAAATACGCCACCGCCGGGAAAAAAGACGGCACAGGCCTTGGCACCTACGGCGCGCGGCTCATCGCCGAGACCCACGGCGGCAAAATCACCATGACCACGTCCGAAGCCGCCGGCACCGTCGTCACCGTCGCGTTCCCCAAGCCCCGCATCGCCAAGGCTCCGGCCGCGCCCGCCCCCCCCACCGCCGTCAACGCCGGCGATTAGGGAGTTGTTTGGAAGAAGGAACCGGGGGGAAACCTTTCTTGCAGAAAGGTTCTCCCCCCGGCCCCCCTTTCCAAAGACTTTCAATAGTTACAGAGTACTGCCGTCACATCACCCCTAACCGTTAAAAGTTTTGGGGAGGGGAGAACGCGAGAGGGGAACCCTTTTTTCAAAAAGGGTTCCCCTCTCGCACTTTCGTTTCAGAGAAATATTCGCGCACTCACGCCTGGGCGGTGAGCATGGGAGCGGGGCGGGAGGCGGTGGTTTCGCCGTTTCGGGCGTAGGCCCGCAAGGCGCGGGTCTGGACGGTGCCGGATGTGCCCCGATCCGACGCGGACGTGGCGTTCGTGGGGGAGGCTATGTCCGCCGAAGCGGTCAGGCTCACGGCCACGGCGGCCTGGCGGGCCAGGGTCTGCCCCTGTCCGGCGAAATCGCGTCCGCCCGTGGATGCGCCGTCCTGTGAGGCATCGCCGGCCGATACCGGCCCGCTGCCGACGGCGGCGGCTTCCTGGACAGGCGGTACGGCCGCGACGGCCTGTCCGGCATCGGCTCCGGTCGCAGAGCCCGTAGCCGAGGTCGCCCGAACCGGCGGATCGGGCACGACCGGAGCCTGGGCCGCGTAAAGCCCCAGTACCCCGTAGCCGCCGCTGTCCACCGCATCGATCATGGCATTCTCCGTAAGAGGTCCGCATTACGGACGGACCAATCCTTATCCAAGGATCTTATCGGCCGCCCGCGCAATCTTCTTTAGCCCCGCCGCAAAAAAGCGTATGTGCCTCCCATGCCGCAATCGCGACCGGCCGTGTATGCCGTCACCCGAAAAGGGGCCGCCCTCGGCCGCCTTCTGGCCGCAAAACTTGACGCCGATCTTTTCGTCCCCGACCGCCTGGCCGACGAGGCCGGGGCGACGGGCTATGCCGCCCTGGGCGAGCTTGTGGCCGCAAACTTCCAGGTGCGCCCGGCCCATGTGTTCGTGTGCGCCTGCGGCATTGCCGTGCGGGCCATCGCCCCGCACCTCGGCGACAAATACAGCGATCCGGCGGTAGTCTGCCTGGACGACGCCGGCCGTTTCGCCATAAGCCTGCTGGCCGGGCATTACGGCGGGGCCAATGCCCTGGCCCGGGACGTGGCCGCCTGGGTCGGGGCCGTGCCGGTCGTCACCACGGCCACGGACGCCGCCGGCGCGCCGGCCGTGGAGATGCTGGCCCGGGAACGCGGCTTTGGCCTGGACAATCCGCAGGCCACCCGCCGCGTCAATGCCGTATTGGCGGCCGGCGGCACGGTGGCCGTGTTCGATCCGCTGGGGCTTTTTCCCGTGGACGATCCGGAAAAGGCCCGGTTTTTCGTCTGGGTGGCCGCGCCCGAGCCGCCCGAACCGGGAACGCCGCTGGTGGTCGTGGACTGGCGGCAGGGACGACCGGCTCCCGACCGGCTTTACCTGCGGCCAAGGGTGCTGGCGGTCGGGGTGGGCTGCCGGCGGGGAACCCCGGCGACCGAAATTCTTGAGCTTATCGAACGGGTGTGCCGGGAACGAAGCATTTCCCCGGCCAGCATCGGGGCGATCGCCTCCATCGAGGCCAAGCGCGACGAGGCGGGCATTCTCCAGGCCGCCGCCACGCTTGGGGCGCGGACGATTTTTTACGAAGCGGACGAACTGGCCGCCGTGGCCGTACCGCATCCGTCGGCCACGGTGGCGAAACACATGGGAACGGGAAGCGTATGCGAAGCGGCGGCGATACTGGCCTCGGGCGGGGGCAGGCTTGTGGCCCCCAAGACGGCGACGAAGCGCGCCACGGCGGCCGTGGCCGTCTGACGGTGATCGGGCTTGGCCCGGGCGACGCGGCCCTGCTCGCGCCCATGGCGGCCGAGGCCCTCGGGGCGGCCGAAATGGTGGCAGGATACGCCACCTACATCGACCTCGTGCCGCCGGAGCTGCTGGCCGGCAAGGAAGTGACGGCAACGGGCATGACCGGCGAGGTGGCCCGCTGCCGGGCGGCCCTGGAAGCGGCGGCGGCCGGCAAACGCGTGGCCCTGGTCTCGAGCGGCGACGCCGGCGTCTACGGCATGGCCGGGCTGGCCCTCGAAATGCTCGACGCCATGGGGCTGGCCGACCGGATGGATTTCGACGTCGTGCCGGGCATCCCGGCCGTGTGCGCGGCGGCGGCCCTGCTCGGCGCGCCGCTTACCCACGACTTCGCCGTGGTCAGCCTGTCGGACCTGCTCACGCCCCTGGAAGTCATCCGCCGCCGGCTGGACGCGGCCCTGGCCGCCGATTTCGTGCTGGCCCTCTACAATCCCCGCTCCCGGCGGCGCGCCGGCTACCTGGACGAGGCGCTCGGCCTGGCGGGGCGACATCGCGACCCGCAAACACCCGTCGGTATGGTCAAAAACGCCTTTCGCCCGGGCCAGGAAATCCGCGTCACCTCCCTGGCCGCAGCCGACCCGGAATTTGCCGACATGCTGACCCTGGTGGTCATCGGCAACGCCGCCACGCGCATGGCGGCCGAGCGTATGCTCACCCCGCGCGGCTATGCTGAAAAGTACACCCTGGAGGCCTAAGTTCCCTACCTTTTCGGACTGAAATCTTCCGTCTTTTCCGGGCGATGCACCTTGACAGGCTGTCGGGGCTGGTCGTACACACCCTATGTGAAAAATTATTCTTGGAAGGAGGTGTGAGGGATGAGAAAGGCGTTGTTTACGATTCTCGCTTGCATGGCGTTGGTCGGCTTCGTGGGCCTGCCCATGCTGCAAGCCGTGGAAGCTCCGGCGGACATGAAGATCAAGGCACCGGAAGGCTACGACAAAGTCACCAAGACCGAAGTGGCTTTCTCCCACAAGGGCCATGCCAAAATCGACTGCAAGATGTGCCACCACAAGGGTGAAGCCAACCAGAAGTGCTCCGCCGCCGGCTGCCACGACAGCAAGGACAGCAAGGACAAGACCAGCGAGCATTCCTTCTACAAGGCTTTTCACGACATGAAGAGCCCGCACAGCTGCATCGGCTGCCACAAGAAGGAAGCCAAGGGCCCGACCAAGTGCCCCGAGTGCCATCCGAAGGCGTAATTGTGCCTTGGCGAGGCTGGGCGCCTATCCCCCGGCCTCGCTTTCATATTTCTGACGCCGCATCAGGCCGAGGTACCCCATGCCGACCGACAAACCCCTTCCCGAAAACGACGACGACATCATCGATCTGACCGACCTCGTCGAAGAGGGGAGCGTCGGCGGCGACGCCGATAACGACGCCCCCGTGGACATGAGCTTCGAGCAGGAGCTCGAGGACCTGTTCGGCGACGCCGATCCCACCCCGACCAAACCCGCCGCGCCGGCCGCGGAAACTTCCATGGCCGCAGACGCCACCACCGCCGCCGACGACGCCATCGACCTCTCCGGCCTCGAAGTCGACGAAGCGCCCACGGCAGCGCCCGAAAAACCGGCGGCCCCCGAGGAAGCGGACGACGCCTTCGATCTCGCCGGCCTGGGCCTGGATGAACCCGAGGAGCCCGCCGCCGCGCCCGCGGCCGACGACGCCATGGCCGACCTCTTCGGCGACGATGAGGCCAAGGCCGAAGGCGATGATCTCCTGGCCCAGTTCGATGCCGAGCAGGAGCCCGTCGCCCAGGTGCCCAAAGCGTCCGGTACGGACGAAGCCCCGGCGGCCCCCGAGGAAGCCGACGACGCCCTGGATCTTTCCGACATGAGCCTGTCCGCGTTCGAGCCCGAAGCGCCGCAGTCCCAGGCCGCCGACGAAGGGCCAGGGCGCGAACCGAGCATGGACGACCTGCTCGGCGACCTGCCCCCGGCTCCGGACGAAGCCCCGGCCACGACCGGCGGCCCCGATCTGGCGGAACTCGCCGCCATCGAGGAAACGCCGGAGGCTCCGGCCGCCGCGCCCCTTGCGGCCGCAACCGCCGGAGCCATCGATCTGGCCGCCCTGGACAAGCTCATCGACACGGCCAAGGGACCGGCCCCGGAAGCCGCGAACGAGGAAGCCGCCGACACCGGCCGCATGGACGCCCTGGCCGCCCGCATCGACGCCTTGGAAACCTCCACCGCCACCCTGTGCGACAAGATCGAATCCCTGCCCACGGCCGGCGACGGCGATGCCTTGGCCGACGCCCTGTCGGTACGACTGGAAGACGCCCTGTCCGAACGCCTGGATGCTATTCTGGCCGGCCAGCCGCAGGGGCCGGACCACGAGACCCTCAAGGCCGAGATTCTCGAAGCCGCCGAGGAAAGGGCTGGAGCGGCCCGGGATGCGCTGCTGGCCGAGGTGCGCCAGTCCCTGGCCCGACTGGAATCCCTCACCCAGGATCAGCAGGGACAATTCACGGATTTCACCGCCACCATGGAAACCCGGCTGGACGCGATCACCCGCGAGCTGCCGCAGCCGGATGCCTTCGCCACCAAGGACAGCCTTGCCGCCAGCCTGGAGACGCTTGGGGAGACGCTTTCCCGCGACATCGCCGGCAAGCTCGACGAACGCCTGACCGAGTTGCGCCGGGAGCTGCGCGAGACGCTCAGCACCGAACTGGCGTCGACCCTGGACGAACGCCTGACCGAGGCCATGGAATCGGCCAAGCAGACGGCCCGGCAAGAGGTCGAGGCCCTCGGCGGTGTGCTGACCGGCCGCATCGAAACCCTGGAATCCGAACGCCAGGACTCCGAAAAGCTCGTCGCCGCCATCACCGACGACGTGACCAGCCAGGTGCGCGACGCCCTCGCCCCTTCCCTGGCCGCGCTCGAAGCCAAACCGGACCGCGCGGACATCGACGCGGCCCTGGCTCCCGCCCTCGAAGCCCTTGCGACCAAAGTGGACAAGGCGGACCTCGATGCCGCCCTGGAGCGACTCGACGCGAAACCGGATCGGGCGGACCTTGACGCGGCCGTCGACGCCGCCATCGCTCCCGCCTTGGAGGGCCTTGCGGCCAAACTGGACAGGACGGAGCTCGACACGGCCATAAACGCCCTGCGCGAGGAACTGGCGGACGAGATCAAAAAACTCGTGCCCAAGGCCGCCGCCGACGTGATCCGCGAGGAAATCACCGCCCTGGCCAAAGAATTGCTGTAGAGAAGAAAGAAAGAAGCAGGAAGCGATGCGAGAGGGGGACCCTTTTTGAAAAAAGGGTCCCCCTCTCGCGCTCTCCCCTCCCAAAAACTTTTAACGATTACATTATGTTATCATTAACAGCCTGTCACCGTTAAAAGTCTTTCCTATGTGGCCCGAAGTCAAGCCGGCTGACGCAGTCTAACCGCCCGTTTCCTATTCGCGCCCGAAGCGCCAAGTACCGATTCGGTAGTTTTCGGATTTTCGCCATTTGAGAAACGCCGCCATGCGGCCAGACTTTTCCGCGACCAATCCGAAAAATTGTTGGCTGTTAGGCTTTCAGTCTTCCCCGTTCGTTGCCACAGGTCCTTGTTGGCGCTGCAATACCCTCTTGGCGGGCGAGGAGCACGGGGCTTCCCAGAGCCGGCGTGATCCTCGCCCGCCGCCGTTTCACGCCATAACCGCCTCAAATCGGTACGCTCGTTTCTCCAGGCTCAGCCGCCACAAAATGATGGCCAGTTTTCGAGCTAAGGCTGTGATGGCCTTTTGGGCCAGGCCGCTTTTCCCCAGCAACTTGTGATACCAGGCCTGAGCCTTCGGATCGTGTGCGCGCCATTTCCAGGCCGCCTCCACTAAAAGACTTCGCAGTTTGGTCTGCCCCACGGGCCGTAACCTGGCCCGGCCCTTGCTCTCGCCGCTCTGGCGCACCATGGGCGCAAGTCCCAGATAGCTTGTCACCTCTTCGGCCCGGCTGAAACGTTCCGGCTGAAACAACTCCAGACGGAAGGTCGCGGCGATGAGCGGCCCCACACCGGGCACGGTGCGCAGGCACTTGATGACTTTGTCATGCTCTCCCTGGCGGCAAATTGTCTCAAGTTGCTGTTCAACGAGGGACAATTCGCTGGTGATGGCATGCATCTCCCGCACAAAACTTTCCAGCGTATACCGGGCAGCCTGATGCATGGGCAGTTTAAGCAGGGATGCTACAGCGACCTTGCTCCAGTATTTCAGATTGGGTGGTTCGGTAAGGCCCAAAAAAAGCAGATGGGAATGGATGCGCAGTTTCACACGACGCAGGTCGTCGGCCAGATCGTGTCGTCGGCGCTCCAGGCTCCTCTGGGCTTCTTGCTCCTCGGTCGGCACGGCGATGGGACGCAGCATCCCCTTGGCGGCGTAATCGGCCAGTTTGACGCAATCGAGCCGGTCTGTTTTTGCGCCCCAGACCACGGGGCGGGGAATCCGACTGGGAGCCGCCACGAGATTGGGAATCCCTGCCTTTGTGAGCGCTCTGGACAGGGTGAATCCGGTCGGCCCGGATTCACTGGCCGCCATGGCCACGGTGACGCCCACCGCGGCCAATTTGTCGATCAGAGCCTGCGGGCTCGCCGACATCACCAAGGTGTGGACGACTCCATCAAACCGACGTAACGCAACAAAATAACTATTTTTATGGACATCCAATCCGACAAAAAAAGATCGACCTTGTGAAGCCTCCACAAACGCTTGAAGTTGGGATAACGCTTGTCCTGCCATGTTGGTCTCCTCGCCTCGTTTGTGTCTACGAGCACATTTACTGGCACTATCAGCCAGTTTGAGGGTCGAGGCCAACATGGTATTTGAAAGGGGGTCCGGGGGGAAAATTTTCTACAGAAAAGTTTCCCCCCGGCTCTTTTCTCCCTCCCCTACACCTACACCACGAATCCCAAAGCGCCGGCCAGAGTGGCTGTGGAGCCGGCGAAAGGGCGGCATTCCCACAGCGCGTTCTGGGCGGCCCACCAGTCGGGGTGCAGGTCGAGGTCGGCGGTCCGGGCGACCAGCCGGGCCAGCTTGCGGCAGTCCGGGTCCGGCTCGGCCACGCGCCGGGCGGTTTCGGCCGCAAGCCGCGCCTCCAGGGCCGCCTTGACCGGCGAATTGCGTCCGGCCTCGATCAGAAAAAGCCGCAGCAGCGCCTCGCGCTTTGCCGGCAGCGGCAGATCGAACACCTCGTGCCACAAGAGCCCCGGCCACAGATGCAGCCACAGCGGCGCCAGATTGAGCGTATTCTGGGCTTCCTGCAGTTCGGTGACGAGTTTCCTTGCCGTCGCGGCCTGGGTCAGCATGGCGGCAAAAAAGGCGTCCTCGGCGTGGCGGGCGAAGGCGTCGGCCAGGGCTTGCCGCTTGTTGACGGGAAGGCCCACGTCGCGGAAGCACACCCCCTCCTCGGCCCCGCCCCCGGCCGGGACCATGGTCACGCAGCCGTCAAAGGGATCGGCGGTCGGGGCCGGGCGGAAGCTGATGGCGAAATCCTCGGTAGCGGTTTCCAGGTGGTAGCGGATGGAGGCCTTGCCGGGGCGCGCGCCGCCCTCGGGATCGTCCAGGCGCACGGTCACCGCCACGCCCGGCCAGCGGGCCTCGGCGCTCCCGTCGCCTGTCGGCAGGCGCTCTTCCAGGCCGAGGGTGAGCAGGACCTGGGTGACGAGGGTCTTGGGCGTTTCGCGCCTGGGCCGGACCATGTTTTCCCATATATCGCGGCCCGAACCCATTTCCGGGTCGTTGGAGCGCGCCTTGGCCAGGATATCCGTGACCTCGGGCTCGGGGTCGGCCATGCCCGTGGCCCGGGCCAATTCCGCGGCCCGCAGGGCGAAGGTCAGGCCATTTACCGGCTCGAGCCGTGAGATCTCGTCGAAAAACCAGGCGCAGCTGGCAAAGGAAGCCAGCCCCCAGGCCTGCATGGACAGTAGTTTCCAGGCCGTGCCCCGGGCCGCTTCCGGCAGTTTCGGCGCGAAATGCGCGGCCTCGAAAGCGGCCGGGGCCATGCTTGCGGCCAGGACCTTCCCGTAGGCCGCAAGCGCCCGGCGGGGATCGGCGAAAAGGGGCTTGCCGGCGGCGAAGAAATGGGCGTCCAACCGGGATTTGAGGCGGTTTAAGGCCTCGCGCAGCGGCGCGCGCCATTTCTGGTTGTAGCCGGGATGCCCGCCGTTGGTGCAACCGCAGTCCGAGCGCCAGCGCTCGACGCCGTGGGCGCAGCTCCAGGCCGAGGCCTCGCGGATACGCACAAACCGTTTGGGTGGATCGGTCTCCAGAAACGTCGCGTAATTGGTGAGCGTCAGCCCATCGCGGCCGGAGCGCGCCTGATCGAGCACGTAGGCCAGGGCCATCTCGCCGAAGGTGAAGTGGTGGCCGTAGGTCTCGCCGTCGGTGGCCAGCGACAAGAGCCCCTCCCCGGCCGCGCCGGAAAGACGGCGGAAAAACTGCTCGCCATCGGCCAGCAGGCGCTCGAAGGCCACGGCCTGGGACAGGGGTCCGTGGTAGAAAAAGACGGCCATGGGCCTGCCCGACGGCAAAAGCACCTTGTGGGGCCGGCGGATGTCCAGGGAGCCGGCGTCCACGCCATGCCAGTTTTCGCCGTCGTCGCTGACGGCCGTGGCCTGGGACGGGGCCAGGATGGTGAAGCGGATGCCGGCGGCGGCCAGGGCTTCGAGGGTCGGCGTGTCCACGGCGGTTTCGGACAGCCACATGCCTTCCGGATCGCGGCCGAAGCGGGCCCGGAAATCGTCCACCGCCCAGGCCACCTCGAGCTCCTTGTCCAGGTCCGAGGCCAGGGGCATGATGACATGGTGGTAGATCTGGGCCAGGGCGTTGCCGTGGCCCAGGCGCTTGACGCTTTCGCGGTCGGCCTCGAGCATGCGGGCGTAGGTGTCCGGGGCCGAACGGGCCATCCAGGCAAGCAGCGTCGGTCCGGCGTTGAAGCTCATCCACTCGTAGCAGTTGAGCAGTTCCACGATGCGGCCCGAGCCGTCCAGCCGCCTGGCCCTGGCCATGGGCGCGTAGGATTCGCGGCAGATGCGCTCGTTCCAATGGCGGCTCGGGGCGGCGCTGCCTTCGGGCAAAATGAGCCCGAGCCAGGGATCCTCGCGGGGGGGCTGGTAGAAATGGCCGTGGATGCAAAGGGCGCGGTCCATAGGCGGGCTTACTCCTGTCCGGGTTTGCGTTCGATGTCCTCGCCGGCGGCGTCCGGCGCGGCAAAAATCTTCTTGTCCAGAGCGTCCAGGGCCTTGGCGGCGATGCGGCCCTCGCGGTGGCGCAAGAGCGAAGCGTCCACGTAATGCACCTCCATGGGGCCGAGCTTGGGCCGCACCAGGGCGATGGACAGGCCCGGCCACGACCATTGGTGGATGACGCCGCCGTCATCGGCCGACCGCGTGTCCGGGGAACCGTATTTGGCGCTGTAGGCGGCCAGCACGCGGTTGTAGTCCGAATCCGGGCCGTCGCCGGAGGCGGCGATGGTCAGCGTCACCCCGGCCAGCCGGTCCTGGTCGTAGCCGTACAGCACGCTTGTGAGGGGAATGTCGCCGAGGCGGAGCCGTTCATCGCCGCGACGGTAATATTTGCGGCCGCGGTGGGTGTAGAGGTATTCGCCGGCTGGCAGGGCCTGGGGCGGGGAGCCGAAGGCCGCGCCGCGAAACGAGCGCGGCGGATCGCCCGGGGAAAACAGGCGGAAGCCCCCGGAAAGCGACGGCGGCGCGCCGGCGGCCGTCTCGGCGGCGTCCATGGCGGCGAGCAGCTTGGCGTCGGCGTAGCGGATGGTCACGCCGCCGGCCTCCACGTCGCGGGAAAGCGCGATCTGGGCCTCGGGCCAGCTCCAGACCAGTTCCTCCTCCAAGGTGGCGGCGATGGCGCGCGGCGGCCCGTATTTGGCGATGTAGGCCCGGCGCAGGGCCTCGAAATCCCCGCCCTCGCCGACCCGCATGACCACGGCGAAAAGCTTGCCCCGGAAAAAGCCGTACAGAATGTCGGTCAACCGCAGGTCGCCAAGTTCCAGGCTGTCCCCGGGCCGGCGGTAATAGGCGGCCGCGCCTTCGCGGTAGGCCTGGGCCAAACCGGGAATGCCGGAAATATCCCGACCGAAGCGCAGGCCCCGAAAGCCGATGGGCCCGCGCCGACGGATATCCTCGACGCTTTGCCAGACCTCGCGCTCGTCGGCGGTCAGCTCCGGCAGGTAGACGTAATCGACCACGGTCTTTCCGTCCCGGGCGAAATGGGACAGGGACACGGTGAGAAGCGGCCGCCGCCAGACCAGCCGCAAGAACCCCGGCGCGCCCTCGCGGACGGGTCGGCCGTACTTGGCGGTATAGGCGGCCACGAGATCGCCCAGGCCCTCGCAGCCCGTAAGCGTCATGCGCACGAAAAAAAGCGCCCCCCGCGAAAAGCCGTAGCGGATGTCCGTGGCGCAGGCCGCGCCCAAAAGCGGCTTTTCCTCGGACCGGCGGTAAAAGGCCGTGTCGCCGAAGCGGACCACAAGCTCCATGCCCGGCATGGAGGCCACGGGCGCGCCAAAGGACAGGCCGCGAAATCCCGGCGGGTTGGCGGATTGGGCAAAGGCCCCGGCGCAACAGCCGAGCCCCAGCAGGACGCACAAGAAACAGGCCAGACGCCGACAAGCCATGACGCGCCCTCAGCGGGCCAGGCGCCGCCCCAAGCGCCGGGCCATTTCGGTCAGGCTCGCGGCCAGTCCGCCGACCTCGTCATGGCTGCGGACATTCAGGGTCGCGGTCAGCCGGCCCTCGGCCAGATCACGGGCAAAGGCGGCGCAGCGGCGCACCGGCAAGCCGAGCAGCGCGGCCATGGCCACGGCAAAGGCCAGCCCGAAAAGCAAAATGCCCCAGCCGGCGGCGCCGAGAACAAGCCGCAAGGCGCGAAGCGATCCGGCCAGCCGGCCAGCCTCACCCGCCACCTCGGCCAAAGACGCCCCGCCCAACCGGGCGGCCCCGGCCAGGGCGGCGTGTTCGGCCTCGAGAATCTTGCGCCCCGTCTCCCGCAGCACCTTCCAGTCGGTAAGGACCGCCGTCACGGCCTGACGGTAGTCGGCCAGGGCGGCAAACACCGGGGCAAGCCGTCTGGCATCGTCGTCGGAACCGGCCCTGGCGTCGCGAAGGGCTGCCTCGGCCGCGTCGAAACGGGCCTCGGCCTCGGACAGCCGGGCCGGGTCGCGTTCGCCCCGGGCCTCACCGGCCGCGGTGGCAACATCCCGGCCGGCACGCTGCGCGACCTGGGCCAGCTTCAGGCGCCGGGCATGCTGGCGCAAGGCCTCGGGAGCCGGATAGCGGGCGGCCAGCTCCTTGTCCCACTGGGCGGTTTTCTGCCCGATGTAGTCGTCCACGGCCGCGTCATAGGCTGTGGCTGCCTCGGCCAGCCGCGCCCGGCTGGCGCCGAGCCGTTCGTTGGCCACGACCGACGATTCGGCGGCCTTTTTGTAGGCGTCCAGAAAAAAACCGATCTTGCCGGCCTCGGCGGCCAAGTCCTTCAGCTCCGGACGGGAGGCGGCCTCCTGGGCGGCATGCAGCACGTCGGCGGCCTTGGCCAGATTCCTTTTGGCCCGTTCCAGGGATTCGCGGTCGGAACTGAGGGCATAGTCCCGGATGGACTGGGAGGCCAAAAGCAACTGGCGTTCCACGGCCACGGCCAGATCGGCCCGGGGCAGGCGCGTCGTCTCCAGGGCCTTGAACCGGCCGGACAGGGTGTCGAGACGGGACACGGCAAAAAGCCCGAGGAGCAAGGCGGCCACGGCCACAACGCCGATGGCGGCGGCGATCTTGAGCGGAAAAAGAGGAAACCTCATGCCGGTGCGTCCTTTGTTGGTTACGGATGCGGCACGGGGGCGGCGGGATACGGCGGACCAGGCTCCCGAGCTATTGCCCGATCCATAGCGGGTATTGGCGCGAAATCAAAGGGGGGCGTCCGCCCCCCATCGCATCGCCTCCTGACGGAGCGGCCTTGACTCCCCGGCCGGCATCAGCCGAAGCGACCGGTGATGTAGTCCTCGGTCTGCTTCTGGGCCGGGCGGGTGAAGATGGTTTCGGTGGCGTCCACCTCGACCAGCTTGCCCATGTAGAAAAAGGCGGTGCGGTCCGAGACGCGGGCCGCCTGCTGCATGCTGTGGGTGACGATGATGATGGTGAAATTGCGTTTGAGCTCGTGGATGAGCTCTTCGATCTTCTGGGTGGCGATGGGGTCAAGCGCCGAGGCCGGCTCGTCCATGAGCAGCACTTCCGGTTCGATGGCCAGGGCCCGGGCGATGCACAGGCGCTGCTGCTGGCCGCCGGAAAGGCCCAGGGCCGAGTCGTGGATGCGATCCTTGACCTCGTCGAACAGCGCCGCGCCCTTGAGGCTTTTTTCCACCTGCTGGGAAATGTAGGTGTTGTCCCGCACCCCGCCCACGCGCAGGCCGTAGGCCACGTTTTCGAAAATGGTCTTGGGAAAGGGGTTGGGCTTCTGGAAGACCATGCCCACCCGGCGGCGCAGTTCCACCACGTCCAGGCTGGAGGCGTAGACGTTTTCGCCGTCCAGGGTGAGCTCCCCCTCCACCCGGGTGCCGGGGATGAGGTCGTTCATACGATTCAGGCAGCGCAGGAAGGTGGACTTGCCGCAGCCCGAGGGGCCGATCAGCGCCGTGACCTGCTGCTCGTAGACGGTCAGATTGATGTCCTGGAGCGCCTTGAACCGGCCGTAGTAGAAGTTGAGGCCCTTGGCGGCCATTTTCACGGTGTCGGGCATGGGAGATTCCTTTTCGTTCGGTTACGGATGCGCGGGGAAAGCCGTGCGCGCAGCCTGCATCCCAGGTGTGGAAGTTTCATGACGATTGGGTCGACGGTCCAAGACAAACCGTTGCCTGCGCCGCCTCGGCCCCGGGGCGCGCGAAAACGGGCAGGGTGAAATAAAAAGCGGCCCCGGTCATCTCGCCCCGTCCCCGGTCGGCCCATATCCTGCCGCCGTGCCGTTCCACGATATGCTTGACGATGGCCAGGCCAAGGCCGGTGCTGCCCTGGGTCTTGGAGCGGTGGCGCTCCACCCGGTAGAAGCGCTCGAACACGCGCTGGCGCTCCTCGGGGGGGATGCCCGGGCCCTGGTCCAGCACGCCGAAGGTGACGGTCTGGCCCTCGGCGTCCGGGCAGGCGGTCATGACGATGCGCGAGCCCTCGGGCGCGAACCGGGTGGCGTTTTCGAGCAGGTTGCGCCAGACCTGGGTCAACTGGCCGCCGTCGCAGCGCACGAGGAGTTCCGCCTCGGGCAGCTGGTTGTCGAAGGAAAGTTTTCTGGCGTCGGCCAGGGGCTGGCATTCGCGCACGGCGTCGGCCAGGGCGGCGGCGGCGTCGATCTTGGGCTCGGGCCGGTCGCTGGCCCGGTCATCGCCCACGCCCGGCTGTTCCTCCAGACGGGCCAGGGTGAGAATATCGTCAACCATCTTGGACATGTGGTTGGCATTTCTGAGGATCACGTCGAGGAACCGGCGTTTTTCCGGGGCCAGCTCCGGCGCGGCGGCCAGCAGGGTCTCGGCGTAGCCCTTGATGGAGGTCAGGGGGGTGCGCATCTCGTGGGTGACGTTGGCCGCGAAATCCCGCCGCACCCGGGACAGCCGCCGGGTCTCGGACACGTCGTGAAAAACCAGCACCGCGCCGTGCTCGCGCCGCCCGCCGGCAGGATCGAGCCCGAGGCGCACCAGGGACACCTCGTAATAACGCCCCGGTCCCAGCTCGATCTCCAGGGTCGAGGCCGCGGGCAGGTCCTCGCCCGCCTCGCCGAGCAGCGTGTCGCAGGCCATTTGCAGTTCCGGGCTCGGCGCGACCTCGATGGGCCGGCGGCCGACCACGTCCCCCGTCACCGGGGCGATGCGCCTCAGCGCCGGATTGGCCACCCGCACCTTGCCCGCCGCGTCGAGCACCATCACGCCTTCGCGCATGCCGTCGAGGATGGCTTCGAGCTGGGTCTTCTGGTCGGTGATGGTGCCGATGTGGGATTCGATGCGCCGGGCCATGTGATTGACGGCCTCGGCCAGGGCGGAAAATTCCCCGCCCGGGGACAGGTGGATGCGGTGGCGGTAGTCGCCGTCGCCGATGGCCCGGGCCACGGCGATGACCTCGGCCAGGGAACGCGACAGACGCCGGCCGACCAGCCAATAGACGCCGCCGGCCGCGAGAAGCGCCCCGCCGTAGGCGAACAGGCGTTCGGGCCGGGTCAGCGTGGCGGGCAAAAGGGAAAGCGCCGCCAGACAGGCGGCGGTCACGGTCAGGCAAAGCGCCGCCGCGCGCAGGCCCAAGGTGTCGGAAGCGGCCACTCCCTTACTCCTTGAACCGGTAGCCCACACCCCGGACGGTTTCGATCATGCGGGCGCAGGACCCAAGCTTCTGGCGCAACCGGCGGATGTGGGTGTCGACCGTGCGGGCATAGCCTTCAAATTCGTAGCCCCACACGGAGTTGAGCAGCCGATCGCGGGTGAGCACCCGGCCCGTGCTCTGGAACAGTTCGGCCAGCAGCCGAAATTCCGTGGCCGTCAGCGCCACTTCCTCGCCGTCGAGGGTCACCCGGTGGGCGCCGAGGTCCACGGACAGGCCGTCGCGCGAAAGCACCTGCCGGCGCTCCTGCTCCGGGGCATGGCGCTTGAGCACCGCCCGCAGGCGCAAGATGAGCTCCCTTGGGGAGAACGGCTTGACCACGTAATCGTCGGCCCCGAGCTCCAACCCCACGATGCGGTCGACTTCCTCGCCCCGGGCGGTCAGCATGATGATCGGCGCGGCGGCGGTCTTGGGATCGCGCTTGAGCTCCTTGCAGACCTCGAAACCGTCGAGTCCGGGCAGCATGAGGTCCAAAATGATGCCGGCCGGCGGCGCGCGCCGGGCCTTGGTCAGGGCGTCGTAGCCGTCCTTGGCCGTTTCGGTGGCGAAACCGGCGCTTTGCAGGTTGAAGGCGAGCAATTCGACGATATCGTCGTCATCTTCAACTATCAGGATGGAATCCTTGGACATGCGTCACCTCGGAGTTTTCGTCGCTCGAAAGAACATGACGGCTTGACGCGCGGATGAATGACGCGTGACGATTGTGTGACACCGGACACGCAATGCCGCGAAATCGCACCTCCCCCATCGCGCCCGTCTGGCGCAATCGCCCGCCAGGGCCCACACAGCGGGCCGGGTGCTCCGCCGTTGTCGTGGTTTGACGCTTGCTGCAAAACTGCCTAGAAGGCTGGTAAGCGTCAAATAAAAAACCCGGCGAAATCAAGCCAAAGGATCGGGATGATGGCGGGCAGGTTACGCACGTTCGCTTGCGCCGCCCTGATGATGGCGGGGCTTTTCCATTTCGCGGCTCCGCCCTGCCTTGCCGCCGGTGAAAAACCGTCACCCATCAGGATCGGCCTTACCGCCGGCTTCTCGGGTCCGACCCGGGCCATGGCCCTGGAACTCTACCGGGGAGCCCTGGCCGCTTTCGCGCACCGCAACCGGGAAGGCGGCATCGACGGCCACACCGTGGAACTGCTCGCCGCCGACGACCACTACGAACCCGACCCGGCCATCGAAAACATCGTCCGGTTCCTGGTCAGGGACAAGGTGCTGACCCTTTTTTCGTCCCTCGGCACGCCGACAGTCAGCCGGGAGCTGCCGGTGCTGCGGGCCCATGCCAAGCAGGGTGCGCGTCTTTTCTTCCCGGTTTCCGGGCTCCAGGCCTCCCGCGTGCCGCCCTACGTCCGCTACGTCTACAATCTGCGCGCCTCCTACCGCCAGGAGATCGAAGGGCTCGTCGCGGCCTTTGTCGCCCAGGGGCGCAGCCGTATCGCCATCTGCCACCAGGCCGACGCCTTCGGCCGCAGCGGCTGGGACGGCGCGCGACGCGCCCTGGGCAAACGCGGTCTGTCGATCTGCGGCGAAGCCACCTTCGCCCGGCTGGTCGGCGCAGGTGAGGACATGGCGCGACAGGTCGCCCTGCTCGCCGACTGCCACCCCGACGCGGTGCTCATCGTCGGCCCGGCCCCGGCCTGCGCCGCCCTGATCCGGGACATGCGCGGCCAGGGGCTGACCATGCCGGTCGGCGTGGTCTCCTTCGCCGGCGGGGAAATCCTGTTGCGCGTCCTGGCCCGCGAGGGGGAACGTTGCGGCCGAAACCTCGAGGACGGACTGGTGCTGTCCCAGGTGGCCCCGGACTGGCGCGATCCGCAACTTCCCGCCTCCCGCGACTACAGGCGCGACTTGGCCGCCCTGGCCGACGCGCCGGCCCCGCCGGGGGGATGGGACAAGCATCCGCTCGAAGGCAGCGCCACGGGATTCGAGGGCTACCTCAACGCCCGGCTGCTCATGAAGGTGCTTTCGGCCATGGCCGATCCCCTGGACCGGGGCGGGCTGGACGCGGCCGTGATCTCCCTGGGCCCCGTGGACCTCGGCATCGACGTGCCGGTCGTCCTGACCGGCCCCCACCACCAGGGCCTCGACATGGTCTATTTGTCCACCGCTTCGCGCGGCAGGCTCGTGCCGCTGACGTCCATGCGGATCGCCGCCGGAGACTGACGCCCGTGTCGAAAATATTTCGCAGAACCCTGATCGCCGTCATCCTCGTCTTCGGCGTGGCGGCCAATGCCACGGCCCTGCTTTCGGCCTGGCTCCTGCACCGTCACCTGACCGACGAATACGTCACCAAGGGGCGGGCCATCGCCATGGCCATCGCCGCCGCCAGCCCCGACGCCCTGGTGGCCGGCGACGTCGCCGCCGTCCAGGCCATGATCGACGAATTCCTGCACATCGACGGCGTGGGTTACATTTTCGTGGCCGACCAAAAGGGCACGGTGGTGGCCCATACCTTCGTCCCGGCCATGCCCAAGGCGCTGCTCAAGGCGAAAAGCGGTTCCGTCACCCAGACCCATCTGGACGGCATCGGCGACTACATCCAGGTGACCGCGCCGATCCTGGCCGGGGAGGCGGGCCATGTCGGCGTCGGCATGGACAAGGTCGGCATCTGGCGCGTCATGCGCGGGGCCGTCATGCGGCAGGAAGGGCTCATGCTGGCCATGCTGGCCGTGGCCGTGCTGGTTTTTTACGCCCTGGTCGGCAGCATCACCCGCCCCCTGGTGCAACTGGCCGGCTATGCGGTCAAGATCAGGGACCACGACTTTTCGGCCAAGCCCCCCGAAACCGGCGACGACGAGGTCGGCGTCCTGGCCCGGGCCATGGAGTCCATGGCCGCCCAGCTCTCCCTGCTCGTGTCCGACCTCAAACGGGCCGTGGCCGACACTACCCGGGACCTGGAAGATTCCCTGGCCCACACCCGGGCCATCATCGACAATCTGGCCGACGGGCTGGTGGTGCTCGACGCCGACGCCCGCATCACCCTTTTCAATCCGGCCCTTCTGGCCATGTTCGGCAAAAAGGCCGAGGAGGTGGCCGACAAGCCAGCGGCCGAAGCCTTCCCGCAAGCCCTGGCCGCCCTGGCCGGAGCCTGCCCGGCCGAAAGCCAGGTGACAGCAGCCGAAGTCCGGCTGGCCGACGGCGGCACGGGCAAGGCCGTGGCCACCGGCGTGCGCCTGGCCGGCGAGGAACGCCGCGCCACCATCATCCTGGTGCGCGACATCACCGTGGAAAAAGAGGTGGACCGGATGAAGACCGAGTTCATCTCCACCGTATCCCACGAGTTGCGCACGCCCCTGACTTCGGTCCTCGGCTTCGCCAAGATCATCCGGCGCAAGTTCGCCGACGTGGTGGCGCCGGCCCTGACCGAAGCCACGCCGAAAACCTGGCGCGGCGCGCAGCAGATCCGGGAAAACCTGGACATCATCGTGGCCGAGGGGCAGCGGCTGACCGAGCTGGTCGACGACGTGCTCGACATCGCCAAGATGGAATCCGGGCGCTGCGAATGGAACATGGTCCCGGTATCCCTGGCCGAGACGGCGGCCCACGCCGTGCGGGCCGTGGCCGGTCTGGCCGCGCGCAAGGGGCTCACCCTCGAAAACACGCTGTCCCCGAGCCTGCCCCGCATCCTGGGCGACCGGGACAGGCTGATCCAGGTGTTCGTCAACCTCCTCGGCAACGCCGTGAAATTCACCGAACAGGGGGCCATTGTCGTGGAAGGCTCCGTCGACGGCCCGGAGATCCGCGTCGCGGTGCGCGACTCCGGCTCCGGCATCGCGCCGGCGGACCTGGAGCGCATCTTCGAAAAATTCAAGCAGGCCGGCGACACCCTGACCGAAAAGCCCAAGGGCACCGGCCTCGGCCTGCCGATCTGCCGCCAGATCGTGGAGCGCCACGGCGGACACATCTGGGCCGAAAGCGAACCCGGCCAGGGCAGCGTGTTCCGCTTCACCCTACCGGTCCTGGCGGAAGCCGGCGTCACGCCGCCCGAGCCTGTCTGCCAGCCGGTCAAGGCGGCCGGTGACCTCGCGCCGACGGGCACGCGGCACATCCTGGTCGTCGACGACGACACGTCGGTGCGGCGCTACCTGGAAACACTTTTCACCGACGCCGGCTATATCGTGGCCACGGCCGTCGACGGGGCCGAAGCACTGTCTTTGGCCGCGCGCTGGCAACCCGAGTGCATCACCATGGACATGCGCATGCCGGGCATGGGCGGCAAGGAATGCATCCGCCGCCTGCGCCAGGATCCGGCCACCCGGCATATCCCGGTGGTGGTGGTGTCCGTGGTCTCCAGCCGCGAGCGGGCCGAATCCGGCGCGGACGCGACGCTGGTCAAGCCCGTGGACCAGGAGGCGCTGCTTGCCACCGTGCGCGGACTGCTCGAAGGCCAGGATTCGGGCAATACCCGGCCCTGCCTGGTCCTTTCCCGCAACGGCGGGCGCGAGGTCAGCCGACGGTTCTTCATGTGCCCGGGCGAAACCACGATTCTGGGCCAGGAAGCCGAACTGTGGCAGGCCGTGGAAGGCGGCTTCCAGGGAACGGTCTTCCTGCCCGCCTCGCTCGGCCACGCCATGGACCTCGAACGCCTGCTCGGCTTCCCGGGCCTGCATGTCATTCTCATTCCTGATTAAGGTGGGGAAGAGACTGGGGGAAACCCTTTCTGAAGAAAGGGTTTCCCCCAGACCCCCATCCCAAAGACTTTTGGCGGCAACGAATAACCACTCGTTACCTACGTATATTATTAAAAAATTTAGGAAGGGGAGAGCGCGAGAGGGGAGAACCCTTTTTAAAGGGTTTCCCCTCTCGCATTTCCTTTCCTTCAATAAATCATGATTCCACTGACGATGCTCAATTCGTACCGGGTCGCGGCGCAGGCGGCCTGTTGCCTGTTTCCCCGGACGGCGGCGGAGCTGGCCCGGGCGCTTCAGCCTGGGGGTGGGCAGGCCGTGCATGTGCTTGGCCACGGCTGCAACGTGATCCTGTCGCGGCCGTATTACGACGCCACGCACCGGTTCGTGTGCCTGCGGGATCTGGAAACGGTCATTGTCGTGGACGGGGAGCGGGTGCGGGCCGGGGCCGGGGCACGGCTGCGCGACCTGTGCCGGGCGGCGGCCAGAGCCGGGTTGTCGGGCCTGGAGAACCTGTGGGACATTCCGGGAAGCGTGGGGGGCGCGGCCTGCATGAACGCCGGGGCCTACGGGACGTCGTTTTACGATGCGGTCACGGCCGTGGAAGCGCTTTTTCCGGGTCGTGAGGGTGTGACGATGCTCTCCCGGGAGGATTGCGCGCCCGCCTATCGCACCACAGCCTTCCAGAGCGGACCGGGCGTGATCGCGGCCGTGCATCTGCGGCTTTCGCCAGACGATCCGGCCCGGATCATGGCGGCCATGGGACGCATCGGCAAGCTGCGCCGGAGCAGGCTCCCCTACGACCTGCCGAGCGCGGGCAGCGTTTTTCGCCGCCCCGAGGGCGCACCGCCGGTCGGGGTCATCATGGAGGAGGCCGGGCTCAAGGGATTTGGCATCGGCGGGGCGCGCATCTCCCGCCGCCACGCGGGGTTCATCGTCAATGCCGGCGGCGCGACCGGGGCCGACATCCTGGCCGTCGTCGAGGTCATGCGGGCCGCCGCCAGGGAACGCTACGGCGTGGAACTGAAGCTGGAGCAGGTGGTGATCTGAGCGCGCGCTATTGCAGCACCACCCACTTCTCGCCGACCTTGGTGAGCCGCAGCGTCATCTGCTTGGCCCCGCCAACGGACAGGGGACCAATGGTGGCGTCGGAAACGATGGTCACGGTCGCCCTGTAGACCCCGTCCTTGCCCTTTTCCATTTTATCCACCTGGAAGCCCTGGATATGGACGGTCTGCGACAAAAGGCCCATGAAATCGTTGCGGGCCATGGCCTCGCGAAACGCCTGCTCCACTTCGGCGTTGGTCGGACCCCTGGAACATCCCGCCGCCACGAACAAAAAAACTGCCATGATCAAGGTGACAAGGACTCGCATAATATCCCCCGCCTCCGAGGAATTGCCACAACCGCGCTGAAAATAAAAGATACCGGGGGAGAACCTTTTTGAAAAAAGGTTCTCCCCCGGCCCCCCACTCCAAAAACTTTCAACGGTTACGGAGTGTCCTCGTTACATGGTCATATTATTATAAAATTGAGGAAGGGGAGAGCGCGAGAGGGGAGAACCCTTTTTAAAGGGTTTCCCCTCTCGCACCCTCTTTTCCCCCTCCCTTCCTACTCAAACCATTCGTCGTCTTCGTCGATGGGCGTGAAGCCGCGGCGGATGGTGTTTTCCGTCACCACGCGCGGCTCCATGAATTGCAGCAGGTAATCCGGGCCGCCGGACTTGGAGCCGACGCCCGACATCCTGGAGCCGCCGAACGGCTGGCGGCCGACCATGGCCCCCACGCAGTTGCGGTTGAGGTAGAGGTTGCCCACGCGGAATTCCCGGCGCGCCTTTTCCAGGTGTCTGGGGCTGCGGGAATAGACGCCGCCGGTCAGGGCGAAGCGGGTGCTTGTGGCCCACTCCACGGCCTGATCGAAGCTTTCGGCCTTCATGACGGCAAGGATCGGCCCGAAGACCTCTTCCTGGGCCAGCCGATGCTCGGGCCGGATGCCGGCGACCACGACCAGCGGGGCGTAGTAGCCCGGTCCCGAGGTCTGCCGCTCCACCAGCACCTGTCCTTCCTCATGGGCGACTTGCAAGTATTCCTGGACCTTTTTCTGCTGGGCCGGATCGACCACCGGACCCATGGCGTTTTCCGGGTCCTCGGAGGGGCCGGTGCGCAGCGAACCGCAGGCCTCGGTCAGGCGCGAGACGAACTTGTCGTAGATGGAATCGACCACGATGACCCGGGAGCAGGCCGAGCACTTCTGGCCCTGGAAGCCGAAGGCCGAATAGACCACGCCCAGGATCGCCTCGTCGAGGTCGGCGTCGTCGTCGATGATGATGGCGTTCTTGCCGCCCATCTCGGCGATGACCTTCTTGCAGTAGGCCTGGCCGGGCTGCACCTTGGCCGCCTTTTCCTGGATGCGCAGCCCGGTTTCCATGGAGCCGGTAAAGGCGATGGTGCTGACTTTCGGATGTTCGACCAGATGGTCGCCCATGACCGAGCCCCGGCCGGGGCAGTAGTTGAAGACGCCGTCCGGCAGCCCGGCTTCCCTGAAGATTTCCGCCATGCCGTAGCCGGTGAGCGACGACAGGCTCGAGGGCTTGTAGACCACCGTGTTGCCGGCCACGATGGCGGCGGCGGTCATGCCCACGGAAATGGCCAGGGGGAAGTTCCAGGGCGCGATGACGGCGGTGACGCCTTTGGGCTCGTAGAAGAGGTGGTTTTTCTCGCCGGGCTCCCGGCCCATGCGCTTGGGGCTGCCCAGGCGCACGGCTTCGCGGGCGTAGTATTCCAGGAAGTCGATGGCCTCGCCCACGTCGTTGTAGGCCTGCCCCCACTGCTTGCCGACCTCGAGCACCTGGGTCGCGGACAGGGCCACGATGTCGCGTCGGGCAATGGCGGCGGCCTTCAGGATGATCGCGGCGCGCTCCTTGGCCGACGTGTCGCGCCAGGCCGGAAACGCGGCCTCGGCGGCGTCGATGGCCGCGTCCACTTCGTCCGTGCCGGCCTGGCAGACGCTCGCCAGGACCTCGCCCGGATCGGCCGGGTTGACGGTGGGGATGCGGTCGTCGGTCTCCACGGACTTGCCGCCGATGCGAAGCGGCAGCAGGCGGCCGGCTTCGCCGCGCACCTGGGCGATGGCCTCGGGGAAGGCCTTTCGCAGCTCGGCCACGGTGAAGTCGGCCAGGGGTTCGTTGCGGAAGGCGGTCAGGCCGTCGATGGGCGCCTGCTCGGCGGGCTTTGGCGGTGCGGCCGCCAGTTCGCGCTCCAGGGTCAGCTGGGGATTTTCCAGCAGCCGGTCCTCGGCCTCGCCGTCGGCGAAGCTCAAGCGCAGGAAGGACTCGTTGGCCGTGTTTTCCAGCAGCCGGCGCACCAGATAGGCCATGCCCGGCAGCAGTTCGCCGTAGGGACAGTAGAGCCGCACCCGGCCGGCCACCTTGAGCAGCCCCTTGCGCACGGGCTCGGCCATGCCGTAGAGCGCCTGGAATTCATAGCGGTTTTCCGGGACCTGCAACTCCGCCGCCGTCTCCATGACGTTGGAGATGGTGCGGATGTTGTGGGAGGCGCACTGGAAATAGACGAGGTCGCTGTTTTCGAGGATCAGCCGGGCGAGCTTTTCGTGGGCGATGTCGGACTCGGGTTTGCGCGTCCAGACCGGCACCGGCCAGCCCATCTGCTTGGCGATGACCGTCTCGTAGTCCCAGTACGCGCCCTTGACCAGCCGCATGCCGAACGGCAGGCCCTCGGCCCGGCCCCAGGCGATGAGGTCCTTGATGTCGTGCTCGGTCTCGCGCATGTAGGCCTGGAGCACGATGGAAAGATAGGGATAATCGCGAAATTCAGCCTCGCTGCGCAAGCGCTTGAACAGCTCGATGGTGATGTCCTTGTACTTGAGCTGCTCCATGTCGATGCACATGGCCCCGCCCATGGCCATGATCTTGCGGTAGACCGGCCGCATGCGGGCCAGGATGCCTTCCACCGAGCCCTCGAAATCCATGGGGCTGGCCTGGGAAAAAAGGGCCGACGGCTTGATCGAGGCGTTGACCTTGGGCGCGCTGCCCCAATCGAGGCCCTCCGTGCCCGCGCCGAAAGGCTTCCAGGACTTCTGCTCGGCGGCAATGGCGTCGAGGACTTCCAGATAGCCGTCGCGGTAGGCGTCGGATTCCAACTCCGAGACCGTGGCCTCGCCGAGCAGGTCCACGGTGAAGGCGAAGCCGTCCTTGCGGATTTTGCTTAAATTCTTGACCGCTTCCTTGGTCTGCTCGCCCACGATGAACTGGCGGGCCATGCCCTCGATGTTGGAGCGGATGGCCTTGCCCATGAGCTTGGCCGCGACGCCGCCGAACAGGCCGGACTTTTCCGCGCCCCACTTGAGCACGGCCGGAATGTCCCCGGCCTCGCCCCCGGCGAAATATTCCTCGATGTGGCGCGACAGGTTTCCGGAAGTGGTCAGGTAGGGCAGGACGTCCACGAACCGGAACAACTGCACCTTGAAGCCTTCGTTCTTCATGGCCCAGTCCATGACCTTGCCGGTCCAGAAGCCCTTGTTGAAGATCGAAGGCGACTCGCCGCGGATGCTGGCGAAAAAGGCCTTGCCGCGCTGGCGAATGGCCTCGTCGAGTTGGGGATTCATTTTTCCTCTCCGGATGCGGGTGGGTTGGCAAGGGGCAGCGCCCCGGTTTCCTTGACGGTTTGCAGCACCACCGTGGTATTGGTGTCGCGCACGGTGGAAAGCCTGCCGATGACCTTGAGCAACTCGGCCAGGGAGCGGGTGTCCGGAGCCCGGACCTTGATCAGGTAGGCGGCCGTGCCGGCCACGTAGTGGACTTCCTGGACCCCGGGCACGGCGGCCAGCTGCTGGCCGGTGTCGATGGCGCCCACGGGTTCGTCGGTCTTGACGAAGGTGAACGCCGTAAGGTCCAAATCCACGGCGGAAGGATCGATGCGGGCCTCGTAGCCGATGATGACGCCCTTGCGCTCGAGCTTGCGCACCCGCTCCAGCACCGCCGAGGGGGCCATGGAAACGGCCCGGGCAATGTCGGCGTTGGAGGTGCGGGCGTTGTCCTGAAGGATCATCAAAATTCGGCGGTCGATTTCGTCGATCATTCTCGTCTTCTCCTGATGTGAAGTAAAAAATTCGATTTGACCATGTCTGTCAAGCGGTTTCTTCGGTTTTTCATCCAACGAGGGCCATTACAAGGAGGAAAGGAAAACATGACGCCATTGCGACGGGTTGCGGCCTTTCTGGCCGTCACGATGTTCTGGGCCGGACTGGCCTTTGCCGGCGGGGATTTCGCGCTGACCATCCTGCACACCAACGACATCCACGCCCACCTGGCCTCGTTCGACGCGTTGGGGGCGTTTTGCTCCAAGGAGAAGGATGCGGCCGGCAAGTGCCAGGGCGGCGCGGCCCGGCTGGCCACGGCCGTCGCCCGGGAGCGCGCCAAGGGGGGCAATACGCTGCTGCTCGACGCCGGCGACCAGTTCCAGGGCACGCTCTTTTTCACCAAGTACAAGGGACAGGCCTGCGCCTTTTTCATGGACCGGCTCGGCTATGACGCCATGGCCGTGGGCAACCATGAATTCGACGACGGCCCGGCCACTTTGGCGAATTTTATTCGGGCGCTCAAGTTCCCGATTCTGGCCGCCAATGTCGACGCCACACGTTCGCCGCAACTAAAGGGACTTATCGCGCCGTACGTCGTTCGGGAGGTGGCCGGCCGCAGGATCGGCATCATCGGCGTCACCCAGCCCAAGGCGGCCCAGATTTCCAGCCCCGGACCGGACATCGCCTTTCCGGCCATCGTGCCGGCCGTCAAAAACGCCGTGGCCGCCTTGCGGGAAAAAGGCGTGGACATCGTGATCCTGCTGTCCCACGCCGGGCTTGCCGGCGACAAGAAGCTCGCGGCCAAGGTGGCCGGGCTCGACGTCATCGTCGGCGGCCACAGCCACGTGCTCCTCGGCAACGGCTATCCCGAGGCCGTGGGGCCGTGCCCCCTGGTCATCGACGCCCCGGACGGCGGCAAGACGTACATCGTCACTGCCGGCTACTGGGGCCGCTATCTCGGCGTGCTGCATGTGGATTTCGACGCGGCCGGAAAGGTGACCCGGGCGGCGGGCAACCCGGTGCGCCTGGACGCGGCCGTGCCCGAGGACCCGGCCACCCTGGCCGAGGTCGACCGCTTCGGCAAACCCCTCGAAGCGTTTCGGGCCAAGGTGCTGGGCAAAAGCGACAGGCCCATCGGCGCGGCCATGTGCCGCCAGGAGGAATGCGTCGGCGGCGACCTCATGGCCGAGGCCATGCTTGCCGGCGGGCGCTCACGCGGGGCCGTGGCCGCGATTTTCAACGGCGGCGGCGTGCGGGCCGGCATGGACGCGGGAGAGATCACCCTGGGCGATCTGCTCACCGCCTACCCCTTCCCCAACACCCTGGTCGTGCTCACCCTGACCGGCGAGGACCTGCTCGCCGTGCTGGAACACGGCGTGTCGGCCGTGGGGTTTAACGCGGGCAGCGGCCGCTTTCCCCAGGTGGCCGGCATCCGCTTCGCGCTCGACATCGCAAAGCCCGCCGGCAAACGCATCAGCGCCGTGTCCGTGGCCGACGCCACCGGACATTTCGCGCCACTCGATCCCAAGGCCGCATACCGGCTGGCGATCAGCGACTACATGGCCCGGGGCGGCGACAGCTACAGCACCTTCAAGACAAAGGGCCAGGACGTGGACGGCGACGGCGATCCGCTGGCCGACCTGCTGGCCCGCTACATCACCACCCACTCGCCCCTGTCCCTCAAACCCGACGGCCGTATTGGCCAGGGGAAGTAAGAAGAGGGGAGAAGAGGGTGCGAGAGGGGAAACCCTTTAAAAAGGGTTCTCCCCTCTCGCGCTCTCCCCTTCCTAAATTTTATAATAATATAACGAGGTAACGGGCAGCAGTCCGTTACCGTTAACAGTCTTTGGAAGGGGGGTCCGGGGGGAGAACCTTTCTTCAGAAAGGTTTCCCCCCGGGTTCCTATTTACTATCCACGCAACTTCTTGGTGATCTCGGCGGTATGGCGGCCCTGGAACCGGGCGGCGTCCAGCTCGTTTTCCGTGGGCATGCGGGAACCGTCGCCGGCGGCGATGGTGGACGCGCCATAGGGCGTGCCGCCCGTGATCTCGTCCACGCGCATCTGCCCGGCGTAGGCATAGGGCAGGCCCACCACGATCATGCCCTGGTGGAGCAGCGTCTGGATAAACGACATCAGCGTGGTTTCCTGGCCGCCATGCTGGGTGGCGGTGGAACAGAACACGCCACCCGGCTTGCCGACCAGACCGCCGCGCATCCAGATCTGGCCCGTGGCGTCGAGAAACTGGCGCATCTGGCCGCACATATTGCCGAAACGGGTCGGCGTACCGAACATGATGGCGTCGGCCTGCTCCAACTCCTCCAGGGTGCACACCGGCACGGTGGACAGGGTTTTCTGGGCATCGACGGCGTGCATTTTCTCGATGACCTCGGCCGTCAAGGTTTCCGGCACCCGGCGCAACGTGGCCGTCACGCCCTCCACCTGATGCACGCCCTCGGCCACGGCCTGGGCCATGGCCGCCACGTGGCCGTACAATGAATAGTAAACGATCAGCACGTTCATACTGCAGTGCTCCGTTTGCGGGTTGATGACGGTCCATTTTCTACGTCGACCGACGGAAAAGGGCAAGGGATCGAAGCGCCCGCCGCGGGCCTTGCCGCCCACCCGGATTTGCCCTAAGGGTCGGGAACCGGGACGTTTCGCATTTTCGACAAGCCAACAGGCCGCATTCACGGGCTTTTTCAATCACCTTCAGGCCCCGTCCCGGAACACCGGCTCATGCAGACAGCACTGACCTGCCTTCGCGCCGTGGCCGACGCCTACGGCCTGCCCTTCGACGCGGCCGGCGCGGCGGACCGCTTTGGCCTTGGCGATGCCGAACCGGGCACGGACACCCTGCTGGCCATGGCCGCCTCGGTGGGGCTTCGCGCCTGGGCCGCCGCCATGGACGTGGCGGAAATGGCCGCGCTGGCCCGGTTTCCCCTCATCGCCCGGCTGGGCAACGGCAATTCCGTGGTGGTGCTCGGCGTGCGCGAGGGTGAGGACGGGCCGCTCGTGCGCGTGGCCGATCCGCTGGCCCGCACGGCCGGCTCCTTCGAGGTGGACGCGGCGAGCTTCGACCGCAGCCACGGCGGCGAGGTGATCCTGGCCGAACCGCGCCTGGCCCAATCCGGGCTTCGCGGGCTGGCCATGATCGCCCGGCACCACGGCCTGGCCCTTTCCCATGACGGACTGGCCCATACCCATGGAGGCTCCGACGCCGAGCCCGATCCGCAGGCGCTTGTGGCCATCGCGGTCAAGGAAGGGCTCAAGGCCGAACTGCGCACCCTTTCCCCGGACGAATTTCTCGAACTCGGCGGCGCGTTTCCGCTCCTGGCTGTCCGGCGCGACGGGTCCATGGTGGTAGTAGCCGGCTGCCGGCGCGACGCCTCGGGACCCCTTGTGGACGTGGTCGACCCGACCCGGCTGCCGGTTGCGCGCGAGGCCGTGCCGCTTGGCCGGTTCGCCGAGGACTTCGACGGCCGCGTCATCCTCGTCAAACGCCCCCACAAGCTCACCGACGAAAACCAGCCCTTCGGCTTCGGCTGGTTCGTGCCGGAGATCCTGCGCCAGCGAAAGGAATTCACCGACGCGATCATCGCGGCGGTCATGCTCTACATCCTGGCCCTGGCCATGCCGATCTATTTCCAGATCGTCATCGACAAGGTGCTCACCCATCGGGGCATGGCCACGCTCCAGGTCTTAAGCTGCGGTATGCTGGCGGCGTTGGCTTTCGAGGCGGGCTTCACCTACCTGCGGGGCATTTTAGTGCTCCATGCGGCGGCGCGCATCGACGTGCGGGTGGCTTCGCGCACGTTTGCCAAACTCACCTCCCTGCCGCTGCGTTTTTTTCGGCCAAAGCCGGGTGGGCGTGCTCATCCAGCACATGCAGCAGGCCGACAAAATTCGGGAATTTCTAAGCGGCAAGCTGTTTTTCACCCTGCTCGACGGGCTGGCCCTGGTCGTCTTCATCCCGGTCCTTTTTTTCTACAGCGTGGAGCTGACCTTTCTGGTGCTGGGCTTAAGCATCGCCCTCGGCATCTTTCTGGCCGTTATCATCCCGGTGCTGCGCCGTCGGCTGCTGACGCTCTACAAGGCCGAGGGCGAGCGGCAATCGTTTCTAGTGGAGACGATCCGGGGCATGGAGACGGTCAAGGCGCTTTCCCTCGAACCCACACGGCGCCGGGGGTTCGAGGACGCGGCGGCCAGGGCCGTGGCCATGCGCTTCACCGTGGGGCGCATCGGCAACGCGGCCACGGCCGGGGTCGGGTTCCTGGAAAAAGTCATGATGCTGTGCATCCCCTGGATCGGCGTCTACCTCGTTTTCGACGGCAGCCTGACGGTCGGGGCGCTCATCGCCTTCCAGATGCTGTCCGGCCGCGTCACCCAGCCGCTGGTGCAGATCGTTTCCCTGCTCCAGGAGTACCAGGAAAAGGGGCTGGCCGTGCGGATGCTGGCCGCCATCATGAACGAGCCGCCGGAGCGGACCGGCTCGGGCGAGGGCGTGCGGCCGCGCCTGGCCGGCGAGGTGGTGTTCGACGCTGTGACCTTCCGCTACGGCTTCGACGCCGCCGCTCCGGCCGCCCTGACCAATGTCAGCGTGCGCTTCCCGGCCGGGCGCATCATCGGCGTGGCCGGGCGCAGCGGCTCGGGCAAATCGACCCTGGCCCGGCTGATCCAGGGACTTTACGCGCCAAGCGAAGGCGGCATCCGCCTGGACGGCCACGACATGCGCGAGCTCGATCTGGCCCACGCGCGCCGGCAGATCGGGGTGGTGCTCCAGGACAGCTTTCTTTTTACGGGCACGGTGCGCGACAACATCGCCATGGCCAAGTCGTCGGCCAGCATGGACGAGGTGGTCTGGGCGGCGCGGCTGTCCGGAGCCGAGGAATTCATCCGCAAGCTGCCGCGCGGCTACGACACCGAACTCGAGGAAAACGGCACCAACCTGTCCGGCGGCCAGAAGCAGCGACTGGCCATCGCCCGGGCGCTTTTGACCAACCCGCGCATCCTGATCCTGGACGAGGCGACATCCGCCCTGGACGCGGAGTCGGAAGCCATCGTGCAGGACAACATGGCGCGCATCGGCCGCGACCGCACCACCATCGTCATCAGCCACCGGCTGTCGATGCTGGCCGGGGCGGACGCTATTTTGGTGCTCGACGCGGGCAAGGTGGCCGATTATGGAACCCACGGCGAGCTGCTTTCCCGGTGCGCCATCTACCGCGACCTGTGGAACAGCCAGAACCGGCATGTCATGCACATGCCCGCCACCAAATAACCCTTGACCCTTTTGAAAAGTTTTCGGGAGGGAGGGGCGCGGGGAGGGGACCCCTTTTTCAAAAGGGGTCCCCTCCCCGCATCCTTCCCCCCGCTCTCGGAGCCTTACTCATGCCTATAGCCATCATCGGCGGCGGACTGGCCGGGTGCGAGTGCGCGTTGGCGCTCGCCCGGGCCGGCGTCGCGTCCACGATTTTCGAATGCAAGCCGGCGCATTTTTCTCCGGCCCATGTGAGCCCCGGCCTGGCCGAGCTGGTCTGTTCCAATTCCCTGCGCTCCGACGAGCCGGTCACGGCGGTCGGGCTGCTCAAGGTCGAGATGGCGGCCCTCGGCAGCGCCGTGATCGAGGTGGCGCGCGAGACGGCCGTGCCGGCGGGCAAGGCGCTGGCCGTGGACCGGGAACACTTCTCGGCGGCCATGACCGCGCGCATCGAAAACGAGCCGCTTGTGACGCTCACGCGCCGCGAGATCATGAGCCTGTCCGATCCGGCCCTGGCCGGATTCGAGAAGGTGGTGGTCGCGGCCGGGCCCCTGGCCACGGACCGGCTGGCCACGAGCCTTTGCGAGACGATCGGCCAGGAGAGCCTGTATTTTTACGACGCCATCGCGCCGATCGTGACCACCGAATCCGTGGACATGGAACAGGCGTTCTGGCAGTCGCGCTGGCAGGAGGGCGAAGGGGACTACTGCAACTGCCCCCTCGACGAGGCCCAGTACAAGGCGTTCGTGGCCGAGCTTGTGGCCGCGCGCAAGGTGCCGAGCCGCGAGTTCGAAAAGGAGCTGCATTTCGAGGGCTGCCTGCCCATCGAGGCCATGGCCGAGCGCGGCGAGCGCACCCTGGCCTTCGGCCCCATGAAGCCGATCGGGCTGACCGACCCGAAAACGGGCCGGCGACCCTATGCCGTGGTGCAGTTGCGCCCGGAAAACGTGGCCAAGAGCACCCTGAATCTGGTCGGGTTCCAGACCAAGCTGGTCTACGGCGAGCAGGAGCGGATCTTTCGCCTGATCCCGGCGCTCCATGCGGCCGAATTCACCCGGCTCGGCAGCATCCACCGCAACACCTTCGTCAACGCGCCGCGCGTCTTGAACGACCGGCTGGAGCTGCTCGCCCGGCCGGGAACGTATCTGGCCGGCCAGATCACGGGGGTGGAGGGCTATGTGGAGTCGGCGGCCTGCGGCCTGTGGCTTGGGGTGCAGCTTGGGGCGCGGCTCGGCCGGGGCGTGGAGATTTCGCCGCCGCCGGTGGTGACGGCGCTTGGGGCGCTTCTCGGGCATCTGCGCACGCCGGTCAAAAAATTCCAGCCGAGCAACGTCAATTTCGGGCTCACGCCGCCGCTCGAGGAGCGCATGAAGAAGGCGAATCGGAAGCTGGCCTATCCCCAGCGGGCCGGGGAGGCGTGGGAGCAGTGGCGTGAGCGTTTTTCTTCAATTTATTCTGACCTCCAAATTTTATAGGCAACACAATTGACAAAGACTGATATTCCGGCCAACATTGCGCCAAATAAATATGTTAATGCCGTTGAAATTTAAAAACAAAACGTTTCTGCCAAGTTATACTAGTACAATTTAATATAGAATGTAGTGTTTGCTGACACCATAGCAACAGCTTAGATCCGGCTATTTACAATGCCACTCTAAACGCGAATAATTCATAATAGGATAAACGCCATGGCTTATCGAAACGGGAATTATTCAGCTTTTTATGTTTCCGAACCATTTAATGAAAGCAACCTCAACGCGCATGCGACAAAGGATTTTGTATATTACAACTTATTGCGAGCGTGGAAAGCCAACGACGATTCCTTCCCTTTTATCGACTCACACAACAAGACGTATAGCGTACGAGACAGTAGTGACTGGGAAAAAACTTTAAAGCCACGGATACACGAACGCTTAAAAAACTCCAAAAATATTATTCTATTCCTAAGCTCGTTTACAAAAAACAGCCGCGCCCTACGAGAAGAGCTTGCCTTTGGAATTAGCACATGCGGACTACCTGTAATAGTTGTCTATCCTGAATACAAAGAAAAAAGTGACATCGCAGATTATCATTCAGGGGCAATAAAAAAGGATGTCATGGACCTATGGGAAGTACTCCCAGCCTTTCGAGATACAATGAACAGTATTCCAACACTCCATGTCCCGTATCAAAAAGAACTAATAATGAGTGCCCTAAATGATCCAGCCTTTGTGGTCAATGAAAAATGTGCGGCCGGCACCTATTTTTACAAAAAATAAACACTCTATTCCGAATTTATTATGAAGTATTTTTTCAATACTATTCTTAGCAAAACCTACTGGCAATATTTACTACTCTCAAGAACAGGAATCGAATTAATTCTTTCAATCTTTGGAGGTCTTTACTTATTTGTAGAAGCGCTCGATTTTTTTAAGATATATTCAAGAGATAAATACGCACCATACGCATTCATAATCATCCTCTTAACTTCTATTATTGGTTCCATTTTACTTAGAAGGCCAATCAACTCAATCTCCGTCCAAATTCCAAATCTTGACATTATTATTGAAGTAAAAATTGCAAATTTATTTGATAGTTGCGGTGCTATCATGATAAGCACCAACACAAAATTTGAAGCCGATGTAGCGGGTGGGAAAATAGACCCCCACAGCCTACAGGGGCAATTTACCGCTATGTATTTTACAGGAAATCAAACAGGGTTAATCGAGAAAATTAATTCTGCCCTTAAAAAATTCAACAGTCCGGCCCCGTTTCCTATGGGAACAACCATCCCAATTAATACTCATGGGAGGACATTTTATTTTACTGCCATGTCCAGCTTAAACGCACAAGGCAATGCAGAAACAACCATTGACGATCTTATATTATCACTAGAAGGTCTTTGGCAATACATAAAAGATGCAGGTGACCTACAAGAGCTTGCTATTCCAGTCATTGGAACGGGCAGAGGCCGTCTAAAACAATCAAGAAAAAAAGTTATCGCCATCATAGCAGAATCTTTTATGAAAGCTTCGGAACAAAAGAAGTTCACCGACAAACTTACAATTGTAATTTGGCCAAAAGATGCACATAATTTTGGGGTCAATTTATACGATATAAAAGACAACCTTCGTCAAATATTATATTCATAGCGCTCCACTAGCACTAAATCCTCTCACCAAGGCATCCTCACATTTCATTAAAACGTATCGCACCCACTTAACATATCCAGCCAATAATTCTGCACAATATAGATTAACAACATCTATACGACCCACTCAAGCTGAACATTTTCAATCACAAACTTAATAATCCCCATTAGCTTTACGGCAAAACAGTACTACTACGCTATATTCTTGTATCTTTGCATCCCTAACCCGACCAAAATCAGCACCAGCCCGACGAGAGTGGACGGCAAAATCTCCTCGCCCACGAAGAAATGGATGAGAATCAGCGAGCAAAAGGGCGAGAGAAAAATAAGGTTGGCCACCCGGGCGGCGTTGGCGGCGCATTTGAGCGCCGTGAGCCACGTCACAAAAGCCAGCCCCATCTCGAAAACGCCCACGTAGGCCGCGCCGCCAAGCCCGGCCAGCGATCCCGGAAACGGATCGGAAAAACACAAAACAGCCAGAAGCGTCAGCGGCAGGCTGCACAGGAAATTGGCGAGCAGCCCCACCACCGGGTCCCGGTCGTCCCTGGTCCCGGCGATCCAATAGAGCGCCCAGATGACCGTGGAGGCGAGCGCCAGGACCACCCCGGAGGGGCTGGCGAAACGCATTCCCAGAATGTCGCCGTGGGTGGAGATGACCACCACGCCGCTGTAGCTCACCACCAGCGCCAGCAGATCCCGGCCCCGCAGCTTCTGGCCAAGCAGCGGCACGGCCAGAAGCGACAGCGTGATGGCCCAGGTGTAGTTGAGCGGCTGGGCCTCCTGGGCCGGCAGCAGGTCATAGGCGGCGAAAAGAATCGTATAATAGAGAAAGGGATTGAGCGCCCCCAGGGCGAAGGACCGCCGCCACTGGGCCCGCGAAAGCCGCGCAAGCCCCCCGAGACGCCCCTGGACGGCCAGGGTCGCGGCCAGGACCAAGCAGGAGGACAGGCTGGCGTAAAGCAGCAGTTGCAGCGGGTCGAGGTGGGCCAGGGACAGCTTGAAGGCCGTGGCCACCGTGGACCACATGGCGACCGTGGCCAGGCCGTATCGGGTGGCTTTTTTCTGATCGGGCATGCCTTGTCCTTTGTCCGCGCAGGGTACGGGTGTCGCGGCCGCGGTCGGGAAAGACGCTTTTTTTTGACGCCAACAGGCTGAAATGAATATTTTTCGAGTGAGCCATAGCAAGGCCGGCCGGGAAAACCAAGGTCTTTCCGACCACTACAGTTGACAATTCTCCCAAAGCCCGTATTTTGAGGTGTTGGCGTTAGCCGGCCTAGAGGTGATGTCCCTGACGACGTGGAGAACGCTGCAAGCCCGTCGCCCCATTTTCCGGACGCTCCCCCCGGCCGCCCCCGCCACTTGCCCCGATCTTCCGATCCAGACGCGGCCCGCAGCCCCCGTTTCTCGATTCCATGATCGCCGCCGCGCGACATTCTCGGCGTGGCTACACGTTATTGCCAAAGGATATCCTTTTGAGCTTCGACTCTTTTTGCCTGCACCCGACGCTTTGCGCCAACATCGCCCGCATAGGTTACGAAACCCCGACCCCCATCCAGACCGAAGCCATTCCCCACGTGGCCGCCGGTCGTGACCTCATGGGCCTGGCGCAGACCGGCACCGGCAAGACCGCTGCCTTCCTGCTGCCCATCATCCACCGGCTCATGACCACCAAGCCGGAAAAACGGGGCGTGCGCGCGCTCATCCTCGCCCCCACCCGCGAGCTGGCCGAACAGATCTACCGCGCCGGCGTCGACCTCGGCCGGGGCACCCGCCTGCGCGCTGCCGTCATCTACGGCGGCGTGGGCATGTTCCCCCAGGTCCGCGCCCTGCGCCAGGGCCTGGACCTCGTGGTGGCCTGCCCCGGACGCCTGCTCGACCATATGAACCAGGGCAACGTCCGCTTCGACGCCCTGGAAACCCTCGTCCTCGACGAAGCCGACCACATGTTCGACATGGGCTTTCTGCCCGACCTGCGACGCATCCTGGCCGCGGTGCCGGAAAAGCGGCAGACCCTGCTCTTTTCGGCCACCATGCCCGCGGCCATCGCCGGACTGGCCGGCGAGACCCTGACCGACCCGGTCACCGTGCGCATCGGCCACCTGGCCCCGCTCTCCACGGTGGAGCACGCCATCTACCCCGTGTCCTCCGCCCAGAAGACGCCGCTTTTGCTCCATCTGCTCGGCCAGGCCGGCAAGGAGTCGGTGATCGTCTTCACCCGCACCAAGCACCGGGCCAAAAACCTGGCCCAGCAGCTGTGCCGCGCCGGACACAAGGCCACCTGCCTCCAGGGGAACCTGTCCCAGCGCCAGCGCCAGATCGCCATGGACGGCTTCCGCCGCGGCACCTTCCAGGTGCTCGTGGCCACGGACATCGCCGCCCGGGGCATCGACGTGTCCCAGGTGTCCCACGTGGTCAACTACGACATCCCGGACACCCCCGAGGCCTATACCCACCGCATCGGCCGCACCGGCCGCGCCGAACGCGACGGACAGGCCCACACCTTCGTCACCGGCGAGGACATGAGCATGGTGCGCGCCATCGAGCGCCACATGAAAAAGCCCCTGCCCCGGCGCTCGGTGGAAGGCTTCGAGCCCGATCCCAATGAGTTTCGCCGTCCGTCCGCGCCCGCGCGCTCGCCCTACCGGGGCCGCCAGGGCGGTTTCGGCGGCGCGTCCCGCTATGCCGGCTCGGGTCCCCGCCGCCAGGGCGACGGCCCCCGCTCCGATCGCCGCACGGATGGACGCGGCAACACCGAACGTCCCCGCGACGACCGCCCGCGTGCCGCCCAGCCGCGTCAGGGCGCAAGCGGCGGCCAGCCTCGTTTCAACTACGACGCGCCGGCCACTGACGCCCCGCGTCAGGGCGACCACCGCCCCCGCCGCCACGTCCAGGCCGACGCCACGGCGGCGTAGGCAGGAGGGAGCCGGCGCCTCCGGCGGCCAGGGGGAAACTTTTTGAAAAAAGTTTCCCCCTGGACCCCCTTCAAAAACTTTTCAAGGGGGGTAAGGGGAATTCCTTCGTTCTGTTGGAACAAGGACAAACGCCCTTATCGAGCCGGAAAGGACTTTCGCCATGGGCCGCGTGCCCGTAGAATGGGGAGTTGTTCCGGAGAGGAAAAACTTCCGCCGCTATGGGCCGGGTGACCTGGGCCGGGGGGAAGGGGAGCGGACGCGAAGGCGTATTCTTCAAATATGCGCCGCGCGCGGCCGCTCCCCTTCCCCCCGGCCGACTCCCAAATCCGCTCGAAAAAATCTCGAGCTGCGCGTGCAACAAGCGATTACACGCCGTCCCGGTTTCCCGGGGCGGCGTTTTTTCGTGTCAATCATGGACATCGGGCGGCGGCTGCGGCACATCCCATGGACCGGGCCAAGGCCCGGGACTATGAGGGGAAGATGCGGGAAAGTCGGCCATGAGCAGCCACAAACAGTATCGCCTGAACCTCGATCGCATCGAGGCGTCGCTGCGCGACGTGATGGCCAACTTCGACGAGGTCAACGAAACGCTGCTCATGCGGCGCGAACCGCTCACCGAGCAACACATCGGCAACCTGCTCGAGGGCTATTCCTACGTGGACTGGCTGCTGGAGGAAGGGCAGGAGCTTTTCTCGCCCAGCGGCCTCGACCATATCCTGGAACTCAACCACATCGTCTTGTGCGGCATCGACGACCGGGTGCGCATGGAATACGGCCCGCATCTGCTCGAAACACGCCGCCGCTTCGCCGAGGGCATCGACGAGATCGCCAGCTGGTACGAGCGCAAGCGCCACAAGTCCGCCTACAAGCGGGCCGCCGGCGTGTACGTGCTCTCGGTCAGCCAGCCCCAGCTTTTCCTCGAAGGCAACCACCGCACCGGGGCCCTGGTCGCCAGCTACATCCTGGTCCAGGAGGGGTTGCCGCCGTTCGTGCTGACCCGAGACAACGCCACGGCCTACTTCAACCCCTCCACCCTGATCAAATACCGGCACAAGGAAAAATTCCTGGATCGCCAGTATTACCTCAAGAAGTACCGCAAGGAGCTTCAGAAGTTCTTCGAAGAGACGCTGGACAAGCGTTTCCGCCTGGCCATCCGCCTGGACAAGGACGGGAAGGAGTAGCCGAAGACGCCGGGGGAAAACCTTGGCTTGCGAAAAGTTTTCCCCCAGACCCCCTTCCTAAAGGGTTTCCCCGCGCGCATCGCCTTGCTCCACATGCCCGGCGGCCGGCTTGGGGGCAGCCACTTGCGGCGTCACATCCCGTGCTTCCATGGCGGACCGGAAATCCCGCACCGCCTTGCCCAGGTCGTGTCCCACGTTGGCCAGTTTGCCCGGCCCGAAGATGATAAGGACCACGCCGAGGATAAGCAGCAAATGGATGGGTTCGAACAGCCCTGCGAACATGATGACGCCTCCTTTTTTCTTTTCATACCATAAAAGTCTCCTCCCAACCTTTCCCGTCCATGACAATCCGGCAAGCCGGGGGGAGATCATGGCGGCAATAGCCCGGATCCGCCGTCCGCGTCTGTCGCCTCTCCGACCCGCCATGCCGCGAAACGGACAAATCGCCGCCACGCCGAACCTCTGGCCGGAACCCGCCGATTGCGGTAGAAAGCCCCCCTATGGACGCGACATCTTCCGCCCCGGTGCTCGAGGTGACCGGGGCACGAAAGCATTTCGGCGAGTTCACGGCCGTCGACGGGGTAAGCTTTTCCGTGGCCCACGGCGAATGCTTCGGCCTGCTCGGGCCAAACGGCGCGGGCAAGACCACCACCATCCGCATGATCTACGGATTCTCGCCCTTAAGCGGCGGGTCCATCCGCGTCTTCGGCCTGGATGTGGCCACGGCCTTTCGGCGCATCCGGGCCCGCCTCGGCGTGTGCCAGCAGGCCAACACCCTGGACCCGGACTTAAGCGTGCTCGAAAACCTGCTCGTTTTCGCCGCCTACTTCCGCATCCCCAAAGGGGAGGCGCTTTCCCGGGCCGAATCGCTGCTGGCCTTTTTCGCCCTGGAAGGAAAAAAGCGCCTCAGCTACGAGGAGCTTTCCGGCGGCATGGCCAGACGGCTCATGCTCGCCCGGGCCATCATCAACAAGCCGGACCTGCTCATCCTCGACGAACCGACCACCGGCCTTGACCCCCAGTCGCGCAACACCCTCTGGGACCGGCTACTCGACCTCAAGCGCCAGGGGCTCACCATTTTGCTGACCACCCACGCCATGGAGGAGGCCGAGCGCTTCTGCGACCGGCTGTGCATCGTCGACCACGGCCGGGTGACGACCGAGGGCGATCCGCGCGGCCTCATCCTCGCCCACGCCGGCCGGCAGGTGCTGGAAGTGGAATCGCCCGGCGAGGATTTTATCGCTGCCATGACCGGCGAGGGCTGGCGCTTCGACCGTTCGGGCCGCCGGCTTTTGGTTTACGGCGAGGACCGGGCCGCCCTGCTCGCCTTGCGCGAGCGTTTTTGCCCGGAGCTGGGCATGTTGCGCCCGGCCACCCTTGAGGACGTGTTTTTGCGCCTGACCGGCAGGGAGCTTCGGGAATGACGGCCGACGCCCGCTTCACAAGCCTTTTTTGGACGGTCTGGCGGCGCAATCTGCTGGTCTATCGCCGCATCTGGGCGATAAACTTCCTGCCGCCGCTGCTGGAGCCGCTTTTTTACCTGCTCGCCTTCGGCGTCGGCTTCGCCGGGCTGGTGACCGACGTGACCTGGCACGGGGAACCCCTGGGCTTCATCCGGTTCTTCGCCCCGGCGCTCATTGCGGCCACGGCCATGTGGCAGGCCTTCATGGAAACGACCTACTCCTCGTTCGTGCGCATGTTCTACCAGAAGACCTACGACGCGCTGCTGGCCACGCCGCTGTCCCTGGAGGAGATCATCGTGGCCGAGATCGTCTGGGGCGCGACCCGTTCGCTCATCGCCGCCACGCTCATGCTCGCGGTGGTGGCCGGACTCGGCTACGCCCCGAGCTGGCAAGCCCTGGTCTCCCTGCCCGTCGCCGTCCTCGGCGGCCTGGCCTTCGGGGCCATGGGCATGGCCGTAACCAGCGTCACGGGCTCCATCGACATGTTCAACATTCCGATCTTCCTGGTCATCACGCCCATGTTCCTTTTTTCCGGCACCTTTTTCCCCGTCGACGCCCTGCCCGCCTGGGCCGCCCATATCGCCGCCGTCCTGCCGCTCTATCATCTGGCCGAGCTGGTCCGGGCCGCCTGCCTGGGCCGATTAAACGCCGCCTCCCTGGTCCACGCCCTGGTCCTAGCCGCGTTCTTCCTGGCCTTCCTGCCCCTGGCCCTGGCCGGCATGCGCCGCCGGCTCGTTCGATAGTGTTCCCGGGGGGAGGCCGCCCCGTCTGGACCTCCCCATCAGGACCATCGCCCCTGGGCCCCAGGCCGTGGGGAATGCTTCCCCCTTCAGCGGGGACACAATAAAAATTCGTTGCGACATGTAACCAAACGGACGGACCAGACGTCTTATTTATCAAGAGGTGAATTGCAATCTCTTCACTGTAAGACGCATGCAACAGAGCGAAGCATGCGTCTTTTTTTATACGGCTCAAAAGGGGTTGACGCAGAATAGAGTGAAAAGATACATTGAAATCCAAGAAAAATAAAAAATATTATTGTGTGAATTACCCTAAATATACGGAACTGACGACCGATAGGAGGCGAAACAAAGGAGATTGCTATGGCAGCCATCGACTCCATGTCCGTGTATTCCAATACGACGTCGTCGCTGACGACTTTCAACCTTACCGCCGCATCCAAGACGTCCGGCAACGGGACCGCCGCCTCCGGCTCTTCCGGGGACACCGTCAGCATCTCCGAAGAAGGCAAGGCCCTGGCCTACTCCCTCTCCTCCTCCGCCGCGACGGCCAGCAATGCCGCCACGGCCGACGCCGGGGCCGTGACCGCCACGTCCGAGACCTCGGGCACCGACACCGGGGAAACGGCCACCACGAAGACCGCCGACGCCACGTCCCAGTCGGCCTCCACCAGCGCCAACCAGGCCGCCGGCGGCACCATGTCCGCCGGTTCGAGCTCCTCTTCGTCCGACGACGACGATTCCGAGAGCACCGCCGACAACCTCAAGCAGCAGATCCAACAGTTGCAGCAGCAAATCCAGAAGCTCCAGGCCGAGGAGATGCCCGACGACGAGAAGAAGACCCAGGAGATGCAGCTGCAAAGCGAACTGAGCGAGCTCCAGACCGAATACGCCCAGGCGCTGCAGGACGAAAACTCCTCGTCGTCCTCGACCAGCGGCACCGGCGGCAACACGGCGTCCACCACCTACGGCGCTGCGGGTTGATCCCCTCCGGCGCGGCGATGCTGCAAAGACCAAGGGGCGGTCGCGATCCGGGCCCGGCGGCCCCTCCGGTTGTCCTCCAACCGGCTCATGCCGACCCGATGATACGTTGTCCGCCACGCGCCTCGTACTCTTCGCGTCGACCATCCGATGACGCCGATACCGCCGACGCCACCCTCAAGCAGCTCAAGGAGCTTCAGGCCGCATCCGCTCCCGACGGAAAGAACCAGGCCCGGCAAAGGCTGCTCGAAACCCGGCGGACCCAGCTCAAGCTCGAATACGCCGAGGCGAAAAACAAAACGGGCGATGCGGGGTCAGGCGGCGACGACGTCGCCGGCATCTGCGACGCGGCGGTCCAGGCCCTTTCGGCCCGGATCGGTTGACAAGCGCCCCGGGGGAGCTTACAGCCGAACCAACACGGAAACCCTTTTGAGGAAAAAATGGACGACCCGTACAGTAGTTGTCGCAATAACCATACGGTGTTGCAGATTCTTTTGAGATAACGTCTCCCGCCGACTCGGTCCGCGCCGACGCCTGCCCTCCCGTCCGGGAACAGGTCGCCTCCGCCAGCCCCGCCGGATGGGCGGCGGCAAAGGAGGCGCCCGATGAAAGCATCCTTCATCCGGTCACGTCAAATCGCCTCGCGGCCTCGTTACCGCGCCTGCCATCTCGGGTACGCGCAGCTCTTTCCCTGTTCCCGCAGGCTGTGCGCCGTTTCCGGCGGCGCCGCTTTGGAACCTCCCTCATCAAGCCCCCAGCCCTCCGCGTAGGGCCTTGGGCGAACATCGCCCGCTGACAGATTCCCTCATCCGCGCATCATGTCCGCCGGCCGCGTGCCGCCGGGCATAAAAAGGCATGCGTCGCGCCCGTTGCGCACGCGTGCTGCCCATGAGGAGGCTTGCCATGAGCGAAGTCTACATCAGCTCCATGCTGGGGCGTCCCGTCATCGATCCGACCGGCGCGGCCCTCGGCCGCCTGGACGACTTGCGCCTGGTCCCGGGCGACTCCCTGCCCGTGGTCACCGGGCTTTTCATCCGCGAAGGCCATGAACGCCGCTTCGTGCCCTGGAGCGCGGTCAACCTCTTCACCCCGGTGGTGGTCTCGGCCGACCCGGACGTGGCCGGCCATGCCGACGACCATCTGGCCGATTCCCCGGACATCCGCCTGCGCCGCGACATCCTCGACCGTCAGATCGTGGACGTGGACGGGGCCAAGGTGGTGCGGGTCAACGACCTGAAACTCGTCACCCGCGGCGCGAACCTGCTCTTGGCCGCCGTGGACGTGGGCCTTCGCGGCATGGCCAGAAGGCTCGGCATGCTGCGCTTCTGGAATCGGCTGGCCGGATTTTTCGGCACGAGCCTGCCCGTGCGCGAGATCGACTGGCGCTACGTGGCCCAGCTCGACCCCAATGCCGACCGGCTCACCCTGACCGTGGCCCGCGAGCGCCTAACCGACATGCACCCGGCCGACATCGCCGAGATCCTGGCCCAGCTCCCCCACAAGGAAGCCGGGGCCATGCTCGAATCCCTCGACCCCGAGACCCTGGGCGAGACCATGGGCGAACTCGACACCGAGTTGGGGGTTCGGGTCATAAGCCAGCTCGACAGCGAGCGGGCCTCGGACATCCTGGAGGAGATGGAGCCCCATGAGGCGGCCGACCTGCTCGGCGACCTGCCCGAGGAAAAGGCCAGGGAACTGCTCGAGCTCATGGACGCCGAGGACGCCGAGATGGTCCAGGAGCTCCTGGAGCACGAGGAGGACACGGCCGGCGGCCTCATGAACAACCTCTTCGCCTCCGTGCCCCCGGCCATGACCGCCGAAGAGGCCATCAACTACGTCCGGCTCGTCGGGGCCGAAGTCGACAACGTCTACTACGTCTACGTCATCCGGGGCGACGAGACCCCGCTTGGCGTGGTCACCCTCAAGCGGCTGCTTCTGGCCCCGCCCAAGACCCCCGTGGCCGAGATCATGACCGTGGGGCTCAAGGCCGTCACGGTCGACGCCACGCCCCATGACGTCATGGAGATCATCGCCAAGTACAACCTGCTCGCCGTGCCCGTGCTCGACGACGCCGGGCACATGGCCGGCATCGTGCCGGCCGACGACGTGCTGGAGATGTTTCTGCCCGAATCCGTGACCCGGAAGCGTTTCGCCGCGCTGTAGGCCGCGGCCGCCCAAGAGGATCGCATCATGACCGCTTCCGATATCGTCTCGCCGTTCAAGAAACTCTCTCGCCGCAACATATTGATGTTTCTGGCTATTCTCGGACCTGGCATCATCACGGCCAATGTGGACAACGATGCCGGCGGCATCACCACCTATTCCCTGGCCGGCGCCCAGTACGGCTACTCGCTTTTGTGGATGCTCATCCCCACCACCATCTCGCTGGTGGTGGTGCAGGAGATGTGCGCCCGCATGGGCGCGGTCACGGGCAAGGGACTCTCCGACCTCATCCGGGAGTCGTTTGGCCTGCGCATCACGTTTTACATCATGATCGCGCTGTTTCTGACCAACCTCGGCAACACCATCTCGGAATTCGCCGGCATCGCCGCCGGCATGGAGATTTTCGGCGTCTCCAAGTTCATTTCCGTGCCCATCGCCGCGGTCCTGGTCTGGCTGCTCATCGTCAAGGGCTCGTACCGCATCGTGGAGCGCGTCTTTCTGGTCGCCTGCGTGATCTACCTGGCCTATCCCCTGGCGGCGCTTTCCGCCGACGTGCCCTGGCTCGAGGTGGCCAAGGCGTCGGTGACACCGAGCTTCCGGGCCGACGGCGGCTACGTGGCCATGATGATCGGCCTGGTCGGCACGACCATCGCCCCCTGGATGCAGTTCTACCAGCAGGCGGCCGTGGTGGAAAAAGGGATCACCGCCGAGAAATACGGCTACACGCGCCTGGACGTCATTTTCGGCTGCCTGTTCGCCGTGGCCGTGGCCCTTTTCATCGTGGTGTCCTGCGCCGCCTCGATCTTCGGCCAGGGGCTGCCCATCGAGACCGCCGCCGACGCGGCCAAGGCCCTGGAGCCGCTGGTCGGCAAGTACGCCTCGGGACTCTTCGCGGTGGGGCTCATCAACGCCTCGCTTTTCGCCGCCGGCGTCCTGCCGCTGTCCACGGCCTACTACATCTGCGAGGCCATGGGCTGGGAACTCGGCATCGACAAGGACTTCCGCAAGGCGCCGCAGTTCTTCTGGCTTTTCACCCTCAGCATCGTGATCGGGGCGCTGACCATCCTCATCCCGGGCATGCCGCTTCTGGCCGTGATGTACGTCTCGCAGGTCATAAACGGCGTGGTGCTGCCCTTCGTGCTCATCCTGATGCTGCTTCTGGTCAACGACAAGCGGCTGATGGGAAAATTCGTCAACGGCCCGGTCTTCAACACCGTGGCCTGGGTGACGGTGGCCGGTCTGATCGGGCTTACGGCCCTGATGACCCTGGATACGGTCATCCCCGGGGCCATCGCCTCCATGGTGAAGCTCGTGACGTGGTAGAGAAGAGCTGGGGGGAACCCTTTCTGAAGAAAGGGTTCCCCCCAGGCCCCCCTCCTAAAGACTTTTAACGGGTAGATGGCGTTATCGTCACCGCACCTGTCACCGTTAAAAGTTTTGGGGAGGGGAGAGCGCGAGAGGGGGACCCTTTTTTCAAAAAGGGTCCCCCTCTCGCATCTTCTCCATCCCTCCCCTCAGTCCGTACCGGCCAGGGAGTCGATGGCGGCGAGCAGGGTGTCGAACGAGGACAGGCTGAAGATGATCAGGACCTCGCCCTCGATGAGGTGGTCCTTGATGCTGAACTGGGTACGGGCCACGAGGATCATGCTCGATTTTTCGCCGATGATGCCGGCAATGTCGGCCTCGACGAAATCCGGCGGGGCGAAGCGCAACGGCTCCTTGAGGATATTGGCGATGGAGCCCATGACGCCGTTTAAAACGATATTGCCCACTTCCTGGAGCGTGCCGCACCGCATGGCCTCGTCGCAGCCCATGCCTTCCTTGCCGAGCACCACGGCCACCAGCTTGGAGGCAGATTCCGGCGGGAAGATCAGGGCGCTTACGCCGGCGAACCCACCGGAAAAATGCAGCTGCACCGCGGAAAAAAGGGTGTTTTGCCGGTCGGCGTACATGGCGGCCAACTCGGCGGCGGAAAGCACCCTGAGCACCGGCACCTGCAACTGGATGTGGGTGTTGACCATCTGGTTGAGCATGCCGGCGGCACGCCCAACGCCGATGTTGATGAGTTCCTGCAGGATATCGAGCTGCAAAGGGGAAAGGGGCATGGTCGTCCGGCGCCGTTCCGGCGTCATTTGAGCAAGGAGCCGAGCGCGCGCGTCAGGTCCGAGGCATCCAGGGGTTTGTTGAGAAAGCACTTGGCCCCCAGCTCCAGGCAGCGGCTCCGTGTGGTTTCCTGAATATCCGCCGTGACCACGGCGACGACGATGTCCGGCAGCTCGCGCGCCAGGATCTCCATGACGGCCAGACCGCCGGGGTCGGGCATGTTGAGGTCGAGCAACAGCGCCTGGGGCCGGTGCTCGTGGGCCAGGCGCAGGCATTCCGCGCCGTCCTTGGCCTCGAGCACGTCGAATCCGGCCTCCCGGGCGACCTTGGCCGCCTGAAAACGCTGGAACATGGAGTCATCGGCAATGAGCAATGTCGGCATTTGTGGTTTCCCATGCCAGCCCCTCGGGGCTGCTGATTGACAGGTTCCTTGTACTCTCACCTGCGTCTGGCTGCGTCAAGACCGACTGGCCGCGACCACAGCCTTAAGCGCCCGGCCAAGCCGCGCCAACAGATCGGCAAGCGCCGGCGGCGCCGCCTCCAGGGCGGCCCGTTCCAGGGTGACGGTCAGCCCCAGGCAATCGCCCGCGCCCATGGTGGCGGCGATGGACTTGAGGGTATGGGCGTGCAGCCGCACCCTGTCCCTGTCGCCATCGGCCAAGGCCTTGCCGGCCGCCTCCAGGCGACTTTGAAACTCGCCCAGGGAGGTGTCCAGGATCGGGGTGAACAATTCCCGATCGATGCCCAGGCGCCGCAAGGCCCACTCCACGTCCAGCACGCCCTGCGGCCCGTTGGGGACCTGGCCCGCGGCCATGTCCCTGTCCGGCGGGCCAGCCCGGGACGCCAGACGGTCGATCGTATGGGCCAGCTCATCCAGATTGACGGGCTTGCCCACATAATCGTCCATGCCGGCCGCCACGCAGGCTTGGCGCGCCTCGGGCGTGACATGGGCCGTCACCGCGATGATGGGGATATTTTTCTGGTCGATGGGCTCCGTGGCGGTCCCGCCGGACCGGATGGCCCTGGCGGCGGTCAGGCCGTCCATGGACGGCATCTCGACATCCATGAGCACCAGATCGAAGCGCCCGGCGGATAAAAGCGACAGCGCCGCTTCGCCGGAGGTGGCCACCACGGCCTCGTGCCCAAGCTTCTTGAGATGGATGGACATGAGCTTGATGTTGACCGGGTTGTCCTCGGCCACCAATACCCGCAAGGGCCGGCGGGACGTGGCGATGTCGCTTTCGGCGGGACGCCCGGAGTCGGGCCGGACCTCGCCGGGCAGGAAGGCGGTGGTGAAGGTGAACAGGCTGCCGGAGCCCGGCGTCGAGCGCACGCGGATATCGCCGCCCATGAGGCGGGCCAGCTCCCGGCTGATGGCCAGGCCCAGGCCCGTGCCGCCGAAGCGGCGGGCCGTGGAATTGTCGGCCTGCCGAAAGCTCTCGAAAACGGCCTCGCACATTTCGGTCGGGATACCGATGCCCGTGTCGGCCACCTCCACGCGCAAAAGCGGCACAGCAGCGGCCTGCTCGCCGCCGCCATCGGGCATGGTCAGGGCGGCCCGGACCGTCACGCCCCCGGTCTCGGTGAATTTCACGGCGTTGCCGATGAGGTTGACGAGCACCTGCCGGACCTTGCCCGGATCGCCGCGCACGTTTCGCGGCACGCCGACGTCGACGTCCAGGGTGAGCCACAGACCCTTGTCCCGGGCCGCGCCGCCAAGGGTCCTGACGACCCGGCGCAACAGATCGTGCAAATCGTAGTCCACCACGTCGACGGTCATCTGGCGGGCCTCGATCTTGGAAAAGTCCAGGATATCGTTGAGGATGTCGAGCAGATGACAGGCCGCGTCGCGCACCGTGTCGATGTAGTCGCGCTGCTCGCCCGAAAGCTGCGTGCGCAGCGTCACTTCCGTCAGTCCCATGATCGCGTTCATGGGCGTGCGGATTTCATGGCTCATGTTGGCCAGAAACCGACTCTTGGCCTCGTTGGCCCGGTCGGCCTCCTCCTTGGCGGCGCACAACGCGTCGAGGGTGCGGCGACGCTCCACGCCAAGGGCCAGCTGCTCGGCCACGGACAACAGCAGCTCGGCCTCCTTGCGGCCATAGCGCGTCGCATCGGAATAATGCATGACGGCCATGACCCCGAGCACTTCCTGGCGCACCCGGATGGGCACCCCGAGCCAGACCGCGGGGGTGCGCGGGGAACAGACGATGCCGGAAAGGCGCATGCCCCGGCGGGTGACGCGCAGGGGATGGGCCGTGCGCATCACCTCGATACGCGCGTCCACGCCCTTGAACTCGTTGAAATTGTCGCGGGTCAGCGGGGTGACCAGGCTTTTGAGCCCTTCCAGCGGCGGCGGCGGCGGATCGACGGCGCTGACGTGGTACACGTATTCCAGGCGGTCATGCTTCTGGTCGACCAGGCTGATGAAAAATTCCCTGGCGTCGATGACCTCGCCGAGGATGCCGTGGATGGTGCGAAAAAGGACCTGCATGTCCTCTTCCGAAGCCACGGCGTTGGAAACGCGATAGAGGATGGAGGTGGTCTTCTCGCTTTCGCGCAATTCCTCCACCGCCAGCCGGGTCTCGGTCATGTCCCTGATGCTGACCACCACGCAGGGCTTGCCCGCTTCCTCCAGCCAGGGGGCGAAATGCAGGCTGAGGAAGCGCCGGCCCAGGGCCGGCAGTTCGGTCCAGACCTCGTACATGACCGGCGTGCCGGCCAGGCACCTGGCCAGTTGCGGCGCGACCTTCGCCTCGTAGAAGTCGTGCCCCAGGAAATCCCCGATCCGACGGCCGATCATCTCTTCGCGCTTGCGGCCGAACGCCGCGACATAGGCGTCGTTGACGAACAGGTATCGACCGTCCGGGTCGATAAGCGCCACCATGTCCGACGAGGCGGCGATGATGCGGACGTAGCGGCGCAGGTACTGGCCGACATTGTCCAGGTCCGTGACGTCCTGCACGAAGCCTTCGTAATAGAGCACCCCGCCGTCGGCGTCGGTCACGGCCCGCACGTCGCGCCGGGTGGGCACCAGGCTTCCGTCGCGGCGACGCACGGTCGCCTCGAACCCGCTGACATGCCCCTGTTCGGCCAGCAGCCGGGCCATGTCCTCCCGCTGCGCCGGGTCGCCGTATAGCTGCCGGGGGATATCCCTGACCCGGCGGCGCAGGGCATCGGGGCTGTCGTAGCCGTAAAGCGTGGCCAACGCCTGGTTGGCGTCCAGATAGCTGCCTTCCGGCGTGGAGTGGAACATGCCCAGGGGGGCGTTTTGGAAGCTGCCCCGGTAGCGGCGCTCCCGCGCCTCCGCCTCGGCCTTCTCCCGGCGCAACCGCTCCACCGTGCGCTCCAGGCGGGCGGAGCGTTCCCGCACCCGGCGATCGATCAGGGCCGCTTCGCCGCGCACCAGCCGCCGCAGCCGCAGCGTTTCGGAAGTATCGACCACCACGCCGACGCCGCCCCGCCGGCCGCCCCGCTCCTCGGCGAAAAGCTCGAGGGTCAGCGTGCCCTGGCGCATTTCGCCGTCGCGCCGGCGAAAACGCGGCGCAAGCGTCTGGCGGTCGCCGGGCTTTTCCAGGGCGGCAAAGGCGGCCAGGGCCTCCTCGACGTCCAGGGGGAACAGGGCTTCGAAAAAAGCGGCCGGCGGCTCCTGCCTCCCGTGCCCGGTCTGACCGAGCAGGCGGCGCAGGGACGGCGCGGCCCGGATCAGCCCCGTGTCCGGACGCCAGGTGAAAAGCCCGAGGCGGGACGAGGAACCGGCGCAGGGGCGGACTTCCGCCTCGGCTGGGCCTTCCCCGGGGAAAAGAAACAACGAGGCCGGCTCCACGCCAAGGGCCAGCTGCAGGGACTCGACGGCGGCAAGCGATGGCGCGGCCGCGCCGCGTTCGATCTTGTTGAGATGTTCCAGGGAAACGCCGGACCGTCCGGCCAGCGCGGCCTGGGTCAGGCCGGCCAACCGGCGCAAATGGCGCAGTCTGCGGCCAAAAGCGGTGGCGAATCCGGATCGTTTCATAATAGCGTCAAGGGGCGTTCCCCTCGCGGGAACGCATACAAACACGTAACCATATTACGTGTAAAGACGCTTTTTTCCTTTTCCGCCTTTTCTTTTTTATCGTTCTAACTAATTGATTTATTATGCTATTTGTCTTGACAAACAGCCTATACGGTCACCATTCCATTCTTTTCGGAACAATACGCGGCGGACACCGCCCCGCCCGCATCGCTTGGCCAGGGCTTCGCCCCGCAAGTCCGCCAGAAGGGCTTCAGGCCCTGCGAAGCGCTCGTTGCCGGGTCGGGATGGCGGATGAAAATGCGCGCGACCGCGTCACCGCAGGTGCGGTGATGCCATTCGGCGGGGACGGGGGGAGGCAGGGAGGCCGGGCCTCCCTGTCGGGGTCAGGGGCGGCGCTCCTGTCTGTCGCCAGAGCCGCAGACAAGGCTGCCGACGTCCTTGCGGATGAGCCGGTGGGCGGCGTCCTTGTCCAGGGGGCGGGAGAACATGAATCCCTGGGCCTTGTCGCAATCGGCCAGACGCAGCCGGTCGAGCTGATCGGGGCATTCCACGCCTTCGGCGACCACGGTCAGTCCCAGACTGCGGGCCAGGGAGATGATGGACTTGACGATTTCCTGGCTTTCGCCGTTGCATTCCTGGCCGCTGATAAAGGAGCGGTCGATCTTGAGCTGATCGATGGGCAGCTGGCGCAGGTAGGACAGGGAGGAGTAGCCGGTGCCGAAATCGTCGATGGCGATCTTGACGCCCAGGGCCTTGAGGCGTTCGAGCTCCCGGGCGGTGATCCGGGCGTCGTGCATGAGCACGGATTCGGTAATTTCGAGCTTGAGGCAGGAGGGGGGCAGCCCGGTTTCGGCCAGCACGTCGGCCACGTGTTCGACCAGACCGTCCTTGACGAACTGGCGGCAGGAAACATTGACGCTGACGGTGAGGTGGGCGGCCTTGGGCATTTCCAGTTGCCAGGCGCGCAGTTGCCGGCAGGCCTCGTCGATGACGTAGCGTCCGAGCGGCACGATGAGCCCGGTTTCCTCGGCCAGGGGAATAAATTTTCCCGGCGGCACGAGGCCCCGGCTCGGGTGGTCCCAGCGCACCAGGGCCTCGAAGCCCACGATGTCGCTGCTCCTGACGTCCACGATGGGCTGGTAGTGCAGCAGCAGCTGGCCCTTTTCAAGGGCCTGGCGCAGGTCGACTTCCATCGTTATGGCCTCGAGGATCTCCTGATGCATCTGGCGGTCGAAAATCATGGACAGCCGGCCCTGCTCCTTGGCCCGGTACATGGCGATGTCCGCGTCGCGCAGCACGTCTTCGGCCTCGGCGTAATCCCGGGTGTGCAGCACGATGCCGATGCTCGCCCCGGGCGAAACCGTGGTGCCGCACAGGCAAAAGGGCTGCGCGATGGCCGCGCCGATGCGGTCGACCACGGCCATGACTTCCTTGTGCGACTTGAGCTCCTCCAGGACAATGGCGAACTCGTCGCCGCCGAGCCTGGCCACCGTATCCATGGAGCGCACGCAGCCGGACAGGCGGCGGCCCACCTCCCGCAGGAGCAGGTCGCCGGCCGCGTGGCCCATGGTGTCGTTTATCCCCTTGAACTTGTTGAGGTCGAGCATGAGCACCGCGTACCGGTAGTCGTCGCGGCGCCTCGCGCGCGTCAGCGCCCGCTCCAGCCGGTCGGCGAACAGGCTGCGGTTGGGGAGCCCGGTCAGGGCGTCGTGGAAGGCCTGATGGGTGATCTGGGCCTCGAAGGCCTTGCGCTCGGAGATGTCCTGGTAAATGTAGACGAGGCCCTGGGTCTCGCCGCCGATGCGGATGGGGAAGCCGATCATGGACACGGGGATGAGCCGGCCGTCCTGGTGGCGGCGGGAGGTCTCGCGCACGACCGATTTGCCGGCCAGGATGGCGGCGCGGACGTTTTCGCATTCGGTAAGCAGGGACTCGGGCACGATGAAAGCGCGCATGCCGAAGCCCTTGAGGTCCGCCGCCCGGAAACCGAAGAGGTCCTCGAAGGCCGCGTTGACGTCCACGATGTTGCGATGCATGTCGATAAGCGAAATGGCCTGGGGGGAATTGGCGAAAAGCTGGGAAAAGTAGGCGCGCTGGGCGGCGGCGCTCTCCTCGGCCCGCTTGCGGTCGGTGATGTCGACCACGGTGCCTTCGTAATAGGCCGGTTTGCCGTCGGCCTCGCGCACCACCCGGGCATTTTCGGAAATCCAGATGACGGAGCCGTCCTTTATGCGGATCTGGGATTCGAAATCGCGCACCTGATCATGGGCGGACAGCTCGCGCACGAAGTCGTCGCGCCGGCCCGGATCGACGTAGAGCTGGCTTCTGATGTCGCGGAAATGCCCCGTCATCTCGGCCACGGAGGCGAAGCCGTAAATGCGGGCCAGGGTCCGATTGGCCTCCAGATAGCGGCCTTCGGGCGTGGTCTGGAAGATGCCCTCCACGGCGTTTTCGAAAATGGAGCGGTACTTGCGCTCGGCGGCCCGCAGCTTCTCCTCGGCCCGCCGCCGCGTGGAAATGTCCCGGAACAGCATGCAGGACACGGGCCGGCCGTCCACGACCCCCACGGTGAAATTGGAGACGCTGACGTCCACGACCCCGTTTTCCCCGGCGCTCCAGCGCGTGAAGCGCAGAAATGCCGCGCCGCACAGGTTCCAGGTCTCCCCTTCCGGCCGGTCGGCGCCCGCGTCCACGGGCCGCACCACGTCGCGCAGGTCCGCGCCCACGACCTCGCCCGCCTCCACGCCGAAAAGCGCCTCAAAGGCCGTGTTGACGGCCAGGATCACGCCGTCGGCATCCCGCACCAGCGCGGCATTGGGGGAACATGAAAACAAGCGCCGGAAGGCGTCGATCGGGACATCGGGGCACAGGCCCGGGGAATGCATGGCCATTATTGTCGCCTCGGGAAAAGATGGCCAAAGCTTTGCAGTATGAGACCTTGAATGTCAACCTACTGAAATAATACGATTAAGCATGGGCTATCCACACATAATATTACATTACTGTTAATAATGGCGACATGTTAGATCAGCCAGGCCCCGCCGAAAACACCGCCGGGCGGGGATCCGCGGAAATCGGCGTTGACGGCCCCCAATAAGGGGGTATGGTAGCAATATTGTGGGTTCCTCCCTTTACGGGAAGCGGAAAACCACCACGGCCGCGCCCGGATCAGCGGCGCGCCAGCCGGCCGACCGGCGCGGCGAAACAGGCAGGAGGTTTTTTATCGTGAAGACCAATCTCGCCTTTCGGATGTTTACCCTCGCAGTCTTTTCCGGCTTGCTCCTGGCTTTTGCCGCCCTGGCCCAGGCCCAGGGCATGCAGCCGGCCGCGGCGACGGCCCCCATGGGCATGAGCTCGCAGCAGCAGGCCATCCTGGCCGAGACCTGGACCCTGACCCCGCAGGCCACGGCCCGGGCCGGCATGCCCGACCTGCCGCTGCGCATCTGCGAAGGGCTCTATTGCGGCATCCTGGCCAAAATGCCCCTCGGCACCCAGGTCGACATCCTGCTCAACGACCGCGAGGGCTGGGCCCTGGTCCATGTGCCGAGCCGCAGCATGTATGGCTGGGTCAACACCAACAACATCCTCTTCTAGGATTCCACCTCTGCGTCGCGCCCGGGAAATGCCGGCCTGACCCGCTGGCCATTTCCCGGGCGCCGTCAACGTCGCCCGCCCCATTTGACCGTCTGCGGCTTTTGCCCTATTTTTCACGCTTCTTGCGGCCGCGCCGGCCGCCGCATTCCTTATCAAAGCAACGAGGCACAGCCATGACCGCACGCGACGCGGAAGCCAAGGACGTAGCCGGGGCCGCCCCGGCCCGGGATTTCATCCGCCAGATCATCGACGAGGACATGCGCACCGGCAAATGGGCCGGTCGCGTCCATACCCGCTTCCCGCCGGAGCCCAACGGCTACCTGCACATCGGCCACGCCAAGTCCATCTGCCTCAATTTCGGCCTGGCCAAGGAATTTTCCGGCCAGTGCAACCTGCGTTTCGACGACACCAACCCGGCCAAGGAAGAGGTGGAATACGTCGACGCGATCAAAGAGGACGTGCACTGGCTGGGCTTCGACTGGGAAGACAGGCTCTTTTACGCCTCGAACTATTTCGACCGGCTCTACGCCTTTGCCGAGATGCTGATCGAAAAGGGCCTGGCCTATGTCGACGACCTGTCCCAGGAGGAGATCCGGGCCTACCGGGGCACGCTGACCGAACCGGGCAAGGACAGCCCGTACCGTGATCGCACGCCCGAGGAAAACCTCGGGCTTTTCCGCCGCATGCGCGCCGGCGAGTTTCCGGACGGGGCCAAGGTGCTGCGGGCGAAAATCGACATGCAAAGCCCCAACGTGGTCCTGCGCGACCCGGTGCTCTACCGCATCAAGCACGTCGCCCACCACCGCACCGGCGACGCGTGGTGCATCTACCCGATGTACGACTACACCCACTGCATTTCCGATGCGCTGGAAGGGGTGACCCATTCCCTGTGCTCGCTGGAATTCGAGAACAACCGGCCGCTCTACGACTGGGTGCTCGACAACCTGCCCGTGCCCCAGCATCCCCAGCAGATCGAATTCGCGCGCTTAAACCTTTCCTATACGGTCTTAAGCAAGCGCAAGCTCATCCAGCTGGTCACGGAAAAATGCGTATCCGGCTGGGACGACCCGCGCCTGCCGACCTTAAGCGGCATCCGCCGCCGGGGCTACACCCCGGAGGCCATCCGCGACTTCTGCGAGCGCATCGGCATCTCCAAGGCCGACAACATGGTGGACATGGCCCTTTTGGAGCACTGCCTGCGCGAGGACTTAAACCGCCGGGCCAAGCGGGTCATGGCCGTGCTGCGGCCGCTCAAGGTCGTCATCGAGAACTACCCCGAGGGCCAGACGGAGACGTTCGACTGCCCCTACCACCCCGAGGACCCGTCCCAGGGCTCGCGGCCGGTGCCTTTTTCCCGGGAAATCTACGTCGAGCGCGACGACTTCATGGAGACCCCGGCCAAGAAATGGTTCCGTCTGGCCCCCGGGGCCGAGGTGCGGCTGCGCTACGCCTACTACGTCACCTGCACCGGCGTCATAAAGGACCCGGCCACGGGCGAGCTCGTCGAATTGCGCTGCGCCTACGATCCGGCCACGCGCGGCGGCTGGTCCAACGACGGACGCAAGGTCAAGGGCACGCTGCACTGGGTGTCCGCCGCCCACGCCAAACCGGCCGAGGTGCGCCTCTACGACCGCCTGTTCACCAAGGAAAATCCCTCCGAGGGCAAGGGCGACTTCAAGGACTGGCTCAATCCCGAGTCCCTGGACGTGATCGCGGATGCCCTGATCGAACCGGCGCTGGCCGACGTCCAGGCCGGGGAGAACGTGCAGTTCGAGCGGTTGGGCTATTTTTGCGCCGACAAGGACGGCACGCCGCAAAAGCCGGTCTTCAACCGGTCGGTGGCGCTGCGGGATTCGTGGGCCAAGGCGGCCGGTCGGTAGACGCGGTCAAAGGAATTGTACGCCTTCGGGCGACGGGGCGGCTGGCCGCGCAGGTCCGGGATTTCCCGGTCGCGCGGCCGGCCGCCCTTTTTTTTCACCACAGCGGCCGATCGCGGGCACAGGCCGTCGCGGCGTCAGGGAAGCGGCCACAAATGAAAAAGGACTTTCGGGTCGCCATCCCGGAAGTCCTTTTTCTAAATTCTTGTTCTTGGAGGAAGGATATTTTTTAATAAGCAAGGATGGGGCCAACGCGCCCGTTTCTTCAAAATAAAAAATTTATTCTAGAATAACAAAGTATTACACAGCACAGTACAGGGGGACTTCCAGGCCGGGACAGCCGTTTCGGGTACAGAATCCTTGACCGGGCCAGCCAACCCCGGGACAGCCGGTACAAGGTTTTGTACCCGGCCCTTTCCCGCCGCAACCGGGCCGGCCCCCCTTCCCAACGCGCGGGCAAACAGTGTACCGTACCGGGCGGCGGGGTCCGCGACCAGGACTTGGACAATCCGAGGCAGGGCTCCGAAAAGGAAGGAACCCATGAAAAGACCTTTGGCACTCGCACTGGCCCTGCTCACCCTCACCATCGGGCTCGCCGCCTGCAGCATTTCCCGGCCCCTGACCGACTCCGAATTCCGGGGCTTTTGCTACACCTCCATCGGCCGGCGCGCCTCCTGCGACACCATTTCCATCTGCAACGATTTCGACACGAACGTGCTCTCGGTCAAACACGCCTCCCGGGAGGCCTGCGTCAAGGCCTGCCAGGACGTCTACAACCGCCTGTACGTCCCCAACGAGTTCGACGGCTGCGTGCCCACGGTGATGATGGCCAACAACTGGTGCGCGAAATACTGCAATACGAACTACCCGAAGTGAGCCCGATCCGCGTTTGACAAACACAGACGCCAGGCGCGCGGTTGTTTGCGTTGGTGAAACGGGTTTGGGCGGCTGCGACAGGAGAAATTTCTCCATTATTTTATTATATACCAATATGATGTAGCCATTTTATGGAGTCGCATGAAAAGAGGTGGCATGGCCTTTGCTTTTCCCCGGGATATGCTCAGGGAGGGGCAGCCATGTCACTGCAAAGCGCCAAGGAATTCGTCAACCGGCTCCGCGAGGACCAGAACTTTCGCTGGGCTCTTGGAGAATGCAAAAACAAATGGGAGCGCCGCCGCTTCGTCATCGTCAACGGCTACCGCTTTTCGCCGGCCGAGCTCGTCTGCGCCACCAGCCCCGGCGGGTTCGCCTGCGACGACCGCACGGCCGTGATCGAACGGGTGCGCCGCCAGCACGGCCGCAGCGCCTACGCCTTCATGTAGCCGCGATATCGGGCCGGGCCGGGCTGCTGTCGGCCGCCCTGCTCGGCCTCCCGGCCACGGCCTCGGCCGGGACCGACCTTTCCCATACCACAATCGACATCCTGTTCGGCCTGGCCCTTCTCGCCGCCCTGGTCCTGGCCTTGTGGCGCAACCGCCGTCTGCGGGCCGAAACCGTCCGTCGCCAGAAAGCCGAACGGGCCCTGCGCGCCCATCACGACCTGCTCGAAACGGTCTTCGACGCCACCAGCGACGCCATCCTGGTCCTCGACCAGGATTTCCGGGTGCTCACGGCCAACCGCACCGCAGCGGCGCGGTTCGGCCGGGACGTCGCCTCCATGCGTGGCCGGATCGTCCTGGACCTGACCGAACCCGCCGTCGCCGCCGCCCGCCGGCGGCATTACACGCAGGCCATGACCACGGGCCGCACCGTATGCTTCCGGGATATCCGCAGCGGACGCACCTACGACAACGTCCTGTACCGCCTGCCGGGACTGGCCGACGGCCTGGTCCGGCTGGCCATCTACGCCAGGGACGTGACCGAGGAACTCGAAGCCGAGGAGCTGTTGCGGGAAAGTCGCGAACGGCTGGACAAGATTTTCCACCTCACCCCCGCCGTCATCGCCATCACCACCTGGGAGGACGGACGCTACCTCGACGTCAACAAGACCTTCACCGACATGACCGGCTACACCCGGGAGGACGTCATCGGCCGCAGCAACGACTCCCTGGGCATCTGGCTCGATCCCGACGACCAGCAACGGGTCGTCCAGGCCATCGATGACGAGGGCGTCGTGCGCAACATGGAGTTGCGCGTGCGTCTCAAGGATGGCCGAAACGCCACCGGCCTGCTTTCCTGCATCCCCCTCGACGCCTACGGCGAGCCCTGCCTCCTTGCCGTCATGATGGACATCTCCGAGCGCAAGGCCATGGAGCGCGAATTGCGTCTGGCCAAGGAGGCGGCCGAGGCGGCGAGTCAGGCCAAAACGCGGTTTCTGTCCGTCATGAGCCACGAGGTCCGCACGCCCATGAACACCATCCTCGGCATGGTGGACGTGCTGCGCGACAGCGGGCTTACCGGCCGCCAGCCGGCATTTCTGACCGCCCTCGAACAGGCCGCCGAGTCGCTTTTGGCCCAGCTCGAGGATGTCCTGACCATTTCGCGTCTCGACGCCGGGACCTTGCAATTGCGAACCAGGACATACGACCCCGCCGCCCTGGCCCGGCAGGCCGCCGAAGCCTGCGCCCCCCGGGCCGCGGCCAAGGGCCTGGGCTTTACCGTGTCCGTGGACCCGGACGTGCCGGCCGAAGCGCATGGCGATCCCGAAAAAATCCGGCAGGTGCTCGACCATCTCCTCGACAACGCCGTCAAGTTCACGGCCACGGGCGGAGTCCGCCTGGAACTGGCCCGGTCCTCGGAGGACGCGGACCGGGACGTGTTGCGCTTTGGCATCATCGATACCGGCATGGGCATTCCGCCGGAAAAACGGCAAGCCGTTTTCACCCCCTTCACCCTGCTCGACGCCTCGACCACCCGTGGCCAGGGCGGAGCCGGGCTGGGGCTGGCGCTGTGCGCCCTGCTGGCCAAGGGCATGGACGGCCGCATCGTCCTTCGCGGCGAACCGGAACAAGGCAGCGCGTTTCATTTTTTCCTGCCCCTGGCGGCCGGGGCGCCGCCCCGGGACACCGAGGCCCCCACGGACGACGAAGCCCGGACATGGACAAGGACGCCCCTTACGGACTAGCGTGCGGGACAGTGGACAAAGCCTGTTGCCAGGAGGAACGCCATGCCGAGGAAAACCGCCTATACCGACCAGGCCTCCGAGGAACTGCGGGAAATCGTGCGCCACGCCGGAGCCCTGCTCGACGCCACGGCCGGCGAGGCCGACGAGCACATCCAAAAGGCCCGGCAACGCCTTGAGGAACGCCTCGAGGCCGCCAAGGACAAATACGCCGACATCGAGGGGCTCCTCGACGAGACCGTGGCCACGGCCGACCGGATGGTGCGCGACAAACCCTACCACGTCGTGGGCGGCTCCTTTCTGCTGGGGCTGTTTCTCGGCTGGTTCATGAGCAGGAAGTAGCGTGGCCTCCGGGCTTGGCCCCCTCGACGAAGCCCTGGCCGCCGGCGGCCGGCTGTGCGGCATCTGCCTGGAGATCCTGGCCGACCGGCTGGAACTCCTGGGACTGGAGGCCAGGGCGGCCAAGGTGCGTCTGGTCCAGTGCCTGATTCTGGCCTGCGCGGGCGCGGCGTTTCTGGTCGTGGGGCTGGGGCTGGCCGGCGTGGCCGTGCTGCTGGCCGTACCGCCGCCGTGGCGGGTGGCCGTGGCCGCGGGCGTGGCCGTCGTCTGTCTGGTCGCGGGGGCGGGAGCCTTTTGGCGCCTGCGACGCCGGTTGTCCCGGCTGCCCCGGGTCTTTTCCCAGACCGCCGCCGAGTTGCGAAAGGATCGGGAATGTTTCTAGACGGACAATTGCGCGAACTCGAGGCCGAGAAAAAACGACTGGCCCTTCGCGGCGACATCAACCGGCGGCTTTTGGGCCTGGAATGGGGAATGGCCCGGGCATCCCTGCGCCACGGCATAGCCGACCTGACGGTGGGGCTGACCCTGGCCCGACGCCTGTTGTCCTTTCTCGGCAGGCGCTGACACGGCGAAGCCTGCCTGCGGGCGGCGCGGGAGACGGCATGTGAAAATCCGCTGGACACTCTCCATCCGGGGCGGACTCGTCTTGCTGGCCCTTTTGGCCGTGCTGCCGGCGTTGGGCTTGCAAGTCTACGACGGCGTCATGCAGCGACGCCACTTGGTCGAGGACGCCACCATGGAGGCGCGGCGCTCGACCGCCACCTTCGCCCAGGTCCAGGCCCGCATCACCGACAGCACCCGGCTGCTCCTCACCACCCTGGCCGCCATGCCCGAAGTGCGCCGCCTGGACACCACGGCCTGCGACGCGCTCTTCGCCTCCCTGCTCCAACAAAACCCCATCTATATCAACATCCTCGTCGTCAACCGGCAGGGCGACATCGTCGCCTCGGGCCTGCCCTACGGCCGGGTCAACCTGGCCGACCGCAAGCACTTCCGGGACGCCATGACCACGGGCCGTTTTTCCGCCGGCGAATACATCGTCAGCCGCACGGGCTTCGACCCCGCCTTCCCCTTTGCCCTGCCCTTCCGCGACGCCGCCGGCAACACGGCCGGCGTGCTCATCGCCGCGGTCAAGCTCGCCAGCTACGACGCCGCCTTCGACAAGCTGCTCCTGCCGCCGGGATCGATGTTCGGCATCACCGACAACAAGGGCGTACGGCTCTACTACCGACCCAAGACCGAAACCAATCCGCTGGGCCGACCGGTCAAGGCGGCGGTATGGGAAGAAGTCTCCAAAGGCGGCGAGGAAGGCTCGTTCCCGCAAACCGGCTCCGACGGACGCCGCCGGTTCCTGGCCTACCAGAAGCTTTCCCTGGCTCCAGGCCAGACGCCGTACATGACTTTCGTGGTGGGACTGCCCGAATCCGTGGTGCTGGCCCCGGCCAGAAAGGCCCTGGCCACGAACCTGATTCTTCTGGCCGCCGCCGCCGTCCTGGCCATTGGCGTGGCCTGGTTTTTCGGCGGCGCGGTCATTGCCAGGCGGCTCGACCGGGTCGCCGCCACCGCCGACCGCGTCGGCCGGGGCGACCTGACCGCCCGCACGGACCTGCCTTACGGCGAGAGCGGCATCGGCAAGGTGGCCAAAACCCTGGACGCCATGACGGAACTGCTCGCCCGGCAGGAGACGGCCCGCGAAAACGCCTTGGCCGCCCTGCGCCGCAACCAGGAACGCATGGCCCATATCACCGCCAGCATGGCCGACTGGATATGGGAGACCGACGCCGACGCCCGCTACGTCTACGTCAGCGCCAAGGTGCGCCAATCCATGGGCTACGCCCCCGAGGCGCTTCTCGGCAAATCCTTTTTCGACTTCCTGGCTCCGGGCGAAGAGGCCCGGGTCCGGCCGGTCTTCGACGCGGCCAGGGACGCGGACGAACCCCTGCGCGAGTGCATCCACTGGCGCGTGGCCAAGGACGGCCTGCGGCGCTCCATCAGCACGAGCGGCGTTCCCTGGCGCGACGAATCCGGCGCGTTTAAGGGCTACCGGGGCGTGGACAAGGACGTCACCGAGCGCATGCAGGCCGAAAACGAGCTGCGCGAGTCCCTGGCCGAAAAGGACACCTTGCTCAAGGAAATCCACCACCGGGTCAAAAACAACCTCCAGATCATTTCCGGCCTGCTCTATCTCCAGGAAGAGCAGGTCCACGATCCGGTGGCGCTGGAAAGCTTCCGCGAAAGCCGCAACCGCATCGCCTCCATGGCCCTTGTCCACGAGGAACTCTACCGCGCGACCAGTCTGTCGCGCATCCGCCTCGACGACTACATCCGGGAACTGTTGCCGCGCCTTTTCGGCCATGCCCAGAAAACGCCCCGCCTGACCTTCGATTGCCGTCTCGATCCGGTCGGCGTGCCCATCGAGCAAGCGGTGCCGGCCGGGCTCGTCCTCAACGAACTTTTCACCAACGCCTACAAGCACGCCTTTGCCGGGCGCGAGGCCGGACTGTTGCGCGTGGAGCTGCGCGAGGAAGAAAAAGACGTGGTCATCGTGGTCAGCGACGACGGCCCCGGCCTCCCCAAGGACTTTGCCCCGGAGGGCGGCGCCACCCTCGGCATGCAGCTCGTCGTCAACCTGACCCGGCAGCTTGGCGGGAGCCTCGACGTCCGCAACCACGACGGCGCGGCCTTCACCCTGCGCTTTCCCCAATGATCGAAAATTGCCGCCCGCGCGCCCTTTGCCGCCGGCCGGCAAAATGATAGGGCTTGTCGCGGGGCGAATGTCCCCCCAGGAGGCGTTATGACGGCCGAATGGATCAGGCACGACGACAGCACACACTACATCAACCTCGGCAAGGCCCTGCTCGTGGCCGTCATCCATGAACGCATGGGCGCGCCGGGCTGGAAGATCCAGGTCGGCAAACGCTCGCTCAAGGACAAGATACCCAACCTCGAGGACGCCAAGAAAGTGGCCCTGGCCTATGCCGAACGCGTGGCCAAGGACATCCGGGCCGACCTCGACGCCCTGCACCCCGCCGAGACGCCAAAGGATCCCTCATGATCGATCGCACGACGGCCGTGACGCTCATCGCGGCCCAGAATCCCCATCCCGGACTGGTGGCCCACGGCCGCGAAACCGAAGTCGTCATGCGGGCCATGGCGGCCCGGCTCGGGGAAGATCCCGAACTTTGGGGCATAACCGGCCTGCTCCACGACCTGGATTACCCCCAGACCGCCGAGGCCCCCGAGCGCCACGGCCTCGCCCTGGCCGAACTGCTGCCCGAAGGCGCGCTTCCCTCCGAGGCCCTGCACGCCATCGCCGCCCACAACGACGAGCATACGGGAGTTGCGCCCCAGACCCCCTTCGACTTCGCCCTGCGGGCCGCCGAGACCGTCACCGGCATCATCTCCGCCGCCGCCCTGGTGCGGCCGGACAAGATGATCGGCATGAAGCCCAAGAGCATCAAAAAGAAGATGAAGGACAAGGCCTTTGCCGCCAACGTGCGCCGGGCCAACATCCTGGAATGCGACAAGGCCGGCGTGCCCCTGGACGAATTTCTGGCCCTGGCCATCGCCGCCATCACCGACGTCGCCGCCGAAACCGGACTGGCCTGATCGCCCCGCATGGGCCGCCTTATCGCGCTGGGGGCCATGGCCGCCCTGTTTTTCAGCAGCACCTTCGTGCTCAACCGGGCCATGAGCCTGGAGGGCGGGCACTGGGTGTGGTCGGCCAGCCTGCGCTACGCCTTCATGCTGCCGATCCTCCTGGCCTGGACGCTGGCTTCCGGCGGCCCCCGGGCGCTTAAGGAAGCCTTCGCGCTTTTCGGCCGCAACCCCGTGTTCTGGACCCTGGCCGGCTCGGTCGGCTTCGGCGTCTTCTACGCCGGCGTCACCCTGGCCGCCGCCTTTTCCCCGGGCTGGGTGGTGGCCACGACCTGGCAGTCCACCATCCTGGCCACGCCGCTGGTGTTGGCGCTTCTCGGGCGCAAGGTGCCGCGCAAGGGGCTGGCGTTTACCGGGCTCATCTTCTGCGGCATCGTGCTGGTCAACCTCGAACAGGCGCGCGGCGCGACCGACCTGGGGAGGCTTTGGGGCGTGGTCGCCGTGCTGGTCGCCGCCCTGGCCTACCCCCTCGGCAACCAGCTCGTCTGGGAAGCCCGCCACGGCGGCGGCAAACGCATCCCGCGCATCGACCAGCCGGCGCTCGACGCCGGGCGCACGCCCACCCTGCTCCTCACCATCGGCTCGATTCCCTTCTGGCTGATCCTGGTCGCGGTCACCCACCCGCCGGCCCCGTCCCAGGGACAGGTCGTCCAGACCGCCCTGGTGGCGCTTTTTGCCGGCGTCATCGCCACTTCGCTCTTCCTGCGGGCCCGCAGCCGGGCCAGGACCGCCTACGAACTGGCCGCGACAGATGCCACCCAGTCCCTGGAAGTCGTCTTCTCCCTGCTCGGCGAGACCCTGCTTTTGGCCGGCCCCTGGCCCGGCCCCATTGGCGCGGCCGGCATCACCCTTGCCGTCGTCGGCCTGGTGCTCTACGTCTGCCGGCAGGTGTAAGCGAACCGGCTTTTTTACGAAGCCCCGTCGCTTTTCACGCCAAGGCTTTCAAGCAGCAGTTCCGGATAGCTCATCACCCGAATCCTGCCGCTTCCGGCCTGCCGTATGGCCACATTGCAGCCCGAACAGGCGCAGACCATGGCATCGACGCCTTCCTCCAAGGCCATTTCGACGATTCTATCCGACTTGACCTTGCAGCACAGCGTGCGCGGCAAATCAACCACCCGCAGTTTGTCGACCTTCTCCAGAAATGCGCGGTACCGCTCCCAATCGAGGGCAACCTGCGGCAACTGCCCGGCATAGGAGGTATGGCAACCGCCGAAATACGCCACCCGCATCGGCGTCACGGCAAGCGCCCTGGTCGATAGTGCATCGAGCAACAGGTCGAGAATGTATTTATTGCCTTCCCGCCTGTCTTCCTGAATGCCCTTGGCCGCATGGGCGCAACCCGCGCAACAGTAAACGAGCTGTTTTGCCCCCTTGGCCTCGGCCAACTCCCAATTGCCCCGCATAAACCCTTGGATCGCGCCGACAACGGCCTGGCGCTCTTCTCCCGCGGCCTGATGCAGCAGGGGCAGGCCGCAGCAGTACTCCTTGTCCAGCCAGGTGTATTCGACATCGAGCAAGTCAAGGAGACGGATCACATCACGCACGATATACGGCGTGCTAAACGGCCTGTAACACCCGAACAGCAAGGCGTTCGCCGCCGTGTCCCGGGCCTTTCCAACCCCGCTTGCGGCCAGGGCCATGGCCCGAAGCACGGGGATCGCCCCGTGGTTGCCGCAGTTTTCTATGTCCCGGGTCTGTTCCTCGCGACTGCGCCCGCAGGCGACCTTGGCCACCCACGCGTTTCCGGCTTTTTCCGCCATGCGTCCTCCGTGTTGCGTCCTGTATCCGATCTATTTCCCATCAGTTTGGTCAAAATATGCCAAGCCGCTGCAACCGGCAAGGACTCCCATGCCCCGCTTGCCGCCGACTTCCCCCTTGCCGTCGTCGGGCTGGTGCTCTACGTCTGCCGGCAGGTGTAGGGGCGGGGTTCCCTTCCCCAGCTCATTTCCCATCCTCATCCAAGAAGGATTCCCATGCCTGACAACAACATCCTATGGCCGGCGGAGTTCGGCGCCCAGGCGGCGGTTTGGCTGGCCTGGCCGGGCAATGTGACGGACTGGCCGGGCAAGTTCGCCCCCATTGCCTGGGTGTATGGCGAGATGCTCCGCAAGCTTACGGGTGCGGGACAAAAGGTGCGCCTGCTCGTGCGCGACGGCGCGCAGGAAATAAAGGCGCGGCGGGTGCTGCGCGACGTGGGCGCGGACACGGGGCTGGTGGAAGTCTTCACCACGCCCATGGACCGGGGCTGGACCCGGGATTTCATGCCGTTTTTCGTGCGCCGGGGCGACCGGGTGGTCGCGGTGGACTTCGGCTTTACCGGCTGGGCCAAATATCCGGATTATGAAAAGGACAGCGCTGTGGGGAAGCGGGTGTGCGGCGAGCTGGGCATGGAGGTGGTGGTTCCCGAGCGCGACGGCCGGCGGGTGGTGCTCGAAGGCGGGGCCATGGACGGCAACGGCGCTGGCGACGTGCTGACCACCGAGGAATGCCTGCTCGACGCGACGCAGCAGGTGCGCAATCCGGGGTTCGGGCGGGCCGACTACGAAGCGGTCTTTGCCGAGTACCTCGGCACACGAAACGTCATCTGGCTGGGGCGCGGCATTGCCGGGGACGACACCCACGGCCATGTGGACGACCTGTGCCGGTTCGTTTCCCGCGACACGGTGGTGCTGTGCCGGGAGGACGACCCGGCCGACGCCAATCACCGTCCCCTGGCCGAAAACCGCGAACGGCTCTCCGGCGCGCGCCTGGCCGACGGCGGCAAGCTCACCGTCATCGACCTGCCCATGCCGCATCCCCTTGTTTTCCGGGGCCAGCGGCTGCCGGCCAGCTACGCCAATTTCCTGATCACGCCGCGCGTGGTGCTGGTTCCCACCTTCAACGACGCGCGCGACCGGCTGGCGCTTGGCATCCTGGCCGAGACCTTCGCGGACCGCGAGGTGGTCGGCATCAGCGCCGTGGACCTGGTCTGGGGGCTTGGGGCGGTGCACTGCCTGACTCACGAGGAGCCGGCGGGAGCCTGATGCGGCGGGGGGAGGCGTTTCCGGGACCGGGCGGGTGAGCCCGGGTTTATTTCAAGGCGCGGCGCGCTGTCCCTAGGAAGCGGCCAAAAGGCAGCCCAAGGCCGTCATCACGTTGGAAATATTGGAAAAATCTCCCACGAACATGCGCCCGGTGCTCCCGATCGCCAGGGCGGGCACGGCCAGGACCGGAGGCGACTGCGACTTGGACGACCATTTTTCCACATCCACCACTTCCAGCCGGAACCGGCCGGGCTGGAGCCTGTCGCACCAGTCGCGCAACGCCGCTTCCAACCGGCTGTTTCCCGGCGTTTTTCCGGCAAGGTATAAAATAAGATTCTCAGGCATGATCCCTCCCCACGAAGAACAGCGTTGCGGGCACGACGCGGGCGGTTACCCGGTCCTAATTCCATACTAAACTAGGATGGAATTTCCGTCAACGGCATCTCCGGAAAAAGAGCGGGCCACAAACGGCCCGTTCAGCAATTCCGGCTTGTTGTAACGAAATTCCCCGCCGTCCGGTGCGGTCAGCACGCCCCCCGCCCCCACAAGCACGGCATGGCCGGCGGCGGTGTCCCATTCCCAGGTCGGGGCCAGGCGCGGATACAGGTGGCAGGCCCCTTCGGCCAGGGCGGCGAACTTGAGCGCGCTGCCCCGGCTGACAAGCCGCACGCCGGGAAAGCGCCCCAGATAGGCGGCCGTGGCGGCATCGGCATGGGACCGGCTGCCCATGGCGAGAAGCGGCTGGCCAGGGACCGGGGCGACGGCGTGGATGGGCTCGGCGTCTCCCCCGGCCACCCGTCGCGTGGCCGGGATGCCCGGGCCGCCGCTGTAAAGCGTATCCGCGACCGGCGCGTGGATGACGCCGTACACGGGCCGCCCCGCCTCGATAAGCGCGATGAGCACGCAAAATTCGTCGTTTCGCCGGATGAATTCCTTGGTGCCGTCCAAGGGGTCGACCAGAAAAAACCGCTTGTAGCGTCGCCGCGTCTCGTACGGCGCGGCCTTCGTCTCCTCGCACACCACGGGCACGTCCGGGTACACCTGGGCCAGGGCGTCCAGGATGATGGCGCTCGAACGCGTATCGGCGGTCGTCACGGGCGAATGGTCGGCTTTTTCCGCAACGGTAAAACCGCTGTGGTAGATTTCCAGCACGGCGTGGCCGGCCAGCCGGGCAATGCCGCCGATGGCGGACAGATCGAGATCGCGCATGCCTGCTCCCTTTCCGTTGTCTGGGCCGCTACCTATGAAGCGAGGGGCCGGCTGTCAATGCGCCGCTCTGTTGCATTTCCGGTGCCGCACGGCTATGAACAGGCAGTTATGCCATGTCCAAGCGGAGGGTCTGTCGTGAGCGAAGCGGTACGGGTTCTTCTGGTCGACGATGAGGAAATCTACGTGGACACGCTGCGCAAACGCCTGGCCAGACGCGGCCTGACGGTGCTCACGGCGGGAAGCGGCGAGCAGGCGCTGTCCATTTTGAACGAAAACGAAGTGGACGTGGTGCTGCTCGACGTCAAAATGCCCGGCATGGACGGCATGGAAACGCTTTCCCGCATCAAGCAGGCCCATCCCCGGGTGGAAGTCATCATGCTGACCGGGCACGCCAATGTGGACGTGGCTATTCGGGGTATGGAGCAGGGCGCGTTCGATTACCTGATGAAGCCGGCCGAGATGGACGACCTGTATTACAAAATCCAGGACGCCTACCAGAAGATACAGCTCGCGGACAAGGCGTAATACGGCCATGGACGACGCCCCAGCCCGCCGTACGGTGCTCATCGTCGAGGACGATCCGCTCTCGGCCCGCGTGGTCGAAAAAATCCTGGATCGCCTGGGCTACGGCGTGTGCGCCGTGATCGAGACCGGCGAGGAAGCCGTTGCCGAGGCCGCGGCCCATGCCCCGGACATTGTGCTCATGGACATCAACCTGGCCGGGACCATGGATGGGGTGACGGCGGCCAAGGCCATCATCGAATCCCTGGGCGCGCCGGTCATCTTCCTCACGGCGGCCGTGGACCGCGAGATCATGGACCGCGTGGCCGCGACAGGCGCCGCCGGCTACATCCAAAAGCCCGTCAAACTCCTCGACCTCAAGGCCAACCTGGAAATGGCCATCACCCGGCGGCAGCGCGAACGCCCCTGCCCCACCGACGCGGCGGCCCAGCTCTATCGCCGGCTGCTCGAAGCCGTGGGGCACGCCTTCGGCCGCCCCTTTGCCGTGGTCGATCCCGACGGCCGGGTACTGTTCGCCCATCCCGACGGCCGCCTGGCCGGAGAACTTTTCGCCGATGCTTTCCCCGGACAGCCGCCGGCCCCCACCGAAACGGACACGCCCTGCCCCGACGCCTCGGGTCGGCCGCTGGGCTGGGTCCGGCTGTTGGGGAGAGAGTAAGAAAAAGAGAAGGACCCCGGGGGAGGGAACCCTTTTTTGCAAAAAAGGGTTCCCTCCCCCGGACCCCCACCCTCCCCAAAAACTCCTTACCAGCCTGTTCGCAAAGTCCTTGTACGCAGGCTGGTGAAAATTTTCGCTGGCAAGGCGAAAAAAAAGTTCAAGGCCGAAGCGGAGTTGACCTCCGTGAGTCTTGAACCTTTTGTGGCAACGCGGGCAGGGAAAACTTCTCGACAGCCTGTTGCGCTAGGGGGCGTTGGCCAGAGCCAACTTGGCCGCTGCCGCTGGCGGGGCCGGCGGGTCCGCAGGCCGGGCGGCCAGGCGCATGGTGGTCTGGGCATGGCGCTCGATATTGGCGGCGTAGTAGGCGGTCACGGAGAGCGCGCCGCCGGTGCGGGCCATGGTGACCAGCCCCCCCTCCCTGGCCCAGGCCTGACCGGCCTTGCCCATGGCCGACGGCGGCCCGAACCGGGCAGTCAGATGGCGGCGCATGGCCGTTTCGTAACCGTCGATCTTGTCGGTGAAGCGCAGATTGAGGGTGAGCAGGCTGCCCGCGACTTCGGAAAAGACGGCCGCTCCGGCAATGGGCCCGGCCTGGGTCGGCGATTTCCGGTCGGTGCGGGAAAAGGCGTAGGTGACGAGCTGGCCGGGAAGGTTCGCCGCCACGGCGCAACACTGCCGGCTGCGTTCCCGAATGAAGGCGGCCACGGCTTCCCGTTCGCCGACCGGGCCGGACAGCGGGAAGGCGAAATTGCAGCTCTCGCCATGGCCGCGGCCCAGGCGAAACTGCTTGTCAGCCAGCTTGTGGGCCAGGGTCCGGGGCGTTTCCCCGGCGCTGATGTCGTAAAACGAGAACCCGGCCGGCTCCTTTGGCGCGGTGGTGAAGCGCACGTCGCGCGAGACCCTGGCCCGCAGCCGGTAACCGGGCGCCCGGGGTGCCGCCTCGGCCAGCGGCGGCATCGTCACGACCGGCAGCGCCGGCCCACGGCGGCCAAGCTCCTCGTAGACGAACGCCCCGGCGATCAGCACAAAGGCCGTGCCCGTAAAAAGCACGGCCACCACGTACTTGAGCAGTCCCAGCCGGTCCAGGGCCTCGATAAAGACCATGCGTTCGCGTTTTGTCATGCCGCTTCCCCACTGCCACGCCACAAGATGGCGGTCGATGCCCTCCTATCGGACGGCCTCGGCTGGGACAATAGGGGCGGGCAGGCCTAAAACGTGAAGCGTAACCGCGCCGCGCCGCCGGGACCGCCGCCTGTGTCGTATTCCTTGATGCGCGAACCGCTCTCCCGGTAAAAGGTCATCGTCCCCGGCAGGGCGTAGAGCGCCCCGAGACTGACGGACAATCCCTGGTACGGCCATAAATCCAGCCAGGTCCCGACCCGGGCCTCCAGCAACGAAACGAATCCGCCGCCCGCCACGGGATTGTCTTCGGCCAGTTTGTACTCACCGCCGTCCATGGCCCCCGTGAGGCGAAGCCCCCACCATTTCCCGCCGCGCCAAGCCACCTCGGTCCGTGGGAAGCCAAGCTCGACGGACAGATCGGGCCTGGCCGGGGAGGCATAGCGCACGCTGGCCACCGGAAAGGCCTGCGTCGTGATCTTGGAAACGGAAACCCCGCCCCCCAGGGTCAGCAGCCAGTGGTCGCCAAGGGGGAAACTCGCGCCCGCCAGGATCGACCCGGCCGGAGCGCCGACGGGATCGCGTTCGAATCCCAGGTTTCCCCGCAGACCGACGAACCCCTTGACCGCTCTCCACAAGTCGCCCCTGACCGTCAGCCCCGCCTCCAACGCATGCAGGGCCTCGAAGGGGGCCCGCCCACCGAAAGGCAGCCGGCCGACCCGGGAGAAATCATACCACGTCCCCGTGTACCCCATGTCCAAACCCAGCCGCCCCGTGTCGTAGGAGAGCGTCACCGCCTCGCGCCAGGCGGCCATCCTCGCCTTTGACACCGCAACCGGCGCCACATAGCTTCCTTGGCTTGTCGCGCTGAAGGCGGATTTGCCGGCGTCCCGCCGACCGCCACGATCGGCCTCCTCCATGGCCTCCAGGTCCTGCGTTACCCGCACGCCGGCATTGTCATCCGCCCAGGCCTCGCCCAGATACGCCAGCAACAACGCCGCCCCCAGAAGCGTTACCCCAAACATCCAAGGCAAAACGGCCTGCCAGCCCCGCGACGCGCCAATGCCCTTTCCGCTTCGTTCGTGGTTCATGATCATCTCCTCATGTGTTAGCGGCCCGTGGCCGCGTCCGCTCCGGGCAGTCCACCGTGTCCGGAGCCGCAGCTTCCCTGGACGTGTTCCGATATAGTCACCTATCGGTGACATATGGCTCAAAAAAAATCCCTCCACTATGCCCCGCCCAAAACCGCCCAGATCATCCGGGCCAGCATGGCTTCCAGGCGCTCCCAGCTTTCCGGAGCGGCCAAATCGAGACCGGCGAAGGTTTTTTCCTGGCGCGCGCGCACGGCCAGATGGTTGATGGCCCCGCCGATCACGGCATTGAACGCCTCGATGTCCAGATCTCCCGGCACGCCGCCCCAGACGAACTCAACAAGCCGGGCGCCGATCGAGGCCCGCACGGTGTCCAGGGCCTCGGTCAATTGATTGTATTCCAGAAACCGCCAGGCCAGGATTTCCTGGGTCATGGGCCGGCTGCGTATGCCGCGCATATAGTTGCGGGCCACCATGACCATCCGCTCGGCACGGGGAAGCGCCAAAAAGGCTTCCTTGTCGCCGCCGATCAGTTCGTCAAAGCTCGGCCAGAAATCGCCCTCGCGGGAAAATGCCGCCACAAGCCCCGGCAAGCCGCCAAAATAGCGGTAGATAAGGACCTTATCCACGCCGGCTTCGCGGGCCACGGTGTTGACGCCGACCGCCGTGAACCCCTGGCGCGCCAGGACGCGCCCTATGGCCTCGGTGAGCAGTTTCTTGGTGGCTTCCCTGTTGCGGGGTCTCCCCGTGGCGACATGGTGCTCGGCAGACATGTGCATTTCCCCCACCAGGCCTATAGTCACCGGTCGGTGACATTGTCAACGGGAATTTCCACGAAGCGGGAAACCACAAGCACAGCCCTCCTCCCCACCCGCATGCCGGAACGCGGGGACAGGTGTCCTTGCGGCCCGCCTCATGACGCGACAGGCACGTGCCCGAAGACAACGAAGGCGACTACCGGATTTTCTAAATTACGCCCGAGCGTTTCAAGAAACGCTCGCCACTCCCGCGTCAGCGCAGGTGATCCCGCCCATGGCGGGCGGCGAGGCAGGCGGCCACGGCGGCGGCGGTGGCTTCGTTGAGTTCCGGCAGGCTGGTGCGGTTGTTGAAATCGCCGAGGTGCGGGCCGGTGACAAGTTCCACGTCGGCCGCTCCCCGGGTGTGCGCCCGGGCCGCTTCCGGGGTGAGGCCCCGGGAAGTGAGAAATTCCACGAACGCGGCGTCGGTCATGGCTTCCTGGTCGGCCACGCGCAAAAGTTCGGTCATGTGGCGGTCCACGCCCATCTCCTCCACCATACGCCGGGCCAGGTCGCGGGCATCGAAAGGCGGCGCGCCCGGCGTGCCGACAAACCCTTCGTGGTAGCCGGAAAAGATCGTTTCGATGATCCGGGCAAGGGCCGCCTCGTCGAAAAGATGCCTGGCATCGGCCGGCGCACCGTCCGGCATCAGGCCGACAAGGCCGGGGTCGCGTTGGCGGAAGGCGCTGCCGGCGACGAGCAGCAGGCTTATGAAATGGTTCCCGAGGTGGCGGTAGAGCTTTCCCGGCGCGCCGGGCAGGCACACGAGGTGTTCGAAATCGCGCAGGCCCGAGACGCCGAAATTGGGGTGCCGCGACGAGTCGAGCCAGCGATCCAGCCGGCCGGGCAGCCGCCAGTCGTAGACCCCGGCGTCCTCGCGGCGCTCGCGCTGCACCCGGTTGTGGAAAAGCGGTATGGCCGCCTCGTGCACGACGCCCTGGCCGGCCAGCCAGCCAAGGAGCAAGGCGGCCCGGCCAAGGGTGGCGCAAAGCGCCTCCCCGTCGAAGTCCTCCGGGCACGGATCGTTGGGGTAGCGGAAATAGTCCTCCCGGGCCACGTAGGCCAGGCAGCGGCCCTGCCGGTCGCGGCCGGGGATGTCCGGGAGCGCCTCGGCGACGGCCCAAAGCATGGCCCCGTCATCACGAAACGGGGCCGGCACGTGGCAGGGCGCGGGAAAGTCCATGGCCGCGCACCGCTCCATCCAGGCCCCTTCCAGGGCCAGCCCCACCGGGTCCTCGCCGTGGCGCAGGCATTTGATCACCACCAGCCGACCGGGTCGGCGGGCGGGCGCAACGAGGCTGCGGCCGGCGCGGCGGGGTTTGGCGGCGGGATCGGCTCCGGCCCTGACCAGCAGGGTGGCCAAGGGCACCGGCCGGGCGGCCTGATCGGCAACGGGAGGTTCGGGCGGGACAATGTCGGCCAGCGGCAGGCCGCCCACGGCCTCGGCGGCGGCCAGGCGCGGTTTTCCAGGCGTGGCCAGGGCGGCGGTCAGCGCCCGCCGGGCGGACGCTGACTGCTCCGGTTTGCCATCGGCAAGCAGCCTGACCAGAATCCCGGCCGCGTCGCGGTAGAGGATACGGGCCTGGGTCTGGCGGGCATGGTCGTTTCGGACAAGGAGCCCGGTCAACGCCTCCACCACGACCGGGGTGACGGCCAGGGGATCGCGCTCGGCCAGATCGGCCAGGCGGCGCGCGGCCAGCCAGGCGGCTGTGAAATCCCCGTCCAGACCGAAGGCCGCAAAGCCCGGATCGGTCAAGACGGCAGAACCTCCCGCAGCCGGCTAAACAGCGCGCCCAGCTCGTATTCGTCCAGAGGTTTGGGAACGAAGGCGAAAGGGGATGTCTCGGCGGCGCGCTGGCGCGTCTGGGCGTCCACGTAGGCCGTGACGAACACCACCGGCACATCGGACTTGGCGCGGATGGCCCGGGCCGTCTCGATGCCGTCCATATCGCCATCCAGGCGGATATCCATGAGGACGAGGTCGGGGTTGTAGCGGCAAAACGCTTCCAGCGCCGCCGCGCCCGACCCGACCGAGGCGGCCACCTGATGGCCCAGCCGCTTGAGCATGGCGCCGGTGGCCATGGCGGTTATGGCTTCATCTTCCACGATCATCACTCGCGCGGGCGTCATACGGCCTCCCAGCGCCTTGTTCAGAAGGCGATTGTGTCCCCTAACTTCATGTGGCCGACGCCGCCTTTTGTCAATGCGGGAAGGACGAAAAGAAGGCCCGCCGCTTTTGCGACGGGCCTTGCAGAGCTGTCTTGCCGACCACCAGGGCCGTCGGCACCGGCTTAATACATGCCGCGACCGTTACCCATGCCCCAGCCGCCATGGCCGTTGGCGCCGTAGCGGTGGCCGTGCCCATTGGCGTCCCAGGCCCGGCCGTAGCCGTGGCCATAGCCGGCCATATGACGGCCGGACATGCCGTAGCCATGCCCCGGACCCATCGGGCCGTAGCCGTAGCCGCAGCCGACGGTGGTGGCGGCGGCCGGATTGGCATTGGCCGTGTTGGCCGTAAAAGTCGTATTGTTGGCGGCAAAAGCGCTGGCGGCGGTAACGGCCAGGGCCAGGGTCAGCAATAAAATGATGCGCTTCATGATGATACTCCTTTGGCCCCGGACAGATGTCCCGAAGACCGATTGTTGCTTCACCCGGCATAAAGCATCAGGCGTGCCAAAGAGAAAAGCGCATGAATACCGGCTTTCTACAGACCGCGCAGCAACAGGGATGCACATTTTAAATACACCTGCGTATGCAATGCATACACCACACCGAACAAAAAAAGCCCGCCGCTTGCGCGACGGGCCGTGTGTCTGCGTACCGGGAAAAAGGGCGCTCAGGCGTCCATGTCGATCAGGGAATTCCAGTCCGCCGAAAACTTGGCCATACCCGAGTCCGTGAGGGGATGGGCGATGCTGTAGTCCTGCCAGTGGGCGTCCAGGTTCAGGGGCTCAAAGGGGATGGGGGCAAGCCCGGCCGGTTCGTAGACATAGGCCGGACCGGGAATGGGCAGGCCGGCCTCGGCCCAGTCCATGAGGATCTTGTAGGGCGCGGTGATGATGTCGCTGCCGACGGCCAGGGCGCACAGAAAATGCTCCATGGAACGGACGCTGGCCGTGAGCACTTCCACGTGGGCGTCGCCGGCCTCGTACATGCGCAGGATGTTCTTGATGAGGTCCATACCGTTTTCGCCGCGGTCGTCGAGACGGCCGATAAAGGGCGAGAGGAAAACGGCCCCGCGCGCCGCCCCCTTTGTGGCGGCATACACCGCCGCGGCCTGGGCCTGGCTGAAGACCAGGGTCATGTTGACGCGCCGGCCCTCGCCGGTGAGCACGTTCGCCGCCTCCAGGCCGGCCGTGGTCGTCGGCAGCTTGATGTGGGCGTTGGGAATCCAGGTGTCGAACTCCCTCGCCTGCTCCAGCATGGCGGCAACCGGCGTCGTCTCGTCGGCGTAAACCTCGATGGACACCGATCCCTCGGGCAACAGTCCCGAAAGTTCCTGGCACAGTTCCTTGTAGAACTGATAAATGGCCGTGGCGCTGAACTTGTTGCCCTGGGTCTTGTGGGCCTGGGCTTCGGGGTTTTTGGCCAAAAGGCTCGGATTGGTGGTCTGGCCGTCGAGAAATCCCAGGGCTTTTACGACCTGCCGGGTTTCCTCGGGGTCGGCTCCGTCCAGAAAAATACGCGTTTTCAGGCTTTCAGGTCGCATGGTCGCCTCACAGCAGGGTTTTGACGGTTTACGCGATGCCGTCTCGGGAACGGCCGGCTCCGTTACGGGCTTCTCGGCTGAACTTAAACACCGTTTGCCGGAAAAAGGCAAACCGGGACGGGCCGATCAGCGCTTTTTCACCGCGGACACCACGCCGGGGTTTCGCCCGCGCAAAAAGATGGTATGCGTCGCGCATGAATACGCCAAGCACCTTCAGTCCCGAGGATACGGCCGGCTTCAAGCGGGCCGCCGCGGCCCATGCCGCCGCCATGGTCGAACCGGGCATGGCCGTGGGTATGGGACACGGCTCCACGGCCGTGGCCGCCGTCCCCTTTCTGGCCGAGCGTGCCGAGCGGGGCGAGTTGCCCGGCACGTTCTTCGTGCCGGCGGCCCATTTCATGGCCGAGGCCCTGCGCCGCGCCGGCCTGCCCGTGGCCGGCCTCGACGACGCCCCCATCCTCGATATCACCATCGACGGGGCCGACGAGATCGACCCGGTCGGCAACTGCATCAAGGGCGGCGGCGGCGCGCTGCTCTACGAAAAAATCCTGGGGCAGGCGGCCCAGCGCCTCGTCATCGTGGCCGACGCGGGCAAGCTCTCGCCGCGCCTGTGCGCGCGCCACGCCCTGCCGGTGGAGATCACGCCCTTCGCCCTGGCCAGCGAACTGCGCTTCCTGCGCCGGATCGGCGGCAACCCGTCCCTGCGCCTGCGCCCGGACGGCGACCCCATGCGCACCGAACGCGGCAACGTCATCGCGGATTGCGCCTTCGATCCGCTGCAAGACCCGGCCGCCCTGGCGACAAGCCTCGACACCCGGGCCGGCGTGGCCGGACACGGCCTCTTCATCGACATGGTGTCGCTCATCGTGGTGGCCGGCCCCGACGGCGTCCAGGAACTCGCTGTGTGAGGATGGAGGAGAAGAGGAGAATGGAACCGGGGGGAAACTTTTTCCTGCTTACACACAATCATCAGCTAATTGTCAGCGGTCATTGTTTTGTGTATTTTCTGGGGGTTGGAGGCGCTGGATATGGCAAGAAACATTGTGCAATTCCAGAAGGGTATGAGCGAAGATGCGTTTGAGGCGCAATTCGGCACCGAGGAGAAATGCTGGGCACACCTCGTGCAATGGCGTTGGCCCGAAGGATTCGTTTGTCCAATTTGCGGCAGGGATAAGTACTCGCTGCTTATTGTTGGCAGGCGACGGCTCTTTCAGTGCTCACATTGCCGTACGCAGACTTCGGTGACCGCTGGCACAATCTTCGCTTCCACCAAAGTTCCCCTCAAGAAGTGGTTCCGCGCCATTTATCACCTCACTCAAAGCAAGGGCGGCATCTCCAGTGTCGAATTAGCCCGCAGACTTGGTGTCACGCAAACGACGGCCTGGAAAATGTCTCACAAGCTGATGCAGGTCATGCTCGAACGTGAACACCAGCAACGTCTCACCGGCCGCGTAGAGATGGACGATGCTTACCTTGGCGGTAAACGACGTGGTGGGAAACGTGGACGTGGTGCCCCAGGAAAAATTCCGTTTATTGCGGCAGTTGAAACGACAAAAAGTGGACAACCACACAAGATGAAGCTGTGCCGAGTCAAAGGTTTTCGGCGTAATGAGGTGCAGCGGGCATCTCAGAAAATCTTGCGTTCCGGGACATTGGTGGTGACGGACCGGTTGCCATGTTTTTCCGAGGTCCAGGCTGCGGGCTGTCGGCACGAACCCGTTCAAGACAGTGGCCGCAAGGCTGTGCAGGACTCAGTATTTAAGTGGGTCAACACCATGCTTGGCAATGTGAAGTCAGCATTATTGGGAACATATCGTGCCGTGAGAGGCAAACATGTGTCGCGCTATCTGGCCTCGTTCGGATATCGATTCAATCGCCGTTATGACTTGGCGACAATGCTCACGCGGTTGGCCTGGGTCTCCTTGCGGACGCCGCCCATGCCTTACAGACTGCTCAAACTGGCTGAGGATTGTGCGTAACCAGGAACTTTTTTGAAAAAAAGTTCCCCCCCGGACCCCCTTTCAAAAAACTTTTAACGGTTACGGCATGTTGCCATTGCTCCACCCATAACCGTTAAAAGTTTTGGGGAGGGGAGAGCGCGAGAGGGGAACCCTTTTTTCCAAAAAGGGTTCCCCTCTCGCATCATCCCTTCTTCCCCTCTCCTCTCCTAAAATTCCTTCACCACAAACTCTCGAATAGCGTCGCGGACGCGGCGGTAGTGGTCGAGGGCCTCTTCTTCGGAGGCCGCGCCGGCGGCCAGGGCGGGCGGGTCATCGAAGCCGACGTGGCGCTTTTCCACGGTCCCGGGAAAGAAGGGGCAGGTGTCGTGGGCCGCGCCGCAGAGGGTGATCACGGCGTCGAAGGTCACGTCCGGCGCCAGGTCGGCGACCAGCTTGGACGTCTGGCCCGAGATGTCCACCCCGGCTTCGGCCATGACGGCCACAGCCCTGGGGTCGAGGCCGTGGCGCTCCACGCCGGCCGAGTACGGCGTGAGCACGTCGGCCTTGAGCGCCCGGGCGAAGCCCTCGGCCATCTGGCTGCGACAGGCGTTGCCGGTACACAGGAAAAGGATGTTTTTTTTCGTGCTCACGCGCCCTTCCCCCCTTCCCAGGTATCCCCGGGGCGTCTGTTCCCCTCGGCCATTATCTGCCCGGCCAGGGAACGCATGCGCTCCCGAATGCTGTCGCGGATGGCGCGCACCGCGGCCAGCTTTTCCGTCTCCGAGCCCTCCACCGTGGCCGGGTCGGGAAACGGCAGGTGCAGCCGGTGGGTGACGCCCGGAAACACCGGGCACTGGCCTTCGAGGGATTCCTCGCACACCGTGACCACATAATCGAAGAGCAGGCCGTCGCGGTACAGGTCGAAGACCTTGCGCGTGCCTTTCCCGGACAGGTCGATCCCCTCCTCGGCCATGACCGTGACCACAAGGGGGTTGACGCTGGTGGGATCAAGGCCGGCGCTTGTCACCTCGGCCGCCTCGCCGCAAAATTTTTCAAGATACGCCTCGGCCATCTGGCTCCTGGCGCTGTTGTGCACGCAGATGAAAAGGACCCGCATGGTGATCGCCCTCCCGGGAAATAGCGTTGTCTCCTTCCCTAAAGAAGGCTGGTGACGATCCGGTGACGCGGGGCAATCCGGGCCGAACGGACGGACGCCGGCCGGCCCGGGTAGGGCGCGTACTACTGCTGCAACGCCTTCTTGGCCGCGTCGTAGTCCTTGGTCAGCTTGTCCATGGCCGCGTCGAAGCTCGTCTTGACGTCCTTGGCGGCATCCTGTCCGGCCGCCTTGAGGGCGTCGAGCTTGGCCCCGGCGTCCGCCCGTTCGGCCTTGATCGCTTCCAGCTTCTTCTGGGCGTCGGCCTTGGCCTGGTCGGTCAGGGTCGCCGTCTTGGCCGAAAGCGCGTCGATCTCCTTGTCCATGGCCGCCAGCCGCGCCGCGGCGTCGGTGCGCAGCTTGTCCAGCTGATCCTTGGTGAAGGCGGCCGTGGTCGCGGCGGCCTTGGACACGTCGGTCTTGACGTCCTGGGCGGTTGGCGTGGCGGTTTTCTGTTCGGCCTTTTTCTCGTCGGACTTGCCGCATCCGGCCGCCAGCATCAGGACCAGGGCCAGGGGCAAAGCCAGGGTCGCCAGTATTCGCTGCATAGCATCCTCCTTGGGTTGCGTCCGTGCTCACGCACAGTTTGTCGCGAACGGTAGCATATCGTGGCCAGGGCGCAACCCGGGCGGGCACCTTGGGCGGCATCATTATATAAGGCGGCGTCGGCGGGTCGCTCTGGCCGTCCTGTGTCGTTTTATCCCCGCCTCACCGTGTTGGGACATTTTTTATTATTCTATTAAAATAATTGTACTTTTCTAAAAAAACGCTTGTGCCTTTTGGGACAAGTCGCCCCATTGCTCGCCGCTGTGACCTTTTTACCCAATCGCCGTCGCGGGGTGGGACAACTTGTCCATAATGCGCCAACCCCCGGAAATGGTCGTTTTTTACCCATCGATTCCCCTCTGGGACGCAATGACACAGTGTCGCGTGAGCCCCAGCCGGACAGGGCAGTCCCGTCCAATCCGCGGTCTATTTTTTATTATACTGAATTTATTCAATATTTAAAATGGCCCAGGATTTGCTTATTAGGGGCAGCGTTTACCCAAAAGCCGCAAGGAAATCAGGTTTGGGGTCCGTTCGCAAAACCATAACCTTAACCCAAGTGAGGTTGGCACCATGGCAGTTCGCGAGCAAGTTTACGGTTTCTTCATTCCCAGCGTGACCCTCATCGGCATCGGCGCCGCCAAACAGATCCCTGAGAAGATCAAGGCTCTGGGCGGTTCCAAGCCGCTTATCGTCACGGACAAGGGCGTGGTGAAAGTCGGCATCTGCAAGCAGATCACCGACCTGCTCGACGCCGCCGGCATGAAGTATCATGTCTACGACGAGACCATCCCCAACCCCACGGACAAGAACGTCCACGACGGCGTCGAAGTCTACAAGAAAGAGGGTTGCGACAGCCTCATCACCCTGGGCGGCGGTTCCTCCCACGACTGCGGCAAGGGCATCGGCCTCGTCATCTCCAACGGCGGCAAGATCCACGACTACGAAGGCGTGGACAAGTCCTCCAAGCCCTTCATGCCGTATCTGGCCGTCAACACCACGGCCGGCACCGCCTCTGAAATGACCCGTTTCTGCATCATCACCGACCTGTCCCGCCACGTGAAGATGGCCATCGTGGACTGGCGCGTGACCCCGCACATCGCCATCGACGACCCGGTCCTCATGGTCGGCATGCCCCCGGCGCTGACCGCCGCCACCGGCATGGACGCCCTGACCCACGCCGTCGAGGCCTTCGTGTCCACCATCGCCAACCCGATGACCGACGCCTGCGCCATCGAAGCCATCAAGCTGATCTTCAAGTACCTGCGCAAGGCCGTGGCCAACGGTCAGGACATGGAAGCCCGCGAAGGCATGTGCTTCGCCGAGTACCTGGCCGGTATGGCGTTCAACAACGCCTCCCTCGGTCACGTCCACGCCATGGCCCACCAACTGGGCGGCTTCTACGACCTGCCGCACGGCGAATGCAACGCCATCCTCCTGCCCCATGTCGAGAGCTTCAACCTGATCGCCAAGGTCGAGAAGTTCGCCGAAATGGCCAAGATCATGGGCGAGAACATCGAAGGCATGGCCCCGCGCGATGCCGCCGAACTGGCGCTCAAGGCCATCCGTCAGCTGTCCGCCGACGTCGGCATCCCGACCGGCCTGATCGAGCTCGGCAAGCGTTATGGCAAGGAAGTCAAGGCCTCCGACATCCCGACCATGACCGGCAACGCCCAGAAGGACGCCTGCGGTCTGACCAACCCGCGCTGCCCGACCGACAAGGACGTGACCGCCATCTACACGGCCGCCCTGTAATCACGGGACCAACGTGTCAAAGGGGGCCTTCGGGCCCCCTTTGAGCATCAGGACCATTGGGGGGCTGTGCCCTCCGACCGCCAGCCGCCATCGGGGGCGTTGGCAGACGCCTCCGATAGCGGTCTTTCACCTGCCTCCGTCCTTGACGCCGCGATGCCAAGCGGGTGGAAACGGACGTGTTTTTCGACCGATGCAAATCGGATGCAGACCCGAAACGCGTCCTGAATGAGTCTTTTTTTTACACATTTGTTCCTCTGTGATACAACGAAACGCCGAAACGAATTGGATATCAACTAAGTATCTATTTGAAATTATTAATTCTTAATCCTCCAGGCGCGACACCCGGTCCGGGGTGGCAAAGCAGAGACCGCCATGCTATCCACACCGGACTGCGGTCGTCGTGTCCGCCGCTACCAGGGCCTTGGGCGAACCGCTTGCGATAGATCCGTTTCTTTCACGTCAACCGGATAGGATTGGATTGTATGCAGACCATCAATCTCACCTGCGACTACGACGGCGATTTCGTTGCCAGGGTGGAGGAAGAGTCCGGTCAGAACGTCAGCTTGTGCTACCAATGCGGCAATTGCACAGCTGGCTGTCCGTACACCTTCGCCTACGACATCCCCGTCAGCCAGATCATGCGCCTGGTTCAGGCCGGTCAGAAAATGACCGTCCTGTCGAGCAAGTCCATCTGGCTTTGCGCCACATGTGAATCATGCACCACGCGCTGCCCCAACAACATCGACGTGGCCTGCGTCATGGACGTCCTGCGCCACATGGCCCGCCGGGAAGGCCTGGCCGCCGTACCCCAGGTCAAGACCTTCTGGGATTCCTTCCTGGATTCGGTCAAGGCCCATGGCCGCGTCTTCGAGCTGGGGCTGACCATCAACTACGTGATGCGTACGGGACGCTTCTGGACGGATCTTGACCTCGGGCCCAAAATCTTCCCCAAGGGCAAGCTCGCCATGAAGCCCCACGATATCGCGGGCAAGGAACATGTGGCCCGGATTTTCGAGCGCTTCGAGAGGGAGTCGAATTCATGAGCGAAGCCATTGCCTACTACCCCGGCTGTTCGGGCCTGGGCACGTCCAAGGAATACGACGCCTCGACCAGGGCCGTGTGCGAGGCCGTGGGGCTTTCCCTGGTCGACATCCCCGATTGGAGCTGCTGCGGTTCGACCCCGGCCCACACCAAGGACCACACCCTTTCCGCCGCCCTGTCGGCCCGAAACCTCCAACTCGTGTCCGGCATGGGGCTCAAAGCCGCCACCACGCCCTGCCCGAGCTGCCTCACCAACCTGCGCACCGCCGCCCACCGCATGGAAAAGGCGGAGTTCGCCAAAAAGGTCAACAATCTCCTCGACGATCCCTATGACGGCGGGGTGGAGACCATTTCGGTGCTGCAGGCCCTTGTCGAGAACATCGGCCTGGAATCCCTGGCCACCTACGTTCGCACGCCCTTAAAAGGCCTGAAGGTCGCCTGCTACTACGGCTGCATCATGAACCGTCCGCCCGAGCTCATGGCCTTCGACGACAGCGAGAACCCCATGGCCATGGACAACATCCTGGCCACCATGGGGGCCGACATCGTCCCCTTTCCGCTCAAGGTCGAGTGTTGCGGCGCCTCCTACGGCATCCCCCGCCAGGACATCGTGGCCAAGCTCACCGGCAAGCTCCTGGACGCGGCCGTGTCCATCGGCGCGGACATCATCGCCGTGGCCTGCCCGCTTTGCCAGATGAACCTGGATCTGCGGCAGGGGCAGGTCAACCGCGCCGGCGGCACCCACTTTCACATTCCGGTGGCCTATTACACCCAGCTTATGGGCGTGGCGCTCAATATCCCGGACGCGCAACTCGGCTTCGACAAGCTGACCATCGACCCCCGGCCCATCCTCAATAAGGCGCTGGCGGGCGCGAGCTAACAGGCGAGGGAGCACAGCCAATGCGAATCGGCGTTTTTATCTGCCACTGCGGCAGCAACATCGAAGGCACGGTGGACACGGCCTCCGTGGCCCAGACCTCCCTGGAATTTCCCGAGGTCGTCTATGCCACGGACACCATGTACGCCTGTTCGGAGCCTGGGCAGGGCGGCATCATCCAGGCCATAAAAGAAAAAAACCTCACCGGCGTGGTGGTGGCCTCCTGCACCCCCCGCATGCACGAGCCCACCTTCCGCCGGGCCGTGGAGCGCGCCGGCTTAAACCGCTACATGTTCGAGATGGCCAACATCCGGGAGCACGTCTCCTGGATCGGCAAGGACCGCGAGGCCAACACCAACAAGGCCATCGACCTGGTGCGCATCGCGGTGGAGAAGCTGCGGCGCGACGCCCCGCTCTCCCCGAGCAAATTCTCCATCAACAAGCGGGTGATGGTCATCGGCGGCGGCGTGGCCGGCATCCAGGCGGCCCTCGACTGCGCCGACGGCGGCCTGGACGTCGTTTTGGTGGAGCGCGAATCCACCATCGGCGGCAAGATGGCCAAGCTCGACAAGACCTTCCCCACGGTCGACTGTTCGAGCTGCATCCTCGGCCCCAAGATGGTGGACGTGTCCCAGCACCCCAACATCACCCTGCACGCCTATTCGGAAGTGGATTCCATCGGTGGCTACGTGGGCAACTTCCAGGTCCAGGTGAAGAAAAAAGCCACCTATGTGGACTGGGAGCTGTGCACGGGCTGCGGCGCCTGCACCGAGAAGTGTCCGAGCAAGAAAAACCCGGACCACTTCAACGAAAATATCGGGCCCACCACCTCGATCAACATCGCCTTCCCCCAGGCCATCCCCAAAAAGGCCGTGATCGACCCCACCACCTGTCGCCAGTTCGTCAAGGGCAAGTGCGGCGTGTGCGCCAAGGTCTGTCCGACCGGGGCCATCAAGTACGATATGACCGATGAGATCGTGACCGAGGACGTCGGCGCCATCGTGGCCGCCACCGGCTACGACCTCTTCGACATCTCCAAGGTCACGGAATACGGCGGCGGGCGCTACCCCGACGTCATCACCGGCCTGCAGTACGAGCGCCTGCTTTCCGCCTCCGGCCCGACCGGCGGCCACGTCAAGCGCCCCTCGGACGGCAAGGAGCCGAAGACCGTGGTCTTCATCCAGTGCGTGGGCTCGCGCGACAAGTCGCTGGACCGCCCCTACTGCTCCGGCTTTTGCTGCATGTACACGGCCAAGCAGGCCATCCTGACCAAGGACCACATCCCGGACTCCCAGTCCTATGTCTTCTACATGGACATCCGCGCCCCCGGCAAAATGTACGACGAGTTCACCCGCCGGGCCATGGAAGAATATGGGGCACGCTACATCCGGGGCCGCGTGGCCATGGTCTACCCCAAAAACGGCAAGATGATCGTGCGCGGGGCGGATACCCTGGCCGGCACCCAGGTCGAGGTCGAAGCCGACCTGGTGGTCCTGGCCGCCGGGGCCGAGGCCGCCAAGGGCGCGCCGCAGCTGGCCGAGAAACTGCGCATCTCCTACGACAAATACGGCTTCTTCATGGAAAGCCACGTGAAGCTCAAGCCCGTCGAGACCAATACCGCCGGCGTGTATCTGGCCGGCTCCTGCCAGGGTCCCAAGGACATTCCCCAGTCCGTGAGCCAGGGCAGCGCCGCCGCGGCCAAGGTGCTGGCGCTTTTCTCCAAGGACATGCTGGAAAGCGACCCGCAGATCTCCCACGTGGACATCAAGCGTTGCGTGGGCTGCGGCAAGTGCATCATGACCTGCCCCTTCAAGGCCATCAAGGAAGTGGAGTTCCGCGGCCAGAAGAAGGCCGAGGTCATCGAGACGGTGTGCCAGGGCTGCGGCCTTTGCACCTCGACCTGTCCCCAGGGCGCCATCCAGCTCTCCCACTTCACGGACAACGAAATCCTCGCGGAGGTCAACGCCTTATGCCAGTCCTGACCGGCAAGGAACTGCGAATCGTCGGATTCCTGTGCAACTGGTGCTCCTATGGGGGCGCGGACACGGCGGGCGTCGGTCGGTTTACCCAGCCCACGGACCTGCGCATCATCCGCGTGCCCTGCTCCGGACGCATCGATCCGCTCTTTATCGCCAAAACGCTTCTTAACGGCGCCGACGGCGTGCTTGTCTCCGGCTGCCACCCGCGCGACTGCCACTACGCCGAGGGCAACTTCTACGCCCGCCGGCGTCTGGAGGTCCTCAAGCGCTTCCTGCCCATCCTCGGCATCGACCCGGGCCGGTTCGACTACACCTGGGTTTCGGCCTCGGAGGGCCAGCGCTGGCAGAAGGTGGTGACGGTTTTCACCGAACAGATTCACGCCCTGGGACCCGCGCCGCGCTACGAGGCCGTGTCCGCGGACATGCTCGCCAAGGCGGCCGGGGCGCTTGGCCAAGGAGGCAACCGTGTCGCGGCTTGAGGAACTCAAAGCACGCATCAAGGAGGCACTGCCCGGCCTTGAGTGCGTCATCGGTTGGCAGAAAGGCTACGACCCCCTGCACAACACGCCGCTTTTCATCAGAAACGAAGCGGATGTGGACAAGCTCGAATGGGGGGCGTTCAACGTCCACAACCCGGCCGTCTACCTGCCCAGCTTCAAGGGCAAGAAGGTCGGCATCGTGGTCAAGGGCTGCGATTCCCGCTCCGTCGTGGAACTGCTCCAGGAAAACCTCATCGACCGCGCCGAGGTGGTCATCTTCGGCCTGCCCTGCGAAGGCGTGATCGACCTGACCAAAGTCAAGGCCCGGATCGCCGACGCGGGCGCGGCCGCCGGCACGGTTACCAACGTGACCACCGACGGCAAGACCGTGTCCGTCACCGCCGGCGACAAGACCGTCTCCATGCCGCTGACCGAGGTCCGGGCCGACAAGTGCGGCCGCTGCCAGTTCCCCAACGCGGTGCTGGCCGACACGTTCCTCGGCGATCCCATCTCCCCGACCGTGCCGGCCACCCCGGTGGACGCCGACCTGGCCGCCCTGGACACCATGAGCGTGCCCGAGCGCATGGCCTTCTGGCGTTTCCAGATGGACCGCTGCATCCGGTGCTACGCCTGTCGCAACGCCTGCCCCATGTGCGTGTGCCGCGACCACTGCATCGCCCAGAGCCGCGAACCCCACTGGCTGACCCAGGAGGACACGGCCACCGAGAAGCTCACGTTCCAGGTGGTCCATGCCATGCACCTGGCCGGTCGCTGCACCGAGTGCGGCGAGTGCCAGCGGGCCTGCCCCATGGACATCCCCATTCTGGCGCTCAAGAAGCATCTCAACCGGACCATCCACGACCTGTTCGGCTACCAGGCCGGCACCGATCCCCAGGCGATTCCGCCGCTTCTGCAGTTCAAGGTCGAGGAAGACAACATCAAGGAGCGAGACTGGTAATGGCCGCTTTAAAATATATCACGAGCGACAAGCTCCCTGAGTGGCTCGGCGCCCTGGCCGCCAAAAGCCGGGTGCTGGTTCCGGTCGCGGAAGGCGGCAGCGTGGTGTTCCGGCCCTATGACGGGACCAAGACGCCGGTCTTCGATTCCGACGCCACGGCTCCGCCCAAGTCCTCCATCTTCCCGGCCTGCCAGGAACTGTTCCATTACGAACAGGGCAAGGACGCGGAAGATCCGGGCAAGCCCACCCTGAAACTCATCGCGGACACCAAGGCCGAACCCACGGTGGTCTTCGGCTGCAAGCCCTGCGGCGCGCGCGGATTCCTCATCTTCGACCGCGTCTACATGGGCAAGAAGTTCCCCGATCCCTATTACATCGCCGCGCGCGAGGCCACGACCTTCGTCACCATGGCCTGCGCCAAGACGGAAAATACCTGCTTTTGCCACTGGGTGGGCTCGGGCCCGGCCGACACCAACGGTTCGGACGTGCTCCTGACCCCGGTGGCCGGCGGCTACACCGTCGAGGCGGTGACCCCCAAGGGCGAGGCGCTGCTGGCAAGCCCGGCGCTTGCCGACGGCGCGGCCAAGGCCGACGAGGCCGAAGCCGTCAAGGCCGGCACGCGTGCGGCCCTTGGCGAGGCTCCGGACATCGCGAATGCTCCCCAGGCCCTGCTCGACGCCTTCGACGACCTGCCCTTCTGGCAGGCCCAGTCCGACAAGTGCATCAGCTGCGGCGCCTGCACCTACCTGTGCCCGACCTGCTACTGCTTCACCATCACCGACGAGCCCGCCGGCATGAAGGGACGCCGCATGCGTTCCTGGGACGCCTGCATGCACTTCCAGTTCACCATGGAAGCCTCGGGGCACAACCCGCGCCCGACCAAGGCCCATCGCTTGAAAAACCGGGTCGGCCACAAGTTCAGCTACTATCCGACCCTGCATGAAGGGCTCATCGCCTGCTGCGGTTGCGGCCGTTGCATCAAGAGCTGCCCGGTCTCCGTGGACATCCGCGAGATCGTGCAAAACGCCGTGGCCAGGGCCAAGGGCTAGAGGGCAAGACTATGACCGATCCGTTCAATCCCTATCTGCCGGAAGTGGCCACCATCCTGGAGACCATCCAGGAGACGCACAACATCAAGACCTTCCGGGTGCGTTTCGACGACGAGGCCAAAATGGCCGCGTTCAAATTCGAGCCCGGCCAGGTGGGCCAGTTGTCCGCCCCGGGCATCGGCGAATCCACCTTCGTCATCAACTCGCCCCCAACCCGCATGGACTACCTGCAATTCTCGGTCATGCGGGCCGGCGAAGTGACCACCCGCCTGCACGGCCTGGCCGCCGGCGACAAGGTGGGCGTGCGCGCCCCGCTCGGCAAGCCCTTTCCCTACGAGGACATGAAGGGCAAGGACATCGTGTTCGTCGGCGGCGGCATCGGCATGGCCCCGCTGCGCACCCTGTTCCTCTACATGCTCGACAACCGGGCCGATTACGGCAACATCACGCTGCTTTACGGCGCGCGTTCCCCGGCGGACATGGCCTTTTCGTCCGAGCTGCCGGAATGGACCAGCCGCAAGGACGTCAACACCACCTTGACCATCGACCGCGAGGCCGACGGCTGGGAACACAAGGTGGGGCTCATCCCCAACGTGCTGCTGGAGATCGCGCCCAAACCCGAAAACTGCGTGGCCGTCACCTGCGGCCCGCCGATCATGATCAAGTTCACCCTGGAAGCGCTCAAAAAGCTCGAGTTCGCCGACGAGCAGATCTTCACCACGCTGGAAAAGCGGATGAAGTGCGGCATCGGCATCTGCGGCCGTTGCAACATCGGCACGAGCTACGTGTGCGTGGACGGTCCGGTGTACTCGTACGCCCAACTCAAGGCCCTGCCCAACGAGTTGTAGCGTTACGGAGAAGGGGGGAGCCTCCGGCGGCCGGGGGGAAACTTTTTGGAAAAAGTTTCCCCCCGGACCCCCTTCAAAAACTTTCAACGGGCTTCGCGTGATGCATATGGAACCTCTCGGCAACCCCTTTTTCCGGCTGGAGCCGCTCGCGGCGGCATGTCGCCGCGAGCGGCTCCAGCCGGCGGAAGGGGGGTCCGGGGGGCCCATGGCCTCCCGGCGGGGTCCAGGGGCAGCGCCCCTGGCCGCCGGAGGCCTCCACCGCAAGGGAGAATGAAATGGCTAACTTTTTTAGCGGCAGCGACATCGTCGGCACGGCCATCGAGATCGAGCGCCGGGGCCGCAACGTCTATTCCAAGGCGGCGGCGGCCGCCACCAACCCGGACGTCAAGAACTTCCTGCAGTTCTTTGCCGGCGAGGAAGCCCGCCACCAGGCCATTTTCGAGGCCATGGCCGGCCGCATCAGCAAGATCGAGATCCCGGCCGGCAGCGACGAAGCGGAATACATGGACTATGTCCAGGCCCTGCTCGATTCCCACGCCCTTTTTTGCGGCGGGGCTCCGGAACAGGACCTGGCCAATGCCTCGGACGCCATCGCGGCCATCGAACTGGCCAGCCGGTTCGAGAAGGACACCATCCTCTACTTTCGCGAGATGATGGACCTTCTGCCGCAAAACGAGTCCGATATCGTCAAGCAGTGCCTGAACGAGGAGCGTGGGCACCTGCGCCAGCTGCGCGCCATGCTGGTCAAATTACGCAAGAAGTCCTAAACGCAAGAGAAACCCGGCGGGCCGTCGCATTCCGGCTGCGGCCCGCCGTCATGCCTTTCCGCCCGCCCGTCCGCCAAGGACGCGGATCGGGAAAGGACGCGGGGCAAGGGGGACGGCCATGTACCATGATGATTTCGGCTTCGACGCCATGACCCTGGAAAGCCCCTTGGTTCCCGAGGCCAAGGCCGGTCCCGCCGACGCCTTGGAGCAGGGGTTCGCCGGCCGCATGGCCGGGCTCATTCTCGCCTCCGACCTTTTTTCCGCCCGCAATTCCGGTCCCAGGCCCTGGCTCGACAACCTGGAGCTGTCCACCTGCTGGCCGGGCGCGGTCATCCGCTACTGCGGCGAGCGGCTGGACCAGGACGACCTGGACGCTTTTCTCGGCTGCGTGCTCTTGGCCTTTCGCGACACCGGCCGGGCCGGCGCGGCCCGGTTTCACCTGCGCGATCTCACGCGCCTCATCCGCCCCCGGGGTCGCCGGTTCGCCACGCGGCGACTGGAACGGTCGCTGTGGCGGCTGGCCAGCGCCCGTATCGAGATCGAGGAGGAAGCCGGCCATGTGCTCATGCAGGCCAAGCTGCTCAACACCCTGCTGTGCGACCGCGCCGCCGGCATTTGCGCCGTGGACGTCAGCCCCCGCGTGATGGAGGCCTTTTGCGCCGCGCCGGTCGTGGAGCGGCTGCTGGCCTGTCGCGCCCCGTTCGAGGCCGGGCGGTTCCACCGCTGGCTGGCCGGGCTGCTTTCCCAGGGACCGGCCGCCTCGCGCCTGGACCTGTCCGCCCTGCGCCGGCTGTCGGGACTGACGCGCCAGCCCATGCCGGCCTTCCGCGTGCGGGCCATCACCGCCCTGCAGGATTTTCTGGACATGGGGCTTATCGCCGCCATCGAACCGGCCGGGCCCGACAGACTCGTGGCCATGCGCCCCATCGCCCGCGGGGAGGAAGCGGCCTGCCTGCTCCTCTCTTGACGGGATCATCCCATGGACGGCATCATGTCCTCACAGGCCAAGACGTCCTCCGGTTCTGACGCCCCCGAGGCGAAAAAAATGCCGGGGCATGTCTTGTGTCTTGCCCCGGGGCCGCTGCGCACCCTGCCTTTTCGTCGACTGACCCTCGATGTGGCCAGGGATGGGCGGGAATCTTTCATGACGCCCTCGAGGCTGCGGTCCTGTCAGGCGTCGGCGTCCGACGCGGACCGCCCGGGTGACGGTATGCCCCAGCCGCCGACGCTGGAAGACCTCATAGGCATCGAGCACAGCAAGCTCGGGTTTTACCAGGAGCTGCGCCAGAAGGTGCAGGAGCTCCAGGAGGCCCACGAGGAATCGGAAGTGCGGCGCCAGGAGATCGCGGCCATCCTCGACGGTATCACCGACATCATGATGGTGCTGTCCAAGGATCTGCGCATCATCTCCGTCAACCACGTCTTCCACGAGCTCTTTAACATCCCCCGACCCGAAGGGCAGCACTGCTACCGCATCTTCCGCGAGGGCGACCGGCCCTGCCCGGAGTGCCCGGCCCACCGGTCGTTTCAGTCCAATGCCGTGTGCCGCTGCATGGGGACCTTCAAGATCGGGGGCGTGGCCCGCCGCTTCGAAATGGTGGCCTCGCCCATCCACAACCCCGACAGCCCGGAGTCCCGCATCCTTATTTTCAAGCGCGACGTCACCCTGGAAACCGAATACCAGGCCAAGTATTACCAGGCCGAGAAGATGGCCACCATCGGCATGCTGGCCGCGGGCGTGGCCCACGAGATCAACAATCCGCTGACCGCCGTCTACGGCCTGGCCGAGGGCATCCGCCGTCGGCTGCCGGTCATCCGGGAGGGCGTGGACGATGCCCTGTACGGGGACGTGGCCGAATACACCGAAACGATTCTCATGGAATGCCGGCGCTGCCGCGACATCGTGCGCTCCATGCTGTCCTTCTCCCGGCCCCACACCCTGGCCTTCTCGCCGGTGTGCCTAAACGAGGTCGTGACGGACACCCTGAACATCCTGCGCGGCCACCTCGAGGAGCGCGGCAAGCAGGGCCTGCGCCTGACCGTCAACCTGTTCGATCCCCTGCCCACCGTGCCCGGCGACGAGGCCCAGCTCAAGCAGGTGCTTTTGAACATCCTCGTCAACTCCATGGACGCCATTGCCGGCGAAGGCGAAATCACCATCACCACGCACCCGGAAAACGACAACACCGTCAACCTGTCCGTCGAGGACACCGGCTGCGGCATTCCGCCGGAAAACATGGACAAGCTCTTCAATCCCTTTTTCACCACCAAGCCCGTGGGCAAGGGCATCGGCATCGGCCTTGCTGCCTGCTACGGCATCGTGCGCGAACACCACGGCCTTATCGAAGTGGCCAGCGAAGTGGGACTCGGCACCCACGTCACGGTGAAACTCCCCTTGGACAGCGGCCAATCCAGTGAATAATCCCTACGGTCTTCTCGTCGTGGACGACGAACCTTCCATCGGCAAGCTCCTGCTCAAGGAGTTTACCACCCCGGCCCGCACGGTGCATGTGGCGGCCAGCGCCCGCGAGGCTCGGGAGCTCATGGCCAAGCACGAGTTCGAGGTGGCCGTGCTCGACATCCGCCTGCCCGACGTCAACGGCATCGACCTCATGGTGGAGCTCAAGGCCCGCCAGGAGGATCTGGAATGCATTCTCGTCACCGGGCACGGCGCCATCGACACGGCGGTCGAGGCCATGAAGCTCGGGGCCTTCGACTATGTGACCAAGCCGTTCAATCTGGCCGAGTTGGAACTTTTAATCGAGCGGGCCTACCAGCGCACCTTCCTGCGCCGGGAAAACAGGCGACTGCGGCATTTTCAGGGCGAGACCCCGCCGGTCAAGCTGGTGGGCAACTCCCCGGCCATAAAGCAGGTCCGCTACCTGATCGAAAAGGTGGCCCCGACCGAGGTGCCGGTGCTCATCACCGGCGAATCCGGGGCCGGCAAGGAAGTGGCGGCCCACCTCATCCAGTCGCTTTCCAAACGGGCGGACAAGCCGTTTTTCATCAAGAACTGCGCCACGCTGCAAAAAGAGCTGGCCCGAAGCGAACTGTTCGGCCACCTGCGCGGCTCGTTTACCGGGGCGGTGGAGAACAGCGAAGGCTTCATGGCCTTCGCCAACAAGGGCACGCTGTTTCTCGACGAGATCGGCGAGCTGCCCATCGAGGTCCAGGCGGCGCTGTTGCGCGTGCTGGAAAACAAGACCTACCGCCGGGTGGGCGAAAAGGAAGAGCGCCGGGCGGACATCCGGCTGCTGTTCGCCACCAACCGCGAGCTGGTCAAGGAAGTGGCCGAGGGGCGGTTCCACGAGGCGCTGTTTCACCGCATCAACGTCTTCAACATTGAGATGCCGCCGCTGCGGGAACGCCGCGAGGACATCCCGCTTTTGGTGGAGTTCTTCCTGTCGCGCCTCACCGCCGGGCAGGCCCCGTTCCGCATTTCCGACCGGGCCATGAAGTGCCTGACCGAATACGACTGGCCGGGCAACGTGCGCGAACTGCGCAACGTCATGGAGCGCTCCATCATCCTGTCCGAAAACAACCTCATCACCGAACACGCCCTGCCCCGCGAGTTTCTGGAACCGGATCGGGCCGAGGAGGACATTTTGACCCTCGAGGCCAAGGAGAAGGAGCACATCGCCAAGGTGCTCAACTTCTACGACAACAACCGGTCGCTGGCCGCCGAGGCCCTCGGCATCTGCCGCAAGACGCTCTATCGCAAGATCCGGCAATACAACCTGTTCTAGGGGCGCGCCGCCGGCACCGGGCGGCGCGCGTTTCCTGCCGGTTTCCTCCCGTCCCCATTGGTGATAACGCTCGGCGCGGGCAGCGCTTTTCGCGCTGCTTACTGGACTGCCGCCAACCGCCGGGATGCCCATGCAAAGTGCCGAAGTCGCCGCCTACTGGGAAGCCAACGCCGGACAGTGGACCCGCCAGAGCCGGGCCGGCCTCGACGTGTACCGGGACGTGCTCAACACGCCGCTTTTTCTGGCCATGCTCCCGGCCATCGACGGCCGCGACGGGCTGGACATCGGCTGCGGCGAGGGGACCAACACCCGCCGGCTCGCCCGGCTCGGGGCGAGGATGCGCGCCCTCGACATCGCGCCGACCTTCCTGCGCCATGCCCGCGAGGCCGAGGCCGCCACTCCCCTTGGCATCGACTTTCTGCTCGGCGACGCCCTGTCCCTGCCGTTTGCCGATGCCGCCTTTGATTTCGCCACCGCGTTCATGTCGCTGATGGACATGCCGAACCACGAGCGCGCCCTGGGCGAAGCCTGGCGGGTGCTGCGCCCGGGCGGCTTCCTCCAGTTCTCCATCCTGCACCCCTGCTTCGCGCCGCCGTATCGCAAGGTGCTGCGCGAGCCCGACCAGTCGGTGCGGGCCATCGAGGTCGGGCGCTATTTCGAGACCGAGGGCGCGCATCTCGACACCTGGTGGTTCTCCAGCCTGCCGCGGGAGCGGCGAAGCGAAGTCCCCCCCTTCCAGGTGCCCTACTTCCACCGCACCCTAAGCGACTGGCTCAACGCCATCTGCCAAACAGGCTTCGTGATCGAGCGCCTCGGCGAACCGACGGCCACGCCCCAACAGGCCCAGGCCGTCCCCCTGGTGGCCGACACCCGGGTCACCCCGCTTTTCCTGCACATCCGCGCCGGCAAACCGGCCGCCACCGTCAGCCGGCCCGCCTAGTCGCGCGCCCCGGCGCGGCTCCTTCCGACACGCCCCCCCGCGTCCGTCCGTCCCCCCCCGGGGCGGACGGGACTTGCGCCTGGCCCGCTTTTCGCTCCAGTACATCGATACTGCTTAAAATAACATATCGAAATCGGCGTGCATCTTTTATGTTATCAATAATACAATACGGTTGATACATAGAGAATTCGGCGTTATGGTGCCTTTTGACCCATTGATGCACTCAAACTGGATCAAAATTACTTTTTCTCAATCAAACAAATAAAATCAGGATGTTATATGCAAATTAAGGGAGTTGGCCGTACCGGCGGTAGTGTCAGCGTGTCACACTGGCAGACGATATCGCGTGACAGTCCCGGCCAATCCTCCCAATTCCTGGTTTTCCGCGCCTAAATTTGTTGGCCTGCTTCTTGCTGCCTTATTGAGACCTATGTCGCGTCAATCCGCTTATGCAAGCAACGCCGGGGAAAAACATCCCCTTTCCAAACAGCGTTCGCCGGCTGGAAGATTGCATGCGCGCGACGTCGATGTGGCTGGAGCGTGTTTTTCCGCACAACAAGTCGCCCCAGCCCATTCCCGGACCGCAGCAACAACGGGCGCGAATTCCGCCGCGTCATGGCGACAGGAATCACGCTTCATAAAAAAGCGTGATACAATAATCCGAAGCGCCATCCGCCGCAACACAACAGGACCGGCCGACACGATAGGCCGCGTCTGACCCGGGAGAGAGATTCATGCGCAGCATTCCCGTCGAAACGGCCCAGGGCATGGTCCTTTGCCACGACATCACCCGCATCGTGCCGGGCGAGGGCAAGGGACCCGCTTTCCGCAAGGGACATATCATCGCCCCCGAGGACATCCCGGTCCTTTTGCGCCTGGGCAAGGAACACATCTACGTCTGGGATCTGGCCGAGGGGCTGGTCCATGAGGACGACGCGGCCGGGCGCATCGCCCGGGCCATCGCCGGCGAAGGCATCACCTTCACCCAGCCCTGCGAGGGCCGCATCAACCTGCTGGCCGACCGGCGGGGGCTGCTCAAGATCAATGTCGACGCCCTGCGGCGCTGCAATTCCATCGACGAGGTGACCATCGCCACCATGCATGGCGACACCGTGGTTTCCGAGGGGCAGATGCTGGCCGGCACCCGGGTGGTGCCGCTGGTCGTGGCCGCCGAGAAGCTCGACGCGGTGGAGAAGGTCACGGCCGAGACCGGCCCGCTGGTCATGGTGCGCCCGTTTAAGCCGCTGCGCGTGGGCGTGGTCACCACCGGGGGCGAGGTCTACCACGGCCGCATCAAGGACAAGTTCGGACCGGTCCTGCGCCGCAAGTTCGACGACCTCGGCTGCTCGGTCATACGGCAGGTCATCGTGCCGGACGACAAGGACATGACCGTGCGCGCCATCCGCCAGCTTCTGGCCGACGGCGCGGAGATGATCGCGGTCACGGGCGGCATGTCGGTCGACCCCGACGACCTGTCCCCGTCGTCGATCCGGGCCGCCGGCGGCGAAGTCGTCACCTACGGCTCCCCCACCTTCCCCGGGGCAATGTTCATGCTGGCCTACCTCGGCGACGTGCCCGTGGTGGGGTTGCCCGGGTGCGTCATGTACCACAAGGCCAGCATATTCGATTTGACGGTGCCGCGGCTGGTGGCCGGCGAAAAGCTGACCCGGGCCGACATCGTGGAACTCGGGCATGGGGGCCTGTGCGCCATGTGCCCGGAATGCCGCTACCCGCTTTGCGGGTTTGGCAAGAGCTGAGGAGGAAACGGCCTCGGCCGTCTTTTCCGGAAAAGCTCGCGCGAAGCGGCAGCGGACAGCGTGCCTGCGCCCCTGGCAAGCGGCGTGCGTATCGGCGGAAACGGAAATCCTCTAACCAGAGCACGGAGAAACGCATGGAAATTGCAAAAAAACTGGAAAAAATCTGGGTCGTGAACGGCATTGAGCGCAAGCTCATTGTCGATCCCGACGCCTTCCTGTCCGAAGTGCTGCGCGAGCAGATGCATCTGGTCGGCACCAAGGTCGGTTGCGGCAAGGGCCAGTGCGGCGCCTGCTCCGTCATCCTCGACGGCAAGGTCGTGCGCGCCTGCATCACCAAGGTCCGCCGCATCGACAACTTCGCCAACATCACCACCATCGAAGGTCTGGGCACGCCCCAGAACCTGCATCCGCTGCAGGTGGCCTGGGTGGTCAACGGCGCCGCCCAGTGCGGCTTCTGCACCCCGGGCTTCATCATGTCCGCCAAGGGCCTGCTGGACGAAAATCCCAAGCCCACCCGCGAGCAGGTCCGCGACTGGTTCCAGAAGCACAAGAACGTGTGCCGTTGCACCGGCTTTATTCCCCTGGTCGACTCGGTCATGGACGCCGCCAAGGTGCTGCGCGGTGAGATGACCCTCGACATCAACCACAACTTCCCGGCCGACGGCAATATCTTCAACTCCCGTGCGCCGCGTCCCTCCGGCGTGGCCAAGGTCACCGGCCAGTGGGCTTTCGGCGACGACCAGAAGCTCCAGCTGCCCGCCGACACCCTGCACCTGGCCATCGTCGAGGCGCGGGTCTCCCACGCCAACATCAAGGGCATCGACGTCTCCGAGGCCCTGAAGGTGGAAGGCGTCCACAGCGTCATCACCGCCAAGGACGTCAAGGGCAAGAACCGCATCACCGGCCTGATCACCTTCCCCACCAACAAGGGTGACGGCTGGGATCGTCCGATCCTGTGCGACGAGAAGGTGTTCCAGTACGGCGACGCCATCGCCCTGGTCGCCGCCACCTCCGAAAAGATCGCCCGCGCCGCCGCCGAGCTGGTCAAGGTCGACCTGGAAGTCCTGCCGGCCTACATGAACGCGCCCGCGGCCATGGCCGAAGACGCCATCGAGATCCACCCCGGCACCCCGAACACCTACTACAAGCAGGGCCTGGTCAAGGGCGACGATCCCGCGCCGTTCTTCAGCAGCCCCGACTGCGTGGTGGCCGAAGGCAGCTACTACACCCAGCGCCAGCCCCACCTGCCCATCGAGCCTGACGTCGGCTACGCCATGTACGACGAGGACGGCATCCTGCGCATCTACTCCAAGTCCATCGGCCTGTACCTGCACCTGTACATGATCGCCCCGGGCCTCGGCGTCGAACCGGACAAGATCGCGCTGATCCAGCTGCCCACAGGCGGCACCTTCGGCTACAAGTTCAGCCCGACCATGGAAGCCCTCGTCGGCGCGGCCACCATGGCCACCGGCCGTCCCTGCCACCTGCACTACAACTACGCCCAGCAGCAGTACTACACCGGCAAGCGCTCCCCGTTCTGGACCACCGGCAAGGTGGCCGCGGACAAGAAGACCGGCAAGATCAAGGGCACCCAGCACGAGTGGATCTGCGACCACGGCCCCTACTCCGAATTCGGCGACCTGCTGACCCTGCGCGGCGCCCAGTACTTCATGGCCGGCTACGGCATCCCGAACATGCGCGCCGTGGGCTACTGCGTGTGCACCAACCATGGTTGGGGTTCGGCCTTCCGCGGCTACGGTTCGCCGGAGATCATGTTCCCCTCCGAAGTGCTGATGGACGAGCTGGCCCTCAAGGGCGGCTGGGATCCGCTGGAACTGCGCTACGCCAACTGCTACCGTCCGGGCGACACCACCCCGACCGGACAGGTGCCTGATTCCTTCATGTATCCGGAGATGATCGACATCCTCCGGCCCAAGTACAAGGAAGCCCTGGCCAACGCCAAGCGCCACTCCACCGACACCCTGAAGAAGGGCGTGGGCGTGGCCTTCGGCATTTACGGTTCCGGCCTTGACGGCGCCGACTCCGCCGGCTCCGATGTCGAGCTCAACGCCGACGGCACCATCACCATCTTCAACACTTGGCAGGACCACGGCCAGGGTTCCGACCTGTCCACCCTGTGCGTCGCCCACGAGGCCTTAAAGCCCCTGGGCATCCCGGCCTCCAAGCTGAAGATCTTCCTGAACGACACCAGCAAGTGCCCGAACTCCGGCCCGGCCGGCGGTTCCCGCTCCAACGTCCTGGTCGGCAACGCCATCATCAACGGCTGCCAGCAGCTGCTTGACGGCATGCGCAAGCCCGACGGCACGTTCCGCACCTACGACGAAATGGTCAAGGAAGGCATCAAGACCAAGTACAACGGCACCTGGACCCAGCCGGCCACGGACTGCGATCCGGATACCGGCCAGGGCAACCCGTTTGCCTGCTACATGTACGGCCTGTTCATGGCCGAAGTGACCGTGGACACCACCACCGGCAAGACCCAGGTCGACAAGATGACCCTCGTCGAGGACGTGGGAACCCTGACCAACCGGCAGACCGTCGACGGCCAGAACTGGGGCGGTCTCGCCCAGGGCATCGGCCTGGCCCTCACCGAGGACTTCGAGGACATCAAGAAGCACTCCTCCCTGGCCGGCGCCGGCGTCCCCTACATCAAGGACGTCCCCGACGTCATGGAGCTGATCTACGTCGACTCGCCGCGTGAACACGGCCCGTTCGGCGCGTCCGGCGTGGGCGAAGTGCCGCTGTGCGGTCCGCACCCGGCCATCATCAACGCCATCGCCAATGCCACGGGCGGCGCGTTTGTCCGTCACCTCCCGGCCTACCCCGAGAAGGTGCTCGCCGCCATCAAGGAGCTTGGCAAGTAACTGCAAGGGTCCTATCATTGCCTTAAAAATGGGCGACGGGACGGGCGCGCAAGCGTCCGTCCCGTCGTATCCCACCGGAAGGTCTTCATGAATCAGCAGGAGCTGCGGGACATCGAACACCGGTGCATCGAGGAGGAACAGCCTCGCTGCCAGGCAGCCTGTCCCATCCATGTGGATGTGCGGGCATTCATGGCCAAGATGGCGTCCGGAGACCTCTCCGGCGCGCGCAAGGTCCTCGACCGCACCATGCCCCTGCCGGGCGTGCTGGCCAGGATCTGCGACCATCCTTGCGAAGAGGTCTGCCTGCGCGAGAGCATCGGCGGCCCCCTGGCCATGGGCCATCTGGAACGGACCTGCGCCCTTGGGACCCCCACCGGCGGCAAACCCATGTGCATGCCGGCCAAGGGCAAATCCGTGGCCGGACTCGGCGGGGACTTAAGCGCCCTGACCCTGGCCTGGGACCTGGCCAAGAAAGGCTACGCTGTCACGCTGTTAGTCCCCGGGGATGCGCCCGGAGGCGCTCTGCGCGACCTGCCCTCCGACATCCTGCCGCCCGAAGTCCTGACCGAGAGCCTGGACATCCTCGGCCGCATGGGCGTGACCGTAAAGACCGGACAGACCCTTTCCGACGATCTCCTCACCGAGGTCCGACAACATTTCGACGCCGTCTACGTGGAGTGCGCCGGGGACAATCCGCTTGGCCGCAGCCGCGCGGACGTCGATCCCGTGACCCTGGCCTACGGCCCCGAAGGCGTCTTCTGCGGCGGCTGGCCCGCCCCGGACGGCAACCGCTCCGTCATCACCCTGGTGGCCGACGGCCGCCGGGCCGGCGCTTCCGTGGACCGCTTCATTTCCGGCGCGACGCTGACCACAAGCCGGGAAAAGGAAGGCGTGGTCGCCACGCGCAGCTTCACCAGCCTCAAAGGCATTGCGACCGCGGCGCGCAGCGACCCCGACGACCCCGTCGCCGGCTACGCGCCAGAGGCCGCCAAAGCCGAGGCCGCCCGCTGCCTCCACTGCGACTGCATGGAATGCGTCAAGGTCTGCGAATACCTGAAGCACTACAAGGGCTATCCCAAACTCTACACCCGGCAGATCTACAACAACCTTTCCATCGTCCTCGGCAACCACTACCTGAACCGCATGATCGACTCGTGCACGCTGTGCGGGCTGTGCACCGAGATATGCCCCGAGGACTTCTCCATGGCCGAACTGTGCCTGGACTCGCGCCGGGATATGGTCAAGCGCGGCAAGATGCCGCCCTCGGCCCACGAGTTCGCCCTGGAGGATATGGCCTTTTCCAACGGCCCGGACTGCGCGCTTGTCCGCAAGGAGCCCGGCCGGGACGCCTGCGCCCACCTCTTTTTCCCGGGCTGCCAGCTGGCCGGCGAACCCGATGGCCGCATTCCCCAGGCCTACGCCTTTCTGCGGGAAAAGCTCGACGGCGGCGTGGGCCTGGCCCTTGGCTGCTGCGGCGCGCCCGCGCTCTGGGCCGGACGCCAGCCCCTCTTCGAAGAGGTCGTGGCCGCGTTCAAGGCCCAGTGGGAGGCCCTCGGCAAGCCGCGCCTCATCACGGCCTGCTCCTCCTGCCTGTCCGTCTTCCGGCAGGCCGCCCCGGAGATTCCGGCCGTCTCGCTGTGGGAGGTCATGGAGGCCGAGACCGGGCTGCCCGAAACGACCGGCTTTTCCCCGGCCGCGCCGGTGGCCGTCCACGATTCCTGCACCTCGCGCCATAACGAGCCGCTCCAGACCGCCGTTCGCGCGATTCTGGCCAAACGCGGCGTCGCCTTCGAGGAACTGCCGCTCTCCGGCCGCTACACCGAATGCTGCGGCTACGGCGGACTGGCCGGCAACGCCCATCCGGAGCTGGCCAAGGCCATCACCGAACGCCGCGCCGCCGCCTCGGACAAGGACTTCCTCGCCACCTGCGCCATGTGCCGCGACCGGCTCTCCCACGTGGGCAAGCGGGCCTACCACCTGCTCGACATCCTCTTCCCCGGCGACGCGACGGATGATCCGGCCACGCGGCCCGATCCCGGCTTCTCCATGCGCCACGAGACCCGAGCCCGTCTGCGCCGCCAGCTTCTGGCCGCGGTCTGGAACGAACAGGTCGACGCCAAGGCCCCTGCGGGACCGGATTTCGTGGTCAGCCCGGAAGTGCGCGCCCGCATGGAAGCGCGCCACATCCTCGACGACGACGTGAAACGCACCCTGGCCCATGCCGAAACCACCGGCCGCAAGTTCCTCGACCGGGAAACCGGCCATTTTCTGGCCAGCTTCACGCCGCACCGCGTCACCTACTGGGTGGAATACGTGATGGAAGGCGATGTCGCCCGGGTCTTCACCACATACAGCCACCGCATGTCCGTGAACAATGTCGGGAAGTAGAAGCGGGGACGCCTCCGGCGGCCAGGGGGAAACTTTTTGAAAAAAGTTTCCCCCTGGACCCCCTTCAAAAACTTTAAAGAGAATTTGTAGCTCCAACCTATTTAACACCGTATGGGGGGTCCGGGGGGCCCTCGGCCCCCCGGTGGGGTGGTCCAGGAGGGGCAAAGCCCCTCCTGGCCGCCGGAGGCGCCACACACGCCATGGCAGAATCGCTTGTTTACTTGCCGCAGTCCGGCGACTGGACGTGCGCCGGATGCGGCGGTCCCTTGGAGCCCAAGGAGACCGACGTCACCTATCTTGAAGGCGGCTTCAACATCACGCTTTTGACCTGTCCCAAGTGCAACATGGCCTTGCTCCCGGAGTATGTGGCCATGGGCAAGATGCTGGAAGTGGAGCAGTTGCTGGAGGACAAGTAGTGCCGGGCTGCGTTGCGCCCTATGAGCGAGAAGATTTCCGGGAAGTCGTCGGCGAGGCCTTGCGCCCCGGCGGGCTGGCCCTGACCGGACGGGCGCTTGCGGCCTGCCGGTTTGCTCCGGGGGCCAGGGTGCTGGACCTTGGCTGCGGCCCCGGCGCGAGTCTGGCCTTTCTCACCGAGGCGAAACTGACCGCTTTCGGCCTCGATGCCTCCTCTTTCTTCACGCGCCAGGCCGGCCGCATCGTTCCCGTGGTGCAGGGACTGGGACAAGCCCTGCCTTTCCGGGAGGAAAGCCTGGACGGCGTGCTGTGCGAATGTGTGCTTTCGGCCTCGGGCGACGGGCCGGGGTGTCTGGCCGAGATCGCCCGGGTGCTGCGGCCGGGCGGACTGCTCCTCGCCACCGACCTGTACCTGCGCCAGGGCGCGCCCCTTGGCGAGGCCGGCGCGGGCTGCGCCGCCGGGGCGGTTACGCGCGAAGCCCTGGCCGTCATGTTCGGCGCGGCCGGATTCGCCCTGCGCCTGTTCGAGGACCACACCAAATTGCTTACGGAGCTGGCCTGCCGCCTGACCTTCGCCCTGGGTTCGGCGGCAAGCGTCGTGTCCCTGCTGACCGGCCGCGATCCGGCCTGCGCCGGCCAGGGGACGCCGCGCCCGAAACTCGGCTACTGCCTGTGCATCGCCGCCAAGGAGTCCTTATGAACCCCGCGCTTATGGAGATCATGCCCCTTGCCGCCAAGAATTACTGTTGCAGCCAGATTCTCGTGCTTCTGGCCCTGCGCGCCCAGGGGGTGGAAAACTGGCCCCTGGTGCGGGCCGCCGCCGGCATCTGCCACGGCATGGAAGCGGGGCTGACCTGCGGCATCCTGACGGGAGGCTGCCTGGTTCTCGGCCTCTACGCCGGCCGGGGACGCGAGGAAGAGCTGGCCCATGAGAAGTCGGACCTCCTCATCACCGAATTCGTGGACTGGTTTCGCGAGAAGGCCACCGACATGTACGGCGACATCACCTGCCAGGCCATCCTGAGCGAGGGCAAGCCCGACGCCAGCCGTTGCGGCGGGCTCATGTCCGAGGCCTGGGACCAGATCCTCACCATCCTGTCAGAAGCCGGCATCGACCCGTCCGAGCCCAGGGAGTGATCGTGTCCGAATCTTCCGGCGCCTATCCCACCATGAGCCTGTGCCCGATCTGTCTGCGTCGGGTGCCCGCCCGTCGCGAGGTCGACGGCGCGGACGGTTACGTGGTCAAGACCTGCCCCGAGCACGGCGAATTCCGCACCCGGTTCTGGCACGGGCCGCCGGCCATGGTCGGCTGGAACCGGCCCAAGGTCCCGGGCAATCCGCCGCCGATACTCACCGAATCGCGCCTGGGCTGCCCCCATGACTGCGGTCTGTGCCCGGAGCACGCCCAGCACACCTGCACCGCGCTTTTCGAGATCACCGGCCGCTGCAACCTGGCCTGTCCGGTCTGCTTCGCCACGGCCGGGCAGACGCCCCCGCCCAATCCCGGGCTTGACGTCCTGGCCGAACGCTTCGCCCGCATCTTCGAGGCCACCGGGCCGGTCAATGTCCAGCTCTCCGGCGGCGAACCCACAGTGCGCGATGATCTGCCGGAGGTGGTTGCCGCCTGCCGCAAGGCCGGATTTTCCTTTGTGCAGCTCAACACCAACGGCCTGGCCCTGGCCGCCGACCCGGGATTGGCCGGACGTCTGGCCGATGCCGGCCTCGTCTCGGTCTTTCTCCAGTTCGACGGCGACGACGACGCCTGCCGGGTGCTGCGCGGGAGGTCGCTTTACCAAACCAAGCTCGCGGCCATCGACGCCTGCGTGGAAGCGAACATCGGCGTGGTTCTGGTCCCGACCGTGGCCCCGGGCATAAACGACGGCCAGCTCGGCGACATCGTGCGTCTGGCCCGGTCCAAGGCCCCGGGCGTGCGCGGCGTCCATTTCCAGCCCGTAAGCTCCTTTGGCCGTTATCCCTGGGCCGCCGGCCCCACCGAACGCGTCACCCTGCCGGACCTGATGCGCGGCCTGGAAGAACAAACGGACGGCATGATCCGGGCCGAGCACTTCCACCCGCCGGGCTGCGAACATTCGCTGTGCTCCTTTTCCCAGCCCTACTTCCTCGAGGGAGATGCCGGGCTACGGCCGGCCCCGACGTCGGGCCAAACCTGCTGCTCCCCGTCGCCCCCCATCGCCGCCGACGAAGGGGCACGCCGCTCCAGAAACTTCGTGGCCCGCCAATGGGCCGCGCCGACAGACGCCCCGAAGCAAAGCGGCCCCCTGGACGATTTCGACCGCTTTCTGGCCGACGCCGCCACGGCCCGGCGCTTCACCGTCTCGGCCATGGCCTTTCAGGACGCCTGGACTCTCGACCTCGAACGCACGCGCGGCTGCTGCATCCACGTGGCCACGGCCGACAACCGGCTCATTCCCTTTTGCCTCTACAACCTGACGGCGGCCGACGGCCGCACGCTCTACCGGGGGCACGACGGATGCGTCTAAGTCCCGTCGACGCTCTCGTTGCCGCCGGGCTGGGCCGGCCGGACGTTCCCCCGACGCCCCAGGCCTTGCTGGCCTGGCGGCTGGCCGCCCTTTCCCGGGCCGTGCGCCATGCCGCCGCCGCCCCCTTCTACCGGGAACGCCTGGGCAACCTGCCGCCGGGTTTCCCCCATTTCATCGAGGAATTCGAAACCCTGCCTTTCACCCTGGCTTCCGACCTGACCGAGGCCCATGCCCGGTTTCTGGCCGTTTCCCAGGACGACGTGGCCCGCATGGTCACGCTTTCCACCTCCGGCACCACCGGCGCACCCAAGCGCGTGGCCTTCACGTCGGAGGATATAGAAGACATCCGCCACTTCTTCCACATCGGCATAAGGACCCTGGTCGAGCCCGGGGACACCGTGCTCATCCTCATGCCCGGGCTGCGCCCGGACAGCATCGGCGACCTGCTCTGCCAGATTCTGCCGCGCCTGGGGGCGAAGGGGGTCCTTGGCGATCCCACGGGCGATCCGGCCGTCCTGGCCGCCGACCTGCGCCGGCTGCGCCCGCAAACCCTCGTGGCCGCGCCGTCCCAGATCCGCCGGGCCATCGACGACCCGGAGGTCTGCGCCGCGGCCCGGGACTGCCTGCGCACCATCCTGCTCTCGGCCGAGGCCCTGCCGGACGGCTGGAAGACGCTTTTGGCCGGGCGCTTCGGGGCCACGGTCTTCGACCACTACGGCGCAACCGAGATGGGCTACGGCGGCGGCGTCGAATGCGAGGCGTTTCACGGCTACCACCTGCGGGAAACCGAAATCTATTTCGAAGTGGTCCACATGCTCACCGGCGATCCCCTGCCCGATGGGGAGGTGGGCGAGGTGGTCTTCACCACGCTGACACGGCGCGGCATGCCCTTTGTGCGCTATCGCACCGGCGACGCCGCCGCCATGCTTCCCGGCCCCTGCCCCTGCGGCAGCAAACTGCGACGCCTGGGGCCCATCCTCGGGCGCATCGTCCACGGGCCAGACGGCCCGCAACTGACCCATCCGGCCAAGGGAGCGGCCAACCGCCCATGATCGAACTTATCGACATCATCAATACCACTCTGGCCGAAGGCCGCCCTGTGGTCGCGGCCACCATCGTCACAAGCGTTGGCTCCACCCCGCGCACCGCCGGCTCCAAGATGCTCATCTTTCCCGACGACAAGATCGCCGGCACCGTGGGCGGCGGGCTGGCCGAGGGCCAGGTCATGGCCGCCGGGGCCGAGGTGCTGGCCTCGGGCGTCTCCCGGCTCATGGATTTCGACATGACCGGCCAGGCCTCCAAGGGCGCGGACCTGATCTGCGGCGGCCGGATGCGCGTGTTCCTCGAACGCCTGGACCCGGACGCGGCCACGAAACGCCTTTTCGCCGCCCTGGCCGAGACGTTGGCCAAGAGCGAACCCTGCCTCGTGGTCACGCCCCTGGAACCCGCCCCCGGGGACGATGCGGGCCGCTGCCTGCTGCTCCCGCAGGGCGACATCGTGGGCAGCGATCCCGGCCCGATGGTTTTGCAGGCCGCCCGGGAAAGGGCTCGCGCCATCCTGGCCCCGGTGGTCATGGAAACAGGCGGCCGGCGTTTCTTCCTGGAACCGGCCCTGGCCCAAAGTCCGCTTGTCATCTGCGGCGGCGGGCACGTCAGCCGGCCCACCGGCCAGATCGCGGCCATGGTGGGCTTTCGGGTGACGGTGCTCGACGACCGGCCGGAATTCGCCGCGCCGGAGCGCTTTCCCTTTGCCGCCGAGACCGCCGTCATCGACCCGGCCAAGGGCTGGCTGACAGGCCGGCGCATCGGCGAAAACGATTCCATCGTCATCGTCACGCGCGGCCACGCCCACGACTACGACGCGCTGGCCGAAGCGCTCCGCACCCCGGCCGGCTACATCGGCATGATCGGCTCGAGCTCCAAGCGCGACGCCATCTACGACCGGCTCCTTGCCGCCGGATTCACCCGCGACGACATCGCCCGGGTCAAAAGCCCCATCGGCCTCCCCATCGAGGCCGAAACCCCCGAGGAGATCGCGGTGAGCATCGTGGCCGAACTGATCGCCTGCCGCGCCGCCAGAAGACCATGACCACCGACACGACCTTTCCCGACACCTGCGCCTGCATCCTGGCCGGGGGGCTTTCCTCGCGCATGGGCGCGGGGTTCAAGCCCCTGCTTACGCTTGGCGACCGGACCGCGCTGGCCCTTTTGGCCGACACGTTCCGCCGGACGGGGATCACCGACATCATCGTGGCGACCGGGCACCGGGGAATCGAGGTAACGGCCGAAGCGACACGCATCGGCATACGAAGCGTATACAATCCGGAGTACGAAACCGGCATGTTTTCCACCGTCAAGACGGCCCTTGCCGCCGTGCCGGAGCACTGCCGCCGCATCTGCCTGACGCCGGTCGATATCCCCCTGTTCCGGCCGGCCACGATTGCCCGGCTCGTGACGCGCCTTGGCGAGCCGGACGCCCCGCCGGTCGTCTATCCGGTCTTTTCCGGCGAGCGCGGCCATCCGCCCTGCCTGGACGCCCGCGTCATCCCCACGGTCATGGCCCACGTCGGCAACGGCGGCCTGCGCCAGGCCCTGGCCTCTTTCCCTTTCGAGGAAGTGCCGGTCGCCGACGCCAACATCCTGGCCGACATGGACACCCCCGAGGACTACGCCGTGCTGCGCTCCCTGGCCGATCGCCGGGACATCCCCACACCGGCCGAGGCCGAGGCGCTTTTGGCCATCGAAAAGGTCCCGCCCCAGGGACTGGCCCATGCCCGGGGCGTGGCCGCCGTGGCCGAGGCCCTCGGCCGGGCGCTCAATGCCGCCGGGTCCGACCTCGACATTCCCCTTATAAAGGCCTCGGCGCTCCTGCACGACGTGGCCAAGGGACAGCCACACCATGAAGCCGCCGGCGGCAGGCTGCTGGCCTCCCTCGGTTTCGACGCCGCCGCCGCCATCGTCGCCGCCCACCGCGACAGCGACCTGCCGCCGGACGCGCCCATAACCGAACGCGAAGTCGTCTACATCGCCGACAAGTTCGTCTTCGGCCGCTGGCTGGTGCCGGTCGCCGGACGTTTTCAGCAAAAGCTCGACCTCTTTGCCGGCAATGCCGACGCCACCGCCGCCATTACCCGCCGCCGGGAAAACGCCTTGCGCGTGCTCGCCCGCATCGAAACCGCCGTGGGACAGCCCGCCGAAGCGATCATCGATGCGGCCGGCTTCCGTCCCGGCCCGCCCCCGGCCCAGGCCTATGCCGCCGCGGCCGCCCGCCGCGCGCCCGCGAGCGCTTCGGGTCCCACCTCCCCGAGGCATTGACGCAAGCGGCCAAAAGCTGAGATTATCCGAAAACCGGCTGCATCGAAACGACGCGGCCGGGAAAGGGGATTATTGCCATGGACGCCGTAGGTTTCGACGTGCTGCGCCGGGCCGTGGCCAGTTGCGGGCTGGCTTCGGATACCGGACGCGGCCTGGACGTGCTGCTGTCGCGTTTTCTCGACGCGCTGACCGATCTGCCGGCGTTGCATCATGCCGCCGTGGTGCTGGCCGATGCCGAAAGCCGGCCGGCCATCCGGGCCAGACTCGGCGTGCCCGATGTGGGCATGGTGCTGGCCGCCGCCCTGGAGCGGGGACCGGGGGCCCGCACGGCCCGGGTTCTTCGGGCCGGAGCCACGCCGCTCGTGGCCGACGCCGACGGCAATGTCGCGGCGACGCGGGAGGAAGCGGCCATGCTGGCCGCGCCCATCCTGGCCGGCGCCTGGCGGGAGGAAGGCGCGCCCCAGGGCTGGTTTTTCGTCGACGGCCTGCTTGGCCGCGATGCCCCGCTGGCCGACGATCTGCGCCTGCTGACGCTTCTCGCCGACCTCCTCGGCCGCATGGCCGACATGGCCGCCACGGCCGCCGGCCGTACCCTGGACATGGCCCGGGAAGTGGCCTTTTTGCGCTCCAAGGTGTCCTTGCGCCACCAGCATGTGTTTTCAAGCGGCACGAGCCAGGCCCTGGAAGTGCTGCGCGGCGCGGTGACCCGGGCCGCCGTGTCCAAGGCCCCCATCGCCCTTCGCGGCGAACCCGGCTCGGGACGCGGGGTTCTGGGCCGCCTCATCCACGAACTTTCTCCCCGGGCCGTGCATCCCTTTGCCGTCTTCAACGCCGCCAGCGCCGACAAGCCCATGGAACGCCTGTTCGGCAGCGCCCGATCCCTTGGGCCCGCGGTCAAGCCCACTGTCGCCGGCCCCGGCCTGATCGAGGAAGCCGACGGCGGCACGCTGCTGATCCGGGAGGCCCACCGCCTGCCGCCGGACGTGTGCGAACGGCTCGCCCGTTTTTGCACGGCCGGACGCATGGCCCGCCTGGGCGGGGCCCGGGAACGCCGCGTGGACACTCGCCTTTTTTTCGCCGTGCCCGTCGGCGGCCTGAACCAGGAACTGGCAGCCGCCCTGTCGCCGGAGGTCATCGTCGTGCCGAGCCTGCGGGAGCGCCGGGAAGACATCCCCGCCCTGCTCGATGACCTGATGGCCCGGGAAGTGGCCCGGGGCGGACGCCGCCTGACGCTGACGCCCAAGGCCCTCAAAGCCCTGGAAGGCTACGACTGGCCCGGCAACATCCGGGAGATGGAAGGGCTCGTGGCCCGTCTGGCCGTGACCGCGCCCGAAGACCGCATCGACATCGCCGACATCCCGCCCGAAATGCTGGCCGAGGGCGACCGGCCGCCGGTGCTGCCCGAGGACGCGGCCGAACTGCGCGACATGGAGCGCCAGCAGGTCTTAAACGCCCTGACGCGCCACGGCTGGGTGCAGTCCCGGGCCGCCCGCGAACTCGGCCTCACCCTGCGCCAGATCGGCTACCGTATCCGCAAATACGGCCTCACCAAAGAAGAGGCGGATGTATAAGAGAGGGCAAGAGAATGCGAGAGGGGAAACCCTTTAAAAAGGGTTCTCCCCTCTCGCGCTCTCCCCTTCCTAAAGTTTATAGCGATAACATCCCATCACTATTGAAAGTCTTTGGGAGGGGGGTCTGGGGGGAACCCTTTCTACAGAAAGGGTTCCCCCCAGTTCCGTGTTCCCCCGGGAGGACATCATGTCGCAGGGTGTGAAGGACTTCGTGGACGTGCTGTTCAAGCTCGCCATCGTCGCCGGCATCGCGGCCTTCTTGTACATCTACGCCGGCACGCGTTCCGTGGGCCGCTACCAGTACATCGCCAACGGCGAACTGGAATACGTCATGGACACCACCACCGGCATCATCTACCAGGGCGGCTCGTCCATGAACCACATCACCGGCCAGGAGACGCTGGGCGACAAGGCACGGGAGCCCCTGGGCGGCAAGGCGCGTCGGTAACGCCTTCTATGCCATTAATAATATAAGTTATTATTAACAGTTCTGATTGTCGGGCCAACAGCCCGATGCTAGGTTCCCGCAGCCGGGCCGCAAAGGCCCGGGTCACGGCCGACGGCGTCTCTCCCCTTGCCGGGTGAAGAAAACGGGCTTGCGGCCGGAAAGGAGCCTCACATGCACCGCGCCGATCCCTCCTGCCTGTTCTATCTCGGATTCGACGATACCGACACCAAGGATTCGCCCAAGGGCACGGGCCGCACCATCCGCGATTTCTGCGGCGGCCTCGGGTCCGGCTACAAACTGCTGGCCGTGTTGCGCCACCAACTGCCGCGCCTGCCCGAAATTCCCTTCACCAGCAACAACAGTTCCGCCTGCGCCGTGCTGGAAGCGGAGACGCCGGACCTCGCCCGGCCACTTTTCGACGCCGCCGCGGACTTCCTGGCCCGGGAAGCGCCGGAAGGCAGTGATCCCGGGGTGTGCCTGGCCAGCCGGGGGCAGGTCGACCAGGGGCTGGTGGATTTCGCCCTGTCATGCAACGCCGGCAAGGTCGATCAGGCCGGGGCCATGGCCGCCGCCGGCGGGGTGCTTCTGGCCGGGGTCGGCGGCACCTGCGACGGCATCATCGGCGCGACCGCGGCCGTCGGCCTGACGCGCCACGGCTGGTGCGGCCGGTTCATCGAGCTCGGGTCCATGCGCGACCTGCCGGACCTCGTCGACGTGGCCGCCTTGGAGGCGCTCGGCATCCAGGTCGTTTCCGTGGACCGTGACCCGCTTGTTCCCCAGCCGGCCGATGTCGTGGCCACGGGCGGCTGGCTGCGCCCGTCGTTGTGGGCCGGGCGGCCCGTGCTCCAGGTGCTCGCCGACGGTCCCGGCCGCTGGGGCACGGCCCTGACCAAGCGGAGCAAGGCGGCGGCTTAGCGGATATTACCCAAAACGTGCCGGGGGAAAACCTTTCCTGACGACAGGTTTTCCCCCAGTCCCCCTTTCCCAAGACGCCTTTCCCGGGAAAAGGCGGCGGGAGAACCCGCCTGAAGCGCCACTTGGAAGGAGCGCGCGCGAAAGTGAAAAGCTTTCCCGCGACCCGCCGTCAGGACGCGCTTTTCTCGTTGTAGCGCCCGACAAAGGCCAAAAGAGCTTTGGCCTGCCGCTCCATGTAGGCCACCCAGGCCTCCAGCACCTCGCGCCCTTCCGGCGTCACGGCATAGACCCGCTTGGCCGGCCCCGTGCCCGTGGCGTCCCATTGCGACGACACCAACCCTTCCTCCTCCATCTGCCGCAAATGCCGGTAGATCATGCCCGGCGCGGCGTCCCCTTTGAGGAAACCGTATTCTCCGATATGCTGCAACAGCTCGTAACCATAGGATTTTCCATCAAGCAGGGCCATGAGAATCGATGGCTGCACATACCGGTCGGGCTTGTTTGGCCCAATCTTCTCCGACATCGGGAATCCTCTCTTGACATAGATGCTTTAAGTACATATATCCAAAACAACATCACAGACCATCCAACGAATCGTGGAGGTGACCCATGTCCAAGATCTTCGCACGGCAGCGCCGCAAGGTTGAACAGGGCGAAAAGAGGCCTCGCTACCGCGTCGTGGCCGCCACAGGCGACCTCAAGTTCTTTGCCGAACACATCCGGCAGCGCGAACTCGAAGCCATCGCCCAGTCGGTGGGAGCCGAAATCATCTATCTGCCCACGGATGCGACGGGTGCCGGCGGACACAAGCACGTCTAGGCCGCCCCGCCCACAAAGCACGCAACAGCCCAACCGCCTCATACACCGCGGGTTTCGGGACGCTCAGCCGTCCCGGAACCCGCGGTCGCGTTGTGGGGCCACCGCGAAAAGGCCGCCGGCCTAGTCTTCCTTGTAGATCACCGTACCGACCTGCTCGCCGTCGAGGGCCGCCAGGATATGCTCCGGATGACGCAGGGCGTCGATGATCTGGAACTGCTTGATGCACTTGGCGTGCTTGAGGAAACGCAGCACCGGGCGCTCCACGATCAGGTCGTCGAGATCCAGGGCGATCAGTTCGTCCACGGTCAGCCGGCCGTAGTATTCGAGCTTCTCCCCGTCCTTGGCCTTCTTGGGATCGCCGCTGTAGAGCCCCTTCTCGTCCTTGAGATAGATCAGGGACTTCGCTCCGATGTTCTCGGCCAAAAGAAACGCCCCGCAGTCCGTGCGGTGGGGCGGGATCATCCCTTCCTCGGCCGGATGCTCGAAGAACCCGTAGGGCGGAATGCCGGGGGTGATGGGCAGGTACCCGAGCTGGCAGAACATGGTCAGCTGTTCCAGGTGGTCGCCGTGGCCGATGCGCACCCCGCCGTGCTTGGACAGCAGCACGGACAGGATCTCGGCGTTCTGGGAGGCCACCTTGTCCCCGAGCTTGGAGAGCACGCCCGTGGGCATGCCGAGCTCCAGCCCGATATTGTAGATGTGCCGCGCCCGGGTGCCGCCGCCGGTCATGAGGATCATCTTGTGCTTTTCCTTGGCCGTAAGCAGTACGTCCAGGATGGGCAGCAGGGCCTTGGCCCCCCGGTCCATGATGGACTGGCCGCCGATTTTCAGCACGTTGACGTCGGGGTGCATGCGAAACACCTCACCCCGGTTCTGGCCGGACAGCAGCTTGCGGCTGACCAGCGACTCCCCCATCAGCGGCGAGTCGATGTGCAACCGTCCACCTTCCTGCGTTTCCTTGATCAGCTTGCTCATGGAGTCCCTCGCTTGGTTGTCGACGAAAATAGGTCTACACAACCTATATATCCTCAAACATCATAGGGCAAGCGAGAGAATACAAACTTCCGCCGCCGCTTACCCGCCAAGGGTCATGGCATACAGCCTGGCCAGCATGTCGCCGGGCAGCCGTGTCCGCCACGTGCCGGCCATATGGGCCGCGACATAGGCCAGGGCGAACACGCCGCAAGCCCCGGCGGCCGTGAGCCACCACGGCGCGGGCCGCCCCAGGAAGCCGAAACGCACGGCCGAGGCCTTTTGGGGACAGGCAATGACGCACGAGGCGCAGCCGCTGCACTCCATGGGGCGCGGCCCGGCCGTTATGGGCAGATCCATGGGGCAGACCTTGCGGCAACGACCGCAGCCCGTGCAACGCTCTGGGTCACGCACCAGGGACGTTGGGCCGATTTTGGCCAAAAGCCCGAGCAACGCCCCGTAGGGGCACAGCCAGCGGCAAAACGAGCCGCGAAAGACGACGCCCAACACGAACAGGCAGCCCAGCACGATCAGGGCGATCATGCCCGGATGCAGGAAGAAGAGCAGCATCCTGGCATCGGCCGTGAGGTTGTAGGACGAGCGCACGAACTGTTCGATGGACGCCGCGTCCATGCCGAAAAAGCTCGTAAAGAGAAAAAAGGCCAAAAGCAGGTACTTGGGCGCGCGAAGCATGGCCTCGAGCCATCCCGGCAGCGACCGGGCCAACCCCAGTCGCTGGCCGAGCCGCCCCAGCCGGGTAATGACGAAGCCCACCGGGCAGACGTGGCCGCAAAAGGCCTTGCGAAAGAAAAAGGCCATGGCCAGGGCGGCCAGAAAGATGGTCAACCCGGCCGGATGCACCGGGTCCCAGGTGCCGGTCGCCAGGGCGTGGCGCGCGCCGAGAAGCGCGCTTATGGGCAAAAAGCCCTCCACCCCGGCCGGGCGCGCCGCCTCGGGGCCGGCTCCCACGGCGTAGCGACAAAAAAGGATGAAGCGCCAGCCCACGTACAGGCTGGCCAGGAAAAAGAACCACTGGGGAATACGGGACCAAAACGACGGGGAAAAACGCTGTGACATGGAGAAAGCTCTGGGCGAAACGCCCGGGACGAGGTTGCAAAAACGACGGGGACACAGGGCTTAGCGACAAACATCCTTTCCATCCCCGAACCGCCCGGAGACTACACCATCCCCCGCTCCCCGCTGTCAGCTCCCCGACAGTCGCCTCGCATCGTGCGCTTCCCTTTCCCCCAAAAAGTATCTTCCCACCCCCCTTATAAAAGTTTTGGGGAGGGGAGAGCGCGAGAGGGGAACCCTTTTTTCAAAAAGGGTTCCCCTCTCGCACTTTTTCTCTTCCCTCAAATATTACTTCGGCGCGGTATCGGACAGCACGCCGCGTAGCGTGCGCCACAATTCCTCGGCGGTGAACGGCTTGGTGAGGTAGGAACTGACCCGGGCCTCGCTGGCCTCGGCCATGTTGGCGTCGAGGGACTCGGCCGTGACCATGACGAAAGGGGTATCGGACAGCACGCCGTCGCCCCGCACCTGGCGCAGCAGGTCGATGCCCTTCATGCCCGGCATGTTCCAGTCGGAAATGATGCAGTCCACGGGGCTTTTCGCCAGAACGTCCAAGGCCTGCCGGCCGCCGGCGGCTTCCAGCACCTCGGTCCCGCCGTCGGCGCGAAGCATCTTGCGGATGATGCCCCGCATGACCTTGGAGTCGTCTACGACAAGAACCTTCAGCCGCCTCTCCATTTCGCCGCCGTCACATTTTCCTATTTGCCGCCGTTGCGTACGGCAAGACCTATACGTGCTGTCTTTTCATGAAAAAAGCAAGCCGGACCGCCGTGTGGAACAGCCCGCCGACCGAACAGCGCGGACAAGGACATCGCGATCCGAATCCGGCCGACAACCGACGCGAGGCGTCCTCCCCTGGCGGCCAGGGCGGGCTTCAGGCCTTGGGCCCCACGGATACCGTACACTTTTTCAGAAACAGCGACGGGTTGTACGAGAGCTTGGCCTTGCGCAATCCCTCGTCGCCCAGGTCCTGTTCCCGGTCGACCAGGGCGTAGCCGGCCCCGGCGTCGGCCAGAAACATCTGGCTGATGGCCTGGTACACGCCCTTGAACCCGGGTTTGCCCTTTTCGAAGTGGATGACGAGCATGTCCGGGGTAAGGGCCTCGGCCACGGTGTAGGCGATCATCTCGCCGTCCACGCGCACGGCCCCGCCCATGAGCCCGGGGATGCGGTCCCAGTGTTGCAGCACCCGCATGATGGCCTGGTTTTCGGCCAGGAGCGCGCCCGATTCCTCGGGGTCGCGCCAGGAAAACCACTGGCGCTGCATTTCCAGCGTCTCTTCCACACAATCCGGGGTGAGCGGCTTGTATTCGTAGTCGTAGGTACGCAGAAACTGGTTGAGCAGATTTTTTTTCTTGTGGAACTTGTTGCCCTTGAGCTCGACAAGATCGGACACGTTGTAGACGTAATCGTAATGGTCGCGCGCCTCCTGGTTGGTCACGCGCTCGGGCATGGCCTCGTGCAAAATGGCGCACAACCTCTCGGGCACCCGGATGAAATCGAGCCCCTGGGACAGGCAGGGGCATTCGCTCCAGTCCACGTCCGTCCACGGCCCCACAGGGGCCCAGAAGACCTCGTACGGTTTGGTCTGCAATATCCACACATGGCTTTCGCCGAAGCGCCAGGAAAGCCCGTATTCCTCGGCCCAGCCCCACAGGTTGCCGAAGCTGTAGTCCGACACCTTTTCGGGACAACGGGCCAGACGGTCCAGATATTCTTCCCGGCGGGCCAATGATATTTCCTCGAAACCCTCTCGCATCTCACTTCCTTGGTTTGCCGCCACCCATGCCGAAACGCGCCCAGTTCGCGAACTGGTACACGCACAGGCAGGCCACGGCCTGCACAGCCTGGGAGGCAAACATGGATATCCACACGCCCTCGGCCCGGCCAAGGAGTCTATGCCCCAAGTACACGGCCAACGGCAACCGCACGAGCCAGATCGAGGAACCGGTCACGAAAAGCGTCAGCAGCGTCGCGCCGGCCCCGGTCATGGCCCCGATGAGAATAAGACCGCTGACCGTAAAGGGAATGGCCGCCACGTTGTAACGGAGATATGAGACCGCCTGAATCCGCACCTGGGGATCGGGTGACAGGATGGCCGCCGCATCGGGCAGGAACGGCCACAAGGCGAGTCCCATGAGCGTCACAGCCAAAACGCCTGTGATGACGATGCGATACCCCACCCGCTTGGCCAGGTCCGGCCGTCCGGCCCCGAGCAGGTTGCCGACCAGTATGGAGGCCGTGAAGTTAAAGGCCATGGGCGGCAGAAAAAGCAGCGACTCCACCCGGGCTCCGGCCGCCATGCCGGCCAGGGCGTCGACGCTGCCCGTGGGCAATGAGCCGGTAATGGCGAAAAGCACCAGATAGCCCGTCTGCCACACGATCTGCATGAGCCCCGACGGCCAGGCTACTTTGAGCAGGTAGCCGATGCCCTGGCGGACCCAGCGGCAGGTCGGAAACTCGGCGGCCCGAAGCATCCCCACCCGCAACAACGCCGCGAAATTGAACAGCATCCCGGCCGTGACCGAAATGAATGTCGTCCAGGCCACGCCGGCATAACCGAGATTCGGCAGGCCCCAATAGCCGAGCCCCAGCCCGAAATCGCCGACGGCATTGAGCACGGCGGCCAATCCCCAGGCGTAAAGCGGCACCATGACCAGCTTTTTGGCCCGGAACAGGGCATTGGCGATGTTGAAAAAGGACTGGATGGGCAAAAGCCACAAAAAAACCGTCAGAAAATAGCGGGCTGTCGGCAGCAGGGGGGCCGGGACCTGCAGCAGGGACAGGAAAAGCGACTGGCCGGCCAGACCCAGGATCAAAATGGCCAGGGAGGCGACCACGCCCAGCAGCAGGCACAGCCAGACATAGCGGTTGGCCCGCTGGCGCTTGCCCGCGCCCTCGGACTGGCTGACCGCGGCCACGGCGCCGTTGGCCACAGCCATGGCCACCACCTGGAAAAAAAACATGGCCTGGGTCAGCAGGCCGATGGCGGCCTGGGTCTCACGGCCGATGCGGCCGCCGACGTAGACATCGGCAATACCGATCAGGAAATTGAGAAACATCATAAGGATTTGCGGCCAGGCCAGGGCCCAGATTTCCCGAAATCCGGTGCCCGTGTCCGCAAATCCGCTCTGTCTTGTCATGGAACCCTCGCTTGCGCGCACGCAGGCGTCTGGCGATACGGGACAGCCGGCCCGTGGTCAACTCCCCCTTGGCAGTCACGCCCGGCTAGGGCTAAGGTGAACGGAGCCGGCGCCCTCGGGGGAATCGGCGGGCAAGGGAGGCGTGATGCAGAACATCGAGGCCGTGCAGCGACTGCACCTGTGGCTGGAAACCAAGGACGGCATGCTGCTTGGCCTGGGACGTATCCAGCTTCTGGAACTGGTGGAGGAACTGGGCTCGCTCAACAAGGCGGCCGCGGCCATGGGCATGTCCTACCGGGCGGCCTGGGGCCGCATGAAACAGACCGAAACCGTCATCGGCGACCCGCTGGTCGAGCGCACGGGCCCCAAGAAGGGATTTCGCCTCACCCCGCTCGGCCATGAGATCGTCCGCATGTTCCGCGCCTGGCACAGCGAGGTGGAAGCCTACGCCGTGGAACGGGCCAGAAGCATTTTCCCCTGGTCCACGGAGCCCTTTTCCGAAGACGCCCCCCCGCCGGGCAAGCGCTCCTGAGGCCGGCAGTGTTTTTTAGCCTGCGCATCGCGATCAAGTCGCTCACCACCCACAAGATGCGCACCATCCTGGCCATGCTGGGGGTGTTTCTGGGGGCGCTGGCCTTAACCGGCGTGCTCCATATCTCGCTGGCCATGGAACGCAAGGCCGTGCTGGAAACCGAAAAGCTCGGCCCCAACCTGCTTATGGCCATGAGCGGCAACGTCCGCTTCCGACGCGGGGACATCCGGTCAGACGCCGGCAATACCAAACTGAAGCTGCCCGATGCCATGGCGCTTTTGCGCGGCCTGCCCTCGGTCGTCGGCGGCGTGCCCTACCTGGCCTTCACCTCGCCCATCCGGGCCGGGGACAAAAAAACCATGTGCCAGATCGTGGCCACCTGGCCGGCCTACCCGGCCATTCGCGGCAACCATCCGCAATACGGCCACTTCTTCGACCAGGACGACGAGAACGACAAGGCCCTCGTGTGCGCCCTGGGGCCGACCATCGCCACGCGACTTTTCGGTTCGCCCGAGGCGGCCGTGGGCCAGACGGTCTATATTTTCCGGGCGCGGCTTCGGGTGGTCGGGGTGATGGAGGAAAAAGGCTCGGACGTTTCCGGCACCAACCAGGACGAGCAGATTTTCGTGCCGCTTTCCACCTACATGCGCCGCATGTCCAACAAGAACTACATCCACGGCGTCTATATGCAGCTGGCCGAGGGCACGGATTTCGAGGCGGCCAAGGCCACGGCGCAATATATCCTGCGCCGCCGCCACGACATCAAGACGGAAAAGGGCCAAGCCGACGATTTCCGGGTGCTCACCGCCCGCGACACCATGCAGCTCAAACAGCAGGCCCTGGATCTGGTCCAGACGCTCGGCTACATCAGCTCGTCGCTGTCCTTCGCCATCGGCGGACTCGGCATCCTGTCCATCATGATCCTGCTCGTGCGGGCCAGACGCCTGGAGATCGGCATCCGGCGGGCCGTGGGGGCGCGACGGCGGGACATCATCCGCCAGTTCCTCATCGAATCCGGGGCCATGTCGGCAGTCGGCGGCACGGCGGGCACGGCGGCGGCGCTGCTCCTTCTGGCGGTCATCTACCGGCTCGGGCAGTTCCCGAGCGTCTACAACGCCTGGCTCATCGGCACGTCGCTTTTCGGCTCGGCCGCCCTGGGACTGGTCGCCGGCGCGTACCCGGCCTGGAGCGCGGCCAATGTGGAGGTGTTGCAGGTGTTACGGGATGAGTAGAGGATGCGAGAGGGGGACCTTTTTTGGGAAAAAGGGTCCCCCTCTCGCGCTCTCCCCTCCCAAAAACTTTCAATAATTACCGAGGGATTGGCGGCAACCTTTTGTAACCGCTAAAAGTCTTTGGGAAGGGGGGCCGGGGGGGAACCCTTTCTACAGAAAGGGTTCCCCCCGGTTCATCTTTCAAAGCACCTCTACCGCAGCAAATAAAAGTCCCCCACCGCGATGGCCACACCCATGAGGATGAGCCAGATCACCGACGGCTTTTTCCAGAGCATCAGCAACGCCGAGAGCCCCAGCGTCACCCCGGTCGGCCAGTTCCAGTGCACTTCCTGGCCCAGGAAGATGGCCACGCTGCCCAGCATGCCGATAAACCCCGCCAGCACGCCGGTCACCCCCTTTCGCACCCAGGGATTGTTCCCCACGGAGCCGAAGACCGGCCCGATGGCCACGACCAGGATGAACGACGGGCCAAGAATGCACAACGTGGCCAGACACGCGCCCAAAAGCCCGTGCATCAGGTAGCCGATAAAGGTCGCGGTAATGACCACCGGCCCGGGCGTCACCTGCCCGAGCATGATGCCGGCCATGAGCTGGGTTTCGGTCAGCCAGTGGCTGGTGTGCACGATGTCTTCCAGGAAGATCGGGATGGTGGCGAACCCGCCGCCAAAAGACAGCAGCGACGCTTTGATCATGTACACGGCCAGCTGCCCCATGCGGGGCTCCCACAAAAAGGCCCCCACGGCCGCACCGGCCATGGCCAGGCACAACACGATGATCTTCACGATCAGATGGGTGGGGAACTTCTCCACATCCTCGCCGGCGTCCTGGGCCTTCGGCCGCGGCAGCACGAAAAGCGCCAGCACGGCGCAGCCGCCAAGCACGATCAGCGAGGAAATCTTGAACATGAACAGCGCGAACCCGATGGCGGCCAGGGCCGCCGCGCGCCAGTTCTTGATGCTCACCGCAAACGACATGCGCGCCGCCTGGAGGATGACCACGATGATCACCGCGTCCATGCAGGCCAGCACCGCCTTGACGATCTCCAGGCTGTGATAGGCCACGTACAGCCAGGTAAGGCCGAGCATCATCAGAAAGCTCGGCATGGCCATGCCGGCAAAGGCCACCACGGCCCCGGTGACGCCCTTGTACTCCTGGCCGATGTACCCGGAGAGCTGGAGAATGGTGGAGCCGGGCAGGATCTCCGTCAGGGCCACGCCCCGGCCGAAACGCCGCGAGTCGATGATGCCGCGTTTTAGGACCTCGGCCCGCAGGTAGGGAATAATGGCCGGGCCGCCGAAATTGGTCGATCCCACCCGGAAAAAGAGGCCAAAGAGCTTGAGGAACTCACCCATGGCAGGCCGGCTCCGTGTTGACGGTTCTGGTCTCGGTCGTACCCCTTCAGGCGTTTTTGACAAGTTCCGTTTCCCGGGCGGCAATGGCCGACCACTCGAAGGCGGCGGCGCGCTCGCGAGCAGCCATTACGGCCGCCTCCCGGCATCCGGGCTCGTTTAACACGCACAGCACCGCATCGGCGAAAGCCCGGGTATCCTCGAGCGGCGTTTTGACCATGCCGGTAGGGAAAATCTCGCGGTAAATCGGCAGATCGTAGGCCACCACCGGAAGCCCGCTGGCCATGGCCTCCACCGCCACCTGGCCGAAGCTCTCGTAATGGCTCGGCATGAGGAAACAGCCGGCGGCTTTAAGGAGCCGCACCTTCTCCGCGCCCTGGCGAAATCCGAGCAGGTCCACGTTGCCCGAAAGCCCCGCGTCCTTGATCTCCTGGGTCAGCTTGGCAAACCACCAGTCGCTGCCGCCGCCGATGACCCCAAGCCTGCTTCCCGGCCGGGCGTCGCACACCATCCGCCAGATGCGCACCAGATCGAAAAGCCCTTTTTGCGGATGCAGCCGCCCCAGAAAAATGCCGTCATAGACCGGCGTTTCCTCCACAGGCGAGACACTGTCGAAAAATTCCCTGTCCACGCCCATGGTCACCACGTGCACCTTCTCCGGCTTGGCGCCCATGGCAAGAAGCGAATCCTTGTCCAGGGAATTGAGCACGAGCAGGGTCGCCCCGGCCAAGCGCGCCATGGCCACCGACAGCCACTGGGTGACGTAATAGAGCACGCCGCGCACCGTGGGCAGCCGCTTCTTGCCGCCAAAGACGTTCTCGTAGCCCTTGAAGGGGTTGGGCGCGATGAGAAACACGCAGACCACGAGCTTGGCCCCGGGATTGCGCCAGCGACACAACAAGGCCGGCAACAGGTCGAACAGGAAATCCGACGGTGCGTACACCGCGTCCACATTTTTCGGATACCGCGCGAACGGACAGGTCAAAATGCGCCACAGATAGGTGCGCAGGACGTTCCACAGCCCGTCCGACTCGTCCGAAAACGGCTCCCAGTGCACCTGCCACGAGGCCCGCACGCCCTGGGACTCCAAAACCCCGATCTCCCGCCTGGGCAACAGCAGCAGCAACTCCACCCCGGCGGCCAGCCACCGCTTGGCTATCTCGGCAAACCGGACCTCGCTGCCGTCCCGGTTGCTGGTATTGACCCGACCCATGGCCGGCACGAATATGCGCATGATGTGTGTGAGCCTCCGGCAAGGAGGAGGGAACCGGGGGAGGGAACCCCTTTTTTGAAAAAAAGGGGTTCCCTCCCCCGGACCCCCACCCTCCCCAAAAAACTTTAAAGGGGTTACGATGCACCCTTCTTTCGTTCGTAAAATCCAACACCCTTCGCCCCGAAGGGGCGACGGCGTGGTGGGGGCGGAATTTGTTTGGGACGAGCTTGCCGCGAAGCGGCATGCACCGTCCCGGCAAATTCCGCCCCCATCTTCCAACACTTCCGCCTGACCGCCAGCCAACCCAGCCTCCGCCCAGCCAAAGCACACCGGCCGGGGGGGCCGGGGGGCCCGTGGCCCCCCGGCGGGGTGCAGGGGCAGCGCCCCTGTCGGGGCCTGGGGCAGAGCCCCAGCCGTCTCCGCCCCGCCCCCCGCTACCCGGCCAACGTCTGTTCGTAGATCGCTTCGAGACGCGCGGCCACGGCGGGCCAGTTGAGCTCCTCGGCGATAAGCCGGCGCGCGTTTTCGCGTTTGCGATCCCGCTCCGTAGCATCGGTCAGGGCGGTGACGATGGCCCGGCCAAAGGCGGCGGCATCGTCGACCGGGGCGGTGTAGCCGCAGTCGCGCGATTCCATGATGCGTTTGATTTCCCCGACGGCGTTGGACACGACCGGCACGCCCGAGGCGAGGTAATCCCCGAAGCGGATCGGAAAGCGGGCTTTCTCGATGGGGTCGTCGTCCATGGGCAAAAGGAGCGCGTCGGAGGCGGCGAGGTAGGCCGGCACTTCCGTTGGCGGCTTCTCGCCGATGGTGACGATATCCGGGGCGAAGCGCTCCTCGTAGGCGCGCATGCGGGTCTTGAAGTCGTCGGAAATATGGAGCTTGCCGAGGAAAAGGAGCTTGAGGCCCGGGAGGGTCTTTCTGGCCTCGGCATAGGCGTCGAGGAGCGCGAACAGGGACTCGGTGTAGGTGTGGCCCATGGACAGGACGATCTTGTCGTCCGGGGCCAGGCCCAGGGAGGCGCGCGCGTCCGCCTTGTCCGGCATGTCGGCGGCCAGGGTCGGGCAGTTGGGGATGTAGTGGATTTTTTCCTCGGGCAGACCGGCGTCGCGGAATTTCCGCATGAGGATTTCGCTGGCGGCGGTGGCCATGTCGGCCACGGCCGGGAGCCTGTCCTCGGTGAAGTCGTAGAGCGCGCGCACGGGCGCGGGATGGTGCAGGGTGAAGCCGCCCTTCCACATGTCGTCGTGGTCCAGGACGATTTTCACCTTGGGCCGGGCGATGGACGTCAGGAACGTGGGAAAGCTTATGGGATGCAGCGGAAAGGCGAAGGCATGGAGGATATCCATGTCGGCCGTGAGGCATTCCTTGGCGTTTAGAAACATGCGCAGGGTATGGCCGGTGTGGTAGGTGGCGATATTGACGCGCGGCAGGATGCGGATGGTGAGCGAGCCTTCCTTGCGGTCGCGGATGGAGAGCGTGGGCTCGCGCGAGGCGCACAGCAACGTCACGTCGTGACCGCGTTCGGCCAGGTGCCGGGCCAGATGGTAGCACCGGAAATAGGTGCCGTAGCGCTCGGGATTGTGGTTGAGATAAAGAATTTTCATCTAGAGGTTCGTTTTGACGAAGAGTTTTTCGGGAAGCGCCCGCACAAGGGCCATGATGGGCCGCCAGTACCAGGGGGTATAGACCACGGAGCTGCCGGCGTGGATGGCCCGGCGGATGTCGACCGCGACACGCTGCGGCGTCGCGGTCAGCCACTTGGGCGTCGGTGCGGCGGCGGTCATGCGCGTCCTTGTCCAGCCGGGCAGGACGGTCACGACGTGCACGCCCGTCTTGGCCAGCCGGTGGCGCAGGCCGGACAGGGCCACGGTGAGCCCGGCCTTGGCCGCGCCGTAGAGGTAGTTGCTCTTGCGGCCGCGTTCGCCGGCCGGGGAGGACAGGGCGACGATGGTGCCGTGTCCCTGCCGTTCCATGGCCGCGGCCGCGATTTCGAGGATGGAGAGCGCGCCGGTCAGGTTGGTGTCGATGACGGTCCGGGCCGATTCGAAATCGCGCTGGCCGGCCTTCTGGTCGCCGAGCAGGCCGAAGGCCACGACCACGAGGTCCGGGGCCGGGTCCAGGGACTCGTAAAAGGCCTTGTGACCGGCGGTATCCAGGGCGTCGAACGGGCACACGGTCACCTTGACGTCGCAGTCGCAGGCGATGGCCTCGGCCGCAGGCTCCAGGCGCGCGGTATCGCGCGAGGCCAGGGTCAGGGTCGCCTTGTCATGCTGGGCCAGCTCCCGGGCCAGGGCCAGGGCGATGTCGGAATTGGCCCCGAGAATGAGAGCATGGGGCGGGGCATCGTCCGGGGTTAGCACCCTGGGCCGCTTGGGCGGCAGCAGGGTGTTTTTGAGCAGCCGCAGGCCGAACCGGGCGTAGTTGGCCAGGATTTTCGGGTTGCCGCCGGCCTGGAGGATCTTGCGGCCGATGTAGGACGGGCGCAGGTGGAAATCGAGCAGGGTCTTCTTGCGGAAGGCCTCGATCTCTTCCATGGACAGGTGTTTCGTGCCCACGGTCGGGGCGTTGAAATAGTCCTTGCCGAGCACGGTGCCCGGAATGAGCCCTTCCTGGCGGGCGATCTCGTTTAAGTGCGTGCCATAGTACGGAATGGCGATATGGAGTTCCAGGAAGTCGTTGTCGAGGGCGAAGATGTGCTTGCGCGTGGCTTCCAGGTGCTCCCGGCCCTCCCAGGGCAGACCGATGAGGAAAAAGCCGAAGGTCAAGAGCCCCACTTCCTTGGCCCATTTGGTGGCCTGGAGGTTGTCGTTGATTGTTGTGTTCTTGTGGATGCGCGTGAGCGTCTCGGGACTGCCGGACTCGTAGCCGAAGGCCACCAGCCAGCAGCCGGCCTTTTTCATGATGGCCAGGGTGTCGCGCTGAAGCGGTTTGACCTTGGAATTGGCCACCCAGCGAATCTTGCCGGCAAGCGGCGAGTCCAGGATGGCCCGGCAGACGGCCTCGGTCCATTTGGCATCGAAGGTGAAGGTGTCGGACTTGAAGAAGAAGTCGCGGATGCCGTGGGTGAAATAGCACTCCGAGAGTTCGGCCAGGATGTTTTCCGGGGAGCGCAGGCGCAGCTTCTTGCCCGAAATCTTGGGCGTCATGCAGAAAATACAGGCCGAGGGGCAGCCGCGCGAGGTGGCGATGGTGGCTTGCGGTTCGCCGGTATCCGGCCGGATATACAGGGCGTTTTTGATGAGGCTGCGATCCGGAAAGGGCAGGCTGTCGAGGTCGGTTTCCCAGGAGGAAAAGTCCGTCTTGGCCCAGCCGCCATCCTTCCTGTAGAGGATGCCGCGAATACCGGGTACGGCCGCCGGGTCCTCGAAATGGGCCTTGGCCAGTCTCCCCACGGTGAAATCGGATTCCAGACCGATCAGATAGGTGGCGTCGGCGAGGTCGAGCTGGTCGAGCAGGGCATGGTCGGGATCGAAAAAGATCGCGCCCTTGAGCATGACCAGCAGGCCCGGCTTGCGCTTCGCCAGCTCGCCAATGAGGGCCAAGTCGTCGAAAATGGTGGAGTTGGTGATGCTGACGAACACGCCATCCGGGTTTTCGCGCTCGAAATCGGCGAAAAGGTCGTCCGGGTGCAGACGCTCGGTCTGGTAGTCACGCAAAAAGACGGCGAAGCCTTCCTTTTTCAGCGTGGCGGCGGCATAGCCCAGGTCGTTCGGCGCGCGCATGGACGTGGCCGTGGACTGCTCCACATTGCCCTGCGAACGGTCCTCGCCGCGCTGGTAGAACCGGCCCGGCGGATAGAAAAGCATGATTTTTTTCATGGAAGAACGGAGTGCTCCACATAAAGGATGACGTAGCAGCTGGCGATCCACAACACGAGGGACGCCTGGATGAAGCCGTCGCGCAAAAGGACCAGCGTGGGCGAGCCGCTTTTGCACTCCACCAGGGTTATCTGGAGATAGCGCAGCACGCCCATGATGACGAAAATCGCGGTCAGATACAACTTGTCCGAACCGTGCTTGGCGATGACTTCCGGCGAAACGGTGTAGAGGATGTAGCTGACGATGACCACGGCCGCCATGATCATCATGGCGGCGGAGACGAATTCCAGGTTGTAGCCGTCAAGTGACCGGCGCGTTTTTTCGCAGCCGGCGGCGGATAAAAGCAGATCGTCGCGGCGTTTGGCGAAGCCGAGAAAAAGCGCCAGCAGGAACGTCATGAGCACGATCCAGTGGCTGGGGGTGATGCCCGTGACCACGCCGCCGGCAAACACCCGCAGCACGAAGCCCACGGCGATGCAGGCCAGATCGACCAGGGCCTTGTGCTTGAGCCCGAAGCTGTAAAGCAGGTTGATGCCGAGATAGCCGGCCAGGATGATCGTAAACCCGGCCGAGCCGAGCCAGGCCGTCACGAAAGCGCCGGCAACGAGCAGACCGCAGGCAAAGGCGATGCCCTCGGCAGGCGACAACGCGCCCGAAGCCAGCGGCCGGTTGCGCTTGGCCGGATGGGCCCGGTCCTCCTCCACGTCCTTCAGGTCGTTTATGACGTAAACGGCGCTGGCCACGAGACAAAAGGCCACAAACGCCAGCACCGCCCGCGCCACGGCGGCCGGACCGGCCAGCTTCCAGCCGAAAAAAAGCGGCAGAAAGACAAAGGCGTTTTTGATGTATTGATGCGGTCGGGCCAGCTTCAGGCAGGACGCGAACCGTGACGGACGTTTTCCCATAGCACTCCATCCGGCAACAGCCGGCCGGGGAACCATAGCCGGGATCGAACCCGGCTTCAATCGTGGCCGCGCCCCGTATCCGGGGACCGGCGCGGCCAGGGCGCGAGCAGCATGGCGGCAAGCAGCGCCAGGACCACCCAGGCGACCTCGGCCACGGGCACGAGCCTGGCCATGATCGCCTCGTCCCGGAAAACCAGTTCGGCCGGCCCGGACGCGCCCGGCGGCAGCGGGTAGGCATTGGCGAAGCCCAGGCCCCGGATGGGCGCGATGTCATGGCCGCCCAGCTTGAGCCGCCAGCCCGGGTGAAAGGACTCCGCGAAAACGAGATAGCCGCCCTGCCCGGCTGGGATATCCACGGCGTAGCGGCCGGCATTGAGGCGCCGGTACGGCGGGTCGCTTCCTGGCGGCGGCGCACTATTGCCTTTGACCAGTTCGATGCGGTCGCAGGCGGCCTCGGCCGGGCCGCCGATGGCCAGACGCGCCTTGCCGGCGGCGTCGGTGGTCACGGGAATATCCGCCACATCCAGCACGCCGTCGGCGGCAAAGGTCCGGCTGGAGCCGTCCGGCAGGGTGACGGCGTCCCCGGCCCGACCGACGAGGCGCAGATGGGCCGCATACGTTCCCGGGACCGGCGCGGTCAAATCGAAGACCGCCGGCAGCCGGGCCGCCGCGCCAAAAGACAACGTCGCCCCGCCCGGGACAGGCGTATCGGCCACCAGCCGCATGGGATGGTTGGGCGAATTGGCCTGGGAGGAAAGCTGGGCCTGACGCATGGCGAAACGCGCGGTCACGGTCCTGGCCGGGCCCTTGATGACCCGGACCTCACGGCGACCGTAGACATCCTCCCAGCGACCGTCGGGTTTGCCCTCGATGGCGAAAAGCGGAGTAAACGGCCCGCCGTCCACGGACACGGAAGCCCGCACGTAGGACGGCGCGGCCTTGTCGCCGAAAAGGCGCGGATAGGCTTCGAGGGTCAGGTCGGCCACGGGCGCGGGAAAGGCGGCGGTAAAGGTGACCGCGCCCGGCCTGTCGCCTTCCACGGCCACGGTGCCGCCGCCCTGGGGATCGCGCTTGTCCAGCCGGGCGTTTTCGGCCGTCATGGAAACGCCGGCCTGTGGGGCCAGCAGCGGCAGGGAAAGGCGCGGCTGCATGGGGGCGACAGGCCCCCGCATCGCCTCCTCGGCCTCCACGGCCAGCCGCGTTTCCCCGGCCGCGGCCACCTGGCCCATGCGCGCTTTTGCCGCATCAAAGGCGTCCTCGGGCACGGCCAGCAGGCCGGAAACGACCACGCCCCGGCCGGGGACGTCGATGGTCAGGCCATGGGGCGGGCCGGGCTCGAAATCGGCCGTGCCGCAGTCGATCCAGTCGAGGCCCTTGCCGAGTATGCCGGCGTCGAGGTTGGCCACCGGCGCGCCGTCCAGACGGATGTCAGCCCGACCGGCAAAGGGTGCGGCCCCGGCCCGCACAAAGAGGCGCCAGGGGCCGTGGCCGACAAGAGAAAATTCCAGCCGGCCGGGGCCGTCGCTCACCTTGCCGCCGCCGTCGAGTTCCGCCCCGCCCAGGCGCGGGTCGTCGAGCACTTTGCCGGAAAGATTCCCGAACGTTCCCTCCAGCCGCGCGGCCGAGGCCGGCGCAAAGGCGTCGGCCGGCAGATACGGCAGGAGCAGTTCCGGCCAGGACCGGCCCAGCGCCGCTACTCCGGCAAGCTTGTCGTCAAGGCGCGCGACGTCCGCCTGGGTCAGGTCCGAACCGAAAAAGGCCAGTCGGCCGGAAAAATCCGGTTTGGCCGCCACGGATTCGGATAAAAGCAGCGGAAAGCCGCCGGCGGCCAACACGCCCTGCCCGGCCAGCCGCAGCCGGGGCAGAAAATCCGTATTGCGCAGGATGTCGAGCGGCGGTGCGGCAAACCCAGCGTCCGGGGCTAGGTCTGTCTGGGCGGCCACGAACGGAGCCAGGATGTTGCCGGGATCGAACAGCGTCTCCGGGCCGCGCTTGGTGGTCGGCATCCAGCCGAAGGAGCCGTAGGACAGATAGGGCACGCCCGGGTCGAAAATCACGCGCCTGACCGCCGCCAGCCCCAGCAGCCGGCCGAAACGGTCGGTATAGGGCCAGGGCCGCATGAGCACGGTCAGCAGGAAGCGGCTGTAGGGCTCGCCGATAAAGGTCGGGCCCATGACGGCGTCCTTGCCGAGCATGCCGAAATTGCGGGTGACGGCATCGGACGGCGGGGCGGGCACGTCGCCCGTGGGGCCGGCGATGGTCGGCCAGACCGTGATGCGGTAATCGGCCGGATCGTCGGTGAGCGCCCGGGAAAGCGTGCCTTCGGCCGGGGAAACCGGCTGGGGCATGAGCGCCATGGTCTGGGTGGTGGCGTTTTTGGGAATGGCCAGGGAGCCGTTCCAATAGGGCGCGAGGTAGACGGCCAGACAGGCGGCGGCGAAAAGCGCGGCCGCGCCGTCGACCACCCGGTTGCCGCGCCAGATGCTCCGGCGGCCGATGGCGGCCAGTCCCATGCCGACCAGAAGCGACAGCCCGGCGTAATAGAGCGGCAGCCAGCGGACCGGCCGGGCCATGAGAAAAAACACCATGGGCACCCGGTGCAGGATGCGCTCGTAAAAGACCGCTCCGGCCAGGGTCTTGTGGCCGGTCATGAGAATAAAGCCCGAAAGCAGGCCCAGGGCGGCGAAATATTGGAGCCCCTTGTTCCGGTGCCGGTAGGCAAGGCCGGCCAGGGCCAGGAAAAGCAGACCAAAGGCCGCCGCCACCCAGACCGGGGAGTCCTTGAAATTGACCGGATAGGCGTATTCCGTGCCCATGCCGTAATTGTCGGTATGCCCGATCATGGCCTGGCGCGGCGGGGTGGAGAAATGGCGGTAGATGCCTTCGTAATTGGCGCGCAGATCGCTGTCGCCCTGGTGATACTTGATGCTCCCCCCCTGGGACATGGACAGGGCGGCGGGCACGAGCCAGTGGATATGCAGGGCCAGGATCGCCAGCCCGGCCACGACGAATACGAGCAACGGCCTGGCGGATCGCCTGGCGACGACCTGGGCCAGGGTGAAAAGCCCGGTGAAGGCGCCGTAAAAGACGATGCCGAAGGCCGAGGCCGAGCACACCAGCGCGCCGAGCAGGCCGGAGGCCAGGGAATAGCCGAACAACCGCCGGCGAGAGAGGCTGTCCACAGCCCGCTGCAAAAGCAACAGCACCCAGGGCAAAAGGGCCAGGGCGAACCCGGTCTCCTCGATATGGCCGCTGACCGCCAGGGAATACTGGCGGGGATTGAAGGCATAGAGCAGCGCCGCCGCAAGACCGGGCCAAAAGCCGAGCCCCAGCGCCCGGGCCAGGGCAAGAATGCCGCCACCGCCGATGACGGCGTAGACCGGCCCTTGCCATTTGGCGATCAGCGGTCCGCCAAGGGGCGCAATGCCGTCGCGCATGAGGCAGTCGAACCAGCGGGTAATGCCGCTCATCGCCCCGGCGCTGCCGAGGTCGTAATGGGGATTCCAGGCGTGCTTGGAGATGGCGCCATAGCGCTCGATCTCCTGGGGATAGGGAGGGATGGAGTTATCCCAGTTCTCGTAGACCTGGCCCGGAGCCACGAGGACGCCCCGCCAGGACAGCAGGGCGAAAAGCGCCACCAGGGCCACTGCGGCGAAAAACGCCCCACGCCGCGTCACAGCGCTCCTCCAGGCCGGGCCAGGAGCCGGCGGACGAGGCTGCGCGGCCAGGGACAGGACGGGATCACGAATTGGGCGGACACGGCGGCCCGAGAAATTCGCTGGTATAGACAGCGGTTTCCTTTTTCATGATCTCCCGCCAGTCGTATTCGCGCACCACCAGCTCTCGACCGGCCCGGCCGAGATGCGCGGCCAGGGCCTTGTCCTTTATCAGACGCAAAAACGCCCGGGCAAAGCCGTCGACATCGCCGCTTTGGGCAATGAGCGCGTTTTCGCCGTCGCGGGCGATCTCGCCGATGGCCTTGAGCTTCGTCACCACCACGGGCTTGCCGCAGCCCCAATACTCGAAGAGCTTGAACGACAGATAATGGTCGTGGTTGAGGGTGGCGCGAAGGGTCATAGCCCCGATGTCACAGGCACAAAGCACCGCCGGCACGTCGTTGTGGGGAATCCAGCCGGGCAGGACCACGTTGTCCGCAAGTCCCAGCTTCTCGATCAGCGGCCGGCACACCGTATCGAAATACGGGCTGCCGCCGCCGAGAATAAGCAGGCGCGCCTCCGGGTACTCGGCCACAACCTTGGCCAGGGCTTCGAGCAGGATGTCCACGCCGTCGTCATTTTTGATGTCGCCGTGAAAGACCAGTACCGGGGCGTCCTCGGGAATGCCGAGGCGGGCGCGCACGCCGGTGGTGTCGCAGTCGGGGCGAAAGGTCTCGGAATCGGTGCCGTCGGGCACGACATGAATCTTCGCCGCCGGCAGGCCCTGGACGCGCACCAGATGTTCCTTGAGCTGGTTGCTGACCACGAAGACGTGATGGGCCTTGCGCAGCACGAAATTTTCCAGCCAGACAAGGGGCTTGCTGAGTAGCGGCATGTCCGTGCGGGCGATATCGGAATAAAAGTCGGTGAAATCGACGAACACCGGCCGGCGAATCAGCCCGCCCGCGATGATGGCGGCCAGTCCGGCCAGGGGATTCCAGGCGTGCAGGGCGGCGAAGCCCCGGTGGAAGGAACGCCGATACCAAAGTTCGAGAATAACGATGGAGAGAATAGAAGCGACGAAATGCCAGATGCGCACCGGCAGCCGCCACGTGGAATAGAGATGCCTGGCCCAGCCCGGAAACTGGTTCATCCAGATCCATTCCACGAAATAGGAATGGCGCGAGGCAAGATCCTTGCTTGGCGAAACCATATTGACCATGACCCGCTTCTCGGTGATCAGGGCCTTGGCCAGCCAGTACATACGGAGATTGGCCCGGGACACGGGCGGGATGGTGGTTTCGACCAGGATGCCCACCTTGGGGCGGCTGTCCAGATCGAACCCGGGTGGCACCTGTGTGAGGTGTTTTTTCTTGGAGAAAAGCATGCGCTCCGCCAAAACCGGCGTTGTTTCGCGGTTTATTATGTGTTTTTGCGCCCGATGGCAAAGCGCTCCATGCACTGTTCCCCGCCCTTTCGCGCCACCACCAGCAGATTCCCACCGCCAAGCAGCCGCTCCAGCCGCAGCCCCCCGGCCGCGCCCTTGATCAGATGCGCCAAAGGCGAGGCGTAATGCACCCCGCGCACGAAGCGGTGCGGCGCGGCCATGCCCTCGATGGTGCACACCAGGGGTGACAGCCCCGCCCGTGTGACGAGCAGCGCCAGGGACCTGGTGGAGAAAAGGTATAGGTGGCCAGGAAAATAGGAGAAGCCGAATTCGCCGCCGGCAACCATGCCGGAGAGCAGGTTGAGCAGGTTGGACTGCCGGGGGACTTCGACATAAAGCAGCCCCCCCGGCCGCAGCAGGCGCGCGGCCTGGACAAGTGCCCCGCCGGGATCGGGCATGTGCTCCAGGACGTGGTTCATGTGCACGCAGCCAAACCCCGACCCGGGCGCCGAAAGCTCCACCATCTCCCCCACGTGCACCGGCACGCCCAGGCGCGCGGACACCATGTCCGCGGCAACCGGCGCGATGTCGAGCCCCTGGCAGAGGAGTCCCCGCTGCCGGGCCGCCTCCAGGAACATGCCGCGCCCCACGCCCACTTCCAGCACCGGGGCAAGGCCCTCCCCGCCGGCCAGCCGCTCCAGGCGCTCCAGGCGGGCGGCAAAAAGCCGCTCCTGGCAGGCCAGCACCCGCGTCGGATAGCACGTCTCGTAATAGTCCCGGGCATACAGGGCCGCAAGCGCCTCAGGCGTCGGCAGGGGAGCCTGGAATTTCAGGCCGCAGGCACGGCAGCGGCGCAGGCGCACCTGTGCGTCGGCATAATAAGCTGTCGTGTCGTGCGCGCCGCAGACAGGACAGGAAATGGACGCATCAGACATGGACGTCTCCAAACCGGCTTGCAGGCATGGCGATCTCCCTCATGCGGTTTTGCGCCCCACGGCGCAAAGCAAAAGCCCCTTGCCGGCGGCGTCGCCTGCGGCGACAAGGGGCCAGCTGGCCAACGTGGCCGCGCGCGTGGCGAAATCCACCATGGGAAACGCCCGGGCCAAGAGCCCACCGCGCTCCAGGTGCATGGAAGCGGTCAGGGAAGCGGCGGTATCCTGATTGCGACGGCGGCGCAGCCAACCCAGCGCGCCGCTTTTGCGCGCCAGGGACATCAAGGTGAAAAGCCAGGGATTGGGCTGGGACCACGGTCGGGTAAACGTCTCTAGTCGCAGGGCCTCCAGGCCGCAACGCGAAAAAAGCGCGCGGGCGGAGCGACGCGTGAAAAAACTGATATGTTCCGGGGGGCGGATCATATTGTAGGCGGTGCCGAAAAGATCGAAGAGCATGGTGTCGAGCCCCGGGGTCTCGATGCAGACCACCCCGCCCGGGGCGAGATAGCGTTTCACGGCGTCGAGGAACGCCACCGGATCGACGATGTGCTCGATGATGTGGGAGAGGATGACCGCGTCGAAGGCGCCTTCCTCGGCGGCCGGGGGAAAAGCGCCCGGATGGACGGTTAGACCGTAGTGCCGGGCGGCGAACTCCCGGGCCGTGTCGCAGACGTCGGCGCCGACCACAGCATAGCCGTGCTGCTTGAGCCCGTACAACAGATCGCCCCGCTGACATCCGATTTCCAGGATGCGGCGCGGCGCGGGATGGGCGCTTTCGATGCGACGCTTCCACTCCCCGGCCAGGCGGGCGGCGCGGCCGGGCGGCGTGGGCTCGGGCGTCAGATTGTAGTCTTCCTGCTCGTTGTAAAACGCAGCCAGCTCTTCTGGCGTCGGGCGCGGCACGGCAAAGGCAAAGCCGCAGGCCGGACAGGAAAAAAGGCCGAACCGGGCATCCACCCGGCCGTACGGGCGCGTGTCGACGCCGCCGCACAGCGGACAGGCGCGGTCCGCGGCGGAAAGCGCGTCGAACTCAGGCATCAGCCCCTCCGAACCGAATTGTCGTATCGAAATCCATGGCGGCCAGCGTCCGGCCGTAGATGTTCTCCCACAGGTTCTCCCTGGATGCCGCCACCACGCGCCGTCGCATGGTGAAATAGGCCGCGTCATCGCTCAGAAGCCGCACACAGGCCCTTGCCAGCTCCCCGGCATCGTAAGGGATGACCGCGCCAAGATCTCCCTCGCGCACTTCCCGGTGCGAGGGCGGCACCTCGGTGGTGATCACGGGCAGGCCATAACCGATGGCCTCGCGGATCTTCATGACGTCCCCGAACCGCTTCACGCTCTGGGGCATGGGCTTGTAGGGCGCAAGGCTTATGGACGCGGTGCGGGCGGCCGCGATGATGGCAGCCCGGTCCGTGACATAGCCGCGCCAGACGATGGCCCGGGAAACGCCCAACGCGTCGGCCCGGGCCTTGAGCGCCTCCAGGTCCGGGCCGAAACCGAAAATATCCACCACCACGTCGGGCAACGCCGCCAGAATCGCGGGCAGGGCCTCCACAATAAGCTCCACACCGTTTTCCTGACAGATGCCGCCACAATAGAACATCCGCCGCCGGTCCACCTGCTCGTCCGGAACGATGGTCACGCCATCAGGAATGAACCCGTAGGGCACCCACAGCTCCCGGCCCAGGCGCGACATGTCATAGCCAAGGATATCGCGGCGGGCATCGCTGATGGCATAGGTGAAATTCCAAATCCAGTCCGACTGGCGGCAGGCGGTCCGGTCGAGCCAGATATAGAAATCGTTGAGGAACTTGTTTTCAAACTTCCAGGGAGACCAGTCCGAGATGTAATAGGCACTCTCCCGGACCCGCCCCTGACGCTTGAGCAGGCCGCCGCACAGGGCGAGCAGGGATTCCACGCCGATAAAGAGGTCATACGGCCCGAGCCCCTTGGAGGCGGCCCAAAAACAGGCCAGCATATCGCGGACCTTGAGCCGGAAATAGGTCTTCGGCTTGGCCGTTTTCGGCGGCACGGCCAAAGGCGCGGTCAACCAGTCCGACCAGCAGCGCATGCCCCGCGATTTTCCCGCTTCGAAAAGCGTCATCTGGGGCCTATTGAGCATGCCGGGACGCGGCAGGGACAATTCCAGAAACGTCAGCCTGTCCGTTCGCTGGCGGAAAAACTCCAGCAGGGGCCACGCCGGCGAGTTATGGCGCACCCGCTCGCCCGAGGCGTCGGTAATGTCGGAAATGGTGGCGATAAGAACCGACTCAAGCCGCTTCATGACCGTCCATCCCCTCCCGGACCAGCACCACGTAGTGCTCGCGGCGGAAGGCCTCCACAAAGCCCGGGATGTCCAGTTCCTCCAGGGTCACGAACTTGGTGCTGACCAGAAAGTGGGTCAGGCCGTACTTGTCCGCGATCTCGCGCAGGGGCTTTTTGAGAAGCGGCCAGTAGTCCACCAGCTCGTAGACGCCGACGGAATTGTCCGAGAGCAGCGCCTTGCCGTTCGTGAGGAAATACGTCACCGCGTCGGCCAGCCCGTGGGGCAGGCAGGCGATGCGCACCTCGCCGGAAAAGGCGTTTAAGTGGTCGAGCACGGCCCACAAGGCCGGGGTGACGGACTTGTCCGGGTTATCGACCACGAGCTTGATCTGGAAAAAGAGGATCACGGCCAGGCAGCCCGCGCCAACGATCCAGGGAGCCGCCTTGACGATGCCCCAGACGGCCGGATCGGCGGCGAACTTGAGCACCACGGCGGCGGCGGCAGCGGCGGCCGCGCCTGTCGCGTACTCGAGGTAGCGCTGGCCCTCGCCCAGAAAGCGCATATACTTGGTATTAAAGAGGATGCCGAGCACGAACAGGATGACCGACCATTTGACGGCCACGGAAAACCAGGGTGAGACCCCGGCCATGGCCCCGTAGTCGGACAGGAAAAGAGCGGCGAAGGCGTAGATGGCCCAGGGATTGACGGCCAGAAACGGCAGGACCGGGATCTTCCAGATCATGTATTCGATGCGGCGCACGAAGTCGGTGTGCTTTTTCTCCCTGGTCGGGTTGCCGCGAATCTGGTGGGCCAGCCGGTTGTGGATGTTGTACATCCAGAAGGCGATCATGAGCAGCTGGCCGCGCAGGTACTTGAGATAGGCCCCCCGGAAGGCGAAGATGGAAAAGAGCACGCCGACGAGGAACACCAGCAGGTAGCGGGCGGTGTTGTCGATGATGGTGAAGCCGATGAGCCCGAAAAAGAGCACCTGCACGGCCATGCGGTGGGTGAAGGTGAGCAGCGTCACCCCGGCCACGCCGAGGATGAAAGTCCAGACGTTCGGGTGCAGGGCGTAGGCCTGGACACTGAGCATGGCCCACAGGAAAATGAGGCTGCCCGGGGTGCGAAGGCTCAGGTTGCTGGCCTCAAGCGGCACAACCGGGGTCAGCATGTAGAAAATCTGGGCCATATGGCCGCCGATGGGCGCGCCGGTGACGGCATAGCCCAGGCCGTAGACGGTGAGGCTTTGCAGCACGTCGAAGGCCGGGGAGATGAGCCCCTGGTTGCGGTCGAGCCACTTTTTCGTAAAGCGCGAGCAGACGAAGGGCAGAAACGGCGGGTTGTCGACCGAGCCCGGCACGATGTATTTTTCCGGCACGCTGTCCGGATAGCGGCCGTGGCGGCGGATGGCGTCGGCCAGAAGCGCGAAGCGCCAAGTGTCGATGCCGAAGTAGCGGTTTATGAGACGCGGCCAGACTTCGAGGGCGAATCCGGCCAGGGCGATGGCGACGGCCAGCAGCATATCGGTCATGTGGCGTATTCCTGGGTTTGTAACGCCCCGCCGACCGCGGGACAAAGCACGGCCCTCCGGGACGTCATGCCCCGGCGGACGCTTGGCAACGCTCCTTACCGTCGGAGACGAATTTCCTCAAGCACAAGCCTCTCCCCCATAAGGGAGGTCCGGGGGGCCCTCGGCCTCCCGGCGGGGCCTGGGGCAGAGCCCCAGCTTCTCTCTATTATTATTCCCGCGCCATGCGTTCGCGCAGGACCGAGGCGATGAGGTGCACGAGGATCATGTGAACGTCCTCGATGAACTGGTAATTGTCGCTCGGCACGACGAAGCACTCTTCCACCGCGTCCTTGAGCTTGCCGCCGGAGAAGCCGGACATGCCGACGGTGCGCGCGCCGCGCTCCCGGGCCAGATCCAGGGCCTTCAGGATATTGGGCGACATGCCGCCGCCGGAGATGCCCACCACCACGTCGCCGGGGTTGAGCAGATTGAGCAACTGGCCGTAGAAGATGTTCTCGAACCCGGCGTCGTTGCCCCAGGCGGTCATGAGCGGGATGTTGTCGGTCAAGGGCACCACGCGAAAGCCCTTCTTGCCGGGAACGAGGGTGGTCTTGGACAGGTCGGAACAGAAATGGCTGGCGGTCGAGGCGCTGCCGCCATTGCCCATGATGAAAATCTGGCGGTCTTCTTCCCGGGCCTGCCAGATGGTGTCCGCGATGCGGCCGATCTGGTCCTTGTCGAGGCGGCTGACCACGGCCCGCATGCCGAGCAGGTAGCCTTCCGGGGTGATGGTGGCGCTGAACTGCCCGGTGTGGTCCAGGGTCAGCTGGGCCCCGGTGGTCTCGAAGCAGAACGGCAGCCGCTCCAGGCCCATGCCGGTCATGGCGTCGATGACGTCGGCCTGGGCCTCGGGGGGACAGTAGAGCAGCAGAAAGCCGCCGCCGCCGGCCCCGGTGATCTTGCCGCCAAGCGCCCCGGCCTCGCGCGCGGCCGCGTAGTAGCTGTCGATATCGGGATTGCTGATGTTCTTGGCCAGGCTTTTCTTGAAATTCCAGGCCGTGTCGAGCATGCGGCCGAAGCCGTCCAGGTCGCCGGCGGAAAGAAGGTCGCGCATCTGCGCCGCCTGTCCCTTGAGCACGTCGAGGGTGGCGATGACCGAAGCGTCGCTGACTTCCATGGACTTCTTCTGGCCCTTGAGGATGCTGGCCGAATCGCGCTGGGCCCCGGTGTGAAAGAGCAGCAGCCGGTGTTCCAGGGCACTCAGGACCCCGTCCGGCAGCGTCACCGGCGTAACGGTCACGCCGTCCTTGGTAAACGTCATGTAATTGAGCCCGCCATGGGCCGCCGCGTACTGGTCCTGCATGCCGATGGGCCGGCCGAGCATGCCGATCTCCACGTCCGAGGCGATCTCCGCCAGTTCGGCCTTGGAGTGGCTCTCTCCGGTGAAGGTGGCCACGGCCTGGACGATGCTGACGGTCACCGCGCCGGAAAGCCCGAGCCCGGAGCCCGTGGGCACGTCGCCCTTGAGCGCCATGTACACACCGCTTGCCACGCCATAGCGCTTGAGCACGGCCTTGGGGATCTTGAGCGCACCGGAAAGATTGGCCTTGGCCATGTCCGGGAAGCGCTGATGCAGCTGGTAATCCGAGGAAACGATCTCCACCGGAGCGTCCTTTACGGGCTCGACGATGGTGTAGAAATACTTGTCGATGGTGACGGACAGCACCGCGCCGCCGTGGCGTTCGTAGTAGGCGGGCAGATCCGTGCCGCCGCCGCCGAAGCTCAAGCGAACCGGAGCCTTGGAAATGATCATGCGAACCTCGTTTCAGGGGCGTCCGCCCCGGTGGATACGTAGTGGAACCTGGAGAAATGCGCCTCGGGCATGAACCCGTTTTTTTCGTACATGCGGCAGGCCGGCTCGTTTTCCGCCTCGGTGGTGACCACAAGGCGCGCGCAGCCGGCCCTGGCCGCCGCCGCCAGCACCCGGCCCATGAGCCTCGATCCGACGCCGCGCCTATGGACGAGCACGGACACGATGTCCACCGCCGCCTCGTCCCCATTGAGCTTGAAACTCACGAAGCTCTCGCCGTCGTAGACCTTGCGGATGACGGGGGAAGCCAGGGAATTGGCGATCCAGGCCGCCTGGAACCGGTCCCGGCCGGCCTTTTGCACGGCGGCGTCCAGATTGAAGCGGTCGTAGACCAGATTGTCCACGTGCCGGGAAACGGCCCCGGCCGGCAGGCGGTTCTCCGTGGTGTCCCCCGGCTCGACGGCATCGGCGGGATCGGGGGCCACGTCCGGGGGCACATCCCGGCCGTAGCGGATCTGGATGCAGACCTTGCGGAAGCCGTTTCGCTGCAAAAAAAGATCGGCCTCCCGGTCGGAGGCGGCAATGCGCGCATCGGCCATGACGCGCGGCATGGCGCGAAGCGCTTTTAGCTCCGGCCCGAGCAGGGCATAATCCAGGCGCGTCACCCGGAAAAAATCCAGGCCGAAGGCCTCGGCATCAAAGGCCTGCCGCTCAAGGCACGCAAAATTCATGACCGCGTCTCCGCTCCACTCCCTTCGCCCGGGCCGGCATCGGCCACATGGCGCTTGGCCCGCTCGTACTTTTGCGGCGAACCGATGTCCATGACGTAGCCGTCCAGGACATGGCCGTAAAGCGGCTCCCCGGCGGCCAGCATGGCCGGAAAGACGTCGTGGCCGAAGTCGCAGAAGCCGGATTCGGGAATGTAGTCGAGGACCTGCGGCGACATGACGTACAGGCCGGCATTGGCCAGATCGGTAAAGGCGACCGGCGGTTTTTCCACGAAGCGCCGGATGCGGCCCGTTTCGTCGCGGTCGACCAGCCCGCATTCGGTTGGGTTGTCCACCCGGTAGAGCCCGACGGTCGCCGTCGCGCCGCTTTGGGCATGGGCCGCGGCCACGGCCGCCAAATCGACCTCGAAGAGCACGTCGCCGTAGATGACGAAAAAAGGTTCGCTGAAAAATTCCCGGAAGCTGTTGACCGCCCCGGCCGTGCCGAGGAGTTCGGCCTCCAGGCCATAGAGCAGCCGCACGCCAAGGGCCGCGCCGTCGCCGAAATGATCCATCACCACATGGGGCAGGTAGTGGAGGTTGACGGCGATGTCGCGCACGCCAAAGCGGGCGCATAGCCGCACCAGATGCTCGAGCAGCGGTTTCCCGGCCAGCGGCACCATGGGCTTGGGCATGACGTCGGTCAGCGGCCGCAGCCGCGTCCCCAGGCCGGCCGATAAGATGAGCGCGCGTGTAATCAAGATATGATGTGCCTCCGGCGGCCAGGAGAGGCTCCGCCTCTCCTGGACCTCTCCGCCGGGGGGCCGAGGGCCCCCCGGTCCCCCCTTCAAATTGATAATCAGGGCAACCCGATAAAATTATTTTTGAAAGTTTTTAAAGGGGGTCCAGGGGGAAACTTTTTCCAAAAAGTTTCCCCCTGGCGCCTTAAAATCCTTCCTCCAAGGGAGGATTGACCAGGCAGGGGCTGGGCATGGCGGCCAGCGGCGCGTCGGACGGGGCCAGGCGCGTCCTGCGGCCGTCGATGACGAGGCGTCCGGCGGCCAGCCAGGCCACGGCCTGGGGGTAGATGCGGTGCTCCAGGGTCAGGATGCGCGCGCCGAGGCTTTTCGCGTCGTCGTCCGGCAGGGCCGGCACGGCGGCCTGGATGACGATGGCGCCGTTGTCCATCTTCTCGTCCACGAAATGCACGGTGGCCCCGGAGATGGTCACGCCGTAGTCGACGGCCTGTCCGTGGGCGCGAAGGCCCGGGAAACTCGGCAGCAGGGCCGGGTGGATGTTGAGGATTCGGTCGCGGTAGGCGGCGATGAAGTCCTTGCCGAGGAGGCGCATGAACCCGGCCAGGACAACGGCCTTCGCGCCCGATTCCCGCACGGCGGCAAGCAAAGCCGCGTCGAAGGCGGCCCGGTCGGGGTACTCGCCGGGGGACAGGACGCGGGTCGGGATGCCGTGCTTTGCGGCTCGGACAAGGCCGTGGGCGTCGGCCTTGTCCGAGAGAACCACCGTGATGCGGGCGTCGATGCGGCCCGCCTCGATCCGGTCGATGATCGCTTGCAGGTTCGAGCCCGAACCGGAAACGAGCACGGCCAGGGGCAGGCTCATGACGCGCTGCCGGCTGCGGCCACGGCGTCGTCGATGACGGCCTTGGCCAGGGCCGGCACGGTGTAGGCCTCGGCCACGATGTCCGGCGTGAATCCGAACTCGCCCAGGGTCTTGGCCGTGATGGGCCCGATGCAGGCGAGCTTCACGCCGGAGGCTTCCTTGACGATCTCGGGCGGCACCTTGGCGAAGAAGTTCTTCACCGTGGAAGAGCTGGTGAAAGTGACGTAGCGGATCGCGCCGGAGCGCATGGCCTCGACGATCTCGGCCGGGTCCTGGTCCACGGGCTTGGTGTCGTAGACGGCCAGGACGTCGACGTAGGCGCCGGCCTCGGCGAGCTTTTCCGGCAGCACCTCGCGGGCTTCCCGGGCGCGGGGAATGAGCACCCGGGTTCCGGCCACGCCCTGGTCGAGCAGCCCCGAGACCACGGATTCGGCCACGAAACGATCGGGCACGAAATCGGGCCGGATGCCGCGCGCGGCAAGCGCCTGGGCCGTGGCCGGGCCGATGGCGGCCACGCGGATGCCGGCAAAAACCCGGGCGTCGAGGGACAGGGTGTCGATTTCGGCGAAAAAGCATTTGACGCCGTTGACCGAGGTGAAAATCACCCAGTCGTAGTCGTAGAGTCGGCCGATGGCCTGACGCACGGGATCGGCGTCTTCCAGGGGCGCGATCTGGATGGCCGGAAATTCGTAGCAGCAGGCCCCCTCGTCGGCGAGCAACCGCGTCAGGTCGCTGGCCTGTTCGCGGCTGCGCGTCACCACCACGCCCTGGCCCAAAAGCGGACGCTTCTCATACCAGCCGAGGGTGTCATGCAGGGACACCACGCCGCCGACCACGAACAGGGACGGCGGGGCGAAGCCCTTTTTGGCGGCCTCTTCGGCCATGGTGGCGACGGTGGCCACAAGGCTCTTGTGGTGGCAGGTGGTGCCCCAGCGCACCAGCGCCGCCGGGGTGTCGCCGGGCATGCCGGCCTTCATGAGATTTTCGGTGATATGGGGCAGGTTTTTCACGCCCATGAAAAAGACCAGCGTGGAACCAGAACGGGCGAAAGCCTCCCAGTTGAGCGAGCTTTCGGCCTTGGTCGGGTCCTCGTGGCCGGTGATGAACGACACCGACGAGCAAAACGAGCGGTGGGTGATGGGGATGCCGGCATAGGCCGGAGCGGCCACGGCCGAGGTCACGCCGGGCACGACCTCGAAGGGACAGCCGGCGGCCACCAGCTCCTCGGCTTCCTCGCCGCCGCGCCCGAACACGAACGGATCGCCGCCCTTTAAGCGCGCCACCATCTTGCCGGCCTTGGCCATCTCCACGAGCAGGTCGTTGATCTTGTCCTGGGGTAGGGTGTGGTCGCCTCCCTTCTTGCCCACATAGTAGATCGTCGCGTCCGGACGACAGAAATCGAGAAAAGCCTTGTTGGCCAGGTAATCATAGACCACGACGTCGGCGCGCGACAGGATGTCCCTGGCGCGTACGGTGATAAGCCCCGGATCGCCGGGACCGGCCCCAAGGAGATAGACTTTGGACATGGATCTGCCTTTGGCTGATTGCCAGGAAGGGGACAGGAGATGCGAGAGGGGAAACCTTTTGAAAAAGGTTCTCCCCTCTCGCGCTCTCCCCTTCCTAAACTTTTTGGCTTTGGGGATGCCACATCGGCAACATCCCCTACGTATTATTTTAAAAATCTTTTGAAGGGGGGCCCGGGGAGAAACTTTTCTACAGAAAAGTTTCTCCCCGGCTCTTTTCCCCCTTTATGGACCGTCGTGCCAATCCTTCTGCGCGCCGCACAGGCAGATGTCGGCCTCGAGGTCGAGCACGCAGTCGCTGGCCAGCTGGCCGTTCGGCGAGACCAGCATGGCCGCCCGGCCCTGGTCCGGCACCATGCCGTTGTCGAACACGTAGGCGACGACCACGCGTTTGACGCCGTCGGGCCGCGTGGTCACGGCCTCGACCTTGACCTGATACAGGCCCAGCGTGTGGCACCGCTGCCAGACATTGGAGAAGAGGGTGAGGTACCTGGCCTCGCCGCCGCCCGTGGCCCTGGTGCAGCCTGCGGACGCGGCCAGGGTAACGGCCAGAAGAAGCAGGGTTGCCGGCATCAATTTTCGCATGCGCGCTCCGAAAACGTTTTTTGGGAAAAAAGCATGGATTTCCGAAAACGGCAACCCCGCTTTGCCCGGTCTCCTTTGACTTCGCCCGGCTATCGTTGCACAACGGGTGCGTCCGCAAGGAGGACCACCGTGTCGCCGCGTCATGCCGCGCTTGTCTTTGTCCTTTTGCTCGCCTGTTGCGCCGTGTGCCGCCCGGCCACGGCCCAGGAGGATTACCGGGCCGTGCTCGACGGCAAGGCCGGCATTTTCCCGGACGCGGCGTTCAAAAAAATTTTCCGCTTTCCCAAGGCCACGGTGGTGACTTTCGAAACAGGGGAACCGCCGGCCGCCATCACCGCGTATTATAAAAAAGACCTGACAGCCCGTGGCTGGAGCGTCCAGGTGGACGATGTCGGCAAGCAGGCCGCCTATCTGCTGCTGACCAAGGGCGGGCGCACCTGCATCGTGGAGGCCCAGCGCGGCCTTCCGGGACGCACGGGCTTCAGCGTCAGCCTGTAGGGTATCCCCGCGCCACGCCAAACGTCCATGCCCGAATCCACGCCTGATCCTTCCCGAAAACGCGCCATGCGCCTGCGACGGCTGCAACGGCTGATCGCCCTGGTGGCCATAAGCGCCGCCCTGGCCGTGTTCGTCCTGCCGCCCGTGGCGCGGCAGCTTATCGGCGCGGCGCGGCTCAAGACCATCACCGAGCAGACCCTTTCCGACGCGCTGGGCCGGCGGGTGACCATCACCGGCGACGTCTCCATCCTGTTCGTGCCCTGGTTCGGCCTGTCCATGGGACCGGTGGCCGTGGCCGACGCCCCGGAATTCGGCGACGCGCCCATGCTCACGGCCCGGCGCGTGGAGCTGACCATCCGGATACTGCCGCTTCTGCGCCGGGTGGTGTCCCCGGGTTCGGTGCGGGTGCGCGACCTGACCCTGACCCTGCGGCGCAACACCTCGGGCCGCGCCAACTGGGACGACCTGACCGCGCCGCGCCAGACCGCCGCCACCGATGCCCCGGGCTGGGAAGTGGCCCCCGAACCCCGCGACGTGCGGCTGGAGAACGCCACCGTCACCTACGACGACGCCGTCACGGGCCGCAGCCTGTCCGTGACCAAGGGCAATCTCAAGACGGGCAGGAACCAGCCGTTCAATTTTTCCCTCTCCTTCCTGGCGGCAGGATTCATGACCGGCGGCCAGCTCGAATGCCACGCTTCGGGCCTGGCCTCGCTCAATGCCGCCACCGGCAGCCTGGGACTGGACAAGACCGTGGTGGAAACCATCCTGACCGTGGACCATCCCGTGGTTCCCGGCGGGGCGACGCCGCTACGCGTGGCCTCCCGGCTGATCGCCGCCTACGCCCCCACGACCAAAACGCTCACCGTGACCGACCTCGACGCACGGCTGCCCGAGGCGCGCCTGACCGGCACGGCCACGCTCTCCGACCTACCCGGCGACGCCAAGCTGGCCACGCACCTCGAGTTGTCCCTGGATGCCCAGGGGAAATGGCGCGAGCTGCTGGGGCTCACCCCGGGCGAGCCGCCGGGCAGCCTTGTGGCCGCGCCCGCCCCGGATGCCGCCGCGCCGCAACCCGCCGGCGACAGCCAGGCCAGATTTTCCGCCACGGAAGAGCACGTCCCGGGCAAGCTGTCCCTGGCCGTCGACGCCACGGCCGACGCCTCGGGCATCGCCCTGCGGGAGGCGACCCTGTCGCTGCCGGGCCGGGGACGCATCACGGCCAAGGCCGGTCTGACCTTCGACCAGGGGCCGCACCTTGACGCCACCCTGGCCGCCACGGACGTGGATTTCGACGCCCTGCCCCGGCCGGCGGGCACGGCCTCCTGGTCCTGGCCAGCGCCCTGGCCCGGCTACTGGCCGGCCAAAGGCGTTCTCGACGCCAGGATCGACCTGCGCCATTGCCGTCTGGCGGGACTCCCCATGACCGACGCCCATGCCACGCTGACCGGCGGCGGCGGGTTGCTGCGCCTGTATCCCGTCTCCATCGTCCTTCCCGGCGGCATGGCCGCCCTTGACGTGCGCATCGACGCCGGTCCGGGCGGCGCGTCCCCCGAAACGCCGGGGAGCCTGGGCCTCGACGCCCGGGCCGCCGTGACCCCGACCCCGGAGGCGGGCAAACCGGCCGCCCCGCCAAGCCGGCTGCGGCTGCTGGGACGCCTTCATGCCGAGGGGGCGCGCGGCAACATCGCGCTCCAGACCCCGGACCCGGCCCAGGCGGCGGCGGTTGTGGGGTTGGCCGGGCTCGTCCCCTTTGCCGCGCCGTTAAACGCCCAAGGGACCGTCACCGTCACCCCGGGCATCGGCCGGGCCGTGGCCAAGGCGGCCCTGACCGGGATTTCGGCCACCATCGACAGCACGGCACTCACCGGCCAGATCACCTACGACACGGACGCGGCGGGCACCCTCGGCTTCGACCTCGCCGCCGAGGACCTGGACCTGGACCGCGTGGCCGCTCTTTCCGGAGCCTCCGTCGCCAAAGGCGACTCGACGGATGCCATGCGGGCCGAGGGCAAACTGCGGCTGGGGCGCGTGTCGGCGCGGGGCGTCGCGGCCAAAAACGTCGCCCTGGGCCTGACGGTGGCCGGCGGCAGAATGACCGGCATGCTGACGGGAGGGGAGCTTTTCGGCGGCAAGCTTTCGGGCAAGGTCGAAACCACGCCGGCCGGCAAAATCGACGCCTCCCTGGTCGTGGCCGGGATCAACGCGGCGCGCCTGCCCGGCGTCTCGCCGAACGGCTTTTCCCTGTCCGGAACCCTCACGGCCAAGGCCGGGTTCGCGGCGCAAAAAAGCGCCAAAGGGAAGCTGACGGGCATTTCGGCCACTCTCGAAACCGACGCCGCCCATCTGGCCCTGGGCCAGGGCAGCAGCCGGCAGACGCTCACCGTGCCCAAGGCCCTGCTGACCCTGACCGGGCGCGACACGGGGTCCGGCCCGGACAACACGTTTGGCTGCGACGCCTCCCTGGCCGTCAGCCAGCTTGCCGGCTTCGGCCTGACCGACGTCAAGCTGACCGCCGCCGGGCCGCTGCTCGTGGAGGGGACGGGCAAGGTGCGCCTCCCCGCCCCGGTCAAAATCGAAGCCTCGGCCCTGGCCAAACCCGGCGGCTCCGGCAAGGCGGTCAAGCTCGCCCTGGCCGGGCCGATAACGCCCGACGCCTCCGGCGGTTTTAGCACCGGCGAGATGCATTTTACCGCCGGCGGCGTACCGGCCACGGTCAAGGTCTGGCGCAAGGGCGGCGAAAGCGCCCCCGTCAATTTTTCCGTGGAAACCGGTGCCCTCTCCCCGCGCAAGGCCCTGGCCGACTGGGGCGTGGCCCTGCCGGCCGATCTGCCGACCGATCGCCTGGGCAAGGGAACGTTCGCGGCATCCGGCACGGCTTCCGGTCGTGGCCTCGACGTCAAACGGCTCTCGGCCACTGTGGACGACGTGACCCTCGCCGGCAGCGGCACGGTGCCCGACTACAATCCCCGGCGCGGCAAATGGGACCTGACCGTGAACCGGCTGGACTGGGACGCCTATTTTCCCCACCACCCGGCTTCCGGCCCGCCACCGCTGTCCGAACTGCGCAAGCCCCTCGAGCTCGATGTGCTGCGAAGCCTGGCCCTGGAAGCCAAAATCCGACTCGGCTGGCTCAAAAAGGGCAACGTGGTCTTCGGGTCCACCACCATCAGCGCCGACGCCAAGGGGGGCCGGTTCACCTACCACCAGGACTGTCCGCACTTCTACGGCGGCCGGTTCGCCGCCGACATCCGGGGCGACGCCAGGGACACGGCGCTCAAGACCCTGGTCGAGCTCAAGCTCGAGAGCATCGAGATCGCGCGGTTTCTATGGGATTGGGCCGAGGGGGATACCCTTGGCTCCGGCAGCGGGACCTTCATTCTGGCCGCCCGCACCAGCGGGGCCAACGAAAAGGAGCTGCGCGACAATCTGGCCGGCAATGCCAGCCTGCAAATCACCCGGGGCACGCTCAAGGTGCGCGAGCCGGCTTCCAAGTCCGGCGTACGGCCCGAACCCGAAAGCATTCCCTTTAGCGTCTTCTCCTCGTCCTGGCAGGCCAGGGGCGGCGTGGCCCATAGCGACGATTTTCTCATCGAAAGCCCGCGCATGCGCGTCTCCGGCAAGGGCAACGTGGATCTGCGCGACGAGAGCATCAATTTAAGCCTCGCGGCCACCCTGGCCAGCGGCGGCCAGGTGCCGGCCACCATCATCGGCCCCCTCGACAACCCCAAGCTCACCATCGACCGCAGCAAGATGCTCGGCGAGATAGTCTACCGGGTGCTCCAGGGCATTGTCAGCATCCCCGGCAAGGCCGTCACCCGCATCCTGCAAGTCCGCTGAGGCGCGCCCCATGGACAGTCCGCCCGCCCCCACCTACGTCGCCGAGGCCGTCGCCGGCCCGGACGGGTCGGTTGCCGACGTGCGCCTGACCGTAGGGGGCAAGGTGCGCCATCTGGCCGGCCGGGGCGGCGCCGCGGCAGAACGCGCCCGCGCCCTGGCCGGCCTGGCCTCCGGCGGACTGCCGGTCTTCGTCGGCGCGGGCCTCGGCGCGGGCATCGCCGCCATGGCCGCAAACCATGCCGGGCCGATCTTCGTTTTGGACAAGGAAGCGGCCATCGCTGCCGCAACCGGCGTGCGCGCGGCGCTGGCCGCAACGCCCTCCGTCGTCTTCCTGGACGACGCGGACCCGCGCCGGGCGGCGGCCCAGGTCACGGACGCGGCCCGGCAGGCCGGATTTGCCGCCCTGGCCGTCATCGCCCACCCGGCCTATCCCCGCCTGGACCCGGGCTGGTACGGCGCGGCCACAGCCGCCCTGCGCGGCTACGACGCCCTGCGCGCGCGCCTTCGCGGCCCGCGCTTCGCCGCAGGGCCTTCCCGGGTGCTCATCCTCTCGCGCCCCTATTTCCTCTACCGCGAGATCGAGGCGGCGCTGACGCGCCTCGCCGTTCCCTGGCGACGCGTGGCGACGGGCACCGGCGACACCGGCGAGGAAGGGACCGTGGCCGCGATCCTGGCCGACATCGCCGATTTCCGCCCGGACATGGCGCTCACCGTCAACCACCTGGGCCTCGACCGTGAGGGACGGCTGGCCGGGCTTCTGGCCGACATGGGCCTGCCCCTGGCCTCCTGGTTCGTGGACAGCCCGAGGCTCATTCTCCACGACTATGCCGCCCTGGCCACGGACGCGACCATGGTCTTTTCCTACGACGCCGACGCCCTGCCGGAACTCGCCGCAGCGGGCTTTGCCCACACGGCCTGGCTGCCCCTGGCCACCGACCCGCACCTGTTTTCCCCCCTGGCCGCCGATGCCGCCGCGCCCCATCCCTGGCGTGCGGAGGTCTCCTTTGTCGGCGCGTCCATGGTGGAACAGGCCCGCAAGGCGCTCGCCCGGCTCGCCCCCTTTCCCGCCCTGCGCAACGCCCTGCCGCAAGCGGCGGCGGCGTTCGCGGCCAGCCCGGAAAAAAGCGCCGGACGCTTTCTCGCCGCCGACCCGGCCTGCGCCCCCGCCTACGCGGCGCTGCCCACGACCGAGGCGCGCCTTCAGGCCGAACTGGCGCTGACCTGGGAGGCGACGAAGCGCTATCGCCATGCCTGCGTACGGGAAATCCTGCCCTTTTCGCCGCTTATCGCCGGCGATGCGGACTGGGAGAACGTTCTGCCCGGCCAGGGCAAAACCTGGCGGTCCGTCGGCCCCCTGGACTACTACGCCGGCCTGCCCGGGTTTTATCCCCGCAGCGCGGTCAATCTCAATTGCACGAGTCTGCAGATGAAGGGCGCGGTCAACCAGCGGGTGTTCGACGCACCCGCCACCGGGGCCTTCGTCCTCTCCGACGCCCGGGAACAGCTGGCCCGGCTCTTCGAGCCCGGCCGCGAGGCCATCACCTACGCCGAACCGGGCGAAATCGGCCCCCTCGTGCGCCACTACCTGGACCACCCGGCCGAACGCGCGCGCATCGCCACGGCCGCCCGCAAACGCGTGCTGGCCGACCACACCTACGACAAACGCCTCACGGACCTCATCGCGGCTATGCAGGGAATTTTTGGGTAAGAGACAAGACAGTGCGAGAGGGGGACCCTTTTTGAAAAAAGTGTCCCCCTCTCGCGCTCTCCCCTCCCCAAAACTTTTAACGGCGACAACGAGAGCAACGATAACGCTCTGTAACCGTTAAGAGTCTTTGGAAAGGGGGTCCGGGGGGAGAACCTTTCTGCAAGAAAGGTTTCCCCCCGGTTCCACTCTTCTAATGCTTTGGAATAGTGAGGGACTTGCCGGCGGCGATCTTGTCGGGATCGGTAATGCCGTTGGCATCCATGAGATTTTTTTCGGTGATGCCGAAATGCTTGGCAATCTTGCGCAAGGTGTCGCCCGAAGCGATGACGTAGCTGTTGGCGTCCGACGCTTGCGCCTTGGCCGTCGTCCTGGCGGAAGTCTGCTTCTGGCCGGAAACCGGCACGAAGGGATTGTCGGACGCGGCTGCCGGTTTGGGCTTCGCCGCCGGAACCGCCGGGGTCATGGGGATGCCCGCCGCCGGAGCGGCAGCGGACGCATCGCCCAGTTCATGGCTCACGGGCGCGCTGGAAACCGGCTTTGGCGAAGGCGTCCGGGGCCCCGGCGCTTTCGCCGGCATGCCTGGCGGCGGCGGCGGCAACTCGTCGGACACCATGTGCAAATGCCCGGTGAAGCTGTCTCCCTTGCGGTCCAACAATTCGTTATACAAGATGGCATACTGATCGTAGGCGTCTTTGTATGCGCCGTAGGCGTGGTCGTCCGCGGCCTTGCCGCCGCCGGCGGCCACCCAGCGCTCATGGGCTTTCACCACGCCCTCGTAGGCGGCCTGGGCGTTCGCGCGGGCAAGGTCGTCGGAAACATACTGCGCGTTGCGCTCCAGGTTATCATATTTGCCGCAGCCGGAAACGGCAAGAACGCCAAGCAGGCCGCAAACCGCCATGGCGGCCACGGCAAATGATTTCATATGATGCAGCATCGGCATTTTTCTCCGCGTACCGCCCGAAACTCCAGGGCGGGATGCATTGTCCTTGCTTCCAGGATTGCGTTACATGCCCTCTAACACGGTTTTCGTCAAATCGTGAAGTTCTGGCCGGCAAAACGCCAAGGAAACGTCCATGCCCCAGCGCCTCACCGTTTTTCCGTATCCGCCGCCCGGCGTCCTGCGTCAGGCGCTGCCGCTGTGGGCCTTCGGGCTGGAGGGCCCGTGGCTGGCCCGCCACCTGACCGCCGGCCTGGTCGCCGCCGCCAAGGGCACCCCAAGGCTGGCCGGCCTGGCCGACGCCCTGGCCGCCTGGAATTTCGAGCGCGCTCCCCTGGATGCCGCCTTTGCGGCCAGCGCGCCCTCCGCCGCCCGTCGCGCCGGCGCGGGGGCGCGGCGTCGGACCTTGTGCGCCGCCCTGGCCAAGGCGATACGTCCCCCCCAGGGGACCCGGGAAGCCCGGGACTGGCCACGGCTTCGCGACGGGACGGACACCGAGGCGGGAGCCGCCTTTCTGGCACGGGGCATGGACGACGCGGTCCATGGCCTTTTCTGGCGCGGCAAGGCCTTCGATTTCGCCCTGGCCCGGAGCCTGCCCGAGCTGGCCAGCCGCGTGGTCGACGCCCTGGCCGCCGATCCGGCCCTGGCCCCGGTGGGCGCACGGCTGGCCGTGGAGACCGCCTTTGCCTGGGACGCCCCGCAGGCGGGACTGGCCGCCCTGGCCGCCTGCGACCGGGAGCTCTTCCCCCGCTTTTACGCCCTGGCCCTGGCCCACGGTCTGGCCGAAGCAGGCCGGGCCGGGGACGCGGCCACCGTGCTGGCCGACCTGTGGCGGGCCGAAAACTGGCATCCCGGCCTGACGTTGCGGCTGCACACCCTGCTTTTCCCCCCGGCCCCGGCCGATCTCGATGCCATGCCCGGCCGGGCGTTCGTCTTTCTCTACACCTGGAACCGGGCCGAGCTGCTCGGACAAACGCTTGCCAGCCTTGCCGCAAGCCACCTTGGCCCGGCCCACGTGGTGGTGCTGGACAATGGCGGCACGGACGACACCGGGGCCGTCTGCCGGGCGGCGGCGGCGAAATTCGCCCCGGACCGCTTCGCCGCCATCCGCCTGCCGGTCAACATCGGCGCGCCGGCGGCCCGCAACTGGCTGGCTGCCACGGCCGGCCTGGAGCCGGAGGATCTCGTCGCCTACCTGGACGACGACGTGAGCCTGCCCGCCGGCTGGCTGGAAAGTCTGGCCGGGGCGCTTCGCGACGATCCGCGGGCCGACGTGGCCGGCGCGCGTGTGGTCGCCGCCGCGCCGGGCGCGGCGGCGGGCGTCCAGGCGGCCGACGTGCGGCTTTTGCCGCCGGATGCCGCCAACACGGTGCGCCCCCTGGTCAATTACGGCCCGGGTCCGGACTTCGGGCTTAACGCCGCGCGTCGTCCCTGCCCGTCCGTGTCCGGTTGCTGCCATCTGCTGCGGGCGGCGGCCCTTGGCGGCGGCGCGCCCTTCGACATCCGCTTTTCCCCCAGCCAGTTCGATGATCTGGCCCGCGACCTGGGCGGGTTTCTGGCCGGCCGCCGGGCCGTGTACGCCGGCGACCTGGCCGTGGCCCATCACCAGCACGCCGGGCCGGGACAGGCCCGCACCCGGGCCGCCGTGGGCCAGCTGTGCGGCGCGCGGACCAAGCTCGACGGCCTGTTCGCCGCTTCGGATATGGCGGTCGCCGCCGCGCGCGACGCGGATACGGCCTGGGCGGAACTCGAGGCGAAATGGCGCGAGGTGCGGCAGGCGCTGGGGGACACTGCCGGTCGCCTGATCAGTCGAGCAGGTAGCGGCGCGGATTGACCGGCGTGCCGTCGACGCGCACCTCGTAGTGCAGATGCGCCCCGGTGGTGCGGCCGGAGTTGCCGGAGAGCCCGATGCGCTGGCCACGTTTGACCAGCTGGCCGGGTTTGACCTCGGCCTTCTGCATGTGGGCGTAGACCGTTTCCAGGCCGAAGTCGTGGCTGATGACGATGCGCAGGCCATAGCCGTGCATGTAATCGGCGTCGGTGACCCGGCCGGCCCCGGCGGCGTAGACGGGGCTGCCCATGGGCACCTTGATGTCCACCCCGTTGTGAAAATCCCCGCCCCGGCCAAAGGGCGAACGCCGGGAGCCGAACCCCGAGGTGATAAAGCCCCTGGTCGGCCACAACGACGGCTTGGCCAGAAATTCCAGTTTGCGTTCATCGAGCAGGCGGGCCAGATCCTGCTGCAACGCCTCCTCCACGGCCATGCGGTTGCCGAGCGCCGCCAGGAAATCGAACAGCCGCCGCCCCAGGTCGTCGCCGAGGGCCGTGCCCGGCAACCGCGCCGGCGTATCCGGCGCGCCCATGCCGAGCCCTTCCGGAGCGTCGACCATGACGCCGAGCTTGGCGTCAAACGAGCGTATCCGCGCCGCTTCCTCGCCCAGCCGGCGCACCCGCTCCCGCAACCGCAACGCCTGGGCCTTCTGGCCGGCCAGCCGGCCCAGGGCCGCCCGGCGCCTGCCCGCCAGATCGGCATAGTCCGACTGGTACCGCCACAACACGAGCACCCCCGCCGCCAAGACCGCCACGGCGGCCAGGGACGCGAGGAACATCCAGCGCCGGTAGGTGAAAAGCCGCCGCACGCCGTTGTGGTCGTGGACGAAAATATCGAGTTCGCGTTCGAGCATGCGTCGTGACGCAGCCGGCCCCCGCCGCCACGATTTCGCGGGCGGGACATGGTGTTCCGGTCGACCGGAAGCCGGGGGCCGGCCGCAACTGCTAGAAGAAAAGCAGGCTGAAGAGATCGCTGAAGTTGAAGGTGCCGGAATAGGTCTGGCCGCCGACGAGGGCCGAGCCAGACCCCGAGAGGGCTCCGCCGGTGCCGAAGGTGAGGTCCCAGTTGACCGTGGTCGTGTCCGCGACCAGCGTGCCGGACGTGGTGGCGCTGGTCGAGCCGTCCGAGGAATACGAACCGGAAGTCCCCGGAAAATCCCAGGTGAACGACGTGGCCATGGCCGACGCGGGAAGCAGGCACAAGGCCAACAAAAGGATCGCAGCCGCCTGGCGTTTCATGACGCCCTCCTTGTTGTTTCGTCCCGGTCCCCCCGGGAACGCCCTCAAGACAGCCCCCCGCAACCACCCCACGAGACAATGCGGCGGGGCGCCTGGGCTTTTACTCTTCTTTTGGCTATAAGAACCCGTACGGCGCTGTCAACCGCCCCCGATTTTCAGGCAGGCCCCGGGCCCGGCACGATTTACACAACGCCATGCCTGGGCTATCCATGGTTGATTGTCCCCTGACCGCCTTTCGCTTCCTGACGGAAACGTCCCACCCCGGGAGAGCCCATGGCCCAAGCCGACATCCTGCTCGAAGCCGGAACCAATGAGCTCGAGATCATCGAGTTTTTCATCGACGAAGGGTCCGCGCGCGGGCTGTCGTCGTTCGGCATCAACGTGGCCAAGGTGCTGGAGGTCATCGAAAGTCCGGGACTTTCCCCCCTGCCCGGCGCACCCCATCCCTGCTTCATGGGCACCATCGCCCTGCGGGAGACGGCCTTGCCCGTGCTCGATCTGGCCGTCTGGCTGGACATCCCGCGCGTGCCCCGCAAGAACGAGATCATCCTGGTCACGCGCTTCAACGAGCGCACCACCGGGTTTCTGGCCTCGGGCGTCACCCACATCCACCGGGTCCACTGGCGTGACGTGGAGCCGCCCCACCCCGCCCTGGCCAAGCTTGCCGCCAACTGCATCACCGGACTCACCCGCCTGGAAAACCGCTTCATCCAGCTGCTCGACCTGGAAAAAATCATCCTCGAACTCGACGACAGCCTCGGCGACGACGCGGACATGCCCGCCCCATCCGAAAAACGACTGCGGGCCCTGGTGGTGGAAGACTCGGGCATGATGCGCCACATGATAAAGGACCGGCTGGAAGCGGCCAATTTCGAGGTGGTGTCGGCCGGCGACGGCCAGCAGGCCCTTGGCCTCTTGCGCGGACAGCACGGCAAACGCTTCGACATCGTCATTTCCGACATCGAAATGCCGCGCATGGACGGGTATACACTCACCCGAAACATCAAGGAAGACCCGGTACTTCGCACGACGCCGGTGGTGCTTTTCTCTTCGCTTATCACCGAGGAACTGCGCCACAAGGGCGCTTCCGTCGGCGCCGACGGCCAGATCGCCAAGCCGCAGTTCGGCGAACTGGCCGGATTGGCTTTGTCTCTGATCACGGCCCGGTCCGGACGCTCCCCAAACTGACGCGCGCCATGAAGCCGGCGCGCACGCGACACTCCAGCTGCAAAAGGCGGATCGCCCCATGAAGCTTCGTCCCGAAATCCCGGAAGTCCTCTACAAACGCTCGCTTACCTCCTGGGTCTGGACCAGCAATCTCAAGCTCCAGTCCGTGCTGCTCGCCATCATCATGGTCACCGTGGCCGTGCGTGTGCTGCCCCTCGAAATGCAAAAGAAGATCATCAACCAGGCTATCGGCCTCAAGCGCCTGGATTTGCTGCTCATGTACTGCGGCTATTACCTCGCCTGCGTGGTGGCCGCCTCGGGGCTCAAGTACGCCATCAACGCCCTGCAAACCTATATCGGCCAGCAGTCCCTGCTCGATCTGCGCAAAAAGCTCTACGCCCACATCCTGACCCTGCCCATGTCCTTTTTCCGCAAGGCCTCGCCGGGCATGGTCGTTTCCTCGCTCATCTCCGAAGTGGCCAACACCGGCGAGTTCGTGGGCCAGGCCATCGCCGTGCCCGTGACCAACCTGCTGACCCTGCTCGCCTTCGCCGGCTACCTCTTCTACTTGAACCCGCTTATGGCCATCATCAGCATGGCCCTTTACCCCATCGCCATTCTGGTCATCCCGGCCCTGCAACGCCGGGCCAATGCCGCCAACAAACAGCGCGTGGACACCGGCCGCAAACTGTCCACCCTCATCAGCGAAACCATCTCCGGCATCCACGAAATCCACGCCAACGCCAGCTTCAAACTGGAAAGCGCCCGCTTCGGTGGCTGGGCCGAAAAGCTGTGCCGCATCCGCGTGACGTGGAACCTCTACAAGTTCTCCATCAAGGTCTCCAACAACTTCTTTCAGAATCTCGGGCCGTTCGTGCTCTTCCTCGTCGGCGGCTACCTGGCCATAAACGGCCGCTTCGACCTCGGCGCCCTGGTGGCCTTCCTCTCGGCCAACGAAAAGCTCTACGATCCCTGGAAAGAGCTCATGGACTTCTACCAGACCTGGCAGGACGCCTCGGTCAGCTACGGCCGGATCATGGAGTATTTCGAAGGCGACCCGGAATTTCTTCCCGAGCCCGAGGAGCCCCGCGAACCGCTTCCCCTGGACGGGGCCATCATGGCCAAGGACCTGGTCTTCGAGGTCCCGGGCGGCATCCAGCTCCTAAAGGGCGTGTCCCTGGACGTGAAGCCCGGCGAACAGGTGGCCCTGGTCGGCTTCTCCGGCTCGGGCAAGTCCACCCTGGCCCTGTGCCTGTGCCAGATCCTCAAATACACCGCCGGCACGGCCCAGCTCTCGGGCCTGGACATCGACGCCATGCCCAAGTCCGACATCGCCGACAACATGGGCATCGTCTCCCAGCACCCGTTCATTTTCGAAGGCTCCATCAAGGACAACCTGCTCTATTCCATAAACGCCCGGCGCGAGGCCCACGGCGTCACGGGCGAGGCCGGGCTGCCCAGCCTGGACGAGATCATCGCCGTGGTGCAGCAGGTGGGACTTTTCGCCGATATCCTGCGCTTCGCCCTCAATTCGGTCTTCAAGGAAGGCAAGAAGGAGCACCTGGTCAAAAAGGTGGTCCGGGTGCGCGAGGCCTACCACGACGGACACGGCGAATCCCTGGCCGATTCGGTGGAATTTTTCGATCCCACCCGCTACCTGTACTACAGCTCCGTGGCCGAAAACCTGATCTTCGGCACCCCGGCCCGCGACGATCTGGCCCCGGAGGCGCTGACCACCAACCCGTTCTTCGTGAGTTTCCTGCACGACGCTGGCCTCAAGATGCTGCTCGTGCAAACCGGCGCGGAACTGGCCACCAAGACGGTGGACATCTTGAAAGACGTGCCCTCCCCGGACGCCACCTTCTTCGAGCAGACCCCGATCACGGCCGACGAATTCGACACGTATCGCGACCTGACCGGCCGCTTGGCCCGCCTGCGGCTGCACAAGCTGCCGCCCGAGGACGAACGCCTGCTTCTGACCCTGGCCCTGCGCTTCACCCCGGGCATCCACTCCATCGTCGGCCTGTCCCCGATCCTGGAAGGCCTGCTCCTTTCCGGCCGGGCCATGTTCGCCGAGCGCATCGAAACCGACCTGCCCGGCGCGGTGACGTTTTTCAGGCGCGAACACTACCTCTATTCCATGACGGTCATGGACAATATCCTTTTCGGCCGCATCAAGACCACCAGTCCCAAAATTCTGGACCAGATCCAGAAGACCATCGTCAGCCTGCTCATCGAAGAGGACATGCTGGAACGCATCCTGGAAATCGGGCTGGATTTCCAGGTCGGTTCCATGGGCGACCGGCTCTCGGGCGGGCAGCGCCAGAAGGTGGCCCTGGCCCGGGCGTTTCTCAAGGAACCGCCCATGCTCATCCTGGACGAAGCCACCTCCGCCCTGGACAACGCCTCACAGACCCGTATCCAGAACCTGCTCGAAACCAAATGGAAAGGGAATTCCACGGTCATCTCCGTGGTGCACCGGCTGGATACCATCAAGAATTTCGACAAAGTGGCCGTCATGAAGGCCGGACGCATCGTCGAAACCGGCTCGTATGCGGCGCTTATGGAAAAAAAGGGGATGCTGTATGAACTCGTCCACGGAGCATCTGGAAGGGGTTAAGGGCTGCGGCTTCAACGACTGCCTGGACATCCTGCGGGAACTGCCCGTTTTCAACGGCGTCCCCCTCGATGTCGTCAAGGTGCTGGCCTACCTTTCCGGCCGGGAGGAATTCAGCGCGGGCGACGCCCTGTGCGAACAGGGCGAAGCGCTGGACCGCTGCTTCTTCCTCCTGTGCGGCGAGGTGGAAACGACCCGGCAAACCGAGGATTGCGAGGTCTCCTTTTCCAAACGCGGCCAGGGCTTCTTCTTCGGCGGCCTGGGCCTTCTGGGCTCGGTCAAGGCGCTCTATACCGTGCGGGCCGCGACCGACACCCAATGCCTGGTGCTGTCCCGGGAAAAATTCCTCAAAACCGCCGAACGCTTCCCGGATATCCTGCCCAAAATCCTCGGCAACGTGGTGGAACACGTGTTCCGCTGGGAAGAAGCCTTCCTGAAAGCCCACGCCGCGGAATGCGCCCAAAACGGCGAGATGGGACTGAGTCTGTTTTAGGAAGCGAAATGCGAACCGGGGGGAAACTTTTTTGAAAAAAAGTTTCCCCCCGGGCCCCCCTTCAAAAAACTCTAACGGTTACGACAGACATCCTTAAACAGCCTGTAATCGTTAAAAGTTTTTGGGAGGGGAGAGCGCGAGAGGGGGACCCTTTTTTCAAAAAGGGTCCCCCTCTCGCACACTTTTTTCCTCTCTTCCCTCACCCCGCTTACGCAATCGGGTGCAGGCAGTCGTGGCCGTGGGCCTGGCAGAGTTCGTCCTTGTCCTTGAGCGTGCCGGCCAGGAAAGCTTCGGCTGCCTCGCGCACCGGCCCGGACGCGCCGCGCACCACGGTCAGGCCGGCCTGACGCAGCTTGTCCGCCGCGCCCTGGCCCATGTTGCCGGCGATAAGCGCGCCGACGCCCATGGTAACCAGCGTTTCCACCAGATTGGACCGGCAGCCGCACTGTGCCGGCGGCTCGAAGGTTTCTTCCGAAACGATCCTGTTGTCGTCGCCCACGGTCAGCACCGTGAAATAGCCGCAATGGCCGAAATGCTCGTCCACCTGCCCGTCACGGGAAGGGATGGCGATTTTCCGCATAGGCTGGGTACTCCTTTGCTTGCGGCCGTCCAAAGGCGAAGGAACGGCCACCGGATTGTTGCGCAGGATACTTGGATAAGTCTTTTTTCCGGGGAGGCAAGCTCACCCGAGATCCGGGCCGGCCGGGCAGTAGGCGGCGAACGGTCCCATTTCCTTGAGGGCGGCCAGTGTCCCGGCGGCGCTTTTGTGCACCACGCCCCGGATGCCGAGCGTCCCGGCCACTTCCACGAAAAGCGCCCGGTCGTCGATGTAGACCGCCTCCTCGGGCGCGGTCTGGGCGATGTCCAGGGCGATGCGGAAGATGTCCGCGTCGGGCTTGCGGAAATGCACGAAGCAGGAGGACACGAAGGCGTCGATGAAGCAGCCGAGGCCGAAGGTCCGGATGCGGTGTTCGTTCAATTCCCGGCCTTCGTTGTTGACCGTGACGATCTTGATCCCGTGCGTGGCCTTGAGTTCCCGCAACGCGTCCAGCATTTCGGGCAGAGGCTCGGAACGGCTGAACATGAAGTCCTTGAAGGCCGCCCGGGTAAACGTCCGGGGCGCGTAAAAGACGGTGCGGTCGAGGTATTCGTCCAGGGTGAGCTTGCCTTCCTCGAAGGCGTCGAAGGTCAGGTGGTGGCGCTCGTCGACCTCGTCGCAATCCAGGTCGAAGGTGCGGCAGGCGAGCTTTCTGGCCGCCCGGTCCCAGCCGTTGGTGAGCATCACGCCGCCGACATCGCAAAAAAGCGTGGTGATGGGTTGCGTCACGGCAAATTCCTCCTGCCGGCGCGGCCGGCGGTTCGGGATAGTGCCGTTATAGACCCGCTTTCCGGGGTCGGCGTCAAGCCGGGTTGCGGGCTTGACGCCGGCGGCGGGGGATAAGTCCGGTCGAACGCACCGGGGCGGTGCGCCAGTCGCAGGTGATGGCCAGCATGCGCAGGCTGAAGGTGACGGTGATGGTGCAAAGCGCGGCGAAAAGCGGCGGCAGGCCCAGGCTGCGCAGCAGAAACGGATAGGTCAGGCAGCCGATCAGGGCGGCCAGGGCGTAGAACTGGCCGGGCCTGAAGACCAGCGGCTCCTTGCGGGTCAGGACGTCGCGCAACAGTCCCCCGCCGCAGGCGTTGATGGTGCCGACCAGCACGGCCGGAGCAAAGGCCAGGCCGAAGGCCAGGGACTTGTCCATGCCGACCACGGCGTAGGCCCCGAGCGCCGCGGCGTCGACCACGGCCACCAGCCGCTCCGACAGCACGGCCCGACGGCCGAAAATGAGACAGGCCAAGGCTGCGGCGGCCACGGCGAAGAGATAGGCTTGGTTGCTGATGACGGCCGGAGCGCCGGATTGCAGAAAAATGCCGTCGCGGATGAGCGCCCCGCCAAGGCCCGTGGCCAGGGACAGGCCGAGCAGGCCGACCAGGTCGAAGCGACGACGGATGGCCTCGATGGCCCCGGTTGCGGCCATGAGGAAAACGGCGAAAAGATCCAGGGCGAGAGGCAGTTCAAAGCCATGCTGCATGACGGCTGACCTCGTTCGAGAAGTGCCCGCCCCGGGGGGATCTCCGGGGCGAGGGGCGGTACATAGGGCCGGTCCCGGGCCGCGTCAAGAGGTCCCGCGACGCCCCGGCCGGAGCAGGACCAACAGTTGCGGTCCAATGTGCGGCAAAAGCACGACAAACACGCCAAAATATAAAAACGTGAAGAGATAATGCACCTGGCCGCCGGTCAGATGGCCGGGCAGCAACGCCCAGACCGCGTTCGGCACGGCCGGGGCCAGGAACTGGCCGATGAAAAGGCCGAAGAGCAAAAGCGCGCCCCGCACATCCAGGCGCAGCCCGGCCAGCAGGCCGACAGCCAGGAGCGACTGGGCGGCGGTGAGCATGATTTCGTGCAATTGCAAGCCGTCGAGAGGGATGGGCGTGGCGAACGACCCCGCCGACACGCCGTAGACGCCCGGGATCATGCCCACAAGCAGGGTCCACTGGTTGAGCTTGGAGGAGACGAGGCTGCCGAGCGCCAGTCCGGCCCGGCCGCGCAGGGCGAATATGATGGCCACGATGAATTCCGGCGCTTCCGAGGCGATGGGGGCCAGCCACTGCACCAGCAGAAATTCGCTGATGCCGAGGATGCGCCCCGTGGCCACCAGCCCCTCGCTGAAACGTTCGGCATTGGCCACGATGACCCCGGCGGCGAAGAGAAAAAGCAGCGCCGTGGCCCACCGCCGCCTGACGGCCGGAAGCCGCGCGATACGGGCGGCCACGCCCTCGAGGTCCGGCTCCTCGGCCTCGCGGCGGCCGGCCAGGGCGATGTAGACGACATAGAGCCCGACCAGGACCAGGCCGTCGACCCAGGTCAGGCTGCCGGACAGGGGAATGGTGATGGCGTAGGCCGTGGCCAGCCCCAGAAAAACCACCTCCAGGCGGCGTTCGGCCTCCAGCACCACGGGCTGTCGCGTGCGCCACCAGACGATGCCGGCCACGGCCGTCCAGGCCACGCCGATCAGCAGCCGGTTGGCGCCGGTCATGTTGGCGATGGCGAAGTGGGCGTAATCGGAGTCCGGATGCTGCCCGGCCATCCAGGTGAAATACATGTCCACGGCGTATTCCGGCAAAACGGCGATCAGCGCCACCACGGCCAGGGCCAGGGCCTGGGGGATGTCGTGCTGGGCCACGTCGCAGGCCCACAGAAGCAGGAAGGACGCGCCGAGGATGGCCGCGCCGGCCACGATGGCCGCTGTCTGGGGCGACAGGTGCACCCCGGCAAGCGAGGCGGCCAGCCCGGGCAGGCAGGCGATCAGGGCGAGGTACAAGGGGATCAGCGCTTTCATGACGTCTCCTCGGGTTGGCGCGGCCGAAAAAAAAAGACCTTGGCACGCGCATGCATGCCAAAGGTCTCGCCGATCGGCACCGAGGGACCGACGACAGGGCCAGGCGGCGCGAACGCCGCAGTGATGTTGACCCTGCCCGAAACAGCTACTCCCCTTTGGGTTTTCCTAAGATAAAGGCGTTACGCCTGGCTGTCAACCGCAGGGGAATCCTCTTCTTCCATATCCTTAAGCATTTCAATCATCTGTTCGGAAAAAAGGTAGAGCGCGTCCACGGCAAAGGCGTATTCCGGCACTTCCTCGCGCCACAGGACCATGAGATCCTTGACCTTGTCCCGGGCGGCCAGGACCTCGCCCTCGGTCTCGGCGTTGTTGATTTCGGCCAAGGCCTCCAGATATTCGTCGCTCATAAAAGCCGTCACCAGCCCACGACCCACGCGTTCCTTGTCGATGCCGTCCCAGACTCCCGCCGCCATTTCCTTTCTCCTTGCCAAATCGCTTGCAAAATTTTTCTTTGGTCGGCTGGCCGTGGGGTAAGGCGGCCGCACGCGGCGCATATTCGAAGAATACGCCTTCGCGTCCGCCTTACCCCACGGCCAGCCCAGGTCACACAGAGTTACCCGGGAACAAATCCCCCGCCTCTCGAAACAAAATTATGGATTGCGCCGGATGCGCATCGAACTTGGAAAGTGTTCCCGTTTCCGGTTGTATTATAGTGTTCCCGCTTCCAACCGTATTATGCGACATCGCCTGTCGCAACGCCCCCCGTTAAGAGTTTTTTTGGAGGGTGGGGGTCCGGGGGAGGGGACCTTTTTTTGCAAAAAAAGGTCCCCTCCCCCGGTTCCCTGCTCCCCGCGCCCCTTACATCCTGTCCAGGGGGACGTTGGCGTACACTTCGTCGAAGTCGTCGTCGAGCTGGTCCACGAGGCCGGCCGGGTCGAACTCCTGGCCGCAGGCGTGGCAGGTCAGCATGATGCGCAGGCAGGTGCGTTCGTAGGTCAGGTGCTTGCCGCAGTGCGGGCAGGTCACCTTGGCCTCGGTCGGCGCGAAGTTGATACGGGAAAAAGCCATGGGAACTCCTTTAAACCATGTTGGCGCCGCTTAGGATCACGATCAGGCGCTTGAACACGTCCAGATCGAAGGCGTCGCTCATCTCGTCACGCATCAGGCGCAGGGCCTGAAACGGCTGCATGGCGTCGGCATAGGGGCGCTTGGTGGTCAGGGCGTCGTAGACGTCGGCCACGGCCAGGGCCCGCACGTAGGGAGGGATCAGTTCGCCGGGCAGGCCGCCGGGGTAGCCGGTGCCGTCCATGCGCTCGTGGTGCATGAGAATGCAGTGGGCGGCGGTCTGGGTCAGCGGCACGTCCTGGCACAGGGCCAGGCCCTTGGCCGGGTGGGTATTGATGACGGCCCGTTCCTCAGGGGTCAGCTGCCCGGGCTTGGACAGGATTTCCACGGGAATGTGCGTCTTGCCGATATCGTGCAAAAGCGCCCCGATGCCGGCCTGAACCAGGGTATACTCGTCGACCTTCATGTTTTGCAGGATGGCGGTGGAAAAAACGAACACCTGCACGTTGTGGGTATGCACGGTGTAGTCGTGGGAGGCCAGGGCGGCGATGCGCTTGAGCGACTCGTCGATGGCGAGAAATTTCAGGCTCTTTTCAACGAGGTTGGCGATCCGGGAGTATTCCCGCTTGCCGATCCCCTTGGGCAGGCGCGTCTCGAAAACCTCGCGCACCACGGCGTCGGCCGCCGTGTAGAGGACCTTGGCCCGCTCCTCCACGGGAATGATGGAATCGGCCAGGATCTGCGGCAGGTGCTTTTCGACGTAGCGGTCGTAATCGGGCTTCTGCTCGGCCCGGACATAGACTTCCGCGACCCCCGCGTCGTGGAGCTTCTGGCGATGGCGCGAGGTGAACTGCTCGTTTTCCGCCGCGTACAGGACGTAGTTGCCGGCCTGCTTGATGTAGACGCGAAACCGCCCCAAGGTCTTCGGAAAGATCATCAGGGGAGAAACGGCGAAGTAAAAGTCTTCCCGCGAGTCCATTGTGGCCTTGCCTTGCATGCTCCCGCCTCCTGAGACGCGACGCCCGGCGGTTTCGCCGGTTGGGTACTGCTGCGACCGGCGGCGGATCAGGCCGCCGGCACGTCGGCCGGTGTGACGGAATGCTCGGGATAGCGCCGGGTCAGGGCCGGGCGCCCGCCCGGAAGACGCACGGCTTCCAGATAGAAGTCGAAGGCGTCGAGGGCGAGGCACAGGCCGAAATCCGCCTCGGGCACAATGGCCGTTTCACCGAAAAAGATAGCCGCGCTCGGCGCGGTACGCAAAAATTTGGGGATGGCGGCGAAGGCGTTGGGCACGCCCTGGAGCAGGTTGGCCAGGTACATGGCGCACAGCTTGTCCTCGGGGGCGTGGGTCATGCCGGCCTTGCCCATGGCCACGATGGAGACGACTTCCGGGTCGGCTTCCAAGATGGCCTGGGCCGTGGCGCTGATGTTGGGAAACGAGCAGGTCAGGACGCGATCGGCGCTTTCCATGGCCGCGAAAAGTCCCCGGGTGCCGGCGGAAGTGGCGTGGACCAGGGTCTTGCCCGCAAGGGGCGCATCCTTGACCTCGCTTGGGGAGTTGCCGAAATCGAAGCCCTCGAGCTTGAGGCAGTTGCGCTCGCCGGCGAGCAGATAGTCCGGATGGGCCGCGCGCAAGGCCCGGGCATCCTCCACCGTATCCACGGGCAACATCCGTTCGGCTCCGGCGGCAAAGGCGTAGCAGGCCACGGAACAGGCGCGGAAAACGTCAATGACCACGGCCGTCCCCGTGGCCTGCTCCGCACCTGAAAGCAACTCCAACATCTTGATACGCACGACAATTCCCTCCCGGGAAAGGCCATAACAGTGTGTCGCGCGTTTGAAAAGCGCACGTTGCGCCGTCTTGCCACCCGGGAACCGAAACCGTATAATCATTTGAAACGTCACTACGATCCGGAGCCGCCAGCCATGGCCGCAGATCCCGACTTCTCGCCGCCCCTTTTGCCCGTCATCCCGGAGTACACCTCCTGGACCGCGGGCGCGCGGGAAGCGGCAAAGCGGGACGCGGCAGCGGCCGACGCCTCCTTTGCCGGCCGTCACGGCCCCATCAGCGCGGCCGAGCCCTCGGCCGGGTCCCCCTCCCCGGAGGAACCCCGGGGAGGGATCGCCGACGAAACGGCCTGATCCCGGCTCCCCGCACAAACGCCTTACAAGGAGGGCCCCTGTCATGGCCCACTGCGACTGGAACGAAAGCCGCCGGCACGTGCTGTCCCAGGCCCGGCGGATTGTCATCAAGGTGGGCAGCGCGGTGCTGGCCCGGCCCGGCGGCGGCCTGGACGCGGCCGTGGTGGCCTCCCTGGCCGCCCAGATCGCCGCCCTGGCCAATGCCGGCCGCAAGGTGCTGCTGGTCTCCAGCGGCGCCGTGGCCGCCGGCCGCGAAGTCCTCGGCCAACACTACGACCCCGCCTCCCTGCCCCACCGGCAGGCCGCCTCGGCCATCGGCCAAAGCCGGCTCATGCATGCCTACGACCAGGAGTTCTCCCTCCATGGCCGCATCGCCGCCCAGGTGCTCCTGACCCGCGAGGATCTGGACAACCGCGAACGCTACCTCAACCTGCGCAACACGCTGGCCACGTTGTTCGACCTCGGGGCCGTGCCCGTGGTCAACGAAAACGACCCGGTGGCCATCTCGGAGCTGGTCTACGGCGACAACGACTGCCTGGGCGGCCTGCTCGTCGGCACCATCGGCGCGGAACTCTTCGTCAACCTGACCTCGGCCCGGGGCGTGTATGCCCAAAACCCCGACGACCACCCCGAGGCCAAGCCCATGTCCGTCATCGAGGACATCGCCGGCCTCGACCTGGACGCCCTGTGCGGCACCAAGACCGCGCTCGGCACCGGGGGCATGCATTCCAAACTGCTCGCCGCCCGCCGCGTGGCCCAACTCGGCGTGCCGACCATGATCCTGGCCGGACGCGAACCCGATGCCCTCACCAGGGCCTTCGCCGGCGAGAAAAATGGCACCTACGTGCCGGCCGGGTGCAAGCCCATCCCCAGGCGCAAGTTCTGGCTGGCCTACCACCACGAACCCCAAGGCATCCTCATCGTGGACGACGGCGCGGTCGGGGCGCTGCGCGACAAGGGCAAAAGCCTGCTGCCGGCCGGCATCGTGGACGTGGCCGGCGACTTCACCGTGGGCTCCATGGTGCGCATCACCAGCGTCGACGGCGAATCCATCGGCGTCGGGCTCACCAACTACGGCGCGGCCGACCTGCGCAAAATCATGGGGCTCAAAAGCTCGCGCCTGGAACAGGTGCTCGGCGAGGCCGCCTACACCGAGGCCGTGCACCGCGACAACATGCTCATCGACGCGGCGATTTAGTGGAGAATCGGAAGGGGCGTCGCCCCTCCCGAACCCTCCCTACCGGGGGGAATAATTCCCCCCGGCCCCCTTTAACGGGGATTTGGGGGGAGGCGGCTACCGGGAGTCCAGGGAACAACGGCGAGGCACGGGAGGAGCGAGTATGGACAAAGAAGCCAAGTGTCGGGGCTGGGACGTGTTCGAGGACGACGGGCTCTGCTGCGTGTGCGGCCAGAAAGCCGTTTTCGCGCCGATAAAACCCGGGCACAGCCTGCGCGAGACGCGCTGCTCCTCGTGCCGGTCCAGCCGGCGCACCCGCGATCTGGTCCGGGTGCTGGCGCGGCTCTCCGCCGGTCCGAAGGCCAGACTCCTGCCCGAAGCCCTTGACGCCATGCGGGACTGGCGCGTGTTCGAGGCCCAGGCCGCCGGCCCCCTGCACGAACGCCTGCGCGACCTGCCGCACTACGTCTGCTCGGAATACGTGCCCGAACTGACCCGGCCCGGCACCTGCACCCAGACCGGGCTGCGCTGCGAGGACCTGGAACACCTGAGCTTTCCCGATGCGTCCTTCGATCTGGTCATCACCCAGGACATCTTCGAACACGTGACCGATCCCTGGCGCGCCTTCGACGAAGTCTGGCGCGTGCTGGCCCCGGGCGGACGACACGTCTTTACCGTTCCCGTCAACGAGGGCCATTGCACGACGCCCCGTGTCCGCTTCGAAAACGGCAAGCGCCACGACCTGTTGCCGCCCGTGCATCACGGCGATCCCGTGCGCCACGGCGGCTCGCTGGTGATAACGGACTACGGCGACGACCTGCCCGCCCTGCTCGGCAAACGCGGCCAGCCCACCGACGTCGCGGTGCACGTGGCCTTCTACAAGCCGTCCGAGATGCCGGGGATCATCGAAGGCGACATCCACGCCCTCTACGAAGCGGCCTACAAGGCCGGCGAAAAGGCCGGTTTCCTGCGCTACAACTCCGTCGTCTTCGTCACCCATAAGCCTCGGTAAGGAGAGGATACCGGGGGGAACCCTTTCTGTAGAAAGGGTTCCCCCCGGACCCCCCTCCCAAATACCATGTTGGCCTCGACCCTCAAACTGGCTGATAGTGCCAGTAAATGTGCTCGTAGACACAAACGAGGCGAGGAGACCAACATGGCAGGACAAGCGTTATCCCAACTTCAAGCGTTTGTGGAGGCTTCACAAGGTCGATCTTTTTTTGTCGGATTGGATGTCCATAAAAATAGTTATTTTGTTGCGTTACGTCGGTTTGATGGAGTCGTCCACACCTTGGTGATGTCGGCGAGCCCGCAGGCTCTGATCGACAAATTGGCCGCGGTGGGCGTCACCGTGGCCATGGCGGCCAGTGAATCCGGGCCGACCGGATTCACCCTGTCCAGAGCGCTCACAAAGGCAGGGATTCCCAATCTCGTGGCGGCTCCCAGTCGGATTCCCCGCCCCGTGGTCTGGGGCGCAAAAACAGACCGGCTCGATTGCGTCAAACTGGCCGATTACGCCGCCAAGGGGATGCTGCGTCCCATCGCCGTGCCGACCGAGGAGCAAGAAGCCCAGAGGAGCCTGGAGCGCCGACGACACGATCTGGCCGACGACCTGCGTCGTGTGAAACTGCGCATCCATTCCCATCTGCTTTTTTTGGGCCTTACCGAACCACCCAATCTGAAATACTGGAGCAAGGTCGCTGTAGCATCCCTGCTTAAACTGCCCATGCATCAGGCTGCCCGGTATACGCTGGAAAGTTTTGTGCGGGAGATGCATGCCATCACCAGCGAATTGTCCCTCGTTGAACAGCAACTTGAGACAATTTGCCGCCAGGGAGAGCATGACAAAGTCATCAAGTGCCTGCGCACCGTGCCCGGTGTGGGGCCGCTCATCGCCGCGACCTTCCGTCTGGAGTTGTTTCAGCCGGAACGTTTCAGCCGGGCCGAAGAGGTGACAAGCTATCTGGGACTTGCCCCCATGGTGCGCCAGAGCGGCGAGAGCAAGGGCCGGGCCAGGTTACGGCCCGTGGGGCAGACCAAACTGCGAAGTCTTTTAGTGGAGGCGGCCTGGAAATGGCGCGCACACGATCCGAAGGCTCAGGCCTGGTATCACAAGTTGCTGGGGAAAAGCGGCCTGGCCCAAAAGGCCATCACAGCCTTAGCTCGAAAACTGGCCATCATTTTGTGGCGGCTGAGCCTGGAGAAACGAGCGTACCGATTTGAGGCGGTTATGGCGTGAAACGGCGGCGGGCGAGGATCACGCCGGCTCTGGGAAGCCCCGTGCTCCTCGCCCGCCAAGAGGGTATTGCAGCGCCAACAAGGACCTGTGGCAACGAGTAGGGAAGACTGAAAGCCTAACAGCCAACAATTTTTCGGATTGGTCGCGGAAAAGTCTGGCCGCATGGCGGCGTTTCTCAAATGGCGAAAATCCGAAAACTACCGAATCGGTACTTGGCGCTTCGGGCGCGAATAGGAAACGGGCGGTTAGACTGCGTCAGCCGGCTTGACTTTGGGCCACATAGGAAAGACTTTTAATAGTTATGTGATGTTGTTCGGACGGTAGCTAAAAAGGTAAAAGATTTAGGAAGGGGAGAGCGCGAGAGGGGAGAACCCTTTTCAAAGGGTTTCCCCTCTCGCACTTTCTTCGCTTCTTAACTCTTAGGGATCTTACAATGGCGACATTCTCGCAGTGGCTGACCGCCGCGCGGCCGCAGACCTTGCCGGCGGCCCTGGCGCCGGTTGCGGCCGGGACGGGCGCGGCGGCGGCCTTGGACGGGGCGCATGTCCTGCGGGCGCTTCTGGCTTTGGTTGTGGCCTTGGCGTTGCAGATCGGGGTCAATTACGCCAACGACTATTCCGACGGGATTCGCGGCACCGATGACGACCGCATCGGGCCGTTTCGCCTGACCGGTTCCAAGGCGGCAAGTCCCGGGGCGGTGTTGGCCGCGATGTGCCTGTTTTTTGCCGTGGCCCTGGCGGCCGGCGTCTGGCTTTTGGCGCTGTGCGGCCATTGGTGGCTGCTTGTCGTCGGGGCGGCCTGCATCCCGGCGGCCTGGTTCTACACCGGCGGGAAGCGCCCCTACGGCTATCGCGGCTATGGCGAGGTGTTCGTCTTCCTCTTTTTCGGGCTCGTGGCCGTGCTGGGCACGACCTACTCCCAGGCGGACCGCATTTCGTTCGTGGCGCTGTGGGCGGCCATCGGCATCGGCGCATTGGCCTGCGCGCTTCTGGTCACCAACAATTTGCGCGATATCGAAAGCGACGCCAACAGCGGGAAATACACCCTGACCGTTCGCCTGGGCGACGGCAAAAGCCGGGCATTTTACCTGGCGCTTGTGGGCGTGGCCTTGCTGATGGTGGTGTTCATGTTGCCGCGCCATCCCTGGGCCTGGCTGGTCTTTTGCATGCTGCCGCTGCTCGTGCGCCCGGTGCGCGCGGTGCTTTCCGGCGCGGCGGGCAGCGAGTTGTTGCCGGTGCTGCGCGATACCGGGAAAATCGAGCTGCTTTACGGCCTGCTCCTCGGTCTGTCGCTTTCCCTGTAAGACCGCCTCTGTCTGGCCCGGGAATTGCTTTACCCGAGGGCAGTGACGGAAAACCGGCGTCCGCGCCGTACTGACGGGGATCCATGGCCAAGCCCTTTCGATTCAACCTCGAACGCATCCTGGACATCCGCACCCAATTCGAGGAGCGGGCCAGGATGGAGCTTGGCAAGGCCATTGCCGCCCATCAGGCGGGGGAGCGCGAGGTGAACCGGCTCATAAACGAGCTGGCGGCCCGCGAAGCCTCCATGGCCCAGAAGCAAAACCCGTCGGCCGGGGATTTCTGGCTGTGGCAGGCCTACCGCAAGCGCCTCATGGCCGATATCGCCCAGGCCCGGGCGCGGCTGGCCGAGCTGGCCGAAGCCCGCGAGCAGGCCCGCCAAAAAGCCGTCGAATGCTCCAAGGACCGCAAGCTGCTGGACAAACTCAAATCGAATAAGGCCACACGCCATGCCATCGAAGAAAATCTCGCCGAGCAAAAAGAAAACGACGAAATGGCTTCGGTTCGCTACCAGCCGCCGACGGTCTGACGCATCGTCCCGTTTGCTGCTTTTCTGCGAGCGCATAAGCGGCCGCATCGCGCCCCGGGCCACCAAGGTGCTGGGCGTTTTCCTCATGATCGCGGCGGTTAAGCTCGGCGTGCTGCTCTTCATGGGCCTCGACCTGATGCTGCCCGAACCGCCGACCCGCGTCGCCAGCGTGGCTGCTCCGTCCGTGGGCGCTTCGGCCGTGCGTCTGGCCCTGCCCGGGCCGGGAGTCGCCCTGGCCCAGCAGGCCCCCGCGGCGCAGCCGGCCGCCGCGCCGGCCAAGCCCGCCGCCACGACCCCCGACGCCCAGGCGCTGCTCAAGCGCCAGGACGAACTGGACCAGCGCGAACAGGCGCTCAACCAGTTGCAGGCCAACCTCAACGACCGGGTGGCCAAGCTCAAGGAAATGGAAAGCAATATCAAAAAGATGTTGCAGGAGGCCAAGGGCGTCAAAGACCAGAAGCTCAAGCACCTCATCGACGTCTATTCCAACATGAACGCCAAGCAGGCGGCCAAGGTGCTGGAGACCCTGGACAACAACATCGCAGTCAGAATTTTGGCGGGCATGCGCGGGCGACAGGCCGGCGACATCCTCAACAACATGGAAGCCAAGAAGGCGGCCAGCCTGACGGAAATGCTGACCCGGCTGCAACTGCCCCCGAGCGACAACGCATCGTAAAGGAGCCAGAAGCCGGGGGGAAACTTTTCTGAAGAAAAGTTTCCCCCCGGACCCCCTTTCCAAAGACTTTTATAATAACAGAATGTTATCGATATCCATTTGTATAGATATAAGATTTAGGAAGGGGAGAGCGCGAGAGGGGAGAACCCTTTTTAAAGGGTTTCCCCTCTCGCACCCTCTTCTCGTAAAGTTTGTCTGATGACGCGAGTGCGGTTGACGGTCGCCTACGACGGCACGCAATTCGCCGGCTGGCAGTTGCAGGCTCCGGGCATGGGGCGCACGGTTCAGGGCTGTCTCGAGGAGGCTCTGGCGCGGTTGTGCGGCGGTGCGGTGCGGGTGCACGGGGCCGGGCGCACCGATGCCGGGGTGCATGCCGTGGCCCAGGTGGCCCATGTCGACGTGCCGGACGCGCGGGCCGGGTTGCCGTGGCAACGGGCGCTCAACGCGTTGCTGCCGGACGACGTCTCGGTGGTGGACGCGAGCGTGGTCCCGCCGGATTTCCACGCCCGGTTCAGCGCTTCGGGCAAAATCTACCAGTATACGCTCTGGACCCGGCCGGGTTCGATTCTGCCCTGGCGGCGGCCGTACGTCTGGGACGTGGGCCGCTTTTCCCCCCTCGATGTCGCGGCCATGGACGCCTGCGCCGCGCTTTTCGCCGGCTACCACGACTTTGCCGCCTTTCAGAACGCCGGGTCCTCGGTCAAGACCACGACCCGGCTCGTGCACGGCGTCAGCCGGCTGCCGCAAACGAATCCCGACGAGATGGTCTGGCGGTTTCACGCCGAAGGATTTCTCAAGCAGATGGTGCGCAACCTCATGGGCGCGCTGGTGGCGGTGGGCAGCGGTAAAGTTTCGCCCGAGGACATCCGATCCGTATTGACGTTGGGGCAGAGAAGGCTTGCGCCACGCACGGCGCCGGCCGGCGGACTTTGCCTGATCGCCGTGGAGTACGGAAACGATGGTCGGGGGCATAAGCGACATCTTCTTCGCCAGCCTGGGGCTGACCAGGACTGAGACGGGGCTTCGCACGGCCGCCACGGCCGCGTCTGACTCCCTGTCCGACCGCTCCTCCGGCCGGGAAGCCGTCGATACGCTGACGGCCGGCCTGTCCGACCGCCTGTCCCGCTTTTCCAGGGCCCTGTCACGTTTTTCCTGGCCGTCCGACGCGTCGTCGCCTTTTCGCGCCCGGCTCGTGATCCACGACAACGACCTCGACAAGGCCGTTGCCGCGAGCACCGCGAATTCGGGCACGGCCGTCAATCCCTTCAAGTATTTCACCACCGGCAAAAGCTCCATCGCCGCCTCGGGCGTGGACGCCGGGGACTACGCCATCACCGTTACGCAGGGAACGGTTTCCCGCACGGCGGACGTTGCCGTGGGCGAACACGACACCTGGGGCGCCGTGCTCGGCAAGGTCGCCTCGGCCATAAACGGCATCGACAGCCTGAGCGTGCGGGCCGACGTGACCCGCCAGCAGAAGTCCTTCACCCTCGACCCGTTCCTTGCCGCCACGGGAACGCTGATGGCCGTATCCGTCAATCCGCTGCGCCGCGACCAGGATGTGACCCTGGATGACGCAAGCGGCGACCTGCTGGACCAGCTCAGTCTGCAGGCCGCCTCCACGGTGGTTTCCCCGGCGGACGCGGCCGTGGACATGGTCGGCGTGAACAGACTGGCCCAGCCCACCTTCATTAACTCCAACACCTACGATCCGGGCGCGGCCACGACACTCGCCGTGGGATTGCATACCTTTTCCCTGGCCACGGGCGCCGGCGATCAACCCACGTCCTACGTGTCCACGGCCTTCGATCCCGATGCCGCAACGACCCTGGCTCCGGGAACCTACACCTTTGGCGTCAGTATCGGCGACCAGTCGCGTCAGCTTTCCGTGACCGTCAAATCCGGCTGGACCTGGGGCGAGGTGCTCAGTGCCGTGTCCGGGCAGGTCAACGCCGAACCGGTCATGGTTTGGGCGGCGGACGGGCAGAGCACCGAGCTGGTGTCCGCGCCGAGTTTCACCCTGCCGGGCGTGACCGCCTCGAGCGAGACCGTGCCCGTGCCGGCGGCGGAGGGCGGCACGTTTTCCGGCCGGGTGCTGACCATCGCCACGGACAGCGGCTACGAGGGGGAGACGCTCACCCTGACCGACGGCTCCGGAGGCATTCTTTCCTCCCTTGGCCTGACCACGCCGCTTCACGGCCAGGTCGTGTCCGTTCCCGTGGCCTCGGGCGACACCTGGAAAGACGTGGTCCGGGAGATGGCGAGCGTCGTGCGCCTGGCGACGACCAGGGTTGCGGCGCGGACGCAGGAACAGGCGGTTCCGGCCACGAACGTGCCGGGCAAGGCGCTTGCCATGAAGGGCGTGGCGGCCGATCTGGTGCTTTTAAACCGCAAGCTCGGAGAAACGCTAAGCTTGACCGACGGCGCGTCGAAGGTGCTCGAAACGCTCGGCATGGGGGCAAGCCTGCCCGGCCAGGACGGGGAAATCACGGTCAACGGCCAGACCATGGCCTCGGAGAATAACGCCTACGCCCTGCAACAAGGGCGCGTGCGCCTGGACGCCCTGGACGAGACCGGAACCGACCTGCCGCTCGTCGTCACCAAATCCATGGAGCGCCTGGAATCGCGGCTGGGAGACGTGGTCGACGCCTACAACGACCTGCGCAAGTACCTTGCCGCCAACAGCGGTTTTCTGGATGCCACGCTGGCTCCCGGACTCGGCCGGCCCGTTGCCGACAACTGGTCCGGGCTTGCCGCACTGGGCTTTTCCAAGACCGGCAAGAACGATCTGCTCTGGATCGCCTCGGATACGTTCTGGCGCGGGGTTTATACCGACGCGGACCGGGCCGGGGCCACCCTGGCCACGTCGCCGACCGGGCTCGTGCCGGGCTGGAAGGCCGCCGTGGCCTCCATCATGGCTTCCGGCGTCTCCGGCTACGTCCTGCCCGAAACCGAGCACCTGACCCGGGTGGCCGCGCGCCGCACCGCCGCCGACCTGGAACGCACGAATTGGCTGGTGGATCTACACGGGTAGGAGAAGAGAGGAAAGAGGGTGCGAGAGGGGGACCCTTTTTGAAAAAAGGGTCCCCCTCTCGCGCTCTCCCCTCCCAAAAACTTTTAACGATTACATTATGTTATCATTAACAGCCTGTCACCGTTAAAAGTCTTTCCTATGTGGCCCAAAGTCAAGCCGGCTGACGCAGTCTAACCGCCCGTTTCCTATTCGCGCCCGAAGCGCCAAGTACCGATTCGGTAGTTTTCGGATTTTCGCCATTTGAGAAACGCCGCCATGCGGCCAGACTTTTCCGCGACCAATCCGAAAAATTGTTGGCTGTTAGGCTTTCAGTCTTCCCTACTCGTTGCCACAGGTCCTTGTTGGCGCTGCAATACCCTCTTGGCGGGCGAGGAGCACGGGGCTTCCCAGAGCCGGCGTGATCCTCGCCCGCCGCCGTTTCACGCCATAACCGCCTCAAATCGGTACGCTCGTTTCTCCAGGCTCAGCCGCCACAAAATGATGGCCAGTTTTCGAGCTAAGGCTGTGATGGCCTTTTGGGCCAGGCCGCTTTTCCCCAGCAACTTGTGATACCAGGCCTGAGCCTTCGGATCGTGTGCGCGCCATTTCCAGGCCGCCTCCACTAAAAGACTTCGCAGTTTGGTCTGCCCCACGGGCCGTAACCTGGCCCGGCCCTTGCTCTCGCCGCTCTGGCGCACCATGGGGGCAAGTCCCAGATAGCTTGTCACCTCTTCGGCCCGGCTGAAACGTTCCGGCTGAAACAACTCCAGACGGAAGGTCGCGGCGATGAGCGGCCCCACACCGGGCACGGTGCGCAGGCACTTGATGACTTTGTCATGCTCTCCCTGGCGGCAAATTGTCTCAAGTTGCTGTTCAACGAGGGACAATTCGCTGGTGATGGCATGCATCTCCCGCACAAAACTTTCCAGCGTATACCGGGCAGCCTGATGCATGGGCAGTTTAAGCAGGGATGCTACAGCGACCTTGCTCCAGTATTTCAGATTGGGTGGTTCGGTAAGGCCCAAAAAAAGCAGATGGGAATGGATGCGCAGTTTCACACGACGCAGGTCGTCGGCCAGATCGTGTCGTCGGCGCTCCAGGCTCCTCTGGGCTTCTTGCTCCTCGGTCGGCACGGCGATGGGACGCAGCATCCCCTTGGCGGCGTAATCGGCCAGTTTGACGCAATCGAGCCGGTCTGTTTTTGCGCCCCAGACCACGGGGCGGGGAATCCGACTGGGAGCCGCCACGAGATTGGGAATCCCTGCCTTTGTGAGCGCTCTGGACAGGGTGAATCCGGTCGGCCCGGATTCACTGGCCGCCATGGCCACGGTGACGCCCACCGCGGCCAATTTGTCGATCAGAGCCTGCGGGCTCGCCGACATCACCAAGGTGTGGACGACTCCATCAAACCGACGTAACGCAACAAAATAACTATTTTTATGGACATCCAATCCGACAAAAAAAGATCGACCTTGTGAAGCCTCCACAAACGCTTGAAGTTGGGATAACGCTTGTCCTGCCATGTTGGTCTCCTCGCCTCGTTTGTGTCTACGAGCACATTTACTGGCACTATCAGCCAGTTTGAGGGTCGAGGCCAACATGGTATTTGAAAGGGGGTCCGGGGGGAAAATTTTCTACAGAAAGGGTTCCCCCCGGCTACACCAACCCGCCCATCAGCGCCGCCAGTTCGCAGCCGACGATGGCCGCGCCCAGAAAATCGCCGTTGATGCCGCCTTGTTTGCGCCCAAGCCGGGCCAGCCGCCAGAGAACAAGGCCGCACAGCGCGGCCATGGCCATAAGGGACAGCGGTCTGGCCCAAAAGAGGCCGAGCGCGAGGGTCATGGCCAGGGCGAAGGCGGTATTGCGCGCAGTGGCTCCGGGCAGGCACAGGGCCCCGAGTCCCGGCCGCGCCAGATCGCGGCAGCAGCGCATGAGCACCACCGCTCCGGCCCGTCCGACGGTCGGGGCCAGGGCCAGCACCCAGACGTGGCCGGCTGAAAGCAGTTCCGCGCCGAGGCAGGTCTGGCCGAGAAGGGCCACCACGAGCGCCATGCCGCCGAACGCGCCGATGCGGCTGTCCTTCATGATGGTGAAAAACCGGTCCCCGGAAGCCAGCGAGCCCCAGGCGTCGGCCACGTCGGCGAATCCGTCCAGGTGCAGCCCGCGCGTGAGCATCAGATTGGCCACGGCGTAGGCAAAGCCCCCGGCCAGCGGATGGCCGCCGAAAAGCCCGAGCCACAAGGGTATGGCCATGACCAACCCGAGCGTGGCCCCGACCAACGGAAAAAGCGGCACGCAGGCCGCCATGTCGGGATTGGCAATCGCCGGGCCAAGCCGGGTGAGAAAGCCGAGTGCCGCAAGATAATTCCGAAAAAAAGCCAATTACGCCTCCAAGGGCCAATCGAGCGTCACGAGGTCGCCGCCTCGAAGCCCCAGCCGCGCCGCCGCCGAAGCCTGGGCCATGGCCAGTTCCAGGTAGCCCTGGCTGCCGGCCAGAATGCCGACCGCGCCCGGGGCGATGTCATTGTAGGTCCTGACCGGCGCAAGCGGCGCGGCCACAGGCGCGACGACCGACGCCTTGTCCGGCGGCTGGCCGAACCGACCGATGGGCAGCCCCAGCACCACGTTGCCGAACCGGTCCACGGACAGCACCCGGCAGCGCAGGCTAGTCCCCTCCCGGACCGGGGCCAGTCCCTCCAGCCAAACCGGATCGGGGCCTGTCCAGATGGCGGCCACATCCTGCGCCTCCTCGCCCATGGCGAGCCTCGCGGCCAGGGGCGCGAACACGTCACGGCCGTGAAAGGTGGCGCTTTTGGGCGCAAGGCGGGGCGTGGCGTCGAAGAGGCGACAGCCCGCCTCGGCCTCGAACACCAGCGTCAGAAGACCATTGTCCGGCGCAAGCAGGAAGTGGCTGCCCGCCTGGGCCAAAAGCACCCGCCGGTCCGTGCCGACGCCCGGGTCCACCACGGCGCACACGACCGCGCCCGGCGGCAGCCAGGGCAGGGTCGCGGCCAAAAAAAAGCCGGCCTGCAACACATCCTGGGGCGCGACGTCGTGGCTCACGTCCAGAAGCGGCACCCCCGGCGCGGCCGACATGAGCACCGACCGCATCTGGGCAACGTACGGGTCCACTCGGCCAAAATCCGTCAACAAGGCGATCAACGGCGCTTGGTGCATGGGCGTATCCGTGCCTCCGGCGGCCAGGGGGAAACTTTTTGAAAAAAGTTTCCCCCTGGACCCCCTTCAAAAACTTTCAAAGGGGCTGCGCAGGGACAGCGGCGCCTCTCGCATTCGCCCCGAAGGGGCGACGGCGCGGTGGGTGCTGCACCCATCTTCCAGCCATCCGACCAACCGCTAGCCAATGCCCTCCGGCCCGGCCAAAGCCGGATCGGGGGGTCCGGGGGGCGCGCCCGTCCCCCGGCGGGTCCAGGGCAGAGCCCTGGCCGGGGAGCGGGGGCGGAGCTCCCGCCCGCTACGCGTCGTCCTCGTCGGTGGAGTCGACGCCGGAGCGGTCCTGCTTGCGATCGAGGGTAAGCGAGAAGGCGACGGAATAAAAGTGGTGAAAGAAATCGACGTATTCGACGTAGACGTCGCTTGGCACGGTGAGCATGGCCGGGGAGTAGTTGATGATGCCTTTGACGCCGGCTTCGATGAGGAAGTTGGTGGCGCGCTGGGCCCGGTTGACGGGCGTGGTGATCAGGCCGATCTCGATGCCCAGTTCCTTGACGGCGTCCTTGAGGCGTCTGGTGCACACGACTTCGAGGCCCGAGACTTCCTCGCCGATTTTGAAGGGGTCGCAGTCGAAGGCTCCGACGATATCGAAACCGCGAAATTTGAAGTCCTGGTGGCGCAGCAGCGCCTTGCCCAGGTTGCCGACGCCGACGAGCGCGCATTTCCAGACGCGATCGACGCCAAGGGAGTGCTTGATGGAATAGATGAGGTCCTGAACGTGGTAGCCGACGCCCCGCACCCCGAATTCACCAAAGTAGGCGAGGTCCTTTCGGATCTGGGACGGGTTGACGCTGCAGGCGCGGGCGAGCAGTTCGGAAGAAACGACCTGGGAGCCTTCGCGCTTGAGTGTTTCCAGCACTTGCACGTACATGGCCAGGCGCTTGATAGTGGCCTTTGGGATGTGTTCGCTTTTCAAGGCGGCATCCTTTTGGGTGCGTGCCGGGACAGTCTTGGGTTGGAAAAAAAAAGGAGGCCGGGCTCCCGGCCTCCTTTCCGGGACGTTCTACTTAGCCGGTGATGACCTGCGCAAACGGGTGAGCGAAGAGCAGGATCAGGCAGACGACCAGGGCGTAAATGGCCAGAGATTCGATGAAGGCCAGACCAAGGATCAAGGTAACGGTGATTTTACCACCGGCCTCGGGGTTGCGGGCGGTGCCTTCGCAAGCGGCCTTGAGGCCCAGACCCTGACCCAGACCGCAGCCGGCGGCGGCGATGCCCATGCCGATGGCGGTGGCCCAGGAGATGGTGCCGATGGCGCCCATGGCGGCGGCGTCAGCGGCGAAAGCGGCGGTGGCCACGGTCAACAGGGCGGCGGTCGAGAAGATGGTCATGAAAGCCTTACGCATGTCGATCCTCCTGAGAACAGGTGTTTAATAGTTACGGTCCTAAGGACCATTTCCCCCGATTCTAGTGAGCGTGTTCCAGCGAGCCCTTGAGGTAGATCATGGCCAGCATGAAGAACACGAAGGCCTGGATGCAGTCGGCCAGCGAGAACAGGAAGTACATGGGAAAGGTGCCGACCACGGGCGCCAGGGCGAAAAGCAGCACCAGGACGATTTCCTCACCGCGGATGTTGCCGAAAAGACGGAGCGTGAGGGAGAGCGGCCGGGCCAGGTGCGAGATGATTTCGATGGGCAGCATCAGGGGCACCAGCCACCAGAACGGGCCCATGAAGTGCTTGATGTAGCCCGCGCCCCACATCCGGATGCCCCAGAAATTGTAGTAGATGAACACCGTGATGGCCATGGCGGCGTTGGTGTTGACGTTGTTGGTCGGCGAGTCGAAGCCCGGGATCAGGCCGATCAGGTTACAGGTGATGATGAAGATGAAAAGGGCGCACAGGAACGGGAAGATCTTGCGGCCTTTTTCGCCGATGTTTTCGACGACAAAGGTCTCGAGGCCGCCGACGACGACTTCGAAAAAGTTCTGGATGCCGCTCGGCACCATATTGAGCTTACGGGTGGCCAGCATGCCCAGGGCGATGAGCAGGACCATGACAAACCAGGCGTAGATGACGTTCGAATCGATTACCTGGGCGTGAAAGACATCGTTGAGCTTATAGAGCCCAACGCCTTTCGCGACCTCTTCGACGAGCAGAACCGGATGCGGCAACCCACCAGCCATGTCCTATGCCTCCTTTCCCGTAAGCGTTTGGCGCGTCCTGGAGCCGGCATAGCGCCAAGCGCCCCAGACGAGGAAGTTAACCACCACCGTGGTTATGCCGGCCAGAAGCGGCAGCGGCATAGCCCCGAACCAGACAATGCAGGCGAAAAGCGCCGCGCCGGAAATGGCCAGCCGCAGATAAAACCGGGCCAGCACCGCCAACACGGCTTCGCGCTTGTTCCCATATCCCGTGATCCGCTGGCCGAACCGGGCCAGGGAACAGAAATTGAGCGAAATGATCACGGTCCCGGCGGCCAGGGACCAGGCGGCCACGGAGACGCCGGACAGCGGCAGGCAGACGAGCAGCACAAGGGCGGTTAGGACGATCTGGTTGCGGACAAGCTCGCGCACCTCGGGGTGGACATACCCCCGGCGCAGCAGCCACCGATCCAGCCGGTCCCTAAGATTTTTTAGCATCATCGCCTTGCCCCTGCCCTTCCTGCTCATTCTCGCCGTCCTGCCCGTCTTCCCCGACCCGGGCATCGGCCTTCTGGATCTTTTTGACTTCCTGCATGACGTTTCGAAACCCGGCAATGATGCCGAAGATCAAAAACGCCAGCAGCAGCCATGGCTTGGTGCCCAGCCATTTGTCCAGCCACCAGCCCAGAAAAAGTCCGACAAAGGTGGCGGAGACCAGATTGAGCCCGACCACCGACGCCGACGCGATGGAATCGCGGACACCCTTGTCTTTGATCAGTTTACCGAACACCTTACCCTCCCGGTGGGCCAGCCAGGACGAGCGGGCGCTCGTGCACAAGTTCACAAGTCGAGAGGAACTAGCATGGCCCCCCGGGAAAAGTCAACGGGGGCAACCCACTTTCACCCGCCCCGAAACACCTTGTCCCGCGCCAATCGACGGGGCACCGTATCCCCACCGCCGGGCGCGGGCAAGGCCGTTTTGCACCCCGCCCCGATTTCGCGGCGTTTTGTTCATGACATCGGCATGGTTTTTCGCTACAAATGGGGATAGTCGGAATCTCGTTTCCGCCAAGGAGGAAAACCATGAAACGTTTTCTGTTCGTTGCCCTTGTCCTGACCTTAACCCTGGCAGCCGCCAGCATGGCCCTGGCCCAGTCCACCATGTATTGCGTCAAACCCAACGGCGCGGCCGTGGCCGCCATCACCATGCCCCCCGGCGACACGCACGACCCGAGCGTGGTCTGCAACGCGGTGGTGCCCCAGTGCTACCTGACCTGCACCGCCGTGCTCCAGACCCAGATGGGCGGCGCGGCGCCCAACGTGCCGGCCATTCCCGTCACCCGGCAGATGCTCCAGAACCTCGGCAACCCGGCCCCCGAGACCCCGGCCATGTGCGCCCAGCAGTACCAGCGGTGCGTGGCCCAGTGTCGCGGCGACCGGGCCTGCGTCAGCTACTGCCAGTCCGTGCGTTCCGGCTGCGGCACCGGCAACCGCCGGGGCTGGTAGCTCCGGCCGCGTTCCTTTTTTTCGCTTTCCCGCCGGAGGGCCTGGCCCTCCGGCGGTTTTTTTGCGCCTCAGGCCTTCTCCTGCGCCGCCAGCGCGTCCAGCACCTCACGCAGGTGGTCGATGTGGAATTGCAGATGGTAGCTCCCGAGGCCGGCGATCAGCGCGCCGAGGGTCGGATACTCGCTCAGGGGCGACTGTTTCAGCTGGGGGATGCGCGCCTTGCGGCCGAGATCCTCCTCGGAGAGGCTTTCGGCGAAAGCGGCCATGGCCTCGTATTCCTGCCGGATGGCGTTGCACAGTTCCCCGGCGTCCAGGGCCTCGCGCTCCTCGGACAGATAGGTTTTTTCCACGCCGATGTTGAGGGTGGGCGCGTCCGCGTCCAAAAAGGCCTGGAAGAGCGGGCGATAGCCCCCGTCCGCGCCCAGGATGTGGGACAGGATCTCCCGGGGGGACCAGCGTCCCTCGGGCGCGCGCGAAAGGGTCGCCGCATCGATTTCCCGGCAGACCGCCGTCAAGGCCTCGAGCTTTTGCCGGATCTCCCCCGCCACTTTGCTTCCCGTGGTCGTTGCCATTGCGCTGCCTCCTTTCCGAAAAGGTGGAACAGGATGGGATCACGGCCACGATACCCCCGCTTGCGCGTTTGGGGCAAGCGGCAGGCGTGTTGCGACAGGCGCGGCTTATCGGCGAAACATCCGGGGCCGCCCGCCCGAGCCGCCGACCCGCATGAAAAGGGCCGGCACGATACCCGCGACAAAGACGGCGGCGGTCAGCAGAAAGCTTTCCCGAAACCCCATCATCCGGCCCTGGGCGGCGATCATTTGCGACAGGAAATGGTAGGCCGCCTCGGGCCGCAGGGCCTGGGACACGTCGTCGTAGACGCCGGCCCTGGTCAAAAGCAGCGAAATGACGTCCAGGGTGTCGGCGGCGGCGTGGGTGCCGGTTTGCAGGGCGTTTAGGGCCTGGCAGTAGAGCGTGGTCTGGCGCTCCAGGTAGACGGACAGCAGGCTGACCCCCACCGCGCCGCCGAGCTGGCGCATGAAGTTGATGTTGCCCGCGCCCTGGCCCATCTGCTCGGGCATAAGAACCCGCACCGCGCCGCTGTTTAAGGCCGGGGTGATGCAGCCAAGGCCCAGCCGGCCCAGGAGCACCCACCAAGTAAAGGTCCAGAAGTCGGTGGAGGTGCCGGCGTCGGTCATAAGCCAGCTCGAGTAGCCGAAGATGGCCAGTCCGAAGACGATGAGCAGGTACGGCGGCACCCGGTCGGCCAGCCGCCCGGAAATGGGCGAGGCCGCCCCGATGGCCAGTCCGGCCGGCATGAGCATGAGCCCGGCGGCGGTCGGCGTGTAGCCCTGCACGGTCTGGACGAACAGCGGAATCAGGTAGGTGGAGCCGAAAAGCCCCATGCCGAGAATAAACGAGACCACGGCGGCGGCCAGAAACCGGGGATTGGCATAGACGCCGAGGGCCAAAAGCGGAGCGCGGCAGGTCCGCTCTCGGACCAGAAAGGCCGCCCAGGCGCAGGCGCTAACGCTCAGCGCGCCAAGGACGAAGGCCGAATCCCAGCCCTTGCGCTGGCCATTGGACAACCCGCCCAAAAGCGAGGCCACGGCCAGGCACAGCAGCACGAACCCGGGCAGATCGAACACCCCGGCCCGGCGCTTTTCCGGCCTGGGCAAAAAGGCCAGTCCCAGCGCCGCGCCCACCAGGCACAGGGGGATGCCCATGAAAAAGATGTAGCGCCAGGAAAAATTGTCGATGAGCACCCCGCCAAGGGTCGGGCCGAGGGCCGGGGCCACCACGATGCCAAGGGTGTAGATGCCCATGGCCGTGCCGCGCTTGGTGGCGTCGAAAACGGTCAGGATGACCACCATGGACACGGGCTGGATCAGCCCGGCCGACGCGCCCTGGATGACCCGGGCCAGGATGAGCACGTCTTCGCTTACGCTCATGCCGCCGATGATCGAGCCCGCGACGAAGGCCACCAGCGCCGCCTGGTAGGCGACCAAGGGGCCGTAGGCGGCCAGCGCCCAGCCGGTCAGAAGCATGCTTGCGGTCATGGCCGCCAGAAAGGCGGTGGACAGCCATTGCACCTGGTCCTGGCCCATGCCGAATTCGCCCATGATGTCCGGCATGGCCACGTTGAACATGGTGGAGGACAGGACGGTTGCGATGCAGCCCATCATCACGGCGACGGTCGCGTACCATTTATAGGCCGCGCCGTAGCGCGCGGTCAGCGACTCAGCCGTTTTCGGCGTCAATGTCCACCTCCACCATCATGCCCGGGCGCAGGGGATTGTCCGCCGGCTGGTCGACCTTGATGCGCACCGGCACCCGTTGGGTGATCTTGGTGAAGTTGCCCGAGGGATTGGGGCTCGGCAGCAGGGCGAACTGGTTGGTGGCGGCGTCGCCGATGCGCTCGACCGTGCCCGCGAAGCGCCGGCCGGGGTAGGCGTCCACGGTGATGTCCACCTTCTGGCCCGGGCGCACGCCGGCGAGCTTGGTTTCCTTGAGGCGGGCCTCGACCCAGACGGCCTTGGAGTCGTGCAAAAGCAGCATGCGCTGGCCGGGGATGACGAATTCCCCGGGCTCGACGAACTTGCGGTCCACCACGCCGCCAATGGGGCTTCGCACCACCCGGTCGGCAAGCGACACTTCCTTCTGGCGGATCTGGGCCCGGACCTCGGCCATTTGCGCGGCCAGCTGCTCGATCCGCTTTTGGAGCACGGCCACGTCGCCGCGCCTGGCTTCGGCATCGGCCAAATTGGCCCTGGCCTCGGCGATGGCGGCCTTGGCCTGGCGCATCTTTTCCGCGGTCTGCTCGTTGGTGGTGCGGGCCACGTCCCAGGCCTGGGTGGAGATGACCTTTTGCGCCACGAGGCGCTTGTTGCGGTCGTAGTCGAGCCTGGTGCGCTCGAGTTCCGCCTGGGCGGCGCTGAGCGCCGCCTCGGCCCCCTCATGGCGGGCCTTGGACGCGTTCACGTCGCTTTCCGTGGAGCCGCGCGTGACGCCGAGCTGGGTGGTCAGGCGCTCGGAATCGAGGCGCAAGGCCTCGAGCTTGGCCCGCAGTTCCTCCACTTCGAGCGACGCCTCGCGCTGGTCGATGCGGGCCAGCTCCTGGCCCTTTTCCACCGTATCGCCGTCGGTCACCGGCCGCGCGGCCACAAAGCCGTCCACCCGGCTGCTGATGGTGACCATGTCCGCCTCCACCTTGGCGTCGTTTTCCGTGACGTGGTTCCAGCGCAGCCCCACCCAGCCGGCAAGGGCCGCGACGACCAGGCCGAGGCCCGAGGCCAGAAGCAGTTTCCTGCGGCGCGGGGACACAAAAAAAAGGGGCCGGCCGGCCCTTGCGCTGCGCGTCGTCTCCGTGGACATGTTCGGTTGGACTCCTTCGGTACGCATAGTGGACAGAAAAACGCGACGTGCCGGGAGGTTCTAGCCGTCGACGCGGGGGGAGGCGTTCAGGTTGGCCAAAAGCCGCGTCATGACGCGCAGGCACACGGCCAAGTCCTCTTCGGCAACCCCGTCCCACAGCGTCCGACGAAATTCGGCCACGATCCGGCCGATCTCGTCCCGGATCGCCTCGGCCTGCCCGGTCAGGCAGACATCCTTGCTGCGCCGGTCGGCGGGCTGGTCGCGGCGGGTGATAAGCCCCATGCGCTCCAGGCCGTCGAGCACGCGCACCACGGTCGGGCCTTCGACGCCGATGCACTCGGCGATATCCTTTTGGGGCATGACCCCGCCGTTATTGGAAAGGTAAAACAGGATAAGCCACTTGGCCTGGGTCAGGCCCAGCGGGGACAGACGTTCGTCGAGACGCGTGCGCATGAGGCGCGCGGCGCGGCTTATGGCGGTGCCGAGTTGTTCGCGAGGGGTTTTGGGCATGGTTCTCACTCTTTTCGCTGCAAAGCTATTTAATAGCACCCTATCGTTTGTCAAGCTTATAAACCACACCAACTAAAATCGATTGACGTATGGGAAATCTTAAAATATAGTATTACTGAATTAAAAAACAGATGGTTAGGCGAAGAAAGCAGCGGGAGCGTGCGCAATGAACGATAAGGACGAGATGCACAAACTGCTCAATATCGAGATTTTGGAAACCGCGAAACAGCATTACTCCGAACTCAGGCAAACATGGTCGCTCCTGGATAAAAAAGCCGAAAGTTCCATCACCGTGGCTGGTATTTTTCTGGCAGCCATTTTTGCATTCATGAAGGAATTCAGCCACAATATAGGATACTTTGAAAAAATAACCCTAGTCGGGATAGTGATCTTTTTAATGTCTACGATTGCACTCGCTCTCGCGGCCCTATGGGGGAGAAAGTCTTACATTTCTCCACCCTCGGAAAGTATCAGAGGGCGTGTTGAAAAACTACTAAACATCAAGGAAACAGAGCCGGTTGACGACTTTATCAATTTATCAATATCACTATTAAATGATTTCTCAACAGATTGGGACAAGATCAGCGATAAAATTTTTATAAAAATAAAGAAAAAAGGAGCATACACGATACTATCTCAAGTAACACTCTTTACATCTCTAGTACTTGTTTCAGTCACAATGGCAATAAAAGTTCTTATTGCACAATAAAACCAAGTTCAACAGGGATCAATTATGACGCAATGTATCTACGAAAAAGGTGGGGTACGATGCCCTTTTAAGACAAAAAACAACAGCATCTATTGCGAAGCACACCTCATGTTAATGAATAATGCCACCCTGATAGAGTTATCCCAAGGAACAGGGCATTTTCGATTTTCTCGATTACGGCATGTAGTTAACCAAAACAAACCGTTAGGCAATTCTCTAGGAGGAAGTCAGGCTGTTTACATCAAGGCCACTACGCACGGCGCGGTGATTGCCCGGGAAACCGGCTCTGCGAAATTGGTCAACCGGCCAAACTGCACACCTGTTTTAGGAAAAAAGTAGCCCGCGCGAGCCCACATCGACGCCGCGCCGTAAGCCGAGTTTCAGGCGCGCATGTGTGCGTCGCGTCCCATGCGCGATGCGAACAGTCACACTACCCCGCCGCGCGGGCCGGGGTGCGGATGCACTGGGTCAGCGCCAGCGAAAGCACGCCGAGGCCAATGCCGATGAAAAACGGGATCCGGTAGTCGAACATCCACAGCAGCCCGCCGAGCACCGGCATGAGCACGGCCGCAATGTGGTTGATGGTGAACCCCATGGCCATGCCCGAGGCGATGTCCTCGGGAGCGGCGATCTTCTGGTAGTAGGTGCGCACGCCGACGTTGAAGTTGAAGAGCAGAAAATCGAGCACGTACATGCAGCCGGCCACGATGGGCGATTCGGTGTAGGCGTAGGTGAGAAACACCAGGATCATGCCGGCGTATTCGACGGAAAGCAGCTGGCGCTCGCCGAACCGGTTGATGGCCCGGCCGATCATGGGGTTGAGGAAATAGTTGATGACGTTGTTGACGACGAAGAGAATGGTGATGGACTGGACGGTGAAATCGAACTTCTTGACCAGCAAAAACACGGCGAACACCACGAAGATCTGCCGCCGCGAGCCTTCGAGAAAGGTGAGCATGTAGTAGAGCCAGTATTTCCGGCGCAGATACATCTTCTTTTTCTGGGGCGGGCCGGCCGGGGTGCAGTCCTTGCGCGAAAGCCCCCACAATCCGACCAGGATGACGCAGACCCCGGCCACGGCGAAAATCTCGGTGTAGCCCATGGCGTCGGCCAGGAAATAAATGGCCACGCCGACCACGATGTTGCCGAGCGCCGCCAGGGCCCGGATGCGCGAGAGCACCACCGGGGCCTCGAGGGTGTTGAAATGCTGGAGGGTGAGTGACTGGTTGAGCGGCTCGAAGGCGTGAAAGCCGGCGGACCAGATGAGCGTGGTGAGGCTTAGGCCCCAGAGGTTGGGGAAAAGGCCGGTCAGGGCGATGCCGAGGCCGAGCACGACGATGGACAGGGCGGCGGCCCGCTGCTCGCAAAAAACGAGCAGCACGTAGACGACGAGCATGGACAAAAAGCCCGGCACCTCGCGGATGGACTGGACGAGGCCGATCTGGTCGGCCCCGAGGTGGGCCGTTTCCACGGCGAAGTTGTTGATCAGCGTGCGCCAGGCTTGCAGCCCCGAGGTCGAGGCCACGACCATGACGAGGAGAAAAAGCAGGATGTCCGCCCGCCCGCTGGCGCGAAGGGCCGTGCGGGTGAGCGCGTGTTCCGGCCGGGCCGGATCGTCGCTTCGTTTCACGGAATAATGCTCGGTTTGTGGGCTTCAAGCCACAGTTGCAGGACGAGCAGCGTCCAGAGCTTCTTGCGATGGTCGACCGCGCCGGTGGCGTGCTCGGCCACGAGGCGCGACACTGCCTTGGGGTTGAAGATGCCCTGCTCGCGCAGGTGCTTTTCGCCAAGGAGCATATCCACCTGGGGGCGCAGATGGCCGCGCAGCCAGGAGGCGACGGGGATGAGAAAGCCCCGCTTGCCCCGGCCCAGGATTTCCTTGGGCAAAAGCCCGGCCACGGCTTTCTTGAGCAGGTATTTCCGCTTCGTTCCCCGCAGCTTGTAGCGCGAAGGCAGGCGGCAGATGAATTCGGCCACGTCGCGATCGAGAAAGGGGGCGCGCGCTTCCAGGGAATGCATCATGGAGCAGCGGTCCACCTTCACCAGGATGTAGTCGAGCATGTACTGGCGGGCGAAGGCGTAGCCGACCCGGGCCAGCGGGTCCTTGGCCGGGTAGGCGTCGAAAAGCGCCCTGGTCGGCGCGAAAAGGGTCGCCGGGTCGAGCATACCGGCCGGCGGGTCGCGCCACAGGTTCGCCTGGGCCTCGGCGGTGAAGGCCGAAAGCCAGGTCTGGACGCGCAGCCACTGCGGCGCCCGGGCCCCGGCCAGAAAGGTGTCGGCCACGAACCGGGGGTTCACGTAGCCGGCCGATTGCGGCAGCAGTCTGGTCAGCGGCTCGATGAGGCGCTTGCGGGCGAAGGACGGCAGCCGGTCGTAGGCCGCGGCCAGCTTGAAGGCCGGAAAATACTCGTAGCCGTAGAAAAGCTCGTCCGGGCCGTCGCCGCCAAGGGCCACGGTCACGTTTTCGCGGGTCACCTGGGACAGCAGATAGGTGGGCACGATGGACGGGTCGGCCATGGGCTCGTCGAAACGCGAGACGATCTCGGGCAAAAGCGCCCCGCAGGCGTCGGCGGACAGGATGCGCTCGTGATGGTCGGTGGCGAAGCGCGCGGCCACCAGCCGGGCGTAGCGCGACTCGTCGTAGGAAGCCTCGGTGAAGCCGATGCTGAAGGTCTTGATGCGCGAGACCATGCCGGCGGTCAGCGCCGCCACGGTGGAGGAATCCACCCCGCCCGAGAGAAATACCCCGAGCGGCACGTCGGCCACCAGCCGGCGCTTGACGGCCTGGGCCAGAAGCAGGCGCAGCTCGGCGCACAGGTCCTCTTCCGAGGCCTTGGGCTCGGGCCCGGGCAGGGGCATGTCCCAGTAGGAATCGGTGGTGAGCCTCCCGTCCCGAAACAGCAGGTAATGGCCGGGCCTAAGCTTGAAGACGTCCTTGTAGATGGTCTCCGGGGTCGGGACGTATTCGTAGGCGGCAAAGCGCATCAGCGCCGCAACCGGCGTCTCCAGGCGCAAAAAAGGCAGCCTGGCCAGGGCGGAAAGCTCCGACCCGAAGGCCAGCACACCCTTTTGCAGGGTGTAATAAAAGGGTTTCTTGCCGAAGCGGTCCCGGGCGGCGAACAGCGTGCGGCTGGCCTTGTCCCAGAGGGCGAAGGCGAACATGCCTTCCAGGGCGTCGAGGCCGGCGGGACCGTCCAGCAGCCAGGCGGCCAGGATGACCTCGGTGTCGCTTTGGGTGCGAAAGCGGAAGCCGCGCGCCGCGTAGCGGGCCTTCAGTTCCCGGTAGTTGTAGATCTCGCCGTTGAAGGTGACCACAGCCCGGCCGTCCGCGTCTTCCATGGGCTGGGCCCCGGCGGCCAGATCGATGATGGAAAGGCGTCTGTGGCCCAGGGCGCACGGGCCTTCGAGCAAAAGCCCCTCGCCGTCCGGGCCGCGATGGGCCAGGGCCCCGGTGGCCGCGGACAGAAAGGACAGGCGCTCGGCCTCGGGCGGCAACCCGCCGCCGGCGGGCCAGACGAAACCGGCGATGCCGCACATGGCTCAGCCTCGCTCGTTCCCGGTCGGCCGGGCGAAAAAATCCAGCACGGACCGGGTATTGGTTTCAGGATCGAACATGGCGGCCACCCGTTTCCTGCCGGCCGCGGCCATGGCCACGGCGCGGTCGCGGTCGGCGGCCAGGGCCATGATGGCGTCGGCCAGGGCCCCGGGGTCGCGTTGTCCCACCAGCCGACCGGTCACGCCGTCCTCCACCACTTCCGGGATGCCGCACACGTCCGTGGCCACCACCGGCAACTGGTGGGCCAGCGCTTCCATGATGACGTTGGGGATGCCGTCGCGGTCGCCCGAGGGATGGACCACGCTCGGCATGACGAAGATGTCGCTGGCGGCATACAGTTCGCTCATGCGGTCGTGGCTGACGAAGCCGGGCATGAAGACCCGGGCCCGCAGGCCATGGATGCGCACCCGGCGGCGGATGACGGCCGTGGGCAGGGGCAGGCCCGCGCCGACCAGGGTCAGCTGGAAGGGAAAGTCCCGCCGGGACAGCAGGGCGCAGGCGTCGATGAGGACCTCGAAGCCCTTGGTGCGGCAGAAACGTCCCACGGCCAGAAGCCGGTACGGCGGCTCCATGTGGACCGGGGACACGGATTTTCCGGTCAGGGTCAGGCTGTTGTAAATCTGGCTGATCTTGCCGGCCGCTTCCGGGACGATGGAGGCCAGGTAGGGGATGTTGGCCTTGTTGTTGGTCAAAACGGCGCAGGCGGCGCGAATCTTGTCCGGCAGCGCCCCGTCCTGGGGATAGATGTCCCCGGCCCGGGCGGAAAAGGAAAAGGGTATGCCCGAAAGCCGCGAGGCCACCCAGGCGGCCGTGGCCGGGCCGTTGGCCCAGCCGGCGTGGATGCGCTCGATGTCGGCGGCCAGGAACTTGCGGGCCAGGGTGAAGCCGGCGCACATGGCCCAGACGTTTTCCCCGGCCACCTCCAGGCAGCTCCAGCGACGCCAGGGGACGTGCGCCAGGATGCGGGCGGTTTCAACGGGCCGCCGGACGGCCCACCAGGCCATGTCGGCCAGGATGCGCGGCACGGCGCGAAGGCCCAGTCGCGTGACGCTCGGGGAGACCCGGCGCATGTCGGACGACAGGTTTTTGGCCGCCTCGCCGTAAAGGGCGTAGACGGAAAACGGCATGCCGGCTGCCTTGGCATTTTCCACTTCCCGGAAGATGAACGTCTCCGAGGGCAGCGGATACCACAGCAGGATATAGGCGGTCTTGGGAAGGCTCAATAGTATTGCTCGCCGGATGCAGGCTTGGCGTTTCGGGGTGCAGGCGGCTATGTAGTCCAGGGAGCGGGGGGCTGTAAAGCCGGGGGCTTTCTCCGGCAAACGCTTGCGCCGAAGCCGTGATGCGGCTAAGCATACTTTTGGAGCCTGCCGCGTATCGCGGTCTGGCCCGGCGGAAGTGGGAACGCATCGTTTTTTCTCGACATAAATGGGCATACGGCTATCGAGGTTGCCATGGCGCAAACCAACATCCTCCTGGAATCGGGCACCAACGAGCTCGAGATCATCGAATTCTACATCGATGAGGCCACCGAACCCGGGGTCAAGCCTTACCGGGCCTACTACGGCGTCAACGTGGCCAAGGTATTGGAGATCATCCGTCTGCCCAAGGTCACGGGCATGCCGCAGACCCCGCATCCGAGCGTGATCGGCACGTTCAACCTGCGCTCCCGGGTCATTCCGCTCATCGACCTCAGCCTGTGGCTCGGCAAGCCCATGGCCCGCGACGAGAACACCAAGGTCATCGTCTCGGAGTTCAACAAGGTCATCAACGCCTTCATGGTCTCCGGGGTCACGCGCATCCACCGCCTCAGCTGGTCCGAGGTGGAGCCGCCCTCGGGCTTCGTGTCCACCTTCGCGGCCAACAATTTCACCGGAGTGGTGAAATTCGAGGACCATATCGTGCTGCTGCTCGACATGGAGCAGATCATCTGGGACTTGAACCCCGCCCTGGCCATGAAGACGGAACGGGAAAAGGCGGCCGCCGCCATCCCGGAACCCGAGCGCTCCTCCTACAAAACCCTGGTCGTGGACGACTCCAACTCCATCCGTCGGCTCATCGCCTCCTATCTGGAGAAGGACGGCTTCGAGGTCATCCAGGACATCAACGGCCAAAATGCCTGGAACCGGCTGTCCGGCTGGAAAGCCGAGGACGCCAAGGGGACGCCGCTTACCCGCAACGTCAACCTGGTTGTCACGGACATCGAAATGCCGTCCATGGACGGCCATACGCTGTGCAAGAAGATCAAGGACGACCCGGTGCTCAAGCAGCTGCCGGTGGTGCTCTTTTCGTCGCTTATAAACGACCAGCTCTACCACAAGGGGCTTTCGGTCGGGGCCGACGACCAGGTGACCAAGCCCGAGGTCGGAACCCTGGCGGAACGGGCGCGCAAGCTCATCGAGGAGCACCGCTAGGACCGCGCTCCCGACAAGGGCTCGCCCCTTCCGCAAGAGTGGAAGAGACGCCCGGCCGGAAAATCTTCCCCGAGGACTTCTGCCGAGGCTCTCCGCGACGCCTGCGAGGCAGGCCGCCGCATTTTCAAGAAAACGTCACGGAGAAGCCGCTTCCGCTCCCCATAACCGGACTCCCGGCCAGGCGTCCCGCGCCGGCGCGCGTGCGTCCCGCGGCCGCCCGGGCGCAATCACCGAGGGGAAGGCGTATCCATGCGGATGTTGCTTGTTGCCAACGAGGGTCGGGCCAGGGAGCGATTCGTCGCGGCGCTGGCGGCGCTTGGGGCCGCGTGCGATGTGGCCGCCACGTCCCGGGATCTGCTGACGGCCATGCGCCATTGCCGGTACAGCGGGGTGCTCTTCGACGTGCCGACCATTGTCCGGACCAAGGATTTCGACAGAAAGCTGCTCCATGCCCTGGCCGAGGTGTATCCGTCGGCGCGCCTCAAGTATGATCCGGCCACGGATGCGATTTTCGCGCTGGGCAGCGAATCCGGCTCCGGCTGCCTGGACGGGTTGTCGGTATTCGTGGCCGCCTGCCGCGATTTCCTGCCCCGGGGGCTGCGTCGGGGGGAGCGTGTGGACGTGACCCTGCCGGCGGTGCTGTGGCGCACGCCGCCCCGCGACGACGGCGACGGGCCGGGGGGCGAGAAAACCTGCACCACCAATATTTCCTCGCTCGGCTGTTTCGTGTTCACGACCGCGCCCTGGACAGTCGGCGCCCCGGCCTGGCTGGAATTTCCGAACATCACGAACGGCGCGGTGCGGGCGAAAGTGGCCTGGCACGAGCCCTGGGGCTGCCGGCGGGCGGTGCCCGGGGTGGGGCTGGCTTTTTTGGAACAGCCGGCGGCATTGTGCGCGGAGCTGACGCGGCTGGGCTGCGATCCGACGGATTTCGAGGTTGCCTCGCCGCCGAAACGGCCTTAGGTAGCTTTTTCGCGGAGGGATGGCCGAGCGGTTTAAGGCGGTGGTCTTGAAAACCACTGGCGGGGTAACCCGTCCGGGGGTTCGAATCCCTCTCCCTCCGCCAGTTTACGAGTTTTTCTCCATTTTCCCAAAAAGACTTCCCCCACACTATCCCCCACAGAGATGGGGAAAGTCAGCACGGGATCGGAGAGTTACTCAATATAGCCGAGGGCACGAGGTCTTTTAGTCTCACGCATGAACCGCAACGGTGAGAACGTCTCATAAAACAAAAAAAATGAGACGCAAACCCAACAACGTTTATTCAATGAGACACAAGCCGGGGGCGCACCTCGCTTCCTCCAAGCAGGGGGAATAACTCTCGCCAAGCACTCAACCGCCTCAAGGACGCCCCCCTATCGGCTGGCCGCCTCGATCCTGTCCGCCACGTGGCGGGCAAAGGGGATGGAGCAGGTAAAGGCCGGCGACACGGCGTTTAAGACATGCAGCGAGCGGGCGTCGCCCTCGAGGACGAAATCCATGACCAGCTTGCGCTTTGCCGCGTCCACGAGCTGGGCCCGGATGCCAGGACGGCCCCATTTGCGGTAATCCGAAACGCGCACGCCCGTGGCCAGCTCCCCGGCCAGCCGGACGATATGGGGCCGGAACTGCTTGCGCAGCTCCTCGGCCGCCAAGCGGCGGAAATCGAAATCCGCCCCGGCGAAAAGCGACAGCTCGCGCCCCACGATCTCCCGGCATTCGCCAAAATCGAAATTGGACAGCCAGCCGTACTGCTCCCGCCAGAAACAGGGGATGGCCGTGGGGCCGACCTTCACCTTGCCGTCCACGGTCAGCGTGAAATGCACGCCCAGAAACGGATTGGCCAGGTTGGGCACGGGGTAGATGTGGGTGGCCAGCGGCGGCGCGGCAGGATCGGCGTAGAGGTACAGCCCCTTGAAAGGCAGCAGGTGGTATTTTTGGGAGAAGCCGAAATCCTTGGCAATGGTGTCGGCATACAGCCCGGCGGCATTGACGACATAGCCGGGGGTATAGGTGGCCGCGCTCGTGCGCACGTCGCAGCCGGCGCGCCCCAGGTAGCGCACGCCGGTTTCGATGGTCACCCCGGCCTCGCGCGCGGCGGCGGCCATGGCCGCAAGCACCCGCAAGGGATCGATGGAGGCCGTGGTCGGGGAAAAAAGCGCCGCCCCGCAGGTTTTGACCCGCGGCTCGATGGCCCGGGCCTCCCTGGAAGTGATGCGCGAAAGTTCCACCCCGTTTTGTTTGCCGCGCGCCAGCAGCGTGTCCAGGACCGGCACCTCGGCCTCGTTTTTGGCCACCACCAGCTTGCCGCAGGATCGCACCGGCAGGCCCCGCGCGGCGCAAAAGGCCCTAAGCGCCGCGTTGCCTTCCCGGGTGAACCGCGCCTTGAGGCTGTCGGCGGTATAATAGAAGCCGGCATGGATGACGCCGCTGTTGCGGCCGCTGGCATGGGCGCCGATGTCCGGCTCTTTTTCGAGGACCGTGATGGAGGCGCCGGGATGGCGCGCCGCCAGTTCGCGGGCAATGGAAATGCCGACGACGCCGGCGCCGATAACCAGAAAATCGGGGGTGGTGGAAGAAGGCATCATACAAGCGACTCCGGGTGCAGGACAAAAAAAGGGCCCGCGTCCATGGTGAACGGAGGCGAAAGACGGCGGCGCGCCGGCACGATGCGGCGCGTCACGGCCTGCCTGTTGGCCCAAACGGGAGAGGGCGTCAAGAAGTCCGCCTGGCGCCGATGGTTGCCGCTGGAAGGAAAACGCACTATTTGGTGGGCATGACCACGCCCAAGCCAAGCCAGGAATGCGGACTGCCCGGCAGGGCCAAAACCGTCTGCCCGGATGGGGAGGCGACACAACCGGCGAACGCCATCGCCTGGTCCGGGCACAGGGCCGCGCTGGCCGCCTGCCTCGACGGACTGGTCGTCACCGACCGCGCCGGCGTCGCCTGCGCCCCGGACGAAGGCTTTCGCCGCTGGCTGGACGCGGCGACCACCGTGCGCCACGCCGGCGGTTGCGTCTTTCTCGTCGGCAACGGGGCCAGCGCCTCCATGGCCAGCCATTTCGCCACGGACCTGGCCAAGAACGGCTGCGTGCGCACCCAGGTGTTCACGGACCTTTCCCTGGTCACGGCGCTCGGCAACGACATCCGGTTCGAGGAAATCTACGCCGAACCGCTGCGCTGGTACATGACGCCCGGCGACATTCTGGTGGCCATCAGCAGTTCCGGCAATTCGCCCAACATCGTGCGCGCCGTGGACGTGGCCCGGGAACGCGGCGGCTTCGTGGCCACGCTTTCGGGCTTTTCCCCGGACAACGCCATCCGGCGGCGCGGGGACCTCAACTTTTACATCCCCGCCCCCACCTATGGCCTGGCCGAAACCGGGCACGCCTCCATCCTGCATCACTGGATGGACCTCATGGAATGCTGCCGCAAAAAAGAAGTATCCCGGTAGGATGGCGGCGCGACAGGGCGTCCGGACCGTGCCGGCGCGGAAAACGCTTTCCCAGGACGCGCCGGCGTCGTATGATGGCGCTTTCCAAACTGTCGCGAAGCAGGGTTGCCGCCAGGCGGCGCGCTTTGCTCGGGAGAACCGGCCATGCCTGAAATAACGCTCGATTCCCGCATGGACCTCTTAAGCGAATGCGTCAATATCGGCCTTGGCCGCGCCGCCGAGGCCTTAAACCGCATGTGCGACAGCCACGTGAAGCTCTCGGCCCCGGAAATCCGCATCATGAGCCGGCCAAGCCTCACCGCCGCCACCGCCGACCGCTGCCCGGCCATCTGCGAAGGCGTGTTTTTGCCGTTTTTCGGCGCCATGCGCGGCATGACCGCCCTGGCCTTCGCCCATGCCGACGCCGCCGCCCTGGTGACTGGGCTGACCGAGGCCATGGGCATCCCCGACCCTTCGCCGCACATGCGCGAGGACACTCTGCGCGAAGTGGGCAACGTGGTGCTGGTCGGCGTGCTCGGGGCCATGGGCACCATGCTCGGCCTGCACGTAAGCTACCAGCCCCTGTCCACGGCCAACAACCTGGGGCCGCTTCTGGCCGTGGCCGACGCGCTGTGCTCCGTGACCCTCTACGTGCGCGCCCAATTCGCCGTGGCCCGCTACCTGGCCACGGGCGACATCCTGGTGGTCATGGCCCAGGACGGCTTCGACGCCCTAACCACCGCCCTGGACACAAAGATCCGGGAACAAACCGGGTAGGACCGCCCCGACATGCGCGTCGTCCTCATCTCCCCCTATCCCGACATCACCGCCTTCGGCGTGCGGGCCATCTCGTCGTTTTTGCGCCAAAACGGCGTGGCCACCCGGCTGGACAACCAACCGACGCGAGGCTAAAAGCCGTTGCGGTCACGACCGCGAGGAGGAACGGGGTGCCACCAAACACAGTCCGACCGGCCGACGCCAGACAGAGCCGCCCCCCGAACGTCTGATTCATGGGACTGCTGCGGTTTCTTCTCGCCCTTTCCGTTCTCGTCGGCCATTCCGACCACGCCCTGGGCCTGCCGGCTCTGGACACCACCGTGGCCGTACGCGCCTTCTATATTTTGTCCGGCTTCTACATGTCCCTGGTCCTCAACGGGAAATACCGGGACGTTCCCTACGCCGGTTTTCTCGGCAGCCGCTATCTGCGGCTTTTCCCCTGCTACCTGACCGTCCTGCTCCTGACCCTGGCCTACGGCGGCCTGGTCTGGGCCATCCGGGGAACCGTGGAGTGGCCGTTCCAGGGCTGGGCCAAGGCCCTTCCCTCCTTAAACGACGTGTCCATCCTGGTCTATGCCGCCGCCAATCTCTTTATCGTCGGCCTGGACGCCCTCTGTTTCGTCGCCGTGGACGCCCGGGGCGCACTGCACCTCTCGCTTGATGCCGGAGGCAGCGGAAACGCCTTTTCCGGCCTCGTCTGGATCAGCCAGGCCTGGACCCTGGGACTGGAGCTTTTGTTCTACGCCCTGGCCCCGTTCATCGTCCGCCAACGTCCCTGGCGCATCGGCGCGCTGCTCCTGGCCAGTTTGGCCCTGCGCTTTGCCGTGTTCCCGGCCCTGGGGCTGCCGACCGACGCCCTGGGCGACCGCTTTTTCCCTTTCGAACTGGCTTTTTTTCTGGCCGGAGTCCTGGCCTGCCATGTCTATTTCCGGCTGAAGGCACGCCAACCCTCGCCAAGGATTCTCGCGGCGGCCCTGGCGGTTCTTTTCGTCGTGGCGGCCAACCCGTTGCTCGACCTGCCCCCCTGGGCCCGTTACCTGACCCTGGCAGTCTGTCTGCCCCCCGTGTTCCTTCTTTGCCGCAAAAGCCGCCTTGACCGATGGATAGGGGAACTTTCCTATCCCATGTATATCGTCCACCTGCCCGTTTTTTACGCCGTCACCCAGTTCACAGCCTGGCCCACCGAGACCGTGGGCTCGGCCCTGGCCATCCTGGCCTCCGTCGGCCTGCTTCTGGCGGTGGAGCGACCGGCCGACGCCCGCCGGATCGCCTGGGTCAAAGCCGGGTTTCCCGTGCCAAGGCGAAAGGTCCTCCTGGCCGCCGGCCTGGCCGTCGTCATCCTGGCCCTGCCGCTTGGCCTCAAACGCGTCATGCTGTGGCAGCGCGCGGCTACGAGTCTCCCCCTGGCCGCCCACGATTTCCTGCCCGAACAGCCGGCCACGGTGGTTCTGATCGGCTTTGACGGCCCGCATCCCACGGGCGACGGAACCATGTCGCGCTGGGGCCTGGGTCCCAAAAGCGAGATCATTTTCCGCCTGCCCCGGGCGACAAACATCCGCCTGCGATTCGCCTACACCAGCTTGTCCCCCGGCCAGACGGCGCGCATCTCCTTTGACGGCCGCGACATCGAAAGCATTCCCAGCCGCGCCGGGGAGCCTATCTACCGGGAATACCTGCTTCCCGGCGCCCCAGGCGACAATGTGCTGCGTTTCCACTACGCCTCCTGGAATGGCAAAGGCGCTCCACCAATCCCGGGCGACCCCCGCCCCCTGGCCGTGGATTTCACCCAACTCGCCCTGCAACCCGTGCAAACAGCGGCCACCCGTATCCCGCCGCCTTGACAAGCGCCGCCCCATGGCGGCACTCCTGATACTGGTCAAAGTTTACCAGCCCGAAGAGAGCCCCGACATGCGCGTCGTCCTCATCTCCCCCTATCCCGACATCACCGCCTTCGGCGTGCGGGCCATCTCGTCCTTTCTGCGCCAAAACGGCGTGGCCACCCGGCTGGTGTTTCTGCCCGATCCCCTGGGCGACGCCCTGACCGACCAGCCCGAGCGCTACCCGGCCCGCGTCCTCGACGCCCTGGCCGATTTGTGCCGCGACGCCGACCTCGTCGGCATTTCGCTCATGACCAATTACATGGACAACGCCGTCCAGATCACCCGGTCCCTGCGCGCCCGCCTGCCGGTCCCCATCCTTTGGGGCGGCGTGCATCCCACCATCCGGCCCAGGGAATGCCTGGACACGGCGGACATGGTGTGCGTGGGCGACGGCGAGGAAGCCATCCTCGACGTCTGCCTGGCCCTCGAGGCCGGCAATCCGGTGACCGGCATCGCCAACATCTGGTCCAGGCTCCCGGACGGCGCCGTGGCCGAAAACCCGGTGCGGCCGCTGACCACGGACCTCGACGCCCTGCCCGCGCCGGACTGGTCCCATAAGGACCACTCTATCTGGGACGACACGGCCGGCGGCATCGTCCCCCTTACCACGGCCGTCACCGAACGCTTCCTGGCCGGCGGCACGGTTTCGAAGATGCTCGGCCGGGTGGGCTACCAGACCATGACCGGCCGGGGCTGTCCCCACCGGTGCGCCTACTGCGTCAACGACGCCATCAAGTCCCTTTACGGGGCCAAGGGCTACCTGCGCTGGCGAAGCGTCGCCCACGTCATGGACGAGCTGGCCGAAGCCCGGCGCATCATGCCCTTCATCGGCTATGTCTGGATTTCCGACGACGCCTTTTTCGCCCGGCCCCTCGAGGAGATCCGGGATTTCTGCAAGGCCTGGAAGGAACGCGTCGCCCTGCCGTTTACCTGCCTGGGCAGTCCGGCCACCATCACCCGGGAAAAGATGGAAGCCCTGGTCGACGCCGGCATGATCTACCTGCAAATGGGCGTGCAGACGGGCTCGCCGCGCATCCAGGAGCTTTTCAACCGCAAGGCCATGGGCAACGACAAGATGCTCGCCGCCATGCGCGTCATCAACAGCTATAGGGACAGGCTCCTGCCCCCGAGCTACGACTTCATCCTGGACACGCCCTACGAGACCGTAAAGGACCGGCTGGACTCCATCCGCTTTATCGCCCGCATCCCCAAGCCGTTTCGGCTCCAGCCCTTTTCCCTGGTGCTCTACCCCGGCACCAAACTCGCCGCCATGGCCGTGGCCGACGGCTACCTCACCGACGAGCGCAGTCAGGTCTACACCAAGAGCTACACCATGCGCCGGCCGGACTACTGCAATTTCCTGATCCTTCTGGCCAAGGGCGGCCGGTTTCCCTCCGGGCTGCTGGCTTTGTGCGCCCGGGACGGCGTGGCCAAAGTGTTCGGCTCCAAGCTTTTCAGGCCCTTTTGGGAGCTGGCCTTTGCCGTGGCCGGACCGGCCAAGCGGCTGGTCAAAAGACTGCTGGGGCGGCGGTGAGGGTCCTGCTCGTCCAGTCCTGGCTCGGCGGCGACGGCCCGCCGGTCTATCCGGTGGGGCTGGCCTGCCTGGCGGCAAGCCTGCCCGGCCATGACGTGGCCTGCGTCGACCCCAACGTGGCCGCCGATCCCATGGCCGAACTGGCCGCGAAGGTACGCGCGTTCGCGCCGGACGTGGTCGGCGTGTCGCTGCGCAACATCGATTCCACCAACACCCGGGTCAACGTCTCCTACCTGCCGCCCTTCGAAGCGGTGCTGGACACGGTGCGCCGCGATTTCTCCGGCCCTCTGGTGGTCGGCGGCTCGGGGTTTTCCATGTTCGCCCCACGCATCATGGAAACCCACCCGGCCATCGACTACGGCGTGTACCTGGAGGGCGAGCTTCCCTTCGCCGCCCTGATCGAGGCACTGGCCGCCGGGACGGGAGGCGACCCCGCCGCCGTGCCCTCGGTCTATGTCCGCGACGCGGACGGCACGGCGCGACTGACCTCCCCGGCGGCCCCGGGTGCGAAAAACGACCTGGCCGGCCTGCCGGAACCGGATTTTTCCGTGCTGCCGCTTGCCCCCTACGCCGCCGTGCCCTGGGGGGTGGGCGTCGAGACCAAGCGGGGCTGCGCCCTGTCCTGCCTCTACTGCCCCTACGGATTTTTAAACGGCAAGGCCTATCGCAAGAAGGACCCCAAACGCGTGGCCGAGTCGCTCTACCGCCTGGAGCACGAGCAGGGACTTAAGCGTTTCACCTTTCTCGACTCGGTCTTCAACGTGCCGGCGGACCACGCCAGGGACGTCATGCGGGCCATGATCGCGCGCGGCGTCACGCTTTCCTGGTCGGCCTGGTTCACCGAGCGGGGGCTTAACCGCGAGTTTCTGGAGCTGGCCCGCGACGCCGGCTGCGATACGGTCATCTTCTCCCCCGACGCCTACGGCGACGGCGCGCTCCGAAAACTGGGCAAGGCCGTGACCGTGGCCGAGATCGACGCCGCCTACGGGCTGGTGCGCGACATGGGCTGCTTCGAGGTGAGCTACAACTTCTTCAAGAACCCGCCCGGCCAGACGCTTTTCGCGGCGGCCGGCATGCTGGCCTTCCTGCTTCGGGCCAAGCGGCAGATGGGCCGGCGGGCGCATTTCGAAATCAACACCCTGCGCGTGGAGCCCCACACCGCCCTGGCCGAGCTGGCCGCGCGCGAAGGACTCATCGAACCCGGAGCCGACCTGCTGACCCCGGTCACCTACAGCCAGCAAAAGACGCTCTACCTGGACAAATTCTTCAATCTCCTGCTGCGGGCCGCGGGCAAGTAGGCATGAAGGTTTCGGAAAGCCTGGGCCGCGATCTGTTGCGCCTTGTCGTCTGGTATCCGCTGCGCCTTGTGGTCGAGCGCCTGCCGCCCCGGACCGGACTCGCCCTGCTGGCCCGCCTCGGCCGGCTCCATGCCGCCCTGGCGGGGAGGCGCGGCGGCCGGGCGGACAGGCTCAGGCGGGCCGCCGGCACGGTCGCGCCGGGGCTCGACGAGGCCGCGAAAAAAGACCAGATGGTCGCCGCCTACGAGACGCACTACGTCAACCAGCTGTCCATCTTCGTCTTTCCCCGGCTGACCCGGGACAACCGGCCCTCGGTGCTCACCATCGAGGGTATCGAACACCTCGACGCCGCGCTCGCCGCCGGACAGGGTGTGGTGCTGCCCATCGGCCATTTCGGCCCGACCCAGCTGCCCCTGGCCGCCCTCGGACTGCTCGGCTACCCCATGCTCCAGATCGGCTTTTTAAGCGACGCCGGCCTGTCCTTTATCGGCCGCCACGTGGCCTTCCGCCTGCGCCGAATCTACGAAAGCCGCATTCCGGCCGCCATCGTGCCGCCCGGACCGGGCACCCGCCGGGCCGTCGAGCATCTGCGCGCCGGCGGCGTGGTCATGACCACGGCCGACGACGGCCCCGGGCAGGTCCCCTTCGGCCGGCACGCGGATTTCGATTTCCCGGGCGGCAGCCTCAGCGCCCCCCTGGGGCCGGCCAAACTGGCCCTGGCCACGGGCGCGGCCCTGTGTCCGACGTTTCTCGGCCCGGGCCGTGACGCCCCGTTTCGCCTCACCATCGAAGCGCCCTTGGAAGTTCCGGCCGTTTCGGATAAAAACGCGGCCGGTCGCGCCATGACCAAGGATTTTCTGGACCGCTACGCCGCCCGGGTCGCTGCCATGCCCGGCTGGTGGCACGGTCTGGAGGATCATGTGTTTCCCCTGACGACGCGACACATCCGGGACTGAGCCTCACCCGCCCCAAGGAATCGCTATGGATGAACAGCTGACCTTGTCCGTGGTCATCCCCGCCCACAACGAAGAGGGCAATATCCGGGACACGGTGGCGGGTTTGCGCCGAGTGCTAACGCGCGAGGCCATCCCCTACGAGCTGGTGCTGGTCAACGACAACAGCACCGACGGCACGGGCGCGGTGCTGGCCGCCCTGGCCGGGGAAGACCCGCATGTGGTCATCGTCCGCCGCGCGCCGCCGCGCGGTTTCGGCCGGGCCGTACGGGCCGGGCTGGAGCAGGCCGGCGGCGACGTCATCGTCATCTGTATGGCCGACCAGTCCGACGACCCCGAGGACGTGGCCCGCTATTACCGCAAGATCGAGGAAGGCTACGACTGCGTGTACGGCTCGCGGTTCATCCGGGGCTCGCACTGCTCGAACTATCCCCGGGTGAAGCTCGTGGCCAACAGGCTCGTCAATCGTATGCTCCAGCTCCTTTTCTGGACGCGCTTCAACGACCTGACCAATTCCTTCAAGGCCTACCGCGCTGCCGTGATCCGCGACATCTGGCCGCTCAAGGCCTGCCACTTCAACATCACCATCGAGCTTTCGTTAAACGCCCTCATCCGCGACTACACCATCGCCCAGGTTCCCATTTCCTGGCAGGGCCGCACCTGGGGCAACTCCAACCTGCATTTAAGCGAAATGGGCCGGCGGTACTTAAGCACCATGCTGCGGGCCTGGTTCGAAAAAAACCTCATCCTCGACGACCTGCTCGAGGAAAAGGTGGCCTGCCGGACCAGGACCGCCGCCATGCGCGCGTCGCTGGAAGCGCGGGTGGAAAAGCTGGAACGTCGCCTGGCGGAGGTGGAAAAAGACGCATAACCCCGACGCGGCGCGCCCAAGCGCCCGCCTCCCCCGCCGATCCCCACCCCGCCGCCGGGACCAGGACTTGCCATGGTGCCGCGACGCCCCTACATTTCTTCAAATTTCCTGTCCGACACGGAGGCAGCCCATGATCCTCATTACCGGCGCGGCCGGTTTCATCGGCTCCAACCTGGCCGCCGGCTTAAACGACCGGGGAATCACCGACCTCATCCTGTGCGACCGCCTGCGCAGCGGCGAGAAATGGAAGAACATCCGGGCCCGGGAGTTTGATGACCTGATCGCGCCCGAGGCCTTGTCGGCCTGGCTTTCGGGCCGACGGGGACAGCTTCGCGCCGTGTTCCACATGGGGGCCATCTCCGCGACCACCGTCACCGACGGCGACGCCGTGGCCCGGGAGAACCTGCGCTTTTCCATAGACCTGCTCGACTGGTGCGCTTCTGCCGGCGTGCCGCTCATTTACGCCTCCTCGGCCGCCACTTACGGCGACGGGGCCCAGGGCTTCGACGACCGCTTCACCCCGGAGGCCCTGGCCAAACTGACGCCGCTTAATCTCTACGCCTTCAGCAAGCACGCCTTCGACCGCATCGTCTGCCGCCGCAAGGTCGACGGCGGCCCTTTGCCGCCCCAGTGCGCGGGACTCAAATTCTTCAACGTCTTCGGCCCCAACGAATTCCACAAGGGCTCCATGCAAAGCGTGCTGACCAAGCTGTGGCCGGTTATCGCCGGCGGCGGCACGGTCAAGCTCTTCAAGTCCCACCACCCGGACTACCCCGACGGCGGGCAAAAGCGCGATTTCGTGTCCGTGCGCGACGCCGAACGGGTCATGCTCTGGCTCCTCGACCATCCCGAGGTCAGCGGACTTTTCAACGTGGGCACGGGCACGGCCCGGACATTCAAGGATTTCATCAGCGCCGGATTCGCCGCCGCCGGGCGCGCGCCGGCCATCGAATACGTGGATATGCCGCCGGAGATCCGCGACAAGTATCAGTATTTCACCGAGGCCCGCCTGGATCGACTGCGCGCCGCCGGCTACGCCGACCCCATGACGCCCCTTGAAGAGGCCGTGGCCGACTACGTCAGGGGCTATCTCTCCCGCGAAAACCCCTACCGCTAGTGGCGGGCCTACGGGAAAACAGGTACGGTTCCGCGAATTGAAAAACAAATCCGGCTTGTTGCGCAACGACCGGACCCCCAGGAAATGACCGCCGGCACACGAGCCGCAAACCGGAGACCGTAATGCTGGAAAGCCCCGACACGTATGCCCTCGCCGACCGCATCGCCCTGTGCGACAGTCTGGCGGACGCCCGGGTGCTGGTGGTCGGCGACCTCATGCTGGACCGCTTTGTGCGGGGCACGGTCAGCCGCATTTCGCCCGAAGCCCCCATCCCCATCCTGGCCATTGAGGACGAGGCCGCCATGCCTGGCGGCGCGGGCAACGTGGTGCGAAACCTGCGCGCCCTGGACGTGCATGTCTCCTGCGCCGGGGTGGTCGGCGACGACGCGGCCGGCCGGGAGCTGGACGGACTGTTGGCCGACCTGACCGGCGGCCAGGCGCGGCTTGTACCCGAGCCCGGCCGGCGCACCGCGGTCAAGACGCGCTACGTCTCCGGCTCGCACCATCTGCTGCGCACCGATTTCGAGACCGTGGCCCCGGTCACGGCCGCAAGCGAACAGGCGCTTGCCGACGCGGCCCTGGCCCTTCTCCCCGAAGCGACGGCCGTCGTGGTGTCGGATTACGGCAAGGGCGGCGTGACGCCGGGTCTGCTGGCCACGCTCATTGCCGAGGCCGCCCGGCGCGAAATCCCGGTGGTGGTCGACCCCAAGGGCGTGGATTTCACCCGCTACCGGGGGGCCAGCGTCATCACCCCCAACAAGGCCGAGCTTGCGGCCGCGACCCGCGCCACGCTTGCCAACGACGCCCAATACGCCCGCGCCGCCCGTACGCTCATCCTGACCCACGGCTTCGGCGCAATCTGCGTCACCCGCAGCGAGGAGGGCTTAAGCCTCTACCCCGCCCACGGACCGGCCACCCACATCCGGGCCGCCGGCCGGGAGGTCTACGACGTCTCGGGCGCGGGCGACACCGTGGCCGCCATCCTGGCCGCCGGGATCGCCGTGGGCGCGCCGCTCGGGCTGGCCGCCGCCCTGGCCAACATCGGCGCCGGCATCGTGGTCGGCAAGGTGGGCACGGCCGTGGCCCATCCCGACGAATTGCGCCTGGCCGTGCTGCGCCAATCCGGCGAGGACGCGGGCCAAAAGGAACTTTCCCGCGAACGGGCGGCCGAAATGGCCGATCTGTGGCGACGGCTGGGCCTGACCGTCGGCTTCACCAACGGCTGCTTCGACCTGCTCCATCCCGGCCATGCCGCCATGCTCGACGGCGCGCGCCGGGAATGCGACCGGCTCATCGTGGGGCTCAATTCCGACGCGTCGGTGCGCCGGCTCAAGGGGCCCACCCGCCCCGTCCAGGACGAGGCGGCCCGGGCGCGCATGCTGGCCTCGCTGGCCTCGGTGGACGCGGTGGTCATCTTCGACGAGGACACGCCGCTGGAGCTCATCAAGGCCGTGCGGCCGGACATGCTGGCCAAGGGCGGCGATTATACCCTGGAAACCGTGGTCGGGGCCGATGTCGTCGCGAGCTACGGCGGCCGGGTGGTGCTCGTGCCGCTGACCCCGGATCGCAGCACCACCGGCCTTATCCGCCGCATCTCGGACGCCTCCCGGAGCGCCCCCGGCTAGGCGGGCGCCAAACAATCCCAAGCCCGGAAAACACCCGAAACACGGCTTTGCCCGGATGCCCCCATGCCCACACTGACGCTTTTCTCCCCCACCCCGCCGGACCTGTCCGCTTTCGGCGTCAGGAGCCTGCAAGCCAGTCTCAAGGCCGCCGGCCACACCGTGCGCCTCGTCCTTTTTCCGGGAAGCATCGGCCTGCTCCAGGAGGACGGCTCCTTCGTCTACCGCTACCCGAACCACATCGTGGACGCGGCCCTTGAACTGGCCGCCGGTTCGGACCTGGTCGGCGTGTCCTTTTTCACCAACTACTTCGACCGGGCCGCGCAGCTCACCAAAGCCGTCAAGGATCGCCTGGGCCTGCCGGTCATCTGGGGCGGCATCCACGCCACCATCCGGCCCGAAGAGGCCCTGGAGCACGCGGATTTCGTCTGTCGGGGCGAAGGCGAGACGGCCCTGGACGAACTGCTGGCCGCCCTGGCTTCGGGCGAGGCCACGGACGCCATCCCCGGGGTGTGGACCCGGCGGGACGGGCGCATCGTGGACAACGGCCTGCGCCCGCTTATCGCCGACCTCGACGCGCTGCCTTTTTTCGATTTCACGGGCGTTGACCAGTATGTGCACGCTCCCGAGGCCGACCGCATCATCCCCCTTTCCGCCGACGTCCTGGCCCATGCCCTGCCCCGGGTGCCCTATCGGGGCGGCCGGCTCCTTCGCGTCTACCGCACCATGACCGACCGGGGCTGCCCGCACGGCTGCGCCTATTGCAACGTGCCTACGGTCAAGGCGCTTTTCGCCGGCGGCGGCATCCCCTATTTTCGCAACAGAAGCGTGGCCCATGTCATGGCCGAACTGCGTGAGATCACGGCGCGCTATCCCTTCATCGAGGGCATCCAGCTTTTCGACGACACCTTTTTTTCCCGCAAAATGGATTGGCTGACGGCCTTTGCCGCCTCCTACAAAAAGGACATCGGCCTGCCCCTTTTCTGCCAGGCCTCGCCCACGACCCTTGCCGCGGACAAGCTCGATCTGCTCATCGACGCCGGGCTGTGCTATGTGGAGATGGGCATCCAGTCGGGCAGCCCCAAGATCAAAAAACTTTTTCGCCGGTCCGAATCCGAGGACAAGGTCCTGGCCGGGGCGCGGCTGCTCCATGAACGGCGGGGCAAGCTGCTGACGCCGGACTATCACGTCATCATCGACTCGCCCTGGGAGACCGAGGAGGACCTCCTCGACACCGTGCGGCTCCTGGCCAAACTCCCCAAGCCCTTCGGCCTGGCCATCGCCAGCCTGGTCTATTTTCCGGAAACCGAACTGTACCGGCTGGCCAAGGCCGAGGGACGCATCCACAACGAGGAAACGGAAATCTACCGCCGGCCGTTCTACATCCCGCCCCGGCGCAACTACCCGTCGTTTCTGCTCTATCTGCTCACCTTCCAGCATATCCCGAGCTGGGTGTACGCGGCGCTTCTCTCGCCGCGCCTGACGGCCTTTTTCTCCAGGCACAACCCGACCCGGCTCTACAAGCTCGCCTATGTGGCCGGCGAAGGCATGCGGCTTGCGGCCAAGGGCGCGGCGGCGCTTGCCGGCGGCGACATCGCGCGCATCACCGGCTATTTCAAACGGCTCGTCCTGCACGATCCCGTCGTCGCCGGCAGGAAGGGGTAAATGGGGGAAGAGGTGGAAGAAGAAGTGCGAGAGGGGGACCCTTTTTGAAAAAAGTGTCCCCCTCTCGCGCTCTCCCCTCCCCAAAACCTTTAACGGTTACAGGTTGTAACCGGTAAAAGTCGTTTGAATGCCTGGGGATTCCTTCCGTAGCCGAGAGCTTGCCGACGGCTTTTTCACACAAGCCAGCCCGACGCTTCCTCCCCCTTCCAACCTGGCCGCGCGGCGCGGAAATTAAGCTGCAGCGGCATCATTTCGCCATTGAATGCATTTACATGGAACGCACGCGGCGGGCGGGACGTTTCCAGCACGCGACGCCGCGATTGCCCCCGTGAAAGCGCCGAGGATGCGGCGGCGCTTCGCCGGCCCCGGGCTTGCCGTAGCGCTTTGCAACATTCCCGAACCGGCAAAGACACAGGGCGACGTTCAGGCAAGCCTTGACAGACGCGCGTCACACACTCCAGAGGTCTTGTACCGGAAGATGTCTCTCCGGCTGACGCGCAGGCGGCGGACCATGCGCGCATCGACCATCAACCAGGAGGATAGCAGCATGCGGTGGTTTCATGACATGCGAATCGCAACGAAGTTGATCGGTTCCTTCTTCCTGATATCCCTAATCGTCGCGGTGGTCGGACTGCTCGGCCTGCACAATATGTGGCGAATCAGCGAAATGGCCGAAGTCATGTATCAACGGGAATTGCTCGGGGTCGCGGCCATCAAGCAGGCCAACGTCTACCTGGTGTATGCCGACCGGGCCACGAAAAACCTTATCCTGTCCACATCCGGCGACGAGCGGGCCAAGCTCGTCGAACGCATCGAGCATTACAAGAAACAGTTCAAGGAACAGGTCGCCGTGGCCCGTCCGCTGTTTGTCTCCAAGGAAGGACAGGCCATGCTGGCGCGGCTCGATGCGACCTGGGACGCCCTGGTGCCGGTGTGGGAGCAGATCGTGGACGCCACCAAGAAAGAGGCGCTCGAGGTCGACCGGGCTTCGGTGACCCTTTCCATGGGGGCCGGCCGGGACAAGGTCCGGGCCATGGACACGCTCATGGGCGAACTTGTCCACAACAAGGAATCCAACGCCAAAAACCATGCCCAGGAAACGGCCGACCTCTATGCGGAAAGCCGGCTCACCCTCGGCATTGTCATCGCCGCGGCCGTGCTGCTGGGAATAATCCTCGGCGTCAGCATCTCCCGGGGCATTTCCAGGCCGCTCAACGCCTGCGTGGACTTCGCCCAGGGGCTTGCCCGGGGTGATCTGGGGAGCACGCTCGATGTCCAACGCGCCGACGAGGTGGGACAGGTCTGCCAGGCCCTGCGCGACGTGGCCAAGGCCGAAAGCGAGGTGACCGGGGCCGTCTCCCGCATGGCCCAGGGCGACTTGCAGGTGACCGTGGCGCCGCGTTGCGAGGCCGATGTGCTTTTGCGCTCGCTTTCCGGGCTCATCACGGCCGAACGCCATGTGGCCGACCTGGCCAGCAAAATGGCCGCCGGCGACCTGGACCTCCAGGTGAAGATCCGTTCCGAAAACGACGCGCTCATGCGGTCGCTCGGCAACATGGTGGAGCGGCTGACCGACATCGTGCGCGAGGTCCAAAGCGGCGCCGAGAACATGGCCTCCGGCGCCGAGCAGCTCAGCGCCTCGTCCGAATCCCTGTCCCAGGGCGCCTCGGAGCAGGCCGCCTCCGTGGAGGAAAGCTCCTCCTCCATGGAACAGATCAGCGGTTCCATCATGCGCAACGCCGACAACGCCCGCCAGACCGAATCCCTTGCCGACAAGGCCGGACAGGACGCCAGGGAATCCGGGCAGGCCATGGTCGACACCGTGGCGGCCATGCGCCAGATCGCCACCAAGATCTCCATCATCGAGGAAATCGCCCGCCAGACCGACCTGCTCGCCCTAAACGCCGCCGTGGAAGCGGCCCGGGCCGGGGATCACGGCCGGGGATTCGCCGTGGTGGCCTCCGAGGTCAGGAAGCTCGCCGAACGCAGCCAGTCCGCCGCGGCCGAGATCAACACCCTGTCGGCCTCGAGCCTGGATGTGGCCGAACGGGCCGGCCGGCTCCTGGAAAAGCTCGTGCCGGATATCCTCAAGACCTCCGACCTGGTGCAGGAAATCGCCGCCGCCTCCCAGGAGCAAAGCCTCGGCGCGACCCAGGTCAACAAGGCGCTGCAACAACTCGACCAGGTCGTGCAGCAAAACGCCTCCGCCTCCGAAGAGCTGGCCTCCACCGCCGAGGAGCTTTCCTCGCAAGCCGAACAACTCGTCAGCACGGTGGGCTTTTTCCAGTTGGCGGGGCAGGCCGCGCCCCAAAACCGCCTGGCGCGCGGGAAAGACAGGAAACGCCTGCCGGCGGGCAGAGGCGAACCGGCTCCCAAGCCGTCGGTCCGGGGCGCGTCGATCGTCCTCGCCGGCGAGGCCATGGCCGACGAGGCCCTGTTCGAACATTTCTAACCGCAACGCCTTCGACGTCAGGCGAGGCCCGCCGGCGCGCCGCACAAAAGCGCGTCAGCGGGCCGTGCGCCGGGCGTCGAGGTAGTACATGACCGGCACCACCATGCGGGAAAAGATGGTGGCCGCCACCTCGCCGGCCATAAGCGATATGGCCAGCCCCTGGAAAATGGGGTCGAACAGGATCACGAAGGCCCCGCCCACCACGCTGATGGCGGTGAGTAACATGGGCCGAAAGCGCACCGCCCCGGCCTCCTCCACCGCCCGCTCCAGGGTCTCCCCCTGCCCTCGGCGCATCTCTATAAAATCCACAAGGATAATGGAGTTGCGCACAACGATGCCCGCCCCGGCGATAAACCCGATCATGGACGTGGCCGTGAAAAAGGCCCCGGCCAGGGCATGGGCCGGGATGATGCCTATTAGCGACAGTGGGATGGGGGCCATGATGGCAATCGGCGTGGTGTAGGAGCCGAACCAGCCCACGGTCAGGATGTAGATGAGCACCATGACCACGGCAAAGGCGATGCCCATGTCGCGGAAGACCTCGTAGGTGATCTGCCACTCGCCGTCCCATTTCATGCTGTAGTCGGCGGTCTGGGCCGGCATGGACGTCCAGAGGATGGGAAGCGCCGCCTTGGACACGGTCTGCCAGGCCCCCTTGCCCGTCTCCCCGAGCTTTTCCAGGGTCGCGTTGACCTTGTTCATGGCGTAGATGGGGCTTTCCTCGCGCCCGGCCACGTCGCCCGTGACGTAGATCACGGGAAGCAGGTTCTTGTGGTAGATCTGGCTCGGCTCCTCGTGCTCGGCGATGGAGGCGATCTGCCCCAGCGACACCATGCGGTCGCCCTCGCCGCGCACGGCGATGGCGCCCATGTCCCGGGCGTCGGCCCGGTCCTTGAGCGGCAGGCGCACCACGATGGGCGCGTCCTCCCGGGCCAGCTCGTCGTGCATGAGCCCGGCCACGGTGCCGGCGATGGAGGCCGTGACGTCGGAAAGCGCCCGGTCCGGGTCGATGCCGGCGGCCTGGGCCTTGTCGCGCTCCACGCGGATGACGCGCTCGGGCCGGGGATCGTCCACGTACCAGTCCACGTCCACCACGTCCGGGGTCTTTTTCATGATGTCGCGGACTTGCCTGGCCACGGCCAGCCGGCCCGCGTCTGTCGGGCCGTAGATCTCGGCCACCAGCGTCTGGATGACGGGCGGTCCGGGCGGCAGCTCCACCACCTTGATTTTGGCCCCGTATTTGGCGGCGATGGGCGAAAGCGCCCGGCGCACCTCCTTGGCGATGGGATGGCTTTGCACCGAACGCTCGGACTTGGGCAGCAGGTTGACGGCGAGTTCGGCCTCGTTTTGGCCGCTTCGCAGGTAGTAGTGGCGGATCAGCCCGTTGAAGGTCATGGGCGCGGCCGTGCCGGCAAAGAGCGTGGCCCCGGTGACGTCCGGACGCTTGAGCACCACGGAGGCCAGCTCCCGGCACACGGCCGTGGTCTCCTCCAGGGTCGTGCCGCGCGGCATGTCCACCACCACGGAAAATTCGCTCTTGTTGTCAAAGGGCAGCATCTTGACCAGCACGCGCTTGGCCGGGAACAGCGAGCAGGCCCCGACGAAAAGAAGTCCCACCAGCCCCAGGAAGCCCCAGCGCCAGACCGGACGCTTGAGGAGGCGGTCCATGAGCCAGAGATAAGCCCGAGTTCCGATATCGTCCGGAATATCGCCATGGACCTTGGCCCCCTCGGGTTCGGGGCGAAGCACCCGCTTGGCCGTCCAGGGGGTGACGCAAAAGGCCACCACCATGGAGAAAAGCATGGCGACGGACGCGCCCACGGGCATGGGCCGCATGTAGGGACCCATGAGCCCGCCCACGTAGGCCATGGGCGCGATGGCGGCGATGACCGTGAAGGTGGCGAGGACCAGCGGCGCGCGCACTTCGCTGACCGCCTCGACGATGACGTCGGAAAGCTTCTTTCCCCGTGAGCCCGGAAGCCCCAGGTGGCGCACGATGTTTTCCACGTCCACGATGGGGTCGTCGACCAGGATGCCGATGCAGAAAATGAGCGCGAAGAGCGTCACGCGGTTGAGCGTGTAGCCCATGAGCCAGTAAGTGGCGAGCGTAATGGCCAGGGTCACGGGCACGGCCACCATGACCACAAGGCTGGCTCGAAGCCCCAGGAAAAGCGCCACCACGCCCCCGACCGTGACGGCGGCCAGGATGAGATGCTCCAGCAGCTCGTCCACCTTGGCCTTGGCCGTCTCGCCCGAGTTGCGGGTGACGGTAAGATTGACATCGGCCGGCAAGACGTAGCCGCGAAGGCCGTTTATGCGCTTAAGCGCCTCGTCGGCGATCCTGGTGGCGTTCTCGCCGGCCCGCTTGGCCACGGACAGCGTCACGGCCGGATAGGCCGCGCCCGTGGCTTCGCCTTCTTTGACCAGCCCATGCCCCGGCAGGAAAAACACGTAATCGGCCGGCTCGTCGAAGCCGTCCCGGATCGTGGCCACGTCGGCCAGGTAGACCGGCCGGCCGTTCTTGATCGCCACCACCGCCCGGGACAGTTCCTTTTGGGTGCGAAAAAAGTTGTCCAGCCGGATGGAGACCGCCCTGCCGGACTGGAAGGCGTCGCCGATGGTCTGCCCCTTGTTTTGCAGGCCGATGGCGTCGATCACGCTCACCATGTCCAGGCCCTGCCCCCGCAGACGGTCGGGGTCGGGCTCGACCATGACCGTGCGCTTGCGCCCGCCGGTGACGGTGGTCTCGGCCACGCCCGGAATGCGGCGCACCTCCTCGTTGACCGCGCCCGCCATGACGCGCAGTTGGCGCGCATCGTAGGGGCCGCCCCACAAGGCGACGGTCAGCACCGGCACGTCGTCCACGGAATGGGGTTTTAAAATCGGCCGGGAGCAGCCGGGCGGTATCCAGTCGAGATGCTGGTAGAGCTTGGTGTAGGCGGCAACCAGGCTTTTTTCCGTATTTTCGCCGACTTTGAAGCGCACCGTGGTCATGGCCTGGCCGGCGCCGGCCGTGGAATAGACGTATTCCACCCCCGGCACCTCCCACAGGATGCGCTCCATGGGCGTGACGACCCGGTTTTCGATCTCCTTGGGCGTGGCCCCGGGCATGGTCACGTGGATGTCGATCATGGGCACGAGGATCTGCGGCTCTTCCTCGCTGGGCGTGGCCCACACGGCCAGCACGCCGGTCAGCACGGCGGCCAGGATAAAAAGCGGGGCCAGCTTGGAATCGACGAAAACGGCGGTGATGCGGGTGAGCCAGTCCGAATGGTGCCCGTGGTGTCCCGGCTCGGTCATTTCGCCGCTCCGACCAGCCGGTCGCCCTCGCGCAAGGTGGCCCCAGGATCGCAGGCCACGCGCTCCCCGTCGGAAAGCCCGCTTAGGACGTCGGCGAAATATTCCCCGCCCGAGCCCTCGAAGGCCTGCGAGTCGGTCAGGTAGGTCTTGCCGTCGAACTTGGCGGCCAGAAAGCTCGCGCCGGTCTTGACCACCCGGAAATGCAGGATGTCATCCTTGCCGACCACGGCCACGGTGGGCAGGTCGCCGCGATGGGCCAGACAGGTTTCGGGCACCAGCAATTTTTCGGCGGTGCGGGCGGGCACGAACACCCGGCCGAACATGCCGGCGCGCGGCGGGCCATCGGCCCCGGGCACGGCGTCGGGCAGGGCGCACTTGAGCTTGAAGGTGCGGCTGGCCGGGTCCACCCGGCCGACGATGGCCGAGACGGTCACGGCAAAGGGGGCATGGGCCAGGGACGGCACCACGGCCAGAATGGTCTGGCCGTGACGCAGGCCGGAAAGCAGCGACTCGTCCACCTGGGCGGCCAGTTCGAAGCCGCCGCCGGACTGGTCGATCAGGGCCAGCGGCGAGCCGGCGGTGACAAAGGCCCCCTGGTCCACGTAGCGCTTGGCCAGGATGCCGTCGAAGGGCGCGGTGATGCGGGTGTAGGTCCGAAGCGCGGCCAGTTCGCCGAGCTTGGCGGTCACGGAGTCGCCCTGGGCCGCCGAGCCCTCGACCTGCCGGGTCAGGACGTCGTATTCGGCCTTGGCTTTGTCGTAGTCCTCCTGGCTGACGGCGCGCTGGGCGAGCAGCCGGCCCATGCGCTCCATGGTCGTCCTGGCCAGGGCCGCCTTGGCGGACAGGGACTGGCGTTCGCGCAAGGCCTGCTCCCGCGAGGCGACAAGTCCCTGCTCCTGGCTGGTGAGGTCCTTGTCGTCGATGCGCATGATGACCTGCCCGGCGCGCACCATGTCGCCCTCGCGGGCAGTCACGGCCTCCACCGCGCCGGAAACCTTGCTGGCCAGGGTGACGCTGTTTTGCGACTCCACCTCGGCCGGAAACGACCGGCACTCCACCACGGGACGGCGCACGGCCGCCTGGACAGGGGCCGTAACCTCGCGGGGAGGCACGGTCTTTTGCGGTTTATCGCCGGAACAGGCAACCAGCAGGGCCAAAAACGCAAACAGGGGAACAAGGCGTCTTTGCATGGTTTCATGCAATTCCACGCCTCGCGTTTCCTGTCAATGCAGTCCGGTGCAGAGACGCAAGGCCGCGTTGCAGCGGCGGCGCGGCATTTCACAGAGGCGCGATAGGAAATAAAGATCAGGGGCCGGGAAAGCGCCAGGGAACCACGGGCGCGGCATTGACCGCGTCCACGCGCCATGCGTCGCCGGCGACATCCAGGATGTTCAGGCGACAGTAGTCCTGGCCCAGGCGGAACAGGTGGGTCAGGTCGAGCCCCAGGGCGTGGCACAGCACGGTGCGGTTGACGCCGCCGTGGGCCACGACCAGCACGTTGCCGGGTATGGCGGCCAGCTCGCTTACAGCGGCGACGGCGCGCCCCTGGACGTCGGCGAAGCTCTCCCCGCCCTCGGGGCAAAAGCCGGTCAGGTCGTTGCCCCGGCGTTCGTAGGCTCCGGGAAAGCGCTCCCTGACCGCCTCCACGGTGAGCCCCTCCCAGCTGCCGAGGTTGATCTCGCGCAGGCGCGGCTCCGGGCGCACGGCGATGTCCCGGCCATCAAGCACCAAGGCGGCGGTTTCGAGACACCGGGACAGGTCGGAGCTGACCGCGGCGGCGAATGCCACCCCGGCCAGCGGCTCGCGCCACAGCTTCGCCTGCTCCCGGCCCGCCTCGGTCAGGGGAAAGTCGGTCTGGCCGATGAACCGGCGCGGCTTCTGCTGGATGATGGCCCCGTGGCGCATCAGATAGATCGTGCCCATGTTCCTCCCCGGCGGCTGTCCGTTGCGTGGAGCCTCTTTTCTAGCCGTGAAGGCGCGGGCGGCGCAACCCGGAATTGCCCATAAAAAAAGGCGGCGAAGCCGCGCCCCACCGCCCTTTGCGCCGTCATTGCCCGGGGCAGGCTACCATTTGCGGTAAGGCAGAAACTTCCCGTTCATGGTGACCACCACCCGGTCGCCCTTGGGGTCGGCCTTGCGGTCCACGGACAGCTCGAAGTCGATGGCGCTCATGATGCCGTCGCCGAACTCCTCGTGGATGAGCTCCTTGAGCGTGGTGCCGTAGACCTGCGTGACCTCGTGGAACCGGTAGATGAGCGGGTCCACGGGCACGGTCGCGTCCAGGCTGCCTTTCATCGGGCATTCCTGCAGGGCGGCCGCCACATCCGGCCCGAGCCCGAGGACCGTCGCGGCCTTTTGCGCCTCCTCGGCGTTCAGGCTGTTCTGGCCGAGCAGGGCCGAGGTGGCCCAGACCTTGTCGCCGCCGACGGCCGCGGCGATCTTGGCCCAGGTGAGCCCTTTTTCCTTTTTCGCCGCCAGGATGGCTTCCGTCGCTTCCTTTCGCGTCATGGACATGGCCGCCTCCTTTGCCAAATTTGTCATCAGTTTACGCCTTGGCCGCGCTTCGGACAAGGCCGCAGCCCGCATCCCGAGGGCCCGCCGGCCATTGACGCCGGGCGCGCCGGCCTTTACTTGTCCCCCCACGGGCGGCCCGGCCGCCACGATCCGGGAGGCTTCTTTCCACCATGGCCCGCATTCTCTACGGCGTGCACGGCTCCCAGCACGGCCACGCCATCCGCGCGCTCATCCTGGCCCGCCATCTGGCGACGCTCGGCCACGAGTTCCTTTTCGTCTCCAGCGAAGAGGGCGCGCAACTGCTGTCGCGGGAATTCCCGGTGGAACGCTTCGAAAACCCCGGCACCCGCTACAAAAACCAGCGCCTGGACACCCCGGCGACCCTGAAGCTCGCCGGCCGCACCCTTTGGCGGCGCAAGGCGGAGCTCGCCCGCCTGGCCGGCATGATCCGGGACTTCCGCCCGGACGCGGCCATCTCCGACTACGAATATTTCGTGCCCATCGCGGCGAAGCGGGCCGGCATCCCCTGCCTGTCCCTGGACCACCAGCACGTCATCTCCTGCTGCCGCCACGACGTGCCGGCGAAACTTTTGCCCGACTATTGGGGCATCCTGGCCTCCATCCGCTTCCTTTTTTCCGCCGCCAGCGACTACCTCTCCATCTCCTTTTACCAGCCCCCGACCAAGCCCGGGGCCAGGGCCGTGGTCGCCCCACCCATCCTGCGGCGCTCGGTGGTCGAACGCACGCCGAGCCATGGTTCGCACATCCTGGTCTACCAGAGCTGCGGCATCCGCGACGCCTTCGCGCCGTATCTGCGCGGCATCGACCGGGAATTTCGCGTCTACGGCTACCGCATGGACAAGGTGGAAGGAAACCTGACCTTCCGGAACTACTCCGAGGAAGGCTTTCTCGACGATCTGGCCTCGTGCGCCTACGTGGTCTGCGGCGGCAGCCACAACCTCATGAGCGAGGCGCTCTATTTCGGCAAGCCGGTGCTGTCGTTTCCGGTGCCCGGCGCCTTCGAGCAGCAGTTAAACGCCATCTACCTGGAACGCCTGGGCTACGGCCGGGCCGCCTCCATGGACCGGCTCACGTCCGATCTGCTGCCGGATTTCGAAAAAGACCTCCCGGGCATGCGCCGGCGCATCGCCAACGGGAAATTTTACGGCAACGACGCGGTCTTTGCCCTGGTTGAAGCGTTTTTACGCGAGGGACGCCTGCCGGGACGGTCGTAAACCGCCTCTTGCCCCTGGCGCATCGCCCCCGCTTTTTTTACACTGTCCGAACCCGCATTCCCATCAAGCCTGAAGGAGGCCCCATCATGCGCCGTGTTTCGCTGATCCTTGCGGCGGCTTTCGCCCTTTTGTGCGCAACCGCCGCCATGACGTTCGCCGCCGGCAAACCGCTGACCTTCGGTCTGCTGCTTGTCGGCCCCTACAACGACAAAGGCTACAGCCAGGCCCAATACGAGGGCGGCAAGTACGTCGAGGCCCACCTGCCCGGCTCGAAGATGCTCTACCTCGACAAGCTCAATCCCGCCGACCGGCCCGGGGTCACCATCCCCCAGGTGGTGGACGATCTGGCCGCCAAAGGGGCCACCCTCATCCTCGCCGGCTCCGACGACATGAAGGACGGCATCCGCGAGGCCGCCAGCCAGCACCCGGAACTGACCTTCGTCCACGTTTCCGGCGACGACGTGCTGACCGGCAAGGCCCCGAAGAACCTGGGCAACCTCTTTTCGAAGATGGAATACGCCAAGATGATGGCCGGCTTTTCCGCGGCCATGACCACCAAGACCGGCAAGATCGGCTTCCTGGGACCGCTCATTAACGACGAGACCCGCCGCCTGGCCGACGCCGCCTACCTCGGCGCGCGCCATGCCTGGGTCGACGTGCGCGGCCAAAAGCCCGAGGACCTCACCTTCAAGGTGTCCTGGATCGGCTTCTGGTTCAACATCCCAGGCGTGACCGCCGACCCCAACCAGCTGGCCGGCTCCTTTTTCGACCAGGGCTTCGACGTCATCATCTCCGGCATCGACACCCCGGAAGCCCTGACCGTGGCCGCCGCCCGACGCAACGCCGGAGCCGACGTCCACGCCCTGCCCTACGACTACAAGGACGCCTGCCAGGGCGCGCCCGAAGCCTGTCTGGGCGTTCCCTACTTCAACTGGGGCCCCCCGTTTCTGACCATCGCCAAGGCCGTTGCCGACGGGACCTACAAGCCCGCCTTCACCTGGCTGTCCCCGGACTTCGCCGCCTTAAACGACCCGGACAAGAGCCCGGTCGGCTTCATGCCCGGCAAGGGGCTGTCCGCCGAGGCCAAAAAGGCCCTGGACGCCTTTGTCGCGGACCTCGGCTCGGGCAAGGCGAACCTCTACGCCGGACCGCTGGAATACCAGGACGGCTCGGTGTTCGTGCCGGCCGGCCACACGGCCACGGACAAGGAACTGTGGTTCTGTCCCCAGCTTCTGCGCGGCATGGAAGGGGCCAGCGCCTCCAAATAGGGGGCGGGGTTCCCGGAGCACGCCGCATGGAAATCGTCCTTTCCGGCATCGTCAAACGGTTCGGGGCGCTCGCCGCCAACGACGGCGTGACGGCAGCGCTCGCCCCGGGCCGTATCCACGGCATCCTCGGCGAAAACGGAGCCGGCAAGTCGACGCTCATGCGCGTCTTGTGCGGGACCTACGCCCCGGATGCCGGGACCATCCGCATCGACGGCCGGGAATACGCGAAGCTCTCGCCCGAAGCGGCCTCGCGCCTGGGCATCGGCATGCTGTCCCAGGACCCCCTCGACTTCCCGCCGCTTAAGGTCTGGGAAAACTTCGCCATAAGCGGCGGCGAGGTCCGCTCCCGGACCGAGGCCAGGCAGCGTCTGCGCGCGGTCTGCGCCCGCATGGGCTTCGACCTCCCGCCCGACGCCGCCGCCGCCGACCTGTCCGTGGCCCAGCGCCAGCATCTGGAGCTGGCCCGGCTCATGGACCGCGACGTGCGCCTTTTAATCCTCGACGAGCCGACCACGGGCATCTCCCCGGCCCAGAAGGAAGCGCTTTTCGGCGTGCTGCGGGCCTTCGTGGCCGACGGCGAACGCATCGTGGCCCTGGTCACCCACAAGCTGGCCGAGGCCAAAGAGCTTTGCGACAAGGTCTACGTCCTGCGCCAGGGCAAACTGGCCGGCGCCTTCGACGCGCCGCTTGACGGCCCGGCGATCCTTTCGGCCATGTTCGCCGGCCAGGGCGAAGTGCTCTGCGATATCCTGGACAGCCCGGTCCCGCCCGCGCCCCGGCCCGTGGCCACGGACGCGACGCCGCCCCTGCTGCGGCTGCGCAAGGCCGTCATCGCCGACGAGAAGACCGTGCTTGCGCCCTGCACCCTGACCGTTATGCCCGGGGAGATCGTCGGGCTGGCCGGCATCGCCGGCGGCGGCCAGGAGGCCTTTTTGCGCGGGCTGGCCGGCATCGCCCCGATTGTGGCCGGCGCGCTGGAAATTGACGGCAACGCCCTGGCCGGCAAACCGGCCCGGCGGTTCCTGGCCGCCGGCGTCCACCACCTGCCCGCCTCGCGCATGGAGGAAGGGCTTTTTCCGGGCCTGTCGCTTCTGGACCACGTGCGGCTGGCCTTTCCCGACAAGCGCCGGCAGGCGGCCACGATCTTCGCCGAGCGCTGCGTGGGGCGCTTCCGCCTGACCGACACGCCGAACGCCCCGGCCGCCTCGCTTTCCGGCGGCAACCAGCAGCGCCTGCTGCTCTCGCTCATTCCGGACGACACCAAACTCCTTTTGGCCGACAACCCCACGCGCGGCCTGGACGCGGCCTCCATCGCCCAGATCTGGGACCATTTCCGGGAGCGCGCGGCTGCGGGCGCCGCCGTGCTCTTTTTCTCCGAGGACCTCGACGAACTGCTGGCCCATGCCGGCCGGGCCCTCGTCTTTTACAACCGGACCATCGTGGCCGACCTGCCGGCCGAAGCGTTGCAGGCCGGGCTCGTCGGCGACCTCATGACCGGCCGGGCCTCTGCGGAGGCGGCATCATGATGCGCGCCGCTCCCCGCGCCCTGGCCCGGGCCGCCTTTGCCGTCGGTCTGGCCCTGGCCGCGACCCTCGCCATCGTGGCTGCCTCGGGCGCGCCGCCACTCGAGACCCTGGCCGTCATGGCCCAGGGCGGGTTCGGCTCCGAAGCGGCCTGGCTGCGCACCCTGTCCTCGTTCGCCCCGCTGCTCTTGTGCGGCGCGGCCCTTTGCGTCACCTTCGCCGCCAATCTCTGGAACATCGGCGTGGAGGGCCAGATCACCATGGGGGCCCTCGGCTGTCTGTGGTTCCTGCGCGCCGTTTCTCCCGCCGGGCCCCTGCCGCCGGGGCTGGCCGTCACCCTGTCGCTCCTGGCGGCCATGGCCGGCGGCGCGGCCTGGGCGCTTTTATCCGGCGTACTGCGCACCCACGGCCGGGTGCACGAGATCTTTTCCGGCCTGGGGCTCAATTTCGTGGCCATGGGCGTGTCGCTGTGGCTGATCCTCGGGCCCTGGAAGCGGCCGGGCATGGCGTCCTTAAGCGGCACGGCCCCCCTCGACCCCGCCCTGTGGCTGCCGGCCCTCGGCGGCCGGCCCATGAGCCTTGTCGGCCCCATTCTCGCCGTTTTGGCCTTTGCCGGCGTGGTCTGGCTCCTCACGCGCACCTTTTTCGGCCTGACCCTGTCCGCCGTGCGCCAGAACTCCCTGGCCGCCGAACGACTCGGCCTTGCGCCCAAGATCCGGATACTCACGGCCATGGGCATCGGCGGCGCCTTGGCCGGCCTGGCCGGCGGAGTGCTCATCGCCGGGCTCTACCACCGGCTTATCCCTTCCGTTTCCGGCAACTACGGCTACACGGCCATCCTGGCCGTTCTTTTGGCCTCTGGCAGCCTGCCGGCCGTGCCCCTGGCCTGCCTTTTTTTCGCCGCCCTGGCCGTGGGCTCCATCCAGCTGCCCCTGACCCTGTCCCTGGACTCCTCGTTGGCCGGCGTCATCCAGGGCGTGCTGGTGCTGACCCTTTTCGCAGCCAGGGGGCTCTGGCCGGCCGCATCGCGGAGGAAGCCGTGAGTTTCGGCTATATGGAGGCGCTTTTCGCCTCGGTGCTTTTCGCCGCCGCGCCGCTGATCGTGGCTTCGCTCGGCGAGACCGTGGCCGAGCGCGCCGGAGTCATCAACCTGTCGCTCGACGGCACGCTCCTTTTTTCCGCCATGGCCGCCTTCACCGTGGCCCGGGTGACCGGCAACCCCTGGTTGGGGCTTTTGGCCGGGGCCGGAGCCGGGGCGGCGGTGGCCGCGGTGCTGGTTCTCTTCGGCCAGGCGCTTCGGGTTTCGGAGCTGGCCGTCGGGTTCGTGCTGACGCTTTTTTGCCGCGAACTGGCCTACTTCCTCGGCCATGCCCAGGCACGCCGGCCGGGGCCGGATCTTGGCGTCCTCCACATCCCGGGGCTGGCCGACCTGCCGTTTCTCGGCAAGGGCGTGTTCCACCAGAGCCCGGTGGTGCTTTTAAGCCTGCTGGCCGTGGCCGGGGTCTGGTTTTTCCTCATGCGCACCAAGACGGGACTGCTTGTGCGGGCGGTCGGCGAATCGCCCGAGGCGGTCAAGGCGCGGGGATTTTCCGTGGCCAGGGTGCGGTTTTGGTGCTGTCTGGCCGGCGGGGCCATGGCCGGATGCGCCGGCGGCTTTTATTCCCTGGCCGTCAAGCCCGGCTGGGGTCATCCGCAGGGCTGCGAGGGCGCGGGCTGGATCGCGCTGGCCATCGTCATCTTCGGCGGCTGGAAACCGGCCCGGGTGGCGCTTGGGGCGCTCTTTTTCGCCGCCATCCAGGTGGCCGGCATCGCGCTGCAGGACGCGCTGCCCGGGCTTTCGGGCACGCTTTTCCAGATCGCGCCCTTCCCGGTCATGATCATCACCCTGCTGGTGGTCAACCTGCGCCGCTCGGCCGCGTTTCGCGAAGCCGCCCGCCGCGTGCCCATCCTCGGCCGGCTCATGCCGCGCAGCGCCGGCGGTGCGCCCGGGGCCATCGTCGGGGCGTTGGACAGGGGATTTTAGGAGGGGAAACCGGGGGGAAACCTTTCTTGCAGAAAGGTTCTCCCCCCGGACCCCCTTTCCAAAGACTCTTAACGATGACGGTTGGTTATTCGCAATACAATCCGTAACCGTTAAAAAGTTTAGGAAGGGGAGAGCGCGAGAGGGGAGAACCCTTTTTAAAGGGTTTCCCCTCTCGCACATCTCAAAGCTATCCAACCCTTTTGCCATGCGACGTTGGTTGCCACCACGCCCCATTTGCGATAACGCAACCCGAGTTTGCGGCGCAAGCCGCCAAATCTTTGCCAACGGACCGGAGCGCCATGAGAAAACGACCGCTTACCCCGGGATCATATTATCGCCTGCCCTGGAACCTTGCCGACAACGCCATCACCTGGCTCGAGCCGACCACCAAGTGCAATCTGTACTGCGAGGGTTGTTACCGCGAAAACGACCCCGACGGGCACAGACCCCTGGCCGACGTCATCCGGGAGTTGGAGGAAGTCAAGAAGCTGCGGCACACCGACGGCATCTCCATCGCCGGCGGCGAACCCCTCATCTATCCCGACATCGTTCCGCTGGTCCGTTACGTTGCCTCCAAGGGCTGGAAGCCCATCATCAATTCCAACGGCCAGGCGCTCACCCCGGAACTCGTGCGCGAACTGGCCGCGGCCGGCCTCATCGGCTTCACCATGCATGTGGACTCGCACCAGCGCCGTCCCGGCTGGAAAGGGGCCAGCGAAAAGGATCTGTGCGAGCTGCGCCTCAAACTCGCCAACATGATCCACGAGCACGGGGAAGGCAAGATCGCCTGCTCGTTTAACGCCACCATCTACCGCGACACGCTCTCCGAAATCCCCATGCTCACGCGGTTCGCCCACGAGCATATCGACATCATCCAGACGATGGTGTTCATCCTGTTCCGCTCGGCGCGAAAGAAAAACAATTTCGACGTGTTCGCCAACGGACGTCCCGTGGACGTCGGCAACCTCGTCTACCAGCTCGACAACCAGGAAGAACACCAGGACCTCTCCTCCCAGGAGATCGCCGACGCCATCCGCCTAGCCTACCCCGACCACGAGCCCTGCGCTTACCTGAACGGTACCGAGAATCCGCTGTCCATGAAGTGGTTGCTCACGCTTCGCGTCGGCGACAAGAACGAGATCCTGGGCTACCTCGATGCCAAGTTCGCCGAATGGACCCAGATTTTCCACCACCTTTTCTTCGGCACCTACCTGGCCTATTCGCGGCCGTGCTGGATGCGCTGGGTGCAAAAGCTGGCCCTGCTCACGCCGTTCAACAAGAGCCTGCGCAAGATTTTCTGCAAGCTGCTCACCCGGCCCAGGATGTGGAGCAAGCCGCTCAATATCCAGTCGATCATGGTCATCCAGCCCTGCGACCTGCTCGACGACGGCCGCCAGGACATGTGCGACGGCTGCCCGGACTCGATCTTCCACGACGGCAAGATGGTCTGGAGCTGCCGGGTGGACGAGCTGGAAAAATTCGGCGCCTTCATCCAGTGCGCCCCGCGCGGCGGTTGCTGCGGCGGCGGCAAGCCGGCCCCCCAGCCCGAGTCGACGCCGGAACCCGAGCCGGCCCCTGAACAGGTCAAGGAGCCGGAACCAGCGCCCGAGCCCGTGAAAGAGCCCGAGCCCAAACCGGAACCGACCCCGGAGCCCACCCCGGAAGCCAAGCCCGAACCGGCACCGGAACCCGTCAAGGCACCCGAACCGGCTCCCGCGCCGGCCAAGGAACCCGAGCCGACGCCCGTGCCCGCGCCGCGCCAGGAAACCGTCCCGGCCGCCAGAACCATGAGCGAGCCGGCCATCAAGGTCGAAATTCCGCCGGCCGTGGTCACGCCCGCGCCAGTGCCGGCCAAGGCCCCGGAAGCCAAACCAGTCCCCGAACCGGTCAAGGAAGCCGAACCCAAGGCTGCGGCCACACCGGCGAAAGAGCCCGAACCTGCCAAGGCGCCCGAGCCCACGCCGGCCAAGGCCGCCGAACCGGCTCCGAAACCGGCCGCCAAAGCCGCGCCGGCCGCACCCGCCAAGGGAGCCAAGCCGGCCAAGGGCAAAGCCGCCGACAAAGCAACCAAGGCCGCCGACAAGACCGCCAAAAAGGCCGGCAAGGCCACCAAGAAAAAATCCAAGGCTCGTTAGCCATCTTCCCGCCTTCCCTCCCGGCCCCCGGCGGCCGGGAGGGGGAACCCCCCAATGCCCCAAGACTCGCCCCCATCGCCCCCAAAGGTCACCCGTCCGTCCTACGGTATTTTCAACAAATTCGCGCATCTCGCCGGAGCGCAGTGGATTCACGACGCGCTGCACACCTTTTTCCTGATCTACCTGGCCCGGCTCTCCACCAGCGATTACGGCGAATTCATGGTGGCCTTCGGCCTGGCCTCCATCATCCTGTTTCTCGGCGAATTCGGCCTCAACCAGCCCCTGGTGGCGTCCCTCAGCAAGAAATACAGCCACAAGGGCGACATCCTGGCCCAGTACACGCTGCTCAAAAGCCTGCTGCTCGTCGCGGGCTGGCTCGGGGTGGTGGGATTCGTCTTCTGGCAGGGCTACACGCCGGGACTGAAAAACCTGGTCATGGTCATTTCGGCCGGTGTGGGGCTCGAGGCCGTGGCCAGCTCCTTTTTCGTGGCCATCCGCGTGGAAGGCCGGCAGGACCTGGAAGGCCGCATCAAGGTCATTTCCGGGGTCATCGGCTACGGCTACGCCATAGGGCTTCTGACCCTCGGCGCGGCACCCCACTGGATCGCGCTCTTCAAGGTCATCGAGAACGTGTCCAACCTGTCCGGCGGCGTCTGGATGGCCCTCAAAAAGACCGATTTCGCCGGACTCACCCTCAAGCGCAAATCCCTGGCCCGCACCTGGGCCACGGCCAAGCACGGCAGCGTGTTCGTGCTCATGGCCCTGGCCGCCATCCTCTACAACAAGGCCAATCTCTATTTCCTGCAAAGCAACGGCGGTCCGACCAAGGTGGCCCAGTACAGCGTCACCTGGGAGCTGGTGGACGGCGTCTCGATTCTGGTCTCCAATCTCCTTTTGCGCAGCATCCTTTACCCGCTGTTCGTGCGCCTGTGGAAAAATGATCGGAGCGAGTTCAAGCGGCTGGCCAATAATTCCGTGCGCTGGCTCATCGGCATCTCGATACCCGTGATGTTCGTGCTCTTCATCGAATCCGACCGCCTCATCGGACTGGTCTACGGCGGGGCCTACCACGACGCCATGTGGATGCAGAAATGGCTGGCCGGCACCATCATCTGCGGCTTCGTGCACAACCTCTCGGCCTACCTGATGATGAGCCAGGGCAAGCAGCGCCTGCTCCTTTTCATCTATATCGGCGGCCTGGCCGTGAACCTCACCCTGTGCGCCACCCTCATCCCGGCCGATCCGCTCCTCGGCACCTGTCTGGCCATGCTTCTCACCAAGGCGGTGGTGGCCGTGACCACCACGAGCTATTGCCAGGCGACCATGCGCATCATCGACGTCAAATCCATGTGGCGCATCGCCGCGGCCTGCGCCGCGGGCGCGGGGCTCTATTTCGCCGCCATGCCCCTCGGCATACGGGAAATCTCCGAAGGCCTGGCCCTAGTGCCCTTCATCTTCCTCGTCATGCAGTGGAAAAAGGAGCTGGCCGCCCAAAAGGCCCAGGCCGGACTGGCGTAGGGGAAGAGGAAAAGAGGGGAAGAGATGAGATGAGATGATGCGAGAGGGGGACCTTTTTTGAAAAAAAGGTCCCCCTCTCGCGCTCTTCCCTCCAAAAAACTTTCAATGGTTACGGCTGAGTCCGCGATAGCACGCTGCAACCGGGAAAAGTCGTTGGGAAGGGACCGGGGAAACAAGGCCTGGACGACACCTTCCGAAAAATCGTCAAATTTCCATCATACGGTGAAAGTAGTTTTCTGATTCCGTGGAAATGGCGTAGAAGGTGAAATCCCCTTTGCCGCATTTCGCCACGCGTTGCGGCAGATTCCCAGGGACGTGGGCTGGTCTCGATCTTGCTTGAAGCCACCCCAAAAACCACCGCACCACGGAGGGAGCCGCTTATGCGCATCCGTCTGACCCCGCTTCTGACGAGCCTGTTTCTGGCCACGGCCCTGTGCGCCGTCCCGGCCCTGGCCAAAAAGGGACAGGGACAGCAAGGACAAGCCCCATCCTACGGGCCGCCGTCGTATTCCGGCCACAAGGGCGACCAGACGCCGCCCTACGGCCCTCCCTCATACGCCGGGCAGAAGGGCAACCAGGCCTCGCCCAAGGGAAAATCCTCTTATGTCGGTCCCGGGAAAAACTACGACTCGAACGGGGATATGCCGCCCGGCCAGCAAAAGAAGCAGTCCAAGCACAAGAAGAAAAAGCACCGCAACAGCCCGCCGGATCAGGCTCCGGCCTGGGGCTACCGCAATCAGGAATAACCGGCCGCCCGACGTAAGAAAAAGGCCGCCCGCGACCATGCGGACGGCCTTTGCCGAAAAGGCGTATTCCCACGCGGCATCGCCCTCCCCTTGACTTTCCGCCGGCAACCTCTCATTCTCCGCCCACCGGAAATTGAGTTCCGGCGTAAGCGTTTACGTCAACCAACGCGACCTGTCCCCGTCCGCAAACATTGCGGACTGGCGGAGAGGGCGTGTTGGGTTGCGTCTTCTCCGTGTTTCGTTCCCATGCCCGCTGGAGAAGGCGTACCTGATGCAATCCCTCGCCAAACGCTGTTCTTCCCCACCGCAATCCGAATGCGGCGGTCTCCCCGTCATTCTTTTATGCCTGGCGGTTTTTTCCTGCTACCTCACCGTGGGCATGCCCCTGCCCGTGATCCCGTTGTTCGTGAGCCAGGTCTTGGGCTATCCCGACTGGATCGTGGGCCTGGCCGTGGGCATCCAGTTTTTCGCCACGGTCTCGACCCGCAAATTCGCCGGGGGCATCGCCGACAACCAGGGCGGCGACGTGGCCTTGCGTCGTGGGCTGGTCGCCTGCTCCCTGGCCGGATTCACCTATCTCGCCGCCGCCTGGCTGCCGACCGGACCGGCGGGCAAACTGGCCGTGCTCATGCTCGGCCGACTCTTGCTCGGCGTAGGGGAATCCCTGCTCCTCACCGGCGGGCTGGCCTGGGCCATAGGCCTTGCCGGTCCCGCCCGATCGGGCCGGGTCATGTCCTGGGTCGGCATGGCCATGTACGGCGCGTTGGCCGCCGGCGCGCCGGCCGGGCTGGCCCTGGACGCCGCCCATGGGTTCCTGGCCGTGGCCGTGGTCGTGACCATATTGCCGCTTCTCGCCTTCGCGGCCCTGATTGGCGTGCCCAAAAGCCCGCCCAACAAGACGGGCGCCTCCGTGTCCTTCCGCCGGGTTGTGGGCATCATCTGGCGTCCCGGCCTGGCCCTTGGCCTCCAAGGCGTGGGCTTCGCCGGCATCGGGGCCTTCGTGTCGCTGTATTTCGTCGCCGAAGGCTGGTCCGGAACGGGCCTGACCCTTTCGGCGTTCGGAGTGGCATTCATCTGCGCCCGGATCCTTTGCGGGGAACTGCCCGACAAATTCGGCGGCGCACGTGTGGCCCTGGCCTTCTTCGTCATCGAAATCGCCGGCCAGGCCGTGCTCGCCACCGCTTCGCATATGGGACTGGCCATGACCGGCGCGGCCCTGACGGGATTCGGCTGTTCGATGATCTTCCCGGCGCTGGGCGTGGAAACGGTCAAACGCACGCCGTCCGAAAGCCGGGGCACGGCCCTGGGCGCGTTCGCCGCCTTCCAGGACATCGCCTACGCCCTGACCGGCCCCGTCACCGGAACCGTGGCCGGACTCTACGGCTACCGCTCGGTGTTTCTCATCGGCACGGCGGCCGCGCTCTGCGGCCTGGCCATAACCGTGCCGTTGCTCCGGCAGAAGTAAGGGAAGGAAAAGATGCGAGAGGGGGACCCTTTTTGAAAAAAGGGTCCCCCTCTCGCGCTCTCCCTCCCCAAAAACTTTTAACGATAACAACGTATCCCGTTAAAAGTCTTTTGAAGGGGGTTCGGGGGAAACTTTTCGTAAGACAAAGTTTCCCCCGTCTCTTCCAGCTCTTCTCCTACCCTCGGCGGATTTCCTTGACCACGCCGCCCCAGCCCACCTTGTAGCTGATGCCCCGCCAGGACATGGAGCCCGTGACGAAGGTGCGGCCGAAGCACCAGGCCAGCATCAGAAATGTGGCCACGTAGCCCCGCAGCCAAGGGAGGATGCCGATCGGGCGCGGACAGAGGCTGCGGTAGGCCAGCCCCAGCCCGAGAAAATCGGCGGTGTAGACCAGCGCACCCCAGCCAACCAGTGGGCTGGTCCAGCCGAAGCACCAGCCGATGAGAAGGAGCGCCGCGAACACAGGCGGCGCGGACAGCACGAAGACCGCCAGGATCGACACCAGCCAGCCCGGCGGGATGCAGAACTTGAGGTAAAGGAGTTGGCGCGTGAGCCAGTCGTCCCAATGCGAAAGCGGCACCCCGGCCATGGGCGTCTCCAGGCAGGCGGCGGCCACGGGCCAGGCGGCCACGCCGAAGCGGTGCAGATGCGGCCCCATGGAGAAATCGTCCACGATGTTTTTGCCCCACAGCTCGCGCAGCCCGAAGCGGTCGAAGGCTTGGCGCGAGATGGCCATGGCTCCGCCCCAGGGCTGGGTGATGGCCCGGATGGGCTGGAGCAGGTGCAGGGCCATGCAGGTGGTGGCCATGCCGATGGTGGCGGTTTTGCCGTCTCCGGGCACGATCTTGTGGAAGCCGCTGGTCATGGGCGCGTCGCCCCGAATGATCGGCGCGGCCAGATTGGTGAAAAAGTGGCGATCGGCCACGTGGCTCGAATCGCAGAAGACGAAAAGCTCGGCGGTTGCCGCCGCCCGGATGCCGGCCAGGATGTTGTGGTTTTTCTGGCCGCAACGGGTGGCCGGGCCGGCCACGACCATAAGGACGCGGGGATCGGCCCCGGCCACACCGGCCACCAGGGACGCGGCTGGATCATCGGCCGTGGCCGTGACGAAGATGGCCGTGAAATCGGGATAATCCTGGTCCAGCAGCGAGGCGACGGCCTCGCGCATGCCCGGATGGTCGCCGGTGACCGGCACGATGACCGCCAGCCGGGGACAGGTCTCGGGCATGGGTTCGGGGCCGTCGCCGCCGCGCACATGGCGGCGGCCAAGCAGGTAGAGGGCCGTCAGCACGACAAGCTGCACGGCCATGACCGTAAACGCAAACGCCGTCACGAAGCCTCCTGGAAAATACGCGTCATCCCGGCCGGTGCGACGCCTTGGTCGCGGGCCCGGAAGCGGAAGAGCCGGCGGCGGCCGGAGATTTGCCGCCGGGTTTGAGCGGCACCCGGGTAGCTTCGAGCTTCAGCTTGCTGCCGCCCTTGGTGGTCAGCACGCCGCAAATGGCGTTGCCCTTGGCGTCGCCCTCGAACACGTGCCCGCTGCCGTGGACCATGTACATATGGCCGTTGAAAATCGCGCCCACCACATGGTAGACGTTGGTTTCGCCGGTCATGGCGTGGACCACCACCTCGGCCTTGACGTGGTGCCCGTCCTGCTCCACGCGGGCCTGCAAATCCGAGCCGTAGAGGCTGCCGCGCCACAGGCCGTTCACGTTCACTTCCCGGGCCATGGCCGTGCCGCACAGGGCGGCGAGGACCAGCAACGACAGCAGAAAAGTCTTCATAGGGGATGCCTCCGGCGGCCGGCATGAGCCCCGGCCCCATCGGGGGAAGTCCAGGGGGACGCGCCTACCCGGCCGCTTGCGCCAACACCTGCGTTAACACGGCTTCGTGGCGGCGGACCATCGTTTCCATGGAGAATTGTTCCAGCACCCGCGCCCTGGCGTTTTCCCCATACTGGCGGCGCAGGTCCTCGTCGGCGAGCAGCCGGGCCATGTTCGCGCCGAGTGCCTCGGGATTGCGCGGCGGACAGAGCAGCCCGGTGCGTTCGGGCTCGACCGCGTCCGGGATGCCGCCGACCGCCGTGGCCGCGACCGGTATGCCCATGCTCATGGCCTCCAGGATCACGTTTGGCAAGCCCTCGCGCACCGAGGAAAGCACGACCACCGAAGCCTGCTGGAAAAACGGCCTGGGATCGGGCGCGGCGGGATAGGTGCGGATGGCCCCGCGCACCGGGCTGCGGGCGGCAAGCGTGCGCACCCGGGTGCGCAGCGGCCCGTCGCCGACCAGCCACAACTCGGCCCTCGGCCGCTCGGCCACCGTGCGTTCGAAGGCCGCAAGCAGCGTTTCGTGGTCCTTGTCCTCGCAGTAGCGCGCCGGACACAGCACCACCTCGCGCACCGGGCGCAACTCCTCGGGCGGCGGGACGAAATACGCCGTGTCCACCCCGTTGGGGATGCAGGTGACCTTGCTCTCGGGCCGGCCCAGGCGCACGAGCGCGTCCTTAAGCGGCGCGGCGTTGACGATGTGGTGGGCGACGCAATTTTTCAGCCAGAGTTCGTGCTGGCGCTTGATGGCCCCGCCGCCCCGGCAGGTGCCGACCACGGCGGGAAGCCGTTGCAGGCGGCCGAACACCCGGCCCCAGATGTTGGGCACGGCGGTCAACGGCACCAGCACGTCGGGACGGTCGGTCTTGAGCTTTTTCCACAGCGCGCGAAGCGAGGCGGCCGTCACCTTGGGCGAGGCGGAAAGCCAGGTGAGCGGAATGCCGGCCCGGGCGGCCTGGGGCGCGAAGTCCCGGCCGTCGGCCAGCATCCAGAACTCCGGGGCGAAACGGTCGCGATCGAGGCGTGAGGCCAGCTCCAGAGCCTGCCGCTGGGTGCCGCCGAAAAAGAGGTCCTGCAGCAGGAAGACAACGCGGGCCGGATGCAACGGCTCGGCCATCAATACCCCATCAGCCCGCAACAGCGCGTGCACGACGGCATGAGGCCCTCGGTGTGCAGGCTGGCCCGAAAGCGGCGGTAGGCCTCGCTGTTCCACAACTCGGTGATGGTATGCTCGCGCACGTTGCCGACGATATAGTCGTGGTAGTCGCGGCAGGGGGACATGTCGCCGTTGGAATCGAGCTCCACCGCCTGGTAGATGGAGATGCACTGGTTGTACCCGAAGGTGGACTCGTGGTTGCTGTAATATTCCTTGAGGTTGGCCAGGCCCGTGATGTTGGGGATGATGTTGACGGCGGGCTTGCCGAGTCCCTTGGAGCGGCGTTTGACCTCGGCGAGCTGCTTGTCGAGGGTCTCGTGGTCCTTGATGGTCCAATCGCCGACCCAGCCCCAATGCAACTTGGGCGTGAACCCGAAACGGCGGGCGAAATCCTCGTCGTGGGCCTTGGCGCTCTTCTCGTCGATCCACCAGGACAGGTAGTAGACGAAGATATCGACCCGGTCCTTGTAGGCCTCGTAGATGTCGACCAGATGGTTCACGTTGGCGCTCGAGATGGTGCACAGCGCGGCCACCAGGGGCAGCTTGGTCTTGTGGGCCTTCTTGGCCTCCTTGACGGCGGCCAGGGCTTCCTGAATGACCTTGTAATTGTCGCCGCCCGAAGCCGAGGGGCGCGCGGCGTTGTGGGTCTCGGCGTCGTGGCCGTCGATGGAGACCTGGAGCAGGAAAAGCGGGGCCGCGGCCAGCCGGTCGGCGGCGGGCACCAGCTTGGTGGCGTTGGTGACGATGGAGGTGGGCATCTTGAGTTCCGTGGCCCGTTCGACGATCTCCAGCCATCCCTTATACATGGTCGGCTCGCCGCCCCAGAGGTAGACCGAAGGATGGTGGCCGTTTCTGGCCAGGTCCTCCAGCAACGCCAGATAGCGCTCGGGCGTGACTTCCTGCTTTTTGAGGTCCTTGAGATTCTGGCCGTGCAGGAAACCGTGGTCGCCCCACTGGCCGCAGGTATGGCAGCGCAGGTTGCACATGTCGGTGATGCGGATGGAAAGCTGCCGGATGCTGCGGGCATGGCCGGTTTCGGCGTGGGGATTGAGCGCCGAAAAGAAAATTTTCTCTTTTTCCACGGCCGCCAGACGACCGGCCATCCAGGGATAGCGGCCGACCTTGATGGCCTGTTTGATGATGGTGTCAAGCGCGACGCTGCTGCGTTTGCTCATGAAGCCTCCAATGCCTTGACGGCGAATGTCCGCTTACGCTGAAAAGGCGTCCGGTTCAACCCTCGGGGGAGGAAGGCGAAGGCGATGCGAGAGGGGGACCCTTTTGGGGAAAAAGGGTCCCCCTCTCGCGCTCTCCCCTCCCCAAAACTTTTAACGGTGACAAGCCGTTATCGGTAAGAGTCTTTGGAAAGGGGGTCCGGGGGGAGAACCTTTCTGCAAGAAAGGTTTCCCCCCGGCTTCTCTCCTGCCTAACGCAAACCCGCGCGCAGCTGGTCGACGCTCCAGCCGGCGGCCTTGAGGTTCTGCGCGGCCAAGGGGCTGACCTCGCCGGTGACGATGATTTTCCGGCTTTTCACCTTGAGGGCGGCGGCCGTATTCCCGAACTCCCGGGATATGCCGGCAACGCTGGGAGTCCAGGCCAGATAGTCCAGGGGATAGGCCACCAGCAGGCCGCCGTTCTTGGTGACGGCGGCGAGAAACTTGCCGGCCCGGACGAAATGGTCGAGCTTGTCGGCCGTGGCGTTGATGTTGGCGTAAAGCTCGGCCATGCGGGTGCGGAACCAGGCCAGATCGTCGTTGTCGGTCAGGATGCACTGGTTGATAAAGAGGTTGCGGTCGCCGACGCCGGTCATCTTGTCCAGGGCCAGCACCAGCCGCGTCTGCTCGATGGGCGTGAAATGGGGATTTTCCACGAACAGGTTGGCCGTGTCGGAAGTCGCGCCCATGGCCTTGAGCCGTTCCCGGTTGGCGGTAAAGAGGTCCTGGGGCGGGATGCTCACGTCCACCGCGCTTTGGGGCGCACCGGTATTGCCCAGCATGGTCAGGGCCGCGCCGCCGGGGATGGCGGCCGAACCCGTAAACGACCCGAAAAACTGAGCCCCGGCCAGACGCTTGAGGCTTTCGTGCAAAATGGGATTGCGGGAATAGGGATCGACGCCGTACGTCTTGGCGCAGTCGCGCATGGCTTTGTTGTAGCCGAGCAGCTCGCCCACGGTGCCCTTGTCGTCGGTGGGCCGCTTCTCCTTGCTGGAAGCCTCCGCCCGTGTGAAGTTTTTGCCCACGCCGGAAAGCGTTTCGCCGGGTTTGGTGATCAGGTTGAAGACGCCCTTGACCGCGTTGACGCCGGACATGCCGAGGGACTTGCCGATCTCCGCGCCTTTGTTGACGTCGTCCATGGCCGCCGCGGCCTGCAATTCGTGCAACCGGGTATAGAGCAACGACGTGGATTCCACCCGCAGGTCGCCCTTTTTCGTATGCACGGTATAGACATTCATGTAGCCGTCGTTTTTCACCTTGTCGTCAATGGTGTAATTGGGGCCGGAAAGAATCTTCGACGGCAACAGTTTCTTGGCGGAAAGCGTCGGGGGCGTTTCCGTCCGCGCATCGGCGGAGGTTCGGGCGGCGAAAACGAGCCCTGCCGTCAGGCAGAACACCGCCGCCGCCGCAACATACAGGACGCGACGACAGGTCATGGTTCTCTCCTTGGGATGAAATGGGGCGCGTGCCCCTCACTACGGTCCCCTACCCCCAAGAGGGGCGAATGTCATGGCCGGCTTTACATGCCCCCGACCTTGGATTAGAGCCCGCACAACCGTATAGGGAGGTGCGTCTTGGATATCGTCTCCGATCCGGAAATCTTGCGCGCGCGCTGCCGGGACTGGCTGCGCCGGGACGTGGCCACGGGGCTCGTGCCCACCATGGGCTATCTGCACGCCGGCCATGAAAGCCTCATCCGGCTGGCCAGGGAAAAAGCCGACAAGGTCGTGGTCAGCGTCTTCGTCAATCCGACCCAGTTCGGCCCTGGCGAGGACCTGGACGCCTACCCCCGGGACCTGGAGCACGATGCGGCCGTGGCCGAGGCGGCCGGCGCGGATGTGCTCTTTACGCCCAGGCCCGAGGCCATGTACGCCTCCGAGGCGGCCACCTGGGTGGAAGTGCCGGAACTGGCCCGCCATCTGTGCGGGGCCTCGCGGCCGATCCACTTCCGTGGCGTGTGCACCGTCGTATCCAAGCTGTTCCTGCTCGCCTTCCCGACCTTCGCCTTCTTCGGCCAAAAGGACTGGCAGCAGCTGGCCATCATCCGGCGCATGACGGCGGACCTGGGCTTTCCGGTCACCATCGTCGGCGCGCCCATCGTGCGCGAAGCCGACGGTCTGGCGCGCTCCTCGCGCAACGTCTACCTGACCCCGGCCGAACGCGCCGAGGCCCCATACATCCATAAAGGCCTCGCCCTGGCCGCGGACCTGGCCGCCGCCGGCGAACGTGACACGGCGGCCATCACCGGCAAGGTGCGGGAATATTGGGCTTCCCATATGCCTTCGGGAACGGCGGAGTACCTGGAGTGCGTGCACCCCGACCGGGTGTCGCCGCTTGCCCGCCTGGACGGTCCCGGACTGCTCGCCACGGCGGTGCGCTTTTCCCGGGCCCGGCTGATCGACAACCGGCTGCTCGATGCCGCCGTTGCCCCGCAGTCCTGAATATCCTGGCATTGCGCATGGTTCGTTCCTCGTGCCGTGTGGGTCCGCCCCGCCAATGCCGCGCCAGCGCCACGGCAATGTCGCGACAATGCCGCTTGCGCTTTTTTTTCAGCCAAGCTATATAGTTATATTTCGATTACACTTTATGCATTTTGACATTACGCCCGCCAGCCAGAACGCGCGGCAGGCACAGGGAGGACACCGCATATGATCAACGCCAAGGGCCGGTATCTTTTCAGTTCCGAATCCGTGACCGAAGGGCACCCGGACAAAGTCGCGGACCAGATTTCCGACGGCATCCTGGATGCCATCCTGGCCCAGGACCCGAATGCGCACGTGGCCTGCGAAACGCTGGTCACCACCGGCCTGGCTTTCATTGCCGGAGAAATCACCACCAAAGCCTATGCCGACTTTCCCGCCATCGTGCGCGAGACGGTCAAGGAAATCGGCTACAACAGCTCGACCATGGGCTTTGACTGGGAAACCTGCGCCGTGGTCTCCTCCGTGGACAAGCAGTCGGCGGACATCGCCCAGGGCGTGTCCCGGGAAAAGCCCGAGGAGCAAGGCGCCGGCGACCAGGGCATGATGTTCGGATTCGCCTGCACCGAGACCGAAACCCTCATGCCCGCCCCCATCTACTGGGCCCACAAGCTTTCGCGCCGCCTCACCTACGTGCGCAAGAACAAGATCCTCGACTTCCTGCGTCCCGACGGCAAGACCCAGGTGGCCGTGGAGTACATCGACGGCAAGCCCGCGCGCATCGACAACGTGGTTGTGGCCTGCCAGCACGACGAGAACATCTCGTACCAGGATCTGGCCGACGCCGTGCGCCAGGAAGTCATCTTCCACACCCTGCCCGAGCAGATGGTGGACAAAAACACCAAGATCTACATCAACACCACCGGCCGGTTCGTCATCGGCGGCCCCATGGGCGACTGCGGCCTGACCGGGCGCAAGATCATCCAGGACACCTACGGCGGCATGGGCAACCACGGCGGCGGCGCCTTCTCGGGCAAGGACCCGTCCAAGGTGGACCGCTCCGGGGCCTACATGGCCCGGTACGTGGCCAAGAACGTGGTGGCCAGCGGCGCGGCCGAACGTTGCGAAGTCCAGATCGCCTACTGCATCGGCGTGGCCGAGCCGCTGTCGGTGCTCGTGACCTCGCTTGGCACCAGCGAGATTCCCGACGAGGAGCTCACCCGGGCCGTGCGCGAGGTCTTTGACCTGCGCCCCTACTTCATCTCCAAGCGCCTGGACCTCAAGCGGCCCATCTACAAGCCGACTTCCTGCTACGGCCATTTCGGCCGGGAGCGGCCCGAGTTCACCTGGGAACGCACCGACGCCGCGGCCGACATCAAGACGGCCCTGAAGCTGTAACAGCCATTCGTCGGGGCGGCGCCGCCGCGCCGCCCCGATCCGCACACCATGCTGCACCGCCTGTCCGAAGCCATCGACCGGTTCGTGGCCGACAAGGAAGCGGCGCATCGACGCGCGTTCGTGGAAACGTGCCGCCGCTGGGAGCTGATCGTCGGCCCGGAAACGGCGGAGCTGGTGCGCCCGCTGGGCCATCGCCGGCGGGAACTGCTTCTTGGCGCGACCGATCCGGTGGCCATGCAGGAGATGGTGTTCGCGGCCCCGGAAATTTTATCCCTGGTCAATGCCGCCTTGGGGCAGGAAGCCTTTGACAAAGTGCGGTTCGACCTGCTAGGTAGCCAAATTTCCTTGGATGCGTTACGGGGAGTCCCCCCGCGTTTTTCCACGCCCCTGCCTACACGGCCGGAAGGCCTGGGCAGACTTTTGGGGACTTTTGATCCGGAAAGCCCCGTTGGGCGATGTTATGCCAAGTATGTTGCGTATTTCGAGGCCGGGCCGAAGCCGTCCGGCAAGACCCGTCATGGTGGCCGTACCAAGGCTGGCGGGACGGCATAAGACGGCGCGATACACTTTTTGTGGAGGCGAATGATGAGCGAAGGATTGCAGCTTGATCTGAAGAAGCCGCTGGACAAGATGACCGCCAAGGAACTGCGCGAGCTGGTCGTGAAGCAGGTTCCGCAGATTACGGGCGCTTCCGGCCTTGGCAAGGAAGAGCTCCTGGTCCAGATCAAGGAAGTGCTGGGTATTGGCGGCGAGGAAGGGGAAAAGGTTTCTCCGTACAAGACGAAGATTTTGTCCATGAAGGCCAAAATGCGGGAGCTGCGGAGCAAGCGGGCCGAGGTTTCCGGCGATGGTTCGCGTCGCCAGAAGGAAATTCTGCGTCGTCAGGTCAACAAGCTGAAAAAGCGGACCCGTCGACTGGCCAAGGCTTCCTAATCGGCGCACCCCAAAAAATGCTTGACGGGCGCACTGCGTTGCAGTAGATAGGTTCGCTCTTGAGCTTGCTGGGGGATCGTCTAGCGGCAGGACTATGGACTCTGACTCCATCAACCTAGGTTCGAATCCTAGTCCCCCAGCCAAAACCATATTTGTGTCCCCATCGTCTAGCCTGGTCCAGGACATCGGCCTTTCACGCCGGTAACAGGGGTTCAAATCCCCTTGGGGACGCCAAGAAATTCAGCGGGTTACCTGTCCAGGGCAACCCGCTTTTCTTTGGTCCACACGAAGTCCACATCCTGACGTCCCCTGCGATTGACCTCGTCCCGGGCTGACGCCTATTGTAAAGACCCCTGGGAGCGGAAAGACTCGCGAATATACATCCAGCCATGCGTAGACTCGACCGCTTGCTCAGCCTGATCCTCTTCTTGCAATCCCGCCGCTTCGCTACTGCCGCGTCCATGGCTGAGCACTTCGGACTGAGCCAGCGTACCATCTACAGGGACATGAAAGCCCTGGCCGAGGCCGGCGTGCCGGTACTGGCCGAGGCCGGGGTCGGCTTCTCCCTCATGCGGGGCTATCTGCTGCCACCCGTCAATTTTTCCGAAGAGGAAGCTTTCGCCCTGGCGACTGGCGGCATGCTCCTCGAACGCACAGCGGCATCGTCCCTTTCAACCCATGTGTCCTCAGCCCTGCAGAAAATACGGGCCGTGCTTCCACCGGTACGCCGCGAGGAGCTGGCAAACCTTATGCGCGGCATGGGCAGTACGGCCGCTACCCCGCCCCCGGCCTGGCAACCGGACCTCGCCCTGATCCAGAAAGCTCTCGTCCGCTGCCGACCCCTTCGCTTGCGCTATCAGGGCCACGGCAAAACGGACGCCGAGGAACGCGTGGTCGAGCCTATGGGGCTGCTCTACTACCTCGGCCGCTGGCACCTCATCGCCTGGTGCCGCGTACGCCAGGGACTGCGCGATTTTCGTATCGATCGCATGCACGAGGCGGAAATGCTCGGCGAGCGCTTCGTTCCGCGCAGCAACTTCGATCCGGCTGCATATGTGCGCGAGAACATGCCCCGCCCTCTCCTCCGCGCCCGCGTGCGCTTCCATCCCGAGGCCGTGGACCGCGCCAGGCGGGAGTGGTGGCTCGGCGTGGACGAGGACCGGCTCCAGGCGCAAGACGGCGACACCGTCCTCAACCTGTCCACCGTGGGCTGGGATCACCTCGCTTCCTGGCTGCTCACCTTCGGCCCCATGGCCACGGTGGTCGAGCCGGCCGCACTGCGGGAACGCGTCGCTGCCCTGGCCGAGGCTGCGGCCAGGCACCACCGGAACGAGCCGCCTGCGACCTAGCGCGTCAAGATGATCTTGCCGCCAAGCCGCCCTGCGCACATGGCCGCAAAGCCTTCCCTCGCCCGCTCCATGGGCAACACCTGCGCGATCTGCGGCGTGATGCCGTGGCGGACGACAAAGTTCATGAGGTCGAGCATTTCCGCCCGGGTGCCCATGATGGAGCCCTTGATGGTAAGTTGATTGACGATGACCGGCAGCAGGTCCAACTGCACCATGCGCCCCGTGGTTATGCCCATGGTCACGACGGTGCCGCCGCGCCGTACCGAGGCCAAGGAGTGCTCCCAGGTGGCGGTGCCCACGCTGTCGAAGACTGCCTCGACCCGATGCGGCAGGCCCTCACCTGGGACAAGGACCTGGTACGCGCCAAGACGGCGGGCTAATTCCCGTCCCTCCTCGGAGCGGCTGGTGGCCCATACCTCCATCCCGGCAGCGCATCCCATCTGGATGAGCGCCGTGGACACGCCGCCTGTGGTTCCCTGCACCAGCATGGTCTGCCCGGGACGCAGTCCGGATTTGACGCAGAGCATGCGGTAGGCCGTCAGCCAGGCGGTGCCCAGCACCGAAGCGGCAAGCGGGGAGAGCCCCTTGGGCAGGGCCAGGGCATTGCGGCGCGGCACAACCACATAATCGGCAAAGGTGCCCTGGACCTTTTCGCTCAGCACATGCCAGCCCGGGTCCAACGTCTCGTCATCTGTCCGGTCGGCGTCGGTGATGAGCGGATAGAGAACGACCTCCGTCCCGTCGTCCAGGCGGCCAACGGCGTCGTTGCCAAGGATCATGGGGAAGGGGATGGGTGTGGCCTGACCGGTGATGCCGCGCAGGGTAAACAGGTCGTGGCGATTGAGGCTTGCATGCGTGACGCGCACCCGCACCCAACCCTCGGTGACCTCCGGTTCCGGGCGCTCCCCCACCTTGAGAGCCTGAAGCGGCTCGGCATCGTTTGGTTTCTCGCAATACACAGCAAACATAGCGATCTCCCTGCTTTGATGGTTGCCAGACGCCAGCCAGCTTGGTCCCCGCCCCTGACAATCCTATGGCCACAGGGTGGTGCTCCCGGGCCTGCTGACAATGGGGTGTCAGGGGACCGTCGCAGGATGCCATCAGGACATCAATGGGGTGTCTGCTAACATACCATGAAAGGGAAAAGTTATGTCCATCGAACTGCCCACTGCCATCGCCGGTTACTTCACGGCGGCCAACGCCCACGACGCCACGGCCATGCTGCGCTTTTTCACCCAGGAAGCGGCTGTCATCGATGAAAAAGAGGAACGGCGTGGCCATGCGGCCATTGGCGCCTGGGAAAAGGAAACCTACGAACAGTACCAACCGCATGCGGAGCCCGTCTCCGTCCAACGGCTGGGAGAAGAAGTCGTGGTCATGGCTGCTGTTTCCGGCAACTTCGCCGGCAGCCCCGTGACCTTGCGTTTCGCATTCCGGCTCACCGGGGGGATGATCGGTCGACTGGAGATCACCGTACCGTAGGCAGGACAGGCCAACGCTATGGCGCGCTCCGCTCGCTTCTCCTTGGCAACCCCAGCTGAAAAAAGCGGCCTACGTCGACCACGTAAGCCGCTTTTTTCGTTTGTCCACACGAAGTCCACATTTCCGACCTTGGGAGTCCAAAACTTTACCCCTGCTCCTGCGCGACCTTCTGGATGCTGACGACCTTCCCTGGTCCGCGCTTGCCCATGACCGCTTCCATGGCTTCCTGGGTCTGCTTGAGGCCGAGGCTCTGGAGGTAACGGGGCGTGGTCTGCGGCGACTTGTGGCGCAAGACGGACTGGATGACGGCCACCGGCTGCCCTTCACGGTACAGGATGCTGGCCGTGAGATGCCGAATGGCGTGGAAGCCAAACTCCCTGACGCCGGCCTTCTTGCACAGCCGCTCCATCAGGTGCTGCCGGTTGGTGAACGGCTGCCCCAGGTATTCCTTGCAGAAGGCATGCGCCTCCACAGTTACGAATACGGACTCGGAGGCAATGGGGCGATGCTCCCACCACGCCATGAGGACCTTCTTGAGCCGTTGCACCATGGGGACCGGGTCAGGTTCCAGGTCACCTTCCGCGCGTTTTCTCGTCCAAAGGGGAGATGCGGGCGTCGCCGAAAAGGACTAGCCCCGGGCAGGTTCCTGCCTGAACTTATTGGCGATCGAGGCAGCCGCGCGGCGACCGGCCCCCATGGCCGAAATGACCGTGGCCGCCCCCGTGACGATGTCGCCGCCGGCGAAGACGTTGGGGATGCTCGTTTCACCTGTCTCCTCATTGACGACAATGTAGCCGCGGTCGTTGGTGGCAAGGCCAGGCGTCGTGCGGGGCAAAAGAGGGTTCGCCCGAGTGCCGACGGCCACAATAGCCATGTCCACCGGGAGTTCGCAGTACTGCCCCTCGCAGGCCAGGGGGCGGCAGCGGCCGGAATCATCGGGTTCGCCCAGGCGCATCTTCTGCAGCACCACCGAGACCAAGCGTCCCGATGGATCGCCATTGAACGACAACGGCGCGTGCAGACACATAAGCTCGATGCCCTCCTCCTTGGCGTGGTGCAGCTCTTCCAACCTGGCCGGCATCTCATTCTCGGTGCGGCGATAGACGATGGAGACCCGTTCGGCGCCCATGCGCGCCGCCGTGCGGGCGGAATCCAGGGCCACGTTGCCCGCCCCGAAAACCACCACGCGCCTGCCTGGATAGACCGGGGTGTCCCACTCCGGGAAGGCGTAAGCCCGGCCCAGATTGACCCGGGTCAGGTACTCGTTGGCGGAAAAAACGCCGATGTGGTTCTCGCCGGGTATGCCGAGAAAGACCGGCAAGCCCGCGCCCACGCCGATGAACACGGCCTTGTAGCCCGAATCCAGCAGATCCTGGACGTCGATGGTGCGTCCGCCGACCCAGTTGGTGTAAAACCGCACGCCCATGGCGGTCATGGCTTCGATTTCACGGCGCACCACGGCCTTGGGCAGGCGGAATTCCGGAATGCCGTAGACCAGCACCCCGCCGGGTTCATGCAGGGCCTCGTAGACGTCCACGCCGATGCCCTGGGCAGCCAGGGAGCCGGCCACGGTCAGCCCGGCCGGGCCGGCGCCGATGCAAGCCACGCGTAGGCCGTCGAGCCCAGGCGGACATGCCGGCGCGCCGGTCAGGGTCTCGCAGGCGTCCGAGGCCATGAACGTATCGGCCACATAGCGCTCCAGCCGGCCGATTGCCACGGGCTCGCCTTTCTTGCCCAGGATGCAGGCGGCCTCGCATTGGCTCTCCTGGGGACAGACCCGGCCACAGACCGCCGGAAGTGAATTGGTTTTCCGGATGACGCCGTACGCGGCAGTGATGTCACCCGCGGCCAGGGCGGCGATGAAGCCGGGGATGTCGATGCCCACCGGACAGCCCGAAACGCAGGCCGGCTTTTTGCATCGCAGGCACCGCGACGCCTCGGCCAGGGCCATCTCCCGGCTGTAGCCCAGCGCCACCTCGTCGAAATTCCCCACGCGCACACGCGGCAGTTGCTCGGGCATGGGCGTGCGCGGCATCCTTTTGCCATTACCGTCACTGGGAGCAGCGGCACACATGGTGTTTTTTAAACTCCTCGTAAGATCTTTTTTCCATGGTCGTAAACGCGTTCAGGCGCTGGGCGAGTTCCTTGAAGTCCACGCGCGCGCCGTCAAACTCCGGGCCATCGACGCAGGCGAAGCGGACTTCCCCGTCGACCCGGACGCGACAGGCGCCGCACATGCCGATACCGTCGAGCATGATGGAGTTGAGACTGACAAGGCAAGGGATGCTGAAACGGGCGGCCACTGCGGACACCGCCGCCATCATGGGCACCGGGCCAACGGCCAGCACCTCGGCCACCGGGGAATCGTCGCCAAGACGCTCCTCCAGAAGCTCCGTCACCAGCCCCTGGCGGCCGTAGGACCCATCATTGGTGGAGATGAGCACTGCAGCGCACACGCGCCGCAGTTCCTCCTCGAAGAGCAACAGATCCTTGGTGCGCGCGCCGATGATGCCGATCACGCGGTTGCCGGCCTGATGGTGGCCCTTGGCGATGTGGTGCATGGCGGCGATGCCCGTGCCGCCGCCCACGCAGACAATGGCTCCTTCGCGGTGGTGGATGTCGGTTGGCTTGCCGAGCGGACCGCACAGGTCGAGGAGGACGTCGCCGGCCTCCAGGGTGTCGAGGTGCGCGGTGGTTTTGCCAAGGACGAGGTAGACCAGGGTGATGGTGCCAGCCGTGGCATCGGCGTCGGCAATGGTGAGCGGGATGCGCTCCCCTTTTTCGCAGACCCGCAGGATGACGAAATTGCCGGGCCTGGCCTTGTCCGCAATGTGCGGAGCCTTGATGACCAGCTCGCTGGTCTGGCCGGGGATAAGCCGGCGCTTGCGGATGATGGTGTTTGTCATGCCGGGTTCCTTGCAGGACGAGGGTTCGGAATGAGCGCGGCCTCGCGGCCGCGCTAGAACCCCAGGTTGCGCTTGAGGGCGGCCATGTTGATTGCCTGGAGCACGAGCTTGGAGCCGTGTTCGATGCGGGAGTTGTCGCGCAGTTTTTCGCGCGTCAGAATCAATTCCATTTTCTTGGCCACGGTGAAGGTATCGTCGCGCACCACGATGACCGGCACGCCCTTGTCCTCGGCCTTGGCCAGGATGATGTCGTTGGGGTAGAGGTTGCCGGCCAGGATCAGCGCCGCGCAGCCGCCTTCCAGGGCCACGAGTTGCAGGTCGGCCCGGTCGCCGCCGCACAGGATGGCCACGTCCTTATGGCGTTTGAAGAAGGTGACGAAGTTCTCCACCTGCATGGTGCCGATCAGGAAGTTGACCACCAGATTGTCGGTGCGCCCGCCCGTGGTGATCATGCGGCCGCCCAGGCCATGGGCCAGGTCGCCCGCGCGCACGGCGAACATGATGGGGTCGTGAGGCACGATGCCGAGCACGTCCACGCCGCGCCGCTTGAGGAAGGGCACGATCAGCGTCTCGGCTTCCTCGCGGAAGTGGTCGGGCACGTCGTTTAGGATGACGCCGACCAGGTCGTCGCCCAGGGCTTCCTTGGCCGCGGCCAGGTAGTCGTAGTTGTACTCCTGGATATAGCGGTCGACGAGCAGGACCTTGGCGCCGATGGCGCTGGCCACGGATACGCCGTCCACGCCGCAGTACTTGCCGGAGTACAGGAAGCTGCCCGAACCGCCGACCAGCATGAGGTCCTTGCCGGCGGAGAGCTTCTTATAGCTGTCGACGATGCCCGGCATCAGGTTGGCGCAATCCTCCAGGAAGGCGCGCATATGGAAATCCCGGGTGATGACCACGGGACTGACCAGCGAAGGGGACTCCGACAGGCCCAGGGCCTGCTGCATGAAATGGGCGTCCTCGTCGCCGATCTGGTTGTTGATCTTGTGGGGCACGGCGCCGACAGGCTTCATGTAGCCGATGGTCTTGCCTTCGCGCTGAAACTGCTGCCCCAGGGCCAGCGTGACGAGGTTCTTGCCCGAATATCCCTGCGTGGACCCGATATAGAGACCGATCATAGGATTGTTCCTCCTGGATTCTGCTTACTTTGCGCTCAGGGTGATCCGCACGTCGGCGACCACGGCCTTTTCCGCGTTGACCAGCACCGGGTTGAACTCGGCTTCCTGGATCTCCGGGAAATCCAGAGCCAGTTCCGACATGGTGAGCAGGATGTCCTCGATGGCCTGGAAGTTGACCGGCGGCTCGCCGCGCACGCCCTTAAGGAGCATGTACGACTTGATCTCGCGGATGATCCCCTTGGCGTCGTCGCGCCCGAGCGGAGCCAGGCGGAAGGCGATGTCCTTTAAGATTTCCACGTAGATGCCGCCGAGGCCGAACATCAGAAGCGGACCGAACTGGTCGTCGCGCTTGAACCCGATGATGATCTCCTTGCAGCCCTTGGGGGCCATTTCCTGGACCAGACAGCCGGCGATATACGCTTCGGGGCGCATACGCTGGGCTCGAGCCGTGATGTCGAAGAAGGCGTTTTTCACGGCCTCGGCGTCGGTGAGGTTCACCTTGACGCCGCCCACGTCCGACTTGTGCGAGATCTGCGGCGAGGCGATCTTTAAAACCACCGGGTAGCCGATCTTTTCCGCGCCGGCCACGGCCTCGTCCGACGAGCGGGCCAACACCGTGTTGGGGGTGGGCAGGTTGTAGGCGCGAAGCACTTCCTGGGCCTGGAACTCGACCACTTCGGTCGCGCCCTTGGACCGGGCCTCGTTGATGACGAGGCGCGCCTTCTGGCGGTTGCGCCGGATCTCCGGGAACTCCTGGGCCGGGGTCTGCCGCCAGAGGTAGTACTTGTACATGGTCTCGATGCTGGCGATCAGCGGCTCGGGGTAGACCGAGCAGGGGATGCTGGCGTCGTTTAGCATGCGCACGCCGGGTTTGGTGCGCATGCCGCCCATGTAGTTGACGAAGATGGGCTTCTTCGTGGTTTTGGCCACGTCGATGATGGCCTGGGCCGTCTCGACGATCTGGGCCGAGGCGGTCGGGGTCAAAAGGATCAGGATCGAGTGCACCTGCGGGTCCTCGACCACCACTTCGAGGGCCTTGCGGTAGCGCTCGGCCGGGGCGTCGCCCACGAGGTCGACCGGGTTGTAGAGCGCCGCGTAGGGCGGCAGGAACTCCTTGAACCGCTCGATGGTGTTCGCCGACAGGCGCGCCATGTTGAGGAGCTGCGACTTTTCGATGGCGTCGGCGGCCAGAATGCCGGGACCGCCGGCGTTGGTGACCACGCACACCCCGGGGCCTTCGGGCAGGGGTTGGGTGGAGAAGGCCATGGCCAGATCGAAAAGCGTGCCCATGTCGCCCGCGCGGATGACGCCGGTCTTGCGGAAGGCGGCGGTGTAGGCCGCGTCCGAACCGGCGATGGCGCCGGTGTGGGAGGAGGCCGCCTTGGCGCCGGCGGTGGTGGTGCCGGACTTGATCATGATGACGGGCTTTTCCCGGCAGACCTTGGCCGCCTGCTCGATGAAGTCCGCGCCGTTGGAGACGTTTTCGATATAGCCCAGGATGACCTTGGTGTTCGGGTCGGTGCGCAGGTATTCCAGCATGTTGGCTTCGTTGACCACGGCCATGTTGCCCATGGACACGAACTTGGAAAACCCGACTTCCTCGCCGAGGGCCCAGTCGAGGATGGCGGTGCACAGCGCGCCGGACTGGGAGAAGAAGGCGATGGAGCCTTTCTTCGGATAGCCGGCGGCAAAGGAGGCGTTGTTGTCGTCATGGGTGCTTAAAAGGCCCAGGCAGTTGGGGCCGACCATGGCGATGTCGTTTTTCGTGCAGATTTCGATGAGCTGCTGTTCGAGGGCCGCGCCTTCGCGGCCGACTTCCTTGAATCCCGCCGTGATGATGATGACGGAACGGACTTTACGGGCAGCCAGGGCCTCCATGGAAGGCACGACCGCCTTCACAGGGACGACGATGACGGCCAGGTCGAGGCCCTCGGGAAGGTCCTCGATGCTTTTGGTGACGGGAAGGCCCAGGATTGTATCGGATTTGGGATTGACGGGAATCAATGTTCCCTTGAATTCCGCATCCAGCATATTATGCACCACCGTATGGCCGACTTTTCCCGGCTTATCGGACGCGCCGATGACGGCTACGGTTTTGGGCGCAAAAAGCGCGTGGATATTCTCTTTAAAACTCATTCGGCTACCTCGCTCGCCTCTGTTTCAATGCTACCGGGAAAGGCCGCCCGGCTTGGGCTTGTGCCCGGGATATCCCGCATGGCGCGGGCCATGTTGCCGCTTGTCCGCGGGTGTTCGCCACGGGGGCCCGCCTCGGGCGGCCCCCCGAGAAAGGCTCGCGCGGCCATGACGCGCCGGCTTTGGCCTGGAGACCCGCCCGTTGCGCCTCCGCCACCCCATGCCGTCGACTCGCTTCGGGTCACATCGCCAACGCCGGCGATTTCACCGATGAAGCCTTCAGGTCGTCGCTGTCCCTCTTGCCGATCCCGGGCTCCGGTGCCTGGGCAATCCCGTCGCGCAGGGTGTCGATCAATTCAAACAGGGTCGCGGTCTGCCCAGCCACTTCGGCCACGGCAAGGGAGGCCTCGGCCATGACCTGGCTGGTTTCCAAGGCGATGGCGTTGGTTTCGGTGATGGAACGGCTCATCTCCTCGGTGGCCGAGGACTGTTCCTCGGTGGCAGTGGCAATGGCCCGCACTTGGTCCGAGGCGATTCCTACCAGGGAAACGATCTCCTCAAGAGCCTCACCCGATTCATGGGCCTTGTCCGTGGCGACGGCGATGGCGGCGACCGAGCCTTCCACATTGCCGATAGTGTGTCGGGCTCCTTGCTGCATGTCGGCGATGGCTTCCCCGACCTCCCCGGTGGCGTTCATGGTTTTTTCGGCGAGTTTCCTGACCTCATCGGCCACCACGGCGAAGCCGCGTCCGGCTTCGCCGGCCCGTGCGGCCTCGATGGCGGCATTGAGGGCCAGCAGGTTCGTCTGGTCGGCGATATCGTTGATGACGTCGATCACGGCGCCGATGTCCTGGGCCTGCTTGCCGAGATGCCCCATGTCCTCCTTGAGCGTGAGCGCCTGCTTACGCACGGCGTTGATCCGGGCGATGGCCTCGGAGACGATGTCCGCGCCGCGTTCGGCCTTTTTCCTGGTTTCATCAGCGGTGTTGGCCGCGCTGGAGGCGTTACGGGCCACCTCCATGACCGTGGCGTTGATTTCCTCCATGGCCGTGGCCGACTCAATCAGGCGCTCGGACTGGGCGTGCGCCTCTTCGCCGCAATGTCGCACCTTGGAGGAAAGCTTGTCCGAGGCGCTCGCGAGCACGCTCACCACGCCCTCGATGCGCACGGCGGCAGCGGACATGCCTTCGGCCTTGGAACTTTTCGCCAGCACCAAGGCCTCTTCGGCCTTCCGGGTGGCCTCCATGGCCCGGGCGGCTTCGGTTTGTGCGAGGGATTCCTTGCTCGCCACCGCATCCAGGGCTTCCCGCTGCGCCATGACCATTCTGACAAGGGAGTCCCCAAGCTCCCGCAATTCATGGCACACGGCCCGCGAGGAAAAAGTATGGGCCAGCTCGCCCTTGGAAACTCGGTGGGCGTAGTCCATGCACGCGGTAAGCGGCACATTGACCACGCGTTCGGTGAGCCCCCACAGAATGCCAAGCAGCAGGATCAGGACGATGCCGGCCATGACGGCCTCGTGTTTGACCACATCCCTCACCCGGGCGTTCAGGTCTTTCATGGGGGCCAGGACCACGAAGGTCCAACCCGTGAAGCCGTCCTTGCGCACCGATGCCAACTGGCCGTCCGGGGACGTGAGCATGGCGTGGTCCGTGACGCCCAGGGCCCGGTTGACCAGCGTGTCGGCAGCGGCGTCCTTTTTGAGCAACTGCCCGAGATCGGGATGCGACACGGCGGTGCCGTCTGGTTCGAAAATCAGGACATGGCCGGTTGACCCGATGCGGATGGTGGAAACGTGTTTGGTCAGATCCTTGAGAACCACCGTGGCGGTCATGACGCCCACGAGCTTTCCGCCCACCGTCACCGCCTGACACAACGTGACCACGGGCTGGTTGGATATCCTGCTCAAGATGGCCTTGGACTTGGCGTTGTCGCGCCCGTTGCCGACCACCGCCTGAAAATAGCCGCGGCCGGAAATGTCCGAACCGGCAAGCGGCCCGGGCAACGTGGACGCCACCTGTTTGCCGTCGGTGGCGTACAGGTTGCAGTAGGCCACGCCCAGGTTGGGCATGGCGGCCAGGATATTGCCCATGAACCTCCGGAAGTCCTCATGCCCACCGTCCGTCGCCGCCTGGATCTCGGGCAGTGCCGACCAGGCCTTGAGCGCCTGGACGGCCAGGGTCAGGGATTCGGACACATTGCTCACAATGGCCTGGGAGATGACCGGCAACTCGTCCCGGAGAATGTCCGTGGAGGCCTTGCGCGCGCCATCGGCTCCGATCATGGCCAGTCCGCCGAGGCCGACGGCCACGACGAGGAGCAAGGGCGTAAGGAACACCGTTTTAAACGAAAATTGCCGCCTCATGATTATTTCCTTTTGCGGACTGCACGGTCGCTTCATGCAAGCCAGTCAGCGATGCGCGTCGCCACGGTCAAAAGCCTCTTTCACAGCCCCGCACTCCGGCAACGCCACCAACGGCGAGCAGTCGCCAAAGTTCTCTCGTTCAGGTCCACTTCTGCGTGAGAGAACGGCCATGGCGATGGCCAGGCCCGTCTGTCGAAGGCTCGCGTCAAATATCGCGGCAGACTCCATACGCGCCAAGGAAACGCATTCGACATCGGGCAAGGAAACGACCTCCGCCGCGACAAGCGGTTTGCTCCACAGCGTCGCGGCATTGGCGAGGCGATGCTGCGCCATGCGTTACGACGATTGGCTCTCCGTTGACGGAGGAGGTGCGATTTCGGACCGCACCTCCTCTGGAGCAATCCTGATTAAAATGGAATGACTCCCATGAACGCGGCGGCAAAGGTCATGACAATGGAGGCCATCCACAAGAAGGGAATGGAATACTTTTGATGTTCGCCAAACTCGATGCCGGCAAGGCCGACCAGCAAGAAGGGGGCTGGCGTCAGGGGACTGACGGGAAATCCCGTCGTGCAGGCCCCGAGCAGTGCCGCCTGCGCGATCTGTACGGCATTTCCCCCCGCGTTCTTATACACTTCGGCTATCACAGGCATCACGCCGAAGTAGAAGGAGTCCGGGTCGAAGAACAACGTCAAAGGCATGCCGATGATTCCGAGGGCAAAGGGGATGTGCTGCGTCATCTCGTGTGGGACGAAGGAGATGATGGCCTTGGCCATGGCGGCGGTCATGCCGGTGCCTTTCATGATGCCGACGAAGGCGCCGGCCGCCATGAGGATGCTGGCCATCATCATGGCCGGCTTGGCATGCGCGTCCACGCGCGCCCGCTGCAGTTTCGCGTGCGGGTAATTGATCACCAGGGCCAACACGGTGCCGATCATGAAGGAGACCGCGGCGGAGAGGATGTTGGTAATCATGACGAAGATGACGCCCACAGTAATGAAGACGTTGACCCAGAAGAGATGGGGGCGGCGCAGCTCGATTTGCTTTTCGGAGAGTTCGGCCTTGCAGGCGCCTGCGGAAAAATCGCAGCCCTCGCGACGAAGCCGCTTTTCCTCGCGCTTGCCCAGCATGTAGGCGAAGAAGAACGCCAGCGCCAAGCCGCAGATCTGCACCGGAATCAGGGGGTTGAAAATCTCGATGGCCGAGATGTTCAATACCGCCGAAGACCGGATCATTGGCCCGACCCAGGGCAGGAAGTTCACGCCCGCCCCCAGGGCGGCCATGCAGGCCAATATGCGCTTGTCCATGCCCAAGAGATCATAGAGGGGCAGCAAGGCCGGGACGACGAGCATGAAGGTCACCGCCCCGGAGCCGTCCAGATGGATGAGCAGCGTCAGGAACAGTGTCCCCATGGTAATGCGCGTCGGGCTGGTGCCCACTACCTTGAGCACGCCGTTGATGATCGGGTCCAGCATGCCCGCGTCAGACATGACGCCGAAGAACAGGATTGCGAACACGAACATTCCGGCGGCTGGAACGATGGAACGCAAGCCTTCGATGATAAACTTGCTTGTTGTGTCAGGTCGGCTCCGCTAACAACAGCGCCAATGAAAGGAATTACGATCAAGGCAATCAGCGGAGAAAGCCTTTTTGTCATGATAGAGACAAGGAGAACAACAATAACAAGGAGTCCCAATAATGCAAGCATGGCTCCTCCTTCTCTTGGACATTGTGCGAAAATGCCTTTCAGCAGACAGTATCGCTCAACACCGCAACCATATATCGTTTTTTATGCCAATCATGTAAATACATTTTTTGCCATTTCATACGGTTCTGTGCTCGTACTCCTGAATTTTCAGAACCTCTATGGCTTTTTACGTACGGGATTTGCCTGAATTTGTTCTCCTGCATGACGAACAAGTGCCGCATATCGATAGACACCATGAACAAACTTGCTGTATGGCATTGTTATAAATAACGCCATAACCAGTCCAAGATGGATGCACAATAAAATACCCATTATACTCGTTGATCGAAAAACCAGGAGCAGCAGGCCTGAAATAGTGACAGAGCACAGCAGCATGATGAATGAAATATCCATTGGAAAGGCTTCCGCATAGGCGGGCTCCTTGTCCATGAGCTTTTTCAAGCGGTACAGCCCGATGGTGCCGATAGCCAGGGAGACGCCACCAAGCGTCCCCAAAAGCACGGGCAGACTGAAGAAGGCATAGGGCGCGGCAATGCCGAGGGCATGGTCGTACGTCAGGGCGACGACGGTGGAGGCGAAGCACAACAGGAATCCATAGAAGGTGAAGTGATGCATGGAGCGGCGCTGCATGCTGAACTTGTCGTCCGGGTAGTTGCAGCCGTCGCCGCCGCCTTCCAGATACCGCAACCGCAAGACGTCCCAGACGGCCCGCAGGTTGTAGGCGGGGCTGCGGAACATCTCCGCTTTGCCCTCCGTCGCCCGCCAAAGGTTTTTCATCCCCTTCCAGAGGCTCACACAAGCGAAGATGCCGACTGCGGAGAACAGCACAAGCAGCACGGGATAGGGGATGATGGCGTAGAAGCTTCCCGGTCCGGCCTGGGAGGCGAAAAAGGCGCTCGACCCGTGTCTGGCCAGGGACGTCAGCGTGAGGAGCAGCACGCAAAGGATCGTGATCGCGGCCACGACCTTCCCGTTTTTGTTGAACACCCCCTTGAAGGAGGCCGGCCAGGCGAACTCCTGGTACGTGTGCAAGCGCAGTTGGGCCAGGGTTCGCGGCACGTTCAGGTTGAACTCATGAGGAGGCGCGTACTGGCAGGCGTAGTAGCAGCCACGGCAGTTGTGGCACAAGTTGGCCATGTATTTCAAATCCGATTCCGTGAATATACGACGCAACTCCATGGCCGGGAAAACAGCGCAAAACCCTTCGCAATACCGGCAGGCATTGCAGATGGTCATGATCCTGTTGGCTTCTTCTAGGATTTTTGAAGACATTTCGCAGACTCCTTTCCGGCGATACGGCCAAAAACCGTTCCGATTGTCATTCCAAACCCGGCCATGTATCCCTGACCGAGAATATTGCCAGACACAAGCTCGCCCGCGGCGAAGATGTTCTTGGATGGCTTCCCATCCTGCATGAGCATCCTGGCCTGCTCGTCGATTTTGAGGCTGAGGTAGGTGAAGGTGATGCCGGGGCGCAGGGGGTAGCCATAGAAAGGCGCCGTATCGATGGGGCGGGCCCAGTTGGACTTGATGGGCTCCAAGCCGGTGGTGGCGAGGCCGTCCAGGGCGTTGGAATCGAAAGCCCCGGGCGTGGTGGCTGCATTGTACTCCTGGATGGTGCTTTCCAGGCTGTCCGGGTCGAGGCCGAGTTTATGGGCCAATTCCTTGATGGAACCGGCCTCGATGGGGGGAAAGACCGAGGGCATGAACAGGTCGATCGACTTGGCGTCAATGATCGAGTAGGCGGTTTGCCCCTGCTGCTGGGCCACGAGCCTGCCCCAGATGGCGTAACGCTTGGGCCAGAACTCCTCGCCTTCGTTGTAAAAGCGCTTCGCTTCCTTGTTGACGCAGATGCCGAAGGGCACGCAATCGAGGCGCGTGACGATGCCGCCGTCGTATTTGGGCGCCCGGGCGTCGATGGCCACGCAATGGCATTGGCTGGGATCGCCGACGGTGTCAGCCCCTTTCTCGCGCAGCACCCTGAGCACGACGCCCTTGTCGTAGGGGGAGCCGCGAACGATGAAATTGTCCGCCGCCTCGCCCCAGGAGCGTTTGAGCCACTCCAGGTCCGCCTGGAATCCGCCCGAGGCCGCGATCATGCAGCGGGCGCGCAACTGGAGAACCGTGCCCTTGTGGTTGACCGTGGCCGAGCGAAACAGGCCGTCGGACATGTCCAGATCCGTGACCTCGGCATCATAGAGGATTTTGACGCCCAGGCGTTCGCAGGTGGCGTAATAGGCGTTGACCAGCGCCTTGCCGCCGCCGCGGAAAAAGGCGTTGGTCCGGGACAGGTGCAGCGTCCCGCGCATGGACGGCTGGAACCGCACGCCATGCGCCATCATCCAGTCTCCCACCTCGGCGGATTCGCGTATGGTGAAGCGGGCCAGATCCTCGTTGGTATTCCCCTTGGTGACGAGCAGCAGATCCTTGAAGAACTCATCCTCGAGGTAGGGGCCGGTGAGAAAGCCGTTGGCGCTGCGGTGCATGTAGCGGAGGTTGCGGGTATGCCGGCTGTTGCCGCCCCTGAACTCCCATGGGGAGGCTTCCAGGAGCACGACGCGCGCCCCGGCCTCGCTCGCGGTCATGGCCGCGCAGAGCGCGGCGTTTCCGCCGCCGATGACCAGCACGTCAAACGTCTCGCTGGGATCAATCCTTGGTTCTTGCGTAGGTTTCATGGCAGATCCTAAGTTGCCGTGCCCGAAAGGCGATTCCAGGCACCACGTTCGTTCCGTTTCCACATTGCAAGGCGGCATGCCGACACGGGCGTGGAAGGGCCATGCCCGAAGCCCGGCTTTGGCGGGCTGCGTCCGCAACCGCGCTGCGCTTGCGGACGCAGCCCTTCCGGAGCGGATCCGATTGGCCTGATCCACTTTCGTTTCACGCTATGCGGGCCTGAAACATTCCCCCTGCGGTGCGCTCGGGGACGTCGCCTGTCAGCCGGTAGCCCAGGCGCGGGCCCTAGGCTCCCGCCGCCGCCCGGGGTTTGACCAAAAGCCTCGCCATGGCTTCCGGCAGCTCGTCCAGGCTCGAACAAACCTCGATGCCGGCCTGCCGCAGCGCCGAAAGTTTGCGCGCCACGCCGCCGCCTTCCTCAAGGATGGCGCCCGCATGGCCCATGCGACGCCCTGCGGGCGCGGTGAGTCCGGCCACGAAACTGACGATGGGCTTGGGATAGGATGCGGCGGCGACATAGGCGGCCACATCCTCCTCGGCCCGGCCTCCAATCTCGCCAAGCAGCAGGACGGCCTCCACCCGCGGATCGTCGCGCACAAGATCGAGCAGTTCGGCAAAACCGAGTCCGATAAATGGATCCCCGCCGACGCCAAGCGCCAGGGCCTGCCCCATGCCGGCGGCGCTCAGCCGGGCCGAGGCCTCATACGTCAGGGTACCGCTTCGAGAGAACACCGCCACCGGACCGGGCCGGAAAGGATCGGTCGGCATGATTCCGGCCTTGAAACGGTCCGGAACAATGATGCCCGGGGTGTTGGGGCCGAGCAGGCAGGTGCCGTTTTCCCGCAAGGCGGGCAGGACCCGCAGCATGTTGAGTTGCGGCGTGCCTTCGGTGATGCACACGACCCAGGGGACCTTGGCGTCGGCCGCTTCCAGGATGGCGTCGGCCACGAAGGGGCCGGGCACGAAAATGATGCTCAGGTCGATGCGGTGCTGCCGGACCGCCTCGTGCACGGTGTCGTATATGGGCGTATCCCCGCTGCGGGTCCCGCCTTTGAAGGGGGTGACGCCGGCCACGATGTTCGTGCCGTACGCCCGCATCAGTCCGGCATGGAACGTGCCCATTTTGCCGGTCAGCCCCTGGACGAGAACCTGGGTCCCGGGGCCCAGATCCAGGGGGGAGGGGACGTCGTCGCGGCGGCGCGTTCCCCGCGGCACGGGCGGCAGCGACACGGCTACGCTGACGCTGTCGTTTAAGACTCTCGGCGTGCTTCGCGGCCCAAGCTTGCCCAAAAGCTCCATGGCCCCGGCCATGTCGTCGGCCAGGAACAACCGTTCCAGTCCGCTGGCCTGAAGCAGTTCCTTGCCCTTCTCCGCGCTGTTTCCGGACAAGCGGGCCACGACCGGTTTGGCCGGTTCCTTGCCGTCCAATACCGCCAAAAGCGCTTCGGCGACCGCGGCGCAGGATAGTATCCCCCCGTACAGGTTGATGAACACCGCGTTGACCCGATCGTCGCCGAGCAGCAACTCCAAGGCGTCGCGCATGCGTTTCGCATCGGCCGTGCCGCCCAGGTCAAGGAAGTTGGCCGGAGCGATGCCCGCGAAATTGAGGGCGTCCATGGTCGCCATGGCCAGGCCGGCCCCGTTGACCACGCAACCGACCCAGCCATCGAGGCGCACATAACTGAACCCGGCCTTGCGAGCCGCCAGTTCTCGTCGCCCGTAATGCCCGGGATTCGCCAAGGCTTCCAACTCGGGCCGGATTTCGGCCACGCTGTCGTCGATCTCGACCTTGCCGTCCAGGGCCAACAGCCAGCCGCCGGCGACCTCGGCCAGGGGATTGATCTCGGCCAGGAGCAAGCCGTTATCCTTCACGGCCCTATAAAGGCCGAGCACCACAGTCCTAAAATCGTCCATCTGTTCCCGGCGCAGGCCTAGCCGGAAAAAGGCGCTGCGCACCTGGGCTTCGGTGGGGCCTTCGGGCAGGCGCACCTTCTGGATCAGGGGCTGCGAACCCTCGCCGGATTCCACGTTCATGCCGCCGGTGGCCTTGACCGTGAGCAGCAGGCTTTCCCGGTCCCGGGAAACGGCCAGGCTCACATAGAACTCGCGCGTGATGCACGCGGCGGGCTCCAGCAGCAGCATCGGCGGCCGGCTTCCCCCAATGGGCAGGTCGAACAGTTTTTTCATGACCCCCGGCAGGGCCACCGGCCCGTCCACCCGGACCACGCCGCCCGCCTTGCCCCGTCCTCCGGCCAGCACCTGGGACTTGACCATCCACGGGGCGGCGAACTCCGGATGCGGCTTTTCCCCCGGGCGCACAACGATCCCCGGGGGCACGGGAATTCCGGCCGCGGCGAACAGTTTTTTGCTCTGGTACTCATCAAGCAACATTGGATTGTTCCTCCGATTCCATGCAGCGGATCGGTAGCGGGGGCGGTCCCGGCATCGACGCCTTCACCGAAGCGGCGGCCTCTCCGACCCCAGGTTTTTCTCGGCGAAATCACCTCGCCGTGGCCTGCGAGGCGACGGCGGATATCCCGGGCCTAGAGGCGCTCGATAATGGCTTGGCCGAACTCGGAGCATTTGACCTGCCGCGAGCCTTCGAGCTGCCTGGCCAGGTCGTAGGTCACGATCTTGTCCCGTACGGCCTGCTCCAGGCCGTGGCGAATCGTCCCGGCCACCTCGTTCCAGCCCAGATGTTCAAACATCAGGGCTCCGGAGAGGATGAGCGAACCAGGATTGATCATGTCCTTGCCGGCATACTTCGGAGCGGTGCCGTGCGTGGCTTCGAACACGGCGGCCTGGTCGCCGACGTTGGCGCCGGGGGCCATGCCCAGACCGCCGACCTGGGCGGCCAGGGCGTCGGAGAGGTAGTCGCCGTTGAGGTTGGGCATGGCGAGGATGTCGTATTCTTCGGGGCGCAGCAGGGCTTGCTGAAACATGGAGTCCGCAATGCGGTCATTGATGACCACCGTGCCCGGGGCCGCGTCGCCTTTCAGATCCTTCTCGGCCACGACCCGGTCCGGGAACTCCTCCCTGGCCAGTTCGTAGCCCCACTCCCGGAACGCGCCCTCGGTGTGCTTCATGATATTGCCTTTGTGCACCAGGGTGACGCTTTTGCCGGCGTGGTCCAGCGCCCACTGGATCGCCCGGCGGATGAGCCGCTTGGAGCCGTTCGGGGTCATGGGCTTGATCCCGATTCCGGCCTCGGGGGAGATCTCGGCCTGCAGCTGGGTACGGAGGAATTCGATGAGCCGTTTGGCTTCCGGAGTGCCCGAGGCCCATTCGAGGCCGGCGTAGACGTCCTCGGTATTTTCGCGAAAAATGACCATGTTCACCCGCTCCGGATGCTTCATGGGCGATGGAACGCCCGGAATGAAACGCACCGGGCGAATGCAGGCGTAGAGGTCCAGGATATGGCGCAAGGCGACGTTGAGACTTCTGATGCCGCCGCCGACCGGGGTGGCCAGGGGCCCTTTTATCGCAACGCGGCACTGCCGGAGCCGGTCAATGGTTTCCCGGGGCAGCCACTCGCCCGTGCGCGCATGCGCCTTCTCGCCGGCCAGGACTTCAACCCACTCCACGCTGCGTTTGTCGCCGTAGGCCTTGGACACGGCGGCATCGAAAACAGCCGAGGCGGCGCGCCAAATATCGGCACCCACGCCGTCCCCCTCGATGAACGGGATGACGGGATGATTGGGAACGATCAGTCTGCCGGCTGAGTCAATGGCAATACATTCGGGATTTCTTTGCACTGCGAGCCTCCATGTCTGGGTGGTCAAACATTTTGGGAAGCCCTAAGAACAAATACCGTGCCAAGCGCCTCCGAAAGCGCTGCGAAAGGCCTTTCTCCGCCCCAAGCGCGGTTGAAGGAGCCATGGTATGCATGTGGTGCGAACTATGCAGCGCGGCCTACGACTGGAGTTGTTGCGCCTGTTCGAAAAAGCGGAGTGTTTCAGGTGTTTCAATTGAGCGAAAAGCGTTGCAGGGTTGAAACTTCTATGCAACAGTTGCAATATGCGTGATGTTTCCCTCGGCTTTATCGCCACCTCCCAGGAGATATTGGACCAGGCCCGGGAACTCGCCCGCCGCATGGGACAGAAGCTCGTGCTCGTCCTCTCGGGGCTGGAAGAAGCCCTCGCCCCGGGCCACCGGATGCTGGACGAGGAAGGCGTGGAGGTGATCATTTCCCGCCGAGGGACTGCGCACATGCTCCGGGCGCACCTTTCCATCCCGGTCGTCAGCCTGCCCGACTCCTCGATGAACATGCTCAAAACCATTCGGGACGCCTCCAAGCTCAGCACACGCTTGTTGTGCACCTTTTTCCACAAGAGCCAGCCTGACCTGTCCCTGTTCGAGGAAATCCTCGGCGTGGAAATCCTTCCGGTGACCTACCACGACACCCAGAGTCTGGAGCAGGCGCTCATCGAGGCAAAAACCAAAGGATACAAGGTTGTTGTCGGAGGAGGAGTCACCAAACGACTGGCCAAGCGCCATGGCCTGCACAGCGTGCTGCTGCAGATGCCCGACGAAACCATTGTGGCGGCCATCGAAGACGCCAGAAACATCGCCTTGTCCAGACGGGAAGAGGTGGAGCTCAACGAGCGCTATCGCACCATCCTGGACGCCGTGTCGGATGGCATCCTGGCCGTTGACAAGACGGGCCTCGTCACCACCATCAACCGCGCCGCCCGGCAGGTGCTCAAGATACACGCATCGGAAGCAGGCGATTGCGATATCGCCAAACACCACGCTTCGAGCGCCGTCATGGAGGTCGTCCGGACCGGTCGACCGGTTGTCAACAAGCTCGAATCCATTGGAAAATCACAATATATCGTCAACAGCGTGCCGGTGCTCGCCGGCGAGGAGATCGTGGGCGGCGTCTCCACATTTCACGAAGCCTCAAACCTCATGAAGGCGGAAAACGCGGTCCGCCGTGCCCTGACCAGGGGGCTGCGGGCCAAGTATCGCCTGGAGGACTACTGCCATCGCAGCAAGGCGGTCGCGGACATCATCCACAAGGTGCGCATCTACGCGGCCTGCGACTCCTCGGTGCTCATCACCGGGGAAACCGGCACCGGCAAGGAAATCATCGCCCACGGCATCCATTTGGCGTCCAAGCGCAAGAAAGGGCCGTTCGTTTCCATCAACTGCTCCGCCCTGCCGGACCAACTGCTCGAAAGCGAACTGTTCGGCTACGAGGAAGGGTCGTTCACCGGCAGCCGGCGCGGGGGGAAGGTCGGGCTTTTCGAGCTGGCGCACGGGGGGACCATTTTTCTGGACGAAATCGGCTCGACGCCCATGAATGTCCAAACGCACCTGCTGCGGGTCCTGCAGGAGAAGGAAGTGATGCGTCTTGGGGGAGATACGGTCATTCCGGTCAACACCCGCGTCGTGGCGGCCACGAACCGGTCCCTCAGCGAAGAAGTCCGCGAAGGCCGGCTGCGCGAGGACTTGTATTTCCGTCTCAACGTCCTGCCGGTCACCCTGCCGCCGCTGCGGGACCGCCCCGAGGACGTGCCGCCACTGTTCAAGCGGTTGGTTTCGCGGGTCGAAGCCCGTTACGGCCATGAGCACCTGGAGGTTCCCAAGGCGTTCGTGAACAGGCTGTGCGGCCTGCCCTGGCCGGGAAACGTCCGCCAGTTGGAACACTTTATCGAGCGGCTGGTGGTCCTTTGCGTCGACGGTTTCAACGCCGGCGTTTTCGACGAGCTCTACGAGGAACTCGTCGCCTATCCCCCGCCGGCCATGGGAACGCCCTCCCGGCGGGAACCTTCCCACGGAGCGCCCCCTGCCCCGGAGGCGGATGTGTTGACCCGTGAGCAGGTGGAACGAACCCTGGCCGCCATGGGCAATTCAAAAAGCCGGGCCGCCCAGAACCTCGGCGTCAGCCGCACCACACTATGGCGCCGGATGCGGCAATGGGGGCTGTTGCACAACAGATCGAATGGCATCTAAGTTGCAATAGGCCGCCAAACTCTTCGGGAGCGAGGCGGACATGCAACGACGAATCCCAGCTGTCGTCATGCGCGGCGGCACCAGCAAGGGCGTTTTCTTCCATGAAACCCATCTGCCCCGGGACCAGGGCCTTCGGGACCGGCTGATCAATCGCATATTCGGAAGCCCCGACCCCAACCAGATCGACGGTCTCGGCGGAGCGGCTTCCGTCACCTCCAAAACGGCCATCATCGCTCCCGCCTCGGACCCGCGCTACGACGTGGCCTACACCTTTGGCCAAGTCTCCATCGACCGCCCCCTCGTCGACTACAAAGCCAACTGCGGCAATATCTCCGCCGCCGTCGGTCCGTTCGCCGTGGACGAGGGCCTCGTGCCCGCCATCGAGCCGGTGACCAAGGTGCGCATCCACCAAAAGAACACGGACAAGCTCATCATCGCCGAGGTTCCGGTCAAAAACGGCCGATTCGCCTGCGAAGGATCCTACGCCATCTCCGGCGTCCCCGGGACCGGGTCCAGGATCGTCCTGCATTTCCATGACCCGGGCGGCGCAGTCACCGGCCGCCTGCTGCCCACCGGCAACCCTCGCGACGTCCTTGCAGTGCCGGGACTGGGCGAGATCGAAATCAGCGTGGTGGACGCGGCCAACCCCGTCGTCTTCGTCCGAGCGGAGAGGCTCGGCCTGAACCCGGGGGACGCCCGGTCGCTGCGAGAGCCTTCCGTCCGGGCCATGCTTGAAGCTGTCCGGGCCCGGGCGGCGGTGCTGCTTGGCCTCGCGGCATCACCCGAGGAGGCCTCCCAACGCGTCCAGACCGTGCCCAAGATCGCCGTCGTCGCGCCCCCCGTGGACTCTCTGACATTGTCGGGAAACGCCCTGCCCCGGGACCGGATCGACCTCACGGCCCGGATCATGACCATGGGCGCCCTGCACAATGCCTACGCCGTAAGCGGTGCCATCTGCACGGCCGGAGCGGCCCGCATCGAAGGGACGGTGGTGCACGAATCGGTTGCGGCTGAAACGATAGGGCCGTTGCGCATCGGCCATCCGAGCGGAGTGTTCGAGGTCGAGGCAACAGTTGTGAAGAAAGACGGCCAGGACCATTACGTCAAGGCCACGGTGGGGCGCACCGCCCGGCGGCTCATGCACGGGTACGCCGAAGTGCCGGGATCCCTATGGCCGAACGGATGAAACAAGAGGGGAAACGTATGGCTGAACACGAGTCCAAAAAACTGCTTATCGACCGAATGCGCTGCAAGGGCTGTGGGATCTGCGTCCAACTCTGCCCGAAAAAAGTCCTGGTGCTTGATGCCGAGGACAAGGCGACGCTGATGGATTTCGAGCACTGCATCGCCTGCGGCATGTGCGAATTATACTGCCCTGATCTTGCCATTGAACTCGTGGCGCAGAGGCAGGACGACCAGGCAGAAGAGGCCGTAGAGTAAACGCATTGCCCTTATCCGACCGATTACGCCCAGAGTACTGGAGAATGATATGAGCTCGAACGTCAGATTCGTCCAAGGCAACGAGGCCTGCGTGGAAGGCGCCTTGTACGCCGGATTGGACTTCTTTGCCGGCTACCCTATCACCCCGTCCACGGAAATAGCCGAACTGCTTGCGGGAAAACTCCCCAAGCGTGGCGGGAAATTCATCCAGATGGAGGATGAGATCGCCTCGCTATGCGCCATCATCGCCGCTTCCCAGGCCGGGAAAAAAGGCATGACCGCGACCTCCGGGCCGGGCTTTTCCCTCATGCAGGAGGCCCTGGGCTACGCCGTGATGGCCGAGATACCCTGCGTGATCACCAGCGTGATGCGCGGCGGCCCCTCGACCGGGGTGCCCACCCACGTCAGCCAGAGCGACGTAAACCAGGCCCGTTGGGGGACCCACGGCGATCACTCGATCATTTGCCTGACCGCCTCCAACCACCAGGACGTGTTCGCCATGACCGTGGAGGCGTTTAACATGTCCGAGACCTACCGCACGCCGGTCATTTTGCTGTTCGACGAAATCGTGGGGCACATGCGGGAGAAGCTCCGCCTGCCCGAGCCCGGGGAAGTCCCCCTGGTCGAACGCCTGCGCACCTCGGTCAAGGAAGGCGTCAACTACCATCCCTACCTGCCCCGGGAGGACGGCCGCCTGCCCATGTCCGACTTCGGCGGCGTCCATCGCTACAACGTCACCGGCCTTTTCCACGACATGTGGGGATTTCCCACCGACAACCCCAAGATCGTTCGCGAACTCACCCGGCACCTGACGGACAAGATCGAGACCAACGCCGAAGCCATCTGCCGCTACAAGTCGTTTTTCCTGGAGGACGCCAAACACGTCTTCATCTCCTACGGCTCCGCGGCCCGCACGGTGCGCCAGGTGGTGGAGGAACGCCGCCTGATGGGCGAGAAGTACGGCATGCTGGAACTCCAGACCCTGTGGCCCTTTCCGTATGCCGCCGTCAGGGAGGCCTGCGCCCAGGCGGACTCCATCGTGGTGGTGGAGATGAACCTGGGCCAGGTCGTGGACCAGGTCAAGCTGGCCGTGGACAACAAGGACCGGGTCTTCCTCATCAACCGCTTCGACAGCGTGTTCATCAAGCCCGAGAACATCATAGACCTTATGCGCCTCATTCAGGGCAAAGGGGTTTGAAATGGCCATCAAGGATTATATCCGCGAGCGGTTTCTTCCGCATATCTGGTGTCCCGGCTGCGGCCACGGCATCGTGCTCAACGGCCTGTTGCACGCCGTGGACAGCCTGGGCATGAAAAAAAACGACATGGTCATGGTTTCCGGCATTGGCTGTTCCTCGCGCATCTCCGGCTACGTGGATTTCCACACCTTGCACACGCTGCATGGCCGGGCCCTGGCCTTCGCCACCGGCATCAAGCTGTGCCGGCCGGAACTCAACGTCATCGTGCCCATGGGGGACGGCGACGCCCTGGCCATCGGCGGCAACCACTTCATCCACGCCGCCCGGCGCAACATCAACATCACGGCCCTGGTCATGAACAACCGCATCTACGGCATGACCGGAGGCCAGTATTCCCCGCTCACCGGGCCGGGACGGCTGGCCACCACCGCCCCGCTGGGCACCGTCGACCAGATGTTCGACGTGCCCGCCCTGGCCGCCGCCGCCGGCGCCACCTTCGTGGCCCGCACGACCACCTTCCACGTCAAGGAGCTGGCGAAAATCATCGCCAAGGCCATCACCCACAAGGGCTTCTCCGTCGTCGAGATACTAAGCCAGTGCCCCACGTATTACGGCCGCAAGAACAAGGAAGGCGACGCGGTGGCCATGATGCTGCGGTACAAGGAGGCCACCACGCCCGTCGGCTCGAAAGCCAAGCAGGAAAACCCGCAGCTTCTCGAGCGCGGCGTGTTCGTGGACAGGCAGGCGCCCGAGTACTGCGAGGAGTACGACAAGACCATCCAGCGGGCCCAGGCCAGGGCGTAACCATCCGGCAACCCGGTTGCCAGCAAGGATATCCCATGGAAACAAAACGATTGGTCTTTTCCGGTTCCGGCGGCCAGGGAGTCATCACGGCCGCCATCATTCTGGCCGAAGCGGCCGCCCTGTTCGAGGGGCTCGAGGCGGTGCAGTCCCAAAGCTACGGCCCCGAAGCCCGGGGCGGCGCGACCAGGACGGACGTGATCATTGCCAACCGTCCCGTGTTCTACCCCAAAGTCAGTACACCGGGCATCCTGGTGTGCCTGACGCAGGAGGCATACAACAAATACGGCTGCACCCTGCGCCCCGGGGGAATGCTGCTCACCGACAGCCGTTACGTCACCGTCCGGGTCAGCGAGGACGCCCGGCACGCGTCGTTGCCCATGTACAAGACCGTTGTGGAGAAACTGGCCCAACCCGTGGTGTTCAACATCTGCATGCTTGGAACGCTTCTGGGGCTGACGCACCTCGTCAAGCCCGAAGCGATCATGAAATCCCTGGAAACCAGACTGCCGCAGCGCCTGCTGGACGTGAACCGGCAGGCCCTGGAGATCGGCCTGGAGCTCGGTGAAAGCGTGACCCTCTGAGCGCGCCGGCCCGGCGGCGACGCGTCGCCGGGCCGTTTTTCCTGGCATCGCCGGGCTGTTCCGCCAACGCCGATCGCATGAGGCAACCCGCAACCAAGGAGCTTCCCATGAACGCGAAAAGCGTCTGCGAAAGCGGCATGATCATGCCCGTGCGCATGATGCCCCAGGACGCCAACCCGGCCGGATTCGTCCATGCCGGGGTGGTGCTGCGCAATATCGACCTGATCGGCGCCATCGTGGCCATGCGGCATGCCAGAAGCTCGGTCGTGACGGTGTCCATCGACAGGATGGACTTCCTGGCCACGGGCAGGGTCGGCGAGGTCATGTATTTCAAGGGCTATATCAATTATGTGGGCAACACTTCCATGGAAGTGGGGGTGCGCGTGGAAGCCGAAGATCTGCGTACCGGCCAACCCCGGCACGCGGCCTCGGCCTACCTGACCCTCGTGGCCGTGAACGCCGATCGCAAGCCGACTCCCGTGCCGCCCCTGCGCCTTGAAACCCCGGACGAGTATCGTCGCAACGACGAGGCCCGCCAGCGTCGCGAAATGCGCAAAGCCGAGCGGCGGTCGGAGCATGAAGGCCAACACCTGTCCCGCGAGGACGAATTGGCCCAGTCGGGGCGGGAAGCGTGCGAAGAGGGCCAAAAAGACGTGATCATGCCCGTGCGCATGATGCCGCAAGACGCCAACCCGGCCGGAAATGTCCATGGCGGCGTGATCCTGCGGCACATCGACATGGCGGGAGCCATCGCGGCCATGCGCCATTGCCGGAACACGGTCGTGACGTCCTCCATCGAGCGCATGGAATTTCTGGGCACCGGCAGAGTGGGCGAGGTGATGTCCTTCAAGGCCAGCGTCAACATGGCCGTCGAATCCAGCATGGAAGTCGGCGTCCGGGTGGAGTCCGAAAACCTCTTTACCGGCGAGATACGCCATACCGCATCCGCCTACCTCACTTTCCACGCCTTGGATGACGACCGCCAGTCATTGTCGGCGCCCCCCCTGTTCCCCCAAACGCCGTTGGAGCATCGCCGGCACGCCGAGGCTCGACAGCGTCGGGAACTCCGGCACCTCGAACGCCAGCGCGAGCGGGCCGCCCAGGTCCGATCCTGAAGAAAACGTGCAGGCAACCGGGCTGCCCGCCCGGGTTGTCGCAGCCCCTGTCGCGACGGCCGTCCCGCGTTTCATGTTTCAGGATGTTGCGTTGATGAAACGACGCTGCAACACACCGCGCGAAACGCCCGCCGCGTCGGGCGGCAAATCGAATTGGGCGAAATATCCGAAAAGGAGGAACGCATGATCACCGTCGAGACGGCATCGTACCTTGTCGATGGCAAGCTCATTTCCGAAGCCGAGGGCAAGGCCCTGGGCCTGCCCGCTCCCGAGGAAGCCAAGGCCGGGACCATGGCCCGCCGCATCCTCTTGGCCCACAACCATCGCGACGACACGCAGCGGCTCGCGCTCGTCTTCGACGCCCTCGCCTCCCACGACATCACCTACGTCGGCATCATCCAGACGGCCCGGGCCAGCGGGCTTGAGGAATTCCCGGTGCCCTACGCGATGACCAACTGCCACAACACCCTGTGCGCCGTGGGCGGCACCATAAACGAGGACGACCACGCCTTCGGCCTCTCCGCCGCCAAGAAATACGGCGGCATCTTCATTCCGGGGCATCTGGCCGTCATCCACCAGTACGTGCGGGAAATGCTCGCCGGCTGCGGCTCCATGATCCTCGGTTCGGACAGCCATACCCGCTACGGCGCCTTGGGCTGCATGGGCATAGGCGAAGGCGGTGGGGAGCTGGCCAAGCAGCTTCTTTGCCGCACCTACGAGTTGCGGATGCCCGAAGTGGTGGCCGTGCGCCTGGAAGGCAAACCCCGCCCGGGCGTGGGGCCGCATGACGTGGCCCTGGCCCTGATCCGGGAGGTCTTCAAGGATGGCTTGGTCAAAAACAAGGTCCTCGAATTCGTCGGTCCGGGGGTGGAAAGCCTGAGTGTGGAGTACCGCATCGGCATCGACGTGATGACCACGGAAACGACCTGCCTGTCCTCGATCTGGCAGACGGACGACAAGGTGCGGGAGTTTCTGGCCATTCATGGCCGCGAGGCGGACTACAAGCCCCTGGCGCCTGCCGGGACGCCGTATTACGACATGGCGATACGGATCGACCTTTCCCGCATCGAACCCATGATCGCCTTGCCGTTCCATCCGAGCAACGCCCATACCATCGCCAGCTTCCATGAAAACGCGCAGGACCTGCTTGCCGAGGTGGAAAAGACGGCGGCCAAGATTCTGGGCAAGGGGAAGTCTCCGGTTCGCCTGCGCGACAAGCTCCGCAACGGCCGTCTGTGGGTGGACCAGGCCGTGGTCGCGGGGTGCGCGGGCGGCATGTTCGAAAACCTGGCCCGGATGGCGACGATCCTCAAGGGCCAGGCCACCGGCCAGGACGATTTCTGGCTTTCCCTGTACCCGGCCAGCCAGCCCCAGCATCTGGAACTGATCCGAAACGGCATGGCCGCCACGCTCATGGAGGCCGGGGCGATCATCCGGTCGGCCTTTTGCGGCCCATGTTTCGGCGTGGGGGATGTCCCGGCCCACACCTGCCTCTCCATCCGCCACACCACCCGCAATTTCGCCAACCGCGAAGGCTCGAGGCCGGCCGACGGACAGATCGCCTACGTGGCCCTCATGGATGCCCGTTCCATCGCCGCCACGGCCCGCAACAAGGGCAGATTGACCGCGGCCACCGAACTCGACGACGTGCCCGAGGAATCCCCGGTCGCCTACGCCTTTGACCAGGGCATCTACAAGCAGCGCGTCTACAACGGCTTTGGCAGGCCCGAACCGGAAACCCGCCTGTTTTACGGCCCCAACATCACGGACTGGCCGACCATGCCGCCCCTGCCCGAAAACCTGCTGCTGACCGTCTGCGCCGCCCTGCGCGACCCGGTCACCACCACCGACGAACTGATTCCCTCGGGCGAAACCTCGTCCTTGCGCTCCAACCCCTTGCGTCTGTCGGAATTCACGCTGAGTCGCCGGGATCCGGAATACGTGCCGCGGGCCAAGGCCGTGCGCGAGCTTGAGGAGAAGCGCTGCCAGGCCCTGGCGGCGGCCAGGCCCGACCCGGAGGTGGAGCGGGTGCTGGCCAAGGCCGGCCCCGGCGGCCGCATGGACACGACAGGCCTTGGCAGCCTGCTTTTCGCCGTCAAACCGGGGGACGGCTCCGCCCGGGAGCAGGCGGCGTCCTCCCAAAAGGTGTTGGGGGGCTGGGCCAATATCGCCGGCGGCTATGCGACAAAACGCTACCGCAGCAACATGGTGAACTGGGGCCTGCTTCCATTCGTCGTGGACGATGCCGCGTCCCTGGACATCGAAAATGGCGACCTGGTGCATATTCCGGGGATCAGGCAGGCCCTCGTTTCAGGGCAGGACAGCATCGCCTGCCGGCTCATCCGCGATGACGTCTCGAGGCCGTTGACCCTGCGTTTGCCCGACATGACCGGCGAAGAGCGCCTCACGATTCTTTCCGGCTGCCTGATCAATTCCTATGCCCAGCCTTAAAGGCGGCGAAGAGCCTCCGACCGGGCGGGAGCAACCTTGTTCAACGCGCCTGACGCGCCTTGCTCCCGTCGCGGCTTCCACGAATGTTCGGACGATCGACGGCCTCACGGAATCGCCCCGCAGCGCCGCCCCCGGGCGGCCCTGCGGGGGGAGACGAGCCCCCCTCCCCGGGCCTTGGCTGCGCATGCGGTTTCGTGTCGGGCTACCGGGCATGTGGCGCCTGGGGGAGGGAAGATCCCCCTTGTTCTCTGCTTTCGCGGAGCCTGGCGATGAACGGAGATGCGGCCGCGGATGAAAGGTACTCCCGGGTGACCGCCGGGACCGCTTCGAAGGCGCTCTCGATCGCGCCCAGGGCGATCTGTCTTCGCACCCATGACGCGCTGACGGCCTGGTCGCTCCCCTCAAGGCGCAGACGGGGGATTGCGGCGAGAGCCATGCCGTGCTCGGCCAGCACGCTGCGCATGGCCTCATTGTAGACAGCCGTTGTCGGGCTGAAGGGCTCGTCGCCGACATACCTGCGGCTGACGCCCAAGGCCGGGGCGATCCAGCGGGCAAAGACCGTAGCGTCCAACTCCGCCTGCTTGCGGGCGATCAGGCCGGGATCTTCCGCTTTGAGGAAATACGCGGGAAAAGTGGCGGTGGAGACCATGTAGCGTCCGCCCGGAAGCACGGCCACGTTGTCCAGGTCGGCCAGCCCACAGCGCGCCAGATCGAAGCGCGCGGCGAACGGGAACGCGGAACAGTCCTCCTGCACCACGAACACGTAGGCGGCATGGTTGTCCGAGGCGGCTTCTTCGACCAGGTGCCGATGTCCCTTGGTGAAGGGGTTGGCATTCATGACGATGGCCGCAACCGGCTCCGCGCCGCATGTGGGTATGGCACGCGAGGCGAGTTCGCGCTGAAAATCCCTGATGGTACGGTAGCCGAATTCCAGAAGCGTGATGAGCGGCTCGGCCGTGGCGATTTCGGCGTAGCCTAGGGACTCGAAGATGCGCCTGTTTCCCGGCCGGGTGAAAACGAACGCGGTGGCCTTGCCCGAGGCAAAAACGATTTCCTGCAAATGGGCCACCAACCGGGAGACACTTTCCGTGTTGCGACATTGCGGCGACGCGGCAACGTACATGAGCACATCGCCCGACAGCGAGGCCGTGGCGCAGATACGGCCGTCATGAGTCTCCACGACCATGGTGCGGTCGCCCCTGGCGGGGTCGTAGTCGAAGCCCTGGGCGGCCAGGAATGCGCGCACCCTGGCGACGTCCCAGTCCCAGGAGAGATCCACGGTGGCCATTTTGAAGAGATAATCCTCAAAGACCACGGCCGAAAGCCTCCCTGGCCAGGTGGACGAAAAGCGTAATGGTCAGCAGGTCGCCCGATCCCCCGGGGGAAAGGCTCCTTCCCGTGACGTAGGCGAACAGTTCCTTCAAGGCTGCCCGACGCTGCACAGCGTCCCGGGAGTCCCTGACGGCCGCGGCCCTGGCCTGCATGCCCAAAAGCGCCTCCGCCCCGCCCCGGTGGAGCACATTGGTGTCCGGGCTTACCGCCATGAGGGCGTAAAGCGCCGCGTCCAACGCGGCGCGCAGCCTCTCTCGGCCGCAGGAGGCGAGGGGGCGGCCCGAAAGGACGGATTCCAACGCTGGCAGGCCCGTCTCGAACACCATGGGGAACCCCGCTTCGGCCTCGGCCCGCGCTCCCCCGCCGAATCTGCCGCGCCATTTCCGGTAAACGGCCTCCCCATGCGTTTCGCCAGCCCGGACAGCGGGTTCCGGCAAAGCTGCCTTGCCGAGCTCCCGCGCCACCATGCCCCGGCACAGGCCCCTTAAGACGTCGCGGAACCGCTCTTGTTCGAATACGCCGTCCCGCCGCAAGACCGCTCCCGCCGCAAAAAGAGCCAGGCTCATGAGGAAGATGAGCCCCTTGTGGGTGTTCACGCCGCCGGTGGCCTCGAACATCGCCTTTTCCATGTCCAGCCCGATCAGACGCAAACGGGGGAGCATGGTTCCAAGATCGCCGCCTTCGTCTTGGAAGTCGTATCCGGCCGCGGCCAGGGCGTAATGGAAGCCGGCCAGGGCGGCCGAGGAATCCAGGAAGGAAAAGTAATCCATGTCCCGGTGGCAGCTTTCCTCGGAACGGTCCACCAACCCGGGCTTGGGGGTGTGGGAGACCTCGTAAAGCATGGCGCGCAGCGCGCCTTGCGCGAGAGCGCGGCAGACGGTTTCGCGCCATTGCGCGTCCAGATAGGCGCGCGCCCGCCGCCAAAGCACATCGCGCAATGCGGCCGGAGGGTGGCGCCGCTCGCGCATGCACAGCACCGCCGGACGATCCGGGCACAACAGGCAGGGCTTGCTCTTTCCGGAAACGACCGGCGCGCCGGTCTGATCGGCGACATCCACGTCGAGGAGGCGTCCGAGGGGATGCTCGCCTTCGAAGCGTTCCGCGACCTGTTTGACCTCCCCTGGATCGGCTGTTTCTTCCGTCAGCGCGCACAGGAAGAAGTCGCCAGTCGCGTCCGTCCGGACGAGGACGCTCCTCTTGTCGACCTGCATCCGGTGGGCGGCCAGATACCGCGTGAGTTCATCCACGACCTTGTCGAAGGCCGCGCGCATGAGCAGATCACTTTTGGGCCATCCCGGCACATTGAAGGAGAGACTGACCAGCACCCTGCGGCCCGAAGCGAAGGAGCGTCTCAGGGCCGCCCTTCCCTCGCGCGCGGCGAGCACCTGGGTCAACGGGTCACCGGAAAGGGTGTTGCCATCGCGTCCGCTCATGGGGCCTCCCGGGATGGCCCCGGCCAAAGACACCACGTGGCCGGCCAGGGCATTCCCGCGGACGGGGCGCGCCGCGAGGGGCCGGCTTGGTCCGTCCGTCGGCGAGGAAGGGAGCCGTCGCGGGGCAGCACGCCGGCCTTAGGCCACAACCTGGCGGATGATGTCGATGATGGTGCCGTCACGGTATTCGACCAGTCCGATGATCCTGTCGCTGCGGTGGATGGGAGCCGGCACGCCGGTGATGGTGTCCACTTCCCGGTGCAGGTCCTGTATGTCGCGCACGGGCAGGCCGGCCTTGGCCAGCCGCAGGCGAAGGTCGGGCTTGGCCGGATTGACGCACACGCCCCGTTCGGTGACGACGACGTCCACGCTTTCCCCCGGAGTGACCACATTGTGGGCCGCCTTTTTAATGATGGGGTTGCGCCCCCTGAAGGACGGACAGACCACCACGGTCAGGTTGGCGCCGCTGGCCGTGTCGCAATGACCGCCGGAAGCGCCCCGGATGTAGCCTTCGGACCCGGTGATGACGTTGACGTTGAAGTCCTCTTCCACCTCCAGGGCGCCCAGGACCACGACATCGAGCTTATTGGTCATGGAGCCGCAGTTGAGCGGGTTGGCATAATAGTCGCAACTGATTTCCACATGACGCGGGTTGTCGCGCAAGGAGGCACTGACCGCCGCGCGAAGGACTGCACGTCGAAGATGGTCTCGAAGAGCCCCTCGTTGAGCATGTCCACGATGTAGGAGGTGACGCCGCCCAGGGCGAAGCCGCCTTTTATGTCGCGTTTCTTCATGATTTCGCGCAGGAACTTGGCGACGGCCAGGGACGCGCCGCCCGCGCCCACCTGAAAGGAGAATCCCTGCCGCATGACCCCCGAATGCTCGATGACCTTGGAAGCCATCTCGGCGATAAAGAGGTCCATGGGCGACTTGGTGATCCTGGTGGTATCCGAAGCGATCTTGGAGGGGTCGCCGATGGAATCGATCTTGACCACATAATCCACGCAGGTCTGTTTGATGGACATGGGCAGGCAGGGGAAGGGGACGAGGTTGTCCGTGACCACGATGACGTTGCGCGCGAATTCCGCATCCACCATGGCGTAGCCGATGGAGCCGAAGGCCGAGGGGCCGTGGCAGCCGGTGGCGTTCCCTTCGTTGTCCGCGGCCGAGGCGGCGATGATGGCCAGGTCGATGGCGATCCGGCCCGTCTTGATGGCCCGGACCCGCCCGCCGTGGGAGTGGATCATGACCGGGTGCTCCAGGGCTCCCTGGGTGATGGCCTCGCCGAGCTTCTCCCGGATGCCAGAGGTCCAGATGCGGGTGATGGTGCCGTCCTGGATGTAGGGCAACAGGGCGTCATGGGCGGGCGTCAGCGAGCTGGAGGCCAGGGTGATGTCGCGGATGCCCATGCCGCGCAGGAGCCCGATAGCCGCGATCACGGCGCTGTCGCCGGAACGAAGGTGGTGGTGGAAGGAGATGGTCATGCCGTCATGGGGGTCGCACTTGGCTATGGCCTCGGCCAGAGTGGGCACGAGTTTGTCCGCATGGGGCAGGATGGCCTTTGCGGGCCTGGCGACTTGGACCTCGTTTATCCGGCCCTTGCCGAGCTTGGCCCAGGCGCCCCGGAACGGCTCCAGTTCGCCGACGCCTTCCACGCAATTTGGCACGTCTACGCCGATGGCATTCTTCATGGCCTTGTGTTCCTTCCTCTACTCGTCGATGGCGATGCCGGCGAGGTCCAGCACGTATTGCGCGCGGGCCACCACCGGAGCGTCCACCATTTTCCCGTCCACGGCGAAAACGCCGATCCCGAGCTTCTGGTTGCGGAGGAATTCCCGGACGATCCGTTCCGCCTTGCGGACCTCCTTTTCCGTCGGGGTGAAGACCTCGTGTATGATCCTGATCTGCCGCGGGTGAATCGCCGCCTTGCCGGTAAAGCCCAGCTTCTTGATATATTCGGTTTCGGCCCGGCATCCTTCCTCGTCCTCGACATCGCTGTAGACGGTATCCAGGCAGTCGATGCGGGCGGCCTTGGCCGCCATGACCAGGCGGCGGCGGGCATAGTCGATCTCGGTGCCGTCCTTGCTTTTTATCACCTGCATGTCGGCGGTCAGGTCTTGCCCGCCGATGGAGATGGCGTCCACGCGCGGGTGGGCGCTGGCGATGGCGAAGGCGTTCTCCACGCCCAGGGCCGTTTCCACCATGGGATGGATTTTCAACCTGTCGTGGGGAAGGTTGTACTTGTTTTCGATGCGTTCCACTTCGGCGATGACGCGCATGATATCCGCGGCGGACTCGATTTTCGGGACCCGCAGGGCATTGGGCTGTAGGGGCACCATGGTTTCCAGGTCGACCAGGCCGAAGGGCGTGTCCAGGTGGTTGACGCGCACGGCGATCTCGCTGCCCTTGAATGCGAGGGCGCCAAGCATCTCGCGCACCAGGATGCGAGCGGCGTCCTTTTGCTTGAGCGCCACCGCGTCCTCCAGGTCGAACAGCAAGCCGTCGGAACAATAGACGCAGGCGACCTGGAGCATGGCCGGATTGTTGCCAGGGACGTAAAGCGTGGAACGCCGGCGCATCCTGTGGCTATTCGGCTTCATACGCCGTCCCCTCCTCGATGCCGACAGCCCGGCGAATGGCGGTCTCAACCCGAGCCGATATGGTCGGGGCCAAGGCACCCTTGTCCCTGACGGTCATGATCACGTCCGTGATGCCGTATTGGTCGAGCAGCCGGCCGATTTCGGTCCGTATGCTCTCGCCGAACTGCAAGATGACCACCGATTCGAGATCGATCCGACGCCCGCCGCCTTTCTCCGCTGGTTGGACGAGGACCAGCAGATCACTTGATTCGAGTGTGCCGGCCGATGCGCGACGTGTTGGATTCATGGTGTTGTCCTCGTGAGCTTTTCGGGAAATGTTCCCGATTTCGTGGGACGAAGCAGCCCGGTGAGCCGTGCGCGTGTCCTCTTGAACATCTTCGCCCATACGCGGCGCCCCCCCGGTCGAAAGGAGGCCATGGACGTGGGCAGGCGGCCGAGGCCTTGGCTGCGGCGTCGTCTACCGACATGGTCTGGGAAGATCCGTGGAAGCCGTGGGCGGGTTTCCGGCGATGAGACATATGCGCATACCCGAGCGGAGTGGAAACGAGGTTGGTTTGTAACCCGGTTGGCCATGAAAGGATGCTTGCAGTGACGATCCCGGGCCAACCGCCGGCGCTATGCCTAGCCTGTCAACGGTTGCAACGTTTTCATGTTTCAAGGTGCGACGCGTGTTAAAAGCAACAGGCGTGCCAAGCGCAATTCGTGACAAGCTTATTTTATTATATTACTATATTAGCGTAGAATTCCGCAGGCTTTCCCTCGAGCGGGGCAAGGCATCAAGATGTGTTTCAGGATTGTTGCAATTGCCGCATTGTGTTTCACGCGCATCGACGGTCTGAAACATGTCCGCCAGATCAAAGGATCCGGCCCCCTGGAAAAGCAAGCAGGGCAGCCCGGACAAGAAGCCAAGAATCACCGGCATCATCGGATATCGCATGAGGGGGGATGGACAATTCGCCCACTCATGTTGGCCGAAATGTCGTGTTTCTTGTCATTGTGCCACTGGGCGCACTGCTCTACCTTCACGCCATGCGACACGATCCGCAGATATGCGTCCGACTCGACACGCCACGGCGCATAACGATGTTGGCATACAATGGTTCGGAAATATTGGATATAACCGGTCCGCTAGACGTTTTTGCAATCGCCAACAGCATCCATCTGGACGCTGGCGGACAGTTACCGCTGTACCAGTTGGAAATAGCGGGCGAAGCCAAGGACGTCGTGCTGGTGACTTCCTCGGGAATCAGGCTCCTGGCGGACACGTCCTGGGTGGAATGCTCCGGAGCGGATACGCTCCTTGTGGCTGGGGGCCTGGCCCGGCAAGCGCCGGAGGAGCTGGTAAACTGCCTGCGACACGCAGCTCCCTCGTCACGCCGGGTCGGATCGATATGCACCGGCGCCTTCATCCTTGCGCGGGCAGGGCTGCTTGAAGGACGGCGCGCGACAACCCATTGGCTTCTGGCCGAGCAACTTCGAAAGCAGTACCCGCGGATTGATGTCCAGGGCGATGCCCTCCATATCAAGGACGGTTCTGTCTACACCTCGGCGGGTGTCACGGCTGGAATCGACCTGGCGCTGGCATTGCTGGAGGAAGACCAGGGCCGCACGATGGCGTTGAATGTTGCCCGGCTGTTGGTACTGTATCTCAAGCGCCCCGGCGGGCAATCCCAATTCAGCACCGCCCTGCTGACCCAATTCCAGGACGGTGGCGTGCTGGCGCCAACCATTCACTGGATGCGTGAGAATTTTCACCGCGATCTGTGCAATGAAGTCCTCGCCGAACACGCGTCCATGAGCCTTCGCAATTTCGCTCGCGTTTTCAAGCGAGAGACCGGAACCACTCCGGCCCATTTTCTTGAACGCATCCGTCTTGAAGCAGCGGTCAAACGGCTTGAAGAAACGGGTTTGGCACTGGAAACCATCGCCCGGGAGTGTGGTTTTCAGTCCGCTGAGCACTTTCGTCTCGCCTTTGTGCGTGGCTTCGGGATTTCACCCGCCCAATACCGGGACAGATTCCGCCCCGGCGCCGGGCAATAACACCTTGGAGGCTTGCGTGAAGAAACGTGACATGCGGCGCACCATGCTGCGTCTGGCGATGGCTTTGACTTTGATCGTAACGGTTTTGCCCGTCGCGGCGCAGTCGCGCCCACTCGAATCGGGGCCAAACTTGTACGACTTTCCTCCAAAGCCCGCAGCCAAACAGATTACCGTCGGGGTGCTGCTCTTCCCCGGTTTTGAAATGCTGGATGCCTATGGCCCCATGGAGTTGTGGGGAAGCCTCAAAAATGCGCCAGCAGAAATCTGGGGCGGGCCAGAAAAGAAGGTTTCCGCGCGCCTGGTCACCATCGCCGCGCAGAAAGGAGAAATCCCCTCAAACCAAGGGCCGAAAACTGTTGCGGAATACGATTACGGCAATTCCCCCCAGCTGGACTTCTTGCTGGTCCCTGGCGGCAGCGGGGTAAAGGCCATCCTGGATGACCAAGCGACATTGCACTGGCTGCAAGCCCAGAACGGGAAGACCCAAATCATCATGTCCGTTTGCAATGGCGCTTCGTTGCTGGCTGCTTCGGGACTCCTCGACGGGCGTCCGGCAACGACGAACAAGATGGCGTTCGAGCCCTCCATCAAGCCAGGACCAAAAGTAAAATGGATTAAAAAAGCGCGATGGGTGGACGACGGCACGATAGTCACCTCGTCCGGTGTCTCAGCTGGGATCGATATGACATTGGCCGTCATCTCCCGCCTGTACGGGAATAAGGTCGGTGAATGGCTTGAGCTCGTCACTGAGTATGACCCGCATCGCAACCCCGCGTGGGACCCTTTTGCGAAAAAAGCTGGGCTGGTGAAGTAAACTCGAGCATGGCCGACAACGTCCGGCAGTGCATGATCATCCCTGAGCGCTGCCGGAATATATGCCGGTTCAATTCCCTTGGGGACGCCAAGAAATTCAGCGGGTTACCTGTCCAGGGTAACCCGCTTTTTCTTTGGTCCACACGAAGTCCACATTTACGACTTCAATAGTCTGGTATTTCCTCTCACTCTTGGGAAGCTTTCTGGATGCTGACCACCTTCTTGGGGCCCTCGCTGTCCCATGACCGCTTCCATGGCTTCCTGGGTCCGCTTGAGCCCGAGGCTGAGGTAACGGGTCGTGGTCTGCGGGCTTTTGTGACGCAGTACAGCTTGGGCTACCGCTACGGGCTGGAACGTGGCGTCATTTGCGGGGGCTTCCCTTGCCCTGGATCAACGCTTCGGGGTGGCGTTCGAGGAAATCGGCCAGTTCGCGGATGGACCGGGCGGCGCGCGCGATTTCCGACAAGGCCCGGTTGAGGTCCGTGACGGTGGGCGATTTGGCGTTGACGATCTTCTGGAAATTGCCGAGCGCCCCCCGGGCATCCTTGAGGGTCGCGTCAAAGGAGCCCATGGCGGTGATGGCGGCCGACGCCAGTCCGTCGGCGCGGCGGTCGATATTCTGGGCCAGGCCGCTGTAGGCGTCCAAGGTTATTTCCAACGTGTGCGCCAGCGGGTTCACCTGGCTTTTGACGGCTTCCAGCATGGTTGTGGCACTGGTGAGCGCGGTGTCGATCTTGGCCGGCATCCGCTTGACCTGGGGCGAGTTGACCAGGGCTTCGATACCCGTGACCGCGCCGATAAGTCGGTCGACGAGTTCCTGGAGCGGGAGTTTTTCGAGGGTCTTGGCGAGCTTTTCAAAGGTGGACGGCACGGTGGGAATCTCGACCAGATCGGATTTGCCAACCAGCCGCTTCGGCGTATCGGGCAGGAGGTCCAGGGCGATGGCCAGCTGTCCGGTCACGAAACTTTGCGTGACGAGCTGGGCGCGTAGGCCCTTTCGGATCAACAGCCGCAGCAGGTCGGCGGGCGAGGTGTCGCGTGCCTGCAGGAGTGTTTCAGCCGTCCGTTTGGGCCCCGGGCCGCTCAGTTCGACGCGCCCGCCCAGGATTTCCACCACCACGGGGATGTAGAACTTCAGATGCTCCGGATCGGCCAGGATGCGAATACTCTTGACCGTGCCCAGAGGAACGCCGCGAAAGAGCACCGGTGCGCCGACCTCGAGCCCGCTGACGGAATTGGGGAAGAACATGATGCAGCGGAACTTCTTGGTAAAAAACGAGCCCGACCCCAGGGCCACGATGGCCCCGAGGGCCAGGGCCAGGGCGCCGAGAACGAACAGGCCGAGCAAGGGTTTATTGGCTTTGGCGCTCATGAGGATGCCTCTCTCCAGTACGGCCCGGCAGCATCACGGTTTCGGCCGGCGACGCTGGGAAACGCCGCCGGCCGGTTTCCTGCCGCGCTTACGGCGTGGGTACGATCTCCCCGGGCCGCCACTTGTGAGCGAACCACGGTTCGAGCGGGCCGTAAAGCCGCAGGATCACGTTCCAGCCCTGGCCGGGGATGGTCTGGACCCAGTTTTTCTCCTTGCCCGCCGGAGGATTCGGCCCGAAGTACACGTCCACGGACCCGTCCGCATTGACGGCGAGTCCCTTGGTCTGGCTGCTGACGCTCGGGAATTCCTGGTCGGTCTGGAGCATGGAGCGGGTCTGGTTGCTGTAGACGATGACGGACCAGAAGTCCTTGACCGGGATGTTCGGCGGCAGATGCAGCGCATAGTTTCTGCCGCCGTCGAGGGGGTTGCCCTTGGCGTCGAGCAGGGCCCAGGCGTACTGGGAGCCCCGGCCGACCATCTGCACCTCCATGGCCGGAGTCACGCCCGTGGCCGCGAAGAAGAACATGATGGCCCCGTCGAGGTTGTCGACGCCGGGCTGGCGCTCGAACTTGTAGCCGCCAACGAACGGCACCCGCCAGGCGCTGTTCGCGAAGTAGTAGCCCACCTTCTCACGCATCCTGTAGGCCACCGCCCGGGCCGTGCCGTCGCCAACGGCCGCGGCCTCGGTCAGGATCTTGCGCAGGCGGGCGTCGGGGGCAAACGGCTTGCCCTTCTCGATGCCGATGGACGCGAAATAGCCGAGCGTCACCGGGTCGAGGGACGCGGTCGGCTCCTCCTGCACCACCTGGTTGAGCAGCTCCCAGAAGCGGTAGTCGGCCGGGGCCACGGTGTTGAAATCCTTGTTCGACAGGTCCACGAAATGCATTTCGGGAGCCGGTCCCCTGTGCCCCAGGGGATAGATCCTGGTGAACTTCTTGACGAGGTCCACGCCGGGCTTGGGATCACCGGCGACGAGGAAGCTGCGCCAGGGAATCCAGAGGCTGTAGGTCGGCGCGTGGACCACGTGGTAGCCCTTGGGCACGGCGCCTTTGTAGCCGGGGGGCAGGAGCAGATACTTGCCGCCCTGGCCGTGGTCCGGGCCGGTGATGCCGACATCCCCCACCCATCTGTACCACATGTCGTCGATGAGCCCGAGGACCTTGGGCGGCACTTCGAGCACCAACGGCCCGTCTTTGAGGTCGACCCAGGTCCAGCTGTAGACGGTGTTGTCGTTGGCGGTCAGAAAAATCGAACGCGAATTCACGAGCTGCTCGAAAATGGGCACGGTGGCGTTTTTCGGGCCGAGCGTCGCGATGGCGTTGCGGTTGGCGGCCTGGTTCACGGCCGGCAGCCCCAGCAGATAGGCCTGCACGGCGCGCTGGAAATCCAGGTTGTCGTAGAGCTTGTCGACCGTCGCCGCATCCGGGAAGCCCGAATCGAAACGCAACGTGCCAAGGCGCGTTTCCACGCTCGCCGGCGCGGCCACGCCCGGCGGCATGGGGGTCGTCATTTTATACGCGTGCTGCGGCGCGGCAGGAGGCGGGGCGACAACCGTTCCCTTCGTCCGGGCGCAGGCGGTCAGGGCCAACGCCACGGCCATGAGTGCTATTATTGTGTGTCGCATATGGGTTCCTTGGAGAGGAGATGCGAGATGCGAGATGCGAGAGGGGAAACCCTTTAAAAAGGGTTCTCCCCTCTCGCGCTCTCCCCTTCCTAAAATTTTCAATGGCTACAGTCGTCTTCCGGCTATATGGTTGTTATCGTTAAAAGTCTTTAGGGAAGGGGTCCGGGGAAACCCCTTTTTTCAGAAAGGGGTTTCCCCGGCCTCTTTTCTTAATCGCTCATACCCTTGGCGCGCTGGGCCGCGGCCAGCTTCTTCTCCTCCTCGGGGGTGAGCTTGGGCCGGTCCACGGTCAGGGTGATCTTGTCGATTTTGCCGTTGAAGGGGAACGGCGTCTGGTAATCCGCGTCGTTGACCGGCGTCAGGGTATCCGAGCCGATGTCGAGGGACTCGTCCCATTGCAGGGTAAACGGCAGGGTGTGTTCCATCTTCTTGGTGTCCACGGTCTGGCCGTCCACCTTGAGGGTGCCCGTGCCGCCGCGCCCGACGCCCGAGAAGCTGTTGAAGGCCAGGGTGCCCGGCCCCATGCCGTCGTAGGCGAAGTCGAATTCCAGCACATGCTTGCCCGGGGTGAGCGCCGGGCCTTCCCACTTGATCCGCTCGAGGTCGACCAGATTCCACAGGAACACGGGCTTGCCCCCCAGCAGGTAGAAGCCGTAGCCGCCGAAGCGGCCGCCCTGGGTGATGAGCATGCCGTCGCCGCCGCCTTCGGGGACCTCGACTTCGGCCTTGAAGTTGTAGGAAGCGTTCAAAACCGAGGGCGCGTCGCCATTGGGCGTGCCGATAAGCGGCCGTGTCCAGGTGAAGACGTTGCGGCCGGCGGTGAGGCTCGGGCGCGGCGCGATGAGGCGCTGGACCACCTCGGTATTGAGGGGCAGCACCTGGTGCTTCCTGGCTTCCTCCATGAAAAGCGCCCGCATCTGCTTCAGCTTTTCCGGATGCTTGGCCGCCACGTCCGTGGCCTGGGTCCAGTCCTTGGTGAGGTCGTAGAGTTCCCAGGGGTAGGTCATGGGGTCTTTCGCCAGGGAAACCATGTCCCATGGCGGCCGCATGACCTTGGTGCTGGCCAGCCAACCGTCGTGGTAGATGGCCCGGTCGCCCATCATTTCAAAGTATTGCGTGTGATGTCGCGAGGGCGCTTTGGCGTTTTTTGCGTCGAAGGTGTAGAACAGGCTCTCGCCCTCGATGGGGCTTTGCTTGATGCCGTCCACCGTTTCGGGAGCCTTGATGCCCGCTACGTCGAGGATGGTCGGCACGATGTCGATGACGTGGGAGAACTGGTTGCGGATGCCGCCCTTGTCCTTGATGACCTTGGGCCAGGCAATGGCCATGCCTTGGCGCACGCCGCCGATGTGCGAGGCGATCTGCTTGGTCCAGGGAAACGGCGTGTCGAAGGCCCAGGCCCAGGGCACGGCCATGTGGGGGTAGGTCTTGTCCGAGCCCCAGGCGTCGTAGAAGTACTTGAGCTGGTCTTTAACGGGCACGTTGACGCCGTTGAACATGGCCACTTCGTTGGGCGTGCCGTTGAGCGTACCTTCCGAACTCGTGCCGTTATCGCCGTTGATGTAGATGATGAGCGTATTGTCGAGCTTGCCCATGTCCTCCACGGCCTGGATGACGCGGCCGATCTCGTGGTCGGTGTAGGCCACGTAGGCGGCGAAAACGTCGGCTTGCCGGATAAAGAGCTTCTTTTCGTCGGCGTTAAGCGCATCCCACTTCTTGAGCAGGTCGTCGGGCCAGGGGGTGAGCTTGGCGTCGGCCGGGATCACGCCGAGCTTTTTCTGGTTTTCGAATATCGTCTCGCGAAGCTTGTTCCAGCCCTGATCGAACAGGTGCATCTTGCTGATTTTTTCGATCCATTCCGGGGTCGGGTGGTGCGGGGCGTGGGTGCCGCCGGGCACGTAGTAGACGAAGAACGGCTGGTCGGGGGACAGGGCGTTGATGCGGTTCATGTAGTCGATGGCGTCGTCGGCCATGGCCGTGGTCAGATTCCAGCCGGGCTTGCCCGTGAACGGATAGATCTGGGTGGTGTTGCGAAAGAGGTTCGGTTCCCACTGGTTGGCGTCGCCGCCGACGAAGCCGTAGAAGTAATCGAAGCCCATGCCGATGGGCCACTGGTCGAAGGGGCCGTCCTGGCTGGCCTGGAAGGCCGGGGTGTTGTGGTCCTTGCCGAACCAGGAGGTGCGGTAGCCGTGGTCCTTGAGGATCGTGCCGATGGTGGCCTTGTCCTTGGGGATGATGCTGTCGTAGCCGGGGAAGCCCGTGGCCTGCTCGGCGATGACGCCGAAGCCCACGGTGTGGTGGTTGCGCCCGGTGATGAGCGCCGCCCGGGTCGGGGAGCACAGGGAGGTGGAGTTGAAGTTGGTGTAGCGCAGGCCGGCCTCGGCGATGCGGTCCAGGGCCGGGGTCGGGATCACGCCGCCAAAGGTGCTCGGCACGCCGAAGCCCGAGTCGTCGGTCATGATGAGGAGAATGTTGGGCGCGCCCTTGGGCGGCACGATGCGCGCCGGCCAGTAGGGTTTGGACTGCTGCGCGGTGTCCTTGATGACGCCCTGGAATTTCTGGGGCGGGGCCGGGAGCTGGTTGCCCGGAATGGTTATGGTGGCGCTTGGCGAGCCCGGGGGGCCACTTTGCTCGGCTGCCGCCGGAACGTGGCCGAGGGCTGTCAGCACAAGCGTCGCCAGGATGATGGCGAGGACGCGTGGCATATGCTTCCTCCGTCGGTTCGATGCGTGGTTGCCGAATCGGCGTACGTCATCCTGCCGTCAATACGGCCCGCCGAGCAGACGGGGCCCGCTCTTGTCATGGAATTTCCAGCCCATCCGCCGTATTTCCCGGGCGAAAAGCGGGCTGGCCTTGCCGGATATCCAGATCTCGACGCCATTGGCCGGGAAGTTTCGGGCAAAGTCCTCGAAGGCCCGGGCGATGACCGCGTTGGTCTCGGTCCAGAAAAAGCAATCCGCCGGAAAGACCAGGACCAGCCGGCCGGCGGCGTTGACGGCGGCGATGTGCCGGCCCACGGCGACGAAGCCCGAAAGCGGCGACACGGCCGCGTTGTAGCCGGCGTACATGGCGGCCATGCGCTCCCGGAACCGGGCCACGTCCGGGTCGTCGGTGCCGGCCAGAAAGCCGACCAGGGCTCCCTTGTTGGCCACCTGGGGCATGACGGCAAGGGAGGCCACGATGCGGGACTGCTGGGTGGGGGTGAAGATCCGGTCGCCGATGAAAAACGCGGCCGTCTCCGACGGCACGCCCATATTCGCCAGTTGCGTCAGGTTTTGCCGGGCGAGCGCTTCGGGCGGCGCGGTCAGGTCCACGCCATTGAGTGTGGCCGAGGCGCCCACGGCGGACACGGCGATGCCGGCCCCGCCCGGGATGAGCGAAGCCAGGGCCGTGGCCGTGATGTTGCCGGCCGCGCCGGCCGCGGCCAGGTCGTGCAGGCGTTTTCGCACCAACGGGTTGGTGGTGTAGGGGTCCACGCCGAACTGGGCGGCGTATTGCCGCTCCAGGGCCGGCACGCCGAGGATTCTCGATACGCCCGAGCCGTTGCCGATGTCGCCGGAAGTGATATCCTGGCGCAGGGTTGCAAACATCTGTCCGACGCCGGTGACCGCGCCCTGCAGCGTTCCCACGGGGTTGGTCACGAGGTCCGCCGCACCTTGCAGGGTCTGCCTGCCCTTGCCCACGATGCCGCCGCCGAATTCCGTAAGCGAACTGACCTGTTCCATTTTGGCCAGGGCGGCCGTTTCGGCGATGCGCTTGGCGAGCAAGGCGGTGGAAGCCACGCGCAAGTCGCCGAAGCGGGTGTGCAGGGTATAGATGTAGAGGTAGCCGTCGGTGGCAACGAAGGGATCGACGGTGAAGTCCGGCCCGGACAGCATGGAAGGGGGCAGGATGGCCGAAGCCGCAGGGGCGACGGGCGTTTCGTAGGGCGCGGCGGCCAGGGGCGCGGGACCGAACCAGGAGAGCAGCATCCAGGCGGTGCAGGCGATCAGCGGGAACAGGCGGTTTCTCATGTGCGGTCTCCGATCGAAGGGGATGCCTTGGTGTGGGCGGCCGTTTCGGGTCGCGTCATTTCAATAGGGCGGGTTGACCTGGACGTAGACCGTCGCGCCGTCCTGGATCACGGGCTGATAGTAGACGCCGCCCACGGTGTAGTAGGTCGCCCCGTTGACGAGTATCGGTTCGGCAGCCGGCGGCAGGGCGTACAGGGTGGCCGCGGCCACTGCCGCGCCCGTTACGGCGGCGGCCGCCGCCACCGCGCCCGGCGCCACGGGCGGCGGGAACATGCCCGGCGCCGGAAAGGGCATGGGCGCGACGGGGCGGCCCCAGGGAGCGGGGGCGACGGGATGCATCCAAGGCGCGGGCGGCGGCGCGCCGACCGGTCCGTAATGGGGCATGGGGTACGCCCCGGGCGCGCCCGGCATGGGATGGGGGCCGTAGGCGGCCGGTCCCATGGGCATCGGGCCGTGCACCGCGCCCGCGGGCGGCATGCCCATGCCGCCAAAAGCCGGCGCGGGCGGATGAAAACCGCCGGGCATCCCACCGGGCATTGGCGGATGAAAACCGCCCTCCATGCCGCCGGGCATCGGCGGATGAAAACCACCGCCCATGCCGCCGGGCATCGGGGGGTGGAAGCCGCCGCCAAACCCGCCGGCCGGTGGATGAAAGCCGCCGAAACCGCCGCCGTGGAAACCACCGAAGCCGCCACCGTGGAAACCACCACCGTGGAAGCCGCCGCCGAAGCCCCGAAAGCACTGGGCGGATGGTGCAAAAGCCAGGGCCAGACCGGCCGCCAGCCCGAGAAGGCCGGCCAGCCGCACGATGTTACGCGGGAAAGTCATTGTCATGGCGCGCCTCCATTAGGGCTTGGCCGGCGCAGCGGCCGGCGGGGAGGCGAGCTTGATCCGCACGGCGTCGGCCGGCGGCGTGAAATCGAAGGTTTTGGCCGGAAAACGCGTGACCGCCTTCCAGTCGGCGTAGGTGACCAGGGTGCGCGGATCGCCGTGCAGCGTCTTGTCCGTGACGGCCAGGCGCAACGGCCAGGGGGTCTTGCCGGCGTCGACCCAAAGCTCGAAATCCTTGGTCAGTTGCCGGAAGGCCAGATGGTGGCAGGGCTTGCCGTCCACCTCGCTTTTCCCGACGTAGACGGCTTCGAGCACGCCCTCCATCATGCTTTTGTAGGGATCGGCGGCCAGCAGGTCGATCATGGGCCCGATCAGACGCAATTGGGCCATGGCCGTGTCCAGGGCGTCGGCCAGTCGCGGCGGCACGTCGAAGGCGACATACGTCTTGGCCGTGGCGTCATAAACCTGGAAGGTCGTGCCGTTTTGGACCCAGGTCCCGGAGACGTCGTCGCCGGTCGCCTCGGCGCGCAGCTTGTCCGGGCGCGCGACCTTGATGGCCGTTCTGTGGGAAAAGGCCACTTTCTGCCCGTTGGGGAACACCCGGTCCACCAGGCTTTTTTCCGTGACCGAAAAGGCGGTGAGGGACTGCATGTGGGCGGCCACGGCGTGCAGCAGGGCGTCGGCCTGGGGATCGATGGCGGGGGCGGCTCCGGCCGGCCCGGAAAGGAGTGCAAGCCACAGCAGGGTCGTCGCCGCAAGGAGAACGTATCGGCGCATGAGCGGGTTCCTCATCCTTGCCGCCCTGCCTGCCCGGAAAAGTCTTTTGCGGGTGGCCGGCGGGTTTGCGGGGGCGCGAAAAACCTCCCCCGCCGGGTGTGATGGAGCGGGCCGAAGCCCGGTTGTCCGTTGGTCAGAACGTGAAGGCCAACCCCAGGATGGGACCGCTTAGGGTCGCATCGAACTTGAAGGCGCTTTTGCCGCTGCCTTCGTTGTGGTTGACGCCCACGGCCCGGTAGCCGAGCAGCACCGTGCCGTGTTTCCAGAAGGTGTAGCCCAGGGCCGCCGTGGCGTCCCAGGTGATGGCCGAGCTGATGGAGAAGCCGCCGACGCCGCCGCGCAGGTTCAAAAGCCAGTCCTTGGCGAAGTGGAACTCGGCCCTGGCCCCGACGATGGGATCGGCCCAGGTTTTCGACTGGAAGATGTCGCGCCCGCCCCGGGCCCGGTCGCCGTCGAGCTTGAGCGCCAGGCTCCAGATGCGCGCCCCGGCCAGGAGATCGAAGTCCATGGAGGCATTGCCCGACGGGCCCAGGGGAAAGCTCCCCAGGCGGTAAAAGGCGGCGAGGTCGATGAGCAGCAGGCTGGTTTTGCCGTCCAGGGAAACGCGCTTGCCCGAGGCCTGATCGCCGAGCAGCGAATAGTTGAAATCGGTGAAAAGCCCCACGCGATCCCTGTAGATGCCCTCGAGGTGCACCATGGCGGCCATGTTCAGGTACTTTGAAAGGTCGGCGAAGGAGGCGTCGACCTTGGTGTCGTAGCCTTTCGCGCCGATGGTGCCGTTTAAACCGGTCAGCCAGGCATAGGGAACGACGGTCCAGCGAAAATCGCCTTGCGTTTCCGTGCCCGTTGCCCGGGCGTTGGTGGAAACGGCGGCAAGCATGATGCAGACGGCGATAAGGATGGGGAGGGTGACTCTTTTGCGCATTCCTGGCTCCGGCATTTTCCGGGCGATGAAAAGGGATCGGCGCGACATCGCGAACATCGGACCGTGACGCAACGGGATTTCCCCGGGAAGAAGTCGCAGAACTTCCATTGACCGCTAGCACGTTCCGTATGTGTTGTCTCATTCGAGGACGCAAGATTTGCTCAAAAAACGAAAGACCCGCTATCATGGATAGCGGGCCCGATGTGGAAAAATGGCGGGGTGTCAGACCCTTGCCATGGTTTCGGAAGGCTTTTCGCCGAAGCGCTCGCGGTAGACGCGGCTAAAAAGGCTCTGGGAGGCGAAGCCGCAGGCCAGGGAAACGGACAGCACGCTTGTGCCCGGCGTGGCGCGGCGCAACAAGTCCCGTGCCCGGGACAGGCGGCATTCCCGCAGAAATTGCGACGGAGTGTAGCCGCGATGTTTTTTGAAGGCCAGTTGGATGGAACGCGCGCTCATGTTGGTGAGGTCGGCCAGATCGCCGAGATTGAGCGCTTTGTCGGCATGGGCTTCGAGGAAGTTTTCCACCAGGGCGATCACCTTGGGCGGGGCCGGCGGCGGCGGCGCGAGTAGAGCCCCCCGGGCGTTGTGCTCCAGGCAGGTCAAAAGGGCCGTCAAAAGGAGCTGTTCGTATTGGCCGACGAGCAGCGGCTCCCGGGCGAGCGCGGTGTCGTGTTCGAATAAGGCGGCCACCTGGTTGATGATGGCCAGCAAGCGCTTGGGGCCGGGCTGCGACAAATCGATTTGATCGGCAAAACGCAGCGCGCGCCGCAACGGTTTGCCGGTGAATTTTTCCAGCATTCGTTCAACGGCCGCGCGGGCGAAACGCACCGTCATATTGTTGTAAAAAGGCTCGACGGCAATCGTGGCGGGTTGTTCGAAATCAAGGCAGCTCGCGAGCTTGTCCGGGATGCAACGCGATATTTTTCCTTTTGTGCGGGCTTCAAGTCGTCCATGCGTCACAAAGATCAGGACGAAACTCTTGATGTCGATAGCGGCCTGGATATGGAAACCGGCCGACGCTGCCGCGGCATTGAGGGAAACATCACCAACCTTCAAATGGTTGTAGATCATCTTGAATTTTTTCTTATTGAAGATGTCGATACTGCCATTTCGAAAATTTTGCGATAACGCGTCGTTAACGGCGTCCGGGCTTTTTGTTTCAAGATAGCGATAAGGCGAGAGGGGAATGTAAATACTGTCAACATTGAGAATATTGTTTCCGTCAGGCATGCTATTGATTCATGCGCCCTGTTTTTTTTGTCAAGTGCGGACGCCGCCTGCCCCCTGCCGTACAGGCGCTTTACATTGAAGTTCCTCGCTATTTTGTCGACGTGAACGGGACGGGCTCAAAATCGGGCTCGGGCGGCCTCGCGTATCCCCTGTCCCTTATGCCGCAACCGGCTATTGCCCGCTCCATCGTCCCGGCAATCACCGAAGCCCGCGCGAGCGCACTCCCGGTGCGGCCGACGCGCCACGCGCCGGCTATTGGGTGAGACTGGCTCCATAGAGCGCGTAGGCGGTGTTGGGGTCGCAACCGGTTTGCCGAACGGGATCGACCGCCATTGTCTTGATAAACCGTCCTGTCACCTCGCCTTGCCCGTTCACGCCTTCGATGAAGACGGCTCCGAGTTGGTAGATCGTGACCGAGTTGCGGCCGGATTGCTGCGGATACCGCGGATTGTAGAAGGGAATCAAGGCCACGCGGGGACTGTTCATCGATTCGCTGTAGCTGCTGTTGATGATGGCGTTGCTGTCGCTGTCCCAGGACGCGTTGGGGTCCTGGGCAATCAGTGCGCTGACGCCCTGTTCCGTCGGTCCGGGCATCTTCCCGGGTTCAACCAGCAGCTGGTCGCCAATGGCCACGTCCGTATTGTTCGAGCCCGTGCAGCCGGCAATGTTGTCGCGGTACTCGTCGCCGCCCGTCTGGGGCGTGCCCTTGTTGATGGCGGGATAGTCCACCGGCTGATAGTGTCCGGGCGTCACGGTGCTTTCCGGATCGCCCATCTTGAGGACGATTTGCCTTCCCACGTCGCTGTCGCCGTACCCCTGCACCTCGACAGACCGCATCTCGCAACTGCTCTCGCCGTCAAGCTGTCCGTTGTCGGCGTATTTCTTGTTGGGATCGCAGGTGTCGTCCCAGGTGAATTGGGCCGGCGGGGACCAGGGCTTGAGACATTTGCTGCTGTTGGAACAAAAAAGCGATGCCGAGCTCCTGGCCGCGAGATCCTGGGTGTTCCAGCCGAGGATGCGCCCCAGGAACATCTCCACCGGATTGCCTCGCGCACTGGTGCGCCCGACAACGGCCTGCACCGTGCTGTTGTCGGGATAGGCCACATCCGAATCACGGATGGCCAGATCCTTGGCATCATCATCGCTCAGGTTGGCTTGGCCATATGCGATGGCGGTATTCGTCACCTGGGTGTGGTCGGTGCCGTATTGCACGAGCACGTTGGCCCCGGCCAAGGCCGCCGCATCGGCGGCATTTTGCAACTGGCTGCGCTTGTATTCCAGAAACGCGTAGTCAACGGCCAGGGTGGCCATGCCGGCCAGGACGATCATGGACAGCGCCACCAGAACGGCGATGGCCCCCTGTTGGTCGCGGAAATGGGTTATGCGTGCTCGCGGCGTCATAAGGCACCCCTTTGTGATCAGGATTGGCGTTGCGTGGCCGAACCCACGACCTGCCCCAGGTTGGCGCTGATCGATTCCCATGGAATGATGACCATTTGGCTGGTATTGTATTGCACGGTCACAGTGACCGGGGAGCCGGTCGTCCCTTGTCCGGTGGCGATCACCGAGGTCAGGGCGAGGTTGTAGCCGGCGTTTTGCATGTACAGGTTGGCGGCCTGGACGGCGTTTCGATTGCGGGACGCCGCCAGGGCGCCTTCCCGGGCGGCCCGGGTCACCACGGCCTGGGCCAGCAGGATCTGGCCCAAATCCACCACCCCCGCCAGCATGGGCATGAGGACGAAGGTCAGGATAAGGGCCAGTTCAACGCTCAACGATCCGGCCTGTCGCCGCCGCACGCGTTTCTTGGCGTATCGCTTCATGGCTCCACCTGCGCACTGGCCCCGGCCGTGATATAGTCCGGGAAGAGGGGAACGCCCACGAATTGGGGCAGGATCATGGGGACAAAGGGGTAACGGAAGGTGACGGTGACCGAGTCTCCCGCGACACGCTCCGGTGGCGAGAGCGCCACCTCCGGCGTCACGCCGAGGCCGAACCCCGGTGGGCTGGCATCGGCGGCGTTGTTGAGCTCGGCTGTCACGAGGGCGGTGACGGCGGCGTCCGTCGTCCCCGGCAGGCTGGCCAGGCGGGCCGCGTTCGAGGACACGGCGGCGGCCATGGATTCCAGGTAGAAAAAGCGGCTGTATTCGAAAATGGCGAACAAAATCAGGAGCACCACCGGGAGAAGGAGCGCCATTTCAACGGCTGATGCGCCGTGCTGGTTGTGTTGTCGCTGCGGTGCCTGCATGTCGGTTACCCTTGTTCGTCCTCGCCCAGTATCGGGAAGCACGATTATCAGGTAACCACCGCGACTTGCGGTGTCGATCCGGTCGATTCCCCAGAGGGTCGGGGAAAACCCCTAGGGCGTCGCCGGGCGCACTCCGGGAAAACGCTCCGGTGCGGAAGATGGGAATGGAACTTCCTGGATTTACAGCGGCAACGCGGTTCAGTCGATCAGGCCGAGCTTGGCGGCGTAGCGCACGAGTTCCACGGAATTTTGCAGCTTGAGCTTCTTCATGAGGTTGCAGCGGTGGTGTTCGGCGGTCTTGACGCTGATGGAGAGGGCATCAGCCACTTCCTTGGTGGTCAATCCCTCGACCACCATGCGCATGACCTCGCGTTCCCGGGCGGTCAGGCCGTCGTAGGCCGAGGAAAAGGGAACCTCGTGTTTTTGCTGTCCGAGGAGCAACTCCCGGGAAACCTCCTGCGAAATGGCCGGGTCGAGATAAAACGCGCCGCGCTCCACCTGCCGGAGCCCCTCGATCAGCCGTTCGGCGGCGGCGTCCTTGGTCAGGTAGCCGTTGGCCCCGGCTTTGACGGCTTCGACGACATAGTCCGGCTTGGTGTGCATGCTGACGACGAGGATGAAGATCCCGGGCAGCATGGAGCGCATCTCCCGCACGAGCTGGATGCCGGACCGATCGGGCAGGGAGATGTCGATCAGGGCCACGTCGGGTCGGCAGGCGCGGGCGGCGCGCATGGCGTCGGCGGCGGTGCCGGCCTCGGCGGCGATGACGGTGTGGGCATCCCGACGCAGGATGGCCTTGAGGCCTTCCCGGTACAGCGGATGATCGTCAACGATCAGCATCCGTTTCGGTTCCATGTCCCCGCTCCCTGGTATAGTTGACCTCGGCCACGATCAGGCAGCCCCGTTCCGGCTCGGCCACGATCCGCAGCCGGCCGCCCAAAAGCGCCATCCGTTCGCGCATGCTGGCCAGGCCCATGCGCCGTTCCCGGCCGGCCTGCGCCATCCGTTCCTGGACGGCGAAGCCCCGGCCGTCATCCTTGATGCGCACGATAAGCATCGGGTACGATTCCACCAACCGGACCGACACGTGCTTTGCCCCGGCATGCCGGCGGACATTGGTCAGGGCCTCCTGCACGACCCGGTAGAGGTTTATGGCCAGGTCCTGATCCAGGACCAGACCCTCCAGCCCCGCCTGGGAGAAGTCGACCGCGATGCCCGTGACCCTGCGGAAATCGTCGCACAGCCTTTTGAGGGCCTGGGGCAGGCCCAGGTGTTCCAGGTCCGGGGGACGCAGGTCGTAGGAGATTTCCCGGACCGCGGCGATGGCCCGGGAAAGCAGGGCCGAGAAGTCGTCGAGGCGGGACTCCACCGCCGGCGAGGCCAGCACCACCCCGTCGAGCAGCGTCTGGCCGGCAATCTTCGCTGCGGACAGGCACTGGGCCACATTGTCATGCAACTCCCGGGCCAATCGAGCCCGTTCGTGTTCCTGGGTTGCAATGAGATCGCCGGTCAGTTCCCGGATGCTCGCCTCGGCCCGCTTGAGTTCCGTCACGTCCGCATTGGTCCCGACGAATCGCACCGCGCCGGCATCGTCCCGGACCACCCGGCCACGCACCAAAATCCAGTGGACCGCGCCTGTTTTGGCCAGCATGCGTTGTTCGCAGACATAATCATCCTGGTTTCCCGCCAGGAATGCGGCAAAGGTCGCCCGCGCCCGTTCCCGGTCCTCGGGATGGATGCGCGTCATCCAGTCCTCAAGCGTCGCCAGGGAGGCCGCGCCGTCATAGCCGAGCAATTCCCGAAACCCCGGGTCCACATAGTAGGCCCCTGTCTGGGCGGTGAATTCCCAAATGCCGACCTTGGCCGCCCGGGTGGCCATCTCGTACCGGCTGTGGGCGTGGTCCAAAGCGGCCAGCATGGCGTTGATGGCCTTGGAGAGCCCGGTGATTTCATCGTTGCCGTCGACGAAGGTCCGCTGCCTGGAATTTTCGCTTTGCCCCAACTGGTCGATCTGGCGACTCAACCCGGTGATGCGGGACACGATGCGGCGCTCGACGAGATAGAGCATGGCCAGACCGAAGGTCATTCCGATCACCAGAAGAAACACGACATTATTGTTGAGGGTGCGTTGTTTCTGGCGATGGATGCGCCGGGGAAGCGTCACGGACACGAGCAGCGCCGGTTTGTCCGCGACGTCACGCAACAGGGCATAGCCATGGATGAGGGCGTCACCTTCGGGAATGATCTGGTGATCCCCGGTCCGCAGCAGGGTGGCGGTGATGTCCTTCAGACGGGGCGTCAGGGCCGGGAGCTGCAGGTCGACCACGGCAAGATCGAGCATGACCGCTTCGCCCAGGGCCTTGATCCTGGCCGCGTCAAGACGTTGTCCCATGACCATGACCCCGCGAGCCGGCCCCTGGCGCAAACTGGTGAGCACGGGGCAGGCGGCCACAAGCCAGGCCTCGCCCCCCGCGCCGAGCACTCCGGAAATGGCCTTTTCCCCACCGAGTGCCTGGCGCAAGAACGGCGACGCGGTCAGGTGCTGGGTCAGGGCCTCCGGAACGGGGGCCAGATCCTTTCCATCCGCGGCCAGGGTTCGTCCGAGGATCAGTCGTCCGGCCGCGTCGTAAAGCAGCAGCAGCCCCACGTGCACGGTCTCAAAGCTCTGCGGCGTGATGTTGGATCGCACGTAGCCGGGATTGCCGTCGGCGACGAATTGGTACGTATCGTCCCACATGGCCCAGTCGGCGACGGTGATCTCCAAGGCCTTGCGGGCCTCTCGCAGGGCCATGACGCCCCGCGTCAACTCCTCGTCGACCTCTTCCCTCTCCAGGTAATTGAAACTGGCCTGGATATTCCCTTTGGAAATGGCGTAGAGCACGGCGAAAAGGCCGCAGAATGTTGCGCAGATAATGAAAATCGTGGCGCGGCGCAGGTTCATGGTTTCCCTATGCCCCGTGGCGGGGGATTGTGCAAACCGTTCCCGCAGGGCATCTCCTGTGAAACGGAGGCCTGCGCCACAGGCGTAATCCCGATCATGGGAATCGGCACACGCAGGCGCATTGTGTTCATTGCCGATGGGAATTTGCAGCGTGGGCAAGGGCACCGGCGAAGTCGCCGTCTGGGGAGTGTCCCAACAACTTTATCAACCTGCTCAAGACGCGTTGGGATACTTTCTCGTACAAATCCATGGGAAAGTTCTGGTGGGGATGCTGGGGCGGGGTCCAACACCGTAGCCAACGGGTAGTGCGTTTTATCTTTGAGTAGAAAGTGACCTCTAATTCTCTATTTATTCATTTCACGATCAGAGCGTGTTTCATAAGCCTTTCTCAGTACAGAACAAGAGGACTCAAGTGTTTGCTTCAATCCGTCCACACCTAACTTTGGCAGTATTTTTCTTTTCAATGCGTGGTCTTTCGTTCTTTTCCATCCTATTTTGATGCAAAATCTAATAAAATACTTAAGGTCACAGATTCTTAACAGATGAAAAACCAATTGTTCCAAATTGTAGCGCGAAAACACTAGCGCATCTAAAAACATATTCGAGGACAGCAATGCGGCTTCTGAGTCAATTTTTCGAATAGCGGCAACAGTTCCTTTGGCGGCTTGATCAGCTAATATGCAATAACTCCTTATGTCACACGCAAGTTGTATATTAACCATCGAAACCCTTTCGCACATTGAAGCTACTTCTTTATTGAAGTCGTTTTGGCCAATTAAATTCCCGTGTAAATTTTTGACGATATCATCAGCAAATTGCTCTTTTCCGATGATCCCTTCTTTTGTTGAAATAATAAAATCAAGCTCACCTAGAATTATAATTAGAAAATAGGCAGCTTTTGAAATTTCAGCACGTAACGATATTCTGCGTTGAAAGAAAAAACCACCCTGAGCCAGAAGCCAACCTAGAAAGATCCCACCTGCCCCAGTAATGAAGTTATCCATACAACGAACATCCTAATGCTCTGGAAAAGTTAACAACAAAAGCACACAAACCCGGCCATGCATTACAATTTGATATATATCTACTCGTCGTTTTGTCTTAATGATAAAAAACTGTTTCACCATTGACGGGTCCGCCAACGGGACCGCGTTGGCGCTGGTGCTTTTTTCAAAAGAAAAAGGGGTCACCGATTTCTCGGTAACCCCTTGGCATGCTTCGTGGTGGAGCTGGAGGGAATCGAACCCACGACCTCTTGAATGCCATTCAAGCGCTCTCCCAACTGAGCTACAGCCCCGCAGCGAGAGGTGAAATTATCCTCACACAAAAAAAAGTCAAGCGCTTTTTTCCCCGCCCGCCCATTTTTTCCCGCGCCCTTTTCTTCCACACCCGTTTCCCGTACAACCCGACCGTACGATGGCGCTTGCCATAGCAAGCAAGGAGTCCCCTTAACGTGCTCGTCCTGGCCAAACGCCTCCTGCGCAAAACCCTCTGGGTCGCCGGCATCTTCTTCGGCATCACCCTCATCAGCTTCGCCGTCATCCACCTGGCCCCGGGTTCGCCAACGGATATGCAGACCACGCTCAATCCCCTGGCCACCGCCGAGACCCACGCCCGGCTCCAGAAACTCTACGGCCTCGACCGCCCCCTCTACATCCAGTACGCCGACTGGCTCGGCAAGCTCGTCCGCTTCGATTTCGGCCAGTCTCTCTCCGGCGACCACCGGCCCGTCTGGGACAAGATCAAGGAACGCCTGCCCCTGACCTTTTCCATGAACATCGTCTCGCTTCTGCTCACCCTGCTGATCGCCGTGCCCATCGGCGTGGCCTCGGCCGTGCGGCAGGGAGGCCTTTTCGACCGCGCGGCCACGGTCTTCGTCTTCATCGGCTTCGCCATGCCCGGATTCTGGCTGGCCCTGCTCCTCATGCTTTTGTTCGGCATCCACTGGGCCGTGCTCCCCATCTCCGGGCTCACCTCCATGGACTTCGCCTCCCTGTCGCCGCTGGGCAAAACCCTGGACCTCGCCCGCCATCTGGCCCTGCCGATTTTCATCTATACCTTCGGGAGCCTCGCCGGCATGTCCCGCTTCCTGCGCTCCTCCATGCTCGAGGTGCTGCGCCAGGATTACGTGCTGACCGCCAGGGCCAAGGGCCTGCCCGGCCATGTCGTCATCTACAAGCATGCGCTGCGAAACGCCCTGCTGCCGGTCATCACCATCCTGGGGCTTTCCGTACCCGGGCTCATCGGCGGCTCGGTCATCATCGAGTCCATCTTCGCCCTGCCCGGCCTGGGCCAGCTTTTCTACCAGTCGGTCATGGCCCGCGACTATCCGCTCATCATGGGCAACCTGGTGCTCGGTGCCGTGCTGACCCTGGCCGGCAACCTGCTGGCCGACGCCGGCTACGCCCTGGCCGATCCGCGCATACGCCTCGGTGGGCGCGGCCGCTAAGGAGAAAGGCGAAGAACGTATGGCGTCAGAAATAAACAGTATCAGGTTTTGGGGGTGGAGACGCTGCGGAGGTCGCGACGGTGCGTAAGGCGTTCGGCCGCTTTTTGCGGCGCCATCTGCCCCGGCACGGCATGCTGTGGGCCGGGCTCGTCCTGGTGGGCGGCATTTCGCTGGCCTCCCTCGCCGCACCGTACGTAACGCCCTACGATCCGCTGGCCTTAAATGTCGACGCCATCCTTTCGCCCCCCGGGCCGACCCATCCGCTCGGCACCGACGCGCTCGGCCGCGACGTGCTGTCGCGCCTGCTCTACGGCGGCCGGGTGTCGCTTTGGGTCGGATTCGTCGCCGTCGGACTTTCCGTGTCCATCGGGCTTGTGCTCGGGCTTTGCGCCGGCTATTTCGGCGGCCTGGCCGACGAGGTCATCATGCGCGGCGTGGACGTGATGTTGTGCTTCCCCTCGTTTTTCCTGATCCTGGCCGTCATCGCCTTTCTCACCCCGTCGCTGACCAACATCATGGTCGTGATCGGGCTGACGTCCTGGATGGGCGTGGCGCGGCTGGTGCGGGCCGAGACGCTGACGCTTCGCGGCCGTGAATTCGTGCTGGCCGCCAGGGTATCGGGCATGAGGGCTCCGGGCATCCTTTTTTACCATATCCTGCCCAACGCCGCCGCGCCGGTGCTCGTTTCGGCGACCCTCGGCGTGGCCGGGGCCATCCTGATCGAATCCTCGCTCAGCTTCCTGGGCCTTGGCGTGCAGCCCCCCATGCCGAGCTGGGGCAACATGCTCATGGAAGGCAAGGAAGTGCTGGAAGTCGCCCCGTGGCTGTCCATCTTCCCGGGGCTGGCCATTTTGCTGACCGTGCTCGGTTACAATCTCATCGGCGAAAGCCTGCGCGACATCCTGGACCCCAGGCTGCGGCAATAGGCGAGGCGGCGCATAATGATCGAAGTGCTGCGAATCAAGAATCTGGCGCTCATCGACGACCTGGAGCTGGAGCTTGGCCCCGGGCTCAATGTACTGACCGGCGAGACGGGCGCGGGCAAGAGCTTCATCGTCTCGGCCGTCAACTTCCTCACCGGCGAGAAGATGCGGCCCGATCTGGTCCGGGCCGGCTGCGAAAAAGCCGTGGTCGAGGCGCTTTTCGTCCAGGACGGCGAGGACCTCATCCTGCGCCGGGAACTGACCGCCGGCACCGGGCGCAGCCGCATCTACGTGGGCGACAGCCTCGCCTCGCGCGAGACGTTGGCCGCGCTGCGGCCCAAACTCCTGCTCCACGCCTCCCAGCACGGCCAGCAGCGCCTGCTCCAGCCGGGCTTCCAGGCGGCGCTCCTCGACGCCTTCCTGCCCGATCCCGCCCCCCTGGCCGAGCGCAACCGGCTGGTCAAGGAGCTGTCCGACATTGCCGGCCGCATCCGCGACCTCGACGCCAAGGCCTCGTCCCTCGAGGAAAAACGCCAGTTTCTGGAATTCCAGCAGGCCGAGATCAAAAAGGTCAATCCCCTCCCCGGCGAGGAGGAGGAGCTGACCGCCAGGCGGGCGGCCCTGGCCGAGGCGCGCAAGGCTTCCGAGGCCCTTTCCAAGGCCCTTGAGTGCATCGAGAGCGAGCCCAAGGTCCTCGACAGCCTGGCCGACCTGCACCGCGAGCTGCTTCACGCCGGCACGGTCGCGCCGGAATTTACCGACGACGCCGAGGCCGTGGCCGCCTTCCGCCATCAGCTCAAGGACATGGCCGTGCGCCTTCGCCGCGCCCCGGCCGCCGGGGCGGCCGTCTCGGCCAGCGACGCCGAGGCCATCGAAAAACGGCTTTTTACCTTGGCCCAGCTGCGGCGCAAGCTGAAAAAGACCCTGGCCGAGATCGTGGACCTCGGGGGGCAGGTCACGGCCAACCTCGATTTCCTGGACGCCTGCGCCCTGGACCGCAAACAGCTGGCCCGGGAGGAGGCCGCCGGCATGGAGGCCCTGGCCACGGTGCTCGGCACCCTGGCGACCGCCCGGCGCGAGGCGGCCACGCGTCTGGCCGACGCCCTGGAGGACATCCTGCGGGGGCTTGGTTTTTCCAAGGATGTGCGGGTCATTTTCGAATTTTCCCCGGCCACGGTCCATACCCCGGTGGCCGTGGACGCGCCGGCGCTCGTCGAGGACCGCGCCCGCATCCTGTGGCGGCCCAATCCCGGCCAACCGCCCCAGCCCCTGGACAAGATCGCCTCGGGCGGCGAACTTTCCCGCTTTCTGCTGGCGCTCATGTCCCTTTCCGCCGAACCCGGCGGGCCCACGCTCATTTTCGACGAGATCGACGCCGGCATCGGCGGCCTGACGCTCGGCAGCGTGGGCGAGTACGTCAAAAAGCTCTCCCAAACCTCCCAGATCGTGCTCATCACCCACTGGCCCCAGCTGGCCCGGCTGGCCGACAGGCATTTTTCCGTGCGCAAGTCCGTGGAAAACGACCAGACCAGCACCCGCTGCGCCCGGCTTTCCGGCGCGGCCGTGGCGGCGGAACTGGCCCGCATGGCCGGCGGCGGCGAGGCAGGGGCGGAAATGGCCCGGCGGCTGCTCACCGATCTGTAGCGCCCTTTCCTTCCAGACCGGCGTGGACGCGTCAGAGGTCCTGCCGGGCCGACGCGCGCGGCCCAAGCCTCCCCCTTGCCGGGCGCGGGCGTCGGGGATAGGTTATCCTTGCGGCGGATAACCCACGGAGGGTCCCCCCATGTCGCCCCAGGTCGAAACCATCCTGCTGGCCGTCGATTTCTCGGAGGCCGCGCAGTACCTGGCCGAATACGCAACCATCTTTGCCAAAGGACTCGACGCCCGGCTGCTCGTGCTCTACGTCTCGCCGAGCATGAACCGCTACGCGAGCCTGTACGTGCCGCCCCAGAGCATCCGGACCCTGGTCGACCAGATTCTGGAAGGCGCCAACCGGGTCATGCACGAGTTCATGGACGCGCGCTTCGTGGACGTGTCGGCCGAGGGCCGGGTGGAATACGGCTACGCCCCCGAAAAGATTCTGGAAGTCGCCCGGAAATCCGGCGTGGACATGATCATCATGGGCACCCACGGCCGGCGCGGCGTGGATCGCATTCCCTTCGGCTCGGTGGCCGAAAAGGTGGTCAAGACCGCCACCATTCCGGTGCTGACCGTGCGCCCGGCCTGACGCCGGAAGACATTTTTCCGCAAGCGGCGGCCGGACGTTGCCCAAAGCGTTCACATGGCGTATGCACGGGCAGTATATCCCCCGCAACGCGGATGGTGCCATGGCCGACGACATCCCGAAACAATACCTGACGTTTCGCCTCGGCAACGAGTGCTTCGCCCTGGAATCCCTGGTGGTTTCCGAGGTGCTTGACGTGTTGCCGATCACCTGGGTGCCCCTGGCCCCGGGCCATTTGCGCGGCGTCGTCAACCTGCGCGGCAACGCGGCCACGGTGGTGGACCTGCGCAGCAAGCTGGAACTGACCGACGAGGGCACCGGCGAGGCCTCCTGCCTGGTCATCGTGGAGCGCGACTTCGACGGCGAGACGATCGCCGTGGCCGCCCTGGCCGATGACGTGTACGAGGTGGTGGAGATCGGCCCGGCGGACATCGCCCCGCCCCCGGACATGGGGCTGGCCGTGCCGCCGCGCTTCGTCAAGGGGCTGGCCAAGGTGGGCGACGGCTTCGTCATGGTCCTCGACCCGGACCGCCTTTTTTCCCTGGAAGAGCTGGCCGCGCATCAGCGGCCGTAAAGACGTCGGTACATCATGGCGTTGGCCGTGATGCGCCGCACATAGTCGCGGGTCTCGGTGTAGGGAATGAGCTCGGTGAAAAGCTCCTGCCCGAGCGCGGCCAGATTTCGCGTCCAAAGCCGGGCCCGGGTCTGTCCGGCATTGTAGCCGGCCAGCGCCGCGGCCAGACTCCCCGCCTTCTCCACCCGCTCCCGAAAAAACGCCACCCCGAGCCTGATGTTGACCGCCGGATCGAACAGGTCCCGGCGCTTCACCTTGAGGCCGAGCGACCGGGCCACGGATCTGGCCGTGTCCGGCATCAGCTGCATGAGCCCCACCGCCCCGGCCCCGGACACCACCTTCGGATCGAAAAAACTCTCCTGCCGGATCAGCGAATAGACCATGTCCGGATCGATGCCCGATCCCTTGAGCGCCGCGACCACCAGCCGGTCGTAGGCCCGTGGGTAGAGCGCCTGGCGCAGCGGGGCCAGATCCGCCGCCGTGCCGCGCAGGAGACAGCCGCCGAAGGTGCGCCAGGCCGTGCGCATGACCGTCCCGCGCCGCCCCATCGCCTCGGCCGCCGCGATGGCGGCCATGGCCAGATCGGCCCGCTCGGGCATGGCCCGGCTGGCGAAATCCAGCTCCATCCCGGCCAGGGACGGCAGGCCCGAATCGGCAAGCAGCCGGGCCTTGTCCAGGGCGTCGGCCGCCGCCTGGGAAGGGGCGTCGGCATGCCCGGGGCAGCTGGGCGTGCGGCGCACCGGCGAGGCGACCACGTCCGGGACCGCCTTGCCAAGGGCGGCAAGGGCCGCGGCGGCCAGCCCGCCGTAATAAGTGTTGGGACGCCGGGAAGACGCGTCGAGATAGGCCTGGGCCGCCTCCTCGGGCCGGCCCAGGGCGGCCAGCGCCTTGCCCCGCCAGTAGCGCGCCCCGTCGGCCCAGTCGTCGTCCGGAAAACGGGCCGCGAACGCCTCCAGGTCCGCAACCGCCCCGGCCATGTCGCCGGTCACGTAGCGCAAAATCGCGGTCAGCGACGCACCCTGGGCGGCCAGATCGGGCGAAACGGCCAGGCCCTTGAGCTGCTGCGCCGCGCCCAGCGCATCCGCAAAGCGCCCGTTTTCGGCCAGAACCAGGGCCAGATGGCGCGCCGCCACCTCGCGCAGAGGATCGTCGCGGCCGGGCGCGGCCAGCACCTGGCGCAAGAGCGCCTCCATGCGGGCGGTGTCCTCGGCATCGAGGGAACGCCACAGACAGCGCGCCTCGTGGTAGCGGGACCAGCCGGCCAGGGACGCGTCCGGGTCAACCGCCGCCGCCTTGGCGAACATCCCGGCCGCCGTTTGAAACTTGCGCTGGCGATAGAGCGCCTTGCCGCGCACATAGTCGGCCCGGGCGGCCTGCCCGGCGTCGAAGCCGTGACTCGCCTGCAACAGCGTCAGGGCCGCCTCGGGCGACCGTTTCTCCACCATGGCCTCGGCCCGCAGCAGCACGTTGGCCGGCGTATCCGGATCGTAGGCGGCAACCGTCCCCTTGCCTCCCGCGCCAAGCGACCGGGCCAGGGCGTTGCCGGCCGCCGCCGCCTTGGAGGCCGGCCAGGTAAGCGACAGGTGACGCAGGAAATCCGCCGCCTTGCGATCCTGGCCAAGCCCGGCGGCGGCCACGGCGGCCCGCAGCCAGACTTCCGGGGCAAGCGACGGATCGGCCTCGGTCAGCCAGGCCTCGGCCAGGGCCAGCGTTTTCTCGTGGTCGCCCTGGCGGGCGGCGCTTTGAAGGGCCAGATACTGGGCGTCGCGGCCGAGAAAGGAGGCGCCGGGCGCGGCGACGAGCGGCGCCAGGGCGCTTTGCGCGCCGGCGGCATCCCCGGCCAGGTAGAACCCCAGCCCCGCGTAATAGGCGGCCACGTCGGCCAGGGGTCCGGCCTTGCCGGCCACGGCGGCCAGACGCGCCGCGCCGGCGGCATGGCGGCCGGCCAGCACCTCGTTGATCCCGAGGACGGTTTCAAAGCCCGGTGCGCCGCTTTCCCCGGGCACGGGACGGGGCGTCTTATCCAGACTGCCCCCGAGCCTGGCCGAACGCGGCAGCGGAATGTCGGCCGGCGCGGCAGGTGGTGACCAGGACTCCCGCTCCCCGGCCCGGGCAGTCGCGGAAAGAGCTGAAACCAGGACCAGAACCAGGACAATCCATACCAAACCAAACCGATCGGAGAAGCATTTTATTTCCGGCATGCGCATGCGCAATATCCTACCTTGGCGAGTCGTATATGGCCATTTTCCTTGATGTCTCAAGCGAGCACACCCCTTGACTAAACGTGAAATTCGTGACTAACAAGCCGGAGTTTTCAGGGGTCTGCTTTGAGTCTCCGGGTTTCGTGCGCCTGGCGTAGCGAAGCTTGTGCCTTTTCCACCCGTCAAGGAGGTCGGTATGTCCTTCACGCAGTCCTGGGATTTCACGCCGGGCACCCGCGTCGTTGTAGACGATCTGCGAAAGTGCTCTCGTGAATACGAGTGGCTGGAGGAACCTTACGTCTCGCCCGACGGCGAGACCGTGGCAATGGTCGCCGCTTTGCCGGACGCCGAGTTTTCCCTGGCGGTCAATGGCGAAGTCTGGGATGAAACCTTCGACAAAATCTGGTATCCGCGCTTTTCCCCGGACGGCAGGCTGACCGCCCTGGTGCAGTCGGCCGGCGAATGGTCCATGGCCGTGGACGGCGCCGCCTGGGAAGAGCAGTACGCCTACATCTGGAACACCCTTTTCTCCGAGGCCGGCGACGTCATCGCCGCGCCCGTCCAGATCGACGGCCGCTACGGCATGGTGGTCAACGAGGCCGTCTGGGAAACCCTCTACGAGAACGCCAACATGGTGACCATGGCCCGCGACGGTTCCGCCACGGCGGCGGTCGTCCAGGTCAAGTCCCTTGGTCAGGCCGACATCGAGACCTTCCAGAACGGCATCTTCAGCGTGGCGGTCAACGGCGCGGCCTGGGATTCCATCTTCGTCAACTGCTGGAACCCGATCTTCGACGCCACGGGCAAGCATGTGGCCGCCACCGTGCGCCGCACGCTCTACGACTACACCATCGCCGTGGACGGCAAGGCCTGGGAAGGCGCTTACGCCTGCGCCTGGGGGCCGGTCTTCAACCCGGCCACGGGCCAGGTCGCCGCGCCGGTGCGCAAGGCCGGAGCCTGGGGCATGGCCATCGACGACAAGATGGCCTGGGACCCCCGCTTTGTCCAGGTGTGGCATCCGGCCTACTCCCCGGACGGCGGCAAGCTGGCCGCCATCGTGGCCCCGAGCTTCGGCGTCTTCACCGTTGCCGTCGACGGCACGCCCTGGGACGCGACCTTCCCGGTCATCACGGATCTGGTCATAAGCCCGGTCGGCAGTCGCGTGGCGGCGCTCGGCAACGATCACAACACCAATTTCGCGGTCATCTGCGACGGCAAGGTCTGGAACGGCCGCTACGACATGGCCTGGACGCCGGTATGGAGCGACGACGGCGCCCATCTGGCCGTTGCCGTGGAACGCGCCGGCCGGTTCACGGTCGTGTGCGACGGCAAGGCCTACCCCCAGAGCTTCGACAAGTGCTTCGCCCCGACGTTCTCCCCGGACGGAACCATGGTCCTCATCCGGGCCATCGCCGACGGCAAGCTTCATCGAATCGTGGCCCCGCTTACGGCCTTTACCGGCTAGGAGGAAGTCATGCACGCCTTGTACGATCTCGCCGTCGGACCGCTGGCTTGGCTGGCCTTCGGCATCTTTATCCTCGGTTCGGCCTATCGCCTGCTGGCCATGCGCGCCCTGGCCCTCAAAAAGGACGGGGCCTTCGTGGCCTTTATCAGCTGGCCCCACGCCACCAAATCCCTCATGCACTGGCTGACCCCCTTCGGGTCGCTGGGCTGGCGGGAAAACCCCGTCGTCACCGTGGCCACCTTCATCTTCCATATCTGCCTCTTTCTGGTGCCGATCTTCCTCATGGGGCACATCGTGCTCCTCGACACCTTCCACGGCTGGTCCTGGCCGGCGCTGCCCGGACAGCTGGCCGACATCCTGTCCATCATCGTGGTCGTCATCTGCGCCTACTTTCTGTGGCGGCGCATGAGCGTTCCCGAAGTGCGCTTCGTCACCAGCGCCCAGGACATCGTCGTGGTCTCCCTCGTGGGCCTGACCTTCCTGACGGGCGTTTTGGCCTATCATCGCATCGGCGACAACCTGGTTCTGACCACCCTGCACATCCTGTGCGGCGAGGCCATGCTGATCGCCATTCCGTTCACCAGGCTTTCCCACATGCTGTTCGGCTTTTTCAGCCGCGGCTACATCGCCTCGGAGTTCGGGTCCGTCAGACACGCCAAGGACTGGTAGAGACCGGAGGATTTCATGAACACCATTGCCGACCGCCTCATCGAGGACGAAGGGCTCAGGCGCGGGGTTTCGCGTCTGACCCCGGAGAAAATACAGAAAGTTTTCAGGGAGCTGATCGCCGGCGAATGCGGGGCGCGCCTGAAAACCTACATGGAGACCTGTGTGCACTGCGGCATGTGCGCCAAGGCCTGCCATTATTACATGTCGCACAAGGACCCGAGCTACATGCCCGCGGCCAAGGTCACCCAGACCATGACCCGCCTGCTCAAGGCCGACGGCAAGGTCGACCCGCAGGTCATCTACGAGTGCGCCCAGGTCGCCTACACCGAGTGCAACCTGTGCCGCCGCTGCATCCACTACTGTCCGCTGGGCATCGACACCGGCTACATCATGAGCGTGGTCCGGCGCCTGTGCCACAAGCTCGGCGTGACCCCGCAGTACATGCAGGACACCGCCCACAGCCACTCGGCCACCATGAACCAGATGTGGGTGAAAGACGACGAGTGGCCCGACACCCTCCAGTGGCAGGAAGAGGAAGCCCGCGACGAGTTCCCGGGCCTGCGCATTCCGCTCGAGGTCGAGGGCGCGGACTTCATGTACTCGGTCATCGCCCCGGAACCCAAGTTCCGCACCCAGCTCATCTACCAGGCCGCGGCCATCTTCCACGCCGCCGGCCTGTCCTGGACCATGCCGGCCACGCCCGGCTGGGACAACTCCAACATGGCCATGTTCTCCGGCGACTCGGAGATCATGTCCCGGGTCGAGCGCGCCCACTACGAGACCGCCCAGCGCCTGCGCGTCAAGCGCATCGTCATGGGCGAGTGCGGCCACGCCTTCCGCGCCGTCTACGACACCGCCAACCGCTGGCTCGGCTGGAAATGGCATCCGGTGCCCATCACCCACTCGGTGGAGTTCTTCTGGGAGCTCATCCAGCAGGGGCGCATCAAGATCACCCACAAGTACGCCGAACCGGTCACCATCCACGACCCGTGCAACATCATCCGGGGCCGCGGCCTCATGGAGAAATTGCGCGACGTGGTCCACTTCCTGTGCGAGGAAGTGGTGGAGATGCACCCCAACCGGGAGCACAACTACTGCTGCTGCGCCGGAGGCGGCGTCATCAACTGCGGGCCTCCTTTCAAGAACGTCCGCGTCGCCGGCAACGCCATCAAGGCCGAGCAGCTCAAGGCCACGGGCGTGCACACCGTCGTCGCGCCCTGTCACAACTGCCACGGCGGCCTCGAGGACATCATCAGCAAGTACGAACTCGGCATGCACACCAAGTTCCTGGGTGACCTCATCTACGAACTGATGGAAAAGCCCGAGGCGGAGTAACCCCGGCGAGCAGGAGAACCCGATATGAAACGACGCACCATACCGCTTGCGCTTGTGGCTCTCGTCGCCGCCTGCTTCCTGGCGCTTCCGGCCTTGAGCCAAGAGGACATGACGACCATTCCGGACCAGGGCTTTGCCACGCATACCCGTTTGCCGGCGGTCTTCAACCACGACGCCCACAACGAAAAGGCGGGGATTTCGGACTGTACGACCTGCCACCACGGTGAAAAGGACGGCAAACGCGACCCGTCCCAGGACACCTCCGGCATCCCCTGTTCCGATTGCCACACCGCCGCCGGCAAGCCCGGCCGCACCCCGCTGATGCGGGCCTTCCACGAGCAGTGCATGGGCTGCCACATGGCCAAGAAAAAGGGCCCCGTGACCTGTGGCGACTGCCACCGGCCCGTGAAGTAAGAGCCTTCCTCCGCGAGCACAAGGCGCGACCGGGAAACCGGTCGCGCCTTTTTGTTTCCCCCAGCCCCCATCCCAAAGATTTTTAATGGTTCCGAAGTATTATTAAAGACCAACTGAGATCGTTAAAAATCTAGATCAATTCTTGCATATGACCAGCCAAAGGAGACGCCCATGCGCCGTGTTTCCCTCGCCCTCTTGGGCCTTGTCGTCAGCGGGCTGCTGCTTGCCGCGCCGGCTGTCGCCGCCGATTCCGGACAACTGCCCGAACCGCTGCCCGCTCCCGCGCCGCGGCCGGAGGCTGCCCAGGCAGGGCCGCAAACGACGCAGCAGGGGCAGGTTCCCGGCGACGTGCGACGTCAGGTTTCCGACGCCCGGGTCTTTTCCGCCACCTCCACCTGCTTCTACGGGCCAACCATCGAACGGGGCCAGGCCAGGCATCTGTGCGCCAACCAGACCCGGGGCAAGCTCATCGACGCGGCCGCATCGAATCTGGCCGCCGATCCGGCCGTGGCCCGGCTGCGGCTTTCCCGCCGCGACTTGCGCGCTTTTGCCGACAGTCTCATGCGGGTGTCCGTGGCCGACGAGGAAATACGCCCCGTGCCGGACGGCACCGCCGTGCGCCTGACGCTTCGGGCCGAGACTCCGGCCGAGGACCTGGGGACGCGTCTGGCCGCCTTTGCCGCCGATGGCAACCTTCGCGCCGCCGCCCTGGCCGAAACCGCCAAACGCGACCGTCTGGCGGCCGAGGCCCGCATGGCCGCCGTGCCCTTTGGCGCGGATCGGGAATTTCAGGCCAAGGGCATGGAAAACAAGATGCGCGAGGATGCTTCCTTCGCCGCCCGGCGCGTCGTGCCCGGCATGTCCATGCCCCAGGTCAAGGAACTCATGGGCGACCCGGCCGCCCTCAAACAGGCGATCATCGGCCCGGAAACCTACGTCTGCGCCGGTTACGGCCGCATCTGGGTCGTCTTTCGCGACGGGCTGGTCTCGTGCCTGCGCACCCGGCTCGATTACGTGGACCGGTATGCCACGGACTGCCACTGCGCCGGCAATTATGCGACAATATTAAAAAACGACTAGGAGTTGCTAGCTTGACAGAGCCCCCGGCCGCTGGCTAGTGATGGAGTTTGGTATCGTTTCCCTCGCTGTCTCCCGACCCATAGCCGCCGGAGGTTCCATGAGGGCGCTCATTGTTGATGACGATTTTTACAGTCGTAGTTTTCTCGAATATATTCTGCACCCTTACGCTAGGTGCGACGCGGCCGTGAACGGCGAGGACGCCATCATGGCCTTCAAAAAGGCCCTGGAAGCCGGGGAGCCCTATACCCTGGTTTTCATGGACCTGCTCATGCCCGTCATCGACGGCCCGCGCGCGCTCAAGGAAATTCGCGAGATCGAAAGCGATTTCGGCATCGCGGACGGGGCGGGCAGCAAGATCGTCATCACCTCGGTCCTCGAAGACGGCGAGGACACCCACAACGCCATGTATCTGGGCGACGCCACGTCATTTCTGCAAAAGCCCGTGGACGAAAATTCCATCCTGGCCGAGTTGACGCGTCTTGGCTGCATCGCACCGGGCAATGACGAAAAAAAGGGCGCGCAAGGGAAACCCCAGTAAAAAGGGCGGGAGCCCCTTCCAGGCGCTTTCTTTTCTCATTTTCTCCTTTTCCGGATAGTCGAAAGCCCATCCCTTCCCTGACGCAGCGTCCTTGGAAAGGGGGCCGGGGAAAAACTTTTCTTCAGAAAAGTTTTTCCCCGGTGTAGGCTAGGGCATGCGCAAAAGGCTTGTCCTGGCCGGCGGCGGCCACGCCCATCTCTTCACCCTGTCCCGGCTCGGCGTTTTCGACGATGCCGGCATTGCCGTGGCCTGCGTCGCGCCGAGCCCCTTTCTCGCCTATTCCGGCATGGGTCCGGGCATGCTTTCCGGCCGCTACGCCCTGGAGGACCTGCGTTTCGATATCGCGGCCATGCTTGCGGCCGGCGACCGCCAGGCGCGAAGCGCCTCCCGGTTCCCCCCTGCCCGGGCCAATGGGGCGCGGGGGCACGTCTTCGTCCAGGGCCGCGTGGCCGGGATCGATGCGGAGGGGAAGCGACTCGTTCTGGAGGACGGCCGGGAGCTTGCCTACGACGCGGTGAGTTTCGGCCTCGGCAGCGTGGTCGACGCCCCGTTTCCCGTCGAGGGCGACGGAGTCTACCCGGTCAAGCCCATCGAGAACCTGCTTGCGGCCAGACGGGCCATCGAATCCCGGGTGGGCGCCGGAGAGGCGGTGCGGGTGGTGGTGGCCGGAGGCGGGGCCTCGGCCTTCGAGGTGGCGGGCAACGCCCTCGGGCTCCTCGCCGGCCTGGGCGCGACCAGACCGCTTGTGACCGTGGTGGCCGGGCGCGGGCTGCTGCCGGGCTGGCCGGTACGGGCGAAAAGACTGGCCCACGCCTCGCTTGCCCGCCGGGGGGGCAGGGTTCTTTGCGACCGTGTGGAGCGGTTCGACCGGGACCGGGTGATGCTTGTGGGCGGCGGGACGCTTGCCTGCGACGTGCTGCTCGTGGCCACGGGCACCCGCCCTCCCGGGATTTTCGCCCGAAGCGGCCTGGCGCTGGCCCCGGACGGGGGGCTTGACGTCAACGCCTTTTTGCAAAGCGCGCTTTATCCCGACATCTTCGGCGGCGGCGACTGCATCCGTTTCGCGCCAAAGCCGCTTCCCCGGGCCGGAGTCTACGCCGTGCGCCAGGGGCCGGTCTTGTGCGCCAATCTGCTGGCCCGCCTCACCGGCCGGGAACTGACGCCTTTTCGCAAGACCGACACGAACTATCTGGCCCTGCTCAATTGCGGCGACGGCCGGGCGATTTTGCGCAAGGGGCCGCTGGTCCTCGAAGGCCGCTGGTGCATGGCGCTCAAGGACTGGATCGACCGGCGGTTCATAGGCTCGTTTGCGACGGCTCGTCCGCCTCGGGAATCTGACAGGCCGGCATGACGTGCCCCGGCATGCCGACCACCTTCTCCAGGTCCGCCAGAATCTTTTTCTTGTAGCTTTGCACCAGCGGCTCGTTGTGCATGATCATGTCGAGCTGGCGGGTGTGCATGAGCATGTAGCCGACGACTTTGAGCGCCGTCAGCATCTCCGGCTCGGCCCCGCCGCTGGCCTTGGCGAACGACGCGTCTTCGTTGACCTCCACGGAAAATCCCCGCACCTCCAGGATCTCGGCCACGAACTCGGCCCGACGCCGGCGGCGCGAATACTCCGCCGCCCCGCCCTTGAACTGGAAGCTGACGTAGTTCTCCCGTGGGCGCTCGCCCACAAGCGCCTCCACCGTGCAGAAGTGGAACCCGAAGCGCGAGCTGAGGCACATGTAATTGCTCGAAATCATGAAATAGTTCCGCTCGGCAAAGGACGAATGCGTGGCTGCCTCCAGCTGCGGATTGGTCGAGGCCTGGGCGACGATGGACAGAAACCCCCGCCCGTCCACCGGCGGCGGCCCTTCCCACGGCACGGCCACGATGCCGTCCCACAGCGCGCCCACCGGGATGCAGCAGATCTCCTCGAGCTTGACGTACTTGCCCGGCACGTCATGGGTGAACCCGTCGTCGAGGTTGAGGAACCACCACTTCATGGCCGTGCCCCGGTACTTGAGCTGCTTGGCCGCCCGCTTGGAGAAGCGGAACTCCTGGCCGAAGGCGAACATCTCGGTCACGGACTTCTCATGGCAAAACCGGGTCACGTCGTGGAGCGTACGGCAGTTTTCCGGGGCAAACTCCGGCACGTTGGGATCGAGCAGGTAAAGCGGCGTGATGGAGTCCATCACCCGGCGCAGGATGGCGTGCATGGGGGTGACCCGCTCCGGGGCCGGGGCCCGCGCGGCGGCCGCCGCCGCGACCAGCTCCCGCACAAGGCCCGGATAGACGGCCCGGCCGTCGGCGTCCACCGTGACCACGGCGTCCGGCGCCAGAAGCCGCGTCGCGCCGGGCAGGCCCATGAGCGCCGGCACGTGAAATTCCCGGGCCACGTTGGCCAGATGCCCGGCCGCGCCGCCCTTTTCCGTCACAATGGCCGCGACCCGGTCGATGATGGAGGCATAGCGCGGCGGCGCTTCGATGCTGACCAGCACCCCGCCGCGCGGAAAACGCAGCAGATCGGCCTCGCGGCGCACCACGAAGACCGGCCCCGACCCCACGCCGGGGCTGGCCGTCGCCCCGCCGGCAGCCAGCGTCTCCCCATACACCCGACGCGGCTTCCCGTCGTCCCCGCCGCCCGGCAGTTGCACCAACTCCCGGCACTGGAGAAACTGGACCTTGCCGGCCGTGTCCACGGCCCATTCCACATCCACCGGCGAACCGTACATGGTTTCCAGCCGCACCGCCGCCCGGGCCAGCTCCAGGGCCTGGGCATCGGTGAGGCTCGGTTCCCCGGCCCGCTCGCCGGCGGTTTCGGTGCGGCACACGCCCTCGCCGGGCAAACACACGAACACCTGGTCCTTGTCCCGGATATGGCGCTCGATAAGGCGCGGCGGATCGTCCCGGGAAACCACGAACTCGTCGGTCGCCACCGACCCGTCCACCACGGACTTGGGCAGGCCGAAGGCACTGTGGATATGGATGGCGTCGTCGCGAATATCGAGCGGATTGCGGGAATAGATCACCCCGCCGGAAGCGGCGTCGACCATGACCATGACTCCCACGCACATGGCCACGTCCTCGTCCGGAATGCCGCGGCTTAAGCGATAGGTCATGGCCTGCGGACTGTACTTGCTGGCCAGCACCTCCTTGTAGGAGGTGAGGATGTCGTCGCCGGAAACGTTGAGCTTGGAGGAAAACTGCCCGGCGAAGGTCTGCCCGGCCTCGTCCTCGCCCAGGGCGGAGCTACGCAGCGACACCGGCACCTCCCGGCCGAAGGGCGCGCACAGTTCCTTGTAGGCGCCCTCGATGGCCCGGGCCACGTCGTCCGGCACCTTGGCCTCGGTGATGGCGTTGCGGATGCGGGAGCTTAGGATCAGCAGGTTGGCCTGGTCGTCGGGACCGGCGGTCTGGAGCAGGCGGTTGACCTCGTCGACAAGGTCGTTTTCCTCCATCAGCCGGTGGTAGGCCCGGGCCGTGACCGCGAACCCCGGCGGCACGGGCAGCCCGGTGCGACGCACGATCTCGCCGAGCCCGGCCACCTTGCCGCCGACCGCGTCGGCCATGTGGCGACCGGCCTTGGCAAAAGGCACCACCAGCACCTCCGAGCCCTCGGGCGCGTTTTGCTGGAGACATTCGCCGATGCCGCGCTGGATCTCCTTGAGCCGCGCGTACAGGGCCGCGTACCTGTCCGGGGCGATGGCGTTTAAATGCTCGACCATCTTGTAGACGTTGACCGAAGCGGCCGTGGAATGGGCCCGGATAAAGGACATGCCGAAGGTGCGCCGGCCGTGCAGCGCCTCCTCCATCTCGGACATGATCTCCAGGGCTTTCTTGTTGGCCGTCAAAAGCAGCTTGAAGTGGTGGTAACGCCTCTTGAATTCGGCCTGGATCGCTTCCCCGGACGCACCTGAAGCGTCCTCCGGCTCCCCGCCGGAAAAAAGCCCTGCCAACGTGCGTTTTATCGTGCCGAACACGTCGCCCCCGCATGGCCGGATACCGGCCGGATTGGCATTTTTCGCTCCACAAAACATGTACCGTTTTGAAACAAGGTTGGCAACGCGCCTCGGCAAGGGGCAGGGAAGAGGCCTCCGGCGGCCAGGGGGAAACTTTTTGAAAAAAGTTTCCCCCTGGACCCCCTTCAAAAACTTTCTATTTGAAATGTAATTTACATCTATATGTATTTTACAGTAGAGTGTTGGAAACAGCACGGAGAACAGCATGACTACGGAAAAAACGAAGGGCTACCGCCATCTGCCCGCCTTCCTGCTCCTGGCCCTGGCCCACGGGCCGGGCCACGGCGCGGCCCTGCGCAGCCGCATGCAGGGCCTGCTGCCGGTGCGCGACACGGATTCCGGGGCCATCTACCGCACCCTGGCCACCCTTGAGGCCGACGGCGAAATCGTCGGGGAGTGGGATGTCAGCGGACGGGGGCCGGCCAAAAAAAACTATCGGCTGACCGAACGCGGTTGGGAGCGCCTGGAATTCTGGCGCGAGGACATCACCTACCGGGCGCGGCTTCTGGCCGCCTTTCTCGAAGACGCCGACGCCGTCCTGGCCGGACCGCGCGGGGAAGGAGACGAGCCATGTCAAAAGCCGTGACCGCGCCGCAGGAAAAAGGGCCGGACAGCCCCGGGACCTTGTTGTCGCTGCGCCCGCGCCAGGCGGTGTCCCTGGCCGCGATCATCGTGGCCGGGATTTTTCTGCTGACCGAAACCGCGGCCGGCGGTTCCTCCCTGGGCAAGGCCGCCACCGTCGTCGTGCTGGCCATCGGCCTGTGGACCACGGGCTGGCTGCCGGAATGGCTGACCGCCCTGGTCTTTTTCTCCCTTTGCATGATGGGCAAGGTGGCCCCGGCCGCCGACGTCTTTGCCGGGTTTTCCTCGTCCGCCACCTGGCTGGTCCTGGCCGGCGCGGTCATCGGCCTGGCCATACAACATACCGGGCTCGGCGACCGGCTGGCCTCCCGGCTGACCCCGTTCATCGGACGATCCTTCCCCAAGGCCGTGGTGGCCGTGTCGCTGTTCGGCCTGGCGCTGACCTTCGCCATGCCCTCGGCCATGGGCCGGGTCATGCTGGTGCTGCCGATCCTGACCGCCCTGGCCGACCAGCTCGGCTATCCCTACGGCAGCAAGGGTCGACGGGGCGTCATCCTGGCCGGCGTCTTCGGGACCTACCTGCCGGCCTTTGCCGTGCTGCCGGCCAATATCCCCAACACCGTCTTCATCGGCACCGTGGAAGCGGCCCTTGGCACCCCGCCCAATTACGGCCAGTACTTCCTGCTCCACTTCCCGGTGCTGGGGCTGTGCAAGGCCCTTATCCTTCTCCCGCTGCTGATCCGCCTGTACCGCGACACGCCACGCCTGCCCGAGGGCGACGCGAAGCGTCCCGCGACCAAGGCCTCTCCGGGGGAAATCCATCTGGGCGTGGTGCTCGCCATCGCGGTGGGACTTTGGGCAACAGACGGCTGGCACGGCATCCCGGCCGCCTGGATCGGCATGCTGGTGGCGATCTGGTGCCTTTTCCCGGGCAGCGGACTGATGGGAAAGAACCCGTTTTCCGCCTTGAAATTCGAGCCGATCATCTATGTCGCCGGCATCGTCAGCATGGGGGTCATCGCGGACCGCAGCGGCCTGGGCCGACAGGTCGCCGCCTGGGTCCTGTCCTTTCTGCCCCTGGAGCCAAACGCCCCGGGCCAGACCTTCGGCATCCTTTCGGGTCTGTCCACGCTGGTCGGCATGGTCGTGACCCTGCCCGGCGTGCCGCCGGTCATGACGTCCCTGCTGTCGCCCCTGGCCGGAGCCACCCACTGGCCGCCCCTGGCCGTGGCCATGACCCAGGTGCTCGGGTTTTCCACCGTCATCCTGCCCTACCAGGCACCACCGCTGGTCGTGGCCATCCAATCCGGCGGACTCGAGGCCAAGGACGTCGTGCGGCTGTGCCTGATCACGGCGGCCATCACCGTAGTCGCCCTATGGCCCCTCGACTTCCTCTGGTGGCGTCTGCTCGGCTGGATCGGCTGAAGGCCCGGGAACCGTATCCTGGGCCATACGCCAGGCGTTGCGCCCGGCGTTTTTCGCGGCATACATGGCGGCGTCGGCCCGGCGCACCAACTCCCCGGCGCGCACGCCGTCCTCGGGGAAAAGCGCCACGCCGACGCTGCCCCCAAGCTGGCAGTCATGGCCCGACACCGCAAACGGCTTGCGAAGGGCCGCCACCATCTTGGCGGCAATGACCGCGGCATGGGCGGCGTCCCCCACGCCCGGCGTCAGGGCCACGAACTCGTCCCCGCCAAGCCGCGCCACCGTGTCGCTGCGCCGCACGCACCCGGCCAGCCGCTTGGCCGTCTCCTGCAACACCTTGTCCCCGGCCTCGTGGCCGTAGGCATCGTTGACGCCCTTGAAACGGTCCAGATCGATAAAATAGACCGCCGCCCGCTCATGGGCCCGCTCGGCCAGGCGCAGGGTCTGGCGCAGCCGGTCCATGAAAAGCGACCGGTTGGGCAGGTTGGTCAAACCGTCGTGCAGCGACATGCGGGTGATGAGCGCCTCGGCCCGCCGCCGCTCGGTAATGTCGTTGATGATGCCGTCATAGGCGACAAGCGTGCCCGCGGCGTCGTAGTGCACGACCGGCGTGTTGCGCACATAGCGGATCGTGCCGTTCTTGTGGATGATGCGGTGCTCGATGGGGGCGGGATCGCCCTCCAGCACCCGGCGGGCATGCTCCAAGACCGCCGGCCGGTCCTCGTCCGGGACCATGGCCAGCCACAGCAGCGGATTGTCCCGGTATTCCTCGGCAGTGTAGCCGGTGACGGCCACACAGTTGGGGCCGTGTACGGTGGAGACAGCCCGCCCGTCCGCAACCTGGACCGTGTAGACGTAATCCGTCACGCTCTCGAGCAGCCGGCGCCAGCGTTCCTCACCCTGGCGCAGCGTCTGCTCCGTGAGCAAACACGCCTCATGCAACCGCTCAAGATCCTCGATGCGGCGGCGTAACACCGCGTTTTCCGCGGCAAGCGCGTCGGCACTGCGGGAGTCGGTGGCCATGGAGCACACTCCTTATGCCCACGCTAGCCCAAAGCAACCGGTTTGTCATGACCCACCGCCCCTTGCCAAGGCAATTGGCAAAGGGTACGAGCAAAATGACCCTAAAAGCATGGAGAACGCCATGACGGTTGGAACCGACTACGCCGACGACCTCAAGCGCGAATTGCTCACGGAAATGGCGGACAATTTTTTCTCCCGCCGCTGCCGCCTGGACGAACGCCTGGAATCCTTCGTCGGGCTGCGGGAAAAAGTCGCCCGGCAGGGCCGACTCGCCCTGTCCCGCTGGCTGGCGTTCCGCGCCCTGCTGCGCGACAGCCCCGAGGCCGACCGGTTCCTGGAAGGACTGGGCTTTCACCCCGAAAAACTCCTGGCCATCCCGGATAAGGACAGCATCGAGGTGCATCCGCGCCACCCCCTGGCCCTGACCGCCGCCGGCCGCTACCGCAAGGCCGTGCTCGCCGCCTACGACGACCTGCGCCGGGATCTCGAACACTACAATGAAGGCGGTTATGCCCCGGACCCCCGCGACCCCAGACGCATGCGGCGCATCCCCGGCTACGACCACCTGATCGATACCGCCCGCGAAATCAACGCCGAGATCGAGGCCGTCAATACCTGCCAATGCCCCTCGGACATGCTCCAATTCACCAAGTCCCTCGACCCCGCACGCCAGGAACAGGAATCCACCTGCGGCTACCCCGGCGACGCCTGTAGCCTCGATGCGTCGCTGTCCTACACGCCCCTGGATCTCGACGCCCTGGAAGCGCCGGCCTTGCCCACCCCGCCACCCCTGGAAGAAATCAAGGACAACCTGGCCAACCTGGCCGACAGCCTCTACCGCCAGGACCCCGACGCCGCCGAAGCCGCGCTGCAGGCGTAGATTTTTGGTGGGGCTTCGGGGTGGGGCTCTGCCCCAGGCCCCGGCAGGGGCGCTGCCCCTGCACCCCGCCGGAGGGCTTATGCCCTCCGGACCTCCCGTTACCGGGTTGGGATGATGCGGCGGGGGGCAGTCGGTGATGGGGCTACACCCAGAGCCTCCCCGAACTACGCCAAGTAACGCCGCAGCCACAGCTCCAGCATGACGAGGGCGTAGATGCGCTTGCCGTGGTCGGCCTGGCCGCGTTCGTGGGCATCGAGCAGCGCGGCCACGGCTTCGGGGCGGGCGATGTTGCGGGTCAGGTGGCTGTTGGTGAGGAGATCGCGGGCGAACTCGCGCAGGGGACCTTTGAACCAGCCGGCGAGGGGCAGGCCAAAGCCGCGTTTGGGCTGGCTGGCGATGCCGGTTGGGAGCAGGTGGGCGAAGGCTTTGCGCAGCAGATACTTGCCGGTGCGGCCGCGCAGTTTGCAGCGCACGGGCAGGCGTGCGGCGAAGGAGGCCAACTCGCTGTCGAGGAACGGGGAACGCCCTTCCAGGGCGTGGGCCATGGCCATGCGGTCGGCTTTGACCAGCAGGTCGCCGGGCAGGTAGACGCTCACGTCCGCGAAGAGATTGTGGTCCAGAGGCGCGTCGGCGTTGGCCGCGGCGTAGAAGGCTTCGTACAGGGCGACGGTATCGGCCGGGCGCGAGGCGCGTTCGAATTCCGGGCGCAGCAGGGCGTGGCGGTCCCAGGGGGAGAAGTAGGAACCCCAGCGCACGAGGCTGGCCGTGCGGGGGATGCGCGCGGCCTGGGCCAAGCGGGCGATGCCGGCGCGCCAGTCCGCTTCCACGGGTACGTTGCCCCGGGCCGGAACAAGCGAGGCCAGCCAGGGCACGAGCCGACGCGTCACGACGTTGGGCAGGCGCGCGTACACGTCGGCCAGGGGATCGAGCCAGTAGCGCTGGTAGCCGGCGAACATTTCGTCGCCGCCGTCGCCGTTTAAGGCCACGGTGACGTGCTGTCGCGTCAGCTTGCACAGGTGCCAGGCGGCCAGGGCGGACGGATCGGCAAAGGGCATGTCCGTGGCGGCCGCGACATCTTCCATGACCGCCCGGGCGTCGTCGAAGGTCAGCGTGAATTCGGTGTGTTCGGTGCCGAAACGTCCGGCCACGGCCCGCGCCTTGGCGGTCTCGCTGAAGGCTTCCTCGGCGAAGCCGATGGAAAAGGTGCGCACGGGCCGGTCGGTGAGCCCGGCCATGACGGCGGTGATGATGCCGGAATCCACGCCGCCGGAAAGGTGCGCGCCGAGCGGCACGTCGGCGACCAGGCGCAGGCGCACGGCCTCGGTGACGCGTTGGCGCAGCTCCTCGGCCAGGGCCTCCTCGGAGCCGGTCAGTTTCGGCAGGTAGTCGAGCCGGAAATAGCGCGTCAGGCAGGCCCGGCCGTCTCGCCACGTGAGCGAGTGCCCGGCGGGCAGGCTTTTTACGCCGGCAAAGCCCGTGGCCGGCTCGGGTACGTGCTGGAGCGTCAGGTAATGGGCTACGGCCGAGGCGTCCAGACGGGCGGAGACGCCGGGAACGGCGAGCAGCGCCTTGATCTCGGAGCCGAAAACGATGCCGCCGTCCTTTTCCATGTAATAAAGCGGCTTTTTGCCGAAGGGATCGCGGGCCAGGAACAGCTCGCGGCGGCCGGCGTCCCAGATGGCCAACGCGAACATGCCGCGAAGCCGCGCGGCGCAGGCCGGCCCCATCTCCTCGTAAAGGTGGATGATGGTTTCGGTGTCACTCTGGGTGGTGAAGACGTGGCCCCTGGCGGTCAGCTCTTCCCGCAATTCCTTGAAATTGTAGATCTCGCCGTTAAAGACGATGGCCAGGGAACGCGTTTCGTTGAAAAGCGGCTGGTCCCCGGTGACGAGGTCGATGACCGCCAGCCGGCGATGCCCAAGCCACACGCCGCCGCCATCGGCAAAGGCGTCGGCGTAAACGCCCTGCCCGTCCGGGCCCCGGTGGGCGATGGCCGCGCACATACGGTCCAGGCGTTCGGACAACTCCGCCCGGCCGCCCCGTGTGGCCATGAATCCGCAGATACCGCACATAGGCCCGCCCTACCGCATCGCCATCTGCCGACACAGGTCGGCGTAGGCCCCGGCCACCACGCGCCAGGAATATTCCCGCTCGGCCCTGTCCCGGCCGGCCCGGCCCAGCCGGCTGCACAGGGTGCGGTCGGCCACCAGCTTGGCCAGAACCCCGGCCAGGGAGACGGCGTCATCCGACGGCACGAGAAAGCCGGTTTCGCCGTCCACGACCAGTTCCTCATTGCCGGCGATGCGCGTGGCCGCCACGGCCAGTCCCGAGGCCATGGCCTCCAGCACCGCGTTGGGCATGCCCTCGTCGCGCGAAGGAAAGACGAACGCGTCGGCCCGGCGCAACTCGTCCGGCATGTCCGCCCGGGACACCCAGCCGGCAAAACGCACCCGATCCCTCAGCCCCAGACGCGCCGCCCGGTCGGTAAGCTCGGCCCGAAGCGGTCCGTCGCCAACAATGGTCGCCTCGAAACAGGCGCTTTCCGGCAGCCTGGCCAGAGCGTCGAGGAGCACATCCAGCCCCTTCTGACGCACCAGCCGGCCGACGAACAGCAGCCGCACCGGGCCTTCGCGCGTGGCCGCCGCGTCCGGGCAAAAACGCGCCGCGTCCACGCCGTTGGGGATCATGCGGATGGGCACCGCCCCGGCCGATTTTCGGGCCAGATCGGCCAGCCCCCGGCTGTTGGCCACCACATGGGCCGCGCGCTTCCATAAAAACCGGATAAACGGCCCCGTCACCTTATGGTAGGTCGCCAGATCGTAGGGCTGGAACCCCGGCACGTCGCCGCCGCGAAGCGAGACGATATAGGGCACGCCGCGAAGCACCCGCAGCGCCCAGGCCGCCGGGCCGCAAGGGATGCCGAAAAAAGCCACGCAGGCATCGGGCCGGAATTCCCTGGCCATGGCCGGCAAAGCGACCATGGCGCTCGCCGTAAACGACAACATTTCGAGCGGCGAACAATGATCCGCATGACGCCGCAAGGCCGGCAGCCGCCAGACCTCGTAGCCATCCACGACCTCGCGCTTCGGCAAATCCCCATACGACGCCGTGACCACCCGCACCACATGCCCCAAGCCCACAAGCTCCCGGGCCATGTTCGCCGTGGCGTTCCCCGCCCCGCCGCCTAATGGGGGATACTCATAATTGAGGAGAAGAAGGCGAAGAGATGAAGAGGTGCGAGAGGGGACCCCTTTTTGGGAAAAAGGGCTTCCCCTCTCGCGCTCTCCCCTCCCAAAAACTTTCAACGGGGATGCTTCCATACCGAATATTTTCCCTTTCCTTGCGACACGTTTCAGGTGCAGCCGGATACCCCGTTAGAAGTTTTTGAAGGGGGTCCAGGGGGAAACTTTTTTCAAAAAGTTTCCCCCTGGCCGCCGGAGGCAACACGACTCACCATCACCGCCTTTGTCACGGCGAGCATGTCGGGGTCGCGGTGCTGGAAATCGGGGTGCAGGCGGCCGGCGACTTGGGCGAAGGCTTCGGGGTCGGACTCGCAGGCGAGAAGCTGCGTATCGAAGCCGGCCACGGCCAGGGCGCTCAGGTGGTCGTCGAGCCGCCAGCGGGGCAGGTCGCCGGGGTTGAGGAAACGCTTCCAGGCGAACTTGGAGAACATGAGGAAATGGAAGGGGTATTTGAAAAAATGGTCGCGGTAGTCCACGCGGTGGAGCATGACGCCGCCGGGGGCCAGCACGCGGCCGAGGTCGGCGAAAAGCGCGGCCGGATCGGCCACGTGTTCGAGCACGGAATTGGACACCACGACATCCACGCAGTGGTCGGGCACGGTCTCCAAGGTTTTGAGGCGGTGCACGACGTTGAATTTGACCTTGGGGAAGCGGGTGGTCATGGCGGCCAGATTCTGGGCGTCCAGGCCCACGTCGAAGCGGACGTAGGGCTCGTGGCACACCACCCGGGCCGCGCCCATGGCCACCAGGGCATAGCCGGGGCCGTTGGACGCGCCGCTGCCGATCTCGAGCACTCTTTTTCCGGCCACGGAAACGCCGATTTTGGCCAGGTCAGCGGCATAGGATTCAGCGATGGCCCAGGGGTCGGTCAGGCCCACGTTGACGCGGTAATGCGGCAGATAGCGACCGAGCAGATGCAGGCTCGATTCGCGGAAAAAGAAGCGACGGATAACCCGCAGGGTGAAGTATTCGATCTTATCGCGTTCCAAGGGCCCCTCCGCCCAGGTCCATGTGCCGCAGCACCCAGAGATTCCAGAGAAAAAGACGGTGATCAGCCCCGCCGTCCCGGTGCTCGCGGATGCGCGCCTCAATGAAGCCGGCGTCGAGCCCTGCCTCCACCGACGAAACCACGCCCATGGCGAGCTGTCCCTGGGCCAGCCAGCGGCCGATGGGCACGCCGAAGCCCTGTTTTTTGCGATAGATGATGTCGCGCGGCAAGAGCCGCTCCAGGGCTTTTTTCAGGATGTACTTGGTGGTGCCGTGGCGAAACTTGTAGCGGCTGGGGATGGTGCGTACGAAATCCACCAGCTCGATATCCAGAAACGGCGCGCGCACCTCCAGGGAATGCATCATGCCGGCCCGATCGGTTTTGACCAGGATGTCGTCCTGCAAATAGAGGCGCGTGTAGAATTCCAGGGTCTTATCCACCATGTCCGTGGACGGGCAGTCCTCGTACACGGCCACGGCCTCGCCGTAGAGCGCCTCGGGATCGACGGGTTCGTCGAAAAGCGCGGCAATCTCGGCCGGATCGCACGGCCCGAGCCAGGTGGGGTTCCACAGGCGCGGCGGATACGAGAGTCCCCGCAGAAAACGGTTGATGCGAAACGAGGCGGCCATGTAGCCGTGGCCCACGGGCAGGCGGGCGGCGAGCAGGGCCAGGGCCTTGTGCAGGGGCTTCGGGGCGACGCGGGAATAGAGTCCGGCGGCGCGCAGGGCCCGGAAGGGGTCGTAGCCGGCGAAAAGCTCATCCGCGCCGTCGCCGCCGACGGCCACCGTGACCTGTTTGCGCGTCTCCCGGCACAAGAGCGCGGTGGGCAAAAGCGACACGTCGCCCATGGGCTCGTCGAGCCGGCCGACGATTTCCGGCATGAGCGCCAGCGCGTCGGCAAGGGTCAGGCGCGTCAGGTGATGGGCGACGTTGCAAAAGGAGGCCGCCATGACGGCCTTGTCCGATTCGTCGAAGGAGGGGTCGTCGAAGCCGATGGAAAAGGCGGCGATGCCGGGCGCATGCCGGGCGGCCAGGGCGGTTACGGCCGAGGAATCCACCCCGCCGGAGAGAAACACGCCCAAGGGCACGTCGGCCATGAGCCGGCGGGCAACGGCCGCGTCCAAAAGCGAGACGATCCGCTCGCCCCATTCCCGCTCGGGATCGGCCGGGAGGACGTCCGTCGGCTCCAGGCAAAAGGCCCACCAGCGCTTGCGGCGCACGGAGCCGTCGCGCACGTCGACAAGGAGGTTTTCGCCGCCGGGGAGCTTGTGCGTGCCGGCGTAGAGGGCGTTTGGCGCGGGGATGAAGCCGTAGGCGAAATATTTGCGCAGCGCGGTCCGGGAGATGGACGCGCCGGCCAGGGCGGGATGGGCGATAAGGGCGGTCAACTCCGAGGCGAAGGCGAAAAATCCGGGACGCGCGGCGTAGAAGAAGGGCTTTTTGCCGAACCGATCCCGGGAGCAGAAGAGCAGGCCGCGCGGCTTGTCGTACAGGGCAAAGGCCCACATGCCGTTGAGGCGCTTCGGCAGGTCCTCGCCCCACTCCCGCCAGCCGTGGAGCAGCACTTCGGTGTCGCAGTGATCCGAGACGAAGCGGTGGCCCCGTTCGACAAGCTCCTCGCGCAAGGAAGCGTGGTTGTAGATCTCGCCGTTATAGACCACGACCAGGTCGCCGTCGGCCGTGGCCATGGGCTGCGCCCCGCCGGCGATGTCGATAATGGCGAGGCGACGATGGCCCAGATGCACCCCGGCCGGGGCGTCGGCATAAGCCCCCTCGCCGTCCGGGCCGCGCCGGGCGAGGGTGGCGTTCATGCGGGAAAGCGCCGCCGCATCCCCCTGTCCGACAAAGCCACAGATGCCGCACATAGACCTACTCTTTCACCCTCGCATGCCTCTCCGCCAATACGCCCCCTCCCCCTTGAAAAGTTTTTGAAAGGGGGTCCGGGGGGAAACTTTTTTCAAAAAGTTTCCCCCCGGCCGCCGGAGGCATCCCCGCCTCCACTGCGCCTAAGGCTCTTTCTTGCACGTGCAATTGCGCGTGCAGTCCACAATGTAGGTCGGCTTGTCCTGGGACTCGTGGTAGGTGCGCATGAGGATCTCGGCGATAAGGCCCATGAAGATGGCCATGATGCCGATCAGCATGAACATGACCACCACCTGGGGCAGGGGCGTCTCGATAAAACTCTTATTCAGGAAGAACTTGCAATACAGCATGAACACGAAAGACAGTATCGACATCATGATGCTGGCCAGCCCGAAACCGCCAAAGAGGTACATGGGCTTTTGCGCGTACTTGTCCATGAATTTGACGGTCATAAGGTCCAAAATGACCTTGATGGTGCGCTCGATGCCGTACTTGGACTCGCCGTGAATGCGCGGATGGTGGGTGACGCCGACCTCGGCCACGCGAGCGCCCTGCCAGGCGGCGTGGATGGGGATGAAACGGTGCATCTCGCCGTAGAGCTTGACGCCTTTGATGATTTTGCGGCGGTAGGCCTTGAGGGAACAGCCGTAGTCGTGCAGACGCACGCCGGAAATGGCCGAGATGAGGCAGTTGGCCACCCGGCTGGGAAAATTGCGTTTGATGGGGTTGTCCTTGCGGTCCTTGCGCCAGCCGGAGACCACGTCGTAGCCCTCGGCCAGCTTGGCGAGCAAGCGCGGAATGTCGACCGGATCGTTTTGCAGGTCCCCGTCCATGGGGATGAGGATATCACCCCGGGCCAGGTCGATGCCGGCCATCATGGCCGCGGTCTGGCCGAAATTGCGGCGCAGGTGCACCACGCGCACGCGGTCGTCGCGGCCGGCCAGATCGTCCAGGCGCTCGCGGGTGTCGTCGATGGACCCGTCGTTGACCAGAATGATCTCGTAGGGATGCCCGAGGGTGGGCAGCACGGCGTCGAGCTTTTCGTAGAGCGGCGCGATGTTATCCTGCTCGTTGTAAAGCGGAATGATAATGGAAAGCGACTCCGGCATGATCCCCGCCGTTTGTATTCAGTTTCCGGATGATTGGTTTTCGGCTTCCCGGCGCGCCGCGTCCGCCGCCGCCACAAGCGGTCGGAGGTCCACCAGGCGCACCCCGGGCTCGGGGCTGGTATAGGGGAATTCGGCCGCGTCGAGAAGGACGAACTTGCCGGGTTTCGCGGCCAGTTCCCGGATACGGGCATCGAGAGGCGCGAAGAGCGGTCCCTTGGCGATGGCCTGGCCGGTGAAATCCGCGTCGCGCACCACCATGTGCGTGACGTTGTAGGCCTTGGCGAATTCCAGCACCGTGGCGGCGTCCTTGGCGTAATAGGCCGCAACCTGATGGGCCAGTCGCGGATAGTACTCCTCCCAGTAGCCCACGCTCCAGGGATGGGCCAGTTCGTAGGAGGCCAGGACGTCGCGCCGGCCGAAGGTGAGCACGTCGTCGAGAAGCTCGGGGTTGCCGGCGAGAAGCGCGTTTTTTGGCAGCTCGCGCACCGCGGCGTAGAGCGGCGCATCGGCCCGGTAGTCGTACAGTCCGACGTCGGTCAGTCGCCAGGCCCCGAGAGCGGCCGCAACGAGCAGCAGCAACACCCGCGGCCAGGGGCGCGCCAGGGCTGTGGCCAACGCGTGGCGCAGCACCACGGCCAGGCCCAGGGCGTAGACCAGATTGATGGAGTAGGAAATGTAGCGGTCCGGCACGAAGAGCTTCAGCGCCACGGCCCGGGCCAGAATGTACAAGAGCAGCGAGCCGACGAGCAACGCGCCGACCGGGCGGCACTTGGCCAGAAGGGCCGGCCAGGGAGCGCGTTTGGCGCCGATGATGACAACAGGCAGCAGCACGACGAGGCTTATGATGCCGGCGACAAGTCCGATGTCCAGGAACAGGCCGATGCTCTCGAAGGGCCAGTAGACGAGGTCGAAAAAAGGATTGGGCAGAGGGTAGAGATAAAGCCTGCCGGCGGCGGAAAATTCCGGACCAGCGGCCAGGGCGGCATGGCCCACCAGCGGACCGAAGCCGGAGACCGTCAGGGCGTGGTTGAAGGACCAGACGAGGCCGGCCGCCGCGATCAGGAACAGGCCGTGCCAGGGCCGTACCGGAAACGGCGCATCGGGTCGGCCCTGGATGCGGGCGAAAACCGCGTCCAGACAGGCGCAGCCGGCGCAGAGCACGGCGATATAGGGAATGAAAACCGCCTGGAGCAGGAGGATCACGGCCATGCCAAGGCCCGAGCGGCGCATCCAGGCCAGCAGAAACAGCGCCAAAAGCGGCGCGGCGAACCCCCGCGACAGACCGCCGGAAATGTTCTTCATGAAAAACGGCATGAGCCAGGCCATGGCGGCGCAGACATAGCCCAGGACGCGGCCCTCAAGGGTCGCGCCAAGGCCGAAAAAGGCCAAGGCCAGGACCAGCAGCAAACCGCCGGTCAGCCACTTGGAAAAGACGAGCGGCCCCACGCCGAGCCCCTTGGCGGCCAGGAAATAGAGCGCCTTGATCCCGGCCGGCACATAGGCGGCGGCATAGCGCGTCAACAGATCGGACGGGTACAGGGCCGGATCGAGCCAGCGGGCCATCCAGAAAAGCTGCTGGCGCGTATCGTCGTTGACGATAAAAGGCGAGGCCAGACCGTGGCGATGGGCCACGGCAAAAACAAGAAGGGTCAGAAAAGAGACGACGAACCAGTCCGCGCGGCGGGCCGGCGCATCAGATGGCCCGGTCATAAAGGCGGAAGACCTTGTAGCGATCCCCACCGTAATCCATGAGCGTCTTGTTCCACTGCTCCAGGGATTCCGGGATGAGCGAACAGTCGCAGTAGTCCATCTTGGGGTGGTTTTCGAGAAAATTGACCACGATGTTGAGAATGATGGCGTGATGCAACCGCTTCCACTGGTGTGAGCGGGCCACGCCCATGATGACGGCGCGGCAGTGGGTGAGCGGTTTGACCCGGCAGTCCCATACCAGCTGCAGCTTTTGCCACCAGCCGAACTTGCCGTTGAAGCGCTTGACCGACCGGTTCATGTCCGGCGAAACCACGGCAAAGGCCACGATGTCGTCGCCGTCGAGGATCATGGTCTCGAGATCCGGGCGCACCAACGGTTGCAGCGTGACGAATATATCCTCGTACTGGCGGTCGGTCAGCGGGATATGGCCCCAGTTTTTGCTCCAGATGTCGTTGAAGAGCTCTTTGATCTGGGGGCCGCGCTTGGCGAATTCCTTGCGTTCGATGGGCTGGATCGTGCATTTCTGGCGTTTCAAGATGCTGTCGCGCAACTTTGCCAGTTTTACCGCGTCGTGCATGGGCTTGCGGCTGATCTTGTAGGCGTACCAGTCAAACGTCTTGGTAAAGCCCCAGGAGGTCACGAGATCTTCGTAATAGGGGGGATTGTGGGTCTGCATCATGGCCGGCGGGGTATCGAATCCCTCCACGAGCAAGCCGACCTCGTCGTAGATGGAAAACGACAGCGGCCCATGCAGCCGGACCTTGCCCTTCGCCCGCACCCAGTCGGCGGCGGCATCGAACAGGGCATGGGCTGTTTCCCGGTTGTTCTCGCATTCGAAAAAACCGAAAAACCCGGTCTCGTCGTCGTGGTATTTCTCGTAGAGACCGTTGACATGGGCGGAAATACGCCCCACCACCCGGCCTTCCCGGCGGGCCAGAAAATACTGGGCCTGGCCGAACTCGAAAAACGGCCCCCTGGCCGGGTCCAGAATTTCCTGCTGCATGGGAATCAGCGGCGGCACCCAGAGGGGATCGTCGCGGTAGATTTCCCAGGCATAGCGAATAAAGGCGTCCATGTCGGCCGGACCGGCCGCAGAAACAACGAGAGAAGAATCAGACATGCTATGCCGGCTTATTTTTCGGGCTGAATGGTGATCTGCCCCTTGAGACCTTCCTTGAGCTCCAACGACGGGTTGGGGATGGTCAGCTCGACGTCGTAATACGAGGGCTGCTGCAACGTGGAGGGGATGGGGGCCCAGGGGATGCGCGACACGGTGGCGGAATACGTCTTGCCCGGCATGGAGTCGAAGGTGACGGTGGCCGCCTCGCCTTCCTTGAGCTTCTGGGCCTCGATCTCATGGACCTGGGCCCGGATGATCATGGGGTTGAGCTTGCCGACCTGGAACAGCTCCGCGTCCTTGGCCAGTTTGACCCCGAGGCGCAACTCGGGATTCATCCACATGACATAGCCGTCGGTGGGCGCCTTGATGATGCCGTCCTTGGGCATCTTGCCCACACCTGCGGCCTTGCCGAAGCGGTCCTCGGCCAGTTCCACGTGATCGGACAGGAGTTCGCGGGCCAGGGCCAATTGCTCGGCCAACGAGGTCTTTTCCTTCCGGTAAACCTCGATCTCCTTGGAGTTCATGGTCAGGGACTGCTGGGAGGCCATGTTGCGCTGGCTCATGGCCTGCAGTTCCTTGGCCTTGGCCGTCAGACGATCGATCTCCTTGTCGGCCATGGCCATCTTGTACTCGATTTCCTTGATGTTGGCCGGCGAGAGCTTGGTCTTCTCGTCCATGCGCGTTTCAAGGGGAATCTCATAACGGGCCAGGATGTCGTCGCGTTTGACCTGCTGGCCAATCTTTCCGGTAAGGGCTGTTATCTTGGCGTTGTACGGCAAAAAGACCGACAATTTGACCGGGCTGTACAGCTTGCCGGAGAAATTGATCGTCGCGGGCCGAAACGAGTCCGGCACCTCCTGCTTGGCGGCCTGCTTCGGGGCCGGGGCCTTGTCTTGGGCCATGCCGGCCGTACTTGCGGCCAACAGGCAGAAGGCAGCCAAGAACGTGACAAGCTGCCGCATGTTAGATGTTCTCCATGATGGTGGCGTTGATGTAGCGGTCCTGGAAGTCGCCGGAGATGGACCGAACCTCGAGCAGGTCGACGTCGCGGGTGTATTCCTTCGTGATCAGGGTCTGCCGGCTGTCGAGGTAGTCGGCCATGGCCTTGACGATGGCGTCGTACTCGGCCTGGCCGGATTCGAAGCGGAACTGGGCCTGCTGGGTGGTCAACTTTTGCAGCTCCACGGTGGACGCGGCGAATTTGACGTCGGAATTGGCCGAACGCAGCTTGGACAGCGCCTGTTGGAACTCGCTCATGATGGTGAAATCCAGGTTGCGCCCTTCGACGTTTTGCTGGGCCAGCTTCTTGTACTGCCGGCTCACGTCGCGGCTCTTGGTCCACCAGTCGAAGGGAAAATTGAACGACAGGTTCGGGTACATGAAGGGCAGCGTCGAGGTGTCGTCCTTGTAGGACGTGTTGTTGAGCGTGGACACCGAGGTGAAGCCGAAGGAGAAAGTCGGCAGAAAGTGGATGTAGGACAGGGCGATATTCTTACGCTGCAGGGAGACTTCGTAATCGTGGATGCGCAGCTTGAAGGAATGCTTGCGCAACCGTTCGTCGGTCACCGTGGCCGGGTTGAAGTTCTCGAGGACCTGCCCGGGTGCGTTGGTCAGGTCGAGATTGATTTTCTGGACAAAGGGGATGCCCATGATGAACTTCATTTCGTCCTGGAGCACGCTGCGGGTGGTGCGCAGCTTCTCCGCCTCGGCCTTGGCCATGTTGATGCGGGTCTCGGCGATACGCACGTCGAGCTCCGCGCCCTGGCCGAGACCGGCCTTGGTCTTCACGTACTCAAGGTTTTTGACGGCCAGGTTTTCCCGTTCCTTGGCCAGCTTGAGCATGGAATCGATCATGCCGAGCTGCAGGAAGGTGGTGCCGAGCCGCTTGAGCCCGCCGTCGATGACCTTGAGGTGGGACAGGACGGCGATGTTGACCAGCTCTTTTTTCGCCTGGACCTCGAAAGCGGTCAAAAGCGGGTTCCAGGCCCCGGTGGAAAAGCTCAGGTCGTATTTCTTGCGGGTGCGGTTGCTGGAGTTCCCCGCGTAGACGGCGTTGGCCGCCGAGATGGAATTGGAAAGGTTTTGCGCCGGGTTGGACGAGGCGTTTTCCAGGACCGAGGACCAGGCCGTGGGCGCCACGGTGTTTTTATACTCCGGCAGGCGCAGGTAGAACGTCGTGCTCATCACGATGGTGGGGATGTACTGGGAATAGGCGTCCCCCACGTCCAGCCGCTTGGATTCGATCTCGATGGAGCTTTTGGTCAAAAGCGGCGACTGGGCCAGGGCCACGCGCACGCATTCCTGGAAGTCGGCCGGCGAACGCAACGTGGTCGAGCCGAGGGCGAGCCCCCCGGCGGCCTTGGCGAAACTCGGCGCGGGCTCGTCCTCGGACGCCTTGGGCGCGGCCTTGGCGGCCGGGGCCGCAGCAGCCGGAGCGGCGGAGGCCGGAGCGGCAGCAGTCGGAGCAGCGGCGGCAACGCCCTTGTCCCGGGTATAACGGGCCGAGCCGGCCCAGGCCGGCAGACAAGCGAACAGGACTGCCAGACACAGTGTCACGGCCATGGCCCGTGCCGTCGCGCGCTCCGCCCAAAAGCGGCGGACGCCCCCCTGCGACGCCTCGGTCCGATGTCCGTTGGTGAGTTCCCTGGTCATGCGCTCCTCCCCGTCGAGCGTTCAACCGTTGAGATAGCCGTCCGTCAGGACGCACGTGCGTGTGCAATGCTCGGCCGTCATCGCGTCGTGGGTGACCACGACCATGGCCGTGCGGGCTTCTTCCGTAATCTTTGTAAAATACTCCAATACACGCAGGCTGTTTTCCCGGTCAAGCTGGCCGGTGGGCTCATCCGCCAAAATAAATTCCGGCTCGTTGACCAGGGCTCTGGCGATGGAAACCCGTTGTCGCTCGCCACCGGAAAGCCGGTTGGACGGCTGGTGGATGCGATGTTCGAGGTTGACCATGGACAGCGCCTCGCGGATCCGGTCGGGCCGCTCCTTGCGGCGCACGCCGGCGTAGATCAGCGGCAACTCCAGGTTCTCGTACACCGTGGAGTTTTCAAGCAGGTCGCAGGTCTGAAAAACGAACCCGAGCATCTCCCGGCGAAAAATGGCCTGCTGGTCGCGGGTCAAGGTCAAAACCTCCACCCCCGCCACTTTATAGGAACCCGTGGAGGGCGGCTGGAAAAGCCCCAGGCAGAAAAGCAGCGTGGATTTTCCGGACCCCGAAGGCCCCATGACCGCGACCATTTCCCCACGACGCACGTGCAGGTTGACGTCCTTGAGCACCGGAATGGCCTCAAGGCCGGTGTTGTAGGTCTTGGTCAGCCGGTTGATGTCGATGACCAGGGCATTGTCGTCGGTGTGGTCGTAGTTACTCATAGCGCATCGCATCCACGACCTGCATCCGGCTGGCCCGGATGGAGGGATAAAGGCCCGCGCCGACGCCGAGGATGGCGGCGAAGGCAAGACCCATCATCAGGCAGAAGAAGAACAGCCCCTCCGGCGGCCGGGAGCCGAGCATCCGACTCATGTATTCGATGCCCACCCGTCCGAGGATCACGCCCACCACGGACGAGGAGAAGGTGACGCAAAGGGCTTCGAACAGGAACTGGTAGAGGATGTCGGTATCCAGGGCGCCCATGGCTTTTTTGAGGCCGATCTCCCGGGTCCGGCTGGTGACCGTGGCCATCATGATGTTCCAGATGCCGAAGCCGCCGAGGATCATGGTGGCCACGATGGAACTGTAGATGAAAAGCTCCACCCACCAGAAGATGCGCTGCACCTGCTTGAGAGGCTCCCAGGCCACATTGACCCGAAGCCCCCGGTCGATCTGGTTGGCCTTGACCACGCCGGGAATGGCCTTGGCCACCGGGGCCACGTCGTCCCAGGTGGCACAACGCACGTAGGCGCTGTAGGGCATGGAGATGTTCACCACCCGGGCCAGGGCCGTGGTGATGGGCAAAAACACGAACTGGCTGCGGTCGCCGGCGCGCACGCCGCCGAGGATGCCGATGACGGTATAGAGGTTGTCGTCGATGGACAGAATCTTGCCGATGGCTTCCTTGTCCGCGCCGAACATCTGGCGGGCCAGATCCACGCCCACCACGCACACCCGGGCCCCTTCCTTGACGTCTTTTGCGTCGAAAAGCCGGCCCTCGGCGGCGTTGAAGGAGAAGACTTCCCAGTAGTTGGCCTCGCAGCCCACCAGGTTGAAGCCAAAAAGCCTGTCGTGCCAGGTGGTCAGCGCGCTGGTCTTGAGCGCCACCTTGGTGATGTCGGAAACGCCGGGGATGCGGGCGATGGCGTCCAGGGTCCGGTCGCGGAACCATTCCTGGCGCTCCAGCGGCTGCTGCTCGAACATCACGTTGATGATGGTCGCGCCGCCGAGCAGGTCGAGGTCGTTGTTGAAATTCTTCTTGAGGTCGTTGCCCATGGTGATGATGACGATAAAGCCCGCCATGCCAAGGGCAATGGACGCCAGGACGCCGATGTAGCGGCGACGCTTGCGCACGACCTCCCGCACGCTGACACGCACGAGGTCGTAATACCGCATGGGGCCGGCGCCGCGACGCCGAATGCGGTCGAGTTCCGCGACGGTTATCTTTTTTCGTTTTCCAATAGCCATGCTGTGTACCGGGAGACGTCCCAGAAATAACGGATGCTCCCGCGCCTATACCGAAGGCAGGGGCGCTTTACAAGTACGAGAGCCTCGAGCGGCCGGAGGCCTCGGCGGCGTCCCCATCCGGGCACACCGCGTCCATATCCTCGGCCATGTCGCACTCGCGTACGCCGAACTCCCGGGACAGGCGGTCAAGGACCGAAAGGACGAAATCGAGCTGCCGGTCCTGGTGGGTGCTCATGTAGGCGGTTCGAATAAGCGCCTGGCCGCGCGGCACGGCCGGATAGACGGCCGGCAGGGCGAAGACGCCGGCCTCGAACAGGGCGCGTGAAAACTGGAAGGCCTTTTCGTCGGAACCGATGATGATGGGGATGATCGGCGAGGCCGACGCGCCGATGCGCAGCCCGATGTCCTTGTAGGCCTGGCGCATGCGCAGGGTGATCGCATGGAGGCGGTCCACCCGCTCGGGCTCGCGCTCCAGGATGTCCAGGCAGGTCAGCACGGCCACGGTGTTGGCGGCCGGCAGGGCGGCGGAAAAAATCTGGGTGCGCGACTGGTAGCGCAAAAACCGCAGCATGTCCTCGTCGTCGCCGGCGATGAACCCGCCGATGGAGGCCATGGACTTGCTGAAGGTGCCCATGATGAAATCGACCTTGCCGGTGATGTCGAAATGGTCCGCCGCGCCGCGTCCGCCACGGCCGAACACGCCGAGGCCATGGGCGTCGTCGAGATAAAAGACGATGTCGGGATGATCGACCTTGATGGCGGCCAGCTCGTCGAGGACGGCCAGTTCGCCGGACATGCTGAAAACGCCCTCGGTGATCAGAAACACGTCGCCGTCGGGCCGGGCGGCCTTGGCGTCCTCCACGCGCTTGCGCGCCTGGGCCGCGTCGTTGTGGGCGAAGGTGACCAGCCGGGCGCGGGTGTTCTTGATGCCCTCGAAGATGCTGGCGTGGTTTTCCCGGTCGCAGATGACGGTGTCGGCCGGGGTGATCAGCACGCCGAGCGCCCCCATGTTGGTGCTGAAACCCGTCACGTGGACCACGGCGTGGCGTTTGCCGACAAAGGCGGCCAGCCGTTCCTCCAGGGCATGGTGCAGCACCATGTTGCCGCTCAGAAAGCGGGAGCCGCCGGGGCCGGTGCCCCAATCGTAGACGGCCCGGGCCGAGGCGTCCATGACCCGGGGGTCGTGGCTTAAACCCAGATAGTCGTTGGAACCGATCATGACCAGACGCTTGCCGTCCACTTCGACCTCGGTGCCCCAGGTCTTGGATATGGGCCTGAAATAGGGATTGATCCCCTGGGAGGAAATACTCGAATACAGGGCGTTGACGTGGTCGCAGCGTTGGCGCAGTTTCATGGCGATTGTTTCTTCCTCGTGTGTTTTGGAAGCGGACGGCGGGGAGCTTGGGGGGAGAGGTTCGCCGCCCAGCGGCCCTTTGGCCAGGCCGCATTCCGGCGTATGACCGGAGAAACGGCCAATACTTCAAAGGCCGGAGCTTGGCAAGTCCTGGGGATTACGACCGAAGGCCCGGGCCTCGCGGACATGGGCGGCCAGCTGGCCGAGGATCTTGCCAAGGGCCAGCCGGGCCCGGCCAAACTGGCCGGGCGAGGTCCGGGTGAAATAAATCTCGTCGTCGGGCGTGGCCAGCTCCTCGCTGAAATTGCGCAGCCACTGGCCGCGCTTCTTGCTCCATTCCAGGTAGACCCAGTAAAAGGATGTGGAGCCGTCCCTGGCCCGGCACCGGGCCGCGCCCCAGGCGTAGGCCTCGCCGCCGCGCTCCACCTGCCGGAACTTCATGAAATCCCAATCCTCGAACGTTAGGCCTTCCGAGGCGGTCATGCCCCGCACGGCAATGTCCATGGCCCGGCGGTAGTCGTCCTTGGGAACGCCGGCAAGCCCGAGTGCCGGGTAGTACCAGGCCCCGAACCAGACAAGGGTGCCCACGCCGAGAACAATCATGGCCAGCAAGGCGTACAAAAGACGCCTGAGGTTACGTCCCGAGCGGTTCACGGCCTGCCGCCCTCCCCGGTTTCGGTGCAGCCAAGGCCCATGCGCCAGTGGGCGGCTTCCAGGCGTCTGGCCCGCTCCAGCTTTTCCCAGGCCCGCACTTCGTCGTCCACGGCCCGCTCGCGGGTGGCCTGATCCTTGCGGATGGCGCGGGTGAGCGTTTCCTCGCTGACCAGGGAACCCCTGGCCGGCTTGTAGACGCCGGAGCGCAGCTCGGACAGGCGCACGCGCACGGCCTTGTCCGTGGCTTCCAGCACGTCGCGGTGGCGTTCCTTCATGATGGCGGTGTTCTCGCCGTCATTGACCAGCCCGTTGAAAAAATCGCGCGGCCGCAGGTTGGAGGCCGCCTCGGGCGTCTTCATGAAGCCTTTGTACAGGGTGCCGCCAAGGGCCACGAGCAACAGCAGGCGCACCACGTTTTCCCGGGTGAGGAGACGCTTCATGGCCGGGGCTCCTTAAGCCGCCAGACTTCCAGAGCCTTGTTCGGGGGCTCGACGGGCATGAAGTAATGATGGTTGGGGTCGTCGGTGCGGTTGCCGAAGGTCTCGTCGGGAAGGGACAGGGGCACACGTTCGTAGCGGCCCGTAAGATCCATGCCGTCGGTATATTCCCGGGCGCCGAAAAGAAAGCGGTCGCGGTTGACCCGCACCACCCGGCGCCTCAGCACCCAGTCCGGCACCGTGCCCGGCGGCACCGGCCCTTGCAGGCCCCCCAGGACCTTGAGCCCGGGGACGTAAAACATCAGCGGCAGATCGCCGTACTCGGCCAGCACCGTCTGTCCGGGCTTGGCGTGGGTCTTGAAGAATTCCACGATACTCGTGTTGACGTCGGGATAGCCGCAGACAAGCTCGGTGACGAGGAGCTTCATGGGGAAATTGAGCGAGGTGAGCTGGCGGAAATCGTTTTGCCACGGCCGGTTGACGATCTTGAGCCGCTCCATGGGATACACGGCCAGCCAGTTGGTAAAGGCCAGCAAAATGAAAAGCATCACCGAGGCGGGCCGGGAAAAGCCCCACAGCCGACGCACGCACCAGGCGAGCAGGATGGCGCAAAGGGGCAGCAGGTGGGCGATGTAGCGGAAAAAGCGCTGGGGCACGATGCCGAGAAAAAGCAGGCTCATGACGATCAGCACGGCGGAAAAAAGCACGAAGGTCTCGCCGGGATCGTCCGGACGCCTGAGCTTGGTGAAAAAGCCCCGCCAGCGCCAGACCAGCGCCGCCGATACGGGTAGCGGGATGCAGAACATGCACAGGTCGGCGAAATAGAGCATCAGGTTTTCCGGCACGAGCAGGATGTCGAACATGCCGCTTTGCCGGCCGATGCGGTAGAGCAGAATTCCCGGCACCACGGCCACGACCGTGGTGAGCAGGGTCAAAAGGCCAAGCCGTTTCCAGGCCATGCGCTCGGGATAGACGAGGGCGGCGGCGGCCAGGGCCGTCGGGGCGAAGCTTAAAAAAAGCAGATAGTTGGCGTGAAAGAGCAGGACCATGGAGGCGAAAATGGCCCAAAACGGCCCCCAGCGTCGCTGCCAGTCGGAAAAAAAGGCGTCCAGGGCCCACAGCACGAAAAGCGTGCCCGGGGCGTAGTAGCGGGCCTGGCGGCCGATCAAGAGAAACGGCACGCAGCAGGTGAGCAAAATGGCGGCCAGCAAGGCCCACGAGCGGTCGCCGAAGTGGCGCAGCACCAGCCGGTAGGTCCAGAAGATGGCCAGCAGCGCGGCCAGGGCGAAGGGAAAACGAGCCGCGGCGGTGTCCATGCCGCCGACGGCCATGCCCGCCGCCTGGAGATAAATCTGGATCCAGGGGGACCAGCGCCACAGATAGCCACCGGTCTTGTCGAACTCCCGGGCTTCCTCCTGGGACACGACGTTGACCCCGTCGGAGGCGTAGGGCAGGCCGGAGTGCAGGACGTTCCTGGCCAGACAGGCGGTCTCGGCCTCGTCCTGCCAGAAGGGCCGCTGGCCCAGATTGTAGAACAGCAGGAACGCGGCCACGACCAGGACGAGGACAAGGCCCCAGTCCGGGCGGGCGAAAAATCCCGGCGCTCCGTGTTGCGGCGGCGCGGCCGGATGGGTGCCGGCGGTCGTCGTGGATATTGGCATGGCCCGCCCTGGGTAATGGAGGCCGCCGCCGTTGTCCAGCCTCAGGCCCCCTCTTTCACGCTTGCAGCCTCTTCCACGAAAAAGGGGTCCTGGCCGCTTGCCGCCATGTGCAGCCGAAAAGCCAGGAAATAGAGGTAATGGCTGGGATCCGCGATCACGGCCCGGGACAGGCGCTCGGCAAAAAGGGCCGTTGCCGCCGCGGCGTCCTCGTGCCGGGGCCCGACCGCGGGCAGGGGCTCCTCGATGCGCAGCGTCATCCGGCCGTCCGCCGCCCGCTCCATGAAGCAGGGCAGCACCGCACAGCCCGTCTTGCCGGCAAGCAGCATCGGTCCCAGGGAAAAGGCGGCCGTGCGGCCGAGAAAGGGCACCGCGACGCGCTTTTCCCCGCCGCCGCCATCCACGGCCACGCCCAGGACGTTGCCGCCGCGCAGGCAGGAAAACGCCTCCCGCAGACTGCCGAACACGTTGACGTGGGTCACGGGCAGGGACAACTCGTGGGCCCAACGCATCTCGCGCGTGCGGCGCACCGCCGGGCTTCGCCCCTCGGGCAGTTTTTCATTGAGGACCGTGGCCGGGGCCGAAAGCTGCCACATGCGGTAGCCGGCGTAGCCGATGGCCGGCATGATCATCTGGTTGGCGCCGAAGTGGCCGAAGGCGAGCATCACCCCGCGCCCCATGGCCAAGGCGGCGTCGAGGCGGTCGCGACCCGCGATGGTCACGAGGGCGGCCGTACGCTCCGGGGTCAGGCGCGGAAAAAGGAGCACTTCGAGGTCGGTCTGGCAAAATTCCACCAGGGCCTTGCGGGCGAGGGACAGCCGCGCACCCGGATCGTCGGGCACGCCCGGGACGTAGCGCGCCGCCTCGGCCATGCCGGCAAGCCTGGCGTTCGGCAGCCTGGCCAGGGTCCGGCCAAGCCCCCTGGCCAGGGCATGGGCCGAGCCGCCCGGCAGGGCCCAGACAAACCGCTTGAAAGGATGCCAGTAGCACCAGACCAACGCGTCCCGAATCGCCCGCATATTCCCGTCCTTTGCTTGCGCGATGGTCGCGGGTAGCATGTCTGGCGCGCCTTTCGCAAATGGTGTATGGCCCGGCCAGACGCTTCGCCGTCTTTATCACACAGCCAAAAGGAAGCTTTCATGCGCATACTCGTCACCGGCGGATTCGGTTATATCGGCAGCGTGCTCGTTCCGGAACTGCTCGCACTGGGGCACGACGTCACGGTCTACGACATCGGCTGGTTCGGCCGCCACGTCCCCGAACATCCCCGCCTCACCGCCATCACCGGCGACACCCGGGACATCGAGGCCGTGCCCATGGCCGGGGTCGACGCCGTGATCAACCTGGCCAACGTGGCCAACGACCCCTGCGGCGACCTGGATTCCAAGCTGACCTGGGAGGTCAACTGCCTGGCCACCATGAAGCTGGCCGAAAAGGCCGTGGCCTGCGGGGTCAAGCAGTTCCTGCACGCCTCCTCGGGCTCGGTCTACGGCGTCAAGGACGAGCCGGAAGTGACCGAGGACCTGCCCTGCGTGCCCATCTCGGACTACAACAAGACCAAGATGGTCAGCGAGCGGGTGCTTTTGAGCTATGCCGACAAGCTGGCCCTGACCATCGTGCGCCCGGCCACGGTGTGTGGCTATTCCCCGCGCATGCGCCTGGACGTGGCCGTCAACCTGCTCACCATGCAGGCCCTGGCCAAAAAGCACATCACCGTCCTTGGCGGCGACCAGACCCGGCCCAACATCCACATGAAGGACATCGTGCGGGTGTTCCTGCATTTTCTGGCCGCCGGCGGCAAATACACCGGCATCTACAACGCGGGCTTCGAGAACATCTCCATCCTCGCCCTGGCCAAGATGATCGTGGAGGAAGCCCCGGCCGAAATCGAGATCAAGCCGTCCAACGATCCCCGCTCCTACCGCCAGAATTCCGACAAACTGCTGGCCACCGGCTTTGCGCCCCAATACGGCGTGGCCGACGGCATCCGCGACGTGGCCGCTGCCTTCCGGGAAGGACGGCTGGCCGACGAGGACCGCTGGTACAACATCCGCACCATGAAGACCCTGCCCAAGCTGTAGGCCGCGTCCGAACACGGCGCGGACCGGGCCGGCAACGGACAGGGAGGGAGGCGACGGAACAATGGACGCCCGGACATATCCCTGGGAACGCGTGGCCACCGCCGGGGTGGCGGTATTGCTGCTGCTCCTTGCCGGCCTAGTCTGGCTGGGGTTCGCCAACGAACGGCTGCGCCAGCAGGTCCACGCCGTGGAGGTGAGCGTCAAGGCCCTGCCGCCGGCCGCACCGGCCGTCGACGTCACGGGACTGGCCGCGCAGGTCAAAGCCGTCGGCGAGGCGGTAAACGCCCTTTCGGCCAAGGTCGACGCCCTTCGCGGCCGCGATGCGGCCAAGGCCCTGGAGCGGCTTTCCGGCGAGGTCCGCGCGCTTAACGCCAAGGTGGACGGGCTTGCCGCCGCCAAGGCCGCCGCGACCAAGTCGGGCAAGACGGGGAAGAAGTCCGCCGCCTCGCCGTCCCGGTCCGCCCCGATCGTGGACGACGGCCAGCCCCGGCCCTTCTTCGGTCCGGGCTATCCAGCCTGGCCGGGCTACTAAGTTTTTTCCCCTCTCTCCATGCATACTGCCGCTGCAACCCATGAAAAAGTTTAGGAAGGGGAGAGCGCGAGAGGGGAGAACCCTTTTTAAAGGGTTTCCCCTCTCGCACCCTCTTCACCGCATCCTCCCCCTCATCACAAGGAACACGCCATGACCGATCACGATGCCGGCATTTTCGACAGCAAGGCCTATGCCGAGGCCCTGGCTTTCGCCCGCAGCCTGCGCTCGCCCGGCAACCCGCTGGATTTCCCCAGCTACGCCGACTACGTGCGTCTGGTGGCCGAGCGGGTGGTCATCGACCTGGAGAGCTTCGACCCGGACATGGCCGATTTCCAGGAACTGCCCGAGACCTACGAGCTGGCCTACCTGACGGCGCGGTTGGAGCGCCTGCGGGCCAGAATCCTGGCCGAGCGCGGCGTGGATGTGAAGGATTTGTAGAAAGCGTTCGCGTCAGACGGCCGGCGCGGCCTTGGCGCGGCGCAGGCGGCGGCGGATGACCCGCCACTGTTCGCGCGGGGTCAGGTCGTCGGCCGGGGCACCGTCAAGCAGGCAAAACGGCGTGCGGCCGGTTGCGGCCAGCACTTCGGACGCGGCCTGGGCCAGGACCGCCCCGGGCGTGCGGTACAGTCCGGCCACGAGCGCCACCGCCCCGGCCAGTCGACCCAGGGCCAGCGCGTCGCCCGAACGGGAACACGGCGCGGCGCAGACAAGCACCCGGTCGAAACGGTCGGCCAGTTCCGCCAGAACCCGCCGCAACGCCGGCCCGTCCATGAGGCGGTCAGCCGCATCCCCGTCCACCGGGACCGCCGAGGCCGGCAAAATCCAAAGCGACTGTTCGTCGCCGGGCACAAGCACCGAGGCAAGCGGCGTCTCCCCGGCGAGCGCCTCGGCCAGACCGGGTCCGGCCGGCAGGCCGGCCACGGCGTAAAGGCCCGGCTGGCGCAGGTCGGCGTCGACGACCAGGGTCGCCCGTCCGCTTCGGGCCACGGTCCGGCCCAGATCGAGGGCCAGCCCGTAGGCTGCGGCCGGGGCCACGGTCCCGTCGGCAGCGGCCACGACCACCAGACGCGGTCCGCCGTCGTCGGCCCCGGCGGGATACAGCGCCTCGCGCAACCGCCGCAGCGCCTGGGCGCGGGCCGCCCGGTCGCGCCTGGGCACGGAGCCAAGCGGCGTCGTGCCCGCCGCCAGCGCCCCGGCCGTCCCGGAAACCGTCTCGTCGGCATAGGCCGCGACCAGGGCGGCCACGACAGCCAGAAATCCGCCGAGGAGCACTCCCACGGCCAGCATCAGCGACAGTTTGGGCCGCATGTAGTCGTTGATCTTGCCCGGAATCGTCGCCGGCTCGACCATATGGGCCAGGGACAGGTCGAGGCCTTCGCCGGCCGCGGCCATGGAGGCCATCTGGTTGAGGCTGTTGACGAACGTCTGCCGCGCATCCACCTTGACCGCCACCAGGGCATCGGCCGCGAGCTTGGCCGGATGGGCCTCGGCTTCCTTCTCCAAAGCGGCGAGCAGGGTCGCGTAGGCCTCGTCCTGGCTTTCGTAGCCGGCGACCTGGGCCGTGTACTCGGCGCCGCGCTCGCTCAAATAGCTGTACGTCGGATCCGTGGACACGGTTTCCGAGCCGAACACCTTTTGCGCCTCGTCCTTGATGATGCGCTTGGCCTCGGCGATCTTGCTTTCGATCTCCTTGACCGCCGGGTGCTCGGCGGTCAGGCGCGTCCTGGCCGAAGCCAGGTCCATGTAAAGGTCGCGCAGGGTCAGCTTGACGGAATCGATCAGGCCCGAGCGCTGGAGGGACTGCGAGGTCTTGCGAAATTCCGGACGCTTGGCCAGCTGGGCCTTGACGTTGGCCAGCATGCCCCGGGCCTTGATGAGGCTCAGGCGATTGGCGTCGCGGTCGGAGGTCAGGGTGTAGTAGCGGGTGACGAGCTGCTCGCCCGCGGTGGAGAGGTCCACGATCTTCTCCCGCCGGCGCAGATCGCGCTGCTCGTTAAGAGCCTGATCGAAGGCGGCCCGGGCCCTGGGCAGCTCCTTGTCCACGGCCTCGGCCAGAAGCCGGCATTCGTCCTGGCGCATGGCCGTTTCGCGGGCGACGAACGACCGGGCCGCGGCGTTGGCCAGGGCGATGGACAGCTCCAGGGAATCGGCCGAAGAGGAAAATTCCAGGATATCGGAATCCTCCATCATGGCCGCCTTGATGTAGGGCCGGGGAAAGAGGAGGTGGACCAGCGACTTGTTGGTCAACTCCTCATAGGTCATGGGCCGCCGCCCCAGGTCCGGGACGAAATGGTCGAGAAGCAAGCGCACGAAAGGGATGAACTCCAGCACTTGGAGCGACTTGCGCTTGCGCGTCAGGTGCAGTTCCCGGATGACGGGCCGCAGCACCGGCACGGTGGCGGCCAGGTCCTCATAGGTGGACCGCTCGGTGTCGGTGAGCGATGCGCTCCCGGTCATGGGGGAATCGAGGGAGATGCGCGAAAGCAGGGAGGCCTTGGTCGAGGAATGATAGAGGTAGACCTTGGCCGAGGAGACATACTGGGTTTCCGTCAGAACGGTCAGCAGGGCCAGCCCGCAGAAAATGACGACAAAGACCCAGGACATGAGCTTGCGGCGTCGCCAGAGCAGGCGCAAAAGCTCGCGCAATTCCATTTATTGCACCGAGATGACCCCGCCCTGGCTGTTGCTTAACACCTCTCCGGCCACGGGTTGGGATTGGGTGACGACGGTTGTGTTCTGGGACTGCGGCCCCTTGAAAAGATCGTCCATCGCGTCCCGCAGCTGCGGCATGAAGATGACGAATCGTTCCGCGTTGACCAGATTGTTGAGCACCGAGCTCATGCGGCTCATGAACTGCTCCACGTTGGCCCAGGTGCTTTTGGGGACATAGAGGATGTCGCCGCCTTCCAGGTAACGATTGAACCCGACCACGCCCTCGCCGAGTTTGGTCCCCAGGCGCATGTCGAGAATATAGGCATGGGGCTTGTCCCCCTGGGGCCGCAACAGCACCACCGTGGACATGCCGGCGTTGTCCGTGAAGCCGCCGGCCCGGGCCACGGCCTCGAACAGGTTCATGTCGTGATCCACGGTGACCACGCCCTGGCTTTTGACCTCGCCAAGCACCATGGAGGTCTGGCTGCGCATGGTGGAGACGTTCACCATCACCTGGGGATCAACGATATATTTGGCGTAGGCCTTGGCCAGCTCGCCCCGCAATTCGGACACGGTGCGTCCGCCGGCCATCACCTCGCCCACAAGCGGCAGGCTGATGTTGCCGGCGGCATCCACCCGAGCCGAGGTCTTGAGGTCGTCGTTGCGCCACACCTCAATGGACACTTCGTCGCCATAACCGAGCACGGACCGGCGTTGCGGCTGGCCCGTAACGTGCTTTTTGGAAGTGGCCGTCAGCGGGGGCGGCGTGGAATGCGTGGAACAGGCCGAAAGCGCCACGACCAGAGACAGGCAGACCATCGTCACAACGACGCGGCAATAAAGGGGAAAAAAGGCGAAGGCTCGCGGCATGGATTTCCTTGACTGGCTCTTGGACAACTTTCCTGATAAGGGATTTCAGGCGCCCGCGCAAGGCGTGCGACCACATTGTGGTCCGGGCGGTTGTGCGCTATCAGGCGACGCAGCGGCCGTGGGCCGTCAATCCTTAATTTCGCACCCAGGCATATCATGAAATCCATACGCTTTTACTGCGCCCTGCTGGCCGTCTTGTCCCTGTGCCTGCCCGGCCCGGCCTCGGCCGCGACCCTGACCTTTCTCGGCAAGAGCTATTGCCCCATCAAATACGATATCACCTGGCCGTTTAGCACCAATGCCGCCAAGGCGGCCAAACAGGGCACCGGCGTCCAGGCCAACATCTACGAATTGCCCGAAGACAAGAAGAAGGACGAAAAATCCGCTACCGAACTCGGCTCGGACATGAGCCGCCTGCGCATCCTTTCGGCCCCGCTCAAGGTGGGGGACAAGGTGGACGAGGATCAGATCCTCATCACCTACGAGATGCCGCTGGAAAACCTCATGGCCGAAAAGCAGGCCCTCTCCCGGACCGAACTGGACGATGTCGAACACGCGCTGGCCTACGTGGAGAGCCAGCTGACCACGCTGCGCCAGCAACAGGCGGACCTGGAAAACATGGCCGCCGAGAAATCCGTCGCCCCCATCGCCGTGCGCATGGGCGCCCGGGACATCGACGCCTTGCTTATGCGGCGCGACTACCTGCGGGAAAAGTACGAGCTCGCCAAGCAGAGCTACGACAATGCCGTCATCATCGCCAAGTCCAAGTTCGGCAAGGACCAGGACGTCCACAAACTGCCGCGCATCGGCTATATCCGCTCTCCGGTCAGCGGCTATGTGCTGTGGACCAACTACCGCCTCGTCCCGGGCATGGCCTTCACCAAGCAGGCCTCGCTCATTTCCATCGGCCGCCTCGACCCCATCCTCATCCGGGCCTCGGTGCACGAGATCGCCGCCCAGAAGCTCAAGGTGGGCGATCCCGTGTCCATCGTTTTCCACACCCTGCCCGGCCAGACCTTCCACTCCACCATCAGCAAGGTCGATTTCGTGGCCCAGCCGGCCATGCTGCAGCAGCCGTCGTTTTACAGAATTGAAATCACCATGCCCAACTCCGATCTGCGCATCAAGGAAGGCATGCGCTGCGACGTCACGGTCACCGTGCCGGACGCCGCCAAATAACCCGCCGTATGCTGCAAGCCGCTTTCGCCATCCTGGTCAATTGCGCCGTGTTCGCCGGTGTGGGGCTCGGCCCCATGGCCGTGCTGGCCCGGGGCGTGGGGCTGCCGGCCGTTTTGGCCATGGCCCCGGCCGCCGGCTATGCCCTGGTCAGCGTGACGCTCACCTGCTGGCTGATGCGGGAGGGCACGGTGGGCGCGGCCATGGTCCCCGTCACCGGCGGGCTCCTGGCCGTGTCGCTGGTATGCCTGCTCCTCGTGCGCCGGGACCTGCTCGGCCGTCTGGCCGCCGTGCGCGACAAAAGGCTCGTCGCCGGGCTTACCGGCGCGGTCCTGTGCCTGGGGTTGCTCACCGCGCCGCTTTCCGCCGGCAACAAGGGCTATGCCGTCTTTCGCGGCAACGCCAGCGACTCGTTTATCTACTTGTTCCTGGCCAAGTATTTCGACGCCCACCCCCGGGCCTGGGCCTTCACCCATTCTCCCGAGGAGGTGGAGGCCGACGACCCCATGCTCGGCCCGCCGCGCTCCATGCTGAACATCCGCTGGACGTGCGGGGCCATGCTGGCCTACGGCGCCAAGCTTGCCGGCATGGGCATCGTGGATTTTCAATACCCGTTCACGATGACGAGTTTCCTGCTTTTTTACGCGGCCATGCTGGCCTTGCTCGCGGCCATGGGATTTTCGCCCTTTCTGGCGGCGCTGACCTCCCTGGTCATGGCCACGGGATTTTACGGCCAGCTCGTGCTCGACATCCGGGCCTTTTCCCAGATCAACGTGCTGCCGCTGACCGTGCTGCTCGCCTGGGCCATCTCCCTGCCGCCGCCGGAGCGGACGCCGGACATCCTGCGTCGCGCCGGCCTGCTCGGGCTTTCCTTCCTGGCCTGCTTCGTCAATTATACCGAGATCTTTCCCATGGTCGTCGGCGCGGTCGCGGCGTTCCTCGGACTTTTGGGCCTGGCCGGCCGCCTCACCCGCCGTCAGACGCTCGTCCAGGCGGCCGGATTCGCCGTGGGCATGGCCGCCACCTGGCCGGTACGGTTCCTCTACGCCCACATGCTGGCCCAGATCCATTTTACCACCATCGCGCCGGAACTGTGGAGCGAAGCCTATTTCCCCTGGCTTTTCAAAAACATCCCCGCCGGCATTTTCGGCGTCACCCTGGCCGGGGACGGTTTCGCCAAGCTGCCCGGCCTGTCGTTCCTCCACATCCATACGGCCGTCGTCACGCTGTTCGCTCTGCTTGTGGCCGTGCTGTTCCTTGCCGGCGTGCTGCGGGCCCTGGCCGACCGCGACCACGACGCGCCGCTGGCCGCCGTGGCCTTTGCCGCCGCATCGCTTGCCGCCTTCGCCCTGTTTACGCTTCGGGACACGCCCTGGGTGGCGGGCAAGGGGTTGTCCTATTTCTACCCCTTCATCCTGTCCCTGCCGCTCTACGCCGCCCTGTCCCGAAACGCCCTGCCGCGACTTGCCCGGTCCGGCTGGATAAAATGGGCGCTGCCGACCGCGAAAGCCCTGGCCATGGCATTTCTCGTGCTCCAGCTGTCCTTTGCCTGCCTGCGCCCGGTCTATGCCGCCATGGACGCGGATTACCCCGACTACGTGCGCAACCACGGCCGCTACCGGACCATCGACTGCGACATCGACGCCCTCCGGGCCGCCCTGGCCGCCGCCGGGGCCAAGGATGTCGGCATATGCTCGGCCGATCCCTGGAAATGGTCGTTTCTGGGCCTGAGCCTCGGCGAACGCTGGCGGGTGCGCCTGCCCGGCCAGATGCTCGAGGGACCGCAGGGCGGCAAGGTCTTCGTGGCCCTGGACCTGCCCAAATCCGGCGTCCCGGCCGAGCTTGCCCCGTATCTCGCGGCCAAAAACGCCAGCTTCGCCCTGTACCATTTGCCCCGCGCCCGGCTGGCCGCCCTGGCCGGCACGCTGCCCTGCGCCCGGGAGCCGTACTGATCCCGTCGACGCACCCCGGCACGCGTGCCGCCAGGCCCGGGTCGCGCCCGTTCCCCTGGAGCGCCGGGGGGGCGTAACCACCGCCTGGCGCATCCGTCGCCAGAGTTGTTTACGCCCCCCCGGGGACCATGCTATTTCATGGCAGACATTGGAAAAGCTTCGCCCGCGCCTTGGCCGCAGCCTTCTTCGCCGGCCCGCTGTCCCGGATCGCGGACCGACGAGGGGAACCTTTTGCGGCAACGCAGCCAGGGGGAATTTTTGCAACAGCCTGCCAACCGTTTGCCACGGAGCACCGCCGCGTGACGCCTTCGCCACGGTCGCTGGCCCGCAACTTTCTTTCCCTGGCCGTTTCCCGGCTGGTCCAGATCGCCAGCGGCTTTTTCGTGCTGCTGGCCGTGGCCCGGGTCCTGCCCCTCGACGATTTCGGCCGATACGCCTCGATCATGGCCCTGGCCGGAGCCGTGGTCGCGGTCACCTATTTCGGCATCCAGCAGATCATGATCCGCGACATGGCCCTCGACCGGACCTGCGCCCCGACGGCCCTGGGCCAGGCGCTGACCCTGCGCCTGGGTCTGCTCGTCCTGGCCGGACTGGTCCTGGCCACCATCGGCTTTTTTTCCGGCTACAAAGGACCGGCCGCCCTCGGATTGGCGCTCGCCTTCGGAGTCGAGGCCTGCCGCTCCCTGAGCCTGCTCGGCTGCGCCGTGTTCCAGGCCTACGAATGCATGGGCTACGAACCGCCGCTCTCCATCATTTCCGGGCTGGCCTCCCTGATCCTGGTCGGGCTGGCGCTGTGGCTGGGCCTTGGCGTCACGGGCGTTCTGGCCGGGCTTTTCGCCGCCGCCGCCCTGCACATGCTGCTCGTCTGGTTCGTGTCCGGCCGCAATCTGTGCCGTCCCTCGTTTTCTTTCGACCGGAGCGCGCTGTGGCGCATGCTCGCGGCCTCGTCGGTGGTGGGGCTCGGCGTCTTTTTCCACCAGAACCTGTTTCGGGCCAACACCCTGGCCCTGACCTGGCTGTCCAACCTTGCGGCCGTGGCCGATTTCCAGGCCCCGCACGAATTCATCCTCAAGCTCGAAATACTGCCCCAGGCGCTGATGCTGGCCGTGTTCCCGGCCCTGGCCCGTCTGGCCCCGGTCGATCCCCTGGGCGCCAGACGCCTGTTCCGGCTCATCTTCCGCCACACCCTGCACGCCATGGTCCTGCCCTCGATCCTGCTGGCCTTTTACGCCGAGCCGGCCTGCATGCTGATCTTCGGCCCCAAGTATACCGGATCGGTCATGGTCCTGCGCATCCTTTCCCTGGCCATGGCCCCCCTGGCCCTGGACATGCTGGTCAACAACGTCCTGGTGGCCATCGGCCGCCAGCGCTACGCCCTCTATTACGCGGCGGCGGCCCTGGCCCTCAATGTCGCCGGCAACATCTACGCCGTGCCCCGCTACGGCGCGCTCGGCTCGGCGGTGGTGGCCCTGGGTTCGTATCTGTGGCTTTTGGCCTTTTCCACGCGCTTCGCCGCCCGGCACGGCTTCCGGTCCCATGCCACTGGCCCGCTTCTGCGGGTGCTGTGCGCCGGGGGAGCCTGCCTCGGGGCCTGCGCGCTCCTGCGCCAGATGCCCCTTGTCGGCGCGTCGCTCGGCGCGCTGGTGTACGTGGCCGTGCTGGCGGGCCTTAAGGCCTTCGGCCGCCGCGACATCCTGGAACTGCGCTCCGTCATGCACCCGCGCCCGCAAGGCACGGACAACCCCGGAGAAAACCTATGAAGGCAGCCCGCGTGGTGGTGGTCGGCTGGGACGGCGCCACCTTCGACATCGTAAAGCCCATGATCGCGGCCGGCCGTATGCCGGTGCTGCAAAAATTCCTCGAAAACGGCGTGCACGCGCCCCTTTGCTCCACCGTACCGCCGGTCACCCCCGTGGCCTGGACGAGCTTCGCCACCGGTTGCACGCCCGGTCGTCACGGCATCTTCGACGCCCTGACCCTGGACCCGAACAGCCACGAGGTGCGCTTCGTCTCGGCGGCCATGCGCCGGGCCGCGCCCATCTGGGCCGTGCTCTCGGACCGGGGCCGACCGGCCGGGGCCGTCAACGTGCCCGTGACCTGGCCGCCCGACCCCATAAACGGGCTCGTGATCTCGGGCATGTTCACCCCGTCCTACGCCGAGGATTACGTGCATCCCCCCGAGTTGCGCGAAAAAATCGAAGCCCGCTTCGGCCCCTGCCGGGATTCGCCCAACATGGACCCGGACCCGAAACGCTACCTGCAAAATCTCCTGGACGGCGTGGACGCCCGCTGCGAGCTGACGCTGTGGCTCATGGCCCAAAAGCCCCTCGACTACTTCTGCTCGGTCTTCATGGAATCCGACCGGGTGCAGCACTTCTTCTGGGGCTACCGCGACCCGTCCCATCCCGACCACGCCGCCCTGGGCCAGGCCATCGAGGCCGTGTACGAACGCCTGGACGCGGCGCTTGGCCGCATCCTCGACGCCTGTCCGCCGGATACGGCCGTGGCCCTGGTCTCCGACCACGGAGCCGGGCCGCTTAGGCGCGCCATCTTTCTCAACCGCTGGCTCATGGACAACGGCTTCCTGACGCTCTCCGGCGAGCTGGCCGCCCTGGCCGCCAGACACCACGCCCCGTCCGGGCTCAAAAAAGCGGTTGTCGCCATGGCCAAGGCGATCCTGCCCGAGTCCGTGCTGGAAGCGAGGCGCAAGGCCAAATCCAAGGCCTTCGCCCGCATCAACAACCTCTTTTCCGCCATCGTGGACTGGGACAGGACGACCTGCGTGTCGGAAGGCATCGCCGGCGGCATCTTCTTCAACCCCAGACTGGTGGGCGAAGCCGACCGGGCGGAGCTGACGCAACGGCTCAAGGAAGGCCTGCTCGCCATCGTGGACCCGCAAACCGGGGCCCACCCCTTTGCCGCCGTGTACGCCCGGGAAGAGCTCTACAATGGGCCAGCCGTCCCCGACGCGCCGGACGTCATCACCCTGTGCGGCCCGGGCTACCAGGTGCTCGTGCCCCACGAGATCGCGCTCTACGACCAGGGCGCGCCGACCGGGCTTTTCGCGTCGCACAAATGGAGCGGCCGCCACGAGCAGTACGGCGTATTCGCCCTGCGCGGCCCGGGCGTGGCCGCCGGCGTGGAGCTTGCTAACGCGGCCATGGCCGACGTGACGCCGACGCTGCTCTACGCCCTGGACGAGGCCGTGCCGGAAAACATGGACGGACGCGTGCTGGCCGGAGCCTTCACGGCCGAAACCCTGGCCGCCCGACCGCCACAGACCACCACCGCCACAACCAGCACGACAGGCGCGGCCGGCACCGACGGCGCACAGGCGGACCAGATCGCGGATGAGCTTTCGGACCTGGGGTATATGTAAAGAGGGGGCGGAGGCAAAGAGAATGCGAGAGGGGGACCTTTTTTGAAAAAAAGGTCCCCCTCTCGCGCTCTCCCCTCCAAAAAACTTTTAACGATTACAGGTGGTGTAACGCTATCACTCTGTAACCGTTAGGAGTCTTTGGAAAGGGGGTCCGGGGGGAACCCTTTCTACAGAAAGGGTTCCCCCCGGTCTCTTACCGATCCCGGCGCAAGAGCTCCCAGGAGATGCCGAGGACCGCGCCGATTTTTTTGAGCGTCGCCGCCCGGGGCCGGGCCGAACGGGCTTCGAACTGGGCCACGGCGGCCGGCGAGATGTCCAGGCGCCGGGCCAGCTCTTCCGGCGTGACGCCCAGATGCTCCCGCCAGGCCCGGATGGGCGAATCGCCTTCGCGGCAAAGCCAGGCCACTTCGCGCGGCAAATCCCCGTCCGTTTCTTGATCTTCCATCATTGCTCCCTGGCCGGGCCTACCACGCAACGGCCCTTCGAGACGCGGGCGCGTACGGCACCGCGCGGTTTCCCGGCCGCCGGATCAAGGCCGCGCCTTTTCCGGCACCGGGGCCACCAAGCCTTGCGGACTGCCGTCGGCACGCACGAGCGCGCCTCCCGTAAAAGATTCGTCGGGCAAAGCGCCCTCATCCTGATAGCCCGACTGGGCCAACACCAGGATCGACAGGGCCAGCACCAGCACAACCATGCCACCTGCGACCCGCCAGAAAAAATAATCCCGATCAGGCGTTACCGCCGCCTCACGCATCACTTCCATCTCCCGCAAAAACAAAATCCGCGTTACCGTCGGTGTCCGGGCAAACCCCAGACTTCCGACACCGCCGCGACCACCGCCGCGACCACCCGATCCTCGGCCTTCTCCCGCCGATAAATCAGGGACAAGCCCAGGGTCAGCCCTTCTTCACGCTGCCACAGGCACACTTCCCCGGCCGCTTCGGCCTCCAGGGCATCGTCGCGGCGCAGCAGCGTCAGTCCGATGCCGGCCGCGACCATGGTCCGCAATGTGGCGTCGCTGTCCCCCACCATGACCTTTTGCAGCGGCAGATCACGGCAGGAAAAAGACGACTCCAGCAAATATTGGAACGGACAGCGCTGGGAAAACCAGACCCAGGGCAGCCCGGCCAACGTTTCCCAGTCCGCCAGGCAAACACGATCCGCCCAGGAGGTGGGGCCGACAACGGCCATTTCCACGTTCTCCAAAGGCACGGACACGACATCGCGCCCCTGCTCGATGATATTGTCATAGATAAAGCCCAGATCAAGCTTTCCCTGACGCACGTTATCGAGAATGTTCGCCGAACTGGAATCGGTCAGGTGCACTTCCACGCCGGGATGGCGGCGGGAAAGAACAGCCAGCATTTCGGGCACGCGCATACGCCCGGCCTCATTGTTGAGGCCGATGCGGGTCACGCCCGTGACTTCCCGGCGCAGGCTGCCGGCCCTGGCCCGAACGGCGTCCAGACCAGCGAGGGCCCGTCTGGCCTCGGTCAAAAGCGCCTGTCCCTCGCCCGTCAGGCGCATGCCCTTTGGCGTACGCGTGAAAAGCGGCACCCCGAGTTCCTCCTCGAGGCCGCGCACATGGGCGCTCACCGCGGGCAGGCTGGCATTGAGCCGCTCGGCCGCCCGGGTCAGGTGCTCTTCCTCGGCCACGGCCACGAAGGTCCGTAGATGGTAGTATTCCACAACGCCCCTCCCGGCGTCGTTTTCCCTTCAGGGATTCGGAAGGACTTCTTCCGACATTGCGATTGGATCGCGTCCCCGCAGGCGGGCTACAACCAGTCCGTAGCTTTTCTGGCCTATGGCACACGCCCGGCCCGCCGTAAAGGACGGGCCGAGGCCAAAACGCGGGAGAACCATCATGCGCCTTGTCAAGATCATCGTGCTCGTCTCGGCCCTTCTGGGGCTGCTTCTTTTCGTCGTTACGAAGGACCGCACCGGGGCCAGCCCGGTCGCGCACTCGCGTCCATCCGACTTTGCCCCGGCCCGGGCCGATCTGGCCGAAGCGGTCTTCGCCATGGTGGTGGAAAACGCCAAAAACGCGGGACTGCCAAAGCCCGCCACCCTGTGCCAGGCCTGCGTGGCCGCGCACCTGGACCTGCCCGAGGGCACCATGCGCAACCGCTGCGAACGCGCCTGCGCTCTCACTCCCCAATAAAAAAGGGATACCCTCCCTTGCGGAAGGATATCCCCCTATCGATAGTTTTTGGGGAGGGTGGGGGTCCGGGGGAGGGGACCCTTTTTTTCAAAAAAGGGTCCCCTCCCCCGGCTCTCCCCGTCTTCCTCTCCCCTATCCTAACAACTCATTGATCTTCTTCATGACGGCGAAGGCATCGGCCACGTAGAGCACGTCGGCCTTGCCCTGGGCCCAGCCGCAGGAGGGGTCGAGGTTGACGGCCCGGCGTTCGCCGACAAACCGCCAGCCGACCACGTGCGGCTCCTCGCCGTGGCAGCAGGTGGCCAGGCCCTTGGGGTGGCGCGGCGTGGCCCCGGTCTGTCCGACCTGATGCAGGTGGGTGAGAAACGGCAGCACGGCCTCGCCGTCGCCGCCCATATCCACCAGGGACTTGCTGCTGCCGAGCGACGCCTTGGACCGGCCCAGGAACCCGAGGATCAGTTCGCCGGCATCGGCCACATGGGACGCGCCGTCGGCCTGTTTCTTGGTCCAGCCCGCGCCGGCCACGAAAAGGAGCTTGGCGTCGGGGCGGATGGTCTGCTCGTCGGCCGAGGGGGCGATGACGGCCTTGAGCTGGGTGCGGGTCATGGCCTCGGTGACCGGGACCTCGACCGCCGTCACGGACGCCTGACCGGGCGCGCCGTCGTAGGCGGCGAAACAGCCGGCCGAGAGCGTCAGGCACCAGGGCCGGACGGCGCGAGTCAGCTCCGCCTGCATGCGCTGGCGGTAATAGCCGCGCGTGGCCACGGGTTTCCCGTCCTTGACGGCCAGGCCGGTGACGTGGGCGTCGATGCGCCCGGAAAGGCGGGCGGCCAGACCGGGCACGGCCCGGGAGGCGCGGGAATCGTCCGTGGCCACGAGGATGGTGGCCGCGGCCGCCTTGGCCAGGGCCTCCATGGCGGCGACGTCGGTGGCGTAGCGGGAAACGCCGAACGCCTCGCCGGACACGCCGTAGATGGCGGTCGCGCCGCAGCCGGCCACGGTGTTCGCGGCGGCGGCCACATCGGCGCCGAAAAGCCCGACCGCGTAGGGCGCGCCCAGGCCCTCGGCCAGCGTCCTGGCCGCGGTCAGGGCTTCCAGGGAGGCGGTGGACAGGCTGCCGTCAGCCTCGGTATGGGCAAGAAAAAGAATGGTATCCATAGGTGCCTCCAGCCCTTAGCTCTCGATCCAGGCGATGATTTCCTTGGCGATGTCCTCGACCGGCGTGTCCTTGACCACGCGGGTGTCGCGCTTCTGGGCCGGGACGGCGACCGACTGGTAGTCGATGGCGGCGGCGTCCATAGCGGCCGGCTTGGCCTTTTGCAGGGCCGGCATGACAAGGCGCATGTTGGCCATGCCCACCTGCGGGTTGTTGGGCGGCTCGGGCAGCTCGCCCGTGGCCCAGCCCAGCACCGCCGGCGCGCCGGCACAGGTCGAAACCTGATAGGCCCCGCCCTCGACGCGCTCCATGATCTCGAGCGCGCCGTCCGCGCCGACCGTCAGCTTGTCCACACCCTGGAACTGGTCCACGATGCCGAGCTTTTCGCCCAGAATCTGGAGCGTCGAGCCGGAGCCGCGCGAAGCCGACATCCAGCCGCCGAAAAGGAGCAGCTTGGACTTGTCCAGCCCGGCAATGCCCTCGATGGCCGCCGCCAGGGCACCCGCCACCTCGCAGGAATCAAGGAAGCCGCCGGCCGGACCGTCGGCTACCACCAGCTCGAACGGCGCTTTCTGGGCCACGGTCATCATCACCTGCTGCAACTTGGCCTTGGGACCAAGCGACACCAGCCAGACCTTGCTGCCGGCCGCCGTCTTGGCCAGCTGGGCAGCCTCATACAAGGCGCAGGCAGCCCAGGGATCAAGAATGGACGGCAACATCAATTCGTTTTTCAGTCCCCAGCCGGTCGGACCCTTGACCGGCTCCAGCGTCTGCAACGGATCAGGCACGATCCCGCCGCATACCACGATATGGAACATAGGCACTCCTTTTGAGGGGGGAGGAAGAGATGGAACCGGGGGCGGGGACCTTTTTTTGCAAAAAAAGGTCCCCGCCCCCGGACCCCCACCCTCCAAAAAAACTCTTAAAAAGTATGACCCACTTTACCTATCACTTCTTCAAATGCGGCGCTTCGCCGCTGGCGCGGTTGTCGCCGCAATCGGCCCGGCGTCGAGGGGCAAAGCCCCTCGTGCCGCCGGGCCGATTGCGGCGACAAATATCCGGGCTCCCGCCAACCCGCCATGGTCCCGCCCGGCAAAGCGTAACGGGGGGACCGGGGGGCATCAAGCCCCCCGGCAGTGAGGTGCAGGAGAGGCAGAGCCTCTCCTGCCGGGGTCCAGGGGCAGCGCCCCTGGCTCTTCCGCTCCTAATTCTCAGCCGAGTGCAAACCGCCGGCGGCTGCCTTGAACACCACGTTGGTGCGTTCGGGATCGGCCAGGGACGGCTTGGAGCAGTTCCACAGGCAGGCCCCGCAGTGCACGCATTTTTCCCTATCGAACAGCGGCACGCCGTCGTCCGGGTTGGTGGTGATGGCCTGTCCGGAACAGGCCTCGATGCAGGTCTTTTCGCAGCAGGAACGGCAGACGTCCGGGTTTTCGAACGTCACGTGGTCGGCGTAGCCGGGCGCGGCCTGGACCTTGCCGCCTAAAAGCAGCGCATCCTGGTGCGAGACGAGCAGTTTGCCGTCGTATTCGATGGCCGGCCAGCCGGCGCGGTCCATGAGCGCGTCGTGCAGGGACCGGCCCTTGGCCGTGGCTTCGCGACGAATCGTTTCGATCTCCTCGCAGGAGATGCGGCCCCGGTAGTATTGCGCGATGCTCGGAATACGCTTCCAGGTGGGCTTGGAGGCGGCCGGCCAGCACAGCGCGCCCTTGGTCAGGCCGCAAAGGCCCATGCCGATGAGCCCGGGCAGAAATCCGGCGGCGAAACCTTCACGGGAGCGCGCGGCGATTTTGGCCTCGTCTTCGAGCCAGGAGGCCCGACGCCTGGCCACGTAGGTCTTTTCCAGGTTCTCGGCGGTAAAGGGCAGCCCCTGCTCCAGCAGGTGCACCACGGCCTCGCCCAGAAGCACGCCCGAGGTCCAGGCCTCGTCCACGCCGGAGCCGGTCAGGACGTTGGTGGTGCCGGAGCCCTCGCCGATGCGGGCGTAGCCGTTGCCGACGAGGTAGGGTTCGCCTGATTTGCCGGCTTCCTGCAGGGTCTTGGCCCCCCAGGAGCGTAGTTCGCCGCCCTTGATGTTCTTCCAGATGTAGGGGTGCTGCATCCAGTGCTGGAGGTAGCGGTAGGCCGTGCGCACCGGATTGTCGAACCAGGACGGCACGAAGATGCCCATGGCGGCGACGCGGCCGGGCAGCACGTAGAGGAAGCCGAAAATCTCGGGCTCGGGGAAGCCGATGGTGTGGATGACCGTGCCTTCCTTCCAGGGACAGTGGCCGGGCAGATCGATGACCATCTTCATGCCCACGGCGTAGTCGCGCTGGTGGTGTCCGGCGGGAAGCCCGTGAAGATTGTCGAGGGCGCGTCCGACCGGCCCGACGGGGCCGTCGCCGACGACGGTGAGCTTGGCCCGCACGTCCATGCCGGGCATGTAGGCGACCTCGGGCTTGCCGGCCTTGTCCACGCCCTGGTCGGCCAGGCGCACGCCGACCACCTGCCTGTTTTCGACCAGCGGTTCGGCCACGGGCGAGGACGGCCAGATCTGGGCCGCGCCGGTGGCCATGACATTGCCGCCCACCCACTGGTTGAACTGGCCGATGGAAAAGGTCATGCCGCCGTGCTTTTGCAGGAAGGGCGGGATGTAGGGCAGCTCCACGGCCATGTCGGCATAGCCGGGCAGCCGTTTGCCCAGGGCCTTTATCACCTTGTCCTTGGCCCGCATGAGCAGCGGCCGGCGGCTGGCGCCCACGGGGTCGAGCAAATAGACGACCTTCTCGTCGGTGATCGGCGCGCACATGGGCACATCGGAGGGCTTCATGTCCGGGAAGCTGGCCCGGATGCCGCGCGCCTTGGACACCACGCCGGAAACGCCCACGCCCAGGTCGTCGGCCCGCTCGTAACAGATGACCTGGGGCGGCATGCCGGGCATAAGCTCGCTCTCCATGACCGGCGAGCCGTCCTCGTTGACGATGCCCCGGGCCAGCGTGGTCAAAAATCCACCCATGGCCGGGCCAAACCCAACACAGACGATGTCCGTCTCCATGACCTGCCGTTCCATACGTCATGTCCTCCGTTGAGCGAGGAACCGGGGGAGGGAACCCCTTTTTTGAAAAAAGGGGTTCCCTCCCCCGGACCCCCACCCTCCCCAAAAAACTTTTACAGGGGTTGTAGCCTAACCAATTTGGCTTCCAATGCGGCGCTTCGCCGCTGGCGCACCTTGTCGCCGCGATCGCGTCCGGCGTCGGGGCGCGAAGCGCCTCGTGCCGCCGGGCCGATTGCGGCGACAAACGTCCGGCGTCCCCGCCGTCCGCCTGTCCCAACCGCACTGTCATCCATCATCCCGGCCCGGTAAAGGGGGGACCGGGGGGCATCAAGCCCCCCGGCGGGGTCCGGGGCAGAGCCCCGGCAGGTCCAGGGCAACGCCCTGGCGGGGGCGTGGGGGCGGCGCCCCACACCCCAGTTACAGCGGATAATCGAGCGCTTCCGGGATCATCACCTGGGTGATGGCCTGTCCGGCGCGTTCGCGGGCGGCTCCGGCTCCGGCCATGGAGATGTCCACGGCGGCGCGCAGGGCGGCGAACGCGGCCATGTCCACGCCTTCGGGAGCGTAGCCGCACACGAGGTTCGCGCACACGCGGGCGGCCTCGCCGGCGGCCTTGGCCGCCTGCAATTTGGACAGGTCGCTGAAAAAGGACACGTAGCCGGCAAGGCCCTCGGCCACAACCGGATTTTCCGGGCCCTTGGCGGCCAGTTCCAGGATGTCCAGGATGAAAAGGCGGCTGGCCAGAAGCGGACACAGCGCGTCGGCCAGGGGGAAGGTCACGGCCTGGCGGTTGCTGTGGTAAAGCTTCTTGCCGTCGGCGTCCTTGCCCCTGGCCAAAACACCCATGGCATGTTTCCACAGGGCGAAGCCGGCGGCCACGGTGGCGGCGCCGGTTTCGGGATTGGTCGCGGCCACGCGCTCCATCTCGACGATGTAGTTGTCGAGGTAGACGGCGAAGATGTCGCTGGCCATGGTGATGGAGAGCTGGCGGCGCTGCACGCACTCGGGGCCTTCGTAGGTGGCTTCGAGCTGGCTGTCGCTCCACTTGTGGAACAGGAAGCCGGGGCAATCCTCGGTGATGCCGTAGCCGCCCATCATGGCCACGGCCTCGCGCATGACGGTGGCCCCGCCGCCGGTGTTCCAGAGCTTGCAGGCCGGGCACAGGACGCCGGCCTCGGCTTCGAGGGCCTGATATTTGACCACCGGGTCGGCGTCGAGGGCGGCGAACCGCGCGGCGTCGCGGGACTCCTCGGGGGTGAAGAGCAGGTTCACGTATTCGACGGCCTGGGGCAGAACCTTTTTGAGCGCCGAGAGCTGGGCGCGCATGCCGGTGACGCCCGCGTCGGCCAGGGCCTTGTCCTTGGCTTTCTCGGTCGGGTCGAGATTGTCGAAGAGCCGGGCCGTGCCGAACCCGAGGGAGGCGCTGGCCTCGCCGGCCGCCCAGACCTCGGCCAGACGGATGGGGGCGTCCTGCTTCTGCTGGATGCCCAGCTCATACTTGGGCGTGCCCTCGGCGCAGGCATCGCCGCCACGGAACCGGCCGCGCTGGTAGCGGATGACCGGCTCCACGGCGGACAGCAGCTTGGCCGTGGTCATGAGCGCCACCGGCACGCGGGTGCGGTGGAACACGGCGGCGATGATCTCGGAGTGGGAATAGTTGGGGACGATGCAGCCGTCCTTGACCGTGTAGCCGCCGATAATGCGGCTGGCCGGCACCTTCATGCTGAAGACCGGGTCGCGGGTGGAGGACAGCTGGTGGACCATCTTGAGCGTTGGCGCGCCCCGGTCGAACAGCCCCGGATCGGTCTCCTCGAGGATGACCATGCAGGAGGATTTGATGCGCGGATCGGCGGTATCCACGGCCACGGTGGCGAAATTGGCGAAGTCCATGCCGGTGATGAAGCGGCCGCGCTTGTCCACCTGGAGCAGGGGTTCTTCGCCTTCTTCCCAGGAGTCCACGCGGACCTTGCCGACCAGCACGCCCGTGTCCACGCCGACGTAGGGCAGGGGCTCGGTCAGGGCGAAAACGCCGCGCCAGGGGGCCTGTCCCGGAGTCGGGGCGGCCAGGCTCATGTAGTGGTCACGCTGTTCGTCGGTGCCGCGCTCGTGGATGGGGGAAAGGGCCAGGTTGCCGGCCAGGGAGCAGGTGGCCGCGCCGGCATCGACCCAGGCCAGCTCGAAGGCGACCAGGGCCAGGGCCATATTCTTGGGGCCTTCGATGAAACCGCCCTGATGGGGGTCCATGAAGACGGCGGTGATGCCGGCCTCGTCGAAAGCGGCAAGCAACTGGACTTTTTGTTCGGTCCATTCGTGGGAGTGACGCGCGCCTTCGGCCACGAGCCTGGCGACCAGTCCCCTGGCCACGGATCGGGCGGACTGGACCGCCATCTGGAGGTCGAAGCGGTCGGCGAAGCGCCACATGATTTGCCGGACGTCGTCGCCCGGAAGGGTGCGAAGAGTTTCCATAGGGTTCGCCTTATTTCGAGGTTTGGACGCGCCAGGGCGCATGGATGCTGCGAAAAAGTATTAAACGTTAAAATATTCGGCACGGGGCGTCAATGAAGGGGCCGGCACGGCGACGTGCGGTACTCCGATCCGGGGCAAAGGTTTTCCGGCCCAACACCACGCCGGGGCTTGTATTACCCCAGCCCCTTGGGTACGTATGACACAAGGCCCCTGGAAAACCCGGCGGAACCCCCATGCCGTATCGCCTCAAGTACTATTTCGATCCGGACTACGAACACCGTAGGCTGCGTCCCAGGAGCCGCGACGACGGTTCCGTGGACCAGTACGACCTGGGCTACGTGCAAAACGTGGTGGTCGAACAGGTCCTGGCCGAATGGGAGGAACTCGGGCCGGACGTCTCGCCCGAGGCCGGCGACGTGGTGGCGGACCAGCCCGCCTTTTCCCACGGCGAGGGCTGCCGGGTGGACCCGGAAAACCCCAGGCGGCTCGTCGCGTCGGTCAATGGCCACGTGGCCTGTTCCGACGGCAAGATCACGGTCCACGACACGCTTTCGGTCGGCCACGACATCGACTTCCACACCGGCAACATCGTGGCCATCGGCGACGTGCTGGTCGGCGGCTCCATCCGGTCCGGCTTTCTGGTCATGGGACGTAACGTGACCGTGCGCGGCCCGGTGGAAGCGGCCCGGGTCCAGGCCATGGGCAACCTCTCCTGCCAATCCGGCATCATGGGCGGCGGCAAGGCCTCGCTGCGAGCCGGCAAGAGCCTGCGGGCCAAATTCTGCGAAAACGCGGCGCTCCATGCCGCTTGCAACATCCTCATCGAGGGCGCGAGCATGCATTGCCGGCTGTTCGCCGGGGAAAAGCTGGCCGTGAAGGGCCGGCTGGTCGGCGGCGAGGCCTATTGCGGCGATGCGGTCTACGTGGGCGAACAGCTTGGCGGCGGCGGCCAGAGCCAGACGCGGCTGCTCGTGGGCTACGATCCCGAGCGCATCCACAAGGACCAGCGCCTCAAGGCCCGGGTGCAGGAGGCGCGCATGGAGATCGAGGCCTGCCGCATCGAGATGCAGCGGGGCAGCGAACGGGCCGAGGCCTGCGCCGCGGAGCTTTCCCACTACGAGAAGCTCTTGGCGGCCTGCAAGGCCCAACTCTGGCAGTTGTGGTCGAGCCCCGACGCCTTGCGCCGGTTCGCCGACTGCCGGGTGATCGTGCCGGGGCGCGTCGGAGCCAATGTCGAGATCAACATCGGCGAAGCGTTTCTGACCGTGCCCGAGGACACCCGCGACGTGGTGTTCCGCTACCAGGACGGCGAGGTCGTCATGGAGTATCCGGCGTTGCGCAAGTAAGACGGGAAGAAAAGAGCCGGGGGGAAACTTTTCTGTAGAAAAGTTTCCCCCCGGACCCCCTTTCCAAAGACTTCTAACGATAAGAGACTGTCACCGTTAGAAGTTTTTGGGAGGGGAGAGCGCGAGAGGGGGACCCTTTTTCCAAAAAGGGTCCCCCTCTCGCATCGCTTTATCCCAAATAACTCATCCGCACTTGGTATAGCCGCAGGCCTTGCAGACGTGGCAGCCTTCCTCGAAGGTCAGCTCGCCGCCGCAGTCCGGGCAGGTGGGGTTCATCAGGTTGCCGGTGTCGTCGTGGATATGCGCGCCTTGCAGGTAGCGGTTTTCCAGCACCCAAGACACGGCATCCGGGATGGAGAGCAGCAGGCCCTTTTTCTGGAAGACCGGATTCTCGCCGCCGATGCCCTTGAGCTGGCCCACGATATCGGCCACGTCCACGCCCGATCGCAGGGCCAGGGACACCAGCCGGCCGATGGCCTCGGCCTTGGCCGTCACCGAGCGGCCGGACTTGCCGATGGTGGCGAAGACCTCGAAGGGCTTGCCGTCGACCTCGTTGACGGTGAGGTAGAGTTCGCCGAGCCCGGTTTTGACCTTCTGGGTGAAGCCGAAGACGATATCCGGACGCACGCGCACCTTGCTTTGGGGCTTGGCCGTCTCGGCCTGGCTACCGTCGCCCGTGCACAGCACCTGGCCCGCCTTGCAGCCGTCGCGGTAGACGGTCACGCCCTTGCAGCCCAGCTCGTAGGCCAGCCAGTAGATTTCCCGGATATCTTCCTTGGTCGCCTTGCCGGGCAGGTTGACGGTCTTGGACACGGCGTTGTCGGTATATTTCTGGAAGGCCGCCTGCATCTTGAGGTGCCAGACCGGCTCGATGTCCATGGCCGTGACGAAGACGTCGCGCAGCTCCTCGGGCAGCATGCCGATATGGGCGATGGAGCCCTTGCGGGTGACCTCTTCCATGAGGCTGTCGGAATAGGCCCCGGCTTCCTTCATGGCGGCCACGAAATGGGGGTTGGCCTCCACGAGCTTTTCGCCGTCCATGACGTTGCGGGAAAAGGCCAGGGCGAAAAGCGGCTCGATGCCCGACGAGCAGCCGGCGATGATGGACAGGGTGCCGGTCGGGGCGATGGTGGTGGTGGTGGCGTTGCGGTAGGGGCCGAGGTTGCGCTTGCCGAAGACGGACTCGGCATAGGCCGGGAAGGGGCCGCGTTCGGCGGCCAGGCTCTTGGAGGCGGAACGGGCCTCGGCCAGGATCGTCTCCATGACCTTCTCGGCCAGGGACAGGGCCTCGATGCTGTCGTAGGGGACATGCAGCAGGTAGAGCAGGTCGGCGAATCCCATGAGGCCGAGCCCGATCTTGCGGTTGGCGTGGACCATCTCGGTGATCTGGTCCAGGGGATAGCGCGAGGCGTCTATAACGTTGTCGAGAAAGCGCACGGCCAGGTGTATGGTCTCGGTCAGCCCTTTCCAGTCGATGCCGTCCTCGGCCTCGGGGTCGAAAAAGACGGAGAGGTTGATGGAGCCGAGGTTGCAGGCCTCGTAGGGCAAAAGCGGCTGTTCGCCGCAGGGATTGGTCGACTCGATCTCGCCCAGGGCCGGGGTGGGGTTGTCGCGGTTGATGCGGTCGATGAAGACGATGCCGGGATCGCCGGATTCCCAGGCCTTGCGCACGAGCAGGGAAAAGACCTCGGCCGCGCTCTGTTTGCCGGCCACGCTCTTGTCGCGGGGATCGATCAGGTCATAGTCCTCGCCCTTTTCCACGGCCTGCATGAAGCGTTCGGTCAGGGCCACGGAGATGTTGAAATTCTGGAGCTCGTTTTCGCGCTCCTTGCAGGTGATAAATTCCAGGATGTCCGGGTGGTCGATGCGTAGTATGCCCATGTTGGCCCCGCGCCTCGTGCCGCCCTGTTTGACCTGCTCGGTTGCGGTATTGAAGATGCGCATGAACGAGACCGGGCCCGAGGCCACGCCGCCGGTCGAGCCGACGCGGCTTTTTTTCGGGCGCAGCCTGGAGAAGGAAAAGCCCGTGCCGCCGCCGGATTTATGGATGAGCGCCGCGAATTTCACGGCGTCGAAGATTTCCTCCATGGAGTCGCCGACCGGCAGCACGAAGCAGGCGGCGAGCTGCCCGAGCGGCGCGCCGGCGTTCATGAGCGTCGGGGAATTGGGCAGAAAGCGCATCCCGGCCATGAGGTCGTAGAATTTACGGGCCAGGGCCTCGGGGGTGAACGGCGACTTTTCGTAGTTCGCCTCCACGGCGGCTATGGCCGAGGCCACGCGCCAGAAAAGGCCCCGGGCGTCCTCCATGGGCGTGCCGTCGGGGCCTTTTTGCAGGTAGCGCTTGGCCAGGACCACCTGGGCGTTGGGATTGACGGCGGCTTCGGGCAGATCGGCGGGCATGGGCAGGGTTGTCATAGGCGGCGAATCCTCGGATACAAGGTCAAAAAAAGCGTAGCCGCAAAAAGCGGCTCGACGAAAAAAACAATATATTTAAGGCAACTACAAAAAAGATATGGCGTCTGAAGGACGCTCCCCCACTGCCCGGGAACCTACACCAGCTTGCCGGGAAAGAAAACCTCCAGCCGGGAAAAGCCCCGGTCCGGGACAGCGCCAACGCCGCGCTGCTCACTGCCCCGGCCGGAAGCCAAAACCGGCTCCCACGGCCCCAATGCAGCCCCGGCAGGCGGGACGTCCTCCACGGGAACGACGCCCGGGCGCGGCATCCCGTCTTACAGCCCGAGATTGAATTCGGCGAGAATCTCCTTGTTTTCCAGCAACTCGCCGCGAATATAGTTATAGACGTTGCCTCCATGCACGGTTTGCAAAAAAAGCGGCCTGGTTTCTATCTGGGCCACTGGAGCCACCTCGTATATGGCCGGGTGGTCGACCCAGAACACGGTGTGCGGCGGCTTGTTGCGCTCAAGCAGACTGACGAAGGCGTTGGTCAGGTCGAAAAAATCATAGAGGGCGCCACGGTTGAACTGGAGCCCGTTGGGGAAATTGATGTACAGCTCGGGCGGCGGCGGATCTTTCGCGGCCAGCATGGTATTGACGACGTTGTGGAGAACGGCGACGAATCTGTTGGACAAGGCGTCGTCGTTGTCCAGCCTGGTGGTCAGGCAGTATTCATATTCCGCAAGTGTCTCCGTGATATAATGACGCACCCGGGGCATGATCGACGGGAAATCGTTGCAAAAGAGCGGCACGAAATTCTTGTATTTTTGCAGTGAGGCGACAATACGCTTGAACTTCGCCGGCGTCTGCTCGTCGAACAGGACAAGCCAGGTGAAGTCCTGGCATTCCTGCCCGGCGACGGAAGGAAGACAAAACGTGCTGAAGAGCTCGAAGCGTTCGGCGAGCCAGACGTCGCTCAAACGGAAATCATAGGGCGTCGGATTGATATGGACATTGAAACGGGTGATGATGCAGTGCTTGAAGCTCATGACGTATAATGATGCCCGTCAAATGGTTCCCTGACGAAGTCCCGCCACCGCGATCAAAAAATCGCCTCCGCGACCGGAAAACACACCCCTCGCGCCCCGCGGCGCAAGCTGGCAGGGGAGCCTGCCCCCTGCCTGCTTGCACGGGAAAATCAGCAGACCTCCCCATAGGTCAGCCGCTCGGCGTATTCCGCCTGTTTGCCCTTGTTCCACATGGACACCGGCCGGTAGTAGCCCACGATGCGCGTGAACACTTCCGACGGCGCGCCGCATTCCGGACACTCGAAATGCTCGCCCTTGATGTACCCGTGGGTCTTGCACACCGAAAACGTGGGCGTGATCGACAGGTACGGAATCTTGGTCATGGTGAACGCCTTGATAATAAAGGACTTGAGCGCCTCGGTGTCGGCCACGGCCTCGCCTAGGTAGGTGTGGAACACCGTGCCGCCGGTATAGAGCGGCTGGAGCTTGTTCTGGTGCTCCAGGGCGTAGAAGACGTCGCGAGAGAGCCCGACGGGCAGTGTCGTCGAATTGGTGTAATACGGCGTGCCGTTGCCCGAGGCCTTGATGTCAGCGTAAAGCGCCTTGTCGATCTTGGCCAGGCGATAGCTCGTGCCCTCGGCCGGGGTGGCCTCGAGGTTGTAGAGGTTCCCGGTCTCTTCCTGAAACCGCGACGTCAGCTGGCGCAGGTGGTTCAGCACCCGGGTCATCATGCGCAGGCCGGCGTCCGTCTCGATGCCCTTGCCGAGCAGGTTCAGGCAGGCCTCGTGGCCGCCCACCAGCCCGATGGTGGAAAAATGGCCCTTGAAGCCGTTTTTGAGGTAACGCCGCGTCCAGGGGAAAAGCCCGCGCTCCAGGTTGTCGCTGATCATCTTGCGCTTGAATTCCAGCGCGTCCCTGGCCAGCTCGGCATACTCCTGCACGAGGTCCAGGAAATCCTCCTCGCCCTGGGCCAGGAAAGCCAGCTTGGGGAGATTGAGCGTCACCACGCCGACAGACCCGGTCAGGTCGCCGGCCCCGAAAAGCCCGCCCACCTTGTTGCGCAACTGGCGCAGGTCCATCTGCAACCGGCAGCACATGGAACGCACGTCCTCGGGCGACAGGTCGGAATTGATAAAGTTCTGGAAATAGGGCGCGCCATACTTGGCCGTCAGTTCCAGAAGCAGGGTGCCGATCTCGGAATCCCAGGGGAAATCGGCCGTGATGTTGTAGGTCGGGATGGGAAACGAGAAAATCCGGCCGTGGTAGTCGCCCTCGGCCATGACCTCCAGAAAGGCCCGGTTGATCATCTCCATTTCCGGCCGGAAATCGCCGTAGACGGCGTCGCGCATCTCGCCGCCGACGATGACCGCCTCCTTGGCCAGATGCTTGGGCGGGGCCAGGTCGAAGGTCAGGTTGGTGAAAGGGCTCTGCCCGCCCCAGCGCGAGGTGGTGTTGAGGTTGAAGACGAACTTCTGCATGGCCTGGCGCACTTCGCGGTAGGAAAGGCCGTCCTCGCGGATAAACGGGGCGAGGTAGGTGTCGACGTTATTAAACGCCTGGGCCCCGGCCCACTCGTTTTGCAGCGTGCCCAGAAAATTGACCATCTGGCCCAGCGCCGCGTCGAAATGCTTGGCCGGACCGGCGCAGGAGCGCCCGGGCAGGTTGAAGCCCTCCAGCAGCAGGTCGCGCAGGCTCCAGCCGGCGCAGTAGCCGGCCAACCCGAACGACAGGTCGTGGATGTGGAAATAGCCGTGGTCGTGGGCCTCGCGCGCTTCCTGGGGATACTTGCCCAGGGCGTAGCGGGCCTGGACCGTGCCGGAAAGGTGCAGCATGAGCCCCTGGAAGGAGTGCGTCATGTTGGCGTTTTCCGCCACCCGCCAGTCGGTCTTGGAAATGTAGTTGTCGATGACGTCGGCGATGTCGAGAAAGGCGGCCTTTTGTTCGCGCAGCTCCCGGCGCTTTTCGCGGTACACGATGTAGCGGCGGGCCACACCGAAAAGCCGCGACTCCATGAGCACCTGCTCCACCGCGTCCTGCACGGCCTCCTGCTCGGGAACGTCGACGCCCTCGAGCTTGGCCTCGACCTTATGGGCAAGCCGCGTGGACAGCAGCGGGTCCTGGATGCCGCTGGCCTTGAGGGCTTTTAAAATCGCCTGGGCGATGCGATGGGTCGACCACGTTTCCAGACATCCGTCGCGCTTTCGAATCTGCTTGGGCATGCCCCTCCTCCTCCCTTTTGAAGCTCGGCTTGCGAAACGCCTGCACGGTGAGCGTGAAACCCGACGGCAGGGCCTCCCTAATTTCCCTGACGTCGTCCTCTGTCAGTTCCGGAACGCGGGTGGTGCGAAAGGCGAAGCGGTCCGGATGCCGCAACGCCAGGGAAAAGACCTCGCCGAGGCGGTCGGCCGCCTCTTCCGGGGTCACGGCCCCTCCCGTGACCAGGCCGTACTTGGCGAAAGGCGCCTTGACGTCCACGGAAAAGCGCGCCCCGGGCAGCCGGCCGAGCACCTCGGCCAGCACGTCCGGCCGCATGCCGTTGGAATCGATCTTGACGGCCGGGCCGCAGGCGGCCAGCTCGGCGGCGAAATCGGCCAGACCGGGCACCAGGGTCGGTTCGCCGCCGGTGACGACGAATCCGTCGAGCCATTTGGCGTGGGAGGCGGCGAAGCGGCGCACCGAGGCGGCGGTAAGCGGCGCCTTCCCCTCGCCGCCCCAGGCGAGCCCGGCGTTGTGGCAGTGCGGACAGCGCAGGTTGCAGCCGCCGAAAAAAAACACGGCGCTTAAACGCCCCGGCCAATCACACAGGGACATGGGCTCGATGCCACGCACGAGCCCCCAGGCTTGAGAGACCTTCATTATATAACAATACCAGTGAGATAGAGATAAAGTGACAGCCCGACCGTTCCCCAACGACCCGGGCGAAAGGCTCCCCTGACACCCCCGAAAATCGCTATCCGTCATACCCCGCACCGGCCCGATTGCAAGCGCAAGTTTTCCCCAGCCGCCTGGGGGAAACCCCAACGTGCCGCCATGGCGGACGATCCCCGGCGGTTTTTTTTCAGGCGGCCATGACCGTCCCGCCGTCGGGCCGATCGAGCATGACGGGCATGATCATAAACGGCAGTCCCAGCCGGTAGAGCTGGCGTTGCAGGGTGAAGACCACGTAGTTGTGGAGCAGCCGGGTCAGAAAGGTCTCCTTCTCGAACACGATCTGGCCGCCGAAGAAAATGGCCTTGGGAAAGCGTTCGCGAAGCGACGGGGCCAGGTCGAGGATCTCCTGGACGATGTCCGTGCCCACGGCCCAATGCGCCTCGGCGTGGTAGCCCCTGTCCCGCATGAGCCCGACATAGGTTTGCAGGTCGCGCTCCATGCCGGCCTTGAGCCGCGCCAGTTCGGCCGCGCCCTTGAAAACCGCCGCGTCCACCACGCCGATCTGCACGAAGACGAAGTTGGCGATGTCCTTGCCGAAAAGCCGGACCACGGAGAGCAGGGTGTGGATGCCGAGCCCGTTGAAGCCGTTGACGAAGATGACGGCCGTGGGCGCGCGCGGGTCCGGCTCGGCCCCGGAGGCGGGATTGTCCGGAATGGGCGGGGTGTAGGGGTTTTGCGGGTCCACCACGGCGCGCAGCACGTCGAGGGTGCGGATTTTGACCCCCACGCGGTTGTAATGGCGGCGGATGCCCCAGGCGGCGGCGGCCAGGACGCCGGTGATGAGCAGCGTCACCCAGCCGCCCTCGAAAAACTTCACCCAGGTGACCATGACCAGGATGAAGGCCGTGAGCAACAGCCCCAGGCCGTTTAACAAGAGCCCCTTTTTCCAGGGGGCGCGCTGGCCGCGAACCTGCCACCAGTGGCGCACCATGCCGAGCTGGGACAGAACGAAGGTGATGAAGACGTTGATGCTGTAGAGCACGATGAGCAGGTCCACCGAGCCGTGGGAAACGAGCATGAGGATAAGCGCTCCCGCGCCCATGAGCAAAATGCCGTTCTGGGTGACGAGCCGGTCGGAAAGCAGGGCGAAGCGGGCCGGCAGCCAGCGGTCGATGGCCATGTTGGACAGCACCCGCGGCCCGTCGACGAAACCGGCCTGGGCGGCGACGAACAGCAGCAGCGCCTCGGAAACGAGGGTCACGAGCACGAAGCCGCCGCCAAGGGTCGGGCCCCAGCCGGCGGTCACGGCCCCGAACAGCACGGCGTTGAGCGTCTTGCCTTCCTGGGGGCGCACCTCGAAGAGCAGATAGCAGGCGATGATGCCGATCACGGTCAGGGCCAGGGACAGGGCCATGTAGAGCATGGTCCGCTTGCCGGTTTTCTCCCGGGGTTCGCGCAGGATGGGCAGGCCGTTGGACACGGCCTCGATGCCGGTATAGGTGCCCGCGCCCATGCTGTAGGCGTGGAGCACCAGAAGAAACATGCCCATGAGCCCGAGCTCCCTGTCGGCCGTGGCCACGTCCTGGGTCATGCGCGCGGCCACCGCCGGCATGGCTCCGGCGTGGGAAAAGATGCCGTAGCCGAGGGCCACGGCGTGGGTGACCACGAAGAGCATGAAGATGGGCACCAGGGCCATGACCGATTCCTTGACCCCGCGCAGGTTCAGGAGAATCAGCAGCACGACGCCGACGACCGCCGCCTCCAGGCGGTAGGGCAGCCAGGCGGCGGGCAGAAAGCTGAAGACCGCGTCCGCGCCGCTGGCCACGGACAGGGTGATGGTCAGCACGTAGTCGATCAAAAGGGCGCTGCCCGAGACCATGCCGACCGTCGGGGAAAGCAGTTTGCTCGCCACGATGTAGCCGCCGCCCCCGGTGGGGAAAAGCTCGATGATCTGGGAATAGGCGGCGCTTATGACGCCGATGGTCAGCGCCGTGCCAAGGGCCACGAACACGGCCAGAAAGGTGTGCTTGCCAAGGGCCAGATAGGCTTCGGCCGGACCGTAGCAGGACGAGGACAGTCCGTCCGCGCCGAGTCCCACCCAGGCGAAAAAGGCGATCAACGACAGTTTGTGGAAAATCGACTGGTCGGCCAGGTTGATGGAATCGCCGATAACGGCGCGGCGGACGCGATGCGCCAGCGAGGCATTCTTGTGCGTGGACATGGGGTATCCTTGCGCGATGGCAGGGAAAGGGAAGGAAACCGCTGCGGACGGTCCCTCAATCGGGGACCGAGGCTCCCAGCGCCGACGCCACGGCCGGAGGGAAGCGCAGCACGAAACGCGCAAGGAAATGCGGCAAGGCCCAACGGGCCTGACGGGCGGACTGGCGCGGCGGCATGGGCATCCCTCCGGACGACCGGTTGCGGGAACCCGACGCGCGCAATGCGGTGGCGGGGGTCCCCCTTCGACGTCTACGAGGTTAGCTGACGGGCTCGGGCCGAAGAGGTTGCCCTACGCCTTGCGGCGATGCGCCCCGGGAAGTGGTTCCCCCGCTCCCGCCTTGGGGCGGGACTCGACGTGACAGGCGTGGTAACGCCGCGGCCCGTCCGCGTCAATATGTCCGCCAAGCGGTTTCAGGCGGACAGCAGTCCGTTGTCGGCCAGGAACTGTGCCGCACTGCGGGGGTAGGTCAGCATCTTGTGCACAAACACGCGGTCGAAGTCCTCGTCGCGCCAGGCGGGTTTGCCTTCCTGCTGCAGGATGGAGCTGATGAGGCAGATGAAATTGCTGCGCTGTTCCCGCAATTTCAGCAAGGCGCGCAAGCGGATTTCCTGGGGTGGAATCTTCAGGGCGATCAGCTCGGCCACGGCCGCCGCAACGGCCTCGGGAGACGGCGACGCCACACGGCTGATCTCCGGGTCCAAAAAGTACGCCCGTCCCCCCTTGCTCGGCGTGGACACCACGGGCAGGCCGCACAGCATGTACTCCGTCGTGGAATAGTTCCCCCCTTCCATGGACGACAGGCAAAGGCCCACCCGGGCGCGATTGTAGGCCCGGCAGGTCTCCTGCGGAGAAAGAAAACGATAGGCATCGGTGACCGGGTCATGGTTGAGCGTCGCCATGCCCGGCATCATGGCGCGCAATCGCTGGAGATAGGCCCTCTGCTGCCTCGGCTTTTCCCTGGGCAGAAAATACAGCAATCCCCAGGAAGGGATATTCCGGGCCAGTTCATGGCGTTTGAACTTCTCCAGGCGTGCCGTATAGATCGCATCGAGATCCTTGGGCACGCCGGGCAGGCAGCGAAAAAGACGCTCATCCAAAAACGCGTTGTGATGGCAAAAAAAACCCAACATCCCGTATTTATCGAGAATGCTGTTCTCTTCCTGGTCGTTGGTCAAAAAGAAATATTGGTGCTGCGGGTAGCACTGCCGCATGATGTCGTAGGCTTTGTGCGTCACGCACAAGAGGCTGGCGTCGAAGTAGGACCACCAGTTGCCCAAAATAAAATAGACCCTGCGATCGGCCAGAAAGGGGGCGAGCATGGTCGCCGGGGCCATGGGATTCCCATAGGCGATGATGATGATGGGGTCGCGGCTTATGCAATGACAGCGCAAGCAATCCTGGATGGTGACCGGGCCTTGCGGCTGCGACGGGCTCTGCATGATCGGAAGACCTCCGTGCCATGGCGGTGGCCGCCCAAATACACGTCCCCCGCCGGTGCGGCAATCCTGCCAAGCCCGTTGCCCCCCGGCCGGGCCTCGGCTACTCTCGCCCCATGAACCGCCCCGGCTTTTCCTTTCTGGCCTGTCCCGACCCGGAGATCATTCGTGACCGCGTGGACCGCTTGTTGGCCGAATCCGGCTCCGGGTTCACCAAGACGGTCTTCTGGGGCGACGAGGAGCTTGGCGATCCGTTCTGGAGCGCGCTCACCGTTGCCAGTCTTTTTTCCGGCCGCCGGGCCCTGGTGCTGCGCCGGGCCGAGGCCTGCCCGGCCGAATTCTGGCCCAAGCTGGCCTCGGCGCTTCGCGGCTTCAACGACGCGGTCTGGCCGTTTTTCTGCCTGGAAGGCCCCTTCGACCGCAAGGGGCCGAAGTATCCCAAGGGGCTTGTCGGCCAACCCTATTTCAAGGTGGCCGAAAAAAAGAAATGGCTTTTCGTCTCGCCGGGGCTTTCCCGCCGGGACATGGGGCCGCGTCTTTCCGACTGGGCGGGGAGCCGGAAGCTGGCTTTCGAGCCGGGGGTGGCCGAGGCGCTGGCCGCCGCCCTGCCCCTGGACCTCGCCCGGGCCGACAACGAACTGGCCAAGCTGGAGCTGGCCCTTGGCGACCGCACGGTCCTCACCATGGCCGACGTTTGCCAGGTCGGCGGTCACGAGGGCATGGACGGCTTCGCCTTTCTCGACGCCCTGGCCAGCGGGCGCGACCCGTCCGCCGTGTGGCGGGAGATCGGGGAAAAGCAGCTGGCCGGCGCGGACATGGTCTTTCCCTTCCTGGGCCTGCTGCTCTACGAAGCCAGGATCATGTGGCGCATCGCGGCGGGCGAGGCCGGCGACGTGCGCCTGCCGTCCTTTGTCCTGCAAAAAAAGCAGGCCATGGCCCGTCGCCTGGGCGCGGTCGGTCTGGCCCGCATTTTCGAGGCGGCTTTCGCCGCCGAATCCGGCATCAAATCCGGGGCCAGAAGGCCGGAACAAGCCATGGAATACCTGACCGCCGAACTTTTCCGCCTTTTCGGCGGCAATGCCCGGCAAACACGTCCGCTTTCGTCATGACCACCCATTTTCACCCCGCCCTTTCCGCCCTTTTTGCCGTGAAACGTCCCCCCCTATCGTCAAAACGCCTTGCCCAGGCCGCATACTATGCTTACTAAGAAGGAAACGCCGCACTATCTGGGTCACCGTCGCCGCCTCAAGGACCGGCTCGTCAGCGATCCCAAGGCCCTGGCGGACTACGAGGTGCTGGAGCTCATCCTTGGCTACGTCAACGTGCGACGCGACAACAAGCCTCTGGCCAAGGAGCTGCTCTCCCGCTTCGGCAGCCTGCGCGGCACGCTTTTGGCCCGGATGGAGGAATTGCGCGACGTGCCGGGGTTCGGTCCCGGGGCCGAGGAGTTCGTCACCTTGTGGCGCGAGGCCTGGGCCCGGTTCCACGAACAGCCGGCGCGCGACAGGACGGTGCTCAACGCGCCCGATATCGTGGCCGAGATGGCCCGGGCCCGGATCGGAGCCAAGGAACGCGAGGAGTTCTGGATGGCGCTTGTGGACACCAGAAACCGGCTTATCGGCTGGGAGCAGGTGAGCAAGGGCACCGTGGACCAGGCCGCGGTCTACCCGCGGGAGGTCTTAAGCGTGGCCCTTCGCCACAAGGCCAGCGGCATGATCCTCGTGCACAACCATCCAAGCGGCGATCCCCGGCCTTCGGTCGAGGACGTGGAGTTCACCCGGCGTATCAAGAGCGCGGCCCGGGAAATCGACCTGCGGCTGCTCGACCATCTGGTGGTCACGGAGAGCCGTTTTTTCAGTTTCCAGGCCGAAGGCATGGTCTGACGGCCAAGGAGGAAATCATGACGCCTAGTCTGCATGCCACCGTGTCCGGCAAGGTTCAGGGGGTGTATTTTCGGGCCTGGGTGTTCGACCAGGCCAAGAGCCTGGGGCTTTCCGGCTGGGTGCGCAACCTGCGCGACGGCCAGGTGGAAATCCTGGCCCAGGGCGAAGCGCCCGCGCTTGCCGCCCTGAAGGAACGCCTGCCCGGCGGATCGCCCCTGTCCCGGGTGGAGTCGGTCACGGCCGAGATGATCGACTACGACAAGGCCTACGACGGCTTCGAGATCCGCGGCTAGGCCGGTATCCCAAGCGTCACCCCTTCCGGCGGCCCGCGCGCCGGAAGATCACATAGGAGCAAGGCATATCATGGACAACGAATTCGATCCGACCAAGACCGTCGCCACCCCGACGCCGGGCGAAGGCGACGCGCCCGACGGCAGCGAAGCTCCGGTCGCCAGCGAGTCCGAGGAGAAGAACCTGCCCGACATCCCGGCCGAACTGCCGGTTTTGCCCGTGCGCGACATCGTGGTCTTCAACTACATGATCCTGCCGCTGTTCGTCGGCCGGGACAAGTCCATCCAGGCCGTGGACGCGGCCATAAACGGCTCCCGCTACATCCTCATCCTGACCCAGAAGGACGAAAAGGTGGACGAGCCGGGGGCCGACGACCTCTACCGCGTGGGCACGGTGGGCATGATCATGCGCATGCTCAAGATGCCCGACGGCCGGCTCAAGGTGCTGGTCCAGGGGCTGACCCGGGCCAAGGTGACGGAATTCGTCTCCTCGGACCCCTACCACCTGGCCAAGATCGAGGTGCTCGGCGAACGCGACACCAAGGAAGTGACCCTGGAGCAGGAGGCCATGATGCGGGCCGCCAGGGAGCAAAGCGAAAAGATCCTGTCGCTTCGCGGCATGCCCACGGCCGACATCATGGCCGTGCTCAACAGCGTCAACGAGCCCGGCCGGCTGGCCGACCTCGTGGCCTCCAACCTGCGCATGCGGGTGGAGGAGGCCCAGCGCCTGCTCGAATGCGAGGACCCCATCGAACGCCTGCGGCTGGTCAACGAGCAGCTGGTCAAGGAGGCCGAGGTGGCGGCCATGCAGGCCAAGATCCAGAACATGGCCAAGGAAGGCATGGACAAGGCCCAGAAGGACTTCTTCCTGCGCGAGCAGATGAAAGCCATCCGCCGCGAACTCGGCGAGGCCGGCGAGGAGTCCGACGAGCTCGAGGAGCTCAAAACCGCCCTGGACAAGGCCGGCATGCCCAAGGAGGTGAAAAAGGAGGCGGACAAGCAGTTCAAGCGGCTCGCCTCCATGCACCCCGATTCCTCCGAGTCCGGGGTCATCCGCACCTACCTCGACTGGCTGGTGGACCTGCCCTGGAAGAAGATGTCCAAGGACCGCCTCGACATCAAGGAAGCCAAGCACATCCTGGACGAGGACCACTTCGACCTGGAAAAGGTCAAGGAGCGCATCCTGGAGTACCTGTCCGTGCGCAAGCTCAACCCGGGCATGAAGGGCCCCATCCTGTGCTTCGTCGGCCCCCCGGGCGTCGGCAAGACCTCCCTTGGCCGGTCCATCGCCCGGGCGCTCGGGCGCAAGTTCGTGCGCATGTCCCTTGGCGGCATGCGCGACGAGGCCGAGATTCGCGGCCACCGGCGCACCTATATCGGCTCCATGCCGGGCCGCGTGGTCCAGAGCATCAAGCAGGCCGGCACGCGAAACCCGGTCATCATGCTCGACGAAATCGACAAGGTGGGTTCCGATTTCCGGGGCGATCCCTCCTCGGCGCTTTTGGAGGTGCTGGACCCGGAACAGAACAACACCTTCCAGGACCATTACTTGAACGTCCCCTTCGACCTGTCCAAGGTGATGTTCATCTGCACGGCCAATATCCTGGACACCATCCCGGGACCGCTACTCGACCGCATGGAGCTGATCCAGCTGCCGGGCTACACCGAACAGGAGAAGGTCAAGATCGCCAGGCGTTACATCCTGCCGCGCCAGATCAAGGAAAACGGCCTGGAGCCGGGCGACATGACCATCTCGGACAAGGTGGTGGCGCGGGTCATCCGCGACTACACCCGCGAGGCGGGACTGCGAAACCTCGAACGCGAGATCGGGTCCGTGGCCCGAAAGCTCGCCCGCAAAAAGGCCGAAGGCGAAAACCCGCCCTTCCGGGTGACGCTCACCTCGCTGGAGAAGCTGCTCGGCCCGGCGCGGTTCATGGACGACGAACGCGAGATGGAGCTGCCGCCGGGCGTGGCCGTTGGGCTCGCCTGGACGCCGGTCGGCGGAGCGATCCTGCACATCGAGGCGGCGACGCTGCCCGGCAAGGGCGCGTTGCAGCTCACGGGCAAGCTCGGCGACGTGATGAAGGAATCGGCCCAGGCGGCGCTGACCTACGCCAAGTCCAAGGCCAAGGACCTGGGCATCGATCCCGAGCTATTCGAGAAAAACGACATCCACATCCACGTCCCGGCCGGGGCCACGCCGAAGGACGGCCCGTCCGCCGGCGTCACGCTGGTGACGGCGCTGATCTCGGCGCTCACCAACACGCCGGTCTGCAACGACGTGGCCATGACCGGCGAGATCACGCTACGCGGCCGGGTGCTGCCGGTCGGCGGCATCAAGGAGAAGGTCCTGGCGGCGGTCGCCGCCGGCATGAAGCGGGTCATTTTGCCGGCCCAGAACATGAAGGACCTGCGCGACATCCCGCGCGACCTGCGCAGCAAGATCAAGGTCCTCCCGGTGGAGCGCATCGACGAGGTCTGGCCGCTGGCCTGCGCCGTCGAGGCGCCGGATGCGGAGGCGAAAGAAGATGCCGCCAAGTAACTCTTGCCAGGCATGACAGGACAACAAAGGCCGGGGCTTTCGCTCCGGCCTTTGTTTATCGCGCTCCTCCTTGCGCCCCTTTGCCCGCGCACGTGTTTTTACGCATAACCCGTTGACTCGACTATGTTTTTAGAATAACTTTTTCTTTCGTGACCGCATCGGCCAGTGAGACGGCCGCAAGGTACCCTTTCAAAAAAACGCGACGTTTCGCCGCTCGTCCTCAACCCTGCCAGGGGAGGTAGGCCATGCGCATCGGCATCACCCCGAAAATCGTCGTTCTCGTCGTTTCCGCCGTCATCATCGCCAGCATCGCCGTGTTCGTCTCCGGGCGCATGGCCTTCGAACGCGGTTTCACCAAGGAATACGACCAGACCATCGAAGCATTCAAAAACGTCGGCGCGGACAGCATCCTCACGCTGCGCACGCAGTTGCGGACCCTGGCCAAGACCCAGGCCGTGCGGCCGAACGTCATTGCCGGCATAAGCGGCGGCGACGTGTCCCTGCTCTCCCGGCTGGCCCGGGACCTCGTCGCGGCCGGACAGGTCAAGGCCGTCCTTTTTACCGATGCCGCCGGCACGGTGCTTAGCGCCGTCGGGGCCGTCGAGGGCCTGCCCGAAGCCCTGGCCAAGCGCGATGCCAAGCTGCGGGGCGGCGAGGAAACGATCGGATTCGTGCCTGTGGGCGAAAAGCGCCTGCCCCTCGTGGCCACGGCCCCGGTCCGCAAGGACGGCGCCCTCGTCGGCAATGTCGGCGTGGTGGCGGAACCGGCGGCGGACAATGCCTGGGTCGACCACATGCGAAAGACGCTCGGCGTCGAGGCCACCATCTTTTCCGGGGCGACCCGCATCTCCTCGACCATCATGGACGGCGGGCACCGGGTCATCGGCACCACCACCACCGACGCCCAGGTCAACCGGGAGGTCCTCGGGCAGGGCAAACCCGTCTTCCGCGAGCTGACCCTTTTCGGCCGGCCCTTCGTGTCCGTCTACTGGCCCCTTACGGACGCGGACGGCAGACCCGTCGGCATCGGGTTCGTGGGCAAGGGGATGCACGAACTGGCGGCCGCCCTGGCGGCGGTCAACAGATCCGCCGGGCTTGCCGCCGGGGCGGTGGTACTCGTGCTGGCCGGACTGGGCTTCTTCTTTTCCCGGCGCTTCACCCGTCCCATCCAGGCCTTGGCCGCCTTTTCCGAGGCGGTTGCGGCCGGTCAGCTCGACGCGGAGCTGACCATCACCCAAAACGACGAGGTGGGCGATCTGTCCAAGGCGCTCCACAGCATGGTGGGCACGCTTCGGACCAAGATCGGCGAAGCCGAGGCGGCAACGCAAAAGGCCAGGGAGGAATCGGACAAGGCCCGGTCCGCCCAGGCCACCGCCGAGGAAGCGCGGCAGAAGGGCGAGGCGGCCCGGCGCGAGGGCATTCTCCACGCGGCCGCACGCCTGGGCGAGGTCGTGACGATAGTGGAACGCGCCACGGACGCCCTGCGCGGCCGCATCGAACAGTCGCGCCAGGGCTCGGACATCCAGTCCCAACGCGTGGGTGAGACGGCCACGTCCATGGAAGAAATGAACGCCACGGTCCTCGAGGTGGCCCAGAACGCCTCCCAGGCCGCCGCAACGGCCGACCAGGCCAAGGGCAAGGCCGAAGGCGGCGCGGCGATCGTTTCCGAAGCCATGGACCGCATCGCGGCGGTACGGGACCAGACCCTGACCCTCAAGCACGATATGGGGCAGCTCGGCGAACAGGCCCAGGGCATCGGGGCCATCATCGGGGTGATCAACGACATCGCCGACCAGACGAACCTGCTGGCCCTCAATGCCGCCATCGAGGCCGCCCGGGCCGGCGAGGCCGGGCGCGGTTTCGCCGTGGTCGCCGACGAGGTGCGAAAGCTCGCGGAAAAGACCATGAGCGCCACGAAGGAGGTCAGCGAGGCCATCCACGGCATCCAGCAGGGCACGCGCACCAACGTGGACAACATGGAGCGCGCGGTGGCGGAAACCGCCGAGGCCACGGTCAAGGCCCAGGAATCGGGAGAGGCCCTCGGCGCCATCGTCACCCTGGTGGAATCCGCCGCGGATCAGGTGCGGGCCATCGCCACGGCCACCGAGGAGCAGTCCTCGGCCACGGAGGAGATCAACCGCTCCATCGTCGAGGTCAACGCCATCTCGTCCGAAACGAGCCAGTCCATGACCGAAGCGGAAAAGGCCGTCAGCGAACTGGCCGAACAGGCGACCGCCATGGTGGAACTGATCGAATCCATGCAGCGCGAAGCCGCCGGCGACGCCGCGGCAGCGTTGCCGGTGTAGGAGGCCGGGGAAGCCCCGGTCCAGTCAATACCGGCAGGCCAGGGGCAGGCGAGCCCCGAGGGTGATGCCGGACGTCGAGACGTCGGCCCGGTAGGGCAGCATCAGCACGCCGGCGGCCAGGGCGTCGGTGAAAAGCGCGGCGTACTGCGGGTCGACCATGGCCGCCGGGGCGAAGCAGTCCCCGTCCGGGCGCTGGACGCAGAAAAAGAGCGCGGCCAGGCACGTTCCTTCCCGGGCGAGCCGCGTCAGTTCCACCAAGTGCTTGCACCCCCGCTCGGTTGCCGCGTCGGGGAAGGCGGCGGCATTGTCCTCGACCATGGTGACGTTCTTGCACTCCACGAAGCAGGTCCCGGCCGGGCCGGTCAGGGCAAAATCCAGCCGGCCGTGGGCAAAGGCCGGTTCCGGGCGGATGGCGTCGTAGCCGGCCAGCTCGGGAAAGGCCCCGGCGCAAAAGGCACGCCGGAAAAGCCGGTTGGGGGTCAGCGTATTGACCCCGACCCAGAAGTCGCCCCGGAAATCCGGCACGCGCGTCATCTCCAGGGTGTGGGCCAGCTTGCGTTTGGGGTTATCCGACACGGAAAGCCCCAGGGTGCATCCCGGGCGCAGGAGCCCGAGCATGGAGCCGGTATTGTTGGCATGGGCAGTGACAGGGCGGTTTTCGATCACGGCGTCGATCAAAAACCGCTTGTAGCGGCGTACGAACCGGGCCATGACCAGTTCGCCGGGGAAAGGGAGGATCACGCCGGAATCCGATCGCGCAGCCATGATTTACCTTTGGCCTTTTGTATACTACATTGACAAACGGCCGCGCACACGCGGCCGAGGCATAACACTTCAACGCAAGGATTCCGGGCCATGCGCACCGCGCTTCGTATGCGTCTCGTCGCCCCGTCCGCCACACTGGGCATGGCAGCCAAGGCTGCCGACCTGCGGCGCCAGGGCAAGGCCGTCATCGACCTCTCGGCTGGCGAACCCGATTTCAACACGCCCCAGCACATCAAGGACGCGGCCAAAAAAGCCATCGACGACAATTTCACCCGGTACACCCCGGTACCCGGCGTCCACACCCTGCGCGAGGCCATTGCCGGCTATTTCAAGACCACCTACGGCGTGCCAACGCCCAAAGAGGCCATCATCGCCACCAACGGCGGCAAGCAGGCCCTGTACACGCTTTTCATGGCCGTGCTCAACCCCGGCGACGAGGTACTGGTGCCCGCCCCCTACTGGGTCAGCTACCCGGACATGATCCGGCTCGCCGGCGGCAGGCCCGTGCCCGTGCCGAGCAGCCCGGAGCAGGGCTTCCTCGTCTCCGTCGAGGACCTGGACAAGGCCATCACCCCGGCCACCCGGGCGCTCATCATCAATTCGCCGTCCAATCCCACCGGCGCGCACTACACCGCACAGCAGCTCGACGCCATCCTGGACTGGGCCATCGCGCGAAACGTCTACATCGTGTCGGATGAAATCTACGACAGGCTGGTCTACGCGCCGGCCGTGCCCGCCTCCATGGCCAGCGCCTTCGCCCTGCACCCGGAGCACGTGGCCATTGTCGGCGGCCTGTCCAAAAGCTTCGCCATGACCGGCTGGCGCGTGGGCTACGCCATGGCCCACCCGAACGTCATCCGGGCCATGTCCACCCTGCAGAGCCAGTCCACCTCCAATATCTGCTCCATCGCCCAGAAGGCGGCCATCGCCGCCCTGACCGGCCCCATGGACTGCGTGGAGGAAATGCGCCAGGCCTTTGCCCGACGCCGCGACCTGGCCCTTTCCATCATCGGCACCTGGAAAAAGGCCCTGTGCGGGGCGCCGAGCGGCGCGTTCTACCTGTTTCCCTGCCTGTCGGGCTACTACAACGACGCCGTGCCCAATTCCACGGCCCTGTCCGAGGCGCTTTTGACCGAGGCCGGCGTGGCCACGGTGCCGGGCGTGGCCTTTGGCGAGGACCGCTGCATACGGCTTTCCTACGCCACGGCCGACGAGACACTGGAAAAGGGACTGACCGCCATGGCCGCGTTCCTGCGCAAACTGTAGCACCGGGCAGGCCGTCATCCGGAATCTTGAACCATACAATACTATCAAAGAGATATACTTTTTATTGGTGCCACTTTTGAAACGAAAACGGAAGACGGCCTGCGCGGGGCCGACGGCCTGCGCGGGGCCAGGGAATCCGGCGTGAGAAAAACCGGCCGCACGGACGCCGACCAGTACCTGGGACTGGTCAAATTCCTGTCGTGGAGCTCCCTGGCCCTGATCCTGCTCGTCAACCTGTTCCTTTCCATCTTCCTGTCCAACTACGCCCGCCAGGACGTGCTGGCCAAGCAGAAGGAATTCGCCCTGCTGCTGGCCGAAAACCTCAACCACCAGATATACCAGCGCTTCACCCTGCCCACGGTCATCGGCTTCGGCCGGGTGGAACTGTCCCAGCCGGCCCAGTACGACCGGCTGGAAAAGACGGTGCTGTCCACCATCCACAGCTTCCACGTCAGCGAAGTGCGCATCTACGACTACGACAAGCGGGTGTCGTTCTCCACGGACAAGGAGCTTGTGGGCCAGACCGGCTACGCCGGCGAGGCCATCATGGAAGCCCTGGACCAGGGCAAGTCGAGTTTCCAGCTGGTCAGCCGCACCGGGCTTTTCAGCAGCATCTTCAACTTCCATCCCAAGCCGGACTCGGTGATCTTGCGCACCATTTATCCGTTGCGCATCGAACGCTCGCTTATCCCGGGCAATCCCCAGGGATTCATCATGGGCGTCCTGGAGTTCACCCAGGACATCACTAACGACTACCAAAAGGTGGTGGATTTCCAGCGCATCATCATCGGCACCACCCTGGCCTCCTCGGTGCTCCTTTTTATCATGCTGCGGGTGATCATCAGCCGGGCCGGGCGCATCAACGCCCAGCGCATCGCCGAACGCGAACAGCTCGAACGCGAGTTGCAGCAACAGGAGAAGCTGGCCGGCATGGGCCGCATGGTGGCCGGCATCGCCCACGAGATCCGAAACCCTCTCGGCATCATCCGCTCCACGGCCGAGCTCCTGCTCAAGCGCGGCAAGGATACGGACGGCGTCAACGCCAGGCTGCTTTCGGCCATTTTCGACGAATCCAAGCGCCTGTCCAAGACCGTGGGCGATTTTCTGGATTACGCCCGGCCCAAGTCCCCCCGCCAGGAGCGGGTGGATTTGGCCGTGATCTGCGATCAGGCCCTGACGTTCCTCGAGGCCAAGTGCGAGGAACAGGGCATTGCCGTGACGCGCGACTATGCGCCCGGCCTCACCGTCTCCGGCGACAAGGACCTGCTCTACCGGGCCGTCTACAATGTGCTGTCCAACGCCCTGGACGCCATGACCGAGGACAAGGAAAAGGTCCGGCCGTCGGCCATCACCGTATCGGCCACCGCCGACGCGGATGCGGTCATCCTGTCCGTCACCGATTCCGGACCGGGTTTTTGCCCGGAGAACAAGGACCGCCTGCTCGATCCGTTTTTCACCACCAAGGACGCCGGCACGGGCCTGGGACTGGCCATCGTGCGCACCATCGTGGAAAGCCACAACGCCACCCTGACCCTGGACAACGCCGCGGACGCCGGGGCGCGCGTCACCATGACCTTCCCTCCGGCCTGAGCCTGGGGTAAAACGCCCCCATAGGCCGCCCGGACGCCGCACCTGCCCACGGCACGGACGCCAATCCCTTTTCCTGGAATACCCATGGCAAGCCAGATACTGATACTCGACGACGAAAAGAACTATCTGTTGATTCTCGAGGCCATGCTCGGCGACGCCGGCTATGCCGTCACCGCCCTGGACGACCCGGAAACGGGTCTGGCCTTTCTCGACGAATCCGAAGTGGACGTGGTCATCACGGACATGAAGATGCCCAAGGTCACGGGGCAGCAGGTGCTCGAGCACGTCAAGCGCAACTACCCCTATATCCCGGTCATCATCATGACGGCCTTCGGCAGCATCGAGGGCGCGGTCGAGGCCATGCGCATCGGGGCTTTCGACTACATCGCCAAGCCCTTCGCCAACGACGAGCTGCTTTTGACCGTGGAAAAGGCCAGCCGCTTCGCCGCCGCCCAGCGCGAAAACATGCTGCTGCGCCAATCCCTGGAGGACCGCTTCTCCTCGGAGCACATCATCGGCCGGGGCAAGGCCATGCAGCGGGTGCTGGAGATGGTGGCCAAGGCCGCGCCCACCCGGTCCACGGTGCTCATCACCGGCGAATCCGGCACGGGCAAGGAACTGCTGGCCAAGGCCGTCCACTACGCCTCGCCGCGCAAGAACGCCCCCTTCGTGTCGGTCAACTGCATGGCGCTGGCTTCGGGGGTGCTCGAATCCGAGCTTTTCGGCCACGAAAAAGGCTCGTTCACCGGGGCCGTGGCCCGCAAGCGCGGCCGGTTCGAGATGGCCCACGAGGGCACGATCTTTCTCGACGAGATCGGCGAGCTGTCCCCGGAACTCCAGGTGAAGCTCCTGCGCGTGATCCAGGAACGCAAGTTCGAGCGCGTGGGCGGCTCGGAATCCATCGAGGTGGACATCCGCATCCTGGCCGCCACCAACCGCAACCTGGCCGATGCCGTGGCCGCGGGGACCTTCCGCGAGGACCTCTACTACCGCCTCAACGTGGTGCATATCCTGACGCCGCCGCTGCGGGAGCGCCGCGAGGACATTCCCATCCTGGCCGCCCATTTCCTGGAGCGCTACTCCGGGGAGAACAACAAGAAATTCAAGGGATTTTCCCCCGACGCCATGGACTACCTCACGGCCTACGAATGGCCGGGCAACGTGCGCCAGCTGCAAAACGTGGTGGAACGCTGCGTGGTGCTGGCCGGGGGCGACATCGTGGGGGTGGAGGACCTGCCAAGCGAGATCCGCGACGAGGAGAGCCAGTACAAATCCGCCGTGGACCTGCTGCCGGTCAAGATCAACCTCAACGACACCCTGGAAAAAATCGAGGCGGCGCTCATCCGCCGATCCCTGGCCCGCTCCAACCTGGTCCAGGTCAAGGCGGCGGAGATGCTCGGCATCTCCAAAAGCCTGCTCCAGTACAAGCTCAAAAAGTACAAACTCACCGGGCATTGAAGCACCGGGGGGAAACTTTGTCTTACGAAAAGTTTCCCCCCGGACCCCCTTTCCAAAGACTTTTAACGATAACAACCTGTCACCGTTAAAAGTTTTTCGGAGGGGAGAGCGCGAGAGGGGGACCCTTTTTTCAAAGGCTTAAGACTAGCTGAGCTAACAAAAAGTTGGCAAAAGCTAGTTATGACAGCTAATAACAAGTATGTACATCGTTCCCGAATTTCGGAGAAGAAATTCCGTGAGTTGGCGCGGCTTTTCGCCCTTGATCTCGATGCGCAGAGAATCGCCGAACTCATAAATCTCAACCGGAATACGGTAAATAGATATCTTCGGCTGTTGCGAGAGCACTTGGCCGAGCAATGTGAGCTCGACACTCCCTTCGAGGGCCGGGTTGAGATGGATGAATCCTACTTTGGCCCGCGGCGCGTTCGTGGCGTCGTGGGCCGAGGAGCCGGCAAGAAAACCATTGTTTTTGGCATCCTCAAACGCGGTGGCAAGGTGTACACTCAAGTCGTGCCGAATTGCTCCCGCAAGGTCCTCCAGGCCATTATCCAGGGCAGGGTCGAACTGAAAAGCGAGTTGTTTTCAGATGGATATGGGAGCTATGACGGATTGGTGGACCTGGGCTATCAAAAGCACTACCGCATTCGTCATGGCCAGGGCGAATTTGCCGTTGGGGATAACCATATCAACGGGATCGAATCGTTCTGGTCGTACGCCAAGCGGCGGCTGCAAAAATTTCATGGGGTTCCGAAGGCCACTTTTTACTTGCATCTGAAGGAAACAGAATTCCGATTTAACTATCGACACGACGATTTGTACTCGATCATTTTGCAGTTGTGCCGGGAAAAACCATTAGGGAAGAGGAGGAATGAGGGGCCTTGTCACGCCCCTTGAAATAGGGAGATACATAGGCTCTCCCACTCAAGGGAACGCGCCAAGGCCCCTCAGGGTAACGGCTCAGCTAGTCAAGAGCCTTTTCAAAAAGGGTCCCCCTCTCGCACGTTCTTCTCTCTTCTCCGCCCTCACCCGATCGTATCCACCTTCACGCAATTGCGGCCGGCGGCCTTGGCGGCGTAGAGCGCCTTGTCGGCCCGGGCCAGCAGATCGTCCAGGGACGTTTCGCCATATTCCACCTGGTCCCGCAAGGCGGCCACGCCGATGCTCACGGTCACGACCAGGGCACGGTTTTCGATCATGCACGGCGCGCCGGACAGGGCTTGGCGGAAGCGCTCGGCCAGAAGCGCCGCCTGGACGACGTCGGCGCCCGTCAGGAGCACGGCGAACTCCTCCCCGCCATAGCGCGCCACGAGATCGGATTTGCGCACGCAGCCCGTGAGCACCCGCCCCAGGTGGGTCAGCACCTGGTCTCCGGCGGTGTGCCCATGGGTGTCGTTGACCGTCTTGAAATGGTCCACGTCGAGCATCAGGCACGAACACGGCCGTCCCGACCGCTGTGACGCCGCCAGCAGCTTCATCCCGCCGGAAAAGAGGAATCGCCGGTTGTAAAGGCCGGTCAGGGCGTCCTGGACGCTCAGGCGCTCGGCCTCCTCGATGCGTCCGCGCACTTCGCCGGCCATGGCGCAAAAGGCGTCGTGCAGTTCGGCCACCTCGCGGGGCAGGCGCTCGACCTTGATGATGGGGCAGACCGCCGCGTAGCGCGTTTCGCGCAGCTCCCGGGCATAGGCGGCCAGGGTCGTCAGCGGCTGCTCGATCTTGCGGGACAGGCGCAGCACCAGTGGCAGCACCAAGGCCACCGTGGCCAGTGCTCCGAAAACCACCCAGCGCATCTGCCGCCGGTAGCCGGCCAGCACCTCCGACACGGGCATGTCGCTGACCAGCCGCCAGCCGTCGCGGCCAAGGGAAACCGCCGCCCCGAGCATTTCGCGCCCGTCCCGGCCCACGTACACCCCGCCCTTTTCCCCGCAGGCGAGCAGCTCCGGCGAAACCCGCGCCTTGCCCGGGCCGCCCGCGGCCGCGACAACCGATGTCGGGGCCAGAATACGGCCCTCGGTATCGCACAGGAGGACCGGGCTGCCGGAATAGGCGACATTCTCGCGCAACCAGCGGTCCAGGGATTTGAGATGCACCGAGATGGCCAGCACCCCGCCGAAGCTTCCGTCCTTCGCGGTGATGGGCACGCTGAACACGCAGGCCGGATTGCCTGTCAGGCGGCCGACCGGAATCAGTTCCAGGGCGGAACGCCCTTCCCGGCCCTCCTTGAAATAGGCGCGGTCGCCAAGGGAGGCGCCCTTGGTGTCAATATTCGAAGCACGAATGATTCCGTCAGGCCCAATATAAAATACATGTTTTACATATTCATGCGTCTTGACATAAAGCTTATAGTATTCAGTTATATCGATGTTATCGCTGTGCATTATCGTAGCGATCCTGGCAAAATACTCGGCATCGTCGACGCGTTCGTCGATCCAGGTGCGTACAACATTACATTCTTGCCGCAACCCGTGCACGAGGTGCTGCCGTTCCCGCTCCACGACAGTGCCGCGCTGAAACAACGAAAAACAGAGTGTGGCAAAAAGGAGTGGTAGCGCTGCCAAAAGCAGCGTGTAGAAGCGCAGTTGTCCGCGAAGGCCATCAAGGCCGAGCATTCGTCGCAGCCGCATAGGGGGTCGCCTTTCCAAAACAGCCATCGCCCGGGACTACCAGCCCGTTGCGTCGGCGGATTTCCGAATCTGCTACGAAACATCGTTACAAGAAAGCCTGGGCCCCGACAATGCGCCTGGCCCGCCGCCTTGCGAAAAACCGGATTTTGCCCCATGACGGTCGTGGGCATAGCCGCCCCACGATCATGCTGCTCCCTGACGCCAATACCCCCTTTCCCGACGCGCCCGAGCCCCGGCCGGAGGCCGCCGGCGACGTCGCCGCCTACGTGGCCGCCCTGCTCGCTTCCGCGCGCCTGGGCCCGCAAGTCGTGTGCCACCGCGTCTTTCCGGCAGCCCAGGCCGCCTACGCCGACCCGGTGCGCCCCTTTTCCCGGCCCGTGGCCGCCATGCTGGCCGGGCGCGGCATCTCCCGTCTCTACAGCCACCAGGCCGCCGCCGTGGATCTGGCCCGGGCCGGACGCCACGTGGCCGTGGCCACCCCGACCGCCAGCGGCAAGACCATGACCTACCTGCTGCCGGTCCTGGAGGAGATCGCCAGAAATCCCGATTCCCGGGCCATCTTTCTTTATCCCCTCAAAGCCCTGGCCCAGGACCAGCTCAAGGCCATAAACGAACTGACGGCGGCCCTGCCGGCCTCGAGCCGCCCCACCGCCGCCATCTTCGACGGCGACACCACGCCGCATTTCCGGCGCAAGATCCGCGACAACCCGCCCCAGATCCTCATCACCAACCCCGAGATGCTCCACCTGTCGCTGCTCCCCGGCCACGAGGTCTGGAGCACCGTTTTCGCCGGACTCACCCACGTGGTGATCGACGAGATGCACACCTACCGGGGCGTCATGGGTTCGCACATGGCCCACGTGTTCCGCCGGCTCCTGCGCGTGTGCGCCCGGTTCGGCGCGCGACCGGCCTTCGTTTTCTCCTCGGCCACCATCGGCAATCCCGGCGAACTGGCGGCCAGCCTCACCGGACTGCCGGTGGAAACGATCACCGCCTCGGGCGCGCCCACCGGCCCGCGCCATTTCCTTTTCATCAACCCCGAGCAGTCCGCCTCCACCACGGCGGTCATGCTGCTGGCCGCGGCGCTCAAGCGCGGCCTGCGCACCATCGTCTACACCCAGTCGCGCCGCATGACCGAGCTCATCAGCCTGTGGATAGCCGAACGGGCCGGCCCATACGCCTCGCGGGTCTCGGCCTACCGCTCGGGATTTCTGCCCGAGGAGCGCCGGGCCATCGAGGCGTCCATGGCCTCGGGCGAACTTCTGGGCGTCGTCTCCACCTCGGCCCTGGAACTCGGCATCGACATCGGCGGCCTCGATCTGTGCGTGCTGTGCGGCTATCCCGGTTCGGTCATGTCGGCCTGGCAGCGCGGCGGCCGGGTCGGCCGGGCGCTTCGGGAATCGGCCGTGGCGCTCATTGCCGGCGAGGACGCCCTGGACCAGTATTTCATGCGCCACCCGGCGGATTTCTTCGAGCGCCCGCCGGAATCGGCCGTCATCAATCCCGACAATCCGGTCATCGCGGCCAAGCACCTGGAATGCGCCGCCGCAGAGCTGCCGCTCACCGTGGGCGAACCATTCATCGCCCCGCCGGTCATGGCCCGGGAAGTCAGCCAGCTGGAAGGGAAAGGACTGCTGCTACGCGACCGCGACGGCAAACGCCTCTTCGCCGCCAGGAAACGCCCCCACCGCGACGTCAACCTGCGAGGCTCGGGCGGCCAGTTCACCATCGAGACCACGAGCGGCGCGGTCATCGGCCAGATCGACGAACAACGCGCCTACCGGGAAACCCATCCCGGCGCGGTCTACATCCACCGGGGCGTCTCCTACCAGGTGGAATCGCTCGACATTGCCGAACGCCGTGTCAGGGTCGCGCCGGGCAAGGCCGACTACCATACCCGGGCCCGGGGCCAGAAGATGACGGAAATCCTGGAAGTCTCCGGCGAAAAGACGGTCAACGGCGTGCCGGTCTTCCTCGGCCGGCTCAAGGTCACGGAAACCATCACCGGCTACGAGCGCCGGGCCAATCGCGGCGGCCAACTTCTCTCCATCGTGCCGCTGGACCTGCCGCCCATGGTCTTCGAAACCGAAGGTCTGTGGTGGGTCATCCCCAAGGACGTCCAGGACGAACTCGACCGGCGGCTCTTTCACTTCATGGGCGCCATCCACGCCATGGAACACGCCATGATCGGCATTTTGCCGCTGCTCGTCCTCACCGACCGCAACGACCTCGGCGGCATCTCCATTCCCCTGCATCCGCAAGTCGGCCGCGCCTGCGTGTTCATCTACGACGGCGCGCCCGGCGGCGTGGGCCTCACCCGCATGGCCTTCGCCAAGGCCGAGGAAGCCCTTTCCCGCACGCTGGCCACGGTGGCAGGCTGCCCCTGCGAGACCGGCTGCCCCTCCTGCGTGCATTCCCCCAAATGCGGTTCCGGCAACCGGCCCATCGACAAGGTTGCCTGCCGTTTCCTCCTGGAGCTGCTCGTGTCCGGAAAAATGCCCGAGAAAGGCGATTGCCGTCCCGAGTGCAACGAACAACAACACAACAACAACCAGGAACCCGGCTCCGGTCCCGCCCTGATCAAACCGGCCCCGCCCGGGCGCTTCGGCGTCCTCGACGTGGAGACGCGCCGCTCCGCCGCCGAGGTCGGCGGCTGGGGCAATGCCTACAAAATGGGCATCTCCGTGGCCGTGCTCTACGACTCGTCCCTGGACGACTTCCTGGTCTACCGCCAGGAGGAACTCCCCGCCCTCTACGAAGCCCTGGCCAAACAAAACCTTGTGGTCGGCTTCAACATCAACCGCTTCGACTACAAGGTCCTCGCCGGCGCGTCGCCCTTCGACCACCACGCCCTGCCGACCCTGGACATCCTGGAAAAAGTCCACGCCCGCCTGGGCTACCGCCTGTCCCTGGACGGACTGGCCAAGGCCACCCTCGGCGCCCGGAAATCCGCCTCGGGCCTTGAAGCCCTGGAATGGTGGAAGGAAGGCCGCATGGACGAGATCATCACCTACTGCAAACAGGACGTGGCCGTGACCCGCGATCTCTATATCTTCGGCCGCGACAACGGGTACCTGCTCTTCTCCAACAAAGCCGGCAAAACCGTCCGCCTGCCCGTGGAATGGGCGTAGGCAGGGGCGCTGCCCCTGCACCCCGCTGGGGGAAACCTTTCTGGAGAAAGGTTTCCCCCAGACCCCCTTCCCAAGACTTTTAGCGGGGTGAAAAGACGAATTATATAATATGAATACCTGAAGGACGCCTTCTGCGGCAAAAAATTGTTCCCAAAGATGGCTCGGGAGCCCAGACGCGGCCGACGATGTTTCGTATCTGCTTGGCCGAGAGAATTGTTCCCAGATATGGCGCGGGTTCCCAGGGCCGGCGGCGGGATGTGGGGACGCGGAGGCGTATTCTTCAAATATGCGCCGCGCGCGGCCGCCACATCCCGCCGCCGGCCAACCAACCAACCTGCCTACCTACCGGCCGACCGACCGACATCATCCCAACTATCTAGAATATCATTCATTATTCTTTAATTCCTCCAAGAAACATGGGAAAAAACACCGAGAAGGGATACCCTTTTCAAAGGATTTCCCCTCCTGCGCTTTCTTCCTTATAGTCGGCAGAAACCAAACGCCGACGGATGCGTCACGTGCTGCTTATCGAAGAACTCTCCAAAACCTACGCCCAAAACGGCTCGCCGCCGGCCTGCGCCCTGGCCGGAGTGAACTTTGCCGTGCCGCGCGGGGCGTTCGTGTCGCTCCTGGGGCCGTCGGGTTGCGGCAAGTCAACCATCCTCCAGTGCGTGTGCGGGCTTATGCGCCCCACGTCCGGCCACGTGCGCCTCGACGGCCGCGACGTCACCAGCCCGCCCCCGGAAATGGCCCTCATCTTCCAAAACGCCGCCGCCTCGCTTTTCCCCTGGCAGACCGTGGCCGAAAACATCCGCTTCGTGCTGCGCCGCAAACCCGGTTCGAAAAAAGACAAGGAACAGGCCGCAAGGCAGGCCCTGGCCTCGGTCGGACTGGCCGCATTCGCCGACCGCTACCCCTGGCAACTCTCCGGCGGCATGCAGCAGCGCGCCGCCCTGGCCCGGGGACTGGCCTACGGCGCGGATATCCTGCTCCTCGACGAACCCTTCGCCTCCGTCGACGCCCAGACCCGCGAGGAACTCGAAGACCTGCTCGCCACCGTCGCCAGAGAACAAGCCAAAACCGTGCTCTTCGTCACCCACGACATCGACGAGGCCGTGTACCTGTCCGATACCGTCATCGTGCTCACACCGCCGCCGGCCAAAGTCGCCGCCACCATCACCGTCGAGCTGCCCACGCCCCGCGACCAGATCAGCACCCGCGAGGATCGCCGCTTCCTCGATGCCCGCCGGGCGATTCATTCCCTGTTGCGGCGAGAGGAAGAGGGTGGGAGGGGCGTTGCCCCTCCCACACCCTCCCCACCAGGGGAATAATTCCCCTGGACCCTTTACTAAATGGGTACTCCCCTTTTCACCGACATGCCGCATCCATCCGACATATCCAGCCCATGCCCCGTCAAAGGGGGCCCGGGGGGAATTATTCCCCCCGGTAGGGTGGTCCAGGAGGGGCGACGCCCCTCCTGGACGCCGGAGGCATCCATAGGCTACCTCCTCCTTGCGGCTCTCCTTATCCTCTGGGAGGCGACGGCGCGGGGGGGCGTGGTGCGGCCGGATTTGTTGCCGCCGGTTTCGGGGGTTGTTGTGGAGTTGTGGCGATTGGCGGTTTCCGGCGAGTTGTGGCGACAGGGCGGCGCGACGCTGTGGCGCACCTTGGCCGGGTTTGCCGTGGGCGGCGGCATTGGCGTGTTGTTGGGGTTTTGTTGTGGTGTGTTTCCGAGATTCGGCCGGGCGAGCCGGACCACGGTGGAATTTTTGCGGCCCATGCCGTCGGTGGCGCTCATTCCGATCGGCATCTTGTTTCTGGGGCTGGGGTTCGGACTGTGCGTGGGCATAGCCGGGTTTGCCTGTTGCTGGCCGGCCTATGTGGCCGCCTTGGCCGGGGCCTCGGCCGCCGGACCGGAACTTTTGGCCACGGCCAGGGTGTACGGGTTGTCGCGGCGCGAGACGATCTTGCTGGTGCGCGCCCCGGCCGCCCTGCCCCAGGTGCTGGCCGGGCTGCGGGTGGCTTTGGCCGTGGCCGTGGCTGTCACCGTGACCACGGAGATGGCGGCGGCGGGAAGCGGCCTGGGCTCGTTTATCCTGGAATCGTCCCTGGCCCGGCGTCCCGATGCCATGTACGCCGGCATCGTAGCCGTGGGGCTGCTCGGCTTCGGGCTCAACGCCGCCTTTGTGGGCGTGCGCGGACGCGTGTTGCGCTGGATGCCGCGCAGGGGGCGGTAGGCGATGCGGCGCTTCTCGGGACTGATCGTTTTCGTGGCCCTGGCCTGCCTGTGGGAGGCGGTCTCCCGGCTCGGCATCGTGTCGCGGCTTTATTTCCCGCCGGTTTCGACCATTGCGATCACCTTCTGGAAGCTGACCGTCTCGGGGCTGTTGCCGCTCCACGCCGGGCAGACGCTTACCCGCGCCCTGGCCGGGCTGGGCATCGCCGCCGCGGTCGCCGTGCCGCTCGGGCTCGGCATGGGGGTTTCGCGCCGTCTGGCCCGGCTGCTCTCGCCCACGGTGGAGCTTTTGCGCCCGGTGCCGCCGCCGGCCATCATTCCGGCGGCCATGCTGCTTTTCGGCATTGGCTCGGGCATGAAGGTGTTCGTGGTCTTTTTCGCCTGTTTCTTTCCGATCCTGGTCGGGGCCATGGACGGGGCCAGGGCGGTGCCGCCGCAGTTTCGCCTGACGGCCGCCGCCTATGGCCTGTCGCGCTACGACACCCTGGCCCGGGTGCTGCTGCCGGCGGCCGGGCCGAGCGTCGCGGCCGGATTTCGCACGGCCGTGCCCATGGCGCTGATCGTGGCCGTGCTGTCGGAGATGATCGGGGCAACCAGCGGCATCGGGCATTATATCCTGCGCATGCAGCGCACCTTTGCTATTCCGGAAATGTATGCCGGGGTCGCCATGCTCGGGATTCTCGGGCTCGGGCTCAACGCGGCCGTGGAACGCGTCACGGCGCGGCTTTTGCGCTGGCATGAAGGACGCGGGGACGCTATGGAAGGCTAATCGCGCTTTCGGCCGCAGCCACGACAACCCACAGGAGGCCCGTATGCCGCGCCCGCTGCTTCTCGCCCTGCTCTCGCTGTTCCTCGCCCTGCCCGCCCACGCCGCCGAACCCACGCCGCTTAGGGTCGGCTACATGCCGGTCGGCGACTGCCTGCAATTTTTCGTGGCCGAGGCCGAGGGGTATTTCAAGGCCGAAGGCCTCGACGTCACGGGCGCGTCCATGAAGGGCGGCGCGGTCATCGCCCCGGCCGTGGAAGGCGGCGAACTGGCCATCGGCTGGTCCAACACCGTGTCCATCATCCTGGCCCACGCCAAGGGCTTCGACTTCACCTTCCTGGCCCCCGGAGTGGAAGGCGTGGCCGGCACCAACGACGTCCACGCGCTGCTCGTGCCGGCGGATTCCAAGATCACCTCGGTCAAGGAGTTGGCCGGCAAGACCGTGGCCATCAACACTCTCGGCAACATCAACGAGGCGGCCATGCGCGCCCTGGCCGAAAAAGCCGGGATCGCCCCGGACTCCATCCGGCTGGTCGAAGTGCCCTTCCCGGACATGGCCACGGCCCTGGCCAAGGGTTCGGCCGACGCGGCGCTGACGCTGGAGCCTTTCGTCACGGACGCCGTGTCGCGCGGCGTGGCCAAGGTGCTCGATCCCTCGCCCCATGCCGCCTTCGGCAACCCCTATCTGATCGGAGCCTGGTTCGCCAAAAAATCCTGGATCAAGGCCCATCCCGAGACAGCGGCGGCTTTCGCCCGGGCCGTGACCAGGGCCTCGGCCTTCATCGCCGCCCACCCCGACAAGGCCCGTGAAATCCTGCGCGGCCGCACCAAACTCTCGCCCGAACTGGCCGCCAAGATCACCCTGCCGCGCTTCCCCGAAAAACTCGAACCGGCCGCCCTGCAAGGCGTCATCGACGTCTGCGCCCGCTTCGGCCTCATCCCCAAGCCCTTCGCCGCTGGCGAAGTGTTGGGGAGATAAAAGGAAAATGCGAGAGGGGGACCCTTTTTCGAAAGAGGTCCCCCGCTCGCATCGCCCGTCCCTTCCAGCTTTTGACATCCCTTCCCGACTCGTCTAATTTCACTCCTCTTTTTAACGACGCGCTCCCGCGCCCATCCCGGACCTGTTCCCCATGGAAAAGATACAGAAAATAAAAGGCTTTGCCGATCTCTTCCCGCCCGACTCCACGGTTTTCGCCTTTATCGAGGAAACCGCGCGGGCCGTTTTTGCCCGCTACGGCTACAAGGAACTGCGCGTGCCGGTCCTGGAGCGCACCGAACTTTTTGCCCGGGGCATCGGCGAGGAAACCGACGTCGTGCAAAAGGAGATGTATACCTTTCCGGATCGCAAGGGCCGCTCGCTCACGCTGCGCCCCGAGGCCACGGCCGGCGTCATGCGGGCCCTGGTCGAGGATGGCCGCGCCAATGACGGGCTGGTCAAGTATTTCGCCTACGGCCCCATGTTTCGCTACGAACGGCCGCAGAAGGGCCGCATGCGCCAGTTCCACCAGATCGACGTGGAGGCCGTCGGGTCCCCGGAGCCGCTCCTCGACGCCGAGGTCCTGCTCATGCTCGACCACTACCTGCGCGCCCTGGGCCTAACCGACCTCACCGTGGAGCTCAATTCGCTGGGTTGCCGCCAGTGCCGGCCCGTGTACCTCGACGCGCTGCGTGAGTTTCTCAAGGGCATGCACAAGGAGCAGCTCTGCGAGGATTGCATGCGCCGCAAGCTGACCAATCCCCTGCGCGTCCTTGACTGCAAGGTGCCCCAGTGCAAGGAATTCACCGCCGACGCGCCGAAGATCACCGACCACCTGTGCCCGGAATGCGCCGCGCATTTCGCCACGGTCACGGCCATGCTCGACGCCGCCGGGCTGCGCTACAAACTCAATCCCCGGCTGGTGCGCGGCCTCGACTATTACGTGCGCACCACCTTCGAGATCGTCTCCGGCGACATCGGCTCCCAGTCGTCCGTGGCCGGCGGCGGCCGTTATGACGGGCTGGTTTCCTCCATCGGCGGCCCGGACGTGCCGGGCGTGGGCTTTGCCTGCGGCATGGAGCGGCTGGCGCTTCTGATCGACCATGTCGGCGAACCGGCGCCGGATTTTTACCTGGCCGTGCTCGACGCCCCGGGGCTCGATCAGGGTCTGCTGCTGGCCCAGGAGCTGCGCCGGGCCGGATTTTCCGGCGAGGCGCCCTATGCCCCGCGCAGCGTCAAAAGCCAGATGCGCGCCGCGGACAAGTCCGGGGCGCGGTTCTGCCTGGTGCTCGGCACGGACGAGCTGGCCGCCGGCACCGTGGTGGTGAAGAACATGACCGCCGGCGGGCAGGAAACCATCAGCCAGGACATGCTCGTCGCCTACCTGCGCGCCCGCCTCGAAGAGGCCAGGGGCGAGTAGCCAGGGCCCGGACCTTTTTTCCCCGGAATGGGGACCTGTTTTCGCGATTTGACGGATGACCGATAAAAGTTTTTGAAAAGGGCTGTGGGGAAAAACTTTTCCGAAAAGTTTTTCCCCACAGCCTTGAAAAAAGGATGACTCCATGAGCGAGACGCTTGTCCTCGACAGGTTGGATGACTGGCGGCGCAGCCACGATTGCGGGGCGCTGCGGGCGTCCGACGTCGGCAGCGAAGTCTGCCTGATGGGCTGGGCCCAGTTCCGCCGCGACCACGGCGGCCTGATTTTCATCGACCTGCGCGACCGGGAAGGACTGACCCAGGTCGTTTTTTGCCCCGAGGGCAGCGCCGAGGCCCTGGAGCGCGCCCATGTGCTGCGCACCGAATTCGTGCTGGCCGTCAAGGGCCGGGTGCGCCCGCGCCCCGAGGGCATGGCCAATTCCGGCATGCCCACCGGCGAAATCGAGGTGGAGGTCACGGCGTTCAAGCTCTTAAATACCGCCGCCACCCCGCCCTTTCCCATCGAGGACCGCATCGACGCCTCGGAGCTGTTGCGCCTCAAGTACCGCTACCTGGACCTGCGCCGGCCCAAGCTGGCCGGCAACCTGATCCTGCGCCACCATGCCGTGCAAAGCATCCGCCGCTACCTGGACGGCCTGGGCTTCCTGGAGGTCGAGACGCCCGTCTTGACCAAGTCCACGCCCGAGGGCGCGCGCGACTTCCTGGTGCCGAGCCGGGTCAACAACGGCTCGTTTTACGCCCTGCCCCAGTCGCCCCAGCTGTTCAAGCAGCTGCTCATGATGTCCGGCTTCGACCGCTATTACCAGGTGGTCAAGTGCTTCCGCGACGAGGATTTGCGCGCCGACCGCCAGCCCGAGTTCACCCAGGTGGACATCGAGATGAGCTTTGTCGACGAGGAGCAGATCATGGGCATGGCCGAGAACATGGTGCGCACCATGTTCAAGGAGGCCATAAACGTCGCCCTGCCCGACGTGTTCCCGCGCATGACCTTTGCCGAGGCCATCCGCGACTACGGCCTGGACAAGCCCGACGTGCGCTTTGGCCTCAAGCTGGTGGACGTGACCCCCGTGGTGCGCGGCAGCCAGTTCCAGGTCTTTGCCAAGGCCGAACTGGTCAAGGGCATCCGCGTTGCCGGCGGCGCGGCGCTCTCCCGCAAGGAGATCGACGACCTGACCGAGTTCGTGAAAATTTACGGGGCCAAGGGCTTGGCCTGGATCAAGATCAAGGAAGGGGAATGGCAGTCGCCCTTTGCCAAGTTCCTCTCCGACGAGGAACGGGCCGGGTTGACCGAGGCCTTCGGCCTCGAAGTCGGGGACATCGTGTTCTTCCAGGCCGGCGCGGCGGAAATGGTCAATACGGCCCTCGGGTATCTGCGCCTGCAACTGGGCGAGCGCTTTTCGCTCATTCCGGAAGGCTCCTTCGCCCCGGTCTGGGTGACGGATTTCCCGCTTTTGGAATACGATCCCGAGGCCAAGCGCTTCGCCGCCAAGCACCATCCCTTTACCGCGCCCCAGCCCGGCCATCTGGAAAAGCTGGCCGACGCCCCGGCCGAGGCCCTTTCCCGGGCCTACGACCTGGTGCTCAACGGCAACGAGATCGGCGGCGGTTCCATCCGCATCCACGACCGGGCCACCCAGAAGGCCATGTTCGCGGCGCTCGGCATCGAGGACCAGGAGGCCGAGGACAAGTTCGGCTTTCTGCTCAAGGCCCTGGAGTTCGGCGCGCCGCCCCACGGCGGCATTGCCTTTGGCCTCGACCGCCTTATCATGATCCTTGCCGGCGCCAAATCCATCCGCGACGTCATCGCCTTCCCCAAGACCCAGAAGGCCCTGTGCCTGCTGACCGATGCGCCGGCCGAAGTGTCGGCGGGACAACTGCGCGAGCTTGGCATCAAGCTGCGGTCGCGGGACAAGGACAAGGATAAATCCTAAGACCATGCTTTTGGAGATACTCAAATACCCGCATCCGACCCTGGCGGAAAAGTCGGAGCCGGTCCCGGAGACGACGCCCGAGATACGCCAGCTGGCGGACGACATGGCCGAGACCATGTACGCCAACCAGGGCGTCGGGCTGGCCGCGCCCCAGGTCGGGCGCTCCCTCCGGCTGGTGGTCATCGACCTGTCCGGACCGGACAAGCGCGAAGAGCGCATCAATCTGGTCAACCCGGTCATCACCAAGGCCGAGGGCGAGCAGGAGGACGAGGAAGGCTGCCTGTCGGTGCGCGACTATCGCGCCAACGTCAAACGGGCGGCCACGGTGACCGTTTGCGCCACCGATCTCGACGGAAAGCCTTTTTGCCTTGAGGCCGACGGCCTTTTGGCCGTATGTCTCCAGCACGAGATCGATCATCTCGACGGCGTGCTTTTTATCGACCACCTAAGCCGCCTCAAGCGCGCCATGTATGACAAACGGGTGAAACGATGGGCCAAGCAGCATCACCAGCAGCAGACGGACCAGAACGACTCGTAGCCGTTTTCATGGGCACGCCGCAGTTCGCGGCCACGGTCTTGCGGCATGTGCTGGCAAGCGAGGACGTGCGCGTGGCCGCGGTCTACACCCAGCCCGACCGTCCCTGCGGCCGGGGGAAGAAGTGCCATGTCGGCCCGGTCAAGGAACTGGCCCTGGAAAGCGGACTGCCCATTCACCAGCCCGAGTCCTTCAAGGATCCGGCGGAAGTGGACGGGCTGGCCGCCTACAAGCCGGACCTGTTGATCGTCGCGGCCTACGGCATGATCCTGCCCCAGGCCGTGCTCGACATCCCCCGGGTCATGCCCATAAACGTCCATGCCTCGCTGTTGCCGGCCTGGCGCGGCGCGGCCCCCATCGAGCGGGCCATCGCCGCCGGTGATCGGCTCACGGGCGTGACCATCATGCGCATGGTGGCGGCCCTCGACGCCGGCCCCATGATCATGCAACGGGCGCTGGCCATCGGCGTGAACGATACCGCCGGGGAGCTTCGGGTCGAACTGGCCGACCTCGGCGGCCGGGTGCTCCTCCATTGCCTCAAGCGGCTGCGCGTCGGCGGGGTGCCCATGGTCGAGCAGAACCCGGACAAGGTCACCTATGCCAAGAAAATCGATAAGTCAGAGGCGTTTATCGACTGGTCGCGGCCGGCGTCCGAGGTCCACGATCTGATCCGGGCCATGACGCCGCATCCGGGCGCGTTTTTCTTCTGGCGTCCCGCCGCGGACAAACCGGCCCTGCGCATCATCGCCCACCCGGGCAAGGTGGGCTGTCCGCTGCCGCCCGGGGCCAGGCCCGGCGACATCCTGGGCGTCATGGACTGCCAGTTGGGCGTGGCCTGCGCCGACGCGGTCTACCTCATCCCCACGGTGGTCCCGGCCGGGAAGCGGCCCATGGATGCCCAGGCGTTTTCCTGCGGCTACCTTGGCAAGTGCGAAGACGATGCCATGGCCGTGTGCGGCCCGCCAGAAGCGTCCTGACGGGGCAACGGAGCGTTGGTGGAACGAAACGAACCGTCGAGAAAGCGGCTTTTCATCGGACTGCTTTGCGGCACGGGCCTGGCCGTGTGCCTGCTTTTGGCCGTGGTCTGGATCGTGCCCTACGTGGGGCTGGCCAATATCCATCCCCTGGCCCCGTGGGTGCTCGGCGTGGTGTTCGCCGCCGCCATCCTGGTCGTGCTGTGGGCCACGGTGGGGCTGGCCTTAAGCGTCGCGCTCGGCCGGTCGTTTCTCGGCTCGGACCATCTGCGCGGCGTCATGGCCAAGGTCTTTCTGCCGCTGATGACCATTTTCGCCCGGCTGCTCCACATTTCCAAAAGCCGGGTGCGCAGTTCCTTCATCAAGGTCAACAACGAACTGGTGGCCGCCGAGCACAAGCGCTACGACGCTTCGGAAATCCTCGTGCTGCTGCCCCACTGCCTCCAGTCCAGCCGCTGCCTGCGCCGGCTGACCTACGACATCAACAACTGCAAGCGTTGCGGCCAGTGCCCCGTGGACGGGCTGCTCACCTTGTCCGAGGCCTACGGCGTGCATATCGCCATCGCCACCGGCGGCACCATCGCCCGGCGCATCGTGGTCCAGAAACGGCCGCGCCTGATCCTGGCCGTGGCCTGCGAGCGCGATCTTTCCAGCGGCATCCAGGACACCTATCCCATCCCGGTCTACGGCGTGCTCAACGAGCGCCCCAACGGCCCCTGTCTGGATACCCAGGTGCCCCTGCCGCATCTGGAAACGGCCTTGCGCTTTTTTCTCGTCAACGGCGAGGCGAAAAATCCCGTCTTCGACCGTTTCACCGGACGTGCGCCCCTTGGCGCGCCCATATCCGCCATCGGCGGCTCGCATTGAGCCGGGTCGCCACCACCGCCCCGCCACCGGCCCGCAAGCTGGCCCTGGCCGTTTTGGCCAGGGTGCTGCCCCAGGCAACCCGGCGCAAGGGGCCCGGCGTGGGCCAGGACGTCCAGGCCGCCCTGGATGTCGCCCTGCTCAACGCCCACGGGCTCGATCCCCGGGACCGGGGCCTGGCCACCGAACTCGTCTACGGCTATCTGCGCCTGCGCGGCCGGCTGGCGTTCATCTGCTCGCGGTTCCTCAAGCAGCCCGACGCCGTGCCCGCCCCCGTGCGCCGCATTCTCGAACTGGCCGCCTACGAAATCCTTTTCTGCTCCAAGGTCCCGGCCTACGCCTCGGTGGACTGGGCGGTCTCGGCCGTGCGGGTCCAGGCGGGCAAGGGGCTCTCCGGCATGGCCAACGCGGTGCTGCGGCGCATCGCCGCCGATCCCGCCGTCTTTGACGACGCGGATTTCTACTGCCGGGACCGCTGTCCGGAAGCGCAATACCTAAGCCGCTTCTATTCCTGCCCGGAATGGATCGTGGACATGTGGCTGCGCGACTTCGGTCCGGAGGACACACGGGCCTATCTGACCGCCCAGCTTACGTCCGCGCCGCTTGGGCTTCGGGTCAACCGGTCGCGCGACGGGGCGCGGGAACTCTTCGACGCCCTGGCCGCCGCGCCCGGGGTGCTGGCCGCCGATTTCCCCACCCTGGCCTTTCCGGCCGGGACCGATCTGCCCGAGGCGGCGGGAATCGATTTGCCGGCCGCCCTGGCCGCAGGCTTGCTGTCGCGGCAATCGGCCGCGGCCCAGCGCGTCCTCTACGATTTGCGCCTTGACGACTGGCCCGAGCCGATCTTCGACGCCTGTGCCGGCCGGGGCGGCAAGACGCTGCTTTTGGCCGAGGCGGGCAAGAACGTCATTGCCGGGGACATGCACGCCGGCCGGTTGTCCGGCCTCGGCCGGGAAGCGGCGCGGCTGGGCCTTGCGCCGGTGGGCGTGCTGCGGGGCTCGGCCACGCGGCTGCCCCTTGCGCCGGGCCGCATCGGCACCATCCTGCTCGACGCGCCGTGTTCGGGACTGGGGGTGCTGGCCAGACGCCCGGACTCCAAATGGCGTCGCCGGCCCGAGGACGTGGCCGGGCTCACGCGGCTGCAACGGGCCATGCTGGAAGCGGCCTACGCCGCCCTGGCCCCGGGCGGACGCATCGTCTACGTCACCTGCACCGCCCACCCGGCCGAAAACGAAGGCAATATCGACCGCCTCGGCGCACGCCACCGCGACCTGACCCTCGAAACAGAAATCCCCGCCACCCCCTCGCCCACCCTCGGCGAGACCTTTTACGGAGTCGTGTTGAGGAAAGGGTGAGGAAGATCGGTGCGGAGATAAGAAAGTGCGAGAGGGGGACCCTTTTTGAAAAAAGGGTCCCCCTCTCGCGCTCTCCCCTCCCCAAAACTTCTAACGGTTACAAACGCCCTACCGATAACACTTTGTAACCGTTAAAAGTCTTTAGGAAGGGGGTCCGGGGGGAACCCTTTCTACAGAAAGGGTTCCCCCCGGTTCTTCTCCCCCACCTCTACCCCATGCACGTCTTCGCCTTGAACGCCGGGAGCGGGGTCATGGCGGGGGTGTTGGCGAGGCTGATCTCGCAGGCGCAAAACGCGCCGACAGGCAAGGGCAGAAGCGGGGTGTTGAGCTGTCGCCAGGGCGCTTTCCCGCGCCAGGTGCACTTCGGGCCGGGCAGGACCGAGGCCGTGCGCAGGCAGCGTCGGCCAAGGCTCGCCCGAATGAGCCGCCCCATGGCGCAGGGCGAAAGCCAGCGGGCTTCGTGCAGCGGCCCCCGGTGATGCCCGCCGAAAAACCGCATGGACAGGCCGTACAGGGAACACCTATTGAGGTAGCCGACCAGGATGGCCTTTTTGGCCACCCGGCCGGCCTCGGCCAGGACCGCGCCCGGATCGGGGCAGAATTCCAGCACGGTGAGCAGCACGCAGAAATCGAACTCCTTGTCGTCAAAAGGCAGGTGCCCGGCGTCGCCGAGATGCAGGTCCGCCTTGGCGCCCAGGCGCCTCCGGGCCGCTTCCAGCATGGCCGGGGCCGCGTCGAGGCCGGTCACGTCGAAGCCGGCGCTGTGCAGGACGTCGAGAAAAATACCCGTGCCGCAGCCCACCTCGAGCAGGCGCTGGCCGCGACGGGGCCAGCCGGCCGTCATACGCTCGAGCAGCCGCATTTCCCGCTTGAGGGCAAACTCCCCCGTCGGGGTGGTGAACCAGGCATCGTAACGCCTAGCGGTCTCGTTGTCCCACATGGCCACATTGGCGACGCCAAGCCCCGTCCCGGACCTCGCTTCCGGCGCGCCTGCCTCCTCGAAACGTCCGACCAGCTCCGCCGATCCGGGAAAAAACACGGCTGCGTCACCGCGTGTTGCCGGAAACCGCCGTTACCAACTCTTACCAGAACCACCCGGGCTTGGCAAAAAGCCTAGTGCGCCGGGTCACGAATGTCACGTCTATTAAAATAACATGATTTCAGTGTGTTACCTTTTAAAACAAGGGCCTTTTTCGTGAACGGGGCCCGGAAAAGGCAGCCTACTGCCGGATCATCTTGTGCAGCTTGGTGCGGCCGCCGTAGTTGTGCCAGACGCTGCCGTCCTTGACGAGATAGGTGCTCGGCTCGGTGTCGCTGACCAGACGGTCGCCGTTGATCGTAAACGGCATCCAGCCCTTGTGTTCCTCCAGGGTCTTGCCGTCGCGCCAATCGTAATAAACGGCGTACTTGTCGCCCTTTTTCACGAGGCAGTACTGGTAGCTGTTGGGGCGTCTGTATTCCGACGGGCGCGAGCGCAGGTAGCAGCCCATGAGCAGGGGATCGGGCGCCTTGAGCACCTTGGCATAGACGGTCGGTTCGCCGGCGAGCTCCATTTTGGAGGCCGCGCCGCCGCATCCGGCGAGCAACAGGACCATGGCCGCGACCAGAACGACACGCTGCATAAAAAGGCTCCTCGGGCAAAAAAGGTTGGCGGGGCGTCGGCCAGGCTGCGACCGCGCCCCGGGGTTGTGGCCACTTTGCCGGAAAACGGCGTCAACGCCTAGGTCCGGGACCGGGACGCGGGCCGGGACCCGGACGCCCGATCGGCCCAGGGATGCCCACAGGCCCGGGACCGCGCCAAGGGCCGACGGCCGGGCCGGGACCGCGCCAGGGACCGGGAGCCGGCCAGGGGAAGCCGATCACGACGCCGGGGCCGGGATAGACCCCGGGGTAACCCGGATAACCCGGATAGTACGGATAATACGGATAGCCGGGGTAATACGGGTAGCCAGGGTAGCCGGGATAGACCGTCACCGGCCAGCCCGGACCAGGCCAGGGGCCCGGACCTGGGCCCGGCCCCGGACGCACTGCCGGACCAGGCCAGGGGCCGGGCCGCACGGCAATCCCCGGCCCGACAATGGGACCGGGACGAAGGCCGGGGCCGGGGCCGGGACGAAAGCCGGGGCCGGGAACGCCGATCGGTCCGGGCCGTATCGCCGGTCCGGGCCCTCCGGGCCTGGGCTGGGCCTCCGCCATGTTCGCCGCCATCGGCAAGGACAGGACCAGGGCCAAAATCGACCAAGCGATATGCCGTTTCATGGTCGCCTCCTTGTCAGGACACACACTCTCACACGATACCCATTCGGGCGACGATGACAAGAGGAGCGATCGCCTTTATCGTAGCGGCAAAAGGAGCGGCGATGGCGGAAAAAACGGGCGCGGAGCACGGCCGGGGCGGCGCGGTGCTGCTGGCCGAGGGAGACGCGGCGGCGCGGGACGTGCTGGCGAGCCTGCTCGCCTCCCGCTTCGAGGCCGTGCATACGGCGGAAAACCTTGAACAAGCCCTGGACGTGCACGCCGGCAACCCCCTGGACATGGCCCTTGTTGCCGCACGGCTGCCCGGAGGGGCGTCTTCCCTGGCCATGGCCCTGCGCCGGGACGATGCGAGGCTGCCTTTTTTCCTCACCGGCGCGCCCGAGGACATCCTGGCCGTTTTGACCACCGTATCCCTGCCGGGAGTGCGTCTGGCGATTCGGCCCTTCGATCCCCTGTCCCTGGGCGCGGCCCTCGACGAAGTCCTGGAGGAGCTCGCCGCCAAACGCCTGGCCGAGGAAGCCTGGGACCTGACCCGCCACCTGCTCGACGACGCGCCCCAGCCCATGGCCATACTCGGCGCGGCCAAGCTCGTCTTTTGCAACCGGGCCCTGCTGCGCTTCATGGGGTTGCAGTCCTTTCACGAATTTTCCGCCCGGGGCCTTTCCCTGGAGCGTTTCCTGGCCGACGCCCCGCCGGAAGGGGGCCTTGCCGCCTGGATGCGCCGGCTGGAGGAGGACCCCCTCGACCGGGAACACCGGCTGCGCCTTGCCCATCCCGACCGGCCCGGTCAGCCGGCCCATGTCTTCCAGGCCGCCGTGACGCCGCTGCCGGGCCATGATCGCCGGCTTTTGACGCTGACCGACGTGACGGAATTGGAATTGGAGCGGCGGGAGCTCCTGGACCTGGCCAACCTCGATCCCCTGACCAGGGCGATCAACCGCCGCAAACTGGCCGAGGTGCTCGCCGACGAAACGGCCCGGGCCGACCGCTACGGCGCGCCCCTGTCCCTGGTGCTGCTGGACATCGACCACTTCAAGGCCATAAACGACACCCATGGCCACGAAGCGGGCGACACGGTGCTCGTGGAACTGGCCGGCCGGTTGCGGGCCACGTTGCGCCAGGTGGACCGGCTGGCGCGCTTCGGCGGCGAGGAGTTCGTTGTCGTGGCCCCGGGAGTGGGGCTCGACGCGACGGCGGAGCTGGCCGAACGGCTGCGCCAGGCCGTCGCGGACAAGGATTTCGCCACCGCCGGCCGGGTCACGGCCAGTTTCGGCGTGGCCGAACGCGCCCCCGGCGAGGACCCCGAACGCGCCCTGGGCCGGGCCGACAAGGCGCTGTACCGGGCCAAAAACTCCGGACGCAACAGGGTGGAGCGCGACGCGACGCCCCAAACACAGAAGTAACGGGTACCATGGACGCCACGGACAAACGCATTCTCGACATCATCCAGACCGGCTTCCCCATCGCCTCCCGGCCCTATGCCGCCATCGGCGAGGCGGTCGGGCTGACCGAAGCCGAAACCCTGGCCCGGGTGCGGGCGCTTAAGGGCAAAGGCATCATCCGCCGCATCGGGGCCAACTTCCAGTCGGCCAAGATCGGCTTTTGCTCGACACTCTGCGCCGCATCGGCCCCGCCGGAAAAGCTCGACGCCTTCATCAAAGCCGTCAACGCCCATCCCGGCGTCACCCACAACTACCTGCGCCAGCACGCCCTCAACGTCTGGTTCACCATGATCGGCCCCTCGCGAGAGGACATCGCCGAAGCCCTGGCCGCCATCACCGCCGAAACGGGCATCTCCATCCTCAACCTGCCGGCCGACCGGCTCTTCAAAATCCGGGTGGATTTCGCCATGAGCGACGAAGCCAGGCCCAAAACCCCGGCCTGACCTGGACACGGCGGCAGAAGGACTTAAAGGATAATGGCCCGTTAGATTTCCCCTTGGAGGTTGCCATGCCCGATGCCATCCACGCCGTGTGTCCCAAGTGCCTCGCCGTCAACCGCGTCCTGACCGGCCGTTTGGACAGCGGGCCCGTGTGCGGCAAATGCCGCGCCCCCATCCTCGAACCACACCCCGTCACCCTGACCGGCGGCAATTTCGATACGTTCCTTTCCAAAAGCGACCTGCCCGTGCTGGTCGACTTCTGGGCGCCCTGGTGCGGCCCCTGCCGGGCCATGGCCCCGGCCTTCGACCAGGCGGCGGCCATGCTCCATCCCCGGGTGATCCTGGCCAAATGCGACACCCAGGAGGAACTGGCCATCGCCGACCGCCTGCACATCCAGGGCGTGCCCACCATGGCCCTGTTCATCGGCGGCCAGGAAAAAGCCCGTACCTCGGGCGCACGCAGCGCGGCCGACATCGTGGCCTGGGTACGGCAGAATTTGTAAAGAGGATTAAGAAGTAGCCGGGGGGAACCCTTTCTGGAGAAAGGGTTCCCCCCGGACCCCCTTCCCAAATACCATGTTGGCCTCGACCCTCAAACTGGCTGATAGTGCCAGTAAATGTGCTCGTAGACACAAACGAGGCGAGGAGACCAACATGGCAGGACAAGCGTTATCCCAACTTCAAGCGTTTGTGGAGGCTTCACAAGGTCGATCTTTTTTTGTCGGATTGGATGTCCATAAAAATAGTTATTTTGTTGCGTTACGTCGGTTTGATGGAGTCGTCCACACCTTGGTGATGTCGGCGAGCCCGCAGGCTCTGATCGACAAATTGGCCGCGGTGGGCGTCACCGTGGCCATGGCGGCCAGTGAATCCGGGCCGACCGGATTCACCCTGTCCAGAGCGCTCACAAAGGCAGGGATTCCCAATCTCGTGGCGGCTCCCAGTCGGATTCCCCGCCCCGTGGTCTGGGGCGCAAAAACAGACCGGCTCGATTGCGTCAAACTGGCCGATTACGCCGCCAAGGGGATGCTGCGTCCCATCGCCGTGCCGACCGAGGAGCAAGAAGCCCAGAGGAGCCTGGAGCGCCGACGACACGATCTGGCCGACGACCTGCGTCGTGTGAAACTGCGCATCCATTCCCATCTGCTTTTTTTGGGCCTTACCGAACCACCCAATCTGAAATACTGGAGCAAGGTCGCTGTAGCATCCCTGCTTAAACTGCCCATGCATCAGGCTGCCCGGTATACGCTGGAAAGTTTTGTGCGGGAGATGCATGCCATCACCAGCGAATTGTCCCTCGTTGAACAGCAACTTGAGACAATTTGCCGCCAGGGAGAGCATGACAAAGTCATCAAGTGCCTGCGCACCGTGCCCGGTGTGGGGCCGCTCATCGCCGCGACCTTCCGTCTGGAGTTGTTTCAGCCGGAACGTTTCAGCCGGGCCGAAGAGGTGACAAGCTATCTGGGACTTGCCCCCATGGTGCGCCAGAGCGGCGAGAGCAAGGGCCGGGCCAGGTTACGGCCCGTGGGGCAGACCAAACTGCGAAGTCTTTTAGTGGAGGCGGCCTGGAAATGGCGCGCACACGATCCGAAGGCTCAGGCCTGGTATCACAAGTTGCTGGGGAAAAGCGGCCTGGCCCAAAAGGCCATCACAGCCTTAGCTCGAAAACTGGCCATCATTTTGTGGCGGCTGAGCCTGGAGAAACGAGCGTACCGATTTGAGGCGGTTATGGCGTGAAACGGCGGCGGGCGAGGATCACGCCGGCTCTGGGAAGCCCCGTGCTCCTCGCCCGCCAAGAGGGTATTGCAGCGCCAACAAGGACCTGTGGCAACGAGTAGGGAAGACTGAAAGCCTAACAGCCAACAATTTTTCGGATTGGTCGCGGAAAAGTCTGGCCGCATGGCGGCGTTTCTCAAATGGCGAAAATCCGAAAACTACCGAATCGGTACTTGGCGCTTCGGGCGCGAATAGGAAACGGGCGGTTAGACTGCGTCAGCCGGCTTGACTTTGGGCCACATAGGAAAGACTTTTAATGATTACAACATATTGTCGTCATACCAGCTGTAACCGTTAGAAGTTTTTGGGAGGGGAGAGCGCGAGAGGGGAACCCTTTTTTCAAAAAGGGTTCCCCTCTCGCACCTTCTTCCCTTCAAAAAAGGAGCATGCCGCGATGACACATTTGGAAATCGACAGGGAGCGGTGCGCACGGGATGGGCTATGCGCCCTGGAGTGTCCGCTGTCGCTCATTGACATCGACGAGGCGGGCTATCCCGTGGCCACGGCGCACCTGGAAGCGTCCTGCATCGGCTGCGGGCATTGCGCGGCCGTGTGCGCCAAGGGCTGTCTGCGCATCGACGGGATCAGCCCGGACGACCTGCCCGCCGCGCCCAGGACGCCGGACGTGTTGCCGGAAGCGCTTTGCGCCTGGATGACCGGGCGGCGCTCGGTGCGCAACTTCAGCGATCGGCGCGTGCCGCGCGGACTGATCGAAACGTGTCTGGAAACGGCGCGCTACGCGCCTTCGGCCCTCAATTTCCAGCCGGTCGAGTGGCTCGTCATGACTGATCCGGCCGCCATCCGCACCCTGGCCGGGCTGTGCGCCGACTTTTTCCGCGCCGCGGGAAGCAGTCCGCGCTTCATCGAACCCTTCGACGCCGGCCGGGAAACCATCCTGCGGGACGCCCCCTGCCTGGTGGTGGTCCACGCCGACGCGGCCGCGCCCATTCCGCCGGCCACGGACTGCGTCATCGCCCTGACCCATTTCGAGTTGGCCGCCCATGCCCTGGGACTCGGCACCTGCTGGGCCGGACTCGTACGCCGGGCCGTGGCCTCCCACGCGCCGGCCCGGGAGTTCCTCGACCTGCCGCAGGGCCACGAGATGTACGGCGGCCTCATGGTCGGCTTTCCGCGCTTTGCGATCAAACGCCTACCGCCGCGAAAGCCCCTGTCCATCATCTGGCGCTAGGGCGCGGGGATGCTCCCCGAAAAAGCCGCCGCGTCCAGGGTGATGGTCCGCGTCCATTCGGGCGTGCCGGGATCGGCCAGGCGCAGATACAGCCTGCCCGGACCGGACGGCGGCATGGCCACGGCAAAGGTGGCCACGGTGCGCGCGCTCCTTGGCCCCCCGCCCGTGCGCCAGATGCCGTTCTCCGGCCCGTCGGCCGTGTCGCGGGACAGGGCGAGCAGGGCGGCGAGGTTCGCCGGACGGGGCAGATCGCCCAGAAGCCCGGCGATGCGCGCCGCCCGGGCCCGGCTCGACGCGCCGATGCGGACATTGGCGTCGGCAAGGGTCGGCTCCAGGTAGTGGTTGGTCTGCCACAGCACACCATCGGCGCTGCGCGAAACGGCGTAACGCCCGCCCGGAGCCACTTCCACCCGGGCCACCTCATGCCGGTCGGACAAAAGAAACATGCACGGCCTGCCACGGGCGAAAAGATCGGCCCGGGCCACGGCCGCCGCGACGCTGTCGCACCGCGTCAGCAGCCGGCGCAACAGGCCGCCCATGCCGGGCCCGCCCCGACGGGCCTCGGCGGGGACGCTGCCCGCCGTGGCCGAAACCACGGTGAGACCAGCCTCGTTGACCCCGGCCTTGATCCCGGAAGCGCCGCCGCCCTCGGCAAAAAGCCCCAGATAGCGATACCCGTCCCCGGGCGTGACCAGCACGAGCCGCTGGGCCTGCACCGGATGCCAGTCGCGGTTTTTGACCAACAGCGTGCCGCCGCCGGCCACGCCGGACCCGGCCAGCCCGAACAAGGTACAGGCCCGCGCCGCCCCGGCCCCGAGAAGGACCAGCAGCAGGACGGACAGGGCGCACGCCGACCGGGCTATTGCAGCTTTTGTCCGTCCTGGCAGCACGAGCTTGTCCCCTTCGTTCCCGAAGCGCCGTCACAGCCCGAACAGCCGCAGCCGCAGCCGCCGCCCTTCTTGAAGAAAAACCGCCGGATCACATAGCCGGCCGCCACGGCGATGATCAAAAAAACAATCAGCTTGTCCATGAAGCCCTCTCTTTGAAAATGAAAATCAACCTCGAAGTAGAGAATAAGCGCTTTCCAAATTCGCGCAACATGTTTTATCGGTTTAAAAAACAACACCCTCGAACCAGCGCTGCCGCTTCCTCTCCCGACGGCAACCGCCAAGGACGCGCCCAATGGACAAACACCTGCTTGTGGCCGTCAGCGACGAATTCCACACCTCGCAGAGCCTGCGCTTCGTGCACAATTTCTTCACCAGCCGCGAAGAGCTCAAGCTGACGCTGTTTTACGTCGTCCCGCGCCGCCCCGACTGGCGGCTCGACCCCATCAACCTCGAGGCCAATCCCGAGGCCATCATCCATATCGAGGAAGACAAGCAGGTCCACGGCGTGCCGGCCATGGAAAACGCCAAGGAATGGCTCCACTCCATGGGGTTCTCCAAGGACCAGGTGTTCGTCAAGTTTTCCCACGGAAAACTCGGCACGGTCAAAGAGATCGTCAAGGAATCCGAGGAAGGGCTCTACGACGCGGCCGTGCTCGGCCGGCGAGGGCTGTCATGGTTCGAGGAAATGGTCAGCGACAGCGTGTCGCACCGCATCCTCTGGGAAGAACTCAGCTTCCCCATCTGGATCTGCCGCAATCCGCAAAAGGACCGCAAGAACGTGCTGGTGTGCGTGGACGGCTCCGAGGAATCCATGCGCGTGGCGGACCACGCCGGCTTCATGCTCAAAAACGAGCCCGCCCACGACATCACGCTGCTCCACGTTTGCTCCGACGACCGCTGCATCGACGCGGAGGAAATCTTCGGCCGGGCCCTGGCCGAAATCAAAGCCAACGATATCGGCGACGACCGGATCACCATCAAGGTCCTGACCTCGTCCAATCCGGCGCGCACCATCCTGCACGAAGCCGATTCCAATAAATTCGCCGCCGTGGCCATCGGCCGCACCAGCCATAAGCCCTCGACACTCAAACACATCTTCGCCACGACCAGCCTCAAGATCCTGCGCGGCATCGAAGGCGCGGCCTTGTGGTTGTGTAAGTAGGGAGCGGGGGGAGAGGAACCGGGGGAGGGGACCTTTTTTTGCAAAAAAAGGTCCCCTCCCCCGGACCCCCACCCTCCAAAAAAACTCTTAAAAGTTACGCCCCGCCACGTTGCCTTTCAATGCGGCGCTTCGCCGCCGGCGTGGTTGTCGCCGCAATCGTGTCCGGCGTCGAGGCGCGAAAGCGCCTCGTGTCGCCGGGCCGATTGCGGCGACAAATATTCGCATTCCCGCCACCCCGCAAAAATCCCACCCGGCAAAGCGTGAAGGGGGGTCCGGGGGGCCCGTGGCCCCTCGGCGGGTCCAGGGCAGCACCCTGGCAGGGTGCAGGGGCGGAGCCCCGCTTCCTCCTCCTCTGCCTCTGCCTTCCCAGCCCCCCCCTAAATCGGCCGGACCGCCACTTCGAGCCCGCCGGCGAAGCCTTCCAGGTCGGCGGGGATGACGATGAGGCCCTCGGCCAGGAGCAGGGTCCTGAGCAGTCCGGACTTGCCGAGCACGGGGTGGGCCAGGGGCAGTTCACCGGGGCGCTGTTCCAGGCGCACCCGGACGTGGTCTTCGCGGCCCTGTTTGGAGGCGACGTTGCGCGAGAGGATGGCCGGAAAGGTTTGGACCGGGCGGTCGAAGGCGGCGACGTCGCCGGCCAGGTGGGCCAGGAGCGGCGCGCCGAACACGGCCATGACGACCTGGGCCGAGGTGACCTGGCCGGGGAGTCCGATGACGGGGCGGCCGGCGAGGTTGGCCAGGATGGTCGGCTTGCCCGGGCTTATGGCCACGCCGTGGGCCAGGATGTCCGCGCCGAGGCCGCGCAGGGCGTCGAGGGTGAAGTCACGCGCGCCGACGGAGCTGCCGCCGGAGAGCAGGGTCAGGTCGTGGGCGGCCGCGGCGTCGGCCAGGGCGGCGGTGATGCCGGGCAGGTCGTCGGGCACCAGGGGATAGGCGTGGGGTTCGGCTCCGGCGGCCGCGACCATGGCCGAGAGGGTATGGGTATTGACGTCGCGGATCTGTCCCGGCCGGGGCGTGGCCGAGGCCGGCACCAGTTCGTCGCCGGTGGAGAGCACGGCCACGGAGGGACGCCGGCCCACGGCCACCATGGTCTGGCCCAAGGCGGCCAGCATGCCGATTTCCTGGGGCCGCAGCTTCGTTCCGGCGGCGAGGATGCACTGGCCCAGAGCCGCGTCCTCGCCGGCGAACAGCATGTTTTCGCCCGGGGCCACGGGCCGGCGGATTTCGATGGCTCCGGCCCCGAGATCCTCGGTGTATTCCACCATGACCACGGCGTCGGCTCCCTCGGGCAGGAAGGCCCCGGTGACGATGCGGGCGCAATGGCCGGGCGGCAGCGGCTGGTCGGGGATGACGCCGATGGGAATGTCCATGGCCAGGTCGAGGTAGGCGGGGCTGTTCTCCGTGGCCCCGAAGGCCTCGGCCGCTCGCACGGCGTAGCCGTCCATGGCGGCCCGGCCGGCGGGGGGCAGGTTCTCGCCGGCAACGACATCTCCGGCCAGAAACCGTCCCCGAACAGCGTCGAGCTCCACGGTTTCGGCGGGCAGGGGGGTGAAGGTCCGCAGCAGCTTTGTGAATTCGGCCGTGGATACGGCCCGGAAAAATCCCTCGCGCATGGAATTGCGATCCTTTTAGCCCGCTTGTGACAGCAGGCTTTTGCCCACGCTCGCCGCGCCGAAAAGGCCGGTGTTGGCGTTGCGCACCAGCCGTACCCCGATGGCGTGCAACAGGCCGCCGAAGGGAGGGGAGTCGTAGAACTCCCGGGCGAAGGCCGGATGGGTGACGAGCAGCGGATTTTTGGCGGCCACGCCGCCGGAAATGTAGAGCCCTCCGGCGGCCACCACCGTCAGGGCGTAATCGCGGACGGCCCGGCCGTAGAAGCGGGCGAAAAGCTCGGTGGTGCGGCTTTCCGGGGTCAGGCGCGCGCCCACCTCGGCCGGGGTCAGGCGCTCCCCGGTCAGGAACTCGTGCAGGGCGGACAGGCCCGAGCCGGACAGCACGGAGTCGCCGCGCACGTAGTTCTCCCCGGTCCGCCGGCACACAAAGGCGGCGAAGGCCTGTTCCGCATCGCCGAAAAAGGGCATCGAGGCGTGGCCGGCTTCCGAGGCCAGGGCCAGCCGGCTTCCGTCATGCATGGGGACGAGCGCGGCGTGGCCGAATCCCGTGCCGGCCCCGATCACGGCCTGCACCCGGGAAGCGTCCATCGCCCCGGGCAGCACCATCTCGGCCTCGTCGGCCAAAAGCGCGCAGCCGTGGGCCTGGGCCAGAAAATCGTTGATGCAGGTGGCGCGGCTGAGCCCGTAGGCGCGCTCCAGGCCGTCCAGGTCGAGGTCCCATTCGATGTTGGCGAAGCTGATGCGCCGCCCGACCACCGCTCCCGGCACGGCGAACACGGCCGCGTCGGCCGTCTGCGGCGCCAGGTCGAAGCCCGCCCCCGGCAGGCTTTCGAGCAGTTCGAGGAAGGAGTCCGCGGCATTGGTCGAGGCCCAGACCGACGCTCCGAGCGCGAGTTCGCCGGACGCCGACAGCGTGAAATGCCCAAACCGGCTGTGCGTGCCGCCGATGTCCGCGGCCAGGATGTGTTTGGGGAACTCCGCGCCCAGGGGCGTCATGACGTCCTCCTTGAAAAACGGGGGGGTTTCCGGCACGGTGCCATCGCGCCGTCGGCAGTGTGCCGGGGCGCGCCCGGAAACGCAAGCATGCCCCAGACTCAAGCTTCCATCGCCCTGGCCGCCGCCGCCCTGGGACTGTCGGCCGGGCTTTCGCCCGGACCGCTGCTGTCCCTGGTCCTGACCCAGACCCTGACCCACGGCCCGGCCGAAGGCGTCAAGGTGGGGCTGGCTCCGCTTCTAACCGACGCCCCCATCATCATCGGGGCCTGGCTGGCGGTTTCCGCCGCCCATGGCGCGCCCACGGTGCTTGGCCTGTTGTCTCTGGCCGGGGCCTGTCTGCTCGTGCGCTACGGCATCGAATGCCTGCAGGCACCGCCGCCGGACGCCGGCAAGCCGGACGCGGCCCCGAAGTCGCTGTGGCGCGGCGTGGCCACCAATTTCACCAATCCCCACCCCTATCTTTTCTGGACCACGGTGGGGGTGCCCATGCTCATCGAGGCCGCCCGCTCGGGCACGGCCGCCGTGGTCACGTTCCTGGGCGTTTTTTACGCGGCCATCGTCGGGGCCAAGATCATGGCCGCCGTGCTGGCCGGGCGGTTTCGCCGGTTCCTCGGCAGCCGCGCCTACCGGCTGCTCATGGCGGTCCTCGGCCTGTCGCTTTTCTACTTTGCCTTCACCTTTGCCCGCGACGGACTTTCCCTGCTGGGGAAGCCCTGATCCGCCATTGTCCTTTGCCGCGTTCCTCCGTATTGTGTTAAGCTGTCGCACAGACCGCAATCAAACCGCCTGGAAGGTGACGCCATGGCCGCCCCGTTTCGCTTAGGGCTCATCCAGATGGCCCCGGAAAAAACCGTGGCCGATTCCCTCGAAAAAGCCGCCGCCCTCGTGGCCGACGCAGGCAAGGCCGGAGCCAATGTGGTCTGCCTGCCGGAACTTTTCGCCACCCCCTATTTCTGCCGCAACCAGGACCACGCCGCCTTCGACCTGGCCGAACCCATTCCCGGCCCCACCACCTCGGCCATGGCCGCCGCCGCCAAGGCCGCCGGCGTGGTGGTCGTGGCGCCGCTTTTCGAGCGCCGGGGACCGGGCTGCTTCCAGAATTCCCTGGCCGTGCTCGGCCCGGACGGCGCACATCTCGGCGTCTATCGCAAGATGCACATCCCCCACGACCCGGGTTTCGAGGAGAAATTCTACTTCGCGCCCGGCGACCTGGGTTTCAAGGCCTTCGACACCCCGTTCGGCCGGGTGGGCACGCTCATCTGCTGGGACCAGTGGTTTCCCGAAGCGGCCCGGGCCACGGCGCTCAAGGGAGCGCTGGTCCTGTGCTACCCCACGGCCATCGGCTGGCATCCCTCGGAAAAAGCCGAATTCGGCGAACGGCAGCGCGACGCCTGGATCACCGTGCAGCGCGGCCACGCCATCGCCAACGGCATCTACGTCGCGGCCATAAACCGCGTCGGCATCGAGGGCGGCGGGGAAGGTTACGGCGAGACCCTGGAATTCTGGGGCTCGTCCTTCGTGGCCGACCCGTCAGGACAGATCGTGGCCCAGGCGAGCGTGGCCAAGGAAGAAATCATCACCGCCGTCATCGACCCCCGGATCGTCGAAACCCAGCGCCGCCACTGGCCCTTCTTGCGCGACCGCCGCATCGACGCCTACGGCGATTTGTGCCGGCTTTACGGGGAGTGAGCGGAGGAGAAGGAGCATCTCATGAAACGGAACATCTACCTGCGCACCATTCCCATCCCGGAGGCGCTGTCACGCGTCAAGGCCGTCCTTGACCGCAAGAAGCTGGTCGGCATCGAGCGCATCGGCTCCGACCGGGCGGCCGGACGCATCACGGCCGAGCCGGTCATTGCCCGCTATTCCTCGCCCACCTTCCACAGCGCCGCCATGGACGGCATTGCCGTGCGCGCCGCCGACACCTTCATGGCCCGGGAAGGTTCGCCCGTACGCCTTACTCCGGAAAAGGATTTCGTTTTCGTCAATACCGGCCATCCGCTGCCGAGCGCCTTCGACGCCGTGGTCATGATCGAAAACGTGGTCATGGACGGCGAGGCCGCCACCATCGAGGCCCCGGTTTCGCCCTTCACCCATGTCCGGCGCATCGGCGAGGACATCGTGGCCACGGAAATGGTGCTGCCCCGGCATCGGCGCATCTCGCCCTATGACATCGGCGCGCTGCTGTCCTGCGGAGCCTTCGAGATTCCGGTCTACGAGCGGATACGCATGCGCGTGATTCCCACCGGCGACGAGGTCATGGATTTTTCCGCCCGGCCCGTGCCCGGCCCGGGGCAGGTGGTCGAGAGCAACTCCATGCTGCTCGCCGCCCTGGCCGACGAGTGGGACATGACCTGCCTGCGCGTGCCCCCGGTGCCCGACGATCCCCAGGCCTTGGCCGACGCCCTCGAGGAAGGGCTCGATTCCGACGCCCACATCGTGGTCATGGTGGCCGGCTCCTCGGCCGGCAGCAAGGATTTCACCAAGGCCACCATCGCCAAATTCGGCGAGGTGCTGGTCCACGGCGTGGCCGCCATGCCGGGCAAACCGTCGCTTCTGGGCGTGGCCCGGGGCAAGCTCGTCGTCGGCGCGCCGGGCTATCCGGTCAGCTCCGTGGTCTGCTTCGAGCGCCTGCTCTATCCCCTGGCCTGCTGGCTGACCCGGTCCGAGCCCAAGAGCCGGCAGACCATTGCCGCGACGCTGGCCCGCAGCGTGCCGTCGCGCATCGGCATGACCGATTTCCTGCGCCTGTCCGTCGGGCAGGTGGGGGCGAGCTACGTGGCCCTGCCCCTTTCGCGCGGCGCGGGCAGCATTTCCTCCATGACCAAGGCCCAGGCCGTGACCCAGCTGCCGCCCGAGGCCGAGGGGCTGGAATCCGGGGCCGTGGTCACGGCCGAGCTGCTGGTGGACGCCGGCGACCTGGCCCGCACCCTGGTCTGCGTGGGCAGCCACGACAACACCCTCGACATCCTGGCCGACATGCTCATGCGCCGCGATCCGGCCATGCGGCTGGCCTCCAGCCACGTGGGCAGCATGGGCGGGCTGATCGCGCTCAAAAACGGCTCGGCCATGATGGCCGGCTCCCACCTGTTCGACCCGGACACCCGGGATTTCAACTTTCCGTTTCTGGCCAAATACCTGCCCGGCCTGGACGTGCTCGTGGTCAACCTGGCCATCCGGGAGCAGGGGCTCATCGTCGCCCCGGGCAACCCCAAGGGCATCACCGGCGTGGCCGATCTGGCCCGCGACGGCGTGCGCTACATCAACCGCCAGCGCGGGGCCGGCACGCGTATTCTCTTCGACCACCACCTGGCGGAAGCCGGCCTGACCCCGGACCACATTTCCGGCTACGAGCGCGAGGAACACACCCACATGGCCGTGGCCGTCAACGTGAAGACCGGCTCGGCCGACTGCGGCCTGGGCGTGTATGCGGCGGCCCGGGCGCTCGGGCTCGATTTCGTGCCCCTGGCCCGGGAACGCTACGATCTGGTCATCCCCGAGGCCCTGCGCGACGATCCCAAGATCGAAGCCGTCATCGACGTGATCGCCGGCGAGTCCTTCAAGGAACAGGTGCAGGCGCTCGGCGGCTACGGCACGGCCTGGTCCGGCCGGGTCATGCGCCCGGGCATGGGCCTGCCCGAGGAGTGATAGAGAGGGAAAAACCGGGGGAGGGAACCCCTTTTTGAAAAAAGGGGTTCCCTCCCCCGGACCCCCACCCTCCCGAAAAACTTTCAAGGGTAACATCGCAATACAACAGTGAATAGTGAATGACGAGGGATGGATGGACTGGAAACTGCTTTTCACGACCTTTGCCACCATTTTCGTGGCCGAACTCGGGGACAAGACGCAGCTCGCCTGCGTGCTGACCGCGGCCGATTCCCGCAAGCCCTGGATCGTTTTCGCCGGCTCGTCCCTGGCCCTGATCTCCACGAGCCTGCTTGGCGTCATCTTCGCGGAATTCATCTGCAACTTCGTCTCGCCGGAGATCATCAAGAAGGTCGCGGCAGTGGCCTTCGTGATCATGGGCGGGCTGATCTATTTCGACAAATTGTAGGGGACAATCGCATGGGACAGGAAACGGTCGTCTGCGACCTGCGCGAGCAGTGCTGAGGGCTGGGACTGGAGATAGGTTGGTATCTCCGCCTCTCCCGGGCCGACGTGCTGGAATTTCTGGTCGCCCCAAACGCCCGCCCCGTTCTCGAGGACCAGCTGGCCACCGTGTCCGGCTGGCGTCTCGACGTTAGGCAGGCCGACGGATTTTTGCGCGCGGTCTATACGCGCCATCCCCCCCGGGTCGCGGCCGGATAAGCCCAGGGGCCGCCCGGCACCTGGACATTTCCCTTGAAATAAGCTGTAGAAATGGGATGGGAAAAGTCCGGCACGATCCGTGGCAATGGTTTTTAAGCCGCTCCATCACCACCATCCTGACCGGCATTGTGCTGCTGGCCGCGCTGCCGGCCACGGGCTTCATCGTGGTGGCGAGCCTCGAAGCGCGCCATCAAGCCGAGCATAGGGCCTGGGACGACATCCGCAACCTGACCCGCAGTCTGGCCGCCCTCCAGCGGGGCGTGCTGCGCCAGGCCCGGGGCGTGCTCGTGGCCCTCGACCATACCGAAGAGGTTTGCGACCACCGCCCCCCCGCCTGTAACCGACTTTTTACCGACCTGCTGCGCGACCACCCCGAACTCTCCAACATCTTTCTCACCGACGCATCCGGCACGGTCGTCGCCTCAGGCCTGCCCGCCTTTCTCGGTGTCAATCTCGCCGACCGGAAGTACTTCCAGGAAGCGATGGGCACCCGCAGGCTGGGCGTCAGCAAGTTCATCCACGGCCGGGCCACGAAAAAGCCGATCCTGGCCTTCGCCCTGCCGCGCATGGACACCGACGGGCGGCTTCTGGGCGTCATCGGCCTGTCCTACTATCTCGAAGGCTACGACAAGTTCTTAAAGCGTATCGAGCTGCCGCAAAACACCCGGATCACGTTCCTCGACCCGGACGGGCTGCGCATGGTGGCTTACCCGCCGACGGAGTGGTTCCCCCTGGGCAGGCAGATCGTTCCCCGGCTCTGGGCGCGCCTCGCCAAGGACAGCGCCGACGAGGGGACCTTCATCTCGCCGCGCTATACCGGCGGAGACGGCCTGTTCAGCTTCTCCCGGCTGCGGCTTGCGCCAGGCGATCCGCCGTACATGACCATCCTCGTTTCCGCAGCCTGCAACGACGTGTTCGCCGACGCCGACAAGCAGTTGTGGCACGGCCTGCTCTCGGCCCTTGCCGCCACCGTATTCGCCCTGGTCATCGCCCAGGTGGCCGGGCGGGCGGCCCTTGGCCGGGGCATTGTCAGCCTGGTCGACGCGGCCGAACGGCTGGCCGGCGGGGACCTTTCCGCCCGGGACACGGCGGCGGCAGCCGGCAGCCTCGAGGTCCGCCGCCTCGGCGCAAGCTTCAACGCCATGGCGGACACCATCGAAGGCCGCGAGCGCGAACTGATCGAGACGGCGGCGGCCCTCGGACATATGCGCTCCATGCTTTCCAACATACTCGAATCCATGCCCTCGCCCATCATCGGCATCGATCCCGCCGGCCGCGTCACCCACATCAACGGCAGCGCCCAGGCGCTGTTCGGCCTGGACGCCGAGGCCGCCCTGGGCCGTGAGGTGGGCGCATCCCTGCCGCAACTCTCCGGCTACATGCCCACTATGGAAACGGCCCTGCGCGAACGCCGCGCCCAGATCGTGGAAAAGCAGCCCCTGCCGCAAAACGGCAACACCCACCTCATGAACATGCTCTTTTACCCCCTCGTGGCCAACGGCACCGAGGGCGTGGTCATCCGCCTCGACGACGTCACCGAGAGCGAGCGCATCCGCGAAGCCGTGGAAAAGGCCCTTAAGGACAAGAACATCCTGCTCAAGGAAGTCCACCACCGGGTCAAAAACAACCTGCAGATCATCCTCAGCTTCATCAGCCTGCAGGCCGACGAGGCGACCGACCCGGCCGAGCGGGAGCGTCTGCGCCTTTTAAGCACGCGCATCCGGTCCATGGCCCTGGTCCACCAGCAACTCTACAATCGCGAGGACGCCGCCACCATCGACATGGCCGAGTACGTCCGGAGCCTGGCCCAGGGAGTGCTGTCCGTGTTCAGGGAGCAGACGACCGGGGTGCGCCTTTCCTACGACACGCGGCCTTTCCCCTTGTCCCTCAACGCCGCCGTGCCCTGCGGGCTGCTCTTGAGCGAGCTTTTGACCAATGCCTGCAAGCACGCCTTTTCTCCCGGGCAAATAGGCGAGATCCGCGTGGGCTGCCGGCGGGAGGAGGGCATGGCCCGCTTCTGGGTGGAGGATACGGGGCCGGGGGTGCCGGCGGGATTCGATCCCGAGGCGGCGACGACCATGGGCATGACCCTGGTCAAGGAACTGGCCCGCCAACTGGAAGGGGAAGTAAGCATCAGCCGGAGCCGCGAAGGCGGGGCACGCTTAGGGATCGTGTTTCCGGCCTGAAGCCGACGCTCCCCATCACCTCGGGTCTCGCCCGAAATCCCTTTGAAAGTTTTTGCAGGGGGTCCGGGGGAAACTTTTTTCAAAAAGTTTCCCCCGGCCGCCGGCGGCGTCTTTCGCCCCGTCCCTTCCGTCCCTTAGCGCGTGCGGGCCTGGTAGCGGTTGATGTGCCGTTCCAGCCAGCGCGACAATTCCGTCAGGCAAAAGCAGATCACGAAGTAGAGCAGGGCGATGGTGATGAAAATCTCCGTCGGGGCGGTCAGCGTGCGGTTGTTGATCTGGGTGGCCGCCTTGGTGAGTTCGTTGACGCCGATGATAAAGGCCAGGGACGTATCCTTGGTCAGCGACACGAACTGGTTAACGAACGACGGGATCATATTGAACAGCGCCTGGGGCAGGATGACGTGGGTCATGGCCTGGAAATGGGACAGCCCCGTGCCGCGAGCCGCCTCCATCTGGCCCTTGGGCAACGCCTCCACCCCGGCCCGCACGATCTCCGCGATATAGGCGCTGGTGAAAACGATCAGCGCGATAAGCGCGCTCTGGGACTCGGGCAGGGTGTGGCCGAAAAGCACCGGGGCCAGGAAATAAAACCAGAAGACGACCATCAAAAGCGGAATGCCCCGGATGATCTCGATATAGATGAGAGCCGCCCAGCGCAGCAGGGGCTTTCTGGAAATGCGCATGAGCCCGCAGCCAAGCCCCAGCCAGAAGGCGCCGAAAATGCCGCCCAGGGCCAGAAGCACGGTCATGGCCAGACCGCCGAGCGGCCCCTTGGGGTAGGCGCCGATCAGCAGGTAATCGAAATTATTGTAGATGACGTTCCAATGCATGACCCTGCCCCCCTAGTGCGAACGCACGCGTAACACGCGTCGGCTGTAGAGGGTGACGCCCGCCGAGACGACGAGCGAAATGCACAGGTACATGCAGGTGGACACGGTGAAGGCCTCGAACCCGTGGAAGGTGTGGGCCTCGATCTGCCGGGCCATGTAGGTCAGGTCCATGACGCCGATGGTCATGACCAGCGACGAATTCTTGATGAGGTTTAAAAACTGGGAAATCAGCGGCGGAATGATGACCCGGAAGGCCTGGGGCAAAATGATGTAGACCATGGCCTGGGTAAACGACAGGCCGCAGGCCCGGGACGCCTCGAGCTGGTTTTTAGGGATGGAAAAGATGCCGGAGCGGATCTCCTCGGCAATGAAGGCGCTGGTGTAGACGGTCAGGGCGATGACGCCGCAGGCGAATTCGAAGTCCTGCCTGTAGAGCCACTCGTTCACGAACTGCGGCAGTACGCTGTAGGAGCCGAAATACCAAAAGAAAATCTGTACCAGAAGCGGCGTGTTGCGGAAAAATTCGGTGTAGGTGGCGCTGGCCCAGACCAGCGGGCGCACCTTGGACAGGCGCATGACGGCGATAAGCGTCCCCAGGATCAGGGACAACACGATGGAAACGCCGGAAATCTTGAGCGTGGTGACAAGGCCCGAAACCAGCCACTGTCCGTATTCGCCGGTAACGACCTGGGTGAAATCGAAATGATACGCCAACGTCCTCTCCAAACCGACGTCCGCTGACGCCGTTGTCGACCGGACCCGGCCGCCGGGGGGATGCGTCCCAGGCAACCGGGTCCTGACAAGCTGTTATCCGTTCGCCGTAACGCCTACGGCCACAGCTCCATTTTCCAGGTCAGGGGCAGATAGTCTTTTTTGCCCTTGCCGAACCACTTGTCGTAGATCTTCTGGTATTCGCCGGTCTCCCACATGTTCATGAGCGCCAGGTTGACGTAGTCGCGGAAGTCGGAATCGTTTTCCGGCAGCCCGAAGCCGTAGGGCTCGGGAGAGATGTAGTCGCCCACGATCGCCCAGTTGTCGGGATGGTCGTCGCTGTTCTTGATGCCGACCAGGATGGATTCGTCCGTGGTCATGGCCTGGACCTTGCCCTGCTTGAGGGCCAGGAAGGCCTCGGGGTAGGTTTCGAAGGAAATGACGGTGCAGCCGGGCTGGGCCTTTTTCACGTTCTGCTCGGACGTGGAGCCCTTGACCGAGGCCACCTTTTTGCCGTTCAGGTCGGCCACGGACTTGATGCCGCCGTCCTTTTTGACCAGCAGCTTCTGGCCGGTCATGAAATAGGTGATGGAGAAGTCGATCTGGTCCTCACGTTCTTTCTTGTGGGTCATGGTGGCGGCCACGATGTCCACGGCGCCCTGGCCGAGCATGGGGATGCGGGTGGAGGAGGTCACGGGCTTGAGTTCCAGCTTGACGCCCAGGCGCTTGGCCAGGGCCTGCATGAGGTCGATTTCGAAGCCCACGATCTGGTTGGTCTTCTCGTCGACGTAGCCGAAGGGGGGCTGGGAATCCTTGACGCCGGCGACGAGCGCGCCCCGGGCTTTGATGTCGTCGAGCTTGCCGGCTGTGGCCGCCGCGGCCGCGAGCAGGGTCAGCAGGCAGGCCAGGGCCGAAATCCAGGCGATCTTGCGCATGAAAGCCTCCTTGTGAGGGTTTTTGAGGTTGCGTGCCGTTTGTCCGCGCGGTCGCGCTACAAAATCTCTTTGAGGAAAAGCTGGGTGCGCTCGTGCCGGGGATTGGAAAAGAATTCCCCGGGAGGCGCGCCCTCGATGATTTCGCCATGGTCCATGAACACCACCCGGTCGGCCACTTCGCGGGCAAAGCCCATCTCGTGGGTGACGCACAGCATGGTCATGCCGTCGCGGGCCAGATCCTTCATGACGTTAAGGACTTCGTTGATCATCTCCGGGTCCAGGGCCGAGGTGGGCTCGTCGAAGAGCATGGCCTTGGGCTTCATGGCCAGGGCCCGGGCGATGGCCACGCGCTGCTGCTGGCCGCCGGAGAGTTCGGCCGGATACTTTTTGGCCTGGGCGTGGATGCCCACCCGTTCGAGCAGGGCCAGGGCCAGTTCCTCGGCCTCCTTGCGCGGCATGCTTTTGACCTTGATCGGGGCCAGGGTGATGTTTTTGAGAACGGACAGGTGCGGATAGAGATTGAACTGCTGAAAGACGATGCCGATGTCGCAACGCAGCCGGTTGACGTCGATGTCGTCGCCGTGGATGTCGTGGCCCTCGAAGAGGATATGGCCCTTCTGGTATTCCTCCAGCCGGTTGACGCAACGGATCAGCGTGGATTTGCCCGATCCGGAGGGGCCGCAGATGACCAGCACCTCGCCGGCCTCGACGCTGTCCGTGATGCCCTTGAGCACATGGAAGTCGCCATACCATTTGTTGACGTTATGGAATTCGATCATGGGCATGGCGCTAAGACTCCTCCTCGGGCGCAAAAGAAACACCGGCCGTCTCACGGCAGCCGAAAACCCCGGACATCACGGCAATCCCTAATGCCCCAGAGTGCTTGAGACTACCCATTTTGTCAATTGCGCACAGTCGGGAAAGCGGGATCCCGCCAGGACGGGGGCGGACTTGCGCCGGCCGCGACAGTCCCGTAGGGTTCCAGTCGGAGAAACCCATGCGGCTTCGTTGGAAATTTTTCCTCATCCTGCTGGCCTTCAGCCTCGTTCCCCTGGTGGTGGTCACGGGGATCACCCGGAGCTATGTCGCGGAGCTCGGCCGGGCCATCGCCGGAGAGGGGCGCGCACTCATCTCCGCCATCGTCAAAAACGAGCTGCGCCAGACGGCCGAGGACTACGCCCTGGTGCTGCGGCGTTCCAAAAGCGCCATGGATTTCAGCCTGACGGTGCTGGTGACCGAGGCCGAGCGGGCACTGGCCGGGCCGCCCGGGAAATCCGGGGCCGCCGCCGAGGTCTACCGGGCCCATGACGTGGCCTCGGACAAAAACGCGCCCCCGGACCTGGGGCAGGGCGAAAACTACGCCAAACGGCTGGCCGACGGCGGCCAGGAACGCCTGGCCATCAGCAACGAAAGCCCGGTCGTCTACCGCCCGCCCGGGGCCAGGGGAAAACACGGCGAGGACGCGCGGCTGGCCGAGCTTGGCCCCACCTTCGCCCTGCTGCGCTCCGAACTCGGCGACCTGCTCCTTTTCGCCTCGGTCACCCTGGCCGACGGCAGCCACGTGTCCTTTCCCGGCCATGCCGGCTATCCGGCCGACTACGACCCGCGCGAGCGCCCCTGGTACAAGGCGGCCAAGGCGGCCTTCACGCCCCATGCCCCGACGGGTGGGGCCGTGATCTGGAACGATCCGGCCGTGGACGCCGCCACCGGCCAGGTGACGCTGACCCTTTCCAAGGCCATGGCCGGCCCGGACGGGAGCTTCATCGGGGTGGCCAGCCTGGACGTGCCGCTCGCCCGGGTGCTCCAGGAACAGGAAATCGCCTCCCAGTGGTCCGAGGCCATGCGCACCTTCGTGGTGGCTCCGGCCACGGACCCGCGCACCGGGGCCTCGGCGCTCTACGTCTGGGCTCAGCGCTCCTACGAGCAGCATGCCCCGGACTGGAAGAGCGTGATCAATTTCGATCGGCTGACCTCCGACGACGCGGCCGGATTCGAGGCGTTCCTGGCCACCATGGAACGGACGAAATCCGGCACGGCCGATCTGCCCTACAAGGGCGAGGACGCCTTCTGGGCTTTCGCCCGGCTGACCAACGGGTCCTATTTCCTGTGCATCGTGCCCAAGTCCATGCTGTCCAGCCTGGCCCAGCGGGCCGGGCAGGACATCCTCGACGCCACGGCCGCCATCGTGCGCCTGTCCGGCGCGACCATGGTCGTCCTGCTGGCGGCCATTACCCTGGCCGCCATCGCCATGACCCGGGTCTTTCTGCGGCCCTTGCTCGCCATGCTCGGCGGTTGGAAACGGCTGGCGGCCGGCGATTTCTCGGCCCGCCTCGACCTGCGGGTCGGCGACGAGCGCCAGGAGCTCATCGACGCCTTCAACGAAGCCGGGCCGATGATGGCCGACCACCTGCGGCTGCAACGCTCCCTGGAACTGGCCCAGGAGGTGCAGCAAAACCTGCTGCCGGCCGCGCCGCCGGCGGTGCCGGGCCTGGACATCGCCGGCACGGCCATCGCCTGCGACGAGACCGGGGGCGATTATTTCGATTATCGGGCCGTGACCCGGGGCCAGGAGATCTGCCTGGACACGGCCGTCGGCGACGTGACCGGGCATGGCGTGCCTTCGGCGCTGCTCATGGCCACGGCCCGGGCCCTGCTCCTGGCCACCGAGGACAGCGAGACCCCGGCCGAACGCGTGCGCCGTGCCAACCGGCTGCTGTGCCGCGACGTGGGCGATTCGGGACGTTTCATGACGCTCGTCGCCATGGAAATCCGCCCCGAGGTCGGCGAAGCCCGCTATGTGCGCGCCGGCCACGATCCGGCCGTGCTCTACGACCCGGAAACGGACGCTTTCGAGGAATGGCCGGGCAAGGGCGTGCCCATCGGCATCGATCCGGCCTACCCCTATGCGGAAAACGTGCGGCCCTTTGCCTGCCCGGGACTCGTGCTGACCATCGGCACGGACGGCATATGGGAATCGCGCGGCCCGTCCGGGGAAATGTACGGCAAGGAACGCTTCCACAACTCGATCCGGCGCGCCGCCGCGGGCTGCGCCGCCGACATCCTGGCCGCCGTGCTCGCCGACCTGGCCGCCTTCCGGGGCGACTGCCGCCAGGAAGACGACGTGACCCTGGTCGTGGTGAAGAAGATTTAGGAGAGGAGATGATGCGAGAGGGGGACCCTTTTTAAAAAAAGGGTCCCCCTCTCGCGCTCTCCCCTCCCAAAAACTTTTAACGATTACAGGCAGTCTAAGGATACCAGACAGTAACCGTGAAAGTTTTTTGAAGGGGGGGCCGGGGGGAAACTTTTTTTCAAAAAAGTTTCCCCCCGGTTCTTTATTCTTCCCTTAACTATCCGCGTCGCGTGCCTCGCTTTCCAGCAGCGTCACTTCGATATTCCGGAGTTTCCCTATTTTTTGGGCCGCGGCCAGATTGGGTACGGCCACGTCGATGGTGCGCCGGTAGCGCTGGTGCATGGTGTCCTCGATGGTGAAGATGCCAAGTCCCTTGATGCGCACCTTGTCCCCATAGTCCCAGCCCGCGCGCAACAGGTCGCGGGAGACGGCCACGATGCCCGGCCGGATGCGGGTGCCGATGGCCGTGCCGGATTTGGTGCCGGGGCCGTTATTTTCCCGGGGGGAGGGCGTGTAGACGGTGATGGTGGCCCGGATTTTTTTCCCGGGGACATGGCTTTTGGGGGACATATTTTTATGCGGGGCGGCATGGGCTGCTACAGCGATAAACAACGTAATAGCAACAATAGAAACGACTCTCATATTGCACGTACCTCCATGCAGTACTCAAGCAATGACACATAGCAATAATAGGCAGGGTCAAAGCTGTTGGCGGGTTGATCCCTGGCGCGGCGACCATGAATCGAAGGGGTTTAGACGATGCGAGCAATACTCTCGGAGATGAAGCGAGCCGCGAGGGTGATACGGAGTGATTCTCGGTCCGTTATGAAGCGTCGCTACCTAGTGGAGCAGCTAGCGCTTGTCAAGCCGAAGCAGGCCGGTTGCGGCGGTGGGCATTATTTTTTTATTTTTATATTTCAGCTGACTACGAAAACCATACAAAAAAAGTTCTTTCGCGCGGCCGTGCGGCGCGGCCGTGGCCGCACTCCGTATTCCCCTGAATTGCAAACTGAAAGTCCGTCTGACCGGACAGGCTTGCGCCTGGCGTCCCGCGCGGCTACCATGCGCCGTGACCCGGCTGCGCCAACGGCAAGCGGCGGGTCAAGGAGTGCACCAATGCCTGTCACCCGCGCCGCGCCGAAGCTTATGGTCGAGGATGTCGCCCGCTCCGTGGCCTTTTACCGGGAGGTCCTGGGCTTCGACTTCGTCTGCGGCGTCACCGAGGACACCCGGCAGGTCGTCGACCAGTGGCCCGCGCCCGGCCGACTCGCCCTGGCCGAGGTCCGTTGCGGCCAGGCCCGCCTGATCTTCCAGTCCCGGGCCTCCCTGACCGCCGAGCTGCCCCGGCTGGGCGAGGCCAAAATCGGGGGGTCGGTGGTGATCGTGCTCACCTGCGACGACCTCGATGCCCTTTACGAGCGGGTCAGCGAACGAACCCCATTTATAAAGGCCCCCCACGTCACCTTTTACGGCGCGCGCGAGTGCAGCCTCCAAGACGTCAACGGCTACGTCCTCACCTTTTCCGACGACGCCGAGCAAGACCACTAAACCATCTGGAGCCCATGGCATGACCGATTCCGCTACCCTGTTCGAAAAAGCCCGGAAACTCATTCCCGGCGGCGTCAACAGCCCCGTTCGGGCCTGCCGCAGCGTCGGCTGCGATCCGCTCTTCATCGCCTCGGCCGCGGGGTCGAAAGTGACCACCGTCGAAGGCCGGGAAATGATCGACTACGTCATGTCCTGGGGCCCCATGCTCCTTGGCCACTGCCATCCCGACGTGACCGCCGCCATCCACGCCGCCGCCGACAAGGGGGCCAGCTACGGCGCTCCCTGCCCGGACGAGGTCGGGCTGGCCCAGGCCGTGGTCGAGGCCGTGCCCGGCATCGAAATGGTGCGCATGGTCAACTCCGGCACCGAAGCCACCATGAGCGCCGTGCGCCTCGCCCGGGGCGTTACCGGCCGGTCCAAGATCGTGAAGTTCGAGGGCTGCTACCACGGCCACTCCGACGCCTTCCTGGCCGCCGCCGGCTCGGGGCTGGCCACCTTCTGCATCCCCGGCACCCCCGGCGTTCCGGCCGACACCGTGCGCCATACCCTGCTTGCGCCCTACAACGACCTGGACGCCGTCAAGGCCCTTTTCAAGACCAATAACGACATCGCCTGCGTCATCGTCGAGCCCGTGGCCGGCAACATGGGCCTCGTGCCCCCGGCCCCCGGCTTCCTGGAAGGACTGCGCGAGGTGACCGCCCAAAACGGCGCGTTGCTTATTTTCGACGAGGTCATAAGCGGCTTCCGCATGGCCTACGGCGGCGCGCAAAGCGTCTTCGACATCGACCCGGACCTCACCTGCCTGGGCAAGATCATCGGCGGCGGCCTGCCCGTGGGAGCCTACGGCGGCAAGCGCCACATCATGGAGCGCATCGCGCCCTGCGGCGAGGTCTATCAGGCCGGCACGCTGTCCGGAAATCCGCTGGCCATGGCCGCCGGCCTGGCCACCCTCAAAACGCTCAAAAACGCCGACTACGCCGGCCTTGCCGGGCGCACCAAGGCCTTTGCCGAAGAGCTGGCCGCAATCCTGCGGGACAAGGGCGCGCCGGTGTGGCTCAACCAGGCGGGATCGCTTTTCACGCTCTTTTTCTGCGAAGGCCCGGTCACCAACTTCGAAGACGCCAAAAAAAGCGACACCGCACGCTTCGCCGCCTACTACCAGCAGATGCGTGCGGCCGGGGTATTTCTCGCCCCCTCGGCCTTCGAATGCGTCTTCACCTCGTTTTCCCATACCGAAGACGACTTCGCCCGCACCCTCGATGCTGCCCGTAGCGTGAAGTTTTAGCAGGGGATATGCCTCCGGCGGCCAGGGGGAAACTTTTTGCAAAAAGTTTCCCCCTGGACCCCTTTCAAAAACTCTTAAAGGGGATGGCCTTCCTCTTCGCCACACAGTCGAAGGGGGAAAACCGCAGAGCCTACGATCCGCCACATATGGGGCGTGTGGGCTGGTCCGGGGGAAGGGGGAGCGGATGCGAAGGCGTATTCTTCAAATATACGCCACCCGCGTCCGCTCCTTCTTCCACCGGACATCAACGGAAGGCTCCCCCCTGCAGAAGCGGCAACCGCAATGAAAAGGGACACCATGTGATCCTGCCGTGGAAGCGTAAACAGGCCGCTCCGCCGGCCATTCCCGGCGCCCCCATGCCGCCGGCCGCCCGTTTCGCCGCCTTTCAGCCCGACGCCCTGGAAATCATGGCCGCGCCCACTCCGGCGCGCTACCGCCTGACCCTCTATCTGCTGCTCGCCTTCGTCCTTTGCGCCTTGCTGTTCGCCTGCCTGGCCAAGGTGGACCGCATCGTGGCCGCGCCGGGAAAACTCGTTTCCTCCAGGCGCAACGTCACCGTGGCCGCCCTGGAAAGCGCCGTCATCCGCCAGATCTACGTCTCGGCCGGACAGTCCGTGGCCAAGGGCGACCCGCTGGTGGCCCTGGACCCCACGCTGGCCCAGGCCGGACTGGTGGAGCGCGAAAAGGACTGGCAAAGCCTGGCCGCCAAGGTCTGGCGACTGACCTGCGAGACCGGCGGCAGCTGCAAGCCGCCGGCCGGCCTGACCGAAGCCGAGCTGGCCCTGGAACGCGGCCTGCTGTTGGCCCGCCGCCAGGAACACGCCGCCAAGGCCGAAGCCCTGCTCCGGCAGGTCCGGGAACTTGCGGCCAAGCTGGCCACCAACGCCGCCGAGTCCGCCAAGAACAGGAAACAGATCGCCCTGGCCCGCGACCTGGAGAAGATGTACGGCGACATCTACAAGCAGGGCGCAAGTTCCAAGGTCGAATACATGAAGGCCCAAAGCAGCCGTATCGACGCCGAGGGCCAGTTGACCAAACTGACCAGCGAAGCCGCCGAGCTGCGCGAATCCCTGGCCCGGGCCCAGGCCCAGGCGCGCGATTTCGAAAGCAACTGGCAGGCCGAGGCAGCCAAGGATCTGGCCGAAGCCAGCCGCTCCCTGGCCTCTGCCGGGCAGGAAAAGCGCAAGGCCGAACACCTGCGCGAACAGGTCATCCTGCGCGCCCCCGAAGACGGTCTCGTCCTGGACGTCGCCGCCAAGGCCGCCGGGGCCGTGGCCGGGCAGGGCGAAACGCTCCTCACCATCGTCCCGCGCGGCGACGACCTCGTGGCCGAGGCCGAAGTGGCCGCCCAGGATATCGGCCGCGTGCGCATCGGCGACCAGGTGCGGCTCAAATTCGAGGCCTTCCCCTTCCAGCGCCACGGCACGGCCACGGGCGTGGTGCGCACCATCAGCCCCGACGCCTTCGAAAAGCAGACCCAGGAAGGCCAACGCCTCGTCTACCGCGTGCGCGCCGCCATCACCCAGGCCGCGCTCAGCAACGTGCCCCCGGATTTCCACCTCTTCCCCGGCATGACCGTCACCGCCGAGATCAAGGTCGGCCGACGCCGCGTCATCACCTACCTGCTCTATCCGCTGATCCGCTCGTTCGACGAGAGCCTGCGCGAACCCTAACCCCACGGAGCGAATACAAAATGAGCGACGAACTGTTCGTGGACGGTATTTCCGGCGTCGGTTTCGGCAAGGGCGCCGTGCGTATCGACTTCTTCGCCTTCTCCGCCGAAAACCCGGACGGAAAGGGAAAACCCGCCAAGGAAAACAAACAACGCCTGGTCATGACCACCGAAGGCTTTGTCGAATCCTTTGCCCTGCTCGCCGGCGTGATGGAAAAGCTCAAGGCCGCCGGACTGGTCACGAAGCGCCCGGCTGCCGTCGGGGAAAAGTCCCAAACTCCGGCCACGGGAAACGACCCCGAAAGCCCCAGCCCGAATTTTTGACAATCCGCCCCGGACCGCCTACCACCGCCTCCCCCCAACCGCACGAGGAGGTGCACCCATGTCCGCGACAATGGATGTTTTGGAACGCAGCCGCGCCAGGCGCGCCCGTGCCCTGGAAATCGTCGACGCGCTCGGCCTCATGGGCTCCTGGAGCCGCTTCGGCCGGCCCGTCCTGGTCGGCGCGGTGGCCCACGACCTGGCCCTCGACCCGGACATCGACCTCGAGGTCTATTGCGAGACCCTGCGCCCGGAAGACGGCTTCGCCGTCCTGGCCCCGGCCGCCAGGCACCCGGGCGTGCGCGAAACACTGTTCCAAAACCACATGCACGGCCCGGACAAGGCCCTCTATTGGCAGATCCGCTTCCAGGACGCCGACGACACCACCTGGAAAATCGACATGTGGAGCGCCCCCGAAGACTACCCCCTGCCGCGCGGCGAACACCTCGTCGGCCCGCTGCGCCAGGCCATGACCCCGCAACTGCGCCGGATCATCCTCGAACTCAAAGCCTGGCGCGCCGCGACCCCGGACGTCGACTTCCTCTCCATCGACCTCTACCGGGCCGTCGTCACGGACGGCGTCCGCGACCCCGAAAGCATGCGCGACTGGCTTGCCCGCAACGAAACCGGCGTGCTGTCCGACTGGCGGCCGTAAGCCGGCAAGGGCTCCGCCCCTGCACCCCGCCAGGGCGCTGCTCTGGACCCGCCGGAGGGCTTGATGCCCTCCGGACCTCCCTTTACCGGGTTGGGATGGTGGGTGGTGCTGGGGTGGATTGCGTCGGTCCGCTTCGCTAGCCCGTGTAGCTGGCGTAGTGCTTGCCGACGCGGTCGATGAGTTGCAGGTGGCGGTATTCGCCTTTGATCTGTCCGGCTTCGTAGATGCGGTAGGCTTCTTCCACGCATTTCTCGCAGGCGCCGATGGGCGCTTCGACGCCCAGGCACAGCGGGTTGCGGGTGGATTCCGTCTCGTATTTGACCACGCCCCGGCAGTGGTCGCACAGCCGCACGGATTCGGTTTGGTATTCCGTTATGGCGTCCGTATCGTAATACAGCGTCTTGCGGCGCGAAAACCAGCCATGGGCGGTTTCGCCCTTGGGGGGCTTGGGGTTGCGGGTCAGGGCGAGGATGTCGCGGCAGACTTCCTCGATGTAGGCCGTGACCTTGGCCGGCTGGCGGATGGCTTCGGGGTCGAAGTTCGGTTCGCGCACGTGGGAGTAGTCGAGGCCGGCCATGGACAGCACGAGCCCCAGGTTGACGTAGGGCAGCGCGCCCTGGATGGCGTAGCCGCCTTCGAGCACGGCGATGTCCGCGCCGAGAAGTTCGGTCAGCCTGGCGTAGCCCTGGGCGGAAAAGGCCATGTCGGTGATGGGGTCGGAGAAGTGGTTGTCCTGGCCGGCGGAGTTGATGACGAGGTCGGGCTTGAACTCGGCCAGAAGGGGCAGGACCACTTCGCGCACGGCAAAGAGGAAGCCTTCGTCCGAGGTGCCGGGGGGAAGCGGGATGTTGACGGTTTTGCCGAGCGCCCCGGGACCGCCCATTTCGTAGGGGTAGCCGGTGCCGGGGTAGAGGGTGCGGCCGTCCTGGTGCAGGGAGATGAAGAGCGTATCCGGGTCGTTCCAGTAGACGTCCTGGGTGCCGTCGCCGTGGTGGCAGTCGGTGTCCACGATGGCCACGCGCAGGGGGCCGTAGGTTTCGCGCAGCCATTCGACCATGACGGCTTCGATGTTGATGTTGCAAAAGCCGCGCGCGCCGTGGACCACCTTCATGGCGTGGTGGCCGGGGGGGCGCACCAGGGCGAAGGCTTTTTTGGCCTCCTTGTCGAGCACGGTGCGGGCGGCGCGCATGGCCCCGCCGGCTGAAATCATGTGCGAGGTGGTGGTGACGGAGGCGACATCGGGGAAGCAGAAGTGGGTGCGGGCGACATCGGCGGCCGTGGCCAGGTCGGGCTTGAGCTCGGTGATGCCGGGGATGTCGAAGACGCCTTCCTCGCGCAGCTGGTCCTGGGTGTAGAGCAGGCGTTCCTGGCGTTCGGGATGGGTGGGGGAGATGGCCCAGTCGAAGGCCGGGAAAAAGACGATGCCGAGCGTGTTTTTGGCCTTCAGCATGACTGGGACACCGCCTTTTTGTACGCGGCCAGCACACCTGGCCGCACCTGGCAGGCCACCCGGATGTTGTGCCCGACCTGGGTTTGCCCTTCGACCATGGGGAAGGAGGACAACTCGACCGTCTCCACCGGCGTTTCGGTGAGGTCCGCGCCGAGGCTCTCCAGGTATTCGCGCAGCTTCGAAGCGGCCTCGCCCTCGGCCGCCGCCGGGCTGTAGTTGTCGGCCACGGCGCGGGAAAGGCCAAGCGAGGGGATGGTCAGGCGTCCGGCGGCGGTATCGGCGAAAAGCTCCACGGAAAACGTCGGCCGGGCCAGGGCCGCGCCGATGGCGTTGGCCACGGCAAAGCTCTCGGGCACCACCACCTTCTCGGAAAACGCGTCCTGGAGCAGGCCGGACAGGGCCAGGGCCGGGCCGCCCATGACGTAGACGCGGCTTGGGGCCACGCGCCGGCCTTCGAGCAGCTCGAAGATGGTGTAGACCGGACGGTCGTTTATTTCGCGCACAAAGGCCGCCACTTCGGAGCGGATGTGGTTGACGGCGCTTATGATCGCGGCATCGGCCACCTCGTCGGGCTCCATGCCGACGGCTTCGCCGGCGGCGGCCAGGCCTCGGAACGAGGCGCGGGGATCGCCCAGGGCGATGACGTTTTGGATATTGAGCGCATCGACCAGGGTCGGGGCGGGGCCGCCCAGGGCCATGGGCGGGCCGAGGCGTCTTGGGCCGACGCGCACGGCCTCGCGGTCGACGGTAATGGCCGAGTCGCCCCCCACGCCGATGGACCGGGTGCGCAGCGCCCGGACCAGGGTCGGCCGGCCGGCGATGGCGATGCCCTCGTTTTCGACCAGGGGCGCGCCGGCGGCGAACACCGCAATGTCGGTGGTGGTGCCGCCGATATCGAGGATGACGGAATCCTCGGCGATGTCGCACACGGCGATGATCCCCATGACCGAGGCGGCTGGGCCGGATAGGATCGACTGGACGGGCAGGCCGCGCGAGACGCCGAGCGGCATGGTGCCGCCGTCGGCCTTGAGCACGTTGATGATGTCCGGGGACAGGCCGAGCTCGGCGACGGACTGTTCCACGGCATCGCAAAAGCGGTTGTAGAGACGCCACACGGCGCTGTTGCAATAGGCGGTGGCGATGCGCCGGCCAAAGCCCAGCCGGCCGGAAAAGGAATGGCCCAGGGACACGAACTCGGACGCGCCGGCGAGTCGGTCGCGAAGAGCCAGTTCCTGTTCGGGATGGCGGGTGGAGAACTTGGTCACGGCGGCGTGGACGCTAAGCCCGGCGGCGCGGCAGGCGGCCACGGCGGCATCGACGGCGGCCATGTCGAGGGGGGCTGTTTCCCGCCCACGGTGGTCGATGGCCCCGGGCAGGACGAAATAGTGGTCGCCCAGGCGGTAGGCCTCGGGGTCGATGCCCGGGCCGCCGGAGACCAGCATGCCCACCGGATCGGCCGTGCCTTCGATGATGGCGTTGGTGGAAAGGGTGGTGGACAAATTGAGCCGGGTGATGGCCCTCGGCCCGGCCACGGCCACAATGCTGGAAAGGGCCTCACGCACGGAGGCAAGCAGGTCGTCGTGGTTGGTGCGCAGTTTGGCGCAGGCCACGATGCCTTCCGGCCCGATCAGGACCGCGTCCGTATGGGTGCCGCCGACGTCGATGCCGCAAAGCATGGGCAGCACGTAGCATTAAGGCCGGCCGGCGTCGAGATGGGCGACGGCGGGGAGGCCGGAAAAGAGGCGGGCCGCGAACCTTTTCCGAAAGCAGGCTTCAGATCACGCCGGCGACGAGCAGGGCGGCGAGAAAAAGCAGCATGAGCCCCACCAACCGGTGGAGCGCCACGATGGTCATCTTGCCGAGCAAACGCGCCCCGAAAAAGGCGCCCGCAAAGGCGCAGATCGTGGCCGCGCCCAGAAGCGGCAGGTTGCCGGCCACTTCGGGCGCGCCGAGATGCCCGACGTAGACGGTCAGCCGGGTAGCGTCGACCAGACAGGCGACCACCACGCCGGTGGCGATAAACGCCTCCTTGGAAAGGCCCAGGCGCAACAGGAAGGCGCTTCGAAACGCGCCCTGATGCCCGGAAAGACCGCCGAAAAATCCCGAAATAGCCCCGCCGAACGGCAGCACCCCCGGTCGTAGGCCTTTGCCTTTCAACGGCTGCGCGATTTCAAGGGCCGAAAAGACGCCGATCAGTATCCCGACGATGCTTTTGACCGGGGTGACCGCCAGGCTCCGCCCGAAAAGCGCATAGGTGAAAAAGGGCGGCAGATCGGACAGCCAGACAAGCAGACCCGCGCCGGCAAAGCTCGCGGCCATGGCCGGCAGCCCGAAGCGCAGGCACACGCGCCAATCGGCCTTACCGGCAAAAAGGGTGAGCTTGAAAAGGTTGTTGGCGAAATGCACCAGCGCCGTCATGGCCACCGCCGCTTCGATGGGGAAAAAGATGGCCATGACCGGCGTCAGGATGGTGCCAAGGCCGAAGCCGGAGAAAAGCGTCAGCCCCGACGCGGCCAGGGACGTGGCGCAAACGATGATAAATGTCATGCTCATGCAGACTCCGCTCCGAAAGGTTGTTCCCGCCTTCTCGCCTGCGCTTCGGGGCGAACCGGTGACAAGCGGATGGCTTCATGGGCTCGGTTGTGGGATTGTGAAGCCGCAGGAAGCGCCTTGGCGCGCCTCCCGCCCTCTCTGTCGGATGTTTTATCGTTATAAATATACTCATTACCATATCAATTTATAATATCACACACAACCACCTGACTTTACGGCAGCTTCGCCACGCGGCGTTTCTCTTGCCGCATCGCCTGTTGTCGAAAAGCAGCTTGCCGCCATTTACAGTGACACCTACGTGAAATAGGGGCCGGCCCCTTTGATAGCATGCTTCCAATGTACCGACCCGTGGACACAAAACGGGTTCCATGGCATGGTATTATCCTCGCCGTTGCGTTCCCGCGGCCATTTCCGCAACCCCGTCAGGAGGGAACGGCATGCGCCTGTCGCTTCGCGTCAAATTCTTCACTCCGATTTTGGCCATCGTCGTCATCGGCATGGTGGTTCTGGTCGCGGTAAACGACCGTACGACAAACTCCGCCCTGGAATACGTCGAGGGCCAGTCCATGACGCTTTTGTGCCAGTCCATGGCCAAGGACATCACCGGCACCGTGGCGTCCAACCTCAAGGTTCTGGCCAGCTTCGCCAAGACTCCGCTCTTCATCGCCGCCGCCAAGGGCAACGATACCCAGGCGGCCAACGCCATGCTCGACATGATGGTCGCCGGCATGACCGGAGCCGACTACGCCAACATCTTCGACCCGCAGGGCACCTCGGTCGCCTCGTCCAACGAAAAAAGCGTGGGCAAGATCAAGGTGCCCGACCGGGACTACTTCAAAATGGTGACCAAGGAGGACAAGGCCGACGTCGTGTCCAAGGCCATTGTCAGCCGCACCACCGGCAAGGCGGCCGTGGTCCTGGCCCAACCCATCCGCGACGCCTCGGGCAAGCTCGTGGGCGTGCTCAATAGCGGCATGGACCTCGAGTCCCTGACCAACGACCTTGCCGCGACCAAGATCGGCCAGACCGGCTACGCCTTCATCCTCGACGGGCAGGGCATGGTCCTGGCCCATCCGGACAAGTCCCTGCTCATGAAGACCGACTTCGCCACGACCGAGGCGGGCAAGCGCATCCTGGCCACGACCCGGACGGCCGTGCTCGCCTACCGCGACGCCGCCGGGGACCATCTGGTCGCCGTCACCCGGGAGCCAAAGACCGGCTGGCTGTTCGCGGTCGAAACGCCGCTGAGCGAATTTCGGGCCATCACCGACACGGCCATGCGGCAAAACATCCTCATCGCCCTGGGCGTCACCCTGGCCATCCTGGCCGCCATCCTCGTCCTGATGCGGGCATTCGTGCTCAACGGCCTGCGCCGGTGCGTGGATTTCGCCGCCGCCGTGGCCCGGGGCCAGCACGACCATCGCCTGGACATCCACAGCCGGGACGAGCTGCAGACCCTCGGCGACGCGCTTGTTTCCATGAATGAAAGCATCATGGCCAGTCTTGGCGAGGCCAAGGCCAAGGGCGAGGAGGCCGTGGCCCAGGCAGGCCGCGCGGCCGACGCCCTGGAAGAGGCCAAGAAGGCCCAGGCTGCGGCCGAGGAGGCCAAGACCCAGGGCCTGCTCATGGCCGCCGACCGGCTGCAGGACGTGATGCAGGCCCTGACCGAGGGTTCGTCCCAGCTGGCCGAGGAGGTTTCGACCGTCGTTTCCTCGGTGCAGGAGCAGGAGCGGCGCACGGCGGAAACCGCCACCGCCATGGAGCAGATGAACGCCACCGTGCTCGAGGTGGCCAAGAACGCGGGCGCGGCCGCGGCCAAGGCCGGCGAAGCTCGCAGCCAGGCCCTGGACGGGCGCGCCGTTGTGGAAAAGTCCCTGGCCGCCATAAGCCGCGTCGACACCGTCTCCCGCGAGGTCAAGGCCGGCATGGATGCGCTGGGGGAAAAGGCGCAGGCCATCGGCGCCATCATGAACGTCATCTCCGACATCGCCGACCAGACCAACCTGCTGGCCTTAAACGCCGCCATCGAAGCCGCCCGCGCCGGCGACGCCGGCCGGGGCTTCGCGGTCGTGGCCGATGAGGTGCGAAAGCTGGCCGAGAAGACCATGGTCGCCACCAAGGAAGTGGGGCAGTCCATCGGCGCCATTCAGACCGGGGCGCGGGACAGCATGAACAAGGTCGACGAGGCCACCGAGGCCGTGGCCCACGCCACGGAACTGGCCGGGGCGTCCGAGGCGGCCTTGCGCTCCATCGTCGAGCTGGTCGACGAGACCTCGGGCCAGGTGCAGGGCATCGCCACGGCGGCCGAGGAGCAATCCGCGGCCAGCGAGCAGATCAGCCGGGCCGAGGAGGACGTCAGCCGCCTGTCCGCGGACATCGCCCGGGGCATGCGGGAATCCTCAAGCGTGGTGGACAACATGACCAGACAGGTCGACGCCCTGGAGGAGATGGTCGCCGCGTTCCGGGACAATTGCGCCGGCTCGGACTGCTAAAGCGCGGGCCCACAATCGCGGCAGGCCGTATGGGCGACGGTCTGCCGCGACAACGTCGTCACGAATATTCCTCTATGGAATATATCGGCTTCGAATATTCCTTTCTCCGCGCACAGCCGGTCAATCGAGATCCTTGGCCGTCCAGATGCAGCGGCCAATGATCTCGAAATCGTCGGCATCGGACACCAGGAGCACGTTCAGGTCATTGTCCGAGGCGATGGCCAGCCGGCCGTCGCGCTCCACCAGCCGCTTGATATACATCTGCCCGTTGTAGCGCAGGTAATAGATCTTGTTCTTCACGAACTGCCGGCGGCCTTCGTCGATGAGCACCACGCTGCCGTCGGCGATGGTGGGATCCATGCTGTCGCCGAAGGCCCGGATGACGGTCATGTACTCCGGGTTGCCCTTGGAACGGATCCATTCCGTGCGAAAACTCAGGTAAGTGAGCGTCCGGTCGCCCGTCTCGGTGGAGCCGCCGCCCATGGAACCCGTGGCCTCGCGCAGGGGCACCTCGGTATAGTGGAGCTGGTGCATTTCCCTGGCCCGGATGTCGCGCAGCCGGGACTTGAGTCCTGCATTGTCCGTTCCGGACGCCACAGCGCGCCCCGGCGTCTCGCCGCCGTACAGGGGCTCGCGGACATGGTAGCGGCGCGCGCCGTCCCCCTCGGGCAGATACGCCTGATTTTCCAACCCATCCCGGCCAAGCGCCAGCATTTCCTCGTAGGACAGCTCGAAAAAGGCGGCGAACCGGCGGCGCAGCCCAGGCTTGGGCATCTGCTTGCCGGACAAGATCTTGCTGACATAGCCCTGGCTGACGCCGACAAACGCCGCCAGCTCCGCCTGGTTGGCGTTCTCCATGGCCGCCAGATCGACCAGGGCCTTCCAGAAGCACTGCTCCTCGCCGGAACGCGGCGAACCGGCCTCAGGCACGGCGGCAGGGGGCATGATGCGCATCATTTTCCTTTTTTGCCCCAGCTCGGGGGGGAATGTCCATTCCTTTTTTGGAATATTATTCTTGACAAATATTCCAACTAGGAATACCAGTGATCCTTATCAGCCCTTGCTCGTCCACGCCACATTGTCACGGAGACGGTTTTGATGCGCGAATTCGAAATGGAAGCAAAGCTAGCGGAAAGCCTTGGCCAGACCGCGGCCCGAGCCGCGCTCGACGCCCTTATCGCCGAGTGGGGCGGCTGCCGGCTGGATATCCCCAACGGCACGAGTTCGCGCAAAAAGCGACGTGACAACGAAATCCGACGCATGTACCAGGCCGGGGTCGACCTTTTCGCCCTGCGCGACCAGTTCGGCCTGTCCGACCGGCATCTGCGCCGCATTGTGGCGCGCGTTCATTGAGAGGATGCAGACCGGGGGGAAACTTTTCTGAAGAAAAGTTTCCCCCCAGACCCCCTTTCCAAAGACTTTTAACGATAACAGCCTGTCACCGTTAAAAGTTTTTAGGAGGGGAGAGCGCGAGAGGGGGACCCTTTTTTCCAAAAGGGGTCCCCCTCTCGCATATCACTTCCTCATTCCCCTTATTCCTTCCGCAAGGCCCGCTCCATGGCCGCCACCAACTCCCGGGGTTCGAAGGGCTTGGTGACGTATTCGTCCATCCCAGCCTCCAGGCCGAGCTCCCGGTCCGAATCCATGGCGTAGGCGGTCAGGGCCACCACCGGGATGGACGGAGACAGGCCCGGCACCTGGCCGGAACGGATCAGTCGCGTGGCATCGAGGCCGTTTAGACGCGGCATCTGGATATCCATGAGCACCAGATCGAAGGGTGCCCGGCCGAGCAGCGACAGGGCCTCCTTGCCATCGGCCGCGGTTTCCACCTGATGGCCGAGTTTCGTGAGGGCGCGCACGGTGAAAATGCGATTGACCGGCTCGTCCTCGGCCAGGAGGATGCGCAAGCCGGCGCTGGCCGGGATCTTCGGCGGCACGGCGTTTTTTCCCGCGCCACGGTCCTTATTGGATTCGGGCAAGCCGCATTCCAGGGTCAGGTAAAAGGTGCTGCCCCGGCCGGGCTCGGATTCCAGGGTGATGTCGCCGCCCATCATGCCGGCCAGCCGGCGAGCGACGGTCAGTCCCAGTCCCGCGCCGCTGTATTTCTTGGTCAGATAGTCCTCGCCGATGCCGAACGGCTCGAAAATAGTGGCATGTCGCGCCGGTTCGATGCCCACGCCCGTATCGGCCACGGCGATATGCAGCCGGATGCGCGCCGGCGCGACCTCGTGCGCCGGTTCGCCGGTCGGGCCTTCCCACAACCCGATACGCACGGTCACGGAGCCCTTCTTGGTGTACTTGAAGGCGTTGCCGATCAAGTTGATGCAGATCTGCTTGATGCGGTTCGGGTCGCCGATGAGCCGGGCGGGCAGCAGCGGATCGAAATGATAGGCGAAGGTAAAGGGGCGCAGCATGCTTTGGGTGGCGAAATTGCGCAACAGGGGCAGCAGTTCCGCTTGCAGGTCGAACTCGCGCACAACGAGCATGAGCCGGCCGGCCTCGACGTTGGACAGGTCGAGCAGGTCGCCGACGATGTGCATGAGGATGGAGGCGGACTGGCGGATGATGCCCAGGTACTCCCTGGTTTCGTCGCCCGCGTCGCCGTCGAGCAAGAGCTGGGTCATGCCCATGATGCCGTTTAGGGGTGTGCGCAGTTCGTGGCTCATGTTGGCCAGGAACTGGGTCTTGGCAACGCTTGCCGACTCGGCCGCCTGCTTGGACGCACGCAGTTCCGCTTCAAGGCGCTTTTGTTCGGACACGTCGTCAAAGGCCCAGACGACCCCCTTCTCCCGGTCCTCGGGAGACAGGCTCTTGCCATGGGTGCGCACCAGAATCGTCGCGCCGTCAGCCCGGCGCATGGCGTATTCGCCGCTGTGCATGCCGGATTCCAGCAGATCCTGGACCGAAGCCTGGAGGAAGTCCTGGTACGATTCGGGCGAAGCGAACAACACGGCGCCATCCGTGTCGGCAAGCGCCGTGGCCGAATAGCCGAACACCTCGGCCCCACGGGCATTTATCTTTTCGATGCAATGGTTTCGGGACAGGATCATGCCCACCAGGGCGTTGTCGAAGACGATTTCCATCTCCCGAAGCGCCTTGGCCAGATGGATGCTGGCCTCGAGCTCCCCGGTGAGGACCAGGCAGTGCGCCTCCATGCCCCCGGGACGGTCCGTATGGTCGTTTCGCGGCATCGCCCGGGTGCGCACGGTCAGGGAAGAGCCGTCGGCCCGGCGCAAAAATTCCTCCTGGCACATGGGCACGCAGCCCGAAGCCAGGGCGGCAAGCAACGCCTGGCGTTGCCCGGGATCATGGTAGAGCGCCTCGCCGGCATCGCGACCGAGCAGGGCTTCCTCCCTGTCGTAGCCAAGTTGTCGCACGGCCTCCGGCGAGACCCATGTCAGGCGGTCCGCCGCATCCGTGCGATAGGCAAGGACCGTCTCGCCCTGGACGAAATTCTGGAAAACGCAAAGCGCCGTGGAAACCGCCCGAGGCGTGGAAGATTGCGCCGACGAAGCACGCGCGGCATCCATATTGCCCTGTCGTGGCCCGACCATGGCATTCCTCGCAGGAGAACTGGCAAGTGATTTTTCTACCGATACCAGTCACCATACCCGGTGGGGAGCCTGCTCGCAACCACATCTTGCACAAAAAAGGACTCCTCGCCGGCGGCGCGAAGCCCCTGCGCCCAGGCCGTGTCTGCCGCGACAGGCCGAACGGGGCGCGACGGACGCAGCCGCGACGACGGGAAAGGCGGGAGACTACCGGGAGGTTCGGCGGCGACAGAACTGGTCGCACAGATCGGCGGCGCGATCGAGGGTGGGGCCGCAGCCGTTGGTGAGATTGGCCACGTACAGCGCATTTTGGGTCTGTCGGCACAGGGACAGGCACCCGGGGAGGTCCGGCGGCGGCGAGGAGAGTTCCGTGCGGTAACGCCCGCAAATGGGGTTGGACAGGCAGGCGCCCGGTGTGGGCAGGCTCGAGCAGAACTCGTAGAATTCCTTGACCGACATGGCCGGCGCGCCTCCGCCGTCGCCAGGCGCCGCCATCCGCCCGCCGCAGCCTGGAAAAAGGGCCACGGCCATCAAAAGGGTCGCCAGGGACAACACCAGGGGAGGGCAGCGGGAAAAAAACGACCGGGGGGACATGAGGGGCTCCTCGGAGACGATTTCATTTTTTGTGCCCGACCCCTCCGTGCTTGTAAAGGCTTGTTCCCACACCGGGAAGACCGTCACATAACGTTTCGTTTATTTATGACATAGACTGTCTGGTCGCTGACCGCCTTCCGTGGTCCCTTTGGAGCCATGGGAGGTGCGCCATGCACACGACGAATACGTCCTTGCCGGTATTTCCCGCCTCCATCGGCGGCGCAACCCTTTCACACTACGCCAGCGTTGCCGAGGACGGAACGCTGTGCTTCGTCAGCGACAGGGTCTACCGCGCCTGCCCGGACTGCGGCACGGTGTTTGCCGGCTCCGCCTATCGCACGGCTTTCGACGGGCCGCCGGCTTGCCCGTATTGCGGCGAGCCCCAGTCACGGCCCCTGCCGCCGAGGCGGTTGTCATGAGTTCCATGCAGCGCCTGGCCTCGCGAAAGCTTCTGGCGGCGGTTTTCGCCATCGCGGCCGTGGCCGCCAACCGCAAATGGGGGCTTGGGCTCACGCCGGACGAGATCCAATCCATCACCGATATCGCACTGGCCGCCATCGGTTCCCAGGCCGGCATCGATCTGGCCGAACGGGCGCTGCCGCTTTTCACCCGGCCCGCAACCGCCGACGGCGCGACCGCCGGCGACGCCAAGGAGGCAAGCGACGGCCATGGCTCTTGAAACCGTGTTCCTGCCGGCCTGGATCTCCTTTCTGACCGGGCTGGCCCTTTTTTTCACCCGCCGCTGGATCGCCGACGTTGCCCTCAGCCTCGACAGCCTCGACGAGAGGCTGCGCGAGCTGGAAAAAAGCCAGGCCGACTGCCGCCTGGAAATGGCCACCGGCCATCCCAGCCGGGCCGAGATGGACCGGGCCGTCGACCGGCTCGACAACCACGCCACCCGCCTGACCATCCTGGAAGAACGCGATCTCGCGGCCTGACGCTCTTCAACCCGCCATGGAGGAATTTCCCATGCCAAGCGCCCCCATCCGCGCCGTCAGCCTCGACGGCCTGCTCACCCTCAATCCCCACCTCACCCTGGCCGATATCCTGGCCCTGTGGCGCTGGACCGGCCCGTCCGAGCGCCTGCATTAGGGGAGGAGGAGGGCGGGAATGCATGCGAGAGGGGAACCCTTTTTAGGAAAAAAGGGTTCCCCTCTCGCGCTCTCCCCTCCCAAAAACTTTTAACTTTTTTGGTGTGTTACGGGCAGATTTTCTATTTCCTTTCAAGAGCGCTCTTTGGAAGGACAAAATCAAGCATGATGCGGGAGCCAGGAGCGGCCGTAAGCTGGGAACCGCCATATACGGGGCGGGCAGCCAGGCGTGGTCGAAAGCTGGAATCCACCCACAAATGGGGCGGGCAGCCAGAGGCGAACGAAAACTGGAAACCGCACAGATATGGGGCAGGCAGTTGGGGACGGCCGAGAGCTGGAAATCGACCATATATGGAGCGGGACAGCCAGGGGCGGGGAGGGGGTGTGGCGGACGCGAAGGCGTATTCTTCAAATATGCGCCGCGCGCGTCCGCCACACCCCTTCCCCGCCCAACCGATCAAATTGATCTTGGTCCGGTTTCCGGACGACGTCCCCGCATCCAGCATGTCGTATCCAAGCAAGGAGAGCGGTTATGAGCAAATCCGGGCGGGAAACCCGCCTGACGGACCGGCAACGCCGCTTCGTCCAGGAATATCTGGTCGACCTGCGTCCGGCGGCAGCGGCGGTACGGGCCGGCTACGGCGCAAAATGCGCCAAAGTGACCGGGAACCGGATCAAAAACCTGCCCCACGTCCGCGCCGCCATCGAGGAAGCCATGGAAGAGCGCAGCCAACGCCTCGGCATCACCCAGGACCGGGTGGTGCTGGAACTGGCCCGCATCGCCTTTGCCGACATCAGGGAATTCGTGGACTGGGACGCCGGCGGCGTGACGCTTCGGGCCTCCCGGGAGCTGACGCCGCAGCAGACCGCCTGCGTGTCCGAAATCGTGGAGAGCGCCGGCAAGTCGGGCAAGGGGCTTCGCATCAAGCTCCACGGCAAGACCCAGGCCCTGGCCGCCCTGGCCCGGCACCTGGGCGGGCGCGAGGCCGCCGAAGAAGCTTCCGGCGCGCGCCCCGTCACCGTGGTCACCTGTGTGCCGCCGCCCGATCCTCTGCCCGACGCCTCCGGGGAGGCTTAACGCCTCCTGCCTTCAAAACGCGCTGTAAGGCCCCTTGCGGCAGAGCCTCATCCAGCCGCCCACCGAGTCATACGTTTGGAAAAGGGTACGCGTGGGAAGGGGCTCCCTCCCTTTTCAGAGATGTTCCCCTCGTTCCCCCTTGTTGCCGAACGCCTGCGGTTTGGCCGCCCCACCCTGCACGCGCGAGCGGCAGTAGGCCCGCAGCGCCTCGAAATCCACCGCGCCCATGCTTGCCCCGTTGTCGTTTGCGGCGTGGAGCAGCCGGGCGGCCATCAGGCAGTCGGCCACCGGATCTGGAGCGGGAGCGGGTTGCGCGGCGGCTTCCGTCGCCTTGAGCACCCTGGCATAGGCGCCAAGCCCCGATCCGCGCCGGCCGGCCGATGCCACCGCCCCGACGCAGACGGCGATCGCCAGCACCAGAGCCAATACCAGCAGACGTTTGGGCCAAACCTTTGCCATGACCAATACCTCCAGGTCGTAGACCTGTTGTCAACTCTGAGGCCTGCCCAAACCGTGCCAGAAAAAATCCCATTTATTCCAGACTGTTTTCCTTTCCCTGAAACTCCTGGAGCGCTGCATTGCAACATTTTGACGATATATCGGCGAATCCCGCGCGCCATGGCGATCGCATCGTCATCGATTACAAGCCCCAGCCGCGCCAGGCCGCCCTGCACGCCTGCCCGGCCAACGAAATCCTTTTCGGCGGTGCGGCCGGCCCCGGCAAAAGCCATGCCCTGCGCTTCGAGGCGCTGCTGGCCTGCCTGCGGGTATCGGGCCTTCGCGCCTACCTTTTCCGGCGCACGCAACCCGAACTGGAGCACAACCACATCCTGCCGGCGCTGTCCCAGTTTCCCAAGGGCATCGGAACGTTCCGGGCCGCCAAGCATCGCTTTGAATTCATGAACGGTTCGATCCTGTTTTTTTGCAGCTGCCACCGCGAAGCCAACGTGTTCGCCTACCAGGGGGCGGAGATCCATCTGCTGCTCATCGACGAACTGACCCATTTCACCGAATTCATGTACGACTACCTGCGCGGCCGGTTACGCTGCACCCTCGATGTGCCGTCCGGCCTGCGCCACAAAATTCCGGGCATCGTGTGCGCCTCCAATCCCGGCGGCGTGGGCCACGCCTTCGTCAAGGCCCGGTTCGTGGACTTTGCCCCGCCCATGGTGCCAAGGCGCGCCCCGGCCGGTGAAGGGGGCATGCTGCGCTGCCACATTCCCGGGCGGCTTGCCGACAACCCCATCCTCCTCGCCCGGGACCCGGGCTATGCTAAACGCCTCGACGCCCTGCCCGAACCGTATCGCACGGCCTACCGCGACGGCGACTGGGACGTGTTCATGGGCCAGGCCTTCGCCTTTTCCAGGCGGCTGCACGTGGTCAAACCCAGGCCCGTGCCGGAGACGGCCCCGCTTTTCATGACCTTCGACTGGGGCTACGGCGCGCCTTTTTCCGTGGGCTGGTGGTGGGTGGACGGGGAGGGGAGGCTTTTGCGATTCGCCGAATGGTACGGCACCAACGGCTCGCCCAACCAGGGCCTGCGCCTGACCGATTCGCGCATCGCCGCCGGCATCTGCGAACGGGAAACGCGCCACGGCATCGCCGGACGCTTCATCACCCGGCTGGCCGGGCCGGACTGTTTCGCCAAGAAACCCGATTATCGCGGCGGCGGCCAGGGTCCGAGCACGGCCGAGGTCTTTGCCGCGTCGGGAATATTCCTGGCCCCGGGCGATCCCTCGCGCACGGCCAAGATCCGCCAGTTCCACGAACGGCTGCGGCCCCGCGTCGACGGGCCGCCCATGCTCCAGGTCTACGACGTGTGCGAACACTTCATCCGCACCATCCCGCTTCTGGTCACGGACCGGCGCAATGTGGAGGACATCGACACCACCGGCGAGGATCACATCTATGACGAGGCCTGCCATGCCTGCATGGCCCGGCCCCTGGCCCCGGGGGGCGGGAAAACGGAAATGCGGCCGGCGGCCCGGATCATCGACGCCGTGACCGCCGTCCAGGACGGACAGGAGATGCCATGATGGAACAGGATTTCACTTTCGCCATGTTGGTCCAGGCGGGTCTCGCCCTGTTGTTTCTGCTTGTCGGCTGGCGGCTCGGCCGGGAAAGCGCCGGGCGGGCCATGTTCGACCAGCCGCTGCTGTCCCGGCCGTCCGAGGCCATGCCCGAGGAACCCGATCCCTGGGCCGAGGCCGCCCTGGATATGGAGGGCGCGCGCCACGCGGTGGATAGTTTTTCACCAAACGAGCCTGAAAGGCCTGGTTCGACTACGGGTGAAAACCATCATCCATATAATTTTACATGATTTTTTATTGTCGATCGTATCGGTTGGCCCTGTATTTAAAATATACAGAGCGCGCCTTTTCCCGGCCCCGACTGTGCGCGTTTTATCCAGCCTGACGGTGATCGCTGCGCGTCATTCTCTATAACTTACTTATTTTATTAAATAATATTACATGGCACGGTCCATGCTTTACTTCGTGCAAACGCCGCGACCAACGGCCGGCAACACGCCGGCAATGCGGAAAAAACTTTCGCGCACCAACGTTATACGGAGGACTACGACATGAACGGCAAGAAATTCGGCATCGTCCTGACCGCTCTGGCCACCCTGGCCCTTTCCGCTTCCCTGGCCATGGCCCGCCCCGGCGGCCCTGCCGGCGTCAGAGGCGGCGGTAACGGCCCTGCGGACTGTCCGGGTTACGGCGGCGGCTTCATGACCCAGCTGACTCCGGAAAAGCAGGCCGCCTTCCAGAAGCTGCATGACGACTACGCGGCCAAGACCGCCCAGTTGCGCGCCGACCTCGGCGTCAAGCGGGCCGAGCTCAACGCCCTGGCCGTGGCCCAAAATCCCGACCAGACCAAGATCGACGCCCTGACCAAGGAAATCGGCGACATGCAGGGCAAGCTTCTGTCCGCCCGCACGGCCTTCCGCATCCAGGTCACCAAGGAAATCGGCCCCATGGGCAACGGCCCGATGGGCTGGGGCGGACGCGGCGGCATGGGCGGCTTCCACCATCGCGGCAACGGCGGCTACGGCCCCTGCGGCGGCGGCTTCTAAAACGAGCGTATGACCAGGGGGTCGGTTTCCAACCGGCCCCCTGACGCGACAACAGCGTATGCAGGCGACACTATGTGGGGTTGTTTCAATTCATACCCGTTTTCATTCTCCGGAGGCGGTTTTCCCTTCTTCGGGCTGATCGTCCTGGCGGTGATCGTGATCGCGGGGATCTGGGTCATCCGGGCCCTGCTTCCCGATCCGCATCCCCGGCGAAACGCCCGGGCCGACCGCGACGACGCCCTGCGGATCCTTCGCGTCCGCCTGGCCGAGGGCAGCATCTCCGAGGAAGAATTCGAACGCCTCAAGCGCGCCGTCGAATCGTGAGCCCAAATGCGTCATCAACGCTTCCGGCAGCGCCAGAAGCGTTGTTACCATAAAGCGCAGACATCCCTCCTTCCGTCTCCGCGTGACCCGAAGCGGCTTCCCGCCGCTTCGGGCTTTTTCATGCGGTGACATTTGGTCCCGACATTGCTAGACACCGGCCCACGTGGCGAAACGTCGCAAGGAGAACCTCATGAGCGAAGAGAAAAAGCAATCACCGGCCACCGTCAGCCGTACCGCTGCTATCCTCGGCGGCTGCCTGGCCCTCTTGGTGGGTTTTTACCTGGGATTTACCGCCCATGGCATGATGGGACGCCAAGCGGGCGCTCCCGGCGTGGCCCAGGCCCCGGCCCAGGCCCCGACCCAGCCCGCCATGGACACCGCCATGGCCGACCGCATCAAGGCCATCGAAAAACAGACCCAGCTCGAGCCGGCCAACACCGCCGCCTGGACCCAGCTGGGCAACCTGTATTTCGATTCCCACCAGTCCGAAAAGGCCATTGCCGCCTACGAGAAATCCCTGACCCTCGATCCGCGCCAGCCCGACGTGCTGACCGACCAGGGCGTCATGTACCGGGATAGCGGCCAGTTCGACAAAGCCCTGGCCTGTTTCGACAAGGCCATCGCCCTGAACCCGGCCCACGTGATCGCGTATTACAATAAGAGCGTTGTGCTGGAACACGACAAGCACGACAAGGCCGGAGCGATCAATGCGCTGAAGACCCTGGCCGCCAAGAATCCCAACGCCACCCTGCCGAGCGGCCAGACCGTGACCCAGGCCTTGCAGGAACTCTCCGGCCAATAACCCGCTCTCAGCAAACACGTTGCGAGGCGTCCAATTATGCGCGCGACACGCCCCTTGGTCCTTGTGCTCTTTTTGAGCGCCATGCAGCTGGCCGGCCCCTGGCATGCCGTTGCCGCCGAGAATGCGTCCCTGACGCGCCAGATCGCAGCCCTCGAGCAACGCGCGCACGGACGCCTCGGCGTCGCCTTTCTCGATGGCGCGGGCTCCCGCGCCTTTGCCTACCGCGGCCAGGAGCGCTTTCCCTTTTGCAGCACCTTCAAGTTCCTCGTCGCGGCGGCCGTGCTCCAAAAAAGCATGGCCGCCCCGGCGCTGCTCGATAGGCGCATCCGCTACGGAGAAGGCGACCTGCTGTCCTATGCCCCGGTAACGCGCAAAAACCTTGCGCAGGGCATGGCCGTGGCCGAACTCTGCGCGGCGGCCTTGCAAGTCAGCGACAATACGGCGGCCAATCTGCTCATCCGTGAACTCGGCGGCACCCAGGCGGTCAATGCCTTTGCCAAAAGCCTCGGCGACACAGCCTTCCGCCTCGACCACCTCGAACCCGACCTCAACGCCGCCATCCCCGGCGATCCGCACGATACGTCCACGCCCGAGGCCATGGCCCGCTCCATGCGCGAAATCGCCCTGGGCAAGGTCCTTGGGCCCTCGCAGCGGGACCGCTTCGTCGCCTGGATCAAAGGCAACACCACGGGCGACACCAGCATCAAGGCCGGCCTGCCGCCCGGCTGGACCGTCGGCGACAAGACCGGCGGCGGCAGCTACGGCACCAGCAACGACGTGGCCGTCATCTGGTCGCCCAACGGCAAACCCATCATCGTCCTCGCCGTCTACTTCACCCAACAGCAAAAAGACGCGCCGGCCCGCCGGGACGTCCTGGCCGACGCCACGCGCCTCGTGCTGCTCCATTTCTTCCCAGAAACCGAAGGCTCCTCCACCGCCGACAACCGGCCTAAATGTTATTAGGTAGGAAAGAGAATGCGAGAGGGGGACCCTTTTTGGAAAAAGGGTCCCCCTCTCGCGCTCTCCCCTCCTAAAAACTTCTAACGGTGACAGACTGTTATCGTTAAAAGTCTTTGGAAAGGGGGCCCGGGGGGATAACCTTTCTCCAGAAAGGTTTCCCCCCGGTCTCTCTCTTCTCCTTACCCTTTGACCGGATCCTTGTAGATCGCGCCCTGGGCGGCGGATTTGACCTGGGCGGCGTAGCGGCGGAGCAGCGGCGAGGTAATTTCCTTTTGCGGCCGTCTCCAGGCAGCGCGGCGTTTTTCCAGCTCGGCCGCGTCCACCTTGAGTTCGAGCTTGCGGGCCGGGATATCGATTTCCACGGTATCGCCCTCGTGGACCAGGGCGATGGGGCCGCCCTCGGCCGCCTCGGGCGAAACGTGGCCGATGGCGGCGCCGCGCGTGCCGCCGCTGAACCGGCCGTCGGTAATAAGCGCCACGGTCGAGCCCATGCCCATGCCCATGATGTTGGAGGTGGGGGAGAGCATCTCGCGCATGCCGGGGCCGCCTTGCGGACCTTCGTAGCGGATGACCACCACGTCGCCGGCCTTGATCTTGCCGCCGAGGATGGCTTCGTTGGCCGCCTCCTCGTCGTCGAAGACCCGGGCCGGGCCGGTATGGCGCATCATTTCCGGGACCACGGCCGACTGTTTGACCACGGCGCCGTCCGGGGCCAGGGAGCCGCGCAGGATGGCGATGCCGCCCTCGTTGGCGTAGGGCGCGTCGGCCCGGATGACATCCGGATTCTTGATCCCCGCCTTGAGGTCCTTCAGGTTCTCGCCAAGGGTCTTGCCCGTGGCGGTCATGACGTCGAGGTTGAGCAGCCCCTTGGCGGCCAGGGCGCTCATGACGGCCGGAATGCCGCCCGCGGTATCGAGGTCGCTCAGGTAGTGGTGGCCGGCCGGGGAGAGCTTGCAGAGGTTCGGCGTCTTGCGCGAAATCTTGTCGAAGAGGTCGAGGGTCAGCGGCAGGCCCGCCTCGGCGAAGACCGCCGGCAGGTGCAGCACGGTATTGGTGGAGCAGCCGAGCGCCATGTCCATGGTCACGGCGTTTTCGATGCTCTTTTCGGTAACGATGTCACGCGGCCGGATGTTTTTGGCCAGAAGATCCATGACGCGCATGCCGGCGGTCTTGGCCAGCCGCACCCGTTTGGCGGTCACGGCCGGGATGGTGCCGTTGCCGGGGAGCCCCAGGCCCACCGACTCCGACAGGCAGTTCATGGAATTGGCCGTGAACATGCCCGAGCAGGAGCCGCAGCCGGGGCAGGCGTTTTGTTCCAGCTCGTCGAGCTTTTCCGCGTCGATGGCCCCGCGCTTGAACTTGCCCACGGCCTCGAACACGTCGATCAGGTCGCAGGAGCCGTCCGGCGTGGAACCGGCCATCATGGGGCCGCCGCTGACGATGATCGACGGGATGTTGAGGCGCAGCATGGCCATGAGCATGCCCGGCACGACCTTGTCGCAGTTGGGGATCATGACCAGGGCGTCGAAGGGATGGGCCATGGCCATGATTTCGATGGAATCGGCTATGATTTCACGGCTGACCAGGGAAAAGTGCATGCCGTCGTGGTTCATGGCCAGCCCATCGCACACGCCGATGACCGGGAAAGCCATGGGCGTGCCGCCGGCGAGGCGTACGCCGGCCTTGACCGCGTCGGCAATGGTGTTCAGGTGGATATGGCCGGGTACGACCTCGTTGGCCGAATTGACGATGCCGATAAGCGGACGCTCCATCTCTTCCCGGGTGAGCCCCAGGGCGTAGAGCAGGGAACGGTGGGGAGCTTTTTCCAATCCTGATTTAAATTGCGAGCTGCGCATGGCTGTTTCCTTGGTCCTTGAACGGTGTTGGCCGACCGGAAGCGGTCGGCGGCCGGAGTTTCCCACAGGACAGGACCGGCTGGCAAGGGCACGGCTTGCACGAAAGGCGCTTGTGCCGCACCATAGGGCGCATCGGAGGCAGCGTGCGCATCCTGAACCTGCACCATACCGCCTTTGTCCAGGTCTTTCGCGCCCTGGGGCACGAGGTGTTATCGCTCGGCACCACGGCCGATTGCGACGTGGCGCTTGGCGAAGCGCTTTCCCGAAACAGGCTTGGGGAACTGCTTGCCGCCCGCTTTCCCGATCCCGACTGCGTGTTCTGGTTCGATTCCTGCGAAGTGCCCTGGATTTTCGGCCTGGAGACCCTGCCCACGCTCACCATCGGTTATTCCGTGGACCAGTACATGCACCCCTGGCATGTGCCGTACAGCGCGGCCTTTGACGCTTTTTTCGTGGCGCAAAAGGATTTTCTGCCGCTTTTTACCGAGTGTCCGACAGGCCGACCCGCCTTCTGGTCGCCGCTTTTCTGCAATCCCCGACGCGACAAGGCAGGGGAGCAGGCGCGCGATATTCCCGTGTCCTTCGTCGGCACCCTGGACGGCCGGATCAATACAACGCGGCGCGCCTTTCTCGACGCCTTTCGCCAGCGCGCGCCGCTTTTCGCCACTACCGGCAGCTATGTGCCGATCTTTCAACGCAGCCGCATCGTGCTGAACCAGAGTGTGGCCGGGGAGCTCAATTTTCGGATTTTCGAGGCCATGGCCTGCGGCGCGGCCGTTTTGACCGAGGAGACCGGCAACGGCCTGCATGACCTTTTTACGCCCGGGGAGAACATCCTGACCTACAAGCGTGGCGCCCCGGCCGATGCCGCCCGTGTGGCGCAGGTCGCCCTGAACGACCCGGACCTCGCCGCGCTTGCCGCCGCCGGCCGCCGCACGGTGCTCGCCCATCACACCATCACCCAGCGGGCCAGAACCATCCTCGACACGGCCAAAAGCCTGATCGCTTCCCGCGCCCCGGCCAGGCGACTGGCCCAACTCCCCACAATAACCACCGAGATCCGCAAGGCCTACGCCATGCTGGCCGTGGACGAGCACCTGCCGCTCCCGGACGCGCAACGATTATTTTTTTTGAAGATGGCGGATGGTTCCGGGGGGAAACTTTTCTGAAGAAAAGTTTCCCCCCGGGCCCCCCTTCCAAAGACTTTTAGCGATTACAAAGTGTTATCGCTACAACATCTGTCACCGTAAAAAGTTTTTCGGAGGGGAGAGCGCGAGAGGGGGACCCTTTTTTCAAAAAGGGTCCCCCTCTCGCACTTTCTTTCCCTCTCTACCTCTTCGCTTCATACGGGCGCGCGTAGGGGTCGATGGTTTTACCACCCGTGCGGAGGGACTTCTTCCAGCCCATTTCGGCGATGCGCAGATAGAGCCAGCCGGGCATGGGGCAGGGCACCTGGATATTGGGGCTGGACAGATCGCTTTCGGTCGCCTCGCCGACGAGGAGCGCCGCTTTTTTCTCCAGGGCCTGCCGGGCGCGTCGTCCCAGGAAACCGAGCTTTTCCAGTTCCCGGCCCGTATAGAATCCGCCTCCGCCGACCGACACGCCGCCAAGCCAGGCAAACCCCAGTTGCGAGGCGGCCAGACGGCAGCCCTCCAAGGCGGCGTCGTTATTGCGCGCTTCGGGAAAGCCGCAATTGGCGATGGCCACAAAACCGGTTTGCCGAGTGGTGGCGATTCCGGCGCCAAGGGCGGCCAGATGGCTCAGAACGAACGTAACGTGCCCAGGCAGAAAATCGCCGTAGAGCGGGAAGGCAAGGGCAACGCCGTCCGCCTGTTCCACCAGCCTGACAAGCCGGTCGAAAGCCTCCTCGTTCTTGGCGGCTTCCAAAAGGCTTACGGTCTCCGTACGCGCGCCTCGAGCGGACAGGCATTTGGCCAGATAGCCGCCCAGCATGCCCGACACGCTGCCGGTGCGTTTCGGCGAACCGTTGCAAATGACGATTGTCGGCTGCTTTGGCGGTGCGGCGGGATGTTGCCCAAAGGAAAAGGCCTGCTCGAGCTTGGCGCGCCACATTTCCGGCGTCGCATCCGCCTGGACAACGCAGGACGCTTTACGGACTGAACCCAGATTGGCCGCGTTGCGATCCAGGAGCCCTTGAAAAAGGCGCTCCTGCTCGACATCCCGGTGCGGCAGCCAGCCAAGGCTGATGAGGTCGGGATTGCGGCCATAGCGCAGGGGATGTCGCGTACGCCCCTCGACCGTATGGAAAAACGGCAGCAGGGTGGAGAGCACGCAACGCTCGAGGAGCATCTTCATTTGTCCGGACAACCCGCCAAAGACAACAGGCGAGGCGGTAACGACCACATCGGCGGCGACAAGCCGGCCGGTAAGTTCCCGGCACGGGTCGTCGATCAGGCACCGGCCGGGCGTCTTGATCCAGCAACCGAAGCAGCCTTTGCACGGCGACACGCAAAGACTTTCCACATCGACCACATCCAGGGCGTAGCCGGCTTCCCGGGCCGTTTCCCGCACCAGGCCGCGAAAAACGTCTTTTGCCGCCCCATCCTGCCCAAGCCCGTCCAGAAACAAACAAATTTTTGCCATACCGAGTCCTCCTGGATTGTATCCATGTTGGCAATGGCAACATCCGTGTATCTTCTCATGTGGACATCGTCAACATTGTTTGCTTCAATACTGGGCAAGGAACACGACGACCCATGCATGATGACGCCTATCACCACGGCAATCTACGGAAAGCGTTGCTCGATGCCGGCGAACGGCTGCTTGAGCGGGACGGAGGAGGGGGCATCAGCCTGCGGGACCTGGCCCGCACGGCCGGGGTGAGCCATGCCGCGCCGTATAGGCACTTCGCCTCCAAGTCCGACCTGCTGGCCGCCTTGGCGACGCGCGGCTTCGACCGGCTGCATGAAGAGCTGGACAGGATCTCGGCCGCTGCGGACCTGGACGCCGGGGAGCAATTCCTGGCGTCTTGCAAATGCTACATCGACCTCGGCGTCACCCGGCCGGCCATGTACCGGCTCATGTTCGGCGACGCCGCGCGGCTGGAGCACGCGAACCCGGAATTGCGAGAGGCGGGAAAGAGGGCGTTCGACGCGCTGGTCGCGTCCATTGTCCGGGGCCAGGAAGCGGTTTTTTTCCGCCAGGGACCGCCCCATATCCTGGCCGTGACCGTGTGGGCCATGGTCCACGGGCTGACGGATCTGGCCATCGCGGGGCATCTGCCGTCGGAATGCGGCCTTGCCCCGGATGGCGAAAACGTCAGCGACGCGGCCTGCGCCTTGCTGCTCAGCGGTCTTGTGCTTCCCGACCGGGAACCCTGACCGAGACGCGTTCCACCACCTTGCGGTAATAGTCCGCATCCTGCTCCAGGTTGACCGGCCGCCGGCGGCGGGCGTTGACCTTCATGACAAGGTAATTGAGCTTTTGCATCTGCTTGTACCGTTCCTGCTCGTCGGTCGCGGCGGCAAGCAGTTCGGCGGCCGTCATGATCTCTTTTTCCTGCGTCAGCTCTTCGGGCACGTAGCCGGCGTTCTTGAGGATCTTGTAGGCCATGCGCAGGTCCTCGGGGATCATGGAATCGTCCTCGTAAACAATCTTCTTGCCCTTGCCCTCGAGGTTCTCGAACTCCCCCTTGCGCATGGCCGCGGCAATGCGCTCCTCGGCAATGATGCTCACGGCAAAAAGCATGGCCCTACCTCATTGCTGTTGCATGAATTTCTGGATGCGCGGCAGACCGCCATCGAGCCAGGCCACGACCTTGGGCACGACGCGGCCCAGGGCATCGGAGGCGGCATTGGCCACGGCGTCGCCGCTGAAATTATCCAGCGGCGCATAGGCGTTGAAGTCCCCGCTGGAAATACGCGTCCCCAGATTCCGGGACCACAGGTCGAGGTGGAGCGACACCACGAACCGGCCGCCCTCGGTCTCGTCCACGTTGAACGCGGTAAGCTGGCCGGTCAGGACCGCGTCATGGGTCACGCGCGGCTGGTAATCGACCGGGGTCAGGCTCGCGGACTGGCATTCGATGCCGTGGCGCAGGGCCTGTCCCACCAGGTCCTGGGGCGCGCCTTCCCAGTAGTACTGGAGGCTCGCGGTCAGCACATTGTCATGGGCGGTCAGGACCGCGGTGCGGTCCAGGTTCTCCAGTGCCTTGAGCGGCTTGATCCCGAGCGGCAGGCGCTGTTGGGCATTGGCGGAGCCGGGGCAGGGGGCCTGGCCCAAATCCACTCGCAGGTATTGCTGGGGCGGCGGCGGCTTGCCGAAACAACCGGCAAGGCTCGCGCCCAGGATCAGGCTGAAAACAATCCAAACGGCGATATGGGAAAAACGCTTCATATCATCTACCCGCTGGCGGCCGGATAAGCTCCCAGGGCCGCTCGCGCAGCCGGCCCATGAGGTCTTTGACTTCCCGGCTCGTCCGGTTGAGGTTTTTGAGAATATCTTCCATTTGTTCCTGGTCGTAATTGAAGCCCTGGCGCACATCGGTCACAAGGCCGCCGATGCCGTCGGTCTTGCGCTGGATATTGACGAGCGTCCTGACCAGTTCCCTTTCCACCGAAGACACGGCCTTGTCCATGCGCTTAAGCGATGCGTCCAGGGTATCGGCCGCCTTGCCGCCCTTGGTCGAGAGCTTGTCCCAATTGGTGCGAAAATCGTTGGCCGCCCGGCGCAGATCCTCCACCAGCTTGGGCGTGTTTTCCAGGGCCCGGCGCAGGGAGTCGGTGTTCTCCTTGCTGAAAAGCTTGTCGATGTTGTCGGCGATGTCGTTAATTTTCGGCCGGATGTCATTGAGCAGGTCTCCCGCCTTGGCCGCCAGTTCCTGCATATCCATGGTGGGTATGGACGGGATCGTTTGGCCGGGCTCCAAGCGCGCTCCAGGCTCGCCGCGCAGGTCGAGCAGAACATAATAATCGCCCACCAGCCCCTTTTGGGCAATGCGGGCCACGGTTCCGGAAAACAGCGGAAACCCTTGTTTGATGTCGACCTTCACGGCGATGTAGTGCGGATCGCCGGGGTCGAGGTCTATGGACGCCACCCGGCCGATATCCAGACCCGCGTATTTGACGGTCCGCCCGGGGCTCAAATCCTTCACCGAAGTGAACCGGATCAGATAATGGTCGTATTTGACCCAGAACCAGTTACCGCCAAGCACCACCATGAACGCGCCCAGGATGCAAAGGCCAAGCAGCAGCGTCCCGTAGGCCTTGAAGTAATCCGAGCGACTCGCCTTGGCTGACAGCATCAATCCCCCTCGGATGCGGCGCACGGAACCGCCATGGCATGTCGGCGCGCCACGAGGTCGGCCCATGGTTCTTCCAGAATGCGGCTTTCCCGGGACGGCAACCGACGCAGAAACTGCCCGATAAACGGGTCGTCGCAAGCCGCCAGATCGGGCAGGGACCCCTGAAACAGCATTTTGCCGGAACCCAGCACCACCACATGGTCGGCAATGGCGTACAGGCTTTCCAGGTCATGGGTCACGACCACGATGGTCATGTCAAACGTGGCCTTGAGTTCGAGAATGAGCTGATCCATGTCCGCGGCCGTGATGGGGTCCAGACCCGATGTCGGTTCGTCGCACAACAGCACGGCCGGATCGAGGGCCATGGCCCGGGCCAGCCCGGCCCGCTTGCGCATGCCCCCGGAAAGTTCGCTCGGGAAATAGTTCATGAAGTCGCCAAGGCCCACCAGACGCAGCTTGAGTCCGACCACTTCCTCGATAAGCGAATTGGACAACTCGGTGTGTTCGCGCAGGGGCAGGGCGATGTTCTCGCCCAGGCGCAACGAGCCCAGAAGCGCCCCATCCTGAAAGAGCACTCCCATGTGCCGGAGCATGACCAGCCGCTCGCCGGCGTCCATGGCCGCCATGTCGCGACCGCCGAGGACGATGCGCCCCGATTTTATGGGGACCAACCCGATGATGTTACGCAAAAGCGTGGATTTGCCGCAGCCCGATCCGCCCAGGATCACGCTGACTTTCCCGCCGGGGAGGGTGGTTTTCACACCGGAAAGCACCACCCGCTCGCCGTATCCGACGCAGACGTCCTGCAAACTGATATCCGGCGATTCCAGGCGACCCGCCACGCAACACTCCTTTTTCAGCGAAAGATATAATTGAGGGCCGTAAAAAACAAATCCAAAAGAATCATAAGGAAGATGGATTGCACCACCGCCCGGGTCGTGCGACGGCCGACGTCGGCCGCGCCTTCCCGGGCCAAAAAGCCCTGCCAGCAGGCGATAATCGTAATGGTTACGCCAAACCCGGCGCTTTTGACCAGCCCCGCGAGCAGATCGCGCATGGTCAGAAACCCGGCGGTCTGAAGAAAATAGGCCTTGCCGGAAAGTCCCAGGGCCAGGGCGGAAAAAATGCCGCCGGCCGATATGCCGATGCAGTCGCCCCACAGGGTGAGCAGGGGGGCCATGACGCACATGGCCGCGAATTTCGGCCAGACCAGAAACCGGACCGGGTCCACCCCCATGACCTCCAGGGCGTCGATCTCCTCGGAGATGCGCATGGTGGCGATTTCGGCGGTAAAGGCCGCGCCGGCCCGGCCGGCCATGATGAGGCAGGTGAGAAGCGGCCCGAGTTCGGTGATGATGGAATAGCCGACCAGATTGGCCACGTAGCTCAGGGCCCCGACCTTTTCCAGCTGGGTGGCGGATTGCAGGGCCAGGATGATGCCGACGCAGGCGGAGATGATGCTGATGATCGGCAGCGAATCCGCCCCGATCCAGGCCATGTGCGACCAGGTCCGCGAGCGCAGATACGTCTTGGTGCGCCGCAGCGGGTTGAGCGTCCCCCTGGCGCAACGTATCAGCCCCGAAACCAACCAGACAAGTGTGGCCGCTTCCCCCTGCGCCATAGCTTATTGTCTCCTGAAGTGGATAGATGCGAGAGGGGAAACCCTTTGAAAAGGGTTGTCCCCTCTCGCGCTCTCCCTTTCCTAAACTTTTTACCTTGTGGACGGGAGTGAGTGAACCCTTTTTAAAAGTCTTTGGAAAGGGGGTCCGGGGGGAAACTTTTCTTCAGAAAAGTTTCCCCCCGGTTCTCTCTTTTCCTGCCCTAATCAGGCAGGCCGAACAGATCGGACAGCTGCGTCAGGTTGAAGAGCTTGCGGACCTGGGGCGAAATCGACCGGATAGCCACCGACCGACCCGTTTCCGCCAGTTGCTTGCGCAGTTCGAGCAGCAGGGCCAGACCGGAACTGTCGATGTAGGTCAGGTCCGCCAGGTCCAGCTCGATATCCTTCCCCGTCTTGCCGACAAGTTCCAGCAGGCGCTCCCTGACCGTGGGCGTGACCGAAAAATCGATTTCGCCCGAAAATACGATCCGCCCGGGCGCGTCCCCGGTCGTCACCCGCCAATGGGCTTCCTTGCGTGCGTCGTGGTCGTCCAAACCGCCTCCCGCCGTCCCTGCGTTTGCCAAACAAGGCCCAGCCATACGAGCCCCCGGACCGGACCGCCAATGCCGCCTCACCTTGCGTTTATTCGCCGCCCTCGGCGGTGAGCGTCTCGGCCAAACCGAAATGTTCGAGGAGCCCGGCCAGTTCGCGGCGTGAGCTGTAGTGAAAGGTGATTTTGCCGTGATCGACCGAACCCGCCGCCTTGACCATGACGCCAGCCCGCTCCGTGAGCGGACCTTCGATGTCCCGGAGCACCTGTTCCAAAACGGCTTTTTTGGCCGGACGCGCTGTTTTTTCCCGAACGGACCTGGCGCCGCTTTCGGGCAGCTTCCCGTGTATCTTGGCGTAGCCGGCCGCGTCCTCGGCCTCGCGCACACTGCATCCCGTCTCCACGATATACCGCCACAAGGCCTCGCAGAGGGCCGGGTCCGGCAGCGACAACAGCGCCCGGGCATGGCCGGCGGTCAACACGCCCTTGGCCAAATCCTCCTGGATGGGCGCGGGGAGTTGCAGCAGGCGCAGGGCGTTGGCCACGGCGGGGCGGCTTTTGCCCACTTTTTTGGCCAGCGCTTCCTGGCTCATGCCGAACCGGGTCAGGAGCAGATGCAGACCGCTGGCTTCCTCCATGGGATTGAGGTCTTCGCGCTGAAGATTTTCCACCATGGCCAGGGCCAGGCTTTGTTCGTCGTCCACTTCCCGCACGAGGACCGGGATTTCGGTCAGGCCGGCCAATCGGGCGGCCCGCCAGCGGCGTTCGCCGGCCACGATCTCATGGGTTGCGCCCGAGGCATCGGCCACCGGACGCACCAGCACGGGCTGCAACAAGCCCTGTTCCCTGATCGAAGCCGCCAGATCGGTCAGGGCATCCTGGTCGAACGCCCGGCGCGGCTGTTCCGGGTTGGGGCGGATGGCTTCCAGGGCAAGGGTCTGCACATCCCCCCCCGGCTTGTCGTCCCGATAGCCGCCAAGCAGGGCTTCGAGTCCCCTGCCGAGTCCTTTCTGGGCCTGCGCCATGCCATATTCCTTCTTGCAACGTTTGCGCGCGCACCGTATCCGTGATCGGACTTGACGCGCGATGCGGGAACGTTACCTTCTTTTCATGTCTTTTGAAATGGCCGTCTCGTGACGCAATCGCGCCAATCCGTAAAAACCGTCCAAGGAGCCCTTCGTGCCACCCATCTCAGCCCATTTCCTGGAACTCTACGATGCCGCCGGCGCCTTGCGCGGCGTGCGGTTAAGCCCCGAACTGTGGGAAGCCGTCAGGGACAACCTGCTGCCCGTCATCGAAAAAGCGCTGTATGTCCTGGACCCGTCCTGTCGCCCGGAGCCGGAAGAACGTCCCGAGCCCATCGGGGACTGGGAGAACCTGCTGGCCTACTGGGATTTCACCTATGAGCCGAGCTATGACGTGGCCTGCGCCCATTGCGGCGCATCCACCGAGGACTGGCGCCAGGACGACCCGCGCAAGTTCCGCTTGCGCGCGGCCAACCTCGGGGGACTGGTAACCTTCCAGTGCCAGTCCTGCAAGTCCCTCGTGCTCAAAAAGCATTTCAAGAAGCATCTCACCGTGGAATGCCAGCCCTTCGTGGAGCACAAATAACCCTCGCACCGCCCAAAAAAGGCCGCTTCCGAGAGGAAGCGGCCTTTTTTGTTTCACGTGAAACACCGTGTTACCGGCGGCATCGTGAAAAGAGAACGTCGAGGGTTATCCGAAATATCTTCCTATAAGGCAGTACGGCACAAAACTCAGGCCGGCTGACGTCGGACGACTTCCTGGGCCAGGGACAGATAGGCCGAGGCGCCACGGGATTTGACGTCGTGGGTCAGGACAGGCTTGCCGTAACTGGGCGCTTCGGACAGACGGATATTGCGCGGAATAAGGGTCTGGAAATACAGCTTGGGAAAGCATTTCCATATCTCGCGCTTGACATGGCGATTGAGCTTGTTGCGGCCGTCATACATGGTCAGGGCCACGCCAAGCAGCGTCAGACGGTTATTGAAGCGTTTGCGCACCTGGTCAAACGTACGCAGCAACTGGGCGATGCCTTCCAGGGCGTAGTATTCGCATTGCAGCGGCACGAGCAATTCGCTGGCCGCGCAAAGGGCGTTGAGGGTCACCAGTCCCAGGGAGGGCGGACAATCGAGCAGGATGTACTCATAGTCATCCTGCACAGTGTCGATCAAGGCCCGGAGGAAATATTCCCGGCGCGGTTTGTCCACCAGCTCGATTTCTGCCGCCACGAGATCGGGACCGGAAGGAAGCACGCTCAGAAAGGGGAGTTCCGTGCCGACGATAGCTTCCTTGGCCCGGGCCGGTTCATACAAGACCGTGTACAGATTTTCGCTGACCTGGTCGGGATAGACGGAAAGACCGCTGCCGGCATTGGCCTGCGGATCACAATCGATCAGCAGGGTTTTTTTTTCCATGACGGCCAGGGATGCGGAAAGATTGACCGCCGTCGTGGTCTTGCCGACGCCGCCCTTTTGATTGGCAATAACGATGACCCGCGCCATAAGCCCTCCTCGATCCCATATGATCAGCCAGGGCGCAACGCGCCACGGCGCAGACATGTTTCACGTGAAACAGTGGAAAAGGCTTAATCGCGGAACATGCGATGGCAGTACGATTGCGCGTCATCAAGGGACTCGACGAGCATGACGCATCCTTCCACGTCGCCCTTTTTGACGGCATTGAGCAGCTGTCCGGCAAGATGGGAAAAATCCTCGGCCTCGTCCATCCACGTTTCACCGGCCTGCTGGTGCAGGCGCTGGGCTAAGCGGAAAAAACGATTCACATCCGCTTCTTCAGGAAGATTGGCTTCCGCGACCTGGCTTTGGATTTTCGTAAAAACCGTTTCAAGATCACGTTTCGTGGTCTGGAATTCCATTACCTGGTTCCGTCCTTGAGGCAGTTTGAACGTTGGTAACAGCTTCGATTAGTGTACCTTATCCATCCTGTCAATATCAAGCCCGGTAATATTGCCGGTACCACTCAATAAACCGGGCAATGCCGGTTTCAATGGGCGTCGACGGCTTGAATCCCACGTCACGAATCAGATCGTCAACATTGGCATAGGTTGCCGGAACGTCGCCAGGCTGCAACGGCAACATCTCCTTAATTGCTTTTTTACCCAATGCATCTTCAATAGTCTCGATAAAATGCATAAGGGTAACACTATTGTTGTTGCCAATGTTATACAGCCGATACGGTGCTATACTACTGCCGGGATCGGGAGATGCAGGATTCCAAGTTGGATTGGGTGTTGGAGTATTTTGCGTCACCCGGACAACCCCTTCCACTATATCGTCGATGTACGTAAAATCACGCTCCATACGGCCGTGATTGAAGACCTGGATGGGCTTGTCTTCAAGAATGGCTTTTGTAAATAAAAACAAAGCCATATCCGGACGTCCCCAGGGACCGTACACTGTAAAAAACCGCAATCCGGTACACGGAAGCCCATACAGATAGCTGTAGGAATGAGCCATCAACTCGTTGGATTTCTTGGACGCGGCATACAGGCTGATAGGGTGGTCCACATTGTCGTGGACGGAAAAAGGCATGGTCGTATTGAGGCCGTACACGGAGCTGGACGAAGCGAAGACGAAGTGGTCGACCTTGTTCTGCCGGCAATTTTCCAGAATGTTGAAATAGCCGAGCAGATTGGTTTGAACATAGTCTTCGGGATGCGTCAGACTGTGGCGCACGCCAGCCTGGGCGGCCAGATTGACCACATGGCTGAATTTGCCATCGGCAAAAAGGCTGTCCATGGCCGGACGATCGGCCATATCGGCCTTGACGAAACGGAACTGCTTCTCGGCGGCGAGAATATCGATCCGGTTCTGTTTGAGGCTGACGGAATAATACGGACTCATGTTGTCCAGGCCGGTCACGGTATGACCCATGGACAGAAATCGGCGGCATAAATGGAAGCCGATAAATCCGGCAGCGCCGGTGACAAGAATGTTCATGGCTCCTCTGGGTAGCTGTGAAAGGGTCCGCCGATTACAAGACACATCGACATGGCAATGCGATCACGCGTCGCCAAGCTGCTGGTTTTGTAGCGGATCGGATGGCGCCTCGACCGTGGAATCAGGTTCAGGATACTGTGTCGCGGGGTCCGGCGCAAGATCCGGCTGGGCTGCCGCGGCGTGGGTCGGAACATGAAAAAAAGAACGGATAAAATCAAGAGGAATAGGTAAAATAGTAGCCGCATGGCTTTCGGCGGCCATTTCCCGCATGGTTTGCAAATAGCGCAGCTGCAAGGCCTCGGGACGCACGGCGATGATGGTGGCCGCCTGGGCCAGACGCGTGGCGGCCTGGTATTCGCCCTCGGCGTTGATGACCTTGGCCCGGCGTTCGCGTTCGGCCTCGGCCTGCTTGGCCATGGCCCGCTGCATCTCCTGGGGCAGGTCGATGTATTTGAGCTCCACATTGGCGACCTTGATGCCCCAGGGGCCGGCGTGCTGGTCGAGAATGCCCTGGACACGCTCGTTGACCTTGTCCCGATGGGCCAGGATCTCGTCGAGTTCCACACCGCCGCAGACGCTGCGCAGGGTGGTCTGGGAAATCTGCGAGGTCGCGTACATGTAGTCCTCCACTTCCAGGATGGCCTTGATGGGGTCCACGACCCGGAAATAGACCACGGCATTGACCTTGATGCTGACGTTGTCGCGGGTGATGACGTCCTGGTTGGGCACGTCCATGGCAAAAGTGCGCATGGAAAGCTTGGTCATGCGGTCGATGATCGGAAAAAGCAGGATGAGCCCAGGCCCCTTGGCCCCGATGATGCGGCCGAGACGGAAAATGACGCCCCGCTCGTATTCGTTGAGCACGCGAAGCGAGGTCACGAGAATAAAAATGACAATGGCCAGGATGGGGATGAACGTGTACATGGCTCCTCCTTTGCCGGTTGTTAGCGGGCGGATGCGGGGGCATCGCCAGCGGTGACGACAAGCGTCATGTCCTGCGCGGCGACAATGCGGACGGATTGGCCGGGCACGAGCCGGCAGTCGGCGCAACCGGCATCCAGCCGGGCATTCCAAATTTCGCCGTTGACGAACACCTTGCCTGAATCTCCCTCGAAATGACGCACGGTGGCGTTTTCCCCGACAAGGGCCTCCAGACCGGAGCGGGGCTTTTGCCGTTGGGCCTTGGCCACGATCCAGCCGGCCAAAAGCAGGATCAGAGAGACGCCGGCCACAGTCGGGGCAATGACGGACAAGGGAAGGCCGGCCTGTCCGTCGTGCCGGAAAAGCAGCATGGACCCGATAAAAAGGGCGGCCACGCCGCTGACGCTCAAAAGGCCGTAGCTGGTCACGTACAGTTCCAGCAGAAAAAGGCCGCCGCCGAAAAGAAGCAGCAGCAGTCCCGTGATGTTGGTCGGCAGGATGGACAGGGCGTAGAGCGCCGGCAGGATGCACAAGCCGCCGACCACGCCGGGCAGGATGGCCCCGGGCGTGGTCAGCTCGAAAAAAATGCCGGCAACGCCGATCAGGAGCAGAATATAGGCCACCTGGGGATCAAGAAGCCAGGTCAAGAAGCCGTAGCGCCAACCGGGCTCATAGGGCGAAACGACCACCGCATCCGGGGAAAACCGCAGAACCTTGCCGCCGGATTCCAGGCCGCGCTTGCCGATCTGGGTCAGCAGATCCTGTTGGTCGACGGCAATGAAGTCCACGACCCGCTCGCGCACCGCCTCGGCCGCGGTCAGGTTCTCGGCATTGGCGACAAAACGCTGATACCATTTGGCGTTGCGGCCATGGGACAGGGCCATGCCCCGCACCAGGCTTTCCAGATCGTTTTGAATCTTCTTGTGCAGTGTTTTGCCCAGGTCGCCGCCGCCAGGCCCGACAGGCGATGCCGACCCGATGGTCGTAGCGGGAGCCATGGCGGTAATGGTCGCGGCCGCCATGAGAAAGACGCCGCCCGAGGCGGCTCTGGCCCCGGAAGGGGCAATCCAGATGGCAATGGGAACCGGGCTGCCGAGAATGGACGTCACCATGCGGCGCATGGGCTCGATACCGCCGCCCGGCGTATTGAGCCGCAGGACCAGCAGGGCGGCCCCGCGTTTTTTGGCCACGGCAATGGCGTCGTCGAGCATGTCGGCCTGGGCCGGGGAAATGGCGGCGTCCAGGGTGGCCGTGACAACGTCAATGGGCGCTTTCTGCGCCTGGGAAAGGGCCGGAACGAAGAGCAGCAGGGCGGCCAGCAGGCAAGAGGGGAAAAGGCGCTTAACCGCCGCCAAGGGCGCTGATGACTTCATGCCAGGCCTCCTTGTCGCCGCTGAGGAGGATGTCGGGATCGGCGAGCATGACAGGTTTGAGAGCAGGCAGTTGGCCATGCCAGGCAGCCGCTACTTCCGGGGCAGGGGCGCCGAAGACCGCCAGGATGGCCGGTTGCAGGAGCCGCAATCCGGCCAGGAAAATCGCCGTGTCGCGCGCCCGATCGTCGCTTTCCGGCAAACAGTAGGGCCAAAAGGCCACGGCATTGGCTCCGGAAAGTCCGATATCCTGGATGAGCCGCCGCCAAAGCCGGCCGCGCCTGGGGTCGGCCTGACCGGTCATGTCCAGGGACAAGGCCTCGTAGGTCAAAACGATACGGGGAGCGGAGGGCGCCTTGGCAAAAATCGAAGACCAGGGCTTGGGCCAGGCAGCCGGGTCCTCGCCAACCTGGGGAGGCGCTTCCACGGGCTCGGGCGATGTAAAGGGCTCAGGCGCAACATGCGGCGCGGGTTCGACCTGGAGAGCAGGCTCCCGCTCGGGCGCGCTCTCCGCGACCGCCTCGGCCAGGGGATCGATATAAAAATACCGGATGCCCGCCTGCTGCCAGACACGAAGCCGTTCCGGCACGTTTAAAAGCGATTCGTTGAGTCCCATATCTTCCAGGCCATTTCCGTTTTCGGCGCGCTTGCCCAGTGTTCGGTGCGGCCATCCGTGGCCAAAACTACGGCCTCGTTATCCAGGGCGGCAAACCCGGCATCGCTGCGGCCGATAGGATTGGCCACGATCAAGTCGCAATTTTTGCGCGTCAGCTTTCCCTTGGCGTTTTCCAGCAAATTGTCCGTTTCGGCGCAAAAGCCGACAAGCCTCTGCCCGGGGCGCTTTTTCTGGCCCATTGCCGCCAGGATATCATGGGTGGGAGAAAATGCCAGGGTCAGTTCCTTGCCGGCCACGGCCTTTTTGAACTTGCCGCCGCTGGGATGGGGGACGGGTGAAAAATCGGCCACGGCAGCGGTCATAACGGCCATGTCGCAGTCCGGCCAAGCGGTAAGACAGGCGTCGTGCATCTCTTTTGCGGTCGTGACCGGAACAACCGTGACATCGTCCGGAAACCACCAGGATACGGGTCCGGAAACCACGGTCACCGAAGCCCCGCGCAGCCAGGCGGCCATGGCCAGACAAGCGCCCATGCGGCCGGTGGAGGGGTTGGACCAGAACCGGGCGGCGTCGAAATACTCGCGTGTCGGCCCGAGGCTGACCAGCACCTTCTTGCCGGCCATGTCCTGCGGGGTGAGCGCCTTGAGGATGGCCGTGAAAATGGCCTCCTCGCCGGCAAGCCGCCCCCGGCCGGATTCGCCGCAGGCCATCTCGCCGCATTCGGGCATGACGCCGACGACGCCCCGCGAAAGGAGGGTTTGCCAATTGGCCTGGGTAGCGACGGCCTTCCAGAGCCGGGGGTTCATGGCCGGAGCCACGACCATGGTCCCTTCGAAAGCCAGGGCCTGGCAGGCGAGCAAATCGCCGGCCAAACCACAGGACAACCGGGCCAGGATGTCGGCCGTGGCCGGAACAATGGCCAGCACGTCGGCGGTCTGCGACGGGGCGAGATGGGCGAAATTGGCCGCTTCCGGGGAAAACATGTCGGTGTAGACGGGATCGGCCCCAAGGGCCTCGAAGGAAAGCGGGGTGACGAAACGTTGGGCGGCCGTGGTCAGGGTCACACCCACGGAAGCGCCCGAAGCGACAAGGCGTCGCAAAAGGGACAGGGCCTTGAAGGCGGCTACGGAACCGGTCACGCCGAGGTGTACCCGTCGTCCGGAATATCCTTTGAAATCGCAATGTGTTGTTGTCATAAGAATTCCCTGCGGCAATGCGCTAATAATCACCGGGATGATGGGGTATACGGCAAAGGCGGGAGAAGCGTAAAGATCGACCGGGAGGGTGGTCCATGGACAAGGCGGCCACATTACTCTTTGCGGGCGCATTGCGGGAGCTCTTGCGAAAACCCGCCGCACACGGCGAAGTCCTCTATCCCGTGACGCGGCAAACCTCGATAAAGGACGTTATCGAGGCCCTGGGGCCGCCCCATACCGAAATCCACGGCATCACCGCCGACGGCCTGCCGGTCGGGTTCGAACACAGGCTTGCCCAGGGCGAGCGCATCGAAATACGCCCGGCCGAACTTCCCATCGACGTCTTCAGGCCGACCCTGCTGCGGCCAACGCCGCTTCCCCCCGGCCCAAAGCGCTTCGTGGCGGACGCCAACGTCGGCCGGCTGGCCACGCTCCTGCGGCTGCTCGGATACGACGTGGCCTACGATAGGGACATGGAAGACAGGGAGCTGGCCCGCATCGCCTCGGAAGAAGGGCGCATCGCCCTGTCCCGGGACGTCAGCTGCCTGAAGCGGTCCAGGATCGTCCACGGCCGGCTGATCCGGGCCAACGATCCCCAACAACAACTGCGCGATATCCTGCGTGCCTATGGCCTGACGCCGCCCTATGCGGCGTTTTCGCGCTGCCTGCGCTGCAACCGGGTGCTAAATCCGGTGGAGAAAAAGGACGTCCTGGACCGGCTGTTGCCGAAGACGAAGCGGTATTACGAAACGTTCTCGACGTGCCCGCAGTGCGGGCGCATCTATTGGGCGGGCTCGCATTACGAGCACATGCAGGGCTTTCTCCGGGAGATTCTCGAAGGGGAGGGGACGCTCAGCCGTTAAGCCCCTTGTCGCGGTACAGGGCCAGATGCCACTCGTAAATGCGCTGGGCCATGTCGTCGATGACGTTGTCCGTGATCTTTTTCCACTCGACCTTGCCGGTTTCCTCCAGCCGCACGCCGTTGGCCACGAATTCCAGGCCCAGGGTCATGTCGTGGGACAGGGGATCGGGCTGCACATTGTTGATCTTGCCGACCAGCCAATACTCGCCGCGCAGCTTGGGTGCGTTCTCCACAAAGGTAAAAAACAGGATGAAGCGATCCCCCTTGTTGGGGGCGAGATTCTTTTCCTTGAGCAGATCCCGTCGCAACAGCAGGCGCAGGCCGCCGGCCGAGATGTTTTCCAACTGCGCCAGGGACGCCTTGAAATGGCTGTGGGAGACGGTGGGCTTGGCCAGATCGAAACCGCCTTTGGCATCGTAGCGCCAAAGGGCGATATGGCTGAATTGCTCCAGGTCGGGCTTCATCCGCAGGCTTTTGCGGCGCTGGGCCCCTTGCAGAGAACCGGGAAAGGAGATGGCGATCTGGGGAAGCCGTTGTTGTTGGTTGCGGATACGCAGGATGGTCGTATCGAAGCTATAAAAAATTTCCCGGTGGCGGTGCTCGCGTTCAACAATCTTAAAAAAACAGGTGATCGTCTGGCCGATGAATCGTTCCTTGACCGTGGCCAGGCCGCTGAGTTCCAGAACAAGTCCGACATCGTTTAAGGCCATGATGTTGGCCGTGACGCCTGTGATAGTGGTGGTCTGGGAATCGAATTTGACGTGGACCTTCGAGCGCTGGGCCATGGCCTCGTCCAGGATGCCGGCATTGCGCCGATGTTCCTGTTCCTCCTCACGGGAGGGCTTTTTCTTGCGAAGCATGTCCAGCACCATGGCGTGGTATCCAGCTTGATTTATTTTAAATGCTTGAGTTTTTGCGCAACCGCCAACGGGTTTGGATAGAGGGTGCGCACCCGCTCGTAATAGGTTCTGGCCGCAGCCTTGTCATGCGCGGTTTCGGATAACTGGCCCAGGGCGAAACCGGCCTCGCCGCGTACGGGAGCCGGGACGCGCTGATCGGCAAAAAGAGTATGCAAAATCGGTTCCGCTTCACGGGTCCGGTCGAGCTGCATGAAAAGCCGGGCCCGGGCCAGATCGCACCGGGATTTGCTCCCGGCATCATCGACCCGGTCGCGGCAAAGATCGTAGGCGGCAAGGGCCCCGGCCGTATCCCGGGCCAAAGCGCGGGCATGGGCCAGTTCCAGGCAGGCTTTGGCCTGCGTAGTCGCATCAAGGCCGGGCAGGACGATTGCGCCTTGAAGCAGTTTCGTCGCCTTGGCGTAATCCTTAAGCTCCAGATGCAGCCTGGCGGCCCGCAGCGCCAATCCGGCCTGCGTGGCGACATTCCCGGCGTTTTCGAGAACAGCGGTTTCCAGAAGCAGCGCGGCCTTGCGCGGCGAGACGCGGATATCCTGGCTGATATCGGCCAGTCGCAGCCAGGCTTCAAGCCGGGCCGCACCCTTGGGAAAATGTTCGAGATAGATCTGGTAGTCGTGCTCGGCGTCGCCGTAGCGACCATCAAGAAAGGCCTGTCTGGCCGTATCGAGAAGATCCTCCTCGGGCGACCGGACAGGCCTGTGACAGGCGGCCTGGAAAACGAAAAGAAGGATCAGGCCGCCTGTCAGGAAGGGTTTTAGGAAAGCTCGGTGGTTTGACACTGCGTGGGATCGCTCGGATCGACCAGATCGAATCCCGTGACCGCCACGTCGCCCTCCATGCGCACGAGCATCACGCCCTGGGTGGCGCGACCGACGGTGCTGATGTCGGACACGGACAGCCGGATGATCTTGTTGGCCGAGGTGAGAAGCAGCAGCTCGTCCTCGGCGCTCACCATGACCGCGCCGATGACCTGGCCGGTTTTCGGCGTCACGCGCATGTTGATGACGCCCGAGCCGCCCCGGTTGCGCAGGGGATAATGCTCGATGGAGGTGCGCTTGCCGTAGCCGTGGGCCGAGATGGTCAGGACCTCGCTTCTGGCGTTGCCGGTCATGATGACCCCGGCCGCCACCCGGTCCTGGCCCTTTAAGGCAATGCCCTTGACGCCTGCCGCCGCCCGGCCCGTGGCGCGGATGCCGGAGATACGAAAACGGTTGGACAGGCCCTGGTTGGTGGCCAGCAACACTTCGGCGTTGTCGTCGATCTCTTTTACGGTGAGCAGTTCGTCGCCATCCTTGAGGGTGACGGCGATAATGCCCGTACTGCGGCAATTCTTGTACAGGTCGGTGCAGGAGCGCTTGACCATGCCCTTGCGGGTCACAAAGAGGAAATAGCGCTCGAAGGAGAACTCGCGGATGGCCAGCGCCGTGGCCACGAACTCCTCCTTGTCCATGGGGAGCAGGTTGGCGATATGCGCCCCCTTGGCCGTGCGCTGTCCTTCGGGAATCTGGTGCACGGGCAGCATGAACATGCGGCCAAGGTTGGTGAATAAAAGCAGTTGCTGGTGGTTGGTGGTGGCGCAGAAGGACTGGACGAAATCGTCGCCCGAGGTGGACACCCCGGCCACGCCCTTGCCGCCGCGCTTTTGCTGCTGGTAGCTGTCGACCTTGGTGCGCTTGATGTAGCCGCGCCGGGACAGGGTGATGACCACGTCCTCGTCCGGAATGAGGTCGAGGATGTTGATGCCTTCCAGGTCCTCGAGAATCTCGGTCTTGCGCGGCGTGGCGTACTTGTCCTTGATCTCCGTGATCTCGTCGCGGATGACGCCGCGCAGGACTTCCTCGTTTTCCAGGATGCTGCGCAGGTACTCGATGAGCTTAATCAGCTCGTTGTACTCGTCGATGAGCTTTTGGCGCTCGAGGTTGGTCAGGCGCTGCAAACGCATGTCCAGGATGGCCTGGGCCTGCCGCTCGGACAGTCCGAAACGCTCCATCAGGCGCTCGCGGGCCTCGATGGCGTTTTTCGAAGCCCGGATGATGGAAACGACCTCGTCGATGTTGTCGAGCGCTATGCGCAGGCCTTCGAGGATGTGGGCGCGTTCCTCGGATTTGCGCAGGTCGAAGGCCGTTCGCCGCAGCACCACTTCCCGGCGATGGGCCAGAAAGTGTTCGAGCATCTGCTGGATGTTAAGCGTGGCCGGCCGGTTGTCGGCCACCACCATCATGTTGATGCCGAACGAGGTCTCAAGGGGCGTATACTTGTACAGGGCGTTTATGACGATGTCCGGAATGACGCCCTTTTTGAGGTCAAGGACGATGCGGATGCCCTTGCGGTCGGACTCGTCGCGCAGGTCGGACACGCCTTCGATGCGGCCGTCGTTAATGAGCGCCGCGATCTTTTCCACCAGCGACGATTTGTTGAGCGCGTAGGGAATCTCGCGAATGACCACGGCCTGGTGGTCCTTCTTGCGCTCCTCGATCTCGGCCTTGCCGCGGATTTTGATGGTCCCGCGCCCGGTGGTGTAGGCGTCGAAAAGGCCCTTGCCGCCGTAGATGGACGCGCCGGTGGGAAAATCCGGCCCCTTGATCAGCCCGAGGAGCTCCGAGATGGGGCAGGAGGGGTTGTCGAGCTGATGGAGCAGGCCGTCGCACAACTCGCCCAGGTTATGGGGCGGGATGTTGGTGGCCATGCCCACGGCGATGCCCGAGGAGCCGTTTAAAAGCAGGTTCGGCACCTTGGTGGGCAACACCTCGGGTTCGTTTAGGGAGTTGTCGTAGTTTGGACGAAACCCGACCGTCTCCTTTTCGATGTCGGCCAGAAATTCGCCGGCCAGACGCGACATGCGCACTTCGGTGTATCGCATGGCCGCCGCGGCGTCGCCGTCGATGGAGCCGAAGTTGCCCTGGCCGTCCACGATGGGATCGCGCATGGAAAAATTCTGGGCCATGCGCACCAAGGCGTCGTAGACCGACTGGTCGCCGTGCGGATGGTATTTACCGATGACGTCACCGACGACGCGCGCGGACTTCTTGTACGGCCGGTTGAACGTGTTGGACAACTCGTGCATGGCGTACAAAATGCGCCGGTGCACGGGTTTGAGCCCGTCGCGTACGTCCGGAATGGCCCGGCCGATGATGACGCTCAAGGAGTACTCCAAATAGGACTTCTTGAGCTCTTCCTCGATGTTGATCACATTACTCACGGTATATCGCCTCCGGCGCGGGCAGGAGGGGCTTCGCCCCTCCTGCACCACCCCACCAGGGGCGCTGCCCCTGGACCCCGCCAGGGGAATAATTCCCCTGGACCCTTTAATGGGTTCTATTTATTTTCTATCCTGCGAATTTCCGCAGACCGCATTACCCCGTTAAAAGTCTTTGGAAGGGGGGTCCGGGGGGAAACTTTTCTCCAGAAAAGTTTCCCCCCGGATGCCTTCCCCCTCCCTAAATATCCAACTCCCGCACCGTTAAGGCGTTACGTTCGATGAAGGTGCGGCGGCCTTCGACTTTTTCCCCCATGAGCTGGTCGAAGATGTCGTTGGCGTCGCCGGCGTCCTGGATGGAGACTTGCAGAAAGCTGCGTTTCTCCGGGTTCATGGTGGTTTCCCAGAGCTGTTCCGGGTTCATTTCGCCAAGACCTTTGTAGCGCTGGATGTTGATGCCTTTTAAGGCGTCGTCCATGAGCGTCTTGTAGAGTTCGAAGAAACCGGCCACCTGCCGGGATTCCTCCTTGCGGGTGATGGTCAGCGGCATCTCCGGGCACTCGGCCAGGAGTTCGCCATAGGTCTGGTGGGCATAGCGGTAGATCTTAGAGCTGAAAAACTCCACGGCGATGCGGTGCCTGGCCTGGTTGGCGGCGATAAAGACGGCGTAAAGCCGTTTCTCGTCGTCGATCTCCTCGGTTTCGATCTCGAACTCGAAGCCTTTTTCGGCCAGATACGGCATGAACCCGGAAGGCAGGGTTTCCATGGCGGCGAAATCGGACGGCGTCAGGCGATCATAGCCGAGCAGGATGGTCAGGATATCCTCGGGCAGGCCATAGGTCGCTGCCTCGTGAATGCGGGCCTCGAGGGAACGGATGCTCTCGAGGAGCGGGGAGAGGGCTTCGCCGACAAAGACCTTTTCGCCGGAAGCCACGGACACGTCCTGGCCGATGCGGCCCATGAGGAAGGTGGAGAGCTCCTCGTCGTCCTTGATGAACTTCTCGAAATCGCCCTTGAAGACGCGGTAGAGCGGCGGCTGGGCGATGTAGATGTAGCCGTTATCGATGAGCCTTTCGTAGCGCCGGAAGAAGAAGGTGAGGAGCAGGGTGCGGATGTGCGCCCCGTCCACGTCGGCATCGGTCATGATGACGATCTTGTGGTAGCGAAGGCGCGCGTAGTTCTCGGTTTCCTTTTCCTCGTCCTCCTCGCCCATGGTCGGCGTCGGGCCCATGGCGGTGATGAGGTTCCGGATTTCCTTGTTGCCGAGCATCTTGTCGGTGCGGGTGCGCTCGACGTTTAAGATCTTGCCGCGCAGCGGCAGGATGGCCTGGAAGCGCGGATCGCGCCCCTGCTTGGCCGAGCCGCCGGCCGAGTCGCCCTCGACGATGAAGAGCTCCGATTCCTCGGGGTTCTTGCTCTGGCAGTCGGCCAGCTTGCCGGGAAGGGAATGGTCGGAGAGCGCGCCCTTGCGCCGCACCAGCTCCTTGGCCTTGCGCGCCGCCTCGCGGGCTCTGGCCGCGTCCACGGCCTTTTCCACGATGGCCTTGGCGTCTTTCGGGTTTTCCTCGAAATGGACGTTCATGGACTCGAAGACGACCTTGGACACGATGCCGACGACTTCGGAGTTGCCGAGCTTGGTCTTGGTCTGGCCTTCGAACTGGGGTCCGGGCAATTTCACCGAGATGACGGCGGTGAGCCCTTCGCGCACGTCGTCGCCGGTCAGCTTCTGCTTGAATTTCTTGGGCAGGTCCGACTTCTCGATATAGGTGTTGATGGCCCGGGTGAGCGCCGTCTTGAACCCGGCCAGGTGGGTGCCGCCTTCGCGGGTGCGGATGTTGTTGGCGAAGGTCAGCACCTCTTCCTTGTAGTTGGCGTTGTATTGCAGGGCGAAGTCGGTGACGATGCCGTCGATCTCGCCCGTGCCGTCGATGATGTCGTGGATGGTCTGCTCGCCGGCGTTGAGGTCGGCCACGAAGCGCCTGAGCCCGCCGTCGAAACGGTAGGTGACGCGTTCGTTGCTGCGCTCGTCGCGGAAGTCGATCTCCAGGCCCCGGTTGAGGTAGGCCAGCTCCTCGAAACGCTTGACCAGGGTTTCGTGGGAGAACTGGTTGGTCTCGAAGATCTCGTCGTCGGGCTTGAAGCGGATGGTGGTGCCGGTGGAATCGGCCTCGCCGATCACGGTCAGCGACGTCACCGGTATGCCGCGCTCGTAGCGCTGCTGGTACCTCTTGCCGTCGCGGCGCACCGTGACCTCGAGGTATTCCGACAGGGCGTTGACGACCGAAACGCCGACGCCGTGCAGGCCGCCCGAGACCTTGTACGTTTCGTTGTCGAACTTGCCGCCGGCGTGCAGCACGGTCATGACCACTTCCACGGCCGGGCGTTTTTCCTTGGGGTGCATGTCCACGGGGATGCCGCGGCCGTTGTCCGAGACCGTCACCGAGTTGTCCAGGTGGATGGTCACGACGATGCGGTCGCAAAATCCGGCCATGGATTCGTCGATGGAGTTGTCCACGACCTCCCAGACGAGGTGATGCAGGCCCCGGCCGTCGGTCGAGCCGATATACATGGCCGGGCGTTTGCGTACGGCCGAAAGCCCCTCCAGGACGGTGATGGAACTGGCGTCGTAGGCCTGGGGGCCGTGGGCCGCCTGGGGCGTGTTGTCCTGACTCATGCGATGTCTTCCTCGCTATAGTACGTCTCTTCCACAATTTTCATGGGCATGATGATGACCAGGCAGTCGCCGTCTTCCTCGCCGGTGATGCCGCAGGGACCTTCGGCGCCGGTCATGGCCAGGCTGACTTTGGGCGAATGGAAATGCCCGAGGATATCGAGCAGGTCCTTGGTGGGAAAGGCCACCTTGTCCAGGCTGCCGGTAAACGCGCATTCCAGGGTTTCGGTGGCCTCGCCGGCCTCCTGGCCCTGGCTGCGCAGCGACAGCTCCGTGGGATTGTCGAACAGGAAGTAGGCGCACCGGTTGTTGTCGGTGTTGAAGATGGCCACGCGTTCCAGGGCGTCCATCAGCTCGTCGCGGTTGATGGCGAGCGTCGAGACGCCGTCGGTGGCCAGTTTGGACACGAAGGTGTTGTAATCCGGGTACTGGTAGTAGCTTAAAGGCAGGCTGAACGTCTCGATCTTGGGTGCTACGGCCTCGTTTTCCGCGTCCTTTTCCTGGGTGCGGAAGAAAAGCCGCTTCTGGCTGATGGCCAACTCGATCTCGTCGGCGGAGAGCCAGCGCTTGAGTTCGGCCACGTATTTCTTCTGGATGAGGATGCCGTCGGCCGGCAACATGGCGTGGATGTCGTCGTTTAAAAAGCCGACCAGGGAAAACTGGTGGCCGTTTAAGCCGCAGACCTCGACCTTGGCCTCGTCGGCGGGCTTTAAGACCATGCAGGCCATGGCCTCCATGGTGTCCTCGTCGGAGATGCAATAGGCCACGCGGTCGATGAGTTCCTGGAGGAAGTCGCCGGACCAGGTGACCGCGCCTTCCTCGGGGAAGGGCGAGAAATTCTGAAACCAGTTGCGGTCGGACACGGGCAGCTTGTACCGCCGCGAGCCCTGTTTGATGAGCAGGTTGCCCGACTCGGCGTCGAGGGTGAGCCCGATTTCGCCCGGAGGAAGCTTCCTGACCAGTTCGAAGAAGCTTTTGCCCTGCACGCCGCAAAGCCCTTCCTCGGTCACTTTGGCCGCGTACTGGCCGGTGAATTCGAGGCTCGAGTCCGTGGACAGAATGCGCAGGACGTCGCCTGTGGCCTCGAGCCAGATGGTGCGCAGGAACGCCGCCCCGGTCTTGGCCGGGATGATGCCCGAGGATTTTTGCAGGCCGTCGATGATGTCGTTGCGGAAAACCTTAAGTTGCATGCGCGTCTCCTTGGCCGGCGCGAAACGCACGCCGTCTTTTATCAAGCAAAGGGAAAGAATTTAGTTGGATCAGTAGAAGGCCGTTCGTTTGTTCCATTATGTCATAACATCTTGTGATTATATCGAAAAAAAAGGAAACGCAAAGCGTCCTCCCGGCGACGGAGGGAGCCGCGCCGCGCACTTTGCGTCATGCCGGGCCTCCTTGGCGGCACTTTTTCGTCAACTGGCGGAACATCAGTTTCGTATCTCTGTCAGCATCCTGTAATTGCTGAAATTTTCGGATAGAATAGAGGACCGTGCTGTGGTCCTTGCCGCCGAAAACCTTGCCCAGGGCCGGGTAGGACATGCCGAGCAGCGCGCGGCAAAGGGCCATGGAGGCCTGGCGGGCGAAGACCAGTTCCTTGCGCCGGGAATGGCCGGTGATGTCGGCCACGCTCAGCTCGAAGTGGTCGGCGCACACGGCCAGGATGCGCTCCGGGGTCAGTTCCGGGGCCTTGCGGTCCTCGGACAGGCGGATATGGCGCGCCAGTTCCGCATCGGTCAGTTCCTGGCCGGTGTGGCGGCGGAAGGCCTCGATGCGCAGCAGCACGCCTTCGAGCTGGCGGAAGCCCTCGAACCGGCTGGCCAGGGTGAGCGCTTGTTCGCGGGAGAGCCCCAGGCGCTTGTCGCGGTTGGCGTGCTCCACGCAGCGCACGCGCACGTCGAGGTCCGGGAGCTTCAAATGGACCATGAGCCCCCATTCCAGCCTGGATTTGAGGGTGGGGCCGAAGTCGCCGGAGGCCACGCGTTCCCGGCAGGAAAAGACCATCTGCTTGCCCGCGTCGTGAAAGGCGTTGAAAAGCAGCACCAGTTCCTGTTCCAGGATCGGGTCGCGTTTGACGTCGGCCAGCTCGTCTATAAAAAGGAAATCATGGGCCGCGATGGCGGCGCGGATCTCGTGCAGATTGGCCGTGGCGTCGGCATAGCGGTTGCCGATGTCGTCGATGGAGCCGAAAAAGACGGTGGCGTCGGGGCGCGAGCGGCTTACGGCATTGGCCATGGCCCGCAGCAGATGGGTCTTGCCGGCGCCGGACGGGCCGCAAAGCAAAAACGGATTGTAGCGCACCTCGCGTCCGCCGGCCACTTCCCGGGCCAGGGCCAGGGGAAAGTGGTTTTTTTCGTTGGCTAAAAAGGTCTCGAAGGTGAAACGGTGGCCGTAGGGGAAATCCGTCACCGCCCGCAGGGTGGCCAGGGGCTGGCGCTTGTCGCCCCCGGCGCAGCGCGTCTGGTAGCGCACGGCGTAGCCGTTGCCGAGAAACCGGCCCACTTCCTTTTCGAAAAGGTCCCTGACGGAGGTTTCGAACCAGGCGGCGAAATAGGCGTGGGGAAAGCGCACGAGGCAGCAATGCTCCGACGCGCTGACCGAAAGGTCGAGCGGATCGTACCAGCGGCGCAGTTCCTGTTCGGGACAGGTGCGCGACAAATGCTGTCGGAGGTCGTCCTTGAGCACGCCGTCACCGGAATCGATCACAGGCACGGGCTTCATCGGTCCGCTCTAAATTTTACAGGCATATTGGTGTGTTGGGTACGATATCCGGGCCTCTCCCCCAGGCCGCCAGGAAATGCCTTTATAGCCTAGTTTTGCTTTGAAGCCAAGGGGGGACCCCACCGTGTTGCCAATAAGGCCGAAATGGGCCAAATAGAGCCCCTGCCGGCCGCAAGGCGGGACAAAGGGAGAGTCGCCATGACCCATGAGGTGAAAAAAACCGTCGCGGAGATCAACAAACGCATCGAAAAGGGCAAGGCTGTGGTCCTGACGGCCGCCGAAATGGTCGATGCGGTAAGGCGCCTGGGCAAGGTCAAGGCGGCCAGGGAAGTGGATGTCGTGGCCACGGGCACCTTTTCGCCCATGTGCTCGTCGGGCATGCTTTTCAATTTCGGCCAGGAAGCGCCGACCATAAAAGCCCAGAAGGTCCGGCTCAACAATATCCCGGCCCATGCCGGCCTGGCCGCCGTGGACGCCTACCTCGGCGCCACCGAGCTGCCCAAGGACGATCCCCTCAATAAGATCCACCCGGGCCGGTTCAAATACGGCGGCGCCCACGTCATCGAGGATCTCCTGCGCGGCAAGGCGGTGCGGCTCTGGTGCGAGGCCTACGGCACGGACTGCTATCCCCGCCGCAGCCTGGAAAAGGACGTGACGCTGGCCGACCTCAAGTATGCGGCGCTTTTAAACCCCCGCAACTGCTATCAGAACTACAATGTGGCGGTGAACCTGACCAGCCGCATCGTCTATACCTACATGGGGCCGCTGCGGCCAAACGCCAAAAACGCCAATTTCGCCACCGCCGGCGAACTGTCGCCGCTTTTCAACGACCCCTATTTGAAGACCATCGGCCTTGGCACCCGCATCTTCCTCGGCGGCGGCGTGGGCTACGTCATCGGGGCCGGCACCCAGCACGACCCCAAACCCAAGCGCAACGAACGCGGCATTCCGCTTTCCGCCTCGGGCACGCTCATGCTCAAGGGCGACCTCAAGGGCATGAACCCGCGCTACGTGCGGGCGGTGTCCGTGCTCGGCTACGGCGTGTCCATGGCCGTGGGCGTGGGCATCCCCATTCCCATACTAAACGAGGACATGGCCTTTTTCACCGGCGTTTCCGACGCCGATATCGAACTGCCGATCAAGGACTACGGCCACGACTATCCCAACGGCATCGGCCGGGTGCTCGGCTACGTCACCTACGCCGAATGCCGCTCGGGCGAAGTGGTCGTCAACGGCAAGCCGACCCAGGCCGTGCCGGTCACGAGCCTGTCCATGTCCCTGGAAGTGGCGCAAACGCTCAAATCCTGGATCGAGCAGGGCAAGTTCCTGCTGACCGAGCCGGTGGAGCGCATTCCCTCGGAATAGGGGGGATGCAGGGGATTGCGGCTGGACAAGTCGCGCATCCTTTGCTACGGCATCGAGTTCTTTCATCAGACAGGAGGGTACGCCATGTCCAAGCATAAAAAGATCGAGCGCCACAAGGAACTGGACCGTCGCCGCAAGCGCCGTAAGGAGCGCCTCAAAGAGCGCGTTCGCCAGGCCATCGCCGAAAAAAAGGCCTAGCGCCTATTTTTTAGGAAAAGATGCCGGGGGGAAACCTTTTTGAAAAAAGGTTTCCCCCCGGACCCCCTTTCCCAAAACTTTTGCTAGGTTATGATGTTCGTACGATAACATCAGCCACAGTTGAAAGTTTAGGAAGGGGAGAGCGCGAGAGGGGAGAACCCTTTTCAAAGGGTTTCCCCTCTCGCATTGCCTTTTCAATAAAGTACCGGAGGGGCTCCCATGCCCTTGTATGAATACGAATGTCCGGCCTGCGGCCGGGTGTTCGAGGAACTGCGCCGGGCCGGCGACGAGAGCGACGCCGCCTGTCCGCAGTGCGGCAAATCCGCCCCGCGCATTGTCTCTCTGTCCGCTTTCGCGCTCAAGGGCACCGGCTTTTACGCCACCGATTACGTGAAACGCCGCCCCGGCTCCTTCCAGAAGGACGGCAAGGGCACCATCAAGGGCGCCACCGTGCCCATCCCCCAGCTTGCCCGCGATCCGTCCGTTCCCTTGTCCGAGGAAGAAGAGGAGGGCGACGGCCAATCCCCCGAATCCGGCGGCGACGCCAAGGAGAACGCATGATCGAGCGTTACACCAGAGAGGCCATGGGCGCGCTGTGGACCCTGGAAAACCGTTTCCGGGCCTGGCTCGAGGTGGAGCTGGCCGTGTGCGAGGCCTGGACCGAGCTTGGCCGCATCCCGGCGGCGGACATGGATATCATCCGCCAGAAAGCCGATTTCGACGTCAACCGTATCCTGGAAATCGAGCAGGTCACCCGCCACGACGTCATCGCCTTCCTGACCGCCGTGGAAGAGCGGGTGGGGCCGGCCGCCCGGTTCATCCACCTGGGCTGCACCTCGTCGGACATCGTGGATACGGCCAACGGCCTGCTGCTCGGCCGGGCCGGTGACATGGTGCTCGCCACCATCGACGGGTTGCTTGAGGTCATTCGCGACCTGGCCATGCGCTACAAGGGCCAGCTCATGATCGGCCGCACCCACGGCGTCCATGCCGAACCCTTGAGCTTCGGCATGAAGATGGCCTCCTTTTACGCCGAATTCACCCGCCACCGTGAACGTGTGGCCACGGCCACGGCCGGGGTGAAGGTGGGCAAGATTTCCGGGGCCGTGGGCGGCTATGCCCACCTCGACCCCAAGGTCGAGGAAATCGCCCTCAAAAGGCTCGATCTGGCCGTGGACCCGGTTTCTACCCAGATCGTGCAGCGCGACCGCCATGCCGCCTTTTTCACCTCCCTGGCCCTTCTCGCCGGCGGGGTGGAGCGCATGGCCACCGAACTGCGCCACCTCCAGCGCACCGAGGTGCTTGAGGCCGAGGAAGGCTTCGCCAAGGGCCAGAAAGGCTCGTCGGCCATGCCGCACAAGAAAAATCCCATCTCGGCCGAGAACATCTGCGGCCTCTCCAGGCTTGTGCGCACAAACGCCCTGGCCGCCATGGAGAACATGGCGCTTTGGCACGAGCGCGACATCTCCCATTCCTCGGTCGAGCGCGTCATCATGCCCGACTCCACCATCCTGGCCGACTACACCGTGGCCCGGCTGACCAAAATTTTGAAGAATCTCAAGGTCAATCCGGACAACATGGCCCGCAACATGATGGCTTCCTACGGGCTTTTCTACTCCCAGCGCGTGCTTCTGGCCCTGATCGAGACGGGCATGGACCGGCAGAAAGCCTACGAGGCCGTGCAGAAGGTGGCCATGGCCTGCTGGGAAGGCCGGAAGTCGTTTCCGGACGCGGTGCGCGCCGATCCGGCCATAACGGCCAGATTGACGACCGGGAATCTCGATGCGCTCTTTGATCCGAGCTATTATCTCAAACACGAAAATTTGATTTATTCCCGCGTGTTCGGCAGCATTGCCTGATCGGCTCCGGGGTTGCCGGGACGCGCCGGATCGCGACAGGACGAGAAAGCGCCGGCGGTCGTCATACGGCTTGGCGAAACGCTTTCCAAACCGGCCCGTCATCTGGTACGAAACCGATAATCGGGCAAAACGGGGAATCTCATGTCGTTTGCGTGCGGGGAATTGGATGCCGGGGCCATGCGTGGTCGTCTGGCCGCGTTGCTTCTGGAAAAATCCTATCGGGCCGGCGAAGTCACCCTGACGTCGGGCCGCAAAAGCGATTACTACTTCGACTGCAAGCAGACGGCGCTGTATCCCGAAGGGGCTTGGCTCATCGGGAATCTTCTTTTCGATCTGCTGCCCCAGGGCATCGTCGGCGTCGGCGGCATGACGCTGGGGGCCGATCCGCTGGTCACGGCGGTCAGCCTCGTTTCCCATCTGCGCGGCCGGCCCATGCCGGCGTTCATTGTGCGCAAGGCCGCCAAGGGACACGGCACCAACCAGTTTCTGGAAGGCCTTTCCAACTTCCGCCCCGGGGACAAGGTGGCCTTGCTCGAGGATGTGGTGACCACCGGCGGCACGCTCATGACGGTCATCGACCGGGTTCAGGACGCGGGGCTTTCGGTCGGCGCCGTGGTCACGGTGCTCGACCGGGAGGAAGGCGGGACCGAACGCCTGGCCGAACGCGGGTTTCCGCTCCTTTCCATCTTCACCCGTCATGCTCTGCTGGCGGCGGCTGGCTCCCAACAGGGCACATGACGCGAGAGGCCATGAAGCGCATTGGCCAGATCATAATCGTCGCCTGTCTGCTGCTGGTTTGCGGCGGCCGGGCGAGGGGCGAATGGACGGCGGACATTGTGGACATGGATTCCACGCCGCCGCGTTTCGTGGCTGTCGACAAGAAAGCCCAATCCTTCGCCCTGCTCTCCCGCCACAGCCCGCTTCGGGTCCTGGCGGAGATTCCCTGCGCCACGGGGCAGGCCCTGGGCGACAAGTTCAAGGAAGGCGATCTCAAGACCCCGGAAGGGGTCTATTTTATTACCCGTCGCAAGTCCTCGGGCCTCAACTACGAGCTTTACGGCGATCTGGCCTTTCCGCTTAATTTCCCCAATCCGGCCGACGTGTTGCGCCGTAAATCCGGCCACGGCATCTGGATCCACGGCCGGGGCCATCCCATCACTCCCTACGAGACCCAGGGCTGCGTGGCTCTGAGCATGGCCAACATCCATCAGGTGGACCCGGAGATGGCCGAGGGCATGCCCGTGGTCATCGCCGACCAGGTGCGCTTCGGCGGCCGGGACGCGGCCAAGCTGCGCGAAGAGGCCAAGGAAGTGGTGGCCGACACCTACGCCTGGGCCAAGGCCTGGCAGAATAAATCGCCGGCCTTTTTCGATTTCCACGACCCGGAAAAGTTCTCCATCACCGAGGGCTCGCCTTTTTCCGCTTTTCGCAGCCACAAGGAACGCCTGTTCCGGGCCCTGCCCTGGATCAAGGTGGACCTCTCCGACGTGCGGGCCATTGCCGGCCCCGATTACTGGGTCACCTATTTCGTCCAGCTCTACCGCTCGCCGACCCTGACCTCCCAGGGCATAAAGCGCCTGTACTGGCAGCGCGGGGCCGACGGCCGCTTCCGCATCGTCGGCATGGAATACGAGGAGATGCCCGTCACCCTGGCTTCGGCCAAGACGAGCGGCAAACCGGCTTCCCCCGACGAGGCGGACACCGATACCCGCAAGCCCGACAGCCCGAGCGAGGAAGAGGTGCAGGTTCGCCAGCTCGTGGACGCCCATCAGGCGATCATGGAAAAGATGGCCCGCAAGGCCTTCAGCACGTTGTCGCTGCCCCCTCAGCATACGCCCGAGGATGAGGCCATCCTGGAAGTGGCCAACAGCGGCCAGGTCAACCAGTCGACCGGCGCTCCCGTGGCCACGGACGCCATGCGCCAGGTGCCGCCCGCGCCGCCGGCCATTGCCCAGGCCCCGGCGCAACCGGCCCCGGCGACCCCTGCCAAGCCGACGCCGGTCCCCGCCCCGGCCGTGGCAACCGCCCCGACGCCGCCCACGCCTGTCACCGTGGCCGTGGCCACGCCGGCTCCGGCCCAGGCTCCGGCTGCGGCCAAGGACCGCCAGGAAGCCGCACCGGACGCGTCCGCCGGGCCCTGGGCTCCCGCCACCGCCGCCAAAGCGGCCGGTCCCGCGCCCCTTGACGCCGGACAGACCGCCCGCATCGCCGCCACGGTCGCGGGTTGGAGCAAGGCCTGGGAAAATGCCGACATGGACGGCTACCTCAACTTTTACGCCGATGGCGCGCGCCTGGGCAACCTGCGCGGCAAGGACGCCATCCGCCGCCAGAAGGAAGGCGTGTGGCGGGGAGCCAGGCCCGAGCGCGTGGACATGCGGGTCGTTGCCGCCGGCAAGGCGGCGGACGGCTTCGACGTGGTCTGCGCCCAGGTCTACCAGGCCAAGGGCCGGCGGGAGAGCAAGGGTTTCAAAAGCCTGACCCTGGTGCCGTCGGGCGATCGGCTGCTCATCAGTGCCGAGCGCTGGTCCAAGAATCGTCCGGAAGTGCCGACCGCCGCTGCGGTGACCGTTGCCGCGACGCCCGCGCCCCCCGCTCCGGGCGCGCCCCAGGCGGCGACTGCGGCCAAGGCCCAGACTCCGGCCAAAGCCACGGAAAAGGATCGGGAAGCCGCTGTCGCGGCCATGGTCGAATCCTGGCGCAAGGCCTGGGAAAGCGGCAAACTCGACGCCTACAGCGATTTTTACGCCGATAACGCCATCCAGGGCGATCGCCGCAGCCGGCAGGCCATCCGCGAGGATAAGGCCGATCTGTGGAAGGACAAGGCCCCGAGCAAGGTCGTCTTGTCGGATGTCCGGATACGTCCCCGCAAGGACGGATTCGTGGTAACCTGCGTCCAGGATTACGCCAGCAAGGACGGCGGGTCGGATCATGGCCGCAAGACCCTGACGCTCGAGCCTTCGGGCAACGGCTACGCCATTGTCGATGAACAATGGAGCCGGATGTAGATGGCGGCCGGCGGCAAGATAGATATCCTGCTGCTGCGCGATGGCGCCGGCGTGCGCCGTTATCGGACCTCGGTGTGGCTGTTGCGCTGCCTGTGGCTCGTTCCCCTCGGTTTGCTGCTTCTTCTCGCGGCGGCTGTTGCCGTGGCCTACCATCTGCGCCAGGACAACCTGCTTTTGGCCCGGCATCAGGCCGCTACCAGCAAGGAACTGGACGCGGCCGGCGAAAAGCTCATCCGGCTGGAAAATATCGAAAAAATTTTGCGCACCCGGGATATCACCGAGCTTGAGACCCTGATCGGCTCCTACAATCCCGACGATCCCGGCTGGTGGAAGCCCCGGGCCGGGGCCGGCGGGGAAGTCGCCAAAAACGGCGGCAAGGAGCGCGAACCCGCCAAGTCGGAGCGCCCGGACCTGGCCAAACTGCTGACCCGGGTGGATGCGGGGCAGATCGGCATCGACAATCTGCGCATGAAGGTCGAGGGGAAAAAGCTGCTGCTCGGTTTCGACCTCAGTAACGTCACCCCCCAACAGACCAACCTTTCCGGCCGCGTCGAGGCGGCGCTCGTCGGCAACGACGCCAGCCTGCTGCCGCTTACGGCCGACAAGGACGAACTGTCCTTCCAGATCCAGCACTTCAAACAGATATCGGCCAGCCTGCCCCTGCCGCAAAAGGCCGACGTCCGGGACGCCTACGCCCTCAAGCTCACCGTGCTGGACCCGTCCGGCAAGATCATCTTCGCCCAGACGTACCCCATGAAGGAAGGAATGAAGAAGTGAAGGAAGGGCAGAGAGATGCGAGAGGGGAAACCCTTTTGCAAAGGGTTCTCCCCTCTCGCGCTCTCCCTTTCCTAAACTTTTCAACTGGATTGGACGAATAACATACTGATACCGTTAAAAGTTTTTGGAGAGGGGGTCCGGGGGAGAACCTTTTTTCAAAAAGGTTCTCCCCCGGCGCCATTTCGATAAGGCAAACCCATGACCCGGTACTACGTCAATTTGAACCTGCGCGTGGCGGATCGCGATCCGGCCCTGGTGCTGCGTCACCTTGAGGGTGGGGTGCCGCCGGAATTGGGCCTCGATCCGGTGCTCATGGATGCCAAGACGCCGGCCTGGCACAGGGAATTGGCCAAGCGGCTGGCGGACGCCGGCCTGCCGTGCACCCTGCATCTGCCGTTTTTCGATCTCCAGCCCGGCAGCGCCGACGCCCGCATCCGGACGGCCACCCGGGACAGGCTGCTGGCGGCCCTGGAAACGGCGGCCATCTACGCCCCCCGTCGCATGGTCGGGCACAGCGCCTACAACCGGTTTCTCTACATCCGTTCGTTTAGCGACTGGGCGGCCCGGGCCGCCGACACCTGGGCCGCTGTCCTGGCCGCCTGGCCCGACCATCCGCCGTTGTGCCTGGAAAACACCCACGAGGCCGACCCGGCCACGGTGACCGGCGCGGTCGAGGCGCTGCGCGAACGGCTTGACGAGGGGCAACGGGAGCGCGTCGGCATCTGCTTCGACATCGGCCACTGGCACAGTTTCGCCGGGGGCAGCGTCCGGGGCGATCTGGCCGACTGGGTCGCGGCCTTTGCCCCGTATCTGCTCCACATGCACCTGCACGACAACGACGGCGCTTTCGACGAGCATCTGGGACCGGGGCAGGGGAGCATTCCCTTTGACGCCCTGTTCGAGCTGCTGGCCAGGCGCGGCCTGCGTCCCACCGTGACCTTCGAGCCCCACTCTTCCGCCGCCTACGCCCAGGCCCTGGCCTTCGCCCGGTCCCGGCCGGACTTCTTCGCCAGCTGACGCGGCCCGCTTGCGGCAACGCAAGGGGCCAACCGGCCGTCCATAGGGCCGGAGGCAGCCTTTTTGGGCATTTTTCAGGAAAAAACGATGCTGCGTGCGCCGCTTGGAAAAAAGCGGCCAAAATGCGTCTTTTGCCCCATTAGGAAGGTGGGGCGGGAAGGGGGCTTTGGCCTGACCGGTCCGCCTCAGCGCAGGTAGTTCGGAATATTCATGAAAAGCTCCTTCGTGAAGTTGATCATCTTGTCCATCATCCAGGGGAAGGCGACGAGCAGGGCGATGAACATGGAGAGGATCTTCGGCACGAAGGTGAGCGTCATTTCCTGAATCTGGGTGGCGGCCTGGAGCACCGAGATCACCACACCCACGACCAGCGACACCCCGAGCATGGGCAGGGCCAGAAAAAGCGCCGTTTCGATGGCCTGTCGCGACAGGGCCACAACCATATCCGTCGTCATGGGACGGACCTCCTTACGTATTAAACGAGTTGACGAGGGAGGCTACCATGAGCCCCCAGCCGTCGACCAGCACGAAGAGCAGCAGCTTGAACGGCATGGCGATGGTGGCCGGCGGCAGCATCATCATGCCCATGGCCAAAAGAATGCTCGAAATGACCATGTCGAGGATGAGAAAGGGGATGTAGATGAGAAAGCCGATGGTAAAGGCGGTCTTGAGTTCGCTGATGATGAATCCGGCCGCGAGCATGGTCGTCGGCACCTCGGCCTTGTCCTTGGGCCGCTCCATCTTGGTCACGGTGTAAAAAACCGACAGGTCCTTTTCCCGAGTGTGCTTGAAGAGAAATTCCCGCAGCGGCGCCTCGGCCTTTTTGAGCGCCTCGGTGAAGCCGATCTGTTCGTTCAGGTAGGGCTGGAGCGCATTGTCGTTTATGGCCTTGCCCGTGGGGTACATGATGACGCAGGTCAAAAAGATGGCAAGGCTGGCCAGGATCTGGGACGGCGGCACCTGCGGCACGCCCATGGCCTGGCGCAGAAACGAGAAGACGATGATGATGCGGGTAAACGACGTCACCGTCAGCACGAAGGCCGGCGCCAGGGACAGCACGGTCAGGGCGAAAAGGATTTCGAGCAGGGTGGAGACGCGTTCCGGCTGGGTCTGCCCGGCGGCCAGGGACAGGGTCAGGCTCGGGGTGTCCTGGGCCAGGGCCGAAGCGGCGGCCACGAGCACGATGCCGACAGCGGCCGCGAGAACGAGCAGGCTAGGACGGAGAATCGTCGCCCTGGCGGCGGGTTTTTTCGGCCAGGGCAGCGGCGAATTCGGTGGCGGCAGCGGTGTCATGGGGCGCATGGTCCTCGGTCAAAAGCGTGATGGAGTGGTCCGTGACGCCAAGGACCATATCCTTGGCCACATTATCGGCATTCAAGAATCGGACCACGATGATGCTTTTGCGGGGACCAAGACTCAGGTGGGCCATGAGCCGCAGCATGCCGCCCCGGCCGGCCGGTCCCAGGCCGAACTTGGGCCCGAAGCGGCGCAACACCCAGTAGGCGGCGAAAATGATCGCCAGAATGAGGAGCAGGGCCAGGCCCATGTGGATGGCCGCTCCGGCCAGCCCGTAGTCCGAGGCCGGGGGCATCGGCGGCGTGGCGGCGGAGACAGCGGTTGCGGGATCAGGCAAGCTGTTTCACCCGTTCGATGGGGCTTATGATGTCGGTTAGGCGCACGCCGAACTTTTCGTTGATGACCACGGCTTCGCCCCGGGCCACCAGCTTGCCGTTGACGTAGATTTCCAGGGGCTCGCCGGCCAGCTTGTTGAGTTCGATGACCGAGCCCTGGCCGAGTTGCAGCAATTCGTTGATGAGCAGCTTGGTGCGGCCGAGTTCGGCCGAGACGTCCAGCGGAATGTCCAGGATGAAGTCCAGGTCGCGGCGCACGCCTTCCGGACGCGGGGCCTTGGCCTCCGCCGTCAAATTCTTGAATTGGGCCGCGGCGCTTTGCCGGGACAAGGCTTCCTGGTTCCGTTCGCTCTTGATGGACTGCTCTTCCTCGTCGGCCAGGGCGGAGGCCCATTCGGAGGCCAGGGCGTCGTCCTGGCCGGCGCCGCTGTCCCCGGCCGGGGCTGCGCCGCCGGGCTGGTCGAACAGAGCGTCGATGTCCGACTGGGAGGCCGGCTTTTCGTCCTCCTGATCCTCCAGAGCCGCGGCCCATTCGGCGGCGAGCTTGTCCTGATCGATGTCGTCGGGAGTCATGGAAATCCCTCGCGCGGCGACGCGCTATTGAATGACGAAGTCCGTGAAATAGACCCGGGCCACCTTGGCCTGGCCGATCGCCTGGTTGAGGCGGTCCACGATCTCCTTGCGCAGCAGGATCTTGCCCTCGAGCGTACTCAAATCCTGGGAGGTCTTGGTGGACAAAAGCATCAGCAGCGCGTCGCGGATCTTGGCCTGGTTGGCTTCCAGCAGTTCCGGGTTGCCGGTCATCTCCACGCTGAGCACGATCTTGAGGTACCGCCGGGCATTGGGGTCGGCCAGGTTGACCACGAACGCCGGCAGGGGCACGAGGTTGGACGGGGCTTCTTTGCCCCCATGGCCGCCTTTTTTCGCTTCGCCATGGCCGCCCTCGGCTTTTTTCTCATCGGCCGGGGCGTGTTGTTCCTCGGCCTTCTTTTCCTCGGCCGTGGCCTGCTCCTTGGTCTGTTCCGCCGTTGTCGGCGGCTTGGCCGCGAAAAATTTGAGATAGGCGAAGTAGCCGCCGCCGGCGAGCACAAGCAGCAGCAGCACCAGAATGATGTATTTGAGAAAACTGGATTTCTTCTTGCCTTCAGGCTCTTCGGGCGCGTCTGCCATGTGCGTCTCCCGGCGTCAAAAACCTAACGCCTTATCGCTGTCTCGGGCCGAACAGATCCGTGCCCACGCGCACGTGGGTGGCCCCTTCCATGACGGCGGCCTCCAGGTCGCCGCTCATGCCCATGGACAGGACCGGAAGCGGCAGCCCCAGGCGCGCGGCCAGCGCGTCGCGAAGCCCGCGCAACCGGGCGAAAACGGGCCTGGCGCCTTCCGGATCGTCAAAGACCGGCGGGATGACCATAAGTCCCGTCAGGCGAAGGGCGCCCATGGCGGCCACGGCCTCGGCCAGTTCCGGCAGGTGCTCCGGGTCGATGCCGGACTTCTGCGCTTCCCCGGCCACGTTGACCTGCAGGCAGATGTCCTGGGTCAGGCCTGATGCCGCGGTCTTTTTTTGCAATATTCCTGCCAGATCCAGGTTGTCCACCGTGTGGATGAGGGCGAAGCGGCCCACGGCCAGCTTGGCCTTGTTGCGCTGCAAATGGCCGATGAAGTGCCAGACGAGTCCGGCCGGGGCGGCCTCCATCTTGGGCAGCGCCTCCTGGATGTAGGATTCCCCGAAGATCCGCTGTCCGCAGGCGGCCATGGCCGCCACTTCCGTGACGTCGTGCAGCTTTGACACCGCAACGAGGGTCACCGTGGCCGGGTCCCGGCCGCAGACCGCGCAGGCGCGGGCAATGCGCTCTTGTACCTGGGCCAGATGTTTGGCCGCTTGCGTTTCCACCAGCCTGTCTCCGACTTCCGTCACTTTTCGATTGCCCGACCCTACCCGCCCGGGCGGGCGATGTAAAACGGCGCGGCAGCCTATTCCCCAAGGCCCAGTTCGCGCAGCAAAGCCGGGTCCAGGTCCCAGTTCGGCCGCACCTTGACCCACAACTCCAAAAACACCTTGGCCCCGAGCATTTCCTCGATCTCGGTCCGGGCCTTGGACCCGATATCCTTGATGCGCTCGCCGCCCTTGCCGATGACCATGGGCTTGTGGCTCTCCCGGCCGACCAGGATGGTGGCCTGGATCTTGGTCAGTCCGGGTTTGCTCTTTTCGTCCCAGTTGTCCACGGTCACGGCCGTGGAGTAGGGGAGTTCCTCGCCAAGAGCCAAAAAGAGCTTCTCGCGCACGATCTCCCCGGCCAGAAAGCGCACCGGGGCCGTGGAAATCTCGTCCGGGTCGTATTGGTGCGGCCCCTCGGGCAGGCGGGCGAAAAGGGCGGCCAGGAGCGTGTCCACGCCCTGTCCCTTCAAGGCGCTGACCGGAAAAAGCTCGGCCGCGGGCAGCGCTTCGCCAAGGGCCTGCAGCACCGGCAGCATGCGGGCCTTATCTTTCACGGCATCGGATTTGTTGAGCGCCACGACGACCGGTATGTTGATGCTTTCCACCGCCTTGACGATGGAGCGCAGGTCGTCGCGCATGGCCTCGAGGTCCCGGGCGTAGCGGGCGCCGTCGAGCAGCACCAGCACCACGTCGGCCTGGCCAAGGGCCGCGTAGGCGCTGCGCAGCAAAAGCGGGGCGATGCCGCGTTTCTGACGGTGCAGCCCCGGCGTGTCCAGAAGCACGGCCTGGGCGCCGCCTTCGGTCAGGATGCCGCTTATGCTGTTGCGGGTGGTCTGGGGCTTGGGCGAAACAATGGACACCTTCTGCCCGATCAGGCGGTTGAGCAGGGTGGACTTGCCGGCGTTGGTCGGTCCAAGCATGACCACATGGCCGAAACGTTGGGCTTGCTCCAAGGACGTCTCCAGGCGCGGTTCCGGTGGCAACCGCTGTTTAATTTGTTAAAAAGTCATACGGGCCCAATAAAAAACAACGAGTAGCCCGCAAGGAAACAAACGGCAACCCTTGCGTTGCCACCTTGGGGTGGCTATAGCACGCCTGCCATGGGAAAGGACCTTATTATCGTCGAGTCGCCGGCCAAGGTGAAAACCATCAAGAAGTTTCTCGGCAATGCCTATGCCGTGGAAGCCTCGGTGGGCCACGTGCGCGATCTGCCCTCCAAAAAACTGGGGGTGGATGAAACGGAAGATTTCGCGCCGCAATATCAAATCATTCCAGGCAAACAGAAGGTTGTTTCCAGACTCAAGGAAGCGGCCGCCTCCGCCAAGACCATCTATCTTGCACCGGACCCGGACCGCGAAGGCGAGGCCATCGCCTGGCACGTGGCCGAGATATTAAAGGATGCGGGCGCGCCCATCCATCGCATCCAGTTCAACGAGATCACGGCCCGGGCCGTGCGCGAGGCCCTGGCCCACCCCCGCGACATCAACGAAAAACTTTTTCTCTCCCAACAGGCCCGCCGGATTCTCGACCGGCTGGTCGGCTACAAGGTGTCGCCCATCCTGTGGCAGAAGGTCAAAAGCGGCATCTCCGCCGGCCGGGTGCAGTCCGTGGCCCTGCGGCTCGTGGTCGACCGCGAAAAGGAGCGCCGCGCCTTCGATCCGGTCGAGTACTGGGTGTTCAAGGCCCGGCTGGCCGGGGATACGCCGCCCGAATTCGAGGCCGAATTGGCCAAGTACAAGGGCAAGAAGGTCGAGATCGGCAGCCGCGAGGCGGCCGAGGAGGCCGAGGCCGCGATCACGGGCAATCCCTTCGTCGTTGCCGCGGTGACCGAAAAGGAACGCAAGAAATCCCCGCCCCCGCCCTTTATCACCTCCACCCTGCAACAGGCCGCCAACCAGCGGCTGGGCTACTCGGCCAAGCGCACCATGGGCGCGGCCCAGAAACTCTACGAGGGCCTGGATCTCGGCGAGCGGGGCACGGTGGCGCTTATCACCTACATGCGTACCGATTCCACGCGCATCGCCGACGAGGCCCGGGACGCGGCCAAGGAATTCATTACCTCCACCCTTGGCCCGGACTATTACCCGGAAAAGGCCCGTCACTTCCGGACCAAGGCCGGGGCCCAGGACGCCCACGAGGCCATCCGGCCCATCGACGTGACGCTGACTCCGGCCGAGGTCAAGACGCTTTTGCCCAAGGACCTCTTTTCGCTCTACAAGCTCATCTGGGAGCGGTTCGTGGCGTCGCAGATGAGCGAGGCGCGCTTCTGGGACACCGCCGCCGACATCGCGGCCGGGCCGGCGCTGTTCAAGGCCAAGGGCGAGCGGCTTATTTTCCCGGGCTACCTCAAGGTCTACGGCCAGGAGGCCGGGGATGCGGCCAAGACCCTGCCGCCGCTGACCAAGGATCAGGAACTGACGCTCCTTGAGCTCAAGAAGGACCAGAAGTTCACCCAGCCGCCGCCGCGCTACACCGAAGCCTCGCTGGTGCGCGAGCTCGAGGAAAAGGGCATCGGCCGTCCCTCGACCTACGCGGCCATCATTTCGACCCTGCTCGACCGCGACTATGCCCGGCTCGAGGAGAAGCATTTCGTGCCCTCCGAGCTTGGCGAGACGGTTTCGGATTTGCTCGCCGAGCATTTCGTCAAGATCATGGACGTGGGTTTCACGGCCGGCATGGAGGAAGCCCTCGACGCCGTGGCCGAGGGCCGGGGCGATTGGGTGAGTCTTCTCAAGGACTTCACCAGCGACTTCAATCCGACCCTGGCCAAGGCGGCCAAGGACATGGCCAAGGTCAAGGCCGGCAAGGAAACCGACATCAAGTGCGAGCTGTGCGGCAAGCCCATGGTCATCCGCTTCGGCAAGGCCGGCGAATTCCTGGGCTGCTCGGGCTATCCGGACTGCAAGAACACCAAGGAGTTCGACCGGGCTCCGGACGGCGCGGTCGTTCCCCGGGAACGCAAGCCCGAGGAAGTGGTTTCCGTCGGCGAGTGCCCCCAGTGCGGCAAGCCGCTGGCCATCAAGAAATCCCGCACCGGCAGCCGGTTTATCGCCTGCACCGGCTGGCCGGAGTGCAAGTACGCCAAGCCCTTTTCCACCGGCGTGCCCTGTCCCCGCGAGGGATGCGAGGGCATGCTCGTGGAGAAAAGCTCCAAGCGCGGCAAGGTGTTTTATGCCTGCGACCATTATCCCCAGTGCGATTTCGCGGTCTGGGACTGGCCGGTCAACGAGCCTTGTCCCCAGTGCGACTCCAAGATCCTGGTGCGCAAGAAGACCCGCGACGGCGAGGTGATCGCCTGTCCCAACCGGGGCTGCCGCTACCGGCGCTCGGTTGCGGAAAAAAAGGACGAGGACGGGGAATAGCCGGCCCTGTGCGTGTGCCGCCGGCCGGTCCCTGACCGGCGGCCCGGGAAGTCGTTATGCCCGTCACCCCCCGTTTGGTCGGCATCCTGGCCGCCCTGGGCGCCACCGTGCTCTGGTCCGGCAACTTTGTGGCCGCCCGGGGCATCGCCCACGACATCCCGCCCTTCACGCTCAATTTCTGGCGCTGGCTGGTGGCGCTTGCTTGCCTGCTGCCCCTGGCCCTGCCGAAGCTTAAGGCCGACTGGCCGGGCATGCGCCGCAGTTGGGGCTACATGGCCCTCATGGGCCTGCTCGGCGTCACGGCGCTCAATACCTTCGTCTACAAGGCCGCCCAGACCACGGCCAGCCTCAACATGGCCCTGCTCGTGCCGACGGCCCCCATCACCATCATCATCCTGTCCCGGATTTTTCACGAAGAACCCATCACTCCCCGCCGGCTGGCCGGGGTGCTGGTGGTGCTTTCGGGCGTGCTGATTCTTTTTTCCCGGGGCGACTGGCAGGCGCTGGCCCGGGTGCGCTTTGCCGCCGGGGACTTATGGGCCCTTGCCGGCGTGGTCTGTTTCGGCGTGTATTCCTTTTGCACGCGCTACCGGCCGGCCGATGTGTCCCTGGAGGGGTTCAACGCCGCCACCTTCGCGTGGGGGCTTTTGCTGTCCCTGCCGGGGCTTGCCTGGGAGATGGCCCTTCTGCCGTCACCGGAGGTCAGCGCCCAGGTGGTGGGCGGCGTCCTCTACGTCGGCATCGGCTGCTCTTTTGCCGCCTATCTCCTCTGGACCAAGGCCATAACGGCTGTCGGTCCGGTGCTGGCCGGCCTCGTCTACTACTCCCTGCCGCTTTTTACCGCCGTGGAGGCGGCGTTCGTGCTTGACGAGCGCATCGCGCCCTTTCATGTGGCCGGCGGCGTCTGCATCGCCTGCGGCATCGTGATCGCCACCTGGCGGGTGCGGCCGCGGTTGCGCCGGGCCGCGTCATAGCGCACGGCCCACGCCCTGCCTTGCCCCGGTTTCATGCGGCCGGGCGCATCAATGCACGATATAGAACCAATGGTCGTCGAGCCGCGTTATCTTGTATGATCTGAGGATGACCGGATCGTCGGGGTAGCTGCCGTCGAAACGATACAGAAGCGCTTCCCAGTAGCTGAAAAATCCCCATCGCGTGTAGAAAAGCGCCTGCGGCCGCATGGTGTCGCATTCGATATCCACATGGTCGCTCATAAGCGAAAGCGCCTGCCACTTTCGCGGCAGCTGTACGCAGCGCTCGCAATCGCCTCGTTCCAGGGGCAGTTTTCCGGCACAGTAGGATGTCGCGACGTATTCTCGCTCTTTTTTCCAGAACTCGTGGTAGGAACGGATATTGGTGAGGACCGGATCGGTGTGGTTTACGATACAGTGGGCAAGGAAAACGATGCAAAAAGGGTAGAGCGAGCGAAGGTGTGCTGTTCGAAAATAGCGGATAGGAAGGTAGATGCTGTAGAGTTCCGTGGCGATGACGATGACGGTAAGAAAAGATGGCCCCCAGTCGTAGAATGCCGGCGGCAGATACGAAAAGATGATGAATTCGTAATAGTCGAACGGCCAAGTGAGGCCTTCGACGCAAAGTGTCCAGATAAGCGCCTGCTTGCAACGGCGTATGGCTTTGTCGCGCAAGGGGCGAGATGAGTGATTCAGTGGACACACGATCTTTGAATAGAGGATAGATATTTTTTTCACTCGCCGACTGCCATATTCTCCCGTACAAAGTAAAGCGGGCCGCCTCATCCGAGACGGCCCGCTTCGCTTTTGCTGTCTAAGCAATATGCTGGGGTCAGGAGGGCAACGCCCCCCTGGTCGACGAAGGCGTATTCCCGGCTACACCAGCGGCGTATTCTCCACCAGGGTCCAGACGCCGCAGGGGCAGGCGTTGCCGCAAAAGCCGCAACCGATGCACTTGTCTGGGTCGGACACCATCTCGAATTCCTTGCCGCCCAGCTGCTTGCGCGAGATGGCCCCGGTCGGGCAGATGGTCTCGCACAGCCCGCAGTCGCGGCAGGCCCCGCAGGAGGAGCACTGGCTGGCGCAGGAATTCAGGTCGTTGAACTCCATGATGCGCGGATCGAAATACTCGAGCTTGGCCCGCTTGTAGTCGATCATCTTGCGCGTGTCCTCCACCGGCCGCTTGCCGGCGAAGATGTCCTCGATGGCCTTGGCCGCGTCGCGGCCCATGCCGATGGCCTGGGTAAGCAGGCCCGGTTTCACGATGTCGCCGATGGCGAACACCTTGGGATTGGTGGTCTGGTTGATGCCGTTGACCTTCACATGGCCGCGCTCGGTGGCGATGGTGTCGTCCAAAAACTCCAGGTCCGGGACGTCGCCGACCGACAGGATGACGGTGTCGGCCGGGATCACTTCACCGGATTGCAAGGTCACGCCCGCGGCCGTGATTTCCTTGGTGAAGCAGGGCCACTTGAACTTGGCGCCAGCGGCCTCGGCATCCTTGCGTTCCTTGCCGAAAGAGGCCGGGGTCTGGATGTCGATGAGGGTGATGGACTCGGCCCCCAGGCGGGCGGCCTCGGTGGCCACGTCGCAGCCCACGTTGCCGGCGCCGATGATGACCACGGTCTTGCCGACCTTGGCCGTGCCCTTCTTGGCGGCCTTGAGGAAGGTCAGCGCCGGGGTGGCCAGCTCCTTGCCGGGAACGGGCAGCATGCGGGGCTTGTTGGCCCCGACGGCCAGCACCGTGAAGTCGTAGTCCGTGACGATCTGGGCGAACTCGTCCTTGGCCAGCGCCTTTTTGAGCTGGATGTGCGGCAGCACTTCCTGGGCCCGCGCGATTTCGGCCTCCAGCACGTCCTTGGGGATGCGGCTGGACGGAATGGCCGCCGAGATCTTGCCGCCGAGCTTTTCCTCGAGGTCGTAGATCACGGCTTCATGGCCGGCCAGCCGGAGCTGCCAGGCCACGGACATGCCGGCCGGGCCGCCGCCGATGACGGCCACCCGCTTGCCGGAAAGGGGCGGGAGCTTGGGCATGTGGCCGGCCTTGACGTTGGCCTTGCCGAGCATGGCGGTATCAAGCGGCGTCAGGTGGCCGATATTGCGCGTACAGCCCTGCATGCACAGGTTCGGGCACAGATAGCCGCAGACCGTGGCCGGGAAGGGCGTGTAGGCGAGCGCCAGGTCCATGGCTTCGTCCATGAGCCCGTCGCGCACCAGCTGCCAGCGCTGCTGCACCGGGATGCCGGTGGGGCAGCTGGCCTGGCAGGGCGAAAGGTATTTTTTGTTTTCCCAGACCGGCACGAAACGGCGCAGCTCGCCGTTGACGATCAGCGGAATGGGGGTTCTGTCGCTGGTATCCAGGTCGCCGATAAGCCCGCCCTTGCCGAGCTCCGCATCCCAGACGTTGGCGCGGAAATCGGCCATGGAACGGCGGGTCTTGCCGGTTTTTTCGTAGGGGGTGCGGGCGGCGATGCACTGCCAGTCGTCGCGCGCCGACAGGGTGTCGAAGAGCGCGGACTGGCCGATGGCCTCGAGGTAGGAGCGCAGGTTCTCGGTGAGCCAGGCATAGGCCGCGTCGTCGATGGGCACGAGCTTGGCGTCGGCCAGGGAAAAGCCCTTGTGCGGGCCGCGAAAGAAGATCTGGCCGCCGACCATGCCCACGCACGGACGGTAGCCGAGCACGTTGTCCGGATTCTGGGGCTCGTGGCCGCAGACCACCGCCGTTCCGCCGGCCATGAATTCGGCGAAATAGTCGCCAACGCTCCCAAGCACCCACATTTCCGGGGCCGCGTACTTGGGGTTGCGCTTGGTCATGGTCATGCCGCGCGCGCCGAGGTTGCCGGCGACCATGACCTTGCCCTGGGCCATGCCGTTGGCCGCGCCGTTGCCGGCGTTGCCGAGCACCGTGATCTCGGCGCCGGCGTTGAGCCAGCCGATGTCGTCCGAGGTCGGGGCGTCGATGATGATCTTCGTGCCCGGGAAGCCCATGGAGCCGGTGCGCTGGCCGGGTGCGCCGGTGATGCGCACGGTGACGGGTTCGTCGCGGGAGACGAAAAGCCGGCCGCCGATGCCGTGCTGGCCGTCGGCCTCGACGAGAAGGTCGCGGGCGCCCTGGGTCACGGCCCGCTGGATGCGTTCCTCGAGGATGCGGGAGTCCACCCGGTGGCCGTTTTCGATGCCGTGTATGGTGACGCTTTGCTGTGCCATGTGCGTTGCTGCCTTGCTGCTGCTGGGGTTCTTTTTCGCCGGGCCGCCGCTAGACCACGTACTTGATCTTGAGGCGCTGGGCCGCGTGGTAATCGCTTATGCCGAGCGCGTCGGACATGCCGATGGGCAGCGACGTGGAACGTCCGAGCGGGGCGACGATCTTGCGCAGTTCGGTGTCGAAGGAGAGGAACACGTCGACCAGACGCTCGGCCACCTTTTCCGGGTCCAGCCGCCGGTACAGGCGGGGGTCCTGGGAGGTGATGCCCTTGGGGCACACGCCGATGTTGCATACGTTGCAACGGTCGTGTTCGGAGCCCAGGCAGCCGGCGGCGGCCTGCATCATGTACTTGCCGGACTGCACGGCGCTGGCGCCGAGCATGATCAGCGCGGCGGCGTTGGCGGCCAGGTTGCCGTTCTTGCCGATGCCGCCTCCGGCGATCAGCGGAATCTCGTTCTGCTTGCCGGCGGTGCACAGGTCTTCATAGCAGTCGCGCAGGTTGGTGGCGATGGGGTGCCCCATGTGGTTCATGGAGACGTTGTAGGCCGCGCCCGTGCCGCCGTCCTCGCCGTCGATGGCGAGCCCGGCCGCGTAGGGGTTGCGGATGAGGTTGTTGAGCACCGCCGTGGACGAGGTGGTGCCGGAAATCTTCGGGTAGACCGGCACGCGGAATCCCCAGGCCATGGACATGGACTGGATCATCTTGGCCACGGACTCCTCGATGGAATACTGGGTCTGGTGGGTGGGCGGGCTCGGCAGGGACACGCCCTGGGGCACGCCGCGGATGGCGGCGATGAGCTTGTTGACCTTGTACCACATGAGCAGCCCGCCGTCGCCGGGCTTGGCGCCCTGGCCGTACTTGATCTCGATGGCGCAGGGGTCCTCTTTCATGTCCGGCAGGGCCTTAATGATCTCGTCCCAGCCGAAGTAGCCCGAGGCGATCTGGAGCACCACGTACTTGAGGAAGCGGGAGCGCAGAAGGCGCGGCGGACAGCCGCCCTCGCCCGTGCACATGCGCACCGGCATGTTCAGTTCCTCGTTTAAGTAGGTGACGCCCATGATCAGCCCTTCCCACATGTTGGGGGAGAGCGCGCCGAAGGACATGGAGCCGATCATCAGCGGATAGATCTCGCGCACCGCCGGCACCCAGGCGTGCTCTTCCAGGGCGTGGAGGCCTTCCTCGGGCGGCTGCACCCGGCCGAGCAGGGTGCGCAGCTCGAACTCGTGCCGGCCGGCGTCCAGGGCCGGGTCGGTGAGCATGGAGATGCGGATGAACTTGATCTGGTCGAGCAGGCTGCCGGAGTCGTTGCGCCGACCGCCCCGGGTGCGGGCCTGGCCGCCACGATTGTTGTGGAACTTGAGCGTGGTGGCTTCGGGGCGCAGGCGCGGGGTGATGGCGTTATTGGGGCATACCATGTTGCACATGGCGCAGCCGATGCAGCGGTAGGCCGGATCGGTGCGCTGGCGGATGCCGTAATAAATGGAATAGTTGTTGGTGGGCTTTTTCTGCAAAGCCAGGGTGGCCTCGACGGTGCGCTTGCGGAACACGCCGAGTTCGATGGCGCTTACCGGGCACACGGAGGTGCAGCGCCCGCACAGGGTGCAGGTGTGTATGTCCCAGTCCACCTGCCAGGGCAGGTCGTTGACGCTTAGTGTGGACGGGGTAAGGATTGGAGCTGATTGCATATGGTGACCTCTTGGCATTCGGGGCGCACGATGGCCGTATCCAGGTGCATGGGTTGAAAATCGGCGTGCTCGTCGCGATCGGGGATGGCCGCGTCGAGGCCGCAGATTTCCGAGGAAAAGGCAAACATGCCGTCCTTGCCGCCAACCACGCCGGGGCGCAGCTTCTTGCGGTCCTGGACCATGAACATGGTTCCCTCGGGCAGGCAGCCGATGACGCAATTGGGCCCGTCGATGATGAGCTTGCGGCAGGTCTGCTTGATGCGGGCGAGCAGTTCGCGGTCCGGATGGCCTTCCATCTCGGCGTTGGACAGCGGCGTGATGACGTGCTTGTAGTATTCGATGCCAAGGCCAAGGCGCTTGAGCGTGAAATGCATGATATGGGCGAAGACTTCCGAGTCGGACTGATAGCCCATATAGCCGGGAAACCCGCGCGAGAGCAGGTATTCCTTGATGGGAATAAAGGCCGTGTTCTCGCCGTTGGTCATGGTGCAGACGCCCTGCAGGAAGAACGGGTGGCAGGCGTAGAGATTGATGGCGTAGTTGGTGTTCTGGCGGCCCTGGGCCAGGATGCGGCGGCAGAAAAGCTCCGGCCGGTCGAGGCCGAGGTATTCGGCCACGGTCAGGGGATCGCCGACTTCCTTGACCATGATGGTGTCGGGCCAGAACGAAAAGACGCGGATGTCTTCCTTTCCCTCGCCCATGAGGCGAAGCGCCACGCGCAGGGTCATATAGGTCAGTTCGCGCTCGGCCTGATCCTTGCCTTTGAGGTCGGCCGGGACCTCGTAGGCCCGGGCCATGTAGGTCCCGCGTACCGGGGTGCCGGCCGGAACCTTGGTCTTGGGGTCGAGCACAAGGGTGGACTTGGTGACGAAGCCCCGTTCATCCATGAAGGCGTCGAGGCGCTTTAATCCGTCGTCCGTGAAAATGCCGGAGAGGATCGGCGCGTCCTTCATCTCGCCGAAAGGACCGCCCAGATCATGCAGAAACAGGCCGACGCCGGAGCCGTCGTGTCCTTCCTTCATGACATTGAGGGCCTCGATGGCGCGCATGGGGGACACGGGGTCCCGGCTGCTGAGGGCGAATAAGCGGCACATGGTCTACTCCGAATAACGCTATCTATTTGAGGGGGGTTTTTTCATAGTGACAAAATAGGGCATCGTAAAGCAAAAAATAAAAAAGAGGGACTTCTTGCGAAAAATGTAAATAATTTCCGGCGGAAGATTATTTCATACAAAAGCAATACCCCCGTGACCTTTCGCCTTTTTTGAAAAGTTCGACCGGGCGGCGTGCGCCGCCATCGCGATCACGCCGACGAATCTTCGGTCCGCCAAGGCGCTCTTCCGGGGGCATGCGCCGTCCCATCCGTCACGGCGCGGGCCGCGGCCAATCCCGGCCCAGGCGCCCAGTTTAGGATAATAAGATCGAAACGGCCTGCGTCAAACGCCGCCGGCTTGACAAGCGCCCCAGCCCCTGCTTACCAAAGGTCCTACCAATTGCCGCTTTCATACCCATAACAAGTCTTTTTATGGGTTTTTAGCGCAATACTTCGTGATTAAGGTAGGACCATTAAAGATGCCATCCCTGGAAGCCGCCACCCTGTTTTCCCCGGCCCGGCCCGGTCGGGCCAGCGAGGACGTGGCCCTGCAAATCGAGGCCGCCATCACGGACGGGTCCATCGTGCCGGGGCAGAGCCTGCCGAGCGAGCGCGAGTTGCAGGCCCAGTTTCGCACCTCGCGCGGCGTGGTGCGCGAGGCCTTGCGGGCGCTCAAGCAAAAGGGCCTGCTCGAGATCCGAAAGGGGGCCCACGGCGGGGCCTACGTCAAGGCCGTTGGCGTGGACAACGTCAGCGAATCCCTGGCCCTGTTCCTCAAGCAGCGCCAGGTGTCGCCGGCCCGGTTGATCGAATTTCGCGAGGCCGTGGACCGGGCGCTCATCGTCATGGCCGTGGCCCGGGCCACGCAGGCGGACACGCTGGAGCTGACCGCCCTGGCCGACGCCCTGGCCGCGGCGGCCGGAGGCGACGCCCCGGACCTCGACCTGGTGGCCGAGCACGACCGCGAGTGCAACCTGGCGCTGGCCCGCATGGCCGACAACCCGGTCTTCGAGTGGGTCATGCGCGCGGTGCAGCTCGGGTTCAGTTCCCTGGACATGGCCCTTTACGAGGACCCGGACTGCCGGGAGCGCACCGTGGCCAACTGGCGCGACACCGCCCGGGCCATTGCCGAGCGGGAGCCCCTGGCCGCCCTGTCCCACGTTTCCCTGCATTACGCCTGGCTGCGCCGCCGGCTTGGAAAAAGCGGCTCCAGCGACGCGGACCGCAAAGATAAGGAGCAGACATGAAGCATTATGATTTCATCATTATCGGCGGCGGTTCGGCCGGGTGCGTCCTGGCCAACCGCTTAAGCGCCAATCCCAAGCACAAGGTCCTGGTCCTCGAGGCCGGACCCTGGGACCGCCGGCTCGATTTCCGCATCCACATGCCCGCCGCCCTGACCTATCCGCTGGCCGGCAAGACCTACAACTGGTGGTACGAATCCGACCCCGAGCCGCACATGCACGGCCGGCGCATCTACCAGCCGCGCGGCAAGGTCCTTGGCGGATCGAGCTGCATCAACGGCATGATCTACATCCGGGGCAACGCCCGGGACTTCGAGAACTGGGCGGCGCACGAGGGCCTTGCGGACTGGGACTACGCCCATGTCCTGCCCTATTTCCAGCGCGTGGAGACGCGTCTCGCCGGAGCGGACGGCTACCACGGCGTGGGCGGCCCCCTGGCCCTGACCACGCCCGAGTGCGACAACCCGCTTTTCGACGCTTTTTTCAAGGCCACGGTGGAAGCCGGCTACAACCTGACCGACGACGTCAACGGCGAGCGCCAGGAGGGCTTCGGCCGCTTCGACCGCACTACCTATCGCGGCCGCCGCCACAACGCCGCCCGGGCCTACCTCCATCCCATCAAGAACCGCGAGAACCTGGACATCGTGACCCGGGCCACGGCCAACCGCATCCTGTTCGAGGGCGACCGGGCCGTGGGCGTGGAATATCGCCGGGGTAAAAAGCTCCGCGTGGCCAAGGGCGGGGAGGTCATCTGCTGCGGCGGGGCCATCAATTCCCCGCAACTGCTCCAGCTTTCGGGCGTGGGCAACGCCGACGAGATCGCCTCGCTCGGCATCACGCCGGTGGCCGATCTGCCGGGCGTGGGCGAAAACCTCCAGGACCATCTGGAACTCTATGTCCAGTACGCCTGCAAACAGCCGGTCAGCATGTTCCCGTCGCTCAAATGGTGGAACCAGCCCAAGATCGGCCTGGAATGGCTCTTTTTGCGCAAGGGCATCGGCGCGACCAACCACTTCGAGGCCGGCGGCTTCATTCGCGGCAACGACGAGGTCAGCCACCCCAATCTCCAGTTCCACTTCCTGCCCATCGCCATCCGCTACGACGGCTCGGCCCCGGCCGCCGGCCACGGCTACCAGGTCCACATCGGCCCCATGAACACCGACGTGCGCGGTCGCGTGAAGATCACCTCCCACGACCCGGCCGTCTATCCGAGCATCCTCTTCAATTACCTGTCCACGGAAAAGGAGCGCAAGGAATGGGTCGAGGCCATCCGGTGCGCCAGAAACATCCTCACCCAGCCGGCCTTCGACCCCTTCCGGGGCGACGAACTGGCCCCGGGCGCGGATGTTGCGACCGACGAGCAGATTCTCGATTTCGTGGCCCGGGAAGGGGAGAGCGCCTACCATCCGAGTTGCACGTGCAAGATGGGCAGCGACCCCATGGCCGTCACCGACGGGGCGCTGCGCGTCCATGGTCTGCGCGGGCTCCGCGTGGTGGACGCCTCGGTCATGCCTTCCATCACCAACGGCAACATCTACGCTCCGGTGCTCATGCTGGCCGAAAAGGCCGCCGACGCCATCCTCGGCAACACGCCGCCCGAGCCGTCGTCGCGGCCGTTTTACCGCCACGAACCCGCAACCGCGTCCCCCTCGGACGCCATCTAAGGAGGCGGATATGGTTCGCGACACGCTCTTTATCGACGGTGTCTGGCGACCGGCCGCCTCCGGGGCCACGCGCCCGACCGTCAACCCGGCCACGGGCGAGACGTTGGCCCGGGTGGCCGATGCCGGCCGCGAGGATACGCTGGCCGCCATCGCCGCCGCCCGCCGGGCCTTCGATGCCGGCGTCTGGTCCGACGTGCCGGCCCCCAAACGCGGGGCCATGGTGCGACGCCTCGGCGACCTGATCGAGGAACACGCCGAGGAACTGGCCGAACTGGAGACCCTCGACACCGGCAAGACGCTGGAGGAATCGCGCTGGGACATGGCCGACATCGCCGGTATCTTCCGCTACTTCGGCGGGTTGGCCGACAAGGAGGGCGGCGAGGTCATCGCCTCACCCAACCCGGATTCCACAAGCCTGCTCGTGCGCGAGCCCGTGGGCGTGTGCGGCCAGATATCGCCCTGGAATTATCCGCTGCTCCAGGCCGCCTGGAAGATGGCCCCGGCCCTGGCCGCCGGCTGCGCCATCGTGGTCAAGCCGAGCGAGCTTACGCCCCTGACCACCCTGCGCGTCACCGAACTGGCCGAGGAGGTCGGATTTCCGGCCGGCGTCTTCAATATCGTAACCGGCCCGGGCGATCCGGTCGGAGCGGAGCTCGCGGCCAACCCGGACGTGGATCTGATCTCCTTCACCGGCGGCATCGTCACCGGCAAATCCATCATGCGGGCGGCCGCCGGCAACGTGAAAAAGGTCGCCCTGGAACTGGGCGGCAAGAATCCCAACATCGTCTTCGACGACGCCGACTTCGACGTGGCCGTGGACTACGCCCTGAACGCCGTCTTCTTCCACGCCGGCCAGATCTGCTCGGCCGGGGCGCGGCTCATGCTCCAGGACGGCATCCACGACGCCTTTGTCGCGGCCCTGGCCGAACGCATCCGCACTATCCGCCTGGGCAGCGGCCTTGACGAGGGCACGGAGATGGGGCCGCTAATTTCCGCCGCCCACCGGGACAAGGTGGAAGGCTACGTGGAAATCGCCCGAAAGGAAGGGGCTAGGCTCGTCTGCGGCGGAGCGCGCCCCGACGATCCGGCCCTGGCCGCCGGCTATTTCTACCTGCCCACGCTTTTTACGGGTTGCGAAAACGCCATGCGCGTGGTCCAGGAAGAAGTATTCGGTCCGGTCATCACCGTGGAACGCTTCAAGACCGAGGACGAGGCGATAAGCCGCGCCAACAGCACCATCTATGGTCTGTCGGCCGGGTTCTGGACCCGCGACCCGGACCGCATCGCCCGGGTTTCGCGCAAACTCCGGTTCGGCACGGTCTGGGTCAACGACTTCAACGTGTATTTCACCCAGGCCCCCTGGGGCGGCTACAAGCAGTCCGGACTTGGCCGCGAACTCGGCCGCATCGGCCTGGAAGAATACCAGGAGGTCAAGCACGTCTACCAGAACCACGCGCCGAAGGCGGTTGCGTGGTTTGGTGCAACCGGGGGGAAACCTTTCTGAAGAAAGGTTTCCCCCCGGACCCCCTTTCCCAAGACTTTTAGCGATAACAGATTGTCACCGTTAAAAGTTTTGGGGAGGGGAGAGCGCGAGAGGGGAACCCTTTTTTCAAAAAGGGTTCCCCTCTCGCCCACCCCAAGCTCCCACCACCTCAACTCAAGGAGGTCGAATGCTTCGATTGGTAACCAGGAAAGCGGTTTTGGGCCTGTGTTTGGCGTTGTCTGTGGCGCTGATGGCCGGGCCGGCGTTGGCCAAGTCCGGCGAGATCACCTTCGCCAGCGTGAGCTGGACGGGCGTGACCATCAAAACCGAGCTTGCGGTCAAGATTCTGGATGTGCTCGGCTACAAGGCCCGCAACCTCATGGTGTCCGTGCCGCTGGCCTACAAGGCCATGTCCACGGGCGAGGCGGACGTGTTTCTCGGCAACTGGATGCCGTCCATGGCCACCATCGCGGAGAAATATTTCAAGGACGGCTCGGTCATCAAATACTGCGAGAACATGGCCGGGGCCAAATACACCCTGGCCGTGCCCACCTACGAGTACGAAGCCGGTCTCAAGGATTTTTCCGACATCCATAAATACGCCGACAAGCTGGACCACAAGATCTACGGCATCGAGGAAGGCAACGACGGCAATGAGATCATCCAGGGCATGATCGACAAGAACATGTTCGACCTGGGGGATTTCAAGCTCGTGTCGTCGAGCGAGGCGGGCATGCTCGGCCAGGTGCAGGCCTTTGCCAGGAAAAAACAGTGGATCGTCTTTCTCGGCTGGTCGCCCCACAGCATGAACGAGACCATCGACATGAAGTACCTGACCGGCTCCACCGACGCGACCTTCGGCCCCGACAACGGCACCGCAAACGTCTACACCAACATCCGCAAGGGCTTCGACAAGCAGTACCCCAACGTGGCCAGGCTTCTTAAAAACCTGACTTTCCCCATCCCCATGATGAACACCATCATGACCACGCTGCACAACAGCAAAGAAGAACAGCCCCGGCGCGCGGCGCTCAAGTGGCTCAAGGCCAACCCGGATATCCTGAAAAAATGGCTCGACGGCGTCACCACCAAGAAGGGCAAACCGGCCCTGCCCGTGGTCACGGCCTTCCTGGCCAAGGTGCATTAAGGCGGAGAGGAAGCCGGGGGGAGAACCTTTCTTGCAGAAAGGTTCTCCCCCCGGACCCCCTTTCCAAAGACTTTTACCGGTTACATATGGTTAAAGATAACATGCTGTAACCGTTAGAAGTTTTTGGGAGGGGAGAGCGCGAGAGGGGGACCCTTTTTTCAAAAAGGGTCCCCCTCTCGCACGCTTCTCATTTTCCTCTTCCTCTTCCTATCCACCGGGCGGCGGGGACTTCCACGAAGCGGGCCAGGAGGATGCCGGCGGCGATGGTGGCGGCCATGCCGGCCAGGGCGGCGGCGGGCCACAGCGGGCCGGTCGCCGCGAAGAGGTATTTCCAGGGCTCGAGGGCAAAGGGCTGCACGAGGTAGATGGACAGGCTCGCCCCGGCGATGTGGCTGATGAGGCGGTTTGAGGCAAAGGCCGGGGGCCGGGCGGACAGGGACAGGCACAGGGCGGCCAGGGACGGGGCGTAGAGGGCGTTGTTTTTGAGGATGGCGAAGAAAAACCAGTCCTCCGGCACGGGAACGTACAACAGGATGGCGAGGAGCGTTGCGGCGGCCGGGGTAAGCCAGGCCGGCGGTCGCGCGCCCAGGACGAACAGTCGCGCCGTGGCCATGCCGATGATGAATTCGAAGATGCGCAGATACGGGCTGGTGTAGGTCAGCCACTCGAACAGCAGCCCGGCCAGCCGCGTCTGGTCGCCGGCCAGGGCGGGATGGGCGCGAAGCGCCCAGGCGAAAAGCGCGGGCCAGTGTGCACCGATGCTGGCGTCGAGGCCGACGATCGCGCCCAGGGCCACAAGCCCCGCGCAGCAGGCCGCCCGCCGGCTGGCCAGGGCCGACACGCCCCGGCTCAGGATCGGAAAGAGCAGGTAGAAAAAGACTTCCGTGCTGACGGCCCAGGCCAGCGGATAGACGCTCGGGGCCTCGGCCACGAAAAACCAGCTTTGGGTCAGCGTCAGCGCGGCCAGCACGCTCTGGCAGAATCCGGGGACTTCCCAGGGCCGGCCGAAGCGGATGAAAATGTCGGTCAGGGAGACCGCGAGCAGCAGTAGGTAGACCGGGTGGATGCGGGCCAGCCGGGCCGTGGCGAAGCGGCCCAGGCCCCGCAGGCCGGTGATGGGGCGCGCACCGTAGTTGTATTGGAGCACGAAGCCCGACAGCACGAAGAAGCCGGATAACCCGCACTGGGTGAGCCGGGCCAGGGGCGCGTGGAGGGCGGGCAATCCCGGCAGGGGCGTCAGCCAGGAGGCGGCGTGGCCGACAAGGACGGCCAGCACGGCCAGGGCCCGAAAGCCGCCAAGCCCGGACAGAAACGGCGGCTTGCCGTGGGCGTGCTGCATGGTCAGCGGCCCTAGCATAATCGCCGGCCCCTGCAAAGGCGGCGGTGGTGACAAATCGTTCGTTAGCCCGTATCAGGGGGAAGCAGCTCCGCGCCCGGTCGGGCGCCTTTCCCATAACGCCTATCGCCCCTATGGTATCCATGACGAAAATCCTTCGCGCCTCTATGCTTCGTGCCGCTTGTCCCCCGGATAGCCTGCCCTACGCCGACAGCCGGGACATCCCCGATTCCCCCGACGCCTTGTCCAGAACCCAGCCCCGGGCCCATGCCGCCCTGGATTTGGCTCTGTCCATCGGCGGCCGGGAATATAACGTGTATCTGGCCGGCGAGCCCTCCATGGGCCGCACCCATTTCGCCCGCACCTTTCTCGACCCGGCGGCGGCCAAGGGGGCCACGCCCCCGGACTGGCTCTACGTCCACAATTTCGACGACCCGGATCGCCCGCGCGCCATCTCGTTGCCGCCCGGCCAGGGCAAGGGCTTCAAAACCGCCCTGGCCAAGGCCGTGACCGACATGCGCGAGGAGATCCCGGCCCGGTTCGAGCGCGAGGCCTACCAGACCCAGAAGCAGAATCTTATGCGCGGCTACAACGCCGACCGCGAAACCGTCCTCGACGAGATGGAGGAGCGGGCCAAGGGCGAGGGCTACAGTCTTTTTATCGACGACCAGGGCGGCTTCACCCTGTATCCGCTGCTCGAGGGCAAGGTGGTTTCGGACGAGGAGTTCGAGCGCCTCGACCCGGAGCTCAAAAAGACGCTCAAGGCCAAAAGCGACCGGCTGCTCGAGGAAATGGGCTCGGTGCTGCGGCGCCTGTCCAAGGAGGAGCGCGGCTACCGGGATCGGGAAAAGGACCTGGAGCGCACCACGGCCGGCGAGGTGGCGGACACCCATCTGGCCCCCCTGGCCGAGCTGCGCGCCGCCCATCCGGCCATCGACACGTTTCTCAAGGCCATGCGGGCCGACATCCTGGACAACATCGACGCCTTCATGCCCGGAGCCCAGCCCGCCCCGGCTCCGGCCTCCCATGGCGAGCCGCCCCTGCCCGACGACATCTTCTATCGCTACGAAGCCAACCTGTTCGTGGACAACGGCCAGCTCTCCGGCGCGCCGGTGGTCATCGAGGACCACCCCACCTATTTCAACCTCATGGGCTGCATTGAGCGCGAATCCGAAATGGGCGCGCTCTATACCGATTTCACGCTGATCAAGGCCGGCTCCCTGCACAAGGCCAATGGCGGCTTCCTCATCATCCGGGTGGACGACATCTCGGCCAACGTCGGGGCCTGGGAAGGGCTTTTGCGGGCGCTTCGCTCGGGACAGGCCAGGGTCGAGGACCCGGCCGAGGGCGGTGAGCACGTGCGCACCCGCACCATCGAACCCGAGCCCATCCCCTTGGACCTGAAAGTGGTGCTGGTGGGCCCGGACGAGGCCTACGAACTGCTGCTCTATAACGACGAGCGTTTCGGCAAGCTTTTCAAGCTCAAGGCCCATCTCCAGGAGACCATGCCGCGCACGCCGGAAAACATCCTTGTCTACCTGACCCTGGCCGCCCGGGTGATCCGGGACGCGAAACTGCCGCCATTCGACCGTTCGGCCCTGGCCAGGCTGGTGGAATACGGCTCGCTTCTGGCCGAGGACCAGAAAAGGCTGTCGCTCAAGCTTCCGCTGGCCCGGGAGCTCATGATCGAAGCCGCCGCCCTGGCCCGGGGCGAGAAGGCGGACATGGTCGCCGCCTCCCATCTGGAGCGTGCCCGGCGGGCCCGCGATTTCCGGGTCAACCTCTACGAAGAGGATTACCTGGAGGAATACGACCGGGAGATGATCAAGGTTTCGACCACCGGCGAGGCCGTGGGCCGGGCCAACGGGCTTTCGGTGCGCATGTACGGCGACTACGCCTTTGGGCTGCCCCACCAGATCGCCTGCACGGTCGGCGTCGGCCACGGCGGCATCCTCGACCTCGAACGCGAGGCCGAGCTTGGCGGGCCGATCCACACCAAGGGCATGATGATTTTAAAAAGCTACCTGCTCGGCCGGTTTGCCCAGGACAAGGCGCTGGTCATGACCGGGTCGCTGTGCTTCGAGCAGAGCTATGCCGAGGTGGAGGGCGATTCGGCCTCCGGGGCCGAACTGGCCTCGCTGCTCTCGGCATTGGCCGAGCGGCCGATCAAGTTGTGCTACGCCATGACCGGGGCCGTGTCCCAGTCCGGGGACATCCTGGCCGTGGGGGGGCTTAACGAAAAGATTCGCGGCTTTTTCACGGTCTGCCGCCGCCGGGGCCTGACCGGCGCGCAGGGGGTGCTTTTGCCGGCGGACAATGTGGTCAACCTCATGCTCGACGACGACATCCTGGACGCCGTGGACCAGGGGCTTTTTCGCATTTTCCCGGTGACCACCATCGAGGAGGCCATGGAGATCCTGACCGGCTTGCCGGCCGGGACGCGCGGCGCGGACGGCAAGTTCCCGCCCCAGACCCTTTACGCCCTGGTGGACGAGCGGCTGGCAAGGCTGGCCCGGTGCGCCCCCCCGGGTTTTCCCGGACAGGCGCCCGACCGGGGATGAACGCGTTTTTCTGGCGAAAGGGTGCGCCGGTTAGGAAAGAGGACGACAACACAACTTCTCTTTTTCAATCATAAGGCGAGTTATGATTGAAATGGTTCGAGGCGGCATGCAAAGCAACTGGTTCGACGAAAAGCGCGCCGAGTTTATCCGCGACCTCTTGCGCGACTACTGCCTGTCGGTGCAGGTGCTGGAGGGGCTTTTCCAGGAATTCGACCGGTGCGGGGCCATGGCCTTCGAGGAATTGCGCGATCTCTTGGGCGAAGAGATGAACAAGGGGCTTCTGTGGCGCCTCAAGGACACGGCCCACCATCTCTTCCGCAACGGCGGCGCCTCGAGCCTGGTCGGGCAGTTTCTCGACTGGTGCATCGGCTACATCTTCCACGAGTCCATGAAGCTCAAGGAAGACGCCTACCAGCAGCAGAATTACGCCCCCTGGTTCCGGTCCATGCAGGAGCGCGAGCTGCCCGAGCCCGACCTCATCATCAGCCGGGAGCTGTTCCAGCTCCTCATGCAGACCGCCGAGAGCATGCAGCGCGAAATCCGGCGCATCCGTTTTCTTTTCGGCGAGTGCCGCAAGCTTTTTCCGCTCTACCTGGCCGACCAGAAGGAAAACCACTGGCTGGCCCGGCTCATGTTCAAGCGCAACGAACTGGTACGCGAGGTGTTCGGCGGCGGCTATCGGGAGCTTCTGCGCGGCGTCTACGGCGACACGCCGGAATTCATGTACGTGATGGCTTCGCGCAGCCTGCGCGAGGGCGGCTGGATGCAGCAGGCGGCCGAGGCGGCCGAAGAGGCCTGCCGCATGTGCCCGGACAGCGAGCCGGCCCGCCGCGAAAAGGAAATCGTCGACACCTGGCGCGCCCACCTGCGGGCGTGAGTATTTTAAGAGACCGGGGGGAAACTTTTCTGTAGAAAAGTTTCCCCCCGGACCCCCTTTCCAAAGACTTTTTCCAGAAGAGGGGAGGTTGCCGAGGTGACGCCCTTGAAAAGTTTTTGGGAGGGGAGAGCGCGAGAGGGGAAGCCCTTTTTTCAAAAAGGGTTCCCCTCTCGCACTGCCGCATCTTCCCCATCCCCCCATCCCGAGGCGAGGCCGTGACCAACCCGGTGCGCGTGTGGCGGCGGGTGATCGCTTCCCCCTTTGCCACAGCCTTGTTATTGGTCGCGGCCATTCTCATTTTGGCCACGGCCGGGTTCTATTACCTGGAGCTGCGCCACAACCCCGATAAGACCCTTTTCGACGCCCTGTGGTGGGCCATGGTCACCCTGACCACGGTCGGGTATGGCGACATCGTGCCGGGCACGGTCGCCGGCCGGCTGATCGGCATGGTCATCATGGTCGCCGGCATCGGCGTCATGGCGGCCTTGAGCGCCAATCTGGCCTCGGTGCTCATCGAACGCAAAAACCGCAAAAGCCAGGGGCTCCTGCCTGTGAAAACCGCCGGACACAGCCTTGTTTTGGGTTTCAATGCCCAGGCCCCGGAGCTGCTCCGGGCGCTCATCGCCTCGGCCCCGGCCGGGATAACGCCGGCCGTGGTGCTGGTTGCGACCATCACCCCGGAAGCCTTTGCCGAGCTTTCCGCCGACATCGGCCAGGGCGAACGGCTGGCCTTTTGCCGGGGCAATCCGGCCAACGAGCTGACGCTTGGCCGCGCCTCCCCGGCCACTGCCCGGGCCGCCTACATCCTGTCCCAGGACGGCCTCACCCGGGAGGACGCGGACCAGCAAAGCCTGCTTGCCGCCCTGACCGTCAAGAGCCTGGCCCCCAAGCTGCGGCTCTACGCCGAGGCCATGCTCGAATCCAACCGCAAGCACTTAAGCCGCGCCGGCGTGGACGTGACGCTCATCCCCGGCGAACTGGCCGGACGGGCGCTCGGGGCCATGGGCGAACACCCGGCCCTGTGGCATTTTCTGGAGCACCTGCTCGGCCATCCGGGCGAGCGGCCCATGCACGCCCGCAACCTTACCGCCGAGGAAAAGGGCCTGCCCTGGTCCCAGCTCGTCGGCCGCGCCCTGGCGGCCGGGGGCGGCGAACTGCCGGTGGCCGTGTTCCGGCTGCCCCGCGACATCGCCATAAAGGACCTGCTGGACGTGGACGCGGCCCTGGACAGCTTCATCTTGGAGATGCTGACGGCCTACGGCCAGGACGGCCGCATCGCCAGCCAGGGGCCGAGCGTGGTGGTCAATCCCGGCGACGGGGTTGCGCTGACCGGCTTTGACGGCCTGATCGCCTTGCGCATGGGCGGGGAGGCGCGGGGACACGACGCGCCGGCCGCCGCGCCCGCATCGGCGCCGCAGCCGGGCGCGGGAGGGCGGTCATGAGCGGGGATTCCTGGACCAGGGCCGAGCTTTTCGCCGGGCTGTCCCCGGAGGATCTGGCCGCCGTGCACCCGTCCTTCGACACCGTGGAGCTGTCGGCCGGCCAGGACGTCATCGTCGAGGGCGAGCCCGGCGACGACATGTTCATCCTGGTCTCGGGCAAGGTGCGGGTGCGCAAATCCATGGTGCTCAAGGGCATCGCCGTGCCGGCCCTGGACGCCGAGGCCGGCGGCAAGACGCTCTGCGAACTCTCCGACGCCCAGAGCCCCTTTTTCGGCGAGATGGCGCTGCTCGACCGCGACATCCGCTCGGCCAGCGTCACCTGTCTGACCGACTGCCGTTTTTTGCGTATCGACCGCGACCGGTTTTTCGCCCTGATCGCCGCCCGGCCGGACATCGGCGTGCGCATGGTCACGACGCTGGCCAGGCGACTGGCCAAGGTGGTGCGCAAGAATAACGAGGACCTGGTCAAGCTGACCACAGCCCTGGCCCTGGTGCTCAGCCGCCGCGACCGGGGGCGTTGACCGGGCCCCTACCTCCCCTTGCGCTGATACCGTCCCATGAGCGTGGCCGAGGCCAGGATATGGCCCTTGGCCGCGCGCAAAAGCTCCCCCTTGGTCGCTCCGGGGGCCAGGTCGAGCATGGCGTCGAGGGCGTAGAGCGTGAAAAAGTAGCGGTGGACGCCGCGTGGCGGACAGGGACCGCCGTAGCCGCAGCGACCCCAGCTGTTGCGGCCGGACATGCTTCCGTCGGGATAGCGTTCCGCGCTGTGCAGCCCTTCGGGCAGGCCGGGAGTGGCCGGGGAGAGGTTGTAGAGCACGAAATGATCCCACACCCCGGCCGGGGCGTCGGGATCGTCGCAGACAAGCGCCAGGCTTCCCGTGGTTTTCGGGACATCGCCGAAGGTCAGGGGCGGGGATATGTCCGCACCGTCGCAGGTGTGGCGCTCGGGAATGCCGCCCTCATGGACAAAGGCCGTGGAAGTCAGGGTCATGGCCATGGCGCGCTCCTTGGGCTGTTGCGACCGGCCCGGCAGATGGCTTGTCACGGGTCCCGGCCGGGGGAGTCTCCCCGGCCGGATGCTCGGGGAAGGGGAAAAGCCCCTTCCGGTCAATCGTCGAAATTACCCTCCGGTCCCTTGTCGCGGCTCATGCCCGCCGCGCGCGCGGCAATCTTGTCACGGGTCCAGTCGGCCGGGTTTTCGATGCGGTCGGCCTTGGGGCCGAGGTCGTAGGAACCGGCCGTGGTCAGGGCGTCGATGCAAAGCGGCGCGGTGTCGGCGGCATTGAAGACGTCGGTCAGGAGCCAGGAGACGAATTCCGCCACGGCCCCGGCCATCCGCTCGCGCACCGCCGTCGGCTGGGCGAGGAGCTTGTGCTCGAAGGCGCAGTTGAGCTTCTTGTAGTCCCCGGCCTTGAGCGCCTTGCCGTCGGCATAGGCCACCATCTGCTCCCACAGTTCCGGGGAAACGCCCTTGTCGGGTTCCTTGATGAAGTTTCCGGCCGCGTCCATGATGGCGTTGCCGTAGTCGTTGACGGCCACGCCCCAGGAAATCATCTGCAGGGCCGTGGCCACGTTGGCCTTGGTCGTGGCGGTCTTGGCCGCGATCTCCTTGAGCTTTTCCGAGGAATTGCCCGAGGTGCCGTGCTGGGCGCCGGAGATGCCGTAGGGGGCCAGGGCCTCGTGGATGCGGGCGGTAAGCTCCACCTGGATGCCGTTGCCCGAGGCCTCGATGCCGTGGGTGGTGCCGTTGTTGAGCGCGATCCAGTCCGGGTGCACGCCGTTGGCGTTTAGGCCCCTGATGAGAAAAAGCGCTTCCTCGGGCGTGGACAACCCGTCCTTGCCCTTGATCTCGCCCACTTCCGTCTCGTAGCCGGCCCAGGACGGCACGAACGGGGCCAGTTCGAGGTTGGCGATCAGGTTGTCGGCGTCGGGCAGGTGGGAGGCGTCGATGGCGATGGAGGTGATGCCGGCCTCGAACAGCGTCGGAATCTCCACCTTGGCCTCGGCCACGTCGCCGGGCTTTTTGATGCCGTAGTGGTCGGCGTGGATGGCGACCGGCACGGTGATGCCCAGTTCGTTGGCGGCCTGGTCGGCCTGGCGGGCGATGTTCCACATGGAGACGTCGCAGTAGTTGGACTCGGACCGGGCGATTTCCAGGATGATGGCGGCGTTCGCCCGCTGGGCGGCCATGAGCGCCCCGCGCAGCACGAAGCTGTTGCGGGAGTTGGCGGCGATGGTCATGGCGTGGCCTTTCTTGATCATGCCCCTATCCACGGCCTTGCCGCTGACGATAAGCGCCCGGGAATTGGGAAAAAGCTTTTTGATGTTGGGCGGGCGGCCCACGGCCAGGGCCTGTTCAAACGCGGGGTCCGTCTTGGTCATGCGATCCTCCTTGGCGTCGGGGCGGGCGGGGCCGGCCGCCTGGGCCGGGCGCGGACCTCCCTGATAGCGCCTGTTTGTTACGATACGGTCTGAGATGTCCTAGGCGGCGAACGTATCCGCCAGCTTGTGGCGTGAAACGATCTCCAGGGCGGCCGGATTGTCGGCCACGGCATTAAGCAGCGCGGCCACGGCCGGGGCGAGCCTGGCCCGTTCGGCCGGTTCCGTGACGGCGGCGAGCCGGGTCGCCAGATCTTCCAGCCGGGCCAGGTTGGCGTCGGCCGGCGCGGACTGGCAGCGGCCCAGGAAATCGCACGACACCACATCCCCGGGCGTCTGGGTCGACAGCCCGGCCACGAACACCGCGCCGCCGCAGACGGCGCAGGACAGTTCGCCCGGAGCGCTTTCGGCCACGGGAAACGTCCACTGGGCCGTGGTGTTGCCGCAGGCGTCGTACTTACGCATGTGGAAAAACGTGCTTTTGGCGGCCCAGCCGAAGTCGGCGTGGGTGGGGTCGTTGACGCAGAAAAGTTTGCGCGACAGCATGCTCGCTCCTTTTGCCCCGACACGGGGCGCATCGTTTGCAGCAATAGTACGGCCGGCGGAAACAATCAACAAATCGCCCGCAATTCCCCTTACGGGCAGGGGTTTTCCCTTTCAATGACAACCGCTTTCTGATAGCGCCTTGCCACGCCGGATACTGTCGACCGGCCGGGAGCAAGCGTGGCCGGATACCTGTACGTTTTGTGCGCCGCCTCGTTGTGGGGGCTTATCGGGCCGCTGTCCAAGCTGTCGTTCGCCGCCGGCATGGACACGGTGGAAGTCGCCTTCTGGCGCACCACCCTGGCCTGGTTTTTCTTCGCCGGCCAGGCCATCGCCGGGAAGGAAGTCCGCATCGCCCCCCGCGACCTGCCCGCCGTGGCCGGATTCGGCGTGTGCGGCATCGCCGGGCTGTTCGGGGCCTATGTCGTGGCCGTGGAAGCCGGCGGAGCGGCGCTGGCCTCGGTGCTGCTCTACACCGCCCCGGCCTGGGTGGCGCTTCTGTCCTGGTTTTTCCTCAAGGAACCCATGGGCGGCTACAAGGTGGCCGCCGTCGTCGCCACCATCGTCGGTGTGGCCGGCATCAGTCTCGGGCCGGGCGCAAGCGGCCATGCGGCCATCGGGAGCAAAGCCATCGTCTTCGGTCTGCTCTCCGGAATCACCTACGCGCTGTATTACATCTTCGGGAAATACTACCTGGGCCGCTACCGCACCCCGACGCTGTTCCTCTACGCCCTGCCCGTGGGGTCGCTGACGCTTTTGCCCTTTGTCCACTTCACCCGGCCGACCCTGGCCGGAGCCGTACCGTGCGTGGCCCTGGCCATCTTCTCCACCTACGCCGCCTACTCGATCTACTACGCCGGGCTGCGGCGTCTGGAAGCCACCCGGGCCGCCGTGGTGGCCACCATGGAGCCGGTCATCGCCGCCATCCTGGCCTATGCCATGTTCGGCGAGCGCTTCGACTTCGTGGGCTACCTCGGGGCCGGACTCATCCTCGCCTCGGTGCTCATGACCATCTGGGACGGGGCGCGCCAGCGCTTTCGCGCGCCGCTGCCCACCCCGACCGGGCAGCAGGACAAAGGCTAAAGAACGCCACGCCCCCGGCCGATCGATTTATGGGGAGCCCCGCCCGAAAGCAGCACGCGGCTGGGAAACGGCCATGAGCGAAATCGACCCGACGCAATCCGCCAATCCATTGCCGGCGCAAACGCCCGAGACGACCGGGACGTCGGCAAGTTCCCGTCCAGCCGCCCCCAGCCGCGACACGCCCCTTTCCGATGCCGACACGGTCAGCATCGAGGCGCTTTTCCCCACCCGCAACATCCGTCTCGTCATCGACCAGGCCACCAACATCGTCCAGGTCGTGGTCCGCGACGCCGCCACGGGCAAGGTGCTGCGCAAGCTCCCCGACGACGACTGGCTCAAGGTCGTCCGGGAACTGCGCGCCTTTGCCAGCGAAGCGATCATTGATCGGAAAGCCTAGGCGGGAGGGGAAGGAAGATGCCTCCGGCGGGCAGGAGAGGCGGGCCTCTCCTGCACCTCTCCTCCGGGGGGCTTGATGCCCCCCGGACCCCTGGATGGGCTAACTGGCCGAGAAACAACGCTTGCCACAGGATTCGAAACATTCTAACATCGAAACATGTCGAATTGTGAAATCGCGGAAGCGGAAGCCGAGAAGCGCCTGCTCGCCGCGGCCAAGGTGTTCAAATGCTTGTCCAACCCGCACCGACTGACGATTTTTCTCAGGATAGCGAGTTGCATGGGCGTTGGATCCAACTGCGAGACCAATGACGCGGAACTCGCCCAATACCAGTTCGAACACGCCAAGGCCCTTGGCCTTGCGCCGTCCACGGTGTCGCATCATTTCAAGGAGCTGCGCGAGGCGGGCCTCGTCCGCATGGCCCGCCAGGGCAAGACCGTGCGCTGCTGGATCGACGCCGCGACCCTCGAACTCGCCAGGGAAACGCTCGGCGCAAGCCCGTTCGCCCCGGCCCCTGCAGAAACGAAACCGGAGTAAATTTTGTCTACAAGGATTCTTTTCCTCCACGGCAGTCCCCGCCCACAGGGCAATACCCGCGCAGCGGCTCACATCGCCATGGAAGAGCTTACGTCTCTGGGAATAACGGCCGATGGCGTCGAAACCGCCAAACTCACGTTCAAACATCCCGGCTGCGTCAGTTGCTACCAGTGCCAGCAGTCGGAGGCCTACGGTTGCCACTTGGACGACGCTGTCGCCAGGGTCGTGGCCAGCATTCCGAACTATGACGCGTTGGTGCTCGCTACGCCCGTTTACTCGTTCAGCTTCCCCGCGCAAATGAAGATTGTCATCGATCGGATGTTCAGCCTGATCAAGTTTACCGAGACGGGAAGCTGGCGGAGTCCGCTTACCGGCAAGCCGATGGGCCTTTTAGCCACGGCCGGCGGTGGCATCGAGTCCAATCTGGCCTTGCTTGAGGCCCAATGGAAGATCATCGCTGAGAAGCTGGGGAGTCCCCTGTGCTCCTGCCTGCTGCCCTTTACCCAAGGCCCCGGCACCCTGGCCAAAGACGCAGCCGCCGTGATCCAAGTCCGGGAATTTAGCCGGAACCTGGGGAAACGCATACTGGGGTAGCGGTATTGCACGCCCGAAAAGCCCCCAGGCCTTGTCTCGCGCCTGACAAGCACCATGGAGAAGTTCGGCGAGGGTCAGCTCTTTTTACGGGCGCGCAGGTCGTCGAACTGACGACGCACGGTCTCCAGGCGTTCCCGGTAGCTTTCGGCGTCGCCGTATTCCAGGAAAAAGCGGTAGCGGGAGTGGACGGAGTTCGGGGTGCGGGCGTGGCGTACCGGGCACCAATACTGTTCGGTGCGGGCGGCCACCTCGCGGACGAAGCCAAGCAGGCCGTTGAAATAACCGCAATAGACGCAGTTCAGCTTCTCGATCCAGTTCAGATAGGAGAGCGACTGGCGGTCTACAATCATGAAATCGCCGCGTCGCACGCTGGGGATGCCGTAAATCGGGAAGCAAATCCGCTGGTAGATGCTGACGGTTATATCCATGAGCACGGCCGGGATGACCGCCCCCCAGATGACTGGGATGGTGAGAATCATCAGGAACCCGGATTCATAGACATAGGCCATCCATTTCTTGACCAGAAGCTTGTGTTGCCGCTTGATTTCCCTGGTGAAACGGACCTTTTTGCGCTCGATGGTGTAGCGGGCTTCACCGCCCGCCTGCTCGAACGCCTCGGCCAATTCCTTTTCCAGGGACTCCATCCGGGCGATGATGTCGTCGATTTTCGTCATGGGGGAAAAATGCCTCCGGCGTTCGGGAGGGGCCAAGCGCCTCCCGGACCCTCCCGAACGGTGAAAACGCGACCAACGCCGCAAGCGATTCCGCGACCATTCCCCTTTTCAAGGGGCCGGGGCGATGCTCCCCCCGGACGCCGGCCGCCTCGTAATTATTTATAATCTTTGTCGGCCGCTTTGACGGCCTGGATAAGGCGCATGAAATCGACGCCGGCCTTGTGCAGGTCGGTGTAGTGTTCGGCGTAGTTGATGTCGATGCCGGACATGGACTGGGCGACGCGGATATCGTCGAGGAAGCGTTTGACGTCGGCCGGGTCGGCGGCGGGGCCGAATTGCTTGGCGACGGCGTCGGTGATCAGGCTGCGGATTTCCTCGGCCTTTTCGGGCCGCAGGCGGGCGATGATGGCGTCGAGGGTGGGATTATTGTCCAAGGTAGGCCTTCTTGATGTCGGCGTTTTCGCGCAGGTTCGCGGCGGTATCTTCCATGACCACGGAGCCGGTCTCCATGACGTAGGCCCGGTCGGCGAGTTTCAGCGCGATATTGGCGTTTTGTTCCACGAGGAGGATGGTCATGCCGCGCTCCTCGTTGACGTTTTTGATGATGCGGAAGATGTGCTGGGAGATCATGGGCGAGAGCCCGAGCGACGGCTCGTCGAGGAGCAGCACCTTGGGCCGGCCCATGAAGGCCCGGGCGATGGCCAGCATCTGCTGTTCGCCGCCGGAGAGGGTGCCGCCGTATTGCTTGCGGCGTTCGTAGAGGATGGGGAAGAGCCGGAAGACGAGCCCCATGTCGGCATCGATGCCGTCCTGGTCGCGGCGGAAAAACGCGCCCATGTCCAGGTTTTCCTGGACGGACAGGCGCGGGAAGATGCGCCGGCCCTCGGGCACCTGGCAAAGTCCCATGCCCGGCAGTCTGTCGGAGCGCACGTCGATGATGGATTCGCCCAGGTAGCGCACGTCGCCGGTGCTGGCCTTGACGATGCCGCAGATGGTCATGAGGGTGGTGGATTTGCCCGCGCCGTTGGCGCCGATGATGGTGACGATCTCGCCCTCGCCCACGGTGAGCGACACGTCGCGCAGGGCCTGGATGCGGCCGTAGTGGGCGCTGACGCCCGAAAGTTCCAATATCGCGGCCACGGCTACTCCGAATCGTCCGAACGTTTGCCCAGGCGTGCCGCCGGCCACAGTCCGGCCGGACGCACGATCATCATGAGGGCCATGGCCCCGCCGAAAGCCAGCATGCGGTAGAGCTCGAATCCCCGGAACACTTCCGGCAGCGCGACCAGGGCCAGCGCGCCGAGGATGACCCCGGGGATGGAGCCCATGCCGCCGAGGACCACCATGGCCAGCACCATGGCCGACTCGATGAAGGTGAAGCTCTCGGGGCTGACGAAGCGCATGCGCGCGGCGAAGAAGGCTCCGGCCAGGCCGCCGAAGACCGCGCCCAGGGCGTAGGCCAGCAGCTTGAAGCGGAAGGTGTCGACGCCCATGAGTTCGGCCGCGGTCTCGTCCTCGCGGATGGCCTCGAAGGCGCGGCCGATGCGCGAGAAGTTGATGCGGTAGACGGCGATGACGGTGAAAACGGCCAGGGCCAGGATGATGTAGTAGAGGTATTCGAGCTTGCGCAGATAGAGGTGCTCGAAGGAGAAGGCGCCGTCGGCGAAGCTCGGCACGTAGACGCCCGGGGCCTTGATGCCGAGGATGCCGTTGGGGCCGCCGGTCAGGTCCATCCAGTTGTTGAGCACGATGCGCACGATCTCGCCGAACCCCAGCGTCACGATGGCCAGATAGTCGCCGCGCATGCGCAGCGTCGGGTAGCCGATGATGCAGCCGGCCATGGCGGCGAAGGCGGCGCAGACGGGCAGGCACACCCAGAACGGCACGGCGTAGTGCACCGAAAGCAGGGCGTAGGTGTAGGCCCCGACGCCGTAAAAGGCGATGTAGCCGAGGTCGAGCAGGCCGCACAGCCCGACCACCACGTTGAGCCCCAGGCCCAGGCAGATGTAGACCAGGACGTTTATGGCCACGTCCTGGGCATAGCGGTTGGTGAGCATGGGGTAGGCCAGGGCGAAGGCGGCCAGGGGCACGTAGAGCATCCAGCGCGGGGTTTTCCCCAGCCCTTCGGCCACGGCGTCGCGGGCCTTGCCGAGAGGGTTGAGCACCGGGTCGAGGACGCCGCGCTTGCCGAGGCGGTAGAGCACGAAGCAGACGGTGGCGGCCACGGCCACCCGCAGCCAGACCAGAAACGACCTCTCGAAATGGAGTTCGCCGTCGTGGATTCCCAGCAGCGGCCACAGCAGCAGGTAGAACCAGGCCAAGCCCAGGCCGAAGTATGCCCAGGATTTCCTAGACCCGCGTGTCATCGACGTTTTCTCCCATGATGCCGGTCGGCATGAAATAGAGGACGAGGATGAGGATCACGAAGGCGAACACGTCTTTGTACTCGCCGCCGTGGGGAATGTAGGCCGCGGCCAGGATTTCCACCATGCCGATGATGAAGCCGCCGATCATGGCCCCGGTGATGTTGCCGATGCCGCCGAGAACGGCCGCGGCAAAGGCCTTGATGCCGGGCACGAAGCCCATGTCGTAGCGCACCGAGCCGTAGTACATGCCGACCATGATGCCGGCGGCGGCGGCCAGCGCCGCGCCGATGGCGAAGGTGGTGCTGATGACTTTGTCGGAGTGGATGCCGACCAGGGCGGACATGACCTTGTCCTGGGCCGTGGCCCGCATGGCCTTGCCGATGCGGGTCTTAAAGACCAGGGCGTTGAGCAGGAAAAGGAGCAGGGCGGTGACGCCGATGATGCCGATCTGCATGTAGCTGACCCGCACGCCCCAGGCTTCGAAGCCGCCGTGGGTGAACTCGGTGGGGTAGGCCTTGTCGTAGACGCCCTGGGTGAGCATGAGCCCGTTTTGCAGAAAAATGGACATGCCGAGGGCCGAGAGCAGGACCGAAAGGCGCGAAGATTGGCGCAGCGGCTTGTAGGCGACCTTTTCCACGGCCATGGCCAGCATGGCGCAGTAGCCCATGGCCAGGATCAGGGCGAAGGCCAGCCCGAACCAGGGGTGGGTGGCCATGAGCCCCTTGGAGGTCATGTAGCTTAAAAGGATCACGCCCATGTAGCCGCCCGCGGCGAAGATCTCGCCGTGGGAGAAGTTGATGAGCGCGATGATGCCGTAGACCATGGTGTAGCCAAGCGCCACCAGGGCGTAGACGCCGCCGAGGGTCAGGCCGTTTATGAACTGCTGTATGAAGTATTCCATGCTGCCTGCGGTGCTGCTGTTGTTGCTGCTGCGGTGTTTTCCGGGGGAGGGGGCTTTTTGAAAAAAGCCCCCTCCCCCGGACCCCCTCCCGCAAAAACTTTTCGCGGGGGGCGATGTGCTCCATCAAGATGCTTCCGTCCCCCTTATGAAAGTCTTTGGAAAGGGGGTCCGGGGGGAAACTTTTCTTCAGAAAAGTTTCCCCCCGGCATCTTTTTTAATGTCTTAGTACTTCTTGCCGGTCTGCGGGTCCCAGTAGTTGACGAACTTGCCGTCTTTGACCACGCGGATGATGTAGTTGGAGCCGGATTCGCCATTCTTGGCGAACCTGATCTTCTTGGACGCGCCGTCCATGTTCATCTTGAGCAGTTCGGCCTTGATCTTGGCCGGGTCGGTGGACTTGGCTGCCTTGATGGCGGACAGCAGCGAGTAGGCGGCGTCGAAGGAGTAAGCGGAATAGGCGCCGGGCTTGCCGTACTTCTCGTAGGCGGCCAGGAACTTCTTGTAGGCCGGGGTGGTGTCGTCGATGTAGCCGAAGGTCAGGTACATGCCTTCGGCGGCGTCCTTGGCGATTTCCATCAGCTGGGGATGGTAGACCGCGTCCTGGCCGATGATGGCGGCGGTGACGCCGGCGCGCTTGGCCTGGATGAGCATGAGCGCCCCGGAGGCGGAGTTTTGCAGGCTCATATAGAAGACGTCGGGCTTGGCTTCCTGGATCTTGGTAAGGACGGCGGAGAAGTCCTTGTCGCCCTGGTTGACGTGGTCATGCTCGATGACCTTGATGCCTTCCTTCTTGGCCAGCTTCTCGACGTTGTCGGCCAGGCCCTGGGAATAGGTGGTCTTGTCGTCCACGATGAAGATGGTCTTGCCCTTGAGCACGTCCTTGATGAACTTCATGGCGGCGATGGACTGGTCGTCGTCGCGGCCGCAGACGCGGAACATGTAGGGCAGGCCGCGCTCGGTGACCTTTTCCGAGGTGGAGGCCGGGGTCAGCATGGGGATGTCGGCGTCGGCCAAGGCCTCGGAGGCCGGGATGGTGGCCGAGGAGCAGTAGGCGCCGACGACGCCCACGACCTTTTCGTTGATCAGCTTGTTGGCGGCGGCCACGGCCTGCCGGGGATCACAGGCGGTGTCCTCGGCGAAAAGCTCGATCTTGTCGTAGCCGGGGATGCCACCTGCCTTTTCGATGACGGCGATGGCCGCCCGGGCACCGTTGGCGATGTCGTTGCCGTCGGCGGCGTAGGAACCGGTCAAGGGGCTCATGCTGCCGATTTTGAGGGTTTTCGCCGTGGCCGTGCCGGCCATGACGAGGCAGATGGCCAGGGCCGTGAGGATGATGCTTCTCGTCTTCATGTCTCGCAAACCTCCTGTCTCCTTGGTCTCGCCCCCCTCGCCGCGACGTGCGGCCATGCGGGCGTATTCGCGGCTATGTGGTCATGCCTCGGTCTCGGAGCCGAGATAGGCCTCGATGACCGCCGGGTTGGCCCGGACCTCGTCTGGGGTCCCCTGGCAGATGCACACGCCATGGTCGAGCACCACCAGCCGGTGGCTGACGTTCATGACCACGCTCATGTCGTGTTCGACCAGAAGCACGTTGATCCCGGTTGCGGCGATGCGCTGAATGGTTTCCATCAGCTCCCGGCTTTCCGAGGGATTGAGCCCGGCGGCCGGCTCGTCCAGAAGCAGGGTCTTGGGGTCGGACCCCAGCGCCCGGGCGATCTCCAGGCGGCGCTGCAGGCCGTAGGGAAGATTCTTGGCTACCGTGTCGGCATGGTCGCCCAGTCCGGCGAACTCCAGGGCCTCCATGGCCCGGCGGCGCACTCCGGATTCCTCGCGGCGCTGGAAGGGCGAGCGCAGCACCGCGCCCAAAACGCTGGCCTTGGTGCGGCAATGCCTGGCCACCATGACGTTTTCCAGGGCGGTCATGGCGGTGAAAAGCCGGATGTTCTGAAAGGTGCGGGCAATGCCTCGGGCCAGGATGTGGTGGGGCCGCAGCCCGGAGAGGGGGGCGTCGTCGTAGGTGACCTGGCCGCCGGAAATTTTGTAAACACCTGTAATGACGTTGAAGATGGTGGTCTTCCCGGCGCCGTTGGGCCCAATGAGGCTTAAAATCTCGCCGGGGCGAAGATCGAATGACACTTCCGTGAGGGCTTGGAGACCTCCGAAGTGGACGCTGACATCGGTGAGACGCAAGTGGGCCATGGAACAAGGTTCATACGAAAAAATCCGTCAAAAAACAAAGGGAAAATTGCAAAGCATCCAACGGGTTAATGTCGCTTCTTAGGCTGTGGTTCCTGTGCCGGTCGTCGCGCGGAACTTGGCGGATTTGTTAAAACTTCGTTACGCCGCCTGGCCTTTTCAACCGTGATTCCCGGCCGGAGGGGCGTATTTTTGCCCGGGAAAGGATCGACGAATATTTTCCCGCCGGACAGGGAAAAATTCTGATTTTGTCAAAATGCTCGTCGAAGTTTCGGGAAACGGCCTCTCCGCCGCCGCGTCCGTTTTTTTCCTCCGGACCGGCCGTCCGCCATGCCGGGCACGGCCGTTGCATCGTGCACGGCCAGGAGGTGTCGCGCATGCGGAGCGCCCTACGCATCGCCCTGATGGTTTTTCTCGGCCTGTCGCTCGGCGGCTGCGCCTTTTTCGGTTCCGACCGCCTGCCGCCGCCCATCGCCCCGGGCAAGGGGTCGATCGTGGACACGGCCCGGTCGCAAATCGGCGTGCCCTATCGCTATGCCGGGGAGTCGCCCCGCAACGGCTTCGACTGCTCGGGCTTCGTCCAGTGGGTCTACGCCCGCCACGGCATACGCCTGCCCCGCCGGACCGACGACCAGCTGCGGGTCGGCCGGCCTGTGTCCAAAAGCGAGCTAAGACCCGGCGATCTGGTCTTTTTCATGCCGTCGACCAAGTCCGGCAGCCTGCATGTGGGCATCTTCGACGGCCACGGCAGCTTCATCCACAGCCCCTCCTCCGGCGGCCGGGTGCGCGCGGACAGCATGCTCGCCCCGTACTGGCGCGCGACGTATTACGCGGCCAACCGCGTCACACGCTAACTGACGGGCTTTCGGGACGTTGCGCGCCTTGTTGGTTTCGATGCCGGTGCATGGGAACGGGGTTTTCTTTCCTGGAACTACTGTCGTATTCTTTGCGCGGGAGGCGGTCGGCCAAAGGCTTTGACAGTCTCCGGGCTTTCTTTTTAAATTCATAGAAAATCAAACGGTGCGCCGTTCGCACCATCTTTTTTGTCGGCCAAAGCGCGACCACCCGCCCGTTCGCGGCCGAAAACCGGGAGTCCCATGCGCCACGCGTCCTTGCGGGTAAAAATCAATATCGCGATACTGCTGGCGTTTCTCATGGCCGCCATGGCCTTTGGGATGATCCTGACCCGGTATATGGGCAATCGCAAGGTTGCCGCCCAGAACCGGGCCCGCGTCCTTTTGGCCGTCGTGGCCGCCCGTCGCCTGGAAGCCCTGCAGCCGCTGCTCGACAAGCAGCTGCAGCTGGCGGCCGCCAAGGACATTCTCGAACGGGTGGTCAAGGTCGACGGCGTGACCGGAGCCTCTCTCTATGATGCCTCGGGCAGGTTGTTGGTTTTTGCCGGCAGCGCCAAGCCGGCCAAGACCCTGGTCGACGGCGGCGGCCAGCTCCCGCCGCCCGGGCGCGTCTTCACCGTCGCCGCCTCGGAGGCCGACGGCAAGTTGGCCGCCTCCCTGATCGAGCCCGTGACAAGCGCCGACGGCCGCCTTCTGGCCTCCCTGCGCCTGCGTTATTCCCTCGGCGAGCTTGTCGACCTCAACCAGCGGACCTGGATCGCCTTCGCCCTGGCCGTGGCGTCGGCCTACATCCTTTTGGCCGGGCTGCTCAACATCCTGCTGCACCGGCTGGTGCTGTCCCCCGTGGATACGTTGCGCCGGGGCCTCGAGGCCGTGCAGGACGGGCAATTGGGCCACCGCGTGCCGGTGGGTTCGCGCGACGCCATGGGCCGCGTGGCCCTGGCGTTTAACGCCATGTCCGCCAGGCTCAAGGAGACGAGCGAGTCCCTGACCAGGAGCCGCGACGAACTCGAGGAGAATCGGCGGCTTCTGGAAAAGCGCGTCGAGGAGCGGACGGCCGAGCTGGCCCGGACCAACGGAAGGCTTCTGGCCGAGGCGGCGGCCCGTCGCGAGGCCGAGGACCGGCAGCAGCGCGCCCTGGCCCTGCATCGGGCCATCCTGGAGTCCACGGCCGAGGGCATGGTCTGCGTGTCCCTGCCGATGCCCGGGGACGTGCTGGCCCACAACCGTCGGTTTCTGGAACTGTGGGGGCTCGCGGAAAATTGGGCCGCGTTGCCGGAGTCGGAGAGGGCGCGGCTTCTTCTCGACAATCTGGCCGACCCCGAGGCCGCCCGGGCCGGGTACGAGGCGCTCATGGGCGACGGGCAGCGCCTGGAGACGACGGTGCTGGCGCTGCGCGACGGCCGCTTTTTCGAGCGTCGTTCCGGCCCCATCCGTCAGGGAAGTTCCTCCATCGGCCGCGTGTTTTCCTATGTGGACGTGACCGAAGAGACACGGCTTCGGGCCCGCACGGAGCAGCAAAAGACCATGGCCGAGGAGGCGAGCAAGGCCAAGGGGGCTTTTCTGGCCGTCATGAGCCACGAAATCCGCACGCCGCTCAATGTCGTCATCGGCCTGACCGAGGAACTGCTCGCCGGCGAGGCCACGGGCGAACAGCGGGACCACTTCCGGATCATCCAGCAGTCGGCCGCCCACCTGCTCGGCGTGGTCAACGACGTGCTCGATTTTTCCAAGATCGAGGCCGGCAAGCTGGTGCTCGAGCGTATCGACTTCCGCGTGCGCGAACTCGTGGCCGGCGTGGCCGACGTGTTCGCCCGGGAGGCCCGGGTCAAGGGACTCGATTTCGCGGTTGCGGTCGACGCCGCCGTGCCGGCGTTTTTGCGCGGCGATCCGGGCCGGCTGCGCCAGGTGCTGCTCAACCTGCTCGGCAATGCGGTGAAATTCACCGAGGCCGGGTCGGTCTCCCTGGAGGTATCGCCCATCACCGCCGAGCCGCCGGACCGGGTCGGCCTCGTCATCCGGGTGGCGGATACCGGCATCGGCATCGCCCCGGACCGGCGGGACGGCATTTTCGAGGATTTCCAGCAGGGCGCGGGGTCCATTGCCCGGCGCTTCGGCGGCACGGGGCTGGGGCTGGCCATCTGCAAGGGCATCGTCACGCGCATGGGCGGGACCCTCACCGTGGACGCCAATCCCGGCGGGGGCAGCGTGTTTGTCGCTACGGCCTGGTTCGCTCCGGGCCGGGCGGTCGCGCCGGAGGCGCCGGAGTGCGAGCCGCCGACCGACGCCCTGTCGCGGCCCCTGCGCATCCTGCTTGTCGAGGACAATGCCTTAAACGCCGCCGTCACGAGGCTGCACCTGGCCCGCATGGGGCACGACCTGACCGTGGCGGACAGCGCCGCCGCCGCCTACGATCTGCTGGCCCGCAAGCCCTTTCACGCCGTGCTCATGGATATCGAGATGCCCGACGTCGACGGCATCACCGCCACCCGGGTCATCCGGGCCGGCGGGCCGGCCGACGGCCCGGTCCGCGATCCTGGCATCCCCATCATCGCGGTCACGGCCCATGCCGTGGAGGACGTGCGCCAGAAATGCCTGGAGGCCGGCATGAGCGGCTTCGTCACCAAGCCCGTCAACTACCGGACCCTGCGCCGCATCCTCGAACAAGCGGGCGAGGCCGCGGACCCGGGCGTGCCCGCGCCCGATGCCGCCGCCGCGCCAGCCCCGGCCGACGACCTGTTCGATCCCGACGCGGCCCGGCAGGGCATGGGCATCACCTGGCCCCAGTACCGGGAACTGGCCCTGGTCAGCTTCAACGAGGGCGAACGGCGGCTGTCCGATGCCGGGCAGGCCATGGCCGCCGGGGACACGGAGAGCGCGATCATCGCCGCCCACACCGTCAAGGGCGCGACCGCGACCATGGGGGCCTATGCCTGCCGGCGCGTGGCGTCGGAACTGGAAAAGGCCCTGCGCCGGGGCGACGAGGTCGCCGCCGGCAAGTCCCTGGAAGAGCTTTCCACCTTGTGGGAGGCCCTGCGCGCAGCCTATCTCGATTGGCGCGCCAAAAACGGGGATTGACCGCCCCTTGGCGATCCCGGCCTTATCCCGTAAAAAAACAATGATGGATGCAGCGAACGCCACAGGCGAGGCCCCGATGGGCCCGGACACGGTGCTGGACCTGGCTGGGGTCGCCTGCACGTTTGGCGACAGGGGCGTGCTCGGCGGCATCGACCTGACGCTGGCCCAGGGGGATTTCGCCTTTCTCACCGGCCCGTCCGGTTCGGGCAAGACCACGCTGTTGCGCCTGCTGCACGGCAGCCTGCCCTGGCAGGAGGGCAGGGGGGTGATCGCCGGCCATGACCTGGCTGCCGTGCAGCAGGCCGGGCTTTACAAACTTCGCCGCGACGTCTCCATGGTTTTTCAGGATTTCCGCATTCTTCCCGACCGCACCGTGTTCGACAACGTGGCCTTGCCGCTGCTGGTGCGCGGCATGGAGCGCGGCCGGCTGCGCCACCGGGTGCGCGCGGCGCTGCTGGCCCTGGAACTGGCCGACGACGCCGGGCGGTCCTGCGCCGAACTGCCCGGCGGCGGCCAGCAGCGCGTGGCCATTGCCCGGGCCGTGGTGGCCGGCCCGAAAATCATGCTGGCCGACGAACCGACCGGCAACCTCGACGCCGCGCTTTCCGTGAAGGTGCTTTCCATCCTGCGCCAGTTCGCCGTCCACGGTACGGCCGTGCTCATGGCCACCCACGACAGGGAACTTATGGCCGGCGTTCCCGACGCCCGGGTCTTCACCCTGCCGGGCCGGGAGGGGGCGGCATGATCGGGCGGCTTTTCTTGTCCGGAGCGCGGGATCTGCTGCGCCATCCCGGGCGGCTGGCGGCGACCGTGGCCGGGGTTGCCGCCGTGGTCTACCTGTGCGGGCTTTTCGTGCTGGCCGGCACGGCGCTGGACGCCGCCTTCGCCCGGGAACAGGGTCGGGTGCGCTTTCAGGTCTACTGGAAGCCCGGGGCGGACCCCGCGCTCATCGCCCGGCAGATGGACTGGATGCGCGCCCTGCCCGGACTTGTCGCCACCCAGGCCTTCACCCCGTCCCAGGCCCTGGCCCTTCTGGGGCACAGCCTCGGGCCCCAGGCCGACCTGTCCGCTTTCGCCGCCCATAACCCGCTGCCCCAGACCATGCTGCTCACCTTCCGGCCGCCCGTGGCCGGGGAGGGCTTTGCCCGCGACATGTACAAGCGCCTGTCCGGGGTCGAGGGCGTGGCCGAGGTGCGCTACGATCCCCACGCCATGGACGCCGCCGTGGCCGTGGGGCTGGTGACGCGCCGGGCCGTGCTGCCTCTGGCCGGGCTGCTCACGCTCCTTGTCGGGCTCGTGGTCGGCGGCATGGTGCGCCTGTCCATGCTGCACCGGCGGGAGGAACTGGAAATTTTGCGGCTGGTCGGGGCCAGCGAATGGTACATCCGGCTGCCGCTGGCCGTGGGCGCGACCCTGACCGGGCTTTGCGGCGCGGGCGTGGCGCTGGCGGCGCTGCGCCTCACCCAGGCCACCCTGGCCTATGCCCTGGACGTGCCGCCGATTTTTTTTCGCCTGCCCTTCATGCCCGGCTGGCTGGCCCTGGCCCTGGCCCTGGCCGCCGCCTTCGTCGCCGGGCTGGCCGGACTGGCCGCCGCCCTGGAGCCCCGTTCCTGATGGCCTGCGGCATCGTTTTGGCCGCCCATGGCTCCCGGCATCCCGGGGCCATGGCCGGACTAGCCGCCTTTGGCGAACGCCTCGGCCGGGAATACCCGGAGTGTCTGGTGGCCATCGCCCGCACGATCGGCCGCAAGCACGGCGGCACCGAGGCCTTCGGCGGGGCGCGGCGCGTGCCGGACGTCCTGGCCGCCATGGCGGAGAGGGGGATAAAACGGGTAGCGGTCCAGTCCCTGCACGTGGTGCCGGGCGAGGAATATCACGAGATGCTGGCCGGGCTGCGGCGGTTTCTGGAAAACGGCGGCCGGCGCATGACCTTTTCCGTTGGCGCGCCGCTTCTGGCCAGCCTTGCCGATGTGGACCGGGTGGCCGGGGCGGTGCTGGCCGGGCTGCCGCCGGAGCGCGCGCCGAACGAGGCGCTGGTGGTCATGGGACACGGCGCGCCGCCGCCCGGGGCCGGCTTTTACGAGGCGCTGCGCGAAAAACTTTTCCGCCTCGATCCGCTCGCCCGGTTCGGGGCCATGCCGCGCGAGCGGGGGGTGCCGTGCCCCGATCTCGAAGCCATCGTGGCCGACCTGACAGCCCGGAATGTGCGCACCGCCTGGCTCTTGCCCTTTCTCACCGTGGCCGGGGCCCATGCCTGCTGCGACCTGGCCGGCGACGCCCCGGCCTCCTGGCGCGGCCGCCTGGAAGCCGCCGGCATCGCCTGCCGGCCGCACCTCGCCGGACTTGTCGAACAGCCGGCCATGACCGCCGTCTGGCGCGAGCATCTGGCCACCGCCCTGGGCCACCTCGCGTAACGCGACGTTGACGCCGCTTTGGGGTTGTGAAAATATCGGTCGGCTTACGCGCATGGGTGCGCGGCCAAACTTTCGCTCCTGAGGATTCCCCCATGAACTGGCCCCACAAGGATCTTCTCGACGTATCCCAGCTCTCCAGGGAAGACGTGGACGTGATCATGCGCACCGCCGCGTCCTTCCGCGAGATCAACTCCCGGCCGGTCAAGAAGGTTCCCACGCTCAAGGGCAAGAGCGTGGTCCTTTTTTTCGCCGAGCCGAGCACCCGCACCAAAACCTCCTTCGATATCGCCGGCAAGCGCCTGTCCGCCGACACCTTCGGCCTGGCCAAGACCGGCAGCTCCCTGCAAAAGGGCGAGACGCTCAAGGATACGGTGCGCACCCTCGAAGCCATGAACCCCGACGCCATCGTCATCCGCCATTCCTCTTCCGGAGCGGCCGATTTCGTGGCCCAGCGCGTCTCCTGCGCCGTCATCAACGCCGGCGACGGCTGGCATGCCCATCCGACCCAGGCGCTGCTCGATCTTTTCACGTTGCTCAACGTGTGGGACACGCTGGCCGGCAAGACCATCGTCATCCTCGGCGACGTGGCCCACAGCCGCGTGGCCCGGTCCAACTGCCGCCTGCTCCCCACCCTCGGGGCCAGGGTGCGCATCTGCGCCCCCCGCACCCTGCTGCCGACCGATGCCAGAGCCTTCGACGCCGAGATCTTCCACGATCCGGACGAGGCGCTTAGGGGGGCCGACGCGGTCATGTGCCTGCGCCTCCAGCTCGAACGCCAGGAAGCCGGGCTTTTGCCCGACCTGCGCGAATACGCCCGCCGTTTCTGCCTCACGCCAAAGCGCCTGGCCCTGGCCAATCCCGACGTCAAGGTGCTCCATCCCGGCCCCATCAACCGGGGCGTGGAGATCGCCTCGGAACTGGCCGACGCCGGCAATTCGCTCATTCTCGACCAGGTGTCCTCGGGCGTGGCCGTGCGCATGGCCGTCCTTTACCTGCACATCACCCGCAAGGAAAAAGGGGAAACCGCGTGACAGCCAAATCCCTGGCCATCCGCAACGTCCGGGTTCCCGGCCGTGAAGGCGTGTTCGACCTGCTTGTGGCCGAAGGCGTGATCCGGGAACTGCGCGCCCATGATGCGGCCGCGCCGTTCGACGATTACGAGGGCATAGACGGCCGCGACATGCTGCTGATGCCGGCCCTGACCGATGCCCACACCCATCTGCGCGAGCCCGGCCAGGAATGGAAGGAGGACATCGCCTCGGGACTGGCCGCCGCGGCCGCCGGCGGGTTTTCCAACATCATGTGCATGGCCAACACCACGCCGGTCAACGACAACGCCGCCGTGACGCGCCTGATGCTGCTCCGCGCGGCCGAGTCCTGGCCCAACGGGCCGCGCCTTTTCCCCATCGGCGCGCTCACCCTGGGGCTTCGCGGCAAGGAACTCGCGCCCATGGGCGAGCTGTTCGAAGCCGGCTGCGTGGCCTTTTCCAACGACGGCGAGCCCGTGGCCGATACCGAAATTTTCCGCCGCGCCCTGGAATACGCCGCCGAGCTGGCCCCGGTCATCGACCATTGCGAGGACCCCTACATGGCCAAGGGATCGGGGGCCAACGAAGGGGCCATGAGCGCGCGCCTGGGCCTTCGCGGCCAGCCCGACGCGGCCGAGGCCATCCAGGCCGCCCGCGATATCCTGCTGGCCGAATACCTGGGCGTTCCCGTGCATCTGGCCCACATTTCCTGCCGCAAATCCGTGGAACTGATCGCCGACGCCAAAAAGCGCGGGGTCAGGGTCACGGCCGAGACCTGCCCGCACTACCTGCTCATGACCGACGCGGCGCTGCTGGGCTACGACAGCCTGGCCAAGGTCAATCCGCCGCTTCGCACCGACGACGACCGGCTGGCCCTGGTCGAGGCCCTGCGCGCCGGCGTCATCGACATCCTGGCCACGGACCACGCCCCCCACGCCGCCCACGAAAAGGAAACGCCCTTCGAGGACGCCAAAAACGGCATCTCGGGCCTGGATACCGCCCTGGCCGCCCTGTGGGAGCTGGTGCGCCAGGGGCGGCTGACCCCCGAGGACATCGTCACCCGCTTTGCCTGGCGTCCGGCCGAAATTTTCAAGCTCCCTGTCAACCGCTTCGCCCCCGGCGACCCGGCCGATTTTCTGCTCTTCGACCCGGAAGATTCCTGGGTCGTCACCCCCGAAGCCCTGCGCTCCAAAGGCAAGAACACGCCGCTTCTGGGCCAGCCGCTCACCGGCCGCGTGGTGCTGACCACCGTCGGCGGCGTCGTGGTGCACGACCGTATCCGCCCCAACGGAGCCTGACGCAAGACCCCGACACCCAAACGCCCCCCGGAGGTTTTTTCCATGGCGCAACCCTTCAAGGACGCCAACGCCATCTGCAAGACCATCATGCGCAACGGCTACGATGCCTACGTCATCAACGCCGTGCTCCAGGAAAAAGCCCTGGACCCCGCCGCACCGGAACTCGACCTGGCAACCGACGTCCCCTTGTCCGAGCTGCAGAAGCTTTTTCCCGAGACCGAAGCCGTAAGCCAAGACGGGTCCTACGCCCGGGTGCGCTCCGGCGACACGCTGCTCAACTTCCACCCGGCCGATACCGCCGACGCCTCCCACCCCGAGGAGACCGTGGCCCGGCTTACCCGGCGCATGATCGATCGTCTCGACGCCCTGGGGCTCCTGCCGAGCAACCAGATCAGCCCCTATCTGCCGCATTGCCGGGACGACCACGACGGCTTCGCCGACCTCGCCGGCGGCGAGGTGCGCCTGCTCGGCATCCCCGACGAATCCATCCGCCAGAACTACCTGCGGGCCGTCCGGGCGCTGCGCTTCTCGGCCAACTACAACATCCCGGTCGAGGCCAATACCCTCATTGCCATTCTGCGCGCCTCGCGCCGCATCCTCGACTACGTGTCGGTCAAAGACATCATGGACGAGTGGCGCAGGGTCGAGGCCGAAAACATGGCCACCTTCGTCGAACTGCTCTACGACACCATGATCCTGCACTGGTTTCTGCCCGAGGTGGCGACCCTTGCCCGCATCAAGCAGAAATCCGAGGAAGGCGTCGAATATACGCTGTTCGAGGAAACCCTCGCCGTCATGCGCCATTACCCCGAGGAGCTGCCCTACGACTGGTACGGCACCCTGGCCTGCCTGTTCCACGACGTGGGCAAGCTGCATACCGCCGAATACGCCGCGGGCGACCTGCATTTCTTCCAGCACCATCAGGTCGGGGCCAAGGTTACCCGCAAGATCCTTTCGCGCCTGGGCTTTCCCCCGGACGAGACCGACCTCGTCTGCAACCTCGTGCGCGGCCACATGCGCTTCCACTTCATGCTCACCGACCGGGGCATCCGCCGTTTCAAAGCCCTGGACCAGTACCCGCGCCTGATCGAAATGGCCCGGGCCGATATCAAGGCCGTTGGCGGCAACTACAAGGAATTCAACCACAATATCAAAATGCTCGAGCGTACCGAAACGCCCGAGGAGATGCTCGAACCGCTCTTGAACGGCGCCCAGATCATGCAACTGCTCGAACTCAAGCCCGGCCCGGCCGTGGGACTCATCCGCGACGCGCTGCTCAAGGCCCAAATCGCCGGCGACGTCACCAGCCTGGAAGAAGCCGAACACTTCGTACGCGATTCCTGGGAGAAGCAAGAGTTGCACTAAGGCTGGCGCTGCGGCTGCGCGCCTCCGGCGGCCAGGGGTGCTGCCCCTGGACCCCGGCAGGAGAGGCTCTGCCTCTCCTGCACCTCTCCGCCGGGGGGCTTGATGCCCCCCGGACCCCCCTTTACCGGGTTGGGATGGTGAAGCGGAGGAGGGCTGGGGCAGGGTTTTTTGGACGGCGGGAGACCGACGTTTGTTGCCGCAATCGGCCCGGCGGCACGAGGGGCTTTCGCCCCTCGACGCCGGACACGATTGCGGCAACAAGGTGCGCCAGCGGCGAAGCGCCGCATTGAAGAAGATACTTTTTCTGAATGTCGCCCCAAAGGGGCGACCGGCGTGGTGGCGGCGGAATTTATCCGGGGCGAGCTTGCCGCGTAGCGGCATGCACCGTCCCGGCAAATTCCGCCGCCATCTTCACCCAACCGCCTGACCGCGCGCCAATCCCGCTTCCGTCCGGCCAAAGCACACCGGATGGGGGGCCCGGGGGGCCCGTGGCCCCTCGGCGGGGCGCAGGGGCAGAGCCCCTGCCGGGGTCCGGGGCGGAGCCCCGCTCCAGTACCGACCACCGATACCGAAACCGACCGCCAGAACCGCTATGACGAACCTGATCGACCTGACGTTCCACGAGCTTGAGGCGCTGATCGTGTCGCTTGGCGAGCCGCCGTATCGGGCGCGCCAGGTCTGGCAGTGGTTGTGGCAGAAGGGCTGTCGCGACATCGGCCAGATGACGGACGTGTCCAAGGCGTTGCGGGCGCGGCTGGCCGAGGTGGCGGAGATTGTCTGGCCGGACGTGTTGCGGGTGCGCGAGAGCGCCGACGGCACGGTGAAGTTTTTGCTGGGGCTGTCGGATAGCGAGGCGGTGGAGTGTGTTTTGATCCCGGAGAAGGATCATTTCACGGCCTGCCTGTCGACCCAGGTGGGGTGCGCCATGGGGTGCGGGTTTTGCGCCACGGGCATGCTGGGATTTAAGCGCAACATGACGCCTGGGGAGATGCTCGGCCAGGTGCTGGTGGCGCGGCAGTATCTGCTGGATGCGGGCGAACGGCTGGCGTTGCGCAATCTGGTCTTCATGGGCATGGGCGAGCCCCTTCTCAATTACGACAATCTGGTCAAGACGCTTGAGGCGTTGCATCATCCGCAGGGCCTGGATTTTTCGGGCCGGCGCATCACGGTGTCCACGGCCGGGGTGCGGCGCAATCTGCTGGAGCTTGGCCGCATGGGGTTGTGTTCGCTGGCGATATCGCTTCATGCGCCGACGCAGGAGAAGCGGGCGAAGATCATGCCCGGGGCGGCCAAGCTGCCGCTTGCCGAGCTTATTGGAATTTTGCGGGAGTATCCGCTGAAGCCTCGGGAGCGGCTGACCTTCGAGTATCTGCTGCTCGACGGGGTCAACGATTCCGATGCCGACGCGCGGGAGCTGGTGCGGCTTCTGTCCACGGTCAAGGCCAAGGTGAATCTGATCGTGTACAATGCCACGCCGGGGCTGCCGTTTCGCCAGCCGGACGCCGGGCGCGTGGCGTCGTTCCAGGAGATTTTGAAGGCCAAGGGGATTACGACCACGATTCGCAAGAGCAAGGGGGCGGATATCGCGGCGGCCTGCGGGCAGTTGCGGGCCGAGGCGGAGTGCGCCGGGCGCGGCGACGCATAAAATTCGGCCGGCCACGCGGCGCTTGTCACCGATTTGCCGTTTGAGTAAGGTTATCTTCCTTTTTTGCGTAAATACCGGCTAAAGGAACAGTCCATGAAACGACCCGATTTCGCCAAGTGCGGCGGCCTCGTCCCCGCCATCGCCCAGGAAGCCTGCACCGGCGAGGTGCTCATGATGGCCTACATGAACGAAGAGGCCTACGATAAAACCCTTGAAACCGGCGAGGTGCATTACTTTAGCCGCAGCCGGCAGAAACTCTGGCATAAGGGCGGCACGTCCGGCCATGTCCAGAAAGTCCAGTCCGTGCGCCTGGACTGCGATGCCGACACCATCCTGGTCCTGGTGGAGCAGATCGGCGGCGCGGCTTGTCACGAAGGCTACAAGTCCTGCTTTTTCACCGAGATCACAAACGACGGCGAGCGCACCTGTTCGCCCAAGGTTTTCGATCCCAAGGAGGTCTATAAATAAATGTCCGCCAGCAACATGCTCAAACTCGGCATTCCCAAAGGCTCCCTCCAGGACGCCACCATCGCGCTGTTCGAGAAATCCGGATGGAAGATCCGGATGCATCACCGCAATTATTTTCCTGAAATCAATGACCCGGAGCTGACCTGCTCCATGTGCCGCGCCCAGGAAATGTCCCGCTACGTCGAATCCGGGACCCTCGACTGCGGCCTGACCGGCAAGGACTGGATTCTCGAAAACGAGTCCGACGTGGTGGTCGTTTCCGACCTCGTCTACTCCAAGGTCAGCAACCGCCCGGCCCGCTGGGTCCTGGCCGTGGCTGCCGACGCCCCCTACAAGCGTCCCGAGGACCTGGCCGGCAAGAAGATCGCCACCGAGCTGGTCAATTTCACCAAGAAGTATTTCGCCGGCGCGGGCGTGCCCGTGGAGGTGGAATTCTCCTGGGGCGCGACCGAGGCCAAGGTGGTCGAAGGGCTGGCCGACGCCATCGTGGAAGTCACCGAGACCGGCACCACGATCAAGGCCCATGGCCTGCGCATCATCTCCGAGCTGCTTTTGACCAACACCCAGCTGATCGCCAACAAGAAATCCTGGGAAGATCCGTTCAAGCGGCGCAAGATCGAGGTCATCAACATGCTGCTCCAGGGCGCGCTGTGCGCCGAGGGCCTCGTCGGGCTCAAGATGAACGTGCCCGAGGAGAAGATGCCCGACATCATGGCGCTTCTGCCGAGCCTCACCTCCCCGACCGTGGCCAATCTCTACAACAAGAACTGGCTGTCCATCGAGATCGTGGTGGGCGAGGGCACCGTGCGCGACCTGATCCCCAAGCTCCACGACCTGGGCGCCGAGGGCATCATCGAATACGCGCTCAATAAGGTTATTTAAGTAAGAGCTGCCGGGGGGAAACCTTTCAAGAAAGGTTTCCCCCTGGACCCCCTTTCCAAAGACTTTTAACGGTGACAGGTTGTTAGCGTTAAAAGTTTTGGGGAGAGGAGAGCGCGAGAGGGGGCCCTTTTTAAAAAAAGGGCCCCCTCTCGCATTCTTCACTCCAGAAATTTAATAATGATACCTGCAGGCTATGATGACGCAGTCGCCGTCCTCGATCAGGTAGACGAGGCGGTGTTCCATGTCGATGCGCCGCGACCAGCAGCCGGCCAGATCGAATTTGAGCGGCTCGGGCTTGCCCGTGCCGGAAAAGGGCTCGCGCAGTATTTCCCGGATCAGCGCATTGATCTTTTTGCATTTGGCCTTGTCCCGGGCCTGCCAGGAAAGGTAGTCCTCCCAGGCTTGCGGCGTCCAGACGAGGCGCATGCGGTCAGTCCTCGATCAGGGCGTGGGGCTTCGTTTCCCCGGCCCGGGCCCTGGCCAGGCTTTCCCGCAGCCGGGCGGCGTTGGTCGGGCTTTGCAGCAGGTAGGCGGTTTCCTCGATGGCGTTGTAGTCGGCAAGACTCATCAGTACCACGGCCTGGGCCTTTTGCCGGGTGATGATGACCGGCGCGTTGTCCTGGCAGACCCGGTCCATGGTCGCGGCCAGATGTTCCCGGGCATGGGTGTAGGTGATGGCATCCATGTGATGGCTCCCGGACGGTTTTTGTCGTCCTTTTTAGATCTGTACGAATTTCTGTACAGGAGTCAAGGGGGGCCTACCGCTCGGGCAGGTTGGGGATGATCTGGTTGGCGGCGGCGATCAGGCTGTTGCGCAGGGTCGGCTCGCTGTTGAGAAACTGGGCCACGGCCGTGGCCAGGGGCTCGGGAATGCCCGTGACGTCGCGCACGCCCAGGCGCGCGTCCACGGCCCGCCGGCTTTTCTTGTCGATGCGCACCATCGGGGCCAGATGAAATCGCACATTGACCGGGTCGGAGCCGGAATAGAGTCGGCAGCGCACTTCCTGCTGGGGCAGGGGCACGTCCCCGCCGGCATGGACCCGGGCAATGACCGAGGAGCGCGTGGCGGTGAGGTCGGCGGCGCAGGACAGGTCCGTCAAGAAGCCGAAGGTGCTGGATTCGAGCTTGCCCCGGGTGGCGGCGTCCAGGCGGAACCCGGTGCGGCAGTTGATGTGCTCGGCTCGCGGGTTGTCGAACACCTTTTGGCAGGTGTCGCCCTCCAGGGTGACGCCGGCCGTGGCGGGCGCGGTAACGGCCAGGGTGGCCAGAGCGACGCAACACAGCAGGGCAAGAGGGCGTGACATGGGGCTTGGCTCCGGAAGGCGTTAAAAAGAGGGCAGGGCACACCTATCCCCGGACGCGGGCGGGAGCAAGGGGCCGGTTATTTCTTTTCCTGGCCGCGCTTGCCGGCCTCCCAGACGAGTCGGCCGATGCGCTGGCCGAGATCGGCCTGCCGGGCGCGCACCAGGGCCTCGGCCGCCTCGGGATTGCCCTGGGATTTGAGCAGACTGGCCGATTCCAGGTCGCGCAGGTGCCGGGCGCATTCCTTGATCAGGCCCGACAGGTCGAGGGTTTCGATCTCCGGCGGCACCCGCACCGAACGGACCTTGTTTTGCATGCCGGCCTCCCGTTTTCGAAACGAAATACGAAAAGTCCCGCTCTTGTCAACGCATGTCGGGCGATACCCCGGCCGGCTTCCCTCTTGAGGGATCGGGCAAGCTCGGGTAGCGTTGCCGGCGTATAACGGAAAGGGCGTTGGCCCAGGGCAATGGGAGGAGGAGCATGGCACTGACGCGCGGCGATAAAATGATCATTCTCGGCGCGGTGGCGCTGGCCGCGACCGTGGTTTTGGGTCTGGCCATCCTCAAACGCCCCGGCCTTTTTTCCGGCGGCAAGGAACCGGTGGCCAATATCGCCCCGGCCCCGACCGCCGCAACACCCGCGCCGCCGGCTCCGGCCGCCGTGTCGGCTCCTGTGGCGGCCCCGGCCGCCGCGCCCGTGCAGCCGGTCCAGCCCGCGCCGGCGGCGCCGCCCGTTCCCCAGGTCGCCGCGCCGCAAGCCGCGCCGGCCGCAGCCGAAAAGACGCCCGTCCCGGCCGGGCAGACGCCGCAGGGCGTGGCATCCGGCCCGCAGGACGCCGCCAAGCCGGCCGCTCCAGGAGACGAGACCCTGGAAAAGATGTTCGCGGAAATATCCGGCGACGCCGCGCCGTCGGAAAAGCCCGGCGAGGCCAAACAGGCTTCGCCCAAGGCCGCTCCCTCGCCCGAGCCCAAGGCCGCGCCGGCTCCCGGGGAGAACCCGACGCCGCCGGCCGCCGTGTCCGAGGGCGCCCCGGCCGCCGCCCCGGCCAAGGCCGAGGCCAAGGCCCCACCTGCCGCGACCAAACCGGCCAAGGACAAAAACGGTGCCGGGGGCAAGGCCGATGCCAAGGCCAAGCACGAGCCTGCCGCGTCCAAGCCGGCCGCCGCGCCGGCCAAGGCCGCAGGAGGGACCGAGGCCGCGCCCAAGCCCAAACCGGCCGTTGCCGCGGCCAAAACCGCCGCCAAACCGGCTGCCAAACCGGCCGCCGCGCCCCACAAGGCCACGGACAAATCCGTTGCCGCCCTGGGCCGGGTCATCCGCGTCATCGGCGAGGAGAAGCCCGGGTTCTACGAACTGGTCATCCAGACGACCAAGCCGCCGGCGAGCTTCACCAAGATGTTTTTGACCAATCCGCCGCGCATGGTGCTCGATATCGCCGGCTCCTGGGACTACCATGGGGCGTCGGCGAGCGATACGGGCGGCGCGTTTATCCGCCGCATACGCATCGGCCGGCATGCGGACCTGTTCCGGGTGGTGCTCGACATGGCGCCGGACGCCCCGGCCAGGCTTCGCGGCGCACCCACGGTCACCCGGGTGCCCGAGGGCGTGGCCCTGCGTATCCCCAAATAATCCCAAACGGCAAAGGAACCCGTGGCCTTGAAACGCTTTTTTTCCGCCCTGTGGAAAACCGTCAAATGGGGCGTCATCGGCGTCCTGTGCCTGGAAGTGCTGTCGTTTGCGGTTATAACCACCACCAACTGGATCATCTACGGCAATCTGCGCGAAGGCCCCAAGGCCGTTTACGATCCCTACGCGCTTTTTCTCATGGGCAACGGCATCTGGCCCACGGCCAATATCGGGTACGTCGAGAATCATCCCGAGCTTTCGCGCGTCATCTGGTTTTTCGGCGGCTCCACCATGCGGGCCAGCGCCGCGCCCTACCAGCATTCCATCCCGAGCCTGCTGGCCAAGACGCTCAATGCCACGGGCAAACCCTACGCCTACAACTGCTTCAATTTCGGGGTCAATTCCTTCAATTCCCTGCTCGAAGTGAAGTACCTCGAAAAACAGCTCATCGAGTATCCCATCCGGCCCCAACTGGTGGTCTTTTACGACGGGGCCAACGACGCCAACTACTTTGCCGTGCAAAAAACGCCCTATGCCCATGAGGGCCGCGAACGGGTCAAGGGCGTCATCGAAAGCTACTACAAGGCCGGTTACGGTATCCTCAAGCCGCTTAACGCCGCCTACTACGCCTCGTTTACCCGGGAACTGCTGCAAAAGCTGCTTTACACCGCCAAGCCGGTCGACCCGGATTCGCCGGAACTGGCCAAATTCGTGGACCTGACCGTCAAGCGCTACGACTTCGCCAACACGGTATGCGCGGCCTACGGGGCGCGGTTTCTGCTCTTCCTGCAACCGGTCTACTGGGTCGAGACCTGCCACGGGGAAAACGCGGCCGTGGCGGCCAGCGAAAAAAAGACGATTCTCGGCCGCAAGACCTTTCCCCACGTGCGCGACAACTTCATGACCGTTTACGCCGCCCTGGAAAAAGGACTGGCCGGCAAACCCTATTTCGTGGACCTTCGAAACGCCCTGTGTGGGCGTAACGCCCCGGCCTACACGGCCGACGGCGTCCATAACACCGATGCCGGGCGCGAGGGCATCGCGGCGGCCATGCTGCCGGCCATCCGCGACCGCTTTTCCGCCATGCCCAGCACGACCGACGGAGGGAAATGATGCAACGCTTCACCGCGACGATTGTCTTGGCCGTGGGCTGCGTTTTCGTCCTGGCCGCCGCTGTCGGGGCCCAGGACTCGCTCAAGGAACGCTCGCTTTCCGACACCCCGGCACCCGCGCACACCGCGCCCGGGACCGCCGCCCAGCCGGCGACGGGCCAATCCCGACCCGGCGCGGCCACGGTGACGCCGGTCCCCGCGCCTGCCACCGGGCAGCCCGCAGCGACCCAGCCCCAACCCGGGGCGGCCACGCCGGCACAGGCGCCGACCCAGGTCCCCGTCCAGGGAACCCACCCGGCCGCAACGCAGCCGGCCGACCGGCCGTCGCCCCCTTCCGGGGCAACGCCCATCAACGGCCACACCGACCTCACGCCGCCGCCCCCGCCACCGTCCGGCGGCGCGCCCATGGGCGAACAACCGGCCGGCTCCCCGCCGCCTCCTCCGGGCGGAGCAACGCCCATCAACGGCCAGACCAATTTCACGCCGCCGCCCCCACCGCCTCCGTCGCCGCCCACCAAGAGCCAGACCTACAACCGCAAAGAGGTCAACCGCGAGGTCATGGGCTTTTTCGAAAGCGGTTCGCGCGGCTTGGCGGAAATGGTGGCCCGGGCCTTCAACGACCTCGGCCAGCCCTCGGGCTTCATCAAAGGCAACGAGGCCGGCGGGGCGCTGATCGTCGGGCTGCGCTATGGCACGGGCACACTCTACCTCAAGGGCCGCAAGCCGGTTCCGGTGTACTGGCAAAGCCCGTCGATCGGGCTCGATCTCGGCGTCAACGCGGGCAAGGTCTTCACCCTGGTCTACGGCCTGACCAGTCCCGACCAGCTCTTCCAGCGGTTTCCGGGCGTGGACGGCAGCGTCTACATCCTCGGCGGCTTCGGCATGAACTACCAGCGTACCGAGGGCATCACCCTGGCCCCCATTCGTTTCGGCGTGGGGCTGCGCCTGGGGGCCAATGTCGGCTACCAGGACTACACCCGCACCCAGGAGATCAATCCGTTCTAAGCCCTCTCTGGCCCAGATCACGCACGCCCGCCTGTCCGGCTCTGGCCGGGCGGCGGGCGTTGCCTGTCGTTGCCTTCGACGCTTGGCGGCAGGGATGTTTTTCAGGCCGAAGCGTCAGTTTTTTTGACGGGTTGGCAGGATTCCCGACAGGTACGGCCCTGACATCCCCCTGTACCGGCGGGTATTGGCTTGTTTTTTTCGACAAGCCGACTGGCATGATTTGTGAAAAAAAGAACGCTTCGATTCCTTAAGGCGAAGCAAGACTGTACAACAGGCGGCAATGAGCGCAAACTTGCCGGATGATCGGTAACGGAGCGCGATCCGGGGGTGATGTGATCGCCCACACCATCGACTCGCCTTGCCCGGGACAGCCGGAAACGGACAACGGCCTGGGCGGGCGCGTGCCGAGCATTCTTGTGGTCGAGGACGAGCGAATCGTCGCCCTTGACCTCAAGGTCATCCTGAAACGGCTGGGCTACACCCTGGCCGGGATCACCACTTCCGGAGCCGATGCGGTGGAGCTTTGCGACGCCCTGCGCCCGGACCTCGTCCTCATGGACATCTTTCTCAAGGGCGACATGGACGGCGTGGACGCCGCCTGTGTGATCCAGTCCGAATGCGACATCCCGGTCATCTTCCTGACGTCCCACACCGACCAGGTCACCCTCCAGCGGGCCAAGCGCACCGCCCCTTACGGCTACGTGCTCAAGCCCGTGGACGAGAACTGGCTGCGCACGGCCGTGGAAGTGGCCATCTTCAAGCACCGCACCGAGCAGGAGCTTAAAAAAAGCGAGCAGCGTTACCGCCACCTGTTTTCCGGCATGCTCAACGCCTTTTTGCTCCTGGAGCTCCAGCCGCCCGACATGGGGGGCGATGGGCGGGGCAATCTGCGGATTCTCGAGGCCAACCCGTCCTTCGAGCGCATAACGGGCCTTTCCCGGTCCGAGGTGATCGGCCACCTCCTGACGGAGGTGTTTCCGGGCATCGAGCCTTTTTGGCTGGATACGCTTGGCGAAACGGCCAAAAGTGGCCGTTCGCAGCGCTTCGAGAACGTCCTGGCCGACTGCAACATGTTTTTCCTGGCTCAGGCCTATTCCCCCCAGCCCGGACAGGTGGCCGTGGTCCTGGAAGACGTCACCGAGCGCAAGTCCGGCGAGGAGCGGCTGCGGTACCGCACCTTCCACGACGCCCTGACCGGATTGCCCAACCGGGCCCTTTGCCTCGACCGCATCACCCGGGCCATCGAGCGGGCCAGACGGCGTTCCAATTACATCTATGCCCTGCTGTTCCTGGATGTCGATCGGTTCAAGCTTATAAACGACAGCCTGGGCCATCTCGCCGGCGACGAACTGCTCAAGCGCGTGGGGGAACGGTTGCGCCACGAGGTGCGCCAACTCGACACCGTGGCCCGTGTCGGCGGCGACGAGTTCGTGCTGCTTCTGGAAGAGATCGCCACCCCGGCCGACGCGCTGCATATCGTCAAGGCCGTGCGCGAACGCCTGCGCACGCCCTTCACCATCGCCAAACGGCAGTTCTACGTCACCGCCAGCATGGGCGTGGTCCTGGGGCCGGCCGATTACGAGCGGCCCGAGGAACTCATGCAAAACGCGGCCATCGCCATGAACGAGGCGCGCAAGGCCGGCTGGGGCCGGGTGCGCGTGTTCGAGTGGTCCATGCGCCAGCGGGCCGAGCGGGTGATGGACCTGGAAACCAACCTGCGCCAGGCGCTCAATCACCGGGAATTCGTCCTGCACTACCAGCCGATCTTCGATCTGAAGACGCTTGCGCCGTGCGGCGTGGAGGCGCTGGTGCGCTGGCGTCGTCCCACGGGCGAACTCGTGCCCCCGGACGAGTTCATCCCGGCCGCCGAGGAAAGCGGGATGATCATTCCCCTTGGCGCGATGGTCCTGACCGAGGCCTGCCGGGCCATGGGCCGATTGCGGCGCGGGGTGCTGGGCGGGAACAGCTTTTTCATGTCCGTCAACCTGTCGGCGCGGCAGTTCACCCAGCCGGATCTGGTCAAGCAGGTGGTCCAGGCGCTGCGCAACGAACACATGAAGCCGGGCGACCTCAAGCTCGAGATCACCGAAAGCGTGCTCATGGAGCACCCGGAATCGGCCATGTTGAAGCTGCGCGGGTTGCAGGATTTCGGCGTCGGCATCGGCATCGACGATTTCGGCACCGGTTACTCCTCCCTGGCCTACCTCCAGCGCTTTCCCCTCAACACCCTCAAGGTGGACCGGGGGTTCGTTTCCGGCATGGAGGAGCACGGCAACCGGGCCATCGTGCGATCGGTCATCGGCCTGGCCCACAGCCTGGGCTACGACGTGGTGGCCGAGGGTATCGAGACGGAAAGCCAGCTTCACGATCTGGCCGGACTCGGTTGCGACCTGGGCCAGGGCTTCCTCTACGCCCGCCCCATGGAGGAGGAGGCGCTGACGAGTTTTTTGGAGGGGAAAGAGGGTGCGAGAGGGGAAACCCTTTGAAAAGGGTTCTCCCCTCTCGCGCTCTCCCCTTCCTAAACTTTATAATAATATAAATAGGTAACGGACAACGCACCGTTACCTATAAAAGTTTTTTGAAAGGGGGTCTGGGGGGAAACTTTTCGTAAGACAAAGTTTCCCCCCGGCCTCTTCCCTATCCCTCCCCATGGCGGGGTTGCCAGCGGACGCCCGAGCAGCTACCACAAAGCATGCCGCACCGTCCTTCCAGTCTTTTTTACCGGTCGGCGATCCGTCTCGCTCTCGGCCTGGTCGCGGCCCTGGCCTTGTGGGGTTGCGCGGCCAAAGCGCCGATCCCCCGTTCCTCCCGCACTCCGGCCACCATGCGCCCCTATACGATCAAGGGCGTCACCTATCGGCCGCTGCACACGGCCAGGGGGTATGACGAGAAGGGCATCGCTTCCTGGTACGGTCCGGGTTTTCACGGGCGTCTGACCTCGAGCGGGGAGACGTACGACCAGCACCAGATGACCTGCGCGCACAAGCTTCTTCCCATGCAGACCATGGTGCGGGTGACGAACCTGCAAAACGGGCGCAGTTGCGTGCTGCGGGTCAACGATCGCGGGCCGTTCGTGTCCGGACGCATCGTCGACCTGTCCTTGGCCGGGGCCAAGACCCTGGGTGTCTACGGCCTGGGCACAGCCAAAGTGCGGGTGCAGGTGGAAGGGGAGGTGCCGGGGGCGACGCCGGACGGCGAATTGCCCGGCCCGTTTTTCGTGCAGGTGGGGGCTTTTGCCGACAGGCGTAACGCCGAGCGGCTGTTGTCGCGGCTTTTCGCCTCCGGCTACGCCGGGTCGCGCATCAACTACAAGGAGATCGACGGCACCCGGTATTTCCGGGTCCACGCCGGCATCTTCGCCACGCCGGCCGAGGCCGATGTGGCGCGCCTGCGTCTGGCCACGGTTTTCGACGGGGCGTTCGTCATCGCGCAGTAGGAAAGAGGCCGGGGGGAAACTTTGTCTTACGAAAAGTTTCCCCCCGGACCCCCCTTCAAAAGACTTTCAAAGGTAACAGGATGCTATTCGTTACCGAGTTATATTACTATAAAGTTTAGGAAGGGGAGAGCGCGAGAGGGGAGAACCCTTTTCAAAGGGTTTCCCCTCTCGCATCGCCTTTTGAAAGTGAATGCTACAGCACTTCGTCGGGGTTGAGTTCGGCCCGGAACTTGCGCGAGAGCCGAAACACCACCACCTTGCGCGGCGGCAGCATGATGGATTCGTTGGTCTGGGGGTTGCGGCCCTTGCGGGCTTTCTTGTCGTAGGACTCGAACTTGCCGAAGCCGCTGACCAGAAGCGAGTGGTCCTTTTTGATGGACTGCTTCATCAGTTCGAGCAGGTGGTCGACCAGCACCTTGACCTCGGCCCGGTTGCGTTCGGTCTTTTCGTAGATGTAATCGACGATGTCGGCCTTGGTGAGCGTTTTTCCGTTCATGGCGTTTCTCCGGCGCATTGGCGGTTGAGGACCTCTGGGTGCGGCCCGCTTGAGGCTGTCGCGGTGTCGTCCATGGCGCGAGTATCGACTTGGCCGGCGCCCGTGCTAGGAAGTGCCAAGGGCTTGCCGTGCCGCCCGGGCCAGGGCTTCCATGGTCGCGCCGTCGGGATAGGGCTGCCCGGGCCACAGGGCCAGGCCGTCCCCGGCGCGTCGGGGAATCAGGTGCAGGTGGGCGTGGAAGACCACCTGACCGGCGGACTCGTAATTGTTCATCTGCACGTTTATGCCCGTGGCCTTGGTCGCGGCCATGATCGCCCGGCCCACCGGGGCCAGCGCCGCGAAAAGGCGGCCGCCCACTTCCTCGGGCAGGTCGAACAGGGTGGCGTAGTGGGCCTTGGGGATGACCAGGGCATGCCCCGGAGCCACCGGCGCGACGTCGAGAAAGGCCAGCACGTGCTCGGTTTCGTAAATCCTGGCGCAGGGAATGTCGCCCTTGACGATTTTGCAAAAAATACAGTCCGCTTCCGACATGTTTTCCCACTTCTCCAGGGGCATCGTCACGGGACGACGCGGGGTTTGGCCCGGCGGACTGGCGGCCGGGCAAGTGCATTGACTCCCTGATAGTCAAGGAAAAGCTTTTTTTCAAGAGGCTTAGGAGAAAAATATTGTTCGTATCCCCAAGTTGTCAGGAAAGTGTCGTCCCGGCGACTATTCCGGGCTGTGACAGGGGCCGTTTTTTTCGCCATCCCGAGCCGGAAACGCCGCGTTCCCGGGTCTGGCCGGTTTTTGTGACATTCCAGGGATGCCCGGGCCGCTGCCTGTTTTGCGCCCAGCATCTCCAGTCCGGCCAGGCCGCGCAGCCGCTGTCCCGGGTGCTGGCGGCCATGACGACCGAACTCGAGGCGGCCGGCCGGCAGGGGCGCGGCCCGTACGAGCTGGCGTTCTACGGCGGGGTGTTCACGGCCTTGCCCGAACCCTGGCCGCAACGCTTTCTGGAGGCGGCGGGGCGGTTTCGGGAGTCCGGGCTTATTACGCGCGTGCGCTGTTCCACGCGCCCCGACGCCTGCGCTCCCGGGCTTTTGGCGCGCCTGGCCGGGGCGGGGCTGGACATGGTGGAATTGGGGGCGCAAACCTTCGACGACGCCGTGCTGCGGACCGCCGGCCGGGGCCATGACGCCGCCGCCGTGCGCCGGGCCGCCGCCGACGTGATCCGGGCCGGCCTTGGGCTCGGGTTGCAACTTTTGCCAGGGTTGCCGGGACATACGCCGCAGGGGCTGGCCCGGGACGCGGCCGAGGCCGCCGCGCTCGCCCCGGAAATCGTGCGCCTGCACCCGTGCCTGGTGGTCGACGGCACGCCCCTGGCCGGGCTGTACCGGGAAGGGCGCTACGTGCCCTGGGATCTGGACACGACGCTTTGGGCCCTGGCCGACGTGTTGCCGGTGCTGTGGCGGGCGGGGGCGCGGGTGGCCCGCATCGGGCTGTGTCCCGAACCCGCCTTTCAAGCCGCCGTGCTGGCCGGCCCCGTGCATCCGGCCCTTGGCGCGCGGGTCCGGGCCCGGGCGCTGTGGCGCCTTGTCGCGGACGAGGTCCGGGCCATGGGTGGTTTCGCGGCCGGGCTGGCCGCGCCCAGGCGTTTTGCCGGTGAGTTTTTCGGCCATGCCGGGGAGATGCGTCCGGCCTATGCCGCCCTGGGCCTTGACCGGGGAAACGTCCGCTTCGAGGATCGGGCGGATTTTTTCTTGGCGGCCCGCGAGGTTTGACTTTGGTCAGCCTCTCGTGCGACACATTATCACGCAGGGGTACGCCCCGGCGAGGACGAACCGTCAAACGTCTGGTGGAAGATCATGAAGCGATGCATTTTGGCCCTGGCCTGCTTTGCCATGCTTGCACACGCCTCGGCTGTCCGGGCGGATACGCCCAACATACGGCAAAGCATCAACTATTTTATGAACTACTTCAACGAATCCGTTGTACAGGCCATCCATCTCAAGGAATACGAGCAGCGAGAAAAGCTCACCCAGAAGAGGCCGTATGCCCCGGAATACGTCTTCATCATGGATATGAACGCCCGCGTCGAGAAGACCCTCGGCCTGGTGCTCAATCTCTGTGATATCTATTATATTTACAACAAGACGACCTATTGCTTCACGAAAGACGAGAAGAACTATCTTTTCGATCGTATCGACAATATCATGGATACGTTGCAAAAGATTACGGAAACGCCCTACAACGTCGATCCCGGTCTGGTCGCGGACAAGAAAGGCTTCGTCGGCAAGAACATTGTCGAGTTCAACAAGCGCATCCAGGATCTGCGCGCCTTCATCAAGACCTCCCTGGTGGTTTTTCAGCGTTAGAACCTGTTCTGACCTGCACCGGGTGACCTGTTTCCCCTGAAAGTTTTTCTTCGAGAGCTTCCTTGGAATGCATGCTCGCGAGGCGACACTCATCACGGCGAAAAGTTTCGGAAAGGGAGAGCGCGAGAGGGGAGAACCCTTTTCAAAGGGTTTCCCCTCTCGCCTGCCCCTTGCATCCCTTCCTCTCCCCCTCGGGCCGTACGCCATAACGGCCCGGCGCATCGTCACCCGGCTGCCGCCGGACGGGCCGCCGGAGCGCCTGGACGATGGGGCCGTGGTGCTGGCCGGCCGGCGCATTCTCGACGTCGGTCCCCGCCGCCGGGTCCTGGCCGGATTTTCCGGACCCGTTACCGACCTCGGCCCGGCCACCCTTGTTCCCGGACTCGTCAACGCCCACGTCCACCTGGAGCTGTCCCGGCTTCGCGGCCTGTCCCCGCGCGGGCTGGGCTTTCCCGCCTGGGCCGCCTGGCTCATGCGCCAGGATTTGTCGCCGCCGTCCCCGGACGTCCTCGACGCGGCCGTGTCGGAAATGGTCGAAACCGGCACCGGCGCGGTCATCGACGTGGGCTCCCGGGCCGGTCCGGCCGTGGCCGAGGCCCTGGCCCGGGCCGGGTTGTCGGGGCTCGTCTGCCACGAATATTTCGGCTTTCGCCGTCTGCCGCCGGCGGATATTCCCCCGAAGCTCGTCGCGGCCGTGGCCGACGCGCCGGGGCTTGCCGCCGCACCCAGCGGCCATGCCCTCTATTCCACCAGCCCCGAGAACCTGGGCCGGGCCAGGGAGGCCTGCCGGCGTCTTGGCGCGCCGTTTTGCCTGCATCTGGCCGAACAGGCCGGGGAAACGGCGCTTCTGGCCACGGGCGAGGGCGAGCTGGCGGAACTTTTGCGCGGCCGGGTCCTGCCACGGGGCTGGCGCGCGCCCAGGCGTTCCCCGGTGGCCGAGGCCCGGGCCCAGGGGCTTTTGGGGCCGACCACCCTGGCCGTGCACGCCGTGTGGCTGGATGCGGCGGATAAAAAGCTTTTGGCCGATACCGGCACGACCGTGTGCCTGTGTCCGCGCAGCAATGCCGTCATCGGCGTGGGCACGGCCGACGCGCCGGGCCTTCTCGCCGCCGGCGTGCCTTTCTGCCTGGGCACGGACAGCCTGGCCTCCAACGACGACCTGAACCTGTGGAACGAGGTCCGGGCGCTTTTCGCCGCGTATCCGGATTTTTCCGGCCGGGCGGTGCTCGCGGCTCTGAGCGCCACACCGGCCCGGCTGCTTGGCCGGGAGTGCGATCTGGGACTTTTGGCTCCCGGAGCCATGGGCGGGGCGGCCATGGTCCCGGACGACCTGACGGAGCATTTCCGCTAGTTTGTTCGTTTGAAGTACAAATATTTCGCCATGATGCTATTCTTGCCAAGCTGGTGCCAAACGCCTAAGAAGGGCATATGCTCCGGCAAGCGGCCAGCGCGTTTCCACAGGGAAACGCGTTGCCGACATTCGCGAATTCGAGGCGAGCATCATGAGTTGTACCTTGGCTGAGTCCAATTATGCCGTGGCCCGTCAGCCTATCTATCTGGTCGATGGGGGCGTGTACGGCTACGAATTGCTGTATCGCACCGTCGGTGGCCCCAATTTTGCCATGGTACCCTCGGACGCGGAAGCCACACTGGCCGTGCTGGCCAACGGCATCCAGGCCATCTCCCAGGACATTGGGCCGGACAAAAAGATTTTCATCAATTTTTCCAAGGAAATATTGGAAAAAGGCTACTACAGTTTCCTCGACCCGGCCCGGTTCGTGCTCGAGGTGCTGGAAACCGTCTCCTGCAACGCGGCGTTTGCGGAAACCCTGCGGGGTATCGGCGAGGCGGGGTACATGCTGGCTTTGGACGATTATGTGGGCGATCCGGTCTTCGATGCGATCCTGCCTGTCGTGACCTTCGTCAAGATCGACATGCTGGCCCTGCGCGACGACCCGGACAGGCTCGAGGCGGTCGTGGCCGCCTGTCAGGCCCGGGGCAAGGAGATTCTGGCCGAAAAGGTGGAGACCGAGGCCGACCTGGAATTTTGCCGCGCCCGGGACATCCCCTTGGCCCAGGGATTTTATTACAGCCGGCCCCAGGTGGTCACGACCAGGGTTCTGGACGCCGGCCAGACGACGCGGCTGGGGCTTTTGGCCGAACTGGCCCAGCCGGAGGTCGACATGGCCAGGGTGCGCGAGACCATCGCCGCGGACGTGGCCCTGACCTACAAGCTCCTGCGCCACGTCAACGCCGCGAGTTTTTACCGGGGCGAGCCCGTCGAGTCCCTGCGGTTCGCCCTCGACCTCCTTGGCAGCAAGGCCCTGTGGAGCTGGGTGACCGTCAATCTGCTCGCTTCCCTGGCCGCCACGCCCCGGGATCTGGAGCTGGCTTTCGTTTCGGCCGTACGGGGACGCTTTCTGGCCCAGGCCGACCAGGCGCGCGGCGGCGTGTGCCACAAAGGGGGGGGCATGTGCCTGCTGGGGCTGCTCTCCCTGCTCGACGCCATGCTCGGCTTGCCCATGGACAAGGCGCTTTCCGGGCTGCCCATCGACGCCGCCATTCGCGATGCCCTGCTCGGGCGGGCAAGCACATGCCAACCGTGTCTGGCCCTGTGCAAAAGCTACGACGGCCGGGAACCCACCCCGGCCACGCGGAAGCTCTTTGTCGCCTTCAACCTCTCGGACAAGGCCGTTGCCGGCGCGTATTACGAGGCGCTGGCCTGGGCGGCCGCGATGTTTCGGGGATAGGGCCGCTTCGAAAGCGCTACGCCGCCGTTTCCCGCATGCGCGGCCGGGCGCGTCAGGAGGCCGCGATCGGCTTTCCGGCCGGCTTGCGGCGCGCGGCCTGTTTGGCCGCGAGTTGCGAAAAAAGCGGCATCAGGAGCGCGAAGAGTTCGGCCTGGGACGAAATGTTGCACCTGGCATAGAGTTGCCGGCGAAAGACCTTGACGGTTTCTGGGCTGATGCCCAGATGCAGGCCGATGGAAAGGGTGGAATGTCCCTGGAGAATGAAGGCGGCCACTTCCGCCTGACGCGGGCTCAAGCCGATGCCGGTCCTGGTGGCGATCGCCCGGCGGAAGGACTCGGATGAGGCGGGTTTGGCCTCGCCGCCCGGTCGATCGAACGCATAATCCTTCCATTGCGCCTCGAGCAGCGAACTGAGGACGTGTTCGTAGGAGCGCAGCAGCTTGAGTTCGTCCGGCGCAAACGCGACGCCGCTCGAACGATCCTTGCCGAAACAGGCGGTCACCGTTTTGTTGCCGCCCAGATTGGCGAATATGGCCACTTCGTCCACCAGGGTCGTCTGCCGGTAGTAGGCGGAAAAATAGTCGCTGCGCGTCAGCTTCGACGGCGCGATCTCGACGAGACGCCGCACGCCGTTGTCCGCGCCCTTGAGATGTTCGTGGTAGAAGGGATCGAGCTGGTAGGCTCCGGTCAGGTAGCTCCGGTCCATGTTCAGGTACACGACCGGATCCTTGCATTGCCGGTAGAGCACGGCCGGGGTCCCCTTGCCGTTGTAGACGATGACGATGAGATTATCGAACGTCGTCAGCTTGCCGACAAACGTGGACAATGACCTGGAGAAGTCCTCTTCCCCGAGGAATTTTATGGCTTTTGCCAAAGCCACGTCCCGTTCCCGCACTGCCGCCGCCATGGCCCGCACACTCCGTTAACGTCCCGGTGCAATACCGCTCGCGCCGTCCTGTCCCGGCGCCGTCGCGCGCAACCGTTGCCGCGTCCCCGCCAGCCTGTCCGCCGCTCCTTGGCGCGAAGCGGCGAATCGTCCCGTCTGCCCGCCCCACCTGATCCGCGCCTTGCCTGGCCCTGCCGACGGGTGGCGGCGTCACGGGAAGGAAGGCATCAAAGAGGCGCCCGGCTCACGGGGAACGCCGGATGCCTCGCCCAGACGCCTCGCCGAAGGCCCGGACGCGGGCGGATGGTGAGGCAAAGGCCGCCCGGACCGGATTCTATCGATACAATAATGTCCTGGGATTGTTAATACGCTTCGATCAGGAGGTGTTGGCAGGGAAATATTCGTGGATATCATGCTAAAATATTTAAGCTTCCATGCCGAAGCATCTTTTTTGAGCGGGCTCGGCATACGCCTTTTGGGGTATGGACGGAATTCACAATACTGTCATTAAACTTTCTCTGTCCTTGCATGTGGGGGCAAATTTCCGGGAAGGCCGCTCCCGCGCGGGAACGCACCGGAAAACGGCTCCTGCATGGTTGGAAATGCCGCACGCGGCAACAGTGGCGTGATCGGGTTTTCTTCCAGACAATTCGCATCGGAGGAGAGAGAGCAATGTCGGACGCAACGACGCACCTCAATCGAACGTTGTCGCTCAAAGCCGTCGTCCTTTTCGGCCTGGCCTACATGACCCCGCTGATCGTGCTCGGGACGTTCGGGGTCGTGGCCAGCGCCACCAACGGCGCCGTGCCCACGGCCTACATCATCACGACCGTGGCGATGATTTTCACGGCCTACAGCTACGGCATCATGGCCAAGGCCTATCCCGTGGCCGGATCGGCCTACACCTATGTCCGCAAATCCATCGACGCGCGCCTGGGCTTCATGGTCGGCTGGGGGATCCTGCTGGACTACTTCTTTTTGCCCATGGTCATCTGGCTGATCGGCGCGGCCTACCTGACGGCGCAGTTTCCCGGGGTGCCGAGCTGGGTCTTCCTGCTCGGATTCATCGCCCTGACCACCGTGCTCAACGTGTACGGCATCCAGCTGGCGTCCCGGGTCAACTCGCTGCTCATGGTCTTTCAGGTGCTGGTCATCGTCATTTTCGTGCTGCTCTCGTTGCGCCATATCATCGGCGACCACGGCGTGCAGGCCGCCTTCAGCCTGACGCCGTTTTTCAACCCGGGTTCGACGTTTTCCACCATCGCCGCCGGCGCGGCCGTGGCCGCCTACTCCTTCCTCGGCTTCGACGCCGTCACCACGCTGACGGAGGAAACGATCGATCCCAAGCGCACCATTCCCAAAGCGATCATTCTGACGGCGCTGATCGGCGGGGCCATCTACGTCTTCGTCGGCTACACCACCCAGCTTGTGCACCCCGGGGCGACCTTCCAGGATGCCGACTCGGCAGCCTTCGAGATCGCCAAGGCCATCGGCTCGGACCTTTTCGGCGCGATTTTCCTCGCCGGCATGGTTCTCGCGCAGTTCACCTCCGGCATCGCCGCCCAGGCCAGCGCCTCCCGGCTCATGTACGCCATGGGGCGCGATTCCGTGCTGCCCAACCGCTTTTTCGGTCAGCTGCACAAGCGGTTCCGCACCCCCGTCGGCAACATCATCCTGACCGGGGCCATCGGCGTCATCGCCCTGTTCCTCGATGTGCTGTCCGCAGCCTCGTTTATTAACTTCGGCGCGTTCGTCGCCTTCACCATGGTCAATCTCTCGGTGGTCTTCATGTACCGCAGGGACGCGGCGACGCGGCAACGGTACGGCGCGTTTCGGGCCGTGGTGCTTCCTTTGATCGGCGCGGTCGTCAATATCTGGTTGTTGTCCCATCTCGACCGCAACGCCGTGATTCTCGGTTCCGTCTGGCTGTGCCTCGGGCTCGCGCAGTTGCTGTACCTCACCAAATTCTTCTCGAAAGAGCCGCCCGAAGTCGATTTCGACGAAGAGCAGGCCCTTGCCGAAAGCGACGTCGCCGCCGCGACGACGAGGGCCTAGGCATGGCCCGGAACCTGCCTATCCTCGCCGTGCAGGCCACTTCCCGGACCGGGGAGGCGGGACTGGACGCGTTCGAGAGCGAACTGGAAGCGTTGCTGTCGGATTTTCCGCAAACGAAGCTGGTCGTGTACCCGGAGATCCATCTCTGCGGCGTTTCCGGCACGCCCGGGGAGCGTAGCGCCGCGCTCGTGGAAGCCGCGCAACCCCTTGAAGGGCCGCGTATCGAGCGGCTCTCCGCCGTGGCCCGGCGGCTCGGCGTCTGGCTTATGCCCGGGACCGTCTGCGAGTCGGCCGGCGGGGGGAAGGTGTACAATACCGCCCCGGTCTTTTCGCCGCAGGGGGAGCTGGCCGCGACCTACCGCAAGTGTTTCCCCTGGCGTCCTTTCGAGCCGTACGTCCCGGGCAACGCTTTCACGGTGTTCGACATCCCGGACATCGGCCGCGTCGGCCTGGCCATCTGCTACGACATCTGGTTCCCGGAAGTGGCGCGCCAGCTCGCCTGGATGGGGGCGGAGGTGATCCTCAATCCGGCCCAGACCTCGACCTGCGACCGGGAGAAGGAGAAAACCCTGGTCCAGGCGAACGCCATTTTCAATCAGGTGTTCGTCGTCAGCATCAATGCCGCCGCGCCGGCGGGAACGGGGCAGAGCCTGATCGCCGACCCCGAGGGCAATGTCCGGGTGAGCCTGCCCAGCGAGTCGTCGGCGATCATGACCGATGTGCTCAATCTGGAGGAGGTGGAGCGGGTGCGCCGGTTCGGCACCTGCGGCCTCAACCGCATGTGGGCGCAGTTCGGCAAGGAGGACGCGCCGCTGGCGCTGCCGCTCTACAACGGCGCCATCGATCCCCGCACCTGGGGCGGTCGATAACATACGATGGGCGCTACGTTTCCGTAACACCCCTTATGTCGCCACCCCATTATAAACTTTAGGAAGAGGATGCGAGAGGGGAGAACCCTTTCTTGAAAGGGTTTCCCCTCTCGCATCCTCTTCCCTCTCCCTTTCCCATTCCCATTCCCTTTCTTCCCTCTCAAATCACATAGGCCGGGACGCCCGCCATGGCCTCGCGACGGCGGTCCTCCTCCAGCAGGTCGCGCAGGGTCCGCGCGTCGTAGACCTTTTCCAGGGCGGCCCTGGCCTCTTCCCATACCTCGCGAAACACGCAGCCGCCACGCAGGGGACAGTCGTGTCCCGGCCGCTCCCGGTGGCAGTCCACCGGGCTGATGGGGCCGTCCATGAACCGGATGACCTCGCCCACGGTCACGGTTTCGGCCGGGCGGGCCAGGTAGAAGCCGCCTTCCTTGCCCCGTTGGGAGTCCACGAACCCGCCCTGGCGCAACTGGTGCAGGATGACTTCCAGAAACCTTTTGGGGATGGCTTGCCGTTCGGCGATGCCGCCGGCGGGAATGGGGCCGTCGCCCTTGCGCCGGGCCAGCTCGAACAGGGCGCGCAGGGCGTATTGGCATTTCTGGGTGACGGGCATGGCCTGTCTCCTCGCCGGCGTACGCTGCCGTGCCGGCCCCCGGCGTGGTGATCCTTTTCGCGCACCCCTTGCCGCCGGGGTGCGAAAAGGGGATAGGACGACAAAGACGATCGATTCAATGCTGATTATTGCCAAAAACGATAGTCCGGCGTCAAGGCGCATGCCTCGCCGGGCCGGGCCCGAAAGGGGCAAGGAGCCGTCATGACCAGGGACGCCATTATCGACGCCGCAACGGCCTTCGTGCTTGTGGACATCCAAAACGACTATTTTCCGGGCGGGGCCATGGAGCTTCATGGGGCCGAGGACGCGGCCGGCCGGGCCGCCGGCGTTCTGGCCCGGTTCCGGGATAAGGGCGCTCCCGTCATCCACGTGCGCCACGAAGCGGCGCGGCCCGGGGCGACGTTTTTTCTTCCCGGCTCCTGGGGCGCGGCGATCCATGGGACGGTCGCCCCCAGGCCTGGCGAACCGGTGGTGACCAAGGCTTTTCCCAACAGTTTCCGGGAAACGGAGCTTGCCGCGCGCCTGGACGCGGCCGGAGCCAAGCGGCTGGTCGTTTGCGGCATGATGACCCACATGTGCGTGGATGCGACGGTGCGGGCCGCCTTCGATCTGCGCTATCCGGTGACGGTGGTGGCCGACGCCTGCGCCACGCGGGGATTGGCCTTCGGCGGCAGGAACGTGGCCGCGCCCGACGTCCAGGCGGCCTTTCTGGCGGCTCTTGGCGCGGTCTACGCCACTATGGTCGTGGCCGCGGATCTGGTCTGACGGGATCCTACAGGCCGATACGGCGGGCGTAGACCAGGATGTCGCGCTGGGACAGCATGCCGGCCAGGCTTCCGTTCTCGTGGATGACGGCCAGGCGGCGCACGCCTTTCTGGCGCATGAAAAGGATCACCTTGTAGACCACGGCGGTGGTCGGCACGCTGATCACCGGCGCGGTCATATGGCGGGAAACCGGGGCGGTCAGGCGTTCGGGAAAGCCCATGATCCGGGACAGCACGTCGCGTTCGCTTAAGATGCCGGCGGGCTTGTCCGCATTGAGGGCCAGGAGGCAGTCGGCGTTTTTTTCGCGCATGAGGGCCAGGGCCTCGCGCACGCTCCGGTCGGCGGGGAGGGTGACGGGATCGCGGCGCATCAGGTCGCTGCACACGGCGTCCTCCACCATGAAGTCCACGGCCAGGGCGTCCACGAGTTCCTTTTCCGTGACCAGCCCCAGCAGCGAACCGCTGAAGTCCATCACCGGCAGATGGCGCACCGCGCGCTCGAGCAGGAGCTTGACCGCCTCGGAGACGCGCATGTCCTTGGCCACGGCCCCTTCCGGCCGGGTCAGGAAATCGCGGATGGACGCGTCGAGGTCCAGGTCCACGTCGAAGTGGCGGACGAGTTGGTTTTCGGTCAGGAAGCCCACAACCTTGGCTCCGCTGACAGCGGCCAGGCAACTGATGCCCTCGCGGGCCATAAGGTCGGCGGCCTGCGTTACGGAAGCCTCCGCAGCGACGATATGGGGCCTTTTGGCCAATTCGCCGACCCTCTGCTTGAACATGGGATACCCGAATGGAAGGAAGTGTTTATGCACAATATCCCGCGTTGGTTGAAAGTCAAGAAAAGCGGACGGCCGGGTGCGCCATGCCTTGCCCGCCTGGATGAAATCAGGTAATTGGCATAAGTATTGCGTACCAGGGAGCCCGTGTCATGATGTCCGCCAAAGCCGCCTCTCATCCCGGCCCCGGCCGACCGGGGATCGGTGATTCCCGGTCGTCGGCCCAGGCCGCCTTTGCGGCACGTTTTCTGGCCTACGGGGAACCGCTGCGCGCGCAGTCGGCGACCTGCGTCGCGGTTTCCGATCCGGACGGGGCCAAGGCGCGTCTGCTGGAGGCGCCGGGCTCCCCTACAAGCTGTCTGGCCGCCCTCAACCCGCCGCCGCTGCCCCAAGCCTATCTGGCCCTGCGCCGGGCCGTTGACGACCCCCTGGCCACCCCGGCCGGCGTGGGGGCCATCATTTCCATGGACCCAGGCCTGGCCGCCTATGTCCTGCGCCTGGCCAACAGCCCGCTGTACGCCCCGGCGGCCAGGGTGGAGACCATTTCCCGGGCCGTGAGCCTCATCGGGCTGGACGAGCTCGAGACCATGGCCGCCGGCTCGGTCCTCAGCCGGCTTGCCGCCTGTCCGCCCAGGTCCGACCTGCTCGTGCTGGATGATTTCTGGAAGCATGCCGTGGCCGTGGGCCTGCTCTCCCGGGCCCTGGCCGAACGCGTGGGCGAGCGGGGCGGGGAGCGGTTTTTCGTGGCCGGACTGCTCCATGACGTGGGCCGGCTGCTTCTGGCCGTGGCCGAGCCCGATCTGGCCGCCGTCAGCCTGGCCCGGACGGGTCCGTCCCGCCTGTCCCTGGACGCGGCCGAGCGCCTCGAGCTGGGCTTCGACCATGCCGCCCTGGGCGGGCGCATCGCCGGCAAATGGCGGTTGCCGGAACATCTGGCCGTGGCCGTGGCTGGCCACCACCAGCCCTCCCAGTACCCGGACAGCCTCATGGCCGCCGCGGTGCATGCCGCCGATTTCATGGCCAACGCCCTGGGCGTGCGGGCGACGCCCTGCGCCGGCCTGCCGCGTCTCGACGGGCGGGTTCTGGCCCCTTTCAACCTGGAGCAGGCCGATCCCGTCGAATTTCAGGAAATCCTGACCAGCGGTCTGGCCGCCATGATCGCCCTGGTGGCGTCGTGATCGCCGGCGTCGGCGGCGCTTGCCATTGGCCGGCGGCGGATATATCCTCAGGGAAAATGGAGCAATCAGCCATGCGGCCCTCCAACACCGTGACCATCACTCCGCTGAACGGGACCCATATCAACGACATGATTATGGATTACATGTCGGTCAAGGGCGACGCCCGTCGCGCGGAGTTGGCGCATTTCCTCTCGAGCAGCCGCAATATCCAAAGCGAGATCATGGCCGTGACGCTGCGCGGCATGATCATGAACGCTTCGGCCTGATTCTTCCCCCCCAAAAAAAACATGAAAATCCGTTTTTGCATCGCGGCCGTCGTGTGCGCACTGCTGGTGACCGCACCCGGTTTCGCCAGGCAAAGTCAGGCGGCCAAGACCCACGCCGCGAAAAAATCCCATCGGACCACCGAACAGGCCGCCGGCAACGAATCCGTCGACGTCCCGGGCAAGGTCATCCAGGAACCCAACTCCTTCCACGGCACCAAGTGGGGCACGCCCATGGCCGCCGTGCCCGATCTGACCGTGGTGGAAAAGGACGGGCAGGCCTCCTACGCCACGGTTGCCGGCGTGGTCTACCGCATCGGCGACGCCTTTTTGAGCGACGTCGTCTACGGCTTTTGCCAAAGCAAGTTCGCGGCCGTGATGGTGGAATACAAAGGCCGCAAGGCCCACGAGAGCATCCGCAATTTTCTGACCGCCAAGTACACCAAGCCCCTGGAAATGGACGGGCATCCCGACGATCTGGCCTGGCCGCTCGGGAATGTCTTCATCCGCATGTCCTTTTCCAAGGAAAAGGACACGGGGTCGCTCAGCTACTTCTACCAGCCGCTGTTCGCGCCCTGCGCCGGGCCGGACGGCAACAAGGCCGCGCAATGACCCGCCGGGTGTTTTGGTTTTTCCTGCCCGTCCTCCTCGTCGCCGTCGGCGCCTGGGCGGCGGAAAGCGGCCGCTCCATGCCGTTCAACAAACAAAACGTGTTCAACTACCTGCAACGGGTGGACGCGGCCAAGCGCAAGCTGCCGGAGAAAATGTCGGCCGACGAGTACCGGGAACGGGTTTGCGATCTGTACGCCGACACCCTGCGCCAGGGCGGCTACGATTTCGAGCACACGGTGCAAAACGCCCTGCAGTTCGCCGCCAAGGGCAACGACAAACTCGACGATCCCCGGTTTCTGTTTCTCGCCGGCGTGTTCCAGGTGCACCCCGACGTCTACCTGCGCATGAAGCTCATCTCCAAGGCCACCCACAACGACGTGATGCACTATTTCGGACATTAGTTTTTTGGGAAGGAAGAAGATGTGCGAGAGGGGGACCCTTTTTGAAAAAAGGGTCCCCCTCTCGCGCTCTCCCCTCCCCAAAACTTTTAACGGTTACAGGTGGGGTTCCGGTCACTCACTGTACCCGTTGAGAGTCTTTGGAAGGGGGGTCCGGGGGGAGAACCTTTCTTCAGAAAGGGTTCCCCCCGGTATCCTTTTCAAAGTTCTTTTTGCAGCAAACGCAGCAGCAGGCCGTCGAGGGTGTCGGTCAGCGCGGCGCACAGGCCGCCGCCGCCCGGGCCCTGGCCGAAGAGTTCCCGGCGTTCGGCCACGAGGTCGGGATCGGCCGTGGCCGGGCCGTCGACCAGGGACAGGGTGATCTCGAGGCGTCGGGCCGGGAAGAACGTCTCCAGCCGCGCGGCGAAGTCCTGCATGCGCGCGGCGAAGTCGCCGCCGACCTCGCGCCAGTAGTTCTGGGCGGCCTCGGTCGGGGGCAGGGCGGCCGCGCCGGCCAGCATGGCGGCCAGGTTGGACAGGGGAAAGCCGGGCATGCCCGGTCGCCAGCCGAGCAGCCAGGTGTTTCGCGCGAAAAGGAATCGGGCCTGCCGGCCGGCCAGAATGGCGGCGGCCATGGCCTGCCTGGCCTCGGTCAGGTGCTGGTCATCGAAGCGCGCCGGAGCGGCCGCCGGGTCCCAGGCCGGCACGACGCGGCCGAAGGCGTCGCCGCAGGTGAAAACCGTGAGCAGATGGGACAGCCAGGCATTGGCCTGGGGCGAATCCGGCGTTTCCAGGTGGGCATGGGACAGGACGTAGCGCCCCTGGCCATAGCGGCCCGAGAGCATGCAGGCCCCCCCCTCGAGAAAGGCCGGGGTGAGGGTTACGCCGAAGCGCTCGCGGCACTGGTCCAAAAGCGCCTCGGACATGCCGCCAAGGGCGATGTCGGCCAGAAGCAGGTCCGCTTCGGCCCCGGCATAAGCGGCGACCACGGCCACGTCCGGGTCGGGGCCGTTTTCCGGCGGGCAAAATCCGGCCGGCCACCAGACCGGGGCGGCCAGGGCCGGGGGAACGTCGGGCGGGGTCAGGCGCGAATCCGGGTCCAGGCGCAGCCGCACGTGGCCGCTGACCAGATGATCGAGGCGGTCGGCGAAGGTCCGGCGCGTCCAGGAGCAAAGGGCCAGTCCGTCGGGGTGGGACAGGGCCAGTCCGGCCCCGCCGCAAAAGCCGCAGTAGACGCCGCCTTTGGCCACGTAGTCGCGGATGGCCGCCGTGCCGGCCGGCCCCAGGGCGGCGAATTTGCGCCGGGCGAATCCGCCGGGCACGAACAGCGCGGTCGGCGGCTCGCGCCAAAGCGCCCCGGCGGCGACCTGCGCGCAACTGACGGGACGCGCGTCGGCGCCCAGGGCGGCGAGCCCTCGGCACAACAGCAATCCCCACAAGTACGAATGGTCCCACAGGACGAAAAACCGCGCGGCCATGGGGCAACCTAGCGTCTCGGCGCGTGGGCGGCAAGGCGCTAGGCCGAACGCGGGCGCGGGACAGTGACAACCGCGGCGATCTTTTGTATCCAAGGCCGCTTGAGCGGCGCTTTTGCGCCGCCTTTTTCCAAGGAGCGCAGCATGACAAGCGAGGCCCTACCCAAGGGATACGAACCGGCCGATGTCGAGGCCCGGTGGATCAAATATTGGCAGGAAGACAAGACCTTCACCCCCGACCCCGACGGGCCGGGCGAACCGTACAGCATCGTCATCCCGCCGCCCAACGTGACCGGGGCCCTGCACATGGGCCATGCCTTAAACATCACCATCCAGGACATCCTGTGCCGGTATCATCGCCAGCGGGGCCGCAACGTCCTGTGGGTGCCGGGCACGGACCATGCCGGCATCGCCACGCAAAACGTGGTGGAGCGGTCGCTTGCCGCCAAGGGCGTCTCGCGCGAGGCCATCGGCCGCGAAGCCTTCATCGAGGAAGTCTGGAAGTGGCGCGCCGAATACGGCGGCAAGATCCTCAACCAGATCCGGCGCCTCGGCGCGTCCGTGGACTGGACCCGGGAACGCTTCACCTTCGACGAGGGCCTTTCGCGCGCCGTGCGCGAGGTGTTCGTGCGTCTTTATGAAGAGGGGCTCATCTACCGGGGCGACTACATCATCAACTGGTGCCCGCGCTGCCATACCGCCCTGGCCGACCTGGAAGTGGAGTACGCGCCGCATATCGGCAAGCTCTACCACATCCGCTACCCGGTGGAGGAGATGCCCGGCGCCTTCCTCACCATCGCCACCACCCGCCCCGAAACCCTGCTCGGCGACACGGCCGTGGCCGTGCATCCCGAGGACGAACGCTACAAGGACTTCGTGGGCAAGCACGCCATCCTGCCCCTGGTCGGCCGGCGCTTGCCGATCATCGCCGACGCCTATGTCGAGCGGGAATTCGGCACCGGCTGCCTCAAGGTCACGCCGGCCCACGACATGAACGACTTCGAGCTCGGCCGCAAACACCACCTCGAAGTCATCGCCGTGCAGGACGAGGCAGGCAACATCAACGAGAACGCGCCCGAGAAGTACCGCGGCCTGGACCGCGCCGAGGCGCGCCGGGTCATCATCGAGGACCTCAAGGAACTGAAGCTCCTCGACGACATCCGCGACTACGAGCACAACGTGGGCGAGTGCTACCGCTGCCGCACGGTCATCGAGCCGTATGTGTCCAAGCAGTGGTTCGTCAAAACCGCCCCCCTGGCCAGGGCGGCCCGCGAGGCCGTGGAACACGGCCGCACCACCATCCTGCCCGACCAGTGGACCAAGACGTATTACGACTGGTTGGACAACATCCGCGACTGGTGCGTGTCGCGCCAGATCTGGTGGGGGCACCGCATTCCGGCCTGGACCTGCGAGGCCTGCGGCGAGCTGATCGTCGCCCGCGAGGACCCGACGACGTGTCCGAAGTGCGGCGCGACGACCCTGACCCGCGACCCGGACGTGCTGGATACCTGGTTCTCGTCGGCCCTGTGGCCGTTTTCCACCCTGGGCTGGCCCGACCAGACCAAGGAACTGAAGACGTTTTACCCGACCACGGTTCTCAGCACCGCCTTCGACATCCTCTTTTTCTGGGTGGCCCGCATGATGATGATGGGCCTGCATTTCATGAAGGACGTGCCGTTCAAGGAAGTCTACATCCACGCCCTGGTGCGCGACGCCGAGGGCCGCAAGATGAGCAAGTCCCTTGGCAACGGCATCGATCCCCTGGCCATGATGGACCACTACGGCACGGACGCCCTGCGCTTCACCCTGGCCGCTTTCGCCGCCATGGGCCGCGACATCAAGCTGTCCGAGGAGCGCATCGAGGGCTACCGCCATTTCGTCAACAAGGTCTGGAACGCGGCCCGGTTCGCGCTCATGCACATCGGCGAAGGCGCGCCGGACATTCCTGTGGAAGAGGCGGCCAGGGCCGGGCTGTGCCATGCCGTGATCCTGTCGCGCCTGGAGCGGCTCAAGGCGAAGGTGTCGGCCTCGATCGAGAGCTACCAGTTCAACGATGCGGCCCAGGAGCTTTATGGCTTTTTCTGGCGGGAATTTTGCGACTGGTACCTGGAGATGGCCAAGGTGGACCTTGGCGGCGAGGACGCGGCCAAAAAGGGCGCGGCCAAGCGGGTGCTGTACACGGTACTCTCCGAAGTGCTCACGCTCATGCATCCTTTCATGCCCTTCGTCACCCAGGAGATCTGGAGCAAGCTGCCGGGCGTGGCCGATCCCAACCTGGCCCGCATGCCGTATCCCGAGGCGCGGCCGGGGCTTATTTCCGAGACGGCCGAGACCGACATGGAGCTCCTCAAGGCCGTTGTGGTCGGGGTGCGCAACATCCGGGCCGAGCTCAACATCAATCCGGGCGTGAAGCTGACGGCCTTGGTCCATGCCGACAGCGACAGCGAGGTCGCTTCGCTGACGGCCAATACGGCCATGATCGTCTTTCTGGCCAAGCTCGAACGCTTCGAGGCCGGGCTCGAGATCACCGCGCCGAAGGCCTCGGCCTCCACGGCGGCCGGGACCTGCGCCCTTTACGTGCCGCTTTCCGGGGCCGTGGATTTCGACGTGGAGTTTTTGCGCCTGTCCAAGGAAGAAGTGAAGACGGTCAAGGAACTGACCATCGTGGAGAAAAAGCTCGGCAACGAGGACTTCGTGTCGCGCGCGCCGGCCGAGGTGGTGGCCAAGGAGCGGGAGAAGCAGGAGGCGCTGGGCGAACGGCTGGCGCGGCTTCGGGAGCTCAAGGACCGCATCAGGAAGCTGATGGCCGAGTAGACGGCCTTTTCTTCCATTGAAACGACAAACGCCGGGCGGTTCCGAAGAACCGCCCGGCGTTTGTCGTTTCATGCCCCTTGGGATTCCCCGCCGGAATCCAAATGAACTGCAGCGCACTTCTTCCGGTCAACGCGCTTGTCGTGCCAACCGGAAAAGCAAAGTCCCGTCGGGTTAAAGCGACCGTATCCAGGCCGCCATGGCCTGCCGCTTGCCCTCGGAAAAGCCGCCTTGGACCTGCGCATGGAGCCAGCCCAGGCTCCTGGCGCGCAGCTTGTCGCGAAAAGCCTCCTCGGCCTCCTGCATCACCACCTTGATCAGACAGGGGCACTTGCCCGAAAACACGGAGGAACCGTCCTCGAAGATGTTCTTCTGGCGGATCTCGGCGCACTGAAAGAAAAACGACACCCCTTCCACCGCTTCCACCACGTCCCAAAACGTCACCTCGTCCGCCGGCCGGGCCAGCTCGTAGCCGCCCTTCACCCCGGAGACGGACCGGACGATGCCCGCCTTGCGCAGCTTGGAAAAAATCTTCGAAAGATAGCTTTCGGTGATATCATGGAGTCCGGCCAACTGCCGAATCCCCACCGTCGTGCCGGAGGGCAGGTCGATCATATAAAAAAGAGAATGAAATGCGTATTCTACGCCAACACTGAATTGCACCGGCCGCCTCCCTGCCTTTGAACTGCCCCCCCAAATACCCGGCGTCGACGGTTTTGTCTTGACCCGGCCCGACTGCCTTATTATGGATATCAACGACAATTATTGTCCATGATTATTTTACCCCAAGGAGTCGCAAGATGTTCACGGAGACCTTTCACGAAGTCCTCGGCAAGGAAGGCGTGGTTTCCATCGTGACCTGCGCCGACGGCGAAGCCCACGTGGTCAATACCTGGAATTCCTACCTGGTTTCGCCCAGAGACGGCACGCTGCTCATTCCCGCCTGGAAGATGCGGGAAACGGAGCGCAAGACGCAAGGCAACGACGCCGTGCAGTTGACCCTCGGCAGCAAGGAAGTCGCCGGCCTGCGGGGACCGGGCACGGGGTTCCACCTGCGCGGCACAGCCCGCTTTCTGCGCTCGGGTCCGGAATTCGATCTCATGAAGGAAAAGTTTCCTTTCACCACCCGCGTGCTGGAGGTCACCGTCACCTCGTTGCAGCAAACCCTGTAACCGGTGCTTCCTCCCTGTCAAAACAAGCAGGCCGGCCCGACCGCCGACGCGCGTCAGCGAACGGACCGGCCCCGCGGAAACACCCGGGCGTTCGGGCTAGCCCCTGGGCAGCGCCCGAGTCTTTCTGATTCTGGCGGGCGCGTGCGCAGCAGACGCTTCTTCGCCGCGCATTTCGGCGATAAGCCGCGTCAGCACGGCCGACTGCTCGGCCAGGCCGGAAACGGCCTGGGCCGATTGCCGCATGCCTTCCGAGGCTTCGAGGGAAATCCGGTTGATGTCGTCGATGCTGCGGTTGATCTCTTCGCTCGTGGCCGATTGCTGCTCCGAGGCCGTGGCAATGGACTGGATCTGGCTCGCCACCATGTCGGCCAGGGACACGATTTCGTTGAGCGCCTCCCCGGACTGGTTGGCGCGCTGCGTCGTGTCCGCGATGGTTTCCACCGTTTGCTTGACCTTGTCCACGTTGCTGGCCGCGCCCTGCTGGATGCCGGTGACCGCCTGGCCCACCTCCTTGGTGGCGTTCATGGTCTTTTCGGCCAGCTTTCTGACTTCGTCGGCAACGACCGCGAAACCGCGCCCGGCGTCGCCGGCCCGGGCCGCCTCGATGGCGGCGTTAAGGGCCAGCAGGTTGGTCTGGTCCGCGATGTCGGAGATGACGTTCATGATCGCGCCGATGCCGCTGGCCCGCTCGCCGAGCGTTTCCATGTCGCGCTGCAACTCCCGGGCGTGGCTTTGCACCGTGTCGATGCCGCGCACGACCTCGCCCACGACCTCCTTGCCGCGCAGGGCCTTCTCCTTGGCCTGGTCGGCGGTGCCGGCGGCCATGGAGGCGTTCTTGGCCACCTCGAGCACGGTGGAATTCATCTCTTCCATGGCCGTGGCGGTCTCGGCCGCGCTTTGGGATTGCTGGGACGCGCCGTTGCTGGCCTGTTCGATCTGGGCCGAGAGTTCTTCCGAGGCGGTGGCCGTGGTCTGGGCCACCTCCTGCAAGGTGACGGCGGCGGTCAGCATGGCGTCGCGCTGGGAAGTGGCCTCGCGCTGGGCCGCTTCGGCCCGGTCCATGGCTTGTCTGGCCTTGGCCGCCTCTTCGGCCGCCTCGGCCGACCGGGCGTCGGCTTCCTTGATGCGTTCCTTGAGGCGTTCCACCATGGTGCGCAGGCTGTCGGCGAGCTTGCCCACCTCGTCGCCCTGGTGGATGTCGAGCACGCCGTCCAGGTCGCCGCCGGCCACCCGGTCGGCAAAGACCACGCTGGACAGGATCGGCCGGGTGATGGCCCGGGTCAGGGAGAACGCGACGCCGATGCAAAGGAGCAGGGCGGCGACGAGGCCGGAAATCATGATGGTGCTTGCCGTCTCGAGTTCGGCCACGGCCGCGTCGGACAGCCGCTGGGTGTTGGTCATGCCCGCCTTGGCCATGTCCATGGCCAGGCTCTCGATGTTGGCCGCCGCTTCGTCGCGCTTGACGCCCAGCTCGGCCAGGGCGGCCATGCCGGCGTCAAACGCGGTCATGGCCGCCTTGTACTGGTTCAGGGACTGCCCGACATCGGCGATTTCCTTCTGGTCTTCCAGCTTGCGCGTGAGGGAACCCAGGTGTTTTACCACCGCCTCCGCCTTGGGAAACAGTTGCAGCGCCTCGGTCCGGATGCTGCGGTCACCCACGGCCTGGGACTTGAAGTTGCGCACCCGGATGTCGAAGCCGAGCCGCGTGATGTCGGCCACATCGGACAGCTTGGACAACCGCTCGGCCAGTGCGGCGCCGTCCGCCCCGGCCTTGATTTCCTCGGCGAACTGCTTTTTCTGGCTGACCGAAAGCTGTTCCACGCTTTGGACGAAATCCGCCGCCGCCGTATCCATGGCCTTGCGCGCGCCGGCCAGGGCCTTGATCCTCGTTTCGGTTTCCCCGGCCAGGGCAATGTAGTCATCGGCCGCGGCCCCGACTTTGGGCAGGTCCGCCCGCAAGCGCACCAGATCGGGATATTGGGTGGAAAGGTCCTTGGCCTGGGCCAGGGCCTTGCGCACGGCCTCGATCTGTTTCTTGGCCTGTTCCCGATAGCTCTCCTCCATGCTCAAGGAATAGCCGCGCATGGCGTACATGGTGAGCAAGGATGTCCGTTCGATTTCATTGGCGATGCCCGTTTCGGGGATGTATTGGCTTGAAAGCTTTTCGGAAGTTTTTTCCACGGTGCGCATGTTGAAGACGCCGAGCAGGCCGAGAGCGCAGGCTATGAGAATGAGGCAGCCGAAGCCGATGCCTATCTTGAGGCCGAGTTTCATGTTCTTCATGCGAAGTTCCTCTGTGCTAAAGTCAGTTCCAGCCCGGGCATCCCCATCCATCAATACTTTGAAACGAATGTTATAATATGTCTTACTTTACTGAATGAATCTATTTTGCCCGATGCCGTTAAAAAAAACAATAGCATCACCCCGGCAGCTGCAATGCCTGGCCGTCGTCCATAACCCAGCGCCAGGATGCGACGGCCTGTCGCTATCCTGCATTGTTTTGGAAAAAGCGGTTAGCCGGGGAAGACGGACGTCGGACCCGGCGCGGCGGAGAAAATTCTCCGGCTACGGCGCGGAAGGCTCCTGGCCGCACGCCCCGGTGTGGAGCATGCGCTCCACAGCCTCCCGGGCGATGGGGCGCGAGAAAAGAAACCCCTGCCCGGACTCGCAGGCGAAATCGTTGAGCACCGCCGACTGCGCCTCCAGCTCCACGCCCTCGGCCACCACGTCGAGGCCCAGGCTGTGGGCCAGGGCTACCACCGCGCCGACGATCTTGCGGTTCTCGTTGGCCTCGATCTCGCTGACGAAGGTGCGGTCGACCTTCAACGTATCGATGGGGAAGCGCTGGAGATAGGACAGCGACGAGTAGCCGGTGCCGAAATCGTCCACCGACAGGCGCACGCCAAGCTCCTTGAGGCGCTTGAGCCGCAGGATCGACACCTCCGGGTTGTCCATGATGACCGTTTCCGTGATTTCGAGCTTGAGCACGCGCGGATCGAGTCCGGTGCTCCGCAGGATACGCTCCACGTCCTCGACCAGGGTCGGCTGGGTGAGCTGCTTGGCCGACAGGTTCACGCTCATGGACATGCCCCGCACCTGGGGAAAGTCCGCCTGCCAGCAAACCATGGTCCGACAGGCCTCTTCCAGCACCCACAGCCCCAGCGGCACGATCAGCCCGGTATCCTCGGCCACGGGGATGAAATCCTTTGGCGCGGCCACGCCTTTGTCCGGACGCCGCCAGCGCACCAGCGCCTCGAAGCCTTGCAGGCTGCGGTCGGAAAGCGACAGGATCGGCTGGTAGTCGAGGAAGAATTCCCCCCGGTCAAGCGCCAGGCGCAAGGCGCTTTCCAGGTCCATCAGCCGGATGGCGTCTTCGAGCATGCGGGTGTTGAAGACCTTGAAGCGGTTTCTGCCCTCGCCCTTGGCCCGGTGCAGGGCGATGTTGGCGTTGCGCAGGAGCTCCTCGGGCTTGTCGTAGAGGCAGGGGCTGATGACGATGCCCATGGAGCAGGTGACGTGGATGTCGTGGTCGCAGAACTGGAAGACTTCCCCGACGGCGCTGCGGATGCGTTTGACGATGCGCACGATCTCCCGGTAGGAGCCGGTTTCCTCGAGCAGCACCACGAATTCGTCGCCGCCCAGGCGCGAGACCGTGTCCAGCCCGCGCACGCATTCCCGAAGCCGCTTGGACACGCCCTCCAGGAGCCTGTCCCCCATGTGGTGGCCCAGGCTGTCGTTTATGACCTTGAACCGGTCGAGGTCGAGGAAGATCACGGCGTACTGGTAGTTGTCGCGGCGTTTGGAGCGCTCGATGGCCTGGCGGATGCGGTCCAGGCACAGGGAGCGGTTGGGCAGGCCGGTCAGCGGATCGTGGAAGGCCATGTGGGCCAGCTGGCTTTCCAGGCGTTTGCGGTCGGTGATGTCCGTGACGAGTCCGCCGGCCAGGCGCGAGTCCTCGTCGTGGCCCATGGGAAAAAGCGCCAGCAGCAGCGTCTTGTCCGCGCCGCCGATGGATACGGTCGCTTCCTTTTTGACCGGCTCGTTCCAGGCGATGACCCGGCTGGCGTCGCGCGACAGGGCGGTGGCCAGCTCCTCGGGCAGGGCGTCGGCCACGGGCACGCCATGGGCCGGCGGGCCGCACAGGCCGAAAATGCCCCAGGCGGCGGCATTGGCCGCCAGCAGCCGGTCCTCGGCGTCGAGCACGAAAAACCCATCGGGACAACGTCCCAGTTCCAGGTCCGGCTGGTCCGGCCGCAGGTCCGGGGCGCGGGCGGGACAGGCCTCGAGCAGCAGCCGGGGGCCGTCGTCGGCGGGCAGGGGAACGAAGGTGAGGGCCAGGGGGATGGCGCGGCCGTCCGGCAGACGGCCCAGGACGCGGGCGCGGGTCGTTTCCCCGCCAAGGGCCGCGGGAAGCAGCGGCGATACCTGGCTCCAGGCCTCCGGGCCCAGGACGGCCTCGAGGGAGGCGTCGGCCAGGCTTCCGGGCAGGCGGGCAAAGAGCTTTTCCCCGGCCGGATTGGCGTCGAGCAGCCGGCCGTCCGCGTCGAGCAGGAACTGGGCCGTGGTCGCGGCGGCGAACACGGCGCGGCTTTGGGCCTGGCCCTTGGCCAGGGCCCTGTCCAGTCGCTGGCGGGCCAGGCTGGTTTCCACGGCGGCCAGGAGCGTCTGGTCGTCCGGCGGATGGGACAGGAGGAAGGTGACCTGGGCCCGGCGCTCCGGTTCGAGCCGGCAGGCGTCGCCGTTTCGGGCCAGGAGAATAACGGGGATGTCGTGCCCTTCGCGCAGCAGCCCGGCCGCGTCCGCGCCGTCGCAGGCCCCTTCGAGGTCGAGGCGCAGGACGGCCAGGTCCGGCCGGTCGGCATCCGCCTGTTCCAGGGTCTCCCGGCAGGACGCCGTGGGCCCGAGCGGCACGTAGCCGTTTTTATCGAGGAGCCCGGCCAGATATGCGGCCGCGGCACGGTCCTGCTCGCCGATCAGAATGCGGGGAGGCGTCATGAAAACTCCCTGCCACGCAAAAGCAGCGTGTTATGATGCCGCCGGGGAGTCCGGCAACGTCATAGCGGCATGGTAGCGCAGGAAGGTTTCTTCACGCAACCGTCATGAAGCGTGTTGGCCGGGCGGTCGCTAATTGGTGGGGTACCACAACTTGATGGACGAGCCCTTGTCCCCCGGCTTTTGGGCCATGTGGAATTCGTACCGGGCCGTATCGTCGGTGAGCCGGAAGATGGCCGTGCCCACGTTGCCCTTGACCATGCTTTGGAAATGCAGGGACTGGCAGTCGTCGTCGAGGGCTTTGCCCGTGGCGTCGAAACGGGACATGCAGATGCGAAGCAGCGGATTGGCCTGGTCGCTTAAAAGCGAGTCCATGCTGGAGGGCGGTTTGCGCCGCAGTTCCGCCGTAACGATGACTTCCTTGTACGGCACCTTTTGCAGCGTCACCTTGTCGCCGGTGGGCACGTATTTTTCCTCGGTGCGCATCCGCTCCTCGATGTCCGTCACCTTGACGAAGTCGCTGCGCAACTCCTTGTAACGCGTCAGGTCGGATGCGCCGGCCAGGCGGGGACACAGGGCCGCCGCGAAAAGCAGGGTCAAAACCAGGACGGGCAGGTGACGCAACGGGATCATGGGGGGACACCTCCGTTTGGCTTGCGACCGGTCGCGCCGTTACGATTCGTCGCGCCGGGGAGCGATGGGGAAAATGGCGAGTTTGAGAAAATCGGTTTCCGTGATGATGCCGACCAGTCGGTCGTTCTCGACCACGGGCAGACAGCCGAACTTGTTGTAGATCATGGTTTCGGCCGCCGCGCGTAGGGCCGTGTCCGGGGAAACGGTCACGAGGTCGGTGCGCATGACGTCCTTAAGCGCCGTGACCGGGTCCTTCCTGTTTTCCAGGGACAGCAGGTCGCGCTGGGTCACGAGCCCCACGAGTTGTCCGTCTTCGTCCGTGACCGGGATATGGCGGACGAAAAGCTCCTGCATGAGGGACATGGCGTCGGCCAGACTGTCCGACTCGCGCAGGCAGCGCAATTGGCTGGTCATCAGATCGGCTACAAGCATGGGGTGACTCCGAAAAACGGCGACACGATCCGTTTTCCGGAATCCTTGCCGAATCAGGGCGGCAAGTCAAGACGGCCCCCGCCGCGCATTTGCCTGCTCTCCCGGCGTGCCGGCATACGGCATCCGGGAAGGGCCGTACGCGCCCGCGCCCCGCCCGGCTCCCGCCCGGCCGGACAGCCTGACCCGACAAAAAAAGGCCGGGGAAACCCCCGGCCTTCTCGCGGCCCGAGCGCCGCCTCAAAACGATCCGGCGCCTAGTTGGCCGGGGTGGTGCTCTTTTTGGCCTTCTTCTTGGCCTTCAGCATCTCGACGACAGAGTAGCTGTCGCTCTTGGTGGGCTTTTTATGCTTCTTCTTCTTGGTGCCGGCGAAAGCCATGGAGGTGGCGAGCAGGCAGGAAATGACGGTGAAGACAATGATCTTTTTCATGATTGCGCTCCTTAAGCGACGTTCGAAAATCTGGCGAATCCCCCCCAGCCGACGAGGCGGGCCCCCACATGGGCCGGTGCCCCCACGTCGACCGGGCGACATGTTTCCCGAGTCGACATATGGGGTCTAAGCCCGGACCCCTTTCCGGCCACTTACGCCAGCATTACAGCGATGAAATATGAAATACGCGATATTCCGGCAGGTTGCTGCGGCCTTGCCGGGCGATTACAGATGTGAAAATCAAGTGAAATCTGTGGCGCTCCCGCCCACTGGTCTTTATGAGCCGTACCATGTACACCATGCCAAAAGATCGTGCGGGAAAAGGGTGCGCCATCCCCGCGCCCCCTGATGTACGGGACAAGGAAAAACGGCCCATGCGGATTCTGCTCGTTGAGGACGACGAGAAAATCGCGTCGTTTATCATCGGCGGCCTGCGGCAAAGCGGATTCGCCGTGGACCATGCCGCCAACGGGCTGGACGGGCTGCACCTTGCCGCGACCGAACCGTACGCCGTGGCCGTCATCGACGTCATGCTGCCGGGGCTCGACGGGCTCAAGGTCATCGAGGAGCTGCGCCGGCGCAAGGTCAATACGCCCATTATCATCCTGTCGGCCAAGCGCTCGGTCGAGGACCGGGTGCGGGGGCTCGAAACCGGCAGCGACGACTACATTTCCAAGCCCTTTTCCTTTTCCGAACTGCTGGCCCGGGTCCAGGCGCTCATCCGCCGCTCCTCCAGCGTGTCCGAACCCACCCGGCTGACCGTGGGCGAGCTGTCCATGAACCTGCTCACCCGGGAGGTGCATCGCGGCGAGACCGCCGTGCAACTCCAGCCGCGCGAGTTCGCTCTGCTCGAGTATTTCATGCGCAATGCCGGCAAGGTGCTGTCCAAGACCATGATCATGGAGCATGTCTGGGACTACCATTTCGATCCCCAGACCAACCTGGTGGACGTGCTCGTGTGCCGGCTGCGCAACAAGATCGACCGGGACTGGGACAAGAAGATGCTGCATACCCTGCGCGGGGTCGGGTATGTCCTTAAAGAGTAGGGCGCTTTTCCGTTCCACCACCGTTCGTCTGACCGTCCGCTATTCCCTGATTTTCATTTCCAGCGCGCTGATCCTGTTTCTCCTGGCCTATTCGCTGCTCTCCGACGCCGTGCGCCAGGGCGACCGGGTGGCCATGGCCCAGAAGCTGCGCGAATACGCCTCCATCGGCCTCAAAAAGGGGCTGAGCGGTCTGGTCGATTTCGTGCGCACCGAGCGCGAGAATTACGACTACGACGAATACTATCTGCGCATCGTGGACGCCGACGGGAAGCAGCTGCTCAACCTTTCCCCGTCCGACCTGCCGCCGTTGCCGGAAAAGCTCGAGAACGACGCCCCGAGCGCCGGCATCCAGTGGTTTTTCCTGCCCCAGAAAAAGGATGCCGCCTTGCTGGAAGTGGCCTCCCGGGCGCTTCCCGGCGGCGGCGTGGTGTACATGGGCAAGGACGCCAGCGACCGCGAACGGCTGCTGCGGCAGTTCCGGGTGATTTTCGCCGGCATCATGGCCCCGGTGGCGCTGATCGGCCTGGCCGCCGGCTTCGTGCTGGCCCGGCGCGTGCTCAAGCCCATCCAGAACCTCATCGACACCGTGCGGGCCATCGACACCGGCCGTATGGACGCCCGCGTCCCGGCCGTGGGGGCCGATGACGAACTCAACGAGCTGGCGCTGCTTTTCAACGCCATGCTCGACAAGATCAAGGCGCTTCTTGCCGGCATGCGCGAGGCGCTGGACAACGTGGCCCACGACCTGCGCACCCCGGCCACCCGGACCCTGGCCGCCGTGGAGGTGGCCGCCACCAAGACCGATCCCGACGCCCTGCGCGAGGCCCTGCTCGACTGCGCCGAGGAGACCCGTCGCATGGTGTCCATGCTCGATATCCTCATGGACATTTCCGAGGCCGAGACCGGGGCCATGCGCCTGCACCTGGGCCCGATGGACATGGCCACCCTGATCGGGGAGACGGCCGAGCTGTACCAGTACGTGGCCGAGGAGAAAGGGGTTGCCGTGGTCGTCGATACGACCGGGCGGCTGCCGGTGATGGCCGACGTGGACCGCATGCGCCAGGTGCTGGCCAATCTGCTGGACAACGCCGTCAAATACACCCCGGCCGGCGGCCGGGTGGAACTTTCCGGCCGGCTGCACGACGGGGCGGTGTCGGTGTGCGTGGCGGACACGGGCGAGGGGATAGGCGCCGAGGACATTCCCCGCATTTTCGAACGCCTCTACCGGGCCGACAAGAGCCGGTCACGGCGGGGGCTGGGGCTTGGGCTGTCGCTGGTGCGGGCGGTGCTCTTCGCCCATGGCGGGGTCATCGACGTGCAGAGCAGGCCGGGCCAGGGCAGCCGCTTCACCTTCAGCCTGCCGGCGGCGACGGAGGGCGAACTTCCCGCTTTGTGACGCCGTTGCGGTGTAACGCGCCGCATATTCGGGAAAAGGCGTTGTCAAGGCCGGCCGGCTCGGGCATGATTACGGCAAGGTCGGGGACCGAAGGTGTTTGCCCGGACGCACCGTCAATCACGGGGAGACCGCCATGACCGAAACGGAAGCTACCAGCGCCACGCCGTTTTTTTTCACCAAACAGGCCCTGTTCGACGTCAAGCGCAAGCTGTGGGGATACGAGATCCAGGGCGGTTCGGACGCCTGCGAGGCCGTGGCCTGCTTTGCCGACCGCGAACAGGTGGCCGACTCCCTGGCTTCTTCCTCGTACATGGGCGTGCAGCACGCCGTGGAGCGGGGCAAGAAGGTCGTGGCCCCCTTTGACGAGGTCGGGCTGCTCGCCAAGGCCCCGTACGCCCTGCCGCCGGCGCACGGCGTGGTCAAGGCCGTGGGGGCGGTGACGCAGCCCGAGGCGCTTACGGCGGCCGTGCGCCAGTTGCGGGCCGACGGCTACGTCCTGGCCCTGGATTCCGGGCCGGGCATGGCCGCGACGCCGGGTTTGGCCGAACTGGCCGATGTATTGTGCTTCGACGCCGGCTCCGGGGCCGATCCCCGCGATTTCCTGGACGCCGCCCGGGGCCGCAAGGTCATCCTGCTCGCTTCCAGGGTGCAGGGGCTCGAGCAGTTCGAGGCCCTCAAGGCCGCCGGCTTCACCCTGTTCCAGGGGCGGTTTTTCAAGGAGCCCGAGATCATCGCCGAGCGGCGGCTCACCTCGCACCAGATGAGCCGGTTCACCCTGCTGCGCCTGATCGAGGCCGAGGATCCGGATGTGGACGCCCTGGCCGAGGGGATCTCCGCCGACGTGTCCGTGAGTTTCCGCTTGCTCTCCTACCTCAACAGCGCCGCTTTCGGCTTTCCGCAAAAGATCCAGTCCATCCGGCAAGCCATCATGCTTCTCGGCTCGATCACGATGCGCAACTGGCTGCGGGCCGTGCTTTTGGCCGACATGGCCCAGCACGGCGACATGCCGCGCGAGCTGGCCGAGCTGTCCCTCGGCCGGGCGCGGTTTTTGGAGCTCGTGGCCACGCGCTACGACTACTGGGACTTCAATCCGGGCTCGCTGTTCCTGCTGGGGCTTTTTTCCCTGCTCGACGCCATCCTGGGCATGCCCATGGCCAAGGTGACCGAGCATCTGCCCCTGGAGGAAACGCTCAAGGCGGCGCTTCGCCGCGAAACCCAGAGCGAATACGAGCCGCTGCTCGACCTCGTGGCCTGTATCGAGGACGCGGACTGGGCGCGCCTCGACGACCTGACCCGCAAGCTCGGCTTCGACCTGGAAACGGTCAAGGCCTGCGCCAGCGAGGCCATGGCCTGGAGCAGCGCCTTTTTCATCACCCAGCATGCGGTCGGGCCATCGTCCTGACGGCGGCCAGTCCCGAGTCCATCCTTGCAAGACAGGCCCCCGGAAGCGGGAAGGCGTTTCCGTCCGGGGCGGCGCGGGCGTTATGGCGACAGGGGCGGCGGGGGAATCAGGCCGAGCTTGGCCAGTTCCGCCAGCAGGGTTTCGCGGCGCAGGGGCTTGGGCAGGTAGGCGTCGGCCCGGCCGTGAAAGAAGGATTCGCTGACATTCTTGGTGTCCGTCAGCACCGAAATCATGATGAGCTTGAAGCGTTCGGCCGGATTGTGGGTGTCCTCGATGCGGCGCAGGGCCTGGACCACTTCGTTGCCGTCCATGCCGGGCATGAGGATGTCCATAAAGACGGCGGTAAAGGGCCTGTCCTCCTCCAGGGCGGCCTCGAAGGCGGACAGGGCCTCCATGCCGTCGCAGGCGGTGAGGCATTCGGCGTAGGCGGAAAGAAAGGTCCGCAGGAAAAGAATAATGCTTTCGTCGTCATCCACGATGAGAAAGCGCATGATGGAGCCCCCGGTCCCGGCGGCAGTGCCGGTCCAAAGATGTTAGGGGCTTTTTTTGGCGGAAGCAACCGCCGCGTCCTTGGTCGGGGCTTCGACGAATTCGATGTCCGTCTCGCGGAAGTAGCGGCCCAGGGCGGCGATAAGGCGGCCGGCCGCGGCAAGGTCGGCGCGGGCGACGTTTTCCTCCAGGGCCTGGGCCATGTCCGCCGCTTCCGGGAGCTGGAAGGTGGCGGCCGATCCCCGGATGGTGTGGGCCAGCCGGCAGAGGGTTTCGCTGTCGCGGGCGGCCAGGGCTTTTTCGAGTTCCGCGACGTGCTCGTTCTGTATGGCCAGAAACCGGGCAAAGATGGGGCGCAGTTCCGCCGATACGGCCACGGTTTTCGGGGGGATGTCGGCGGGTGGGGCGGCGCTCATGCCGGCCGGATCTCCTTGTTTGTGCCTTGACGGGGTGCCGCTTGGGCAATTAAGGAAGTTTCACGCGCCCGTAGCTCAGCTGGATAGAGCGTCGGACTTCGAATCCGCCGGCCGGGGGTTCGAATCCCTCCGGGCGCACCAGTAAAATCCAATAATTACAGCGTTTGAAGGCGACTTGTCGAAGACGGCGGGTCGCCTTCTTGTTTTATTCGCACCTTGTGCTCCAACAAAGAGGCGCAACGGTGGCCACCGGTTGCGAGCGGGGTATCGCCGGGTCAGCGCCGGAGGCGGCGCATGTTTTTTTGCGACAGGATGTGCCTGACGACGAAATCCTTTCCATTGGGGATGTAGTCCGTCACCCACTGCATCGCGCCCCGCACGTCGCCGGCCATGACCATCCGCGTCATCGCGCGGTGATTGGCGATTTCGTTTTGCGTGTCGTCCCGGTCATTTTCGATGCAGGCGATAATGACCTGCAAGGTCCGCATCAGGCTCTCTTCCAGTTCGGCCAGCTTCAAACTGCCCGTAAGCCCGACCAGCGCCTTGTGATAATTGATATGGGCATTGGCTATGGCGACCGGATCATCCAGGTCGGCCTGGGCTTCGTAGACGACCGTGCTCTCTTCCAGGGCGCGCAACAGGCGCTGCGGCGTCGTGGGAATGCATTCGCAGGCCTTGAGCTCCAGAATCTGACGCGTCAGGAAGATATCGTCTATTTCCTCGAGTGTCAGCTTGCGCACGGACGCCCCCTTGTTCGGCAGGTGCGCCACAAGCTCCTCGGTCGCCAGGATGCGCAGGGCCTCCCGCACCGAACTGCGGGAAACGCCGAGCGAATGCGACAACGTCATCTCCTTGAGCTGGTCGCCGGGCAGAAAGGTCCCGTCGAAAATGGCGCGCCGCAAGGTCTCCGCAATCATGGCCACGCTGCTGGACTTCGCCCCTTCGGTCTCGCGGATCGTCATCAATATCCCTGAAGGTTATTTTCCCGCTTTCCAAACGACGCGGCCCCGGGAAAGGGACACGTCCACAAGTGGGGCGCCGATGGCCGTAGCCAGCTGGCCCGGATGCTCGCAATCGAAAATGGTCACATCGCCGCGCTTGCCCACATCCAGGGAACCCCGGTCATGGCTTTTCCCCAGGGCGTAGGCGGCGTTGAGGGTCGCGCCGACAATGGCCTCGGCCGGGGTGAGCCTGAACCACGAACAGGCCAGCGCCATGGTCAACGGCAACGACGTGGCCTGGAACGACGAACAATAGTCCGTGGCGATGGCGACAGGCACGTTGTTCTTGATAAAAAGCCTTGCGTTGGCTTTTTGCGCGTCCAGATAAAACTGTTCCGCCACCGGCAAAAGCACGGCGACGGTCGCGGTGGCCCCCACGGCATTGATTTCGGCATCCGGCGTATAGGTGAGATGGTCGGCGGAAAGCGCCCCCCCCTCGACCGCCGTACGCCATCCCCGCGAATCGGAGGACGCATCCGCATGGACGCGGACAGGTAATCCCAAAGAAGCCGAAACAGCAATCAGTTCTCTTGCCTGCTCGGCTGAGAAGTCGCCATTTTCACACGAAAGGTCCTGCGACTGGGCAATGCCTTGGGCAAGCACCGCCGGCAGCATCTCGTTTTTGACCACAGCGACGTACTCTTCCGCGCTCCGTCCGTCCTGGGGCGCGATATGCGCGCCGAGAAACGTGCAGACGATATCCATGGGCGTGTGCGCGGCGGCTTGGCGCAGCAGGCGCAGCAGGCGCAGTTCCCCCTGCGTATCCAGGCCGTAGCCGGACTTGACCTCGAGGGTGGTCACGCCCCCCGCCGCGATCCGCTCAAAGGCCCGGGCGACGTTGCGCAAAAGCTCGTCGTCGCCGGCCTGGCGTGTCTTTACGATGGTGGACCAGATGCCGCCGCCTTCGGCGCGAATCGCCCGGCCGTCGGCGCCTTCGAGTCGGCGCACGTATTCCCAGTGCCGGTCGCCCGCGAAAATGGGGTGCGAATGGCATTCCACAAGTCCGGGCAGCACCGTTTTTCCGGAGGCGTCCAGCACCGGGGCGTCGTCCCCGTAGGCCCGAAGCACCTCTCGCGAATCGCCCACGGCCACGATGACGCCGCCGCGAATGGCCAGCGCGCCGTCGGCAACGATGTCGAGCTCCCCCTGGGCCCGGCCCGTCCTGGGGCGTTTCGAATCCGTAACCCGCACGAGGCTGGCCGCGTGCGCAATGGTGATATCGCCGTTCACTGCATCCTCTTTGCCGCATAAAGCGGCGTCAGGCGCGGTCTCCTGCCGGGACACGCGCCGGCTCAGACGAGTTCCTGGAGAATGCGCGCCGTAATGCTTGTGGCGCTCAGGGTCGGCAGTCCGGACGTGTCGCGCACCGTCCGGCGCTGCAGCTCCGTAAACCCCATGTCGTCGAGCAAAACATAGTCCGCGCCGACCGTCTTCGCCCGAAACGCCGCCCGGACCAGGGCCTCCTGCCCGTCGTAGGGCGAAGCCGCCGCCGTGGAAATCCGGGCCGCATAGGATCGCCACTGCGTCGGCGCCGCCTCCATGTCGGATTCCGGTCCGATGACGCACAGATGCCCGTGGCCCGCCAGGGCGGCGACCACGGAGCGGATGACCGTTATCGGTTCGATGAGCCTGGGAATGGCGCGTTTGAGCATGGGAAACCGCCCCGAGCAAAGCAGCAGCAGGGCATCGCACTCCGCTTCCAGCTTCCGTCCGGCGGCGATAAGGCGGGGCAGCAGCAGACGCTTGGCGACAAGCACGCCCCTGACGACGCCATCCTGCTTGCGCAGGCAGGTCTCGATGCCGGATTCTCCCTGCTCCGGGGCCAGCCGCGCCCAGTCGCCGGCACCCAGGCCGTCCAGGGCGCCCCGTTGCCTGAAGGCGATGCGATCCCCCAGGATGGCGCGAAACGTGGGTTCGATATCCGTGCGGGGCGCCTGGCCCAGCGTGAGTATGCCAAGAGTGACCATATGCTTCTTGTGTGGGAGGCCAGGACAAAGAGGAGCCACTCCCCGCGGGGGGAGTGGCTTCTTTCCGCGATGGCCGAGGCCCTAGTTCACGGCTTCGCCATTGATGAGAGGCCGCTTCAGCGCGCCGGTCTCGGCGCCCCATTTCTTGAGAATCTTAAGGTAGGTGCCGTCGGCGAAAACCTTTTGCAGCGCGGCGTACACCGCATCGCGGAGCTTGGCGTTCTCCTTGCTGAAGGCGATGCCGTAGGGATTGGATTCCAGCAGCGGCCCCACGGCCACGAAAGCGCCCTTTTGCTGCACATTGGCCCAGCCCAGGGCCTCGGGGCTGAGGGCGGAAGCCTGGGCCCGGCCCTGGAGCATCTGCATGCGCGCGGAGGCCGCGGAATCCACCGCCATGATGTTGATGCCGGGCTTGCCCTTGTCGACCAGATTTTCCTTGCTCCACTTCTGCATGGTGGTCAGGTAGTCCGTGGAGGCGGAGACGGCCAGGGTCTTGCCGCTCAGGTCTTCCAGGTTCTTGATTTTTCCGGCCAGGGCCTTGGTGGTGAAACACTGGGTGCCGGAGTTGAAGTAGTCGATGAAGTCCAGGGACTTGCGACGCTCCGCGCTGTCGGACATGCCGGAAAGGACCATGTCCACGCGCTTGGTGTTGATGGAGTTGATCAGCTGGTCGAAATTCTGGTCGTCAAATTGGACCTTGATGCCCAATTCCTTGGCAATGGCCTGGGCCAGTTCCACGTCGATGCCGTCCAGGGTGTCGGAGCCGGGGGCCTTGAATTCCATGGGGGGGAATATGCCGTTGACGCCGATGATGATCTTGCCGCTTTTCTGGATGGCATCGGGCAACATGTCGTGCAGCGATGCGGCAAAGGCCGTTCCGGAAAACAGCAGGACACAACCACACAACAACGAGGCGAGCTTTCTTTTCAGCAACGTCTTTTCCTCCAAATGATTCCTGCCGCGCCCCGCCTGCGACCTGCCGTGCGCCGGGCGGACGAGGCCCGGTATCGACCGTCTCCGCCGTTTGCGCCAGGTGGGCCGCAGACCACGGCAGCCTACGTGAAAAAAAAACCGCAACAGCCTAGGCTATGGTTCCAAGGAACGCCTTGGTGCGCTCGTGCCGGGGATTTTCAAAAACCTCCGACGGCGTTCCCTCTTCCACCACGGAGCCATGGTCCATAAGCGCCACCTTATGGGCCACGTTTTTGGCGAATTCCATTTCGTGGGTGACGATGACCATGGTCATGCCGCTCTCGGCCAGGTCGCGCATGACGGTCAGCACCTCGCCCACAAGTTCGGGGTCGAGCGCGCTCGTCGGTTCGTCGAAGAGCATCAGGTCGGGTTCCATGGCCAACGACCGTGCAATGGCGACGCGCTGCTGCTGCCCGCCGGAAAGTTGTTTGGGAAAACGATCCGCCCAATCCCGCAGCCCGACCTGCTTCAAGAGCGCATAGGCGCGCTGCCGCATCTTCCGGGGATCTTCCTTTTTGACGGTGACGGGGCCTTCGATGATGTTTTCCAGAACGGTCATGTGCGGGAACAGGTTGAAATTCTGGAAGACCATGCCGATCCGGGTGCGTATTTTGCAGAGCTCTTTTTCGCTCTGCTCGTACAACCGCCCTTTGCGTTCATCGAATCCGATCAACGATCCGTCGACATAGATCCGCCCGGCATTGATCGTTTCCAGATGATTGATGCAGCGCAGAAAGGTGCTTTTTCCGGAGCCCGAGGGGCCGAGCAGGCACAGCACCTCGCCCCTGTGCACCTCGAGGCTGATACCTTTGAGGATTTCGTGGTCGCCGTACGATTTGTGGACGTTGACCGTACGCAGCATGGGGACATCCTGTCGCATGGCTAGGCTCCGCACCGTTGTCTTTTGCCGAAGGTATTCTCCCGGAGGGTTCCCAGGAAGCTGCGTTGCGTGGCAAAAGCATGGCCGCGGGCGAAGCGCCGCTCAATGCCGACCTGCGCGACGCTGAGGATGGTCACGACGATCAGGTACCAGCCGGTGGCGACGATAAGCAGCTCCATGACCTTGGCATTGACGAAATAGATGATCTGGGCCTTGTGCAACAGCTCGGTGTAGGCGATGGCGCTGGCCATGGAGGACGTTTTGAGCAGGCCGATGAATTCGTTGCCGATGGGCGGCACGATAACGCGCATGGCCTGGGGCAGGATGATGCGGCGCATGGCCGTAAGGCGCGACATGCCAAGGGCCGTGGCGGCGTCTATCTGCCCCTTGTCGACGGACAGGATGCCGCCGCGCACGATTTCCGTCAGATAGGCGCCTTCGTTGAGGCCCAACCCGAGCAGGGCGGCCATGAAGGGCGTCATCACGTCCACCATGCGGTATTGGGCGAAACCCAGATTCACCACGGGAAAAATAAGCGCCAGATTGAACCAGATCAGCAGTTGCAGATAGACGGGGGCCCCCCGGAACAGCCAGATGTACAACCTTGAAAACATGTTGGAGACGGGATTTTGGGACAGGCGCATGATGGCGAATACCACCCCCAGCACCAGGCCCATGAGCATGGAGCAGGCCGTGATGAGGATGGTGCTGGCCAGTCCCTTGAGCAGCGCGGTCGAAAAAAAGAACTCGTCCACCACGGACCAGTCGATCTGGCCCACCCTGAAAGCATTCACGATAAGCCCCAGCAGGCCTATCAGGATAATGCCGGAAACCCACCGTCCGTAGTGGCGAAGCGGGATGATTCTGTCGTTGGTCGCCATTTCCTTTCCCAAGTCCCAAAGTCACGAAAATCGTTTGCCGCCTGGCCGCCGAGCGGAAACCGTAAAAAATGTCCGACAATTTTTGTCAGACAACTTTTGCCTCGAGACGTTGTTGCCGTCAAGCCAAATTACGGTGTGATGACAAATATGACAAAACGGCACGCCTCGTTCCGGCGACACTCCGGGCCATGCCGCGCCGGCGCGTTTTCGACCAGTCCCTGCCGGGCCAAGGCGCGCTCCTGGGTGACGTGAGCGCAACGAACGCCCCGTAAGGACCTTCCGGGGCGTCCCGTGGTGCGCGGCCGTAAAAAGTGGCAACGGGGTATTGTGTTCGGTTGGCGGCGGCCCTTGGCCTGCGCCAAAGGAGTAAACAGAATGTCTATATTTAGAAAAATGAAGGAAAATCGGCCTGTTGTAAGGCGGAAATCAGCCCGTCGTCCATGATCGGGACGTGCATGCGGCAGCAACCGCGTTTTTGTGCCTCGCCTCTTTCATCATTGCTGGTCTTAAGATATCAGTGCATTATCCGAAATGGCTGGGCAACAGTGACGTATTCGCCCCGTATGCCTTAACTAACATACTCTCAACCGAGCCGTTTGGCCTTCGGAGGGTGTCCCCGTCTGCCGTCGTTTTCCGCCTTTGTCGTGAGACACGGGCGCTCCACGGAATAGACAACCAGATTCCATATCAAGATACACATCCCGTGCGCCTGCCAAGGCCGCCAGGAGGGAGTTCGTGAACGCCAAAACCGATCTTTGGGTCGATACCGACGTGTCCATCGGGTTGGAGCATTTTCCCGGTTTCTACCGGGACATCGACGACGCCCTGGCCCTGATCCTCCTTTTTAACAGTCCCCTGGTCACCCTTCGCGGCGTAAGCTCCACCTTCGGCAACACCGACGCCAGGCACGCCTACGCCATCGCCGCCAAGCTGACGGAAAAATTCGGCCCCAAGGGCCTGCCCGTCCAACAAGGCGCGGCCGGGCCCATCAAAAAGGGCGCCCCCCTGCCGGCCTCCGACGCCACCTGGGCCATGGCCGACGCCCTGCGCCAGGGCCCCATGACCATCGTGAGCCTTGGCGCGGCCACCAACATCGCCGTGCTCATCGCCTCCCACCCGGAACTGGTCGACAACATCGCGGGCATCGTGGCCATGGCCGGCTCGCGCTGCATGCCGGGGGAGGAATTCCTTGTCGGCCCCCGGCAGCTGAAGCCCTTTTGCGCCATGAACTTCGAAGCCGACGTGGAGGCCTGGCGCATCATCCTCGAAAGCAACGTGCCGCTGACCTTCGCCCCCTTCGACCTGAGCCGTCAGGTCTGGATCACCGAAGAGGACGCGCGCGGCCTGGAAAATACCGGCGATACGGGGTCCTACCTCGCGCCCTACATGTACAAGTGGGCCAGGGAATGGACGACGCTGTACGGCAGTCCGGGATTCAACCCCTTCGACGCCCTGGCCGCCGGCTATTTCCTGGCCCCGGAATTTTTCGGCGGCGAGGAGCTGCCCGTGGGCATCCTGGAGCCCGGCGAGCAGGGGAACCACCGCGACGTGCCCTGCCTGATCGTTTCGGACTCCATGGGCAACCACCGCCGGGCCACCTCCCTTCGCACCATCAATCAAGGGTTCAAGCCGTTTTTCCTGGAGGCGCTTAAGGGCGGGTTTTGCATGGCCACGTCGGTGATGGGCTTTTCCCATATCAACATCGTGGTCGACGACCTGGACAAGGCCACGGAATTCTACGGTCGCGCCCTGGGCTTCCAGATGGCCTACAACGACGCCGGAGCCATCGACTTTCCGAACTACACGTCCCCGGCCTTTGCCCGCGACGCCGGGTTTCTGGACGGCAAGGTGGACGTGGACGTGCGCTTCCTGCGCCATCCCCAGGCCGGTTTGTGCCTGGAGCTCATGTGCTACCACGTCCCCGGGGGCTCCCGGGACATCGTTTTTCACAGGACCGACGACATGGGCGGCCCGCGCCATGTGGCCCTGGAAGTGGCTGACATCGCCGCGGTTTTCGCGCATGTCAAAAAACAGCCGGAGGTGCGGATGATCAACCCGTCCCCGGATTACGGGCCGCCGGAAAACCTCGGCACATCGACAATTTCCTTTTTTTACTGGCTCGATCCGTATGGGGTGCAATGGGAGATGGAACAGGGGCGGCCACTGGGATTCGGCCGGGAAATAAGCGGCTAGCGTCGCGTTTCTGAAAAAAGCCCGCGCGTCGCAGGCGACCCTCGGCCGGCGCGACGGCCACGGGTGAAGCGTGATTCCCGGGGAGGCACGGCCCGGGACGGCGGCGGGGAGGAGCATCGATGATCGGCCTACCTGGCTATTCCAGGTTCGAAACCATTCACACCGGCCGCAAGCACCGGGTGGTGCGCGCCGTGGAAGACGCCACCGGCCGGCCGGTGGCGCTCAAGATGCCGGCCATGCTGCTGCCTTCGGGCAAGGCCCTGACCGTTCTGGAAAAGGAATACGAATATCTGGCCCGGCTGGACCTGCCGGACATCCCCCATGCCGAGCGTCTCATCCATACCGGGCGCTCCATCGTCCTGGTCATGGAATGCTTCGAATGCCCCACCCTGAAGCAGGCGGCCGAGGACCGCGCCCTGCGCTTGGCCGAACTGACGGACGTCTCGGAAAAGCTGGCCCGCATCCTGGTCCAGCTCCATGCCCGGGGCATCATCCACCGCGACATCACCCCGGCCAACATCCTCTACGACCGCGCCGCCGGGCGGGTGGTGCTCATCGACTTCGGCTCGGCCATCGACATGCCCCAGCAGTCCTCGGCCGGGCTTCGGCCCGAGACCGTGGAGGGCACGGTGGCCTACATGTCCCCGGAGCAGACCGGGCGCATCAACCGTCCCGTGGATTTTCGCTCCGATTTCTACTCGTTCGGCGTCACGTTCTACGAGATGCTGGCCGGGCGGCGGCCGTTTGCGGGCGACGACGCCGGGGCGCTGATCCACAGCCACCTGGCCGTGACCCCGCCCGCGCCGCACAGCCTCGATCCGGCCATTCCCCAGGCCCTGTCCGACATCGCCATGAAGTGCCTGGCCAAGGATGCCGGGGACCGCTACCAGAGCGCCGTGGGCCTTCACGCGGACCTGCACCGCTGCCGCGCGGACCTGGAGCGGCGCGGCGAGATCGCGCCCTTTCCCCTGGGCGAGGCCGATGCGCGCGACCGGTTCCAGTTTCCCGAGCGTATTGTCGGACGCAGCCGGGAGCTTACCGCGCTGCAGGACCTCTACGAGCATGTCGGCCGGGGCCACAGCGGCGTGGTCATGGTCCGGGGCGTCTCCGGGGTGGGCAAGACCTCCCTGGTCCAGGAACTGAGCCGGGCCGTGGCCGCGAAAAAAGGCTACGTGGCCTACGGCAAGTACGACCAGTACAATAGGGCCGTGCCCTTTTCCGGGCTCATCCAGGCCTTGTCCCTGCTGCTCCGTCAGATTTTAAGCGAAGGCGAGGCGCGCATCGCCTCGTGGAAGCGGCGCATCCTGGCCGCCCTCGGCCAAAACGGCCGGGTGCTGTGCGAGGTCATCCCGGACCTGGAGACGCTTATCGGCGAGCAGCCGCCGGTGCATGCCCTGGATCCGGTGGAGGCCCGCACTCGCCAGGGCACGCTCTTTCGGCGGTTCATGGAAGCCCTTGGCCGCTGCGACCATCCGCTGCTGCTTTTCCTCGACGACCTGCAATGGATCGACGCGGCCAGCCTGTCGCTTTTGGAACTCATGGGCAGCCTGCGCGGGGAGGGGGCCATCCTGTGCGTCGGGGCCTACCGCAGCAACGAGGTGGCCGAGACGCATCCCCTGGCCGTGACCCTGGCCGCCATGCGCAAACGGCAGGCCACCATCGCCGAGGTCCTTGTCGGGCCGCTGACGGAAGCCAACCTGCGCGGCTACCTGGCCGAGATGTTCCACATGCAAACCGCCGAGGTCGCTTCCCTGGCCAGGGCCCTGCACGGCAAGACCGACGGCAATCCGCTCTTTTTCCGCACCCTTCTGGCCTCGCTCTACCAGGATGGCCATCTGCGCTTCGACGCGGAGGTCCGGCACTGGGTCTGGGACGCCCCGGCCATCGCGGCCATGCCCTATGCCGACAACGTGGTGGAGGCGCTGCGGGCGCGTCTGGCCACCTTGCCGGCCGGCTGCCTGGAGCTTTTGCCCCTTGGCGCGCTGATCGGCAATCCGTTCTCCCTGGATGCGCTGCGGAGCTTAAGCGGCCGCGTCCGCACCGAGCTGGCCCGCAATCTGGCGCCGGCCCTGGCGCAAGGGCTCATCACCTCGCCGCGCCGGGACGTGGAGCTTTACATCCAGCACTCGGCCGACCGCCTGGAGGACGTCACCTTCACCTTCTGCCACGACCGCATCCAGCAGGCCGCCTATGCCCTGCTGGCGGAGGAGCGCAAACCCGGCCTGCATCTGGCGGCGGGACGGCTGCTGTGGCAGTCGTTGCCGCCGGGAAAGGACGACAGCCGGCTTTTCGACGTGCTGGAGCACATGCACAAGGGCGCGGCCCTTCTGACCGACCCCGGGGAGCGCCTCCGGGTGGCGGAACTGGCCCTTGGGGCCGGACGCAAGGCCAAGACGTCCACGGCCTTCGCCGATGCGGCCGAAATGCTGGACTTCGCCCGCTCCCTGTTGCCCGAGTCGCCCTGGAACAGCGACTACGCCCTGTGGCGCGAAATTTCCCTGGCTTTGGCCCAGGCCCTGTACCTGGCCGGCCGCTACGACGAGGCCGAGGCGCGTTGCGCCGAGATCCGCGCCCATGCCGTCACCGACCGCGACCGGCTCCGGCTCTGTAACGTCCAGGCCAAGCAATACCATCATCAGGCCCGCTACGCGGAAGCCGTGGAGCTGGAATACCGGGCCCTGGTCCTGCTCGGCTTCGCCATCCCCCGCGAGGACGAAGCCCTGCTCGCCCTGTTCCAGGAGGAAAAGGCCCGCATCGAGTTCCTGATCGACCGCAGGGCCGGCGGCGATCCGGCCGCCCTCTACGACCAGCCCGAAGCCGCCGACCCCGACCATATCCTGGCCCAGGAGATGTTTTTCGACCTGTATGCCGACTCCTACCTCATCGGGCGAGGTCTGGTCTGCGCCGCGGTCTCGGCGGTCATGACCCGTCTGGCCATGGAAGAGGGCAAAAGCCCGATGGCCTCGGTGGCCTACATCCATTACGCCTCGACCCTGTGCGCCATGGGCCTTTGCGCCCACGACTACCGCACCGGCCATGCCCTCGGCAGCCTGGCCGCCCGGCTGGCCGAGCACTACGCCGTCCCGGCCCTGCAAAACTACACCTACCACGTCTTTTCCCTGGCCGTGAACCATTGGCTCAATCCCCTGGGCACAAGCCACGGCTACTGGCTTGCGGCCTCACGGCTGGCCCTGGCCTCGGGCTCGCCGTACTCGGGCTACGTCTACCTGCAACTGGCCCACGTCCAGCTGGCCGCCGGCGTGCCCCTCGGCGAGGTCGAGGTGCAAGCCGCGCGCAGCCTGGAATTTCTGCGCGCCTCGGGCATGGACGGCATCGTCACCCTGCTGCGGCTTATCGTCGGGCAGCCGCTTAAGCACCTGCGGGGCAGGACGCGCTCCATCGCCAGCCTGGATGACGAGGATTTCGACGGCGCGGCCCTGGCCGAGCAGTTCGAGACCCTGCCGTTTTTCCTGGGCTCCCTGCGCTACTCCCAACTGCGGGTGGCCTGCCTGGCCGATCCCGGGGAGGACCTGCCTTGCCCCGAAACCCTGCGCCGGTGGATCGACGTGGTGGACGCGACCCAGCAGGGCCAGATCATGCTGGCGGACAGCTGGTTTTTCTACACGCTGCTGCTGTTGGAGCACGCACGCCGGGCCGGAGGGAAAACGGAAGGGGAGCTGGCCGCGCGCATCGCCCTCGGTTGCGACAAGCTGCGCCTCTGGGCCGAGCTTTGCCCGGCCAACTTCCGCCACAAGCATCTGCTGGCGGTGGCGGAGCGGATGGCCGGCCCGGCCGGCCCGGCCGGAGAGACCCCGGAACTGGCGCGGATCCTCGACACCTACGACCAGGCCATCGACGCGGCCCTGCAATCGGCCTTCATCCAGGACGCCGCCCTGGCTGCGGAAAAGGCCGGCCGGTTTTGGCTCAGGCGCGGCAAACCCCATCTGGCCAAGGCCTATTTCGAACAGGCCCTGGCCTTTTACGGCCGCTGGGGCGCCACGGGCATGGTGCGGTACCTGCGCCAGCCCAACGATTCTCCGTTGGCCGACGTCGCGGTCCGCGACAGCGTGCCGCTTCTCGCCACGGCCGGACTCGGCCTGGAAACGTCCAGCGGCACCTTTTCGGAAACCTTTTCCGAAGGCCTGGACCTGCTTGCGGTCATCAAGGCCACTCAGGCCATCTCCAGGCACATGGTCATGAACGACCTGGGCCGCGAACTCACGGCCATCGCCACGGAAAACGCCGGCGCGACCAAGGGCGTGCTCCTCCGCAACCAGGAAGGGCGGTTCGTCGTCACCAACGTGGTCATGGCCGACGCGCCGGACCGGACGCCGGATGCGGCGGCGGATGGGGAGATCCCCGTGGAGCTTTCGCCGGACATCTCCCAGGCGGTGGTCAATTTCGTGGCGCGCACCCGCAACTGGGTCATCCTCAACGATCTCGGCGATGCGACCGCTCCCGGCAAGAGCGCTTCGGCCGGGAGCGGCGAACAGGCCGCGCTTTTCTACCAATGCCCCTACATCGCGGCGAAAAAGCCCGCTTCGCTGTGCTGCCTGCCCATCATCTTGCAAAACGAGGTGCGCGGGTTGCTGTATCTGGAAAACGCAGCCACCCGGGGGGCCTTCCGCCGGGACCGCCTCCAACTGCTCAACATCCTGGCCGGCCAGGCGGCCATATCCATGGAAAATGCCAGGGTCTACAACGAACTCAACGAGATGAACGCCAACCTGGAATCCCTGGTCCGGGCCCGCACCGCCGAGCTGCACGAGAAGAACAAGGAGCTCAACAGGAAAAACCTGGACCTCCAGCGCCTTTCCACCACGGATCAGCTCACCGGCGTCTACAATCGGCGCTCCATCGAGGACCGGCTCGAAAACGAAATCCAACGCAGCCGCAGCAACGAAAGCTCGCTGGCCATCATTCTTTTGGACGTGGACTCTTTCAAGGACGTCAACGACACCTTCGGCCACAACGTGGGCGACACGGTGCTTGTCGAAATCGCCAGGATCATCGGCAGCAATGTCCGCAGTACGGATTTCTTCGGCCGCTGGGGCGGCGAGGAGTTCCTGGTGGTGGTCTCGGAGTTCGTAAGCAACGTGCTGCCGTTTGCCGAACGCCTGCGCAAGGTGCTGGCGGAAAAGTTGCACCCGGTGGCCGGCAAGGTCACCTCCAGCCTTGGCGTGGCCCTGTATCTCCCCGGCGAGACGGCCTCCCAGCTCGTCAGCCGGGCGGACGAAGCCCTGTACCGGGCCAAGGAAAACGGCCGCAACCGGGTGGAACTGGCGGTGTAGCGGGAATGGAAGAGAGGGGAGGGGAGGAACCGGGGGGAAACCTTTCTTGCAGAAAGGTTCTCCCCCCGGACCCCCTTTCCAAAGACTCTCAATAGGACGGAATGTATCGGTAATACATCAGTAATTATTAAAAAATTTAGGAAGGGGAGAGCGCGAGAGGGGAGAACCCTTTGCAAAAGGGTTTCCCCTCTCGCATCCCCCTCTCTCCCAAAAAAAGGAGGGCCATATGGCCAAGCGTATCCTGTTCGTGCTCTCCGGCCATGCCGCCATGGGCGGCGGCAAGCCCGCCGGCTGCTATTTTCCGGAGCTGGTGCATCCCTATTATGTCATGGTCGAACGGGGCATCGAGCTGGATTTCACCACCCCGGGGCCGGACGGCCCGGTGCTGGCCCAGACCGACTTCAACGACCCGGCCCAGATACGGCTTCTCATGGACCGGCAGGCCATGGACCGCATGCTGGCCGCGCCCCGGCCGGACACGGTGGACGCCGCCAAATACGACGCCATCTTCTATACCGGCGGCCATGGCGGGCTCTACGACTTTCCCGACGATCCGTCCCTAATCGCCATTGCCGAAAACATCTGGTCCCGGCGCGGCGTCGTCTCGGGCATGTGCCACGGCCCGGCCGGGCTGCTCAATCTCAAGGACCCTTCGGGCGACTCCCTGATCAAGGGCCGCAAGGTGACGGGTTTTTCCCGGGCCGAGGAGGTGACCTTCGGCGTGCTCATGGACATCCCCTACGTCCTCGAGGACGCCCTCGTCTCCCGGGGGGCGCGCTATTGCTGTTACGGCGTCAACCAGGGGTTCGTGGTCCGCGACGGCCGGCTCATCACCGGCCAGAACTGGTATTCCTCCCAGCTCGTGGCCGAGGCCGTGGCCGACGCGCTTGAGGCCTGACGCCGCCTCAGCGTGTCCCGGGTTCCTTGGGCGTGTCCTGGTCCGCCCCTTGCGCGACCTTGGGCTTGTCCACGCCGAGCACCCGTTCCGCGACGCCCTGCACCAGCACGTAAAAGACCGGCACGACCAGCACGGCCAGGATGGTGGAGGCGAGCATGCCGCCGAAAACCGCCGTGCCCACGGCCCGCTGGCTGGCCGCGCCGGCTCCCGAGGCGGTCAGAAGCGGCACCACGCCGAGGATGAAGGCGAACGAGGTCATGATGATGGGTCGAAAGCGCAGCCGCGCCGCTTCCACCGCCGCCTGGGCGATGTCCATGCCCCGGGCGCGCCGTTCACGGGCGAATTCCACGATCAGGATGGCGTTTTTACTGGCCAGGGCGATTAAGAGCACCACGCCGATCTGCGTGTAGACGTTGTTGTCCATGTGCCGGAGCATCAGCGCCACCATGGTGCCGAGCAGGGCCAGCGGCACGACCAGGATGACGGCCGTGGGCGTGCACCAGCTTTCGTACTGGGCCGAAAGGACCAGGTAGACCAGCACCACGGCCAGGGCGAAGATCAGGTAGGCCTGGTTGCCGACCTTTTTTTCCTGGTACGACATGTTGGTCCACTCGGTGGCCATGGACGTGGGCAGGTTGGCCTTGGCCATCTGCTCCATGAGGGTGAGCGCCTGGCCGGAGCTGAAGCCTGCGGCGGCGGACCCGTAGACCGAGGCCGCGGTGTAGAGGTTGTAGCGGGTCAGCACCGTGGGCCCCAGGATGTCCTTGATGGTGGTGACCGCCGACAGGGGCATCATCTCGCCCCTGTTGTTGCGGACCTCGAGCTGCATCACGTCCTCGGCCTTGAGCCGGAAACGCGGCTCGGCCTGGGCCCGGACCTGGTAGACGCGGCCGAACTTGTTGAAGTCGTTGATGTAGGTCGAGCCCATGTAGGTCGACAGGGTGCTGAAGAGGTTGTTGAACGTCACGCCCTTGTACTGGACCTGGGTGCGGTCGATGTCGGCGTAGATCTGTGGCGTCGAGGCGTTGTAGGTGACGTTGAGCGGGGTGAGCCCGGTCTGGGTGCGCCCGACGCCGACCAGCCCGTAACAGGCTTTTTGCAGGGCCACGGGGCCGAGGTTGCCCCGGTCCTCCACCATCATCTGGAAGCCGCCGGCCTGCCCCAGGCCCTGGATGGCCGGCGGGATCATCACGAAGGCCACGGCGTCCTGGAGCGTGGCCAGCCGCTCCCGGAGGTAGCGGACGATGGTGGTCTGGTCCACGCCCTTGGGCCGCTTGTCCCAGTCGGTGTAGGTGACGAAGACGGCGGCCATGTTGGGCTGATTCAAGGAATCGAGAATGGACATGCCGCCGAAGGTGATCCAGTCGGCCACGCCGGGCGCGTCCTTGAGAAATCCGTCGATCTGCTTGATGACCGCGGCCGTGCGCGACAGCGACGCCGCCGGCGGCAGCTGGACGCTGACGATGGCGTAGCCCTGGTCCTCTTCCGGCAAAAAGCCGGTGGGCAGGGAGGAGAAGCCGACGAACGTCACCGCGATGAGGATGACGTAGCCGATCATGGCCATCTTGGCGTGGTGGACCATGAAGCCGACGATGGCGGCGTAGACGTTTTCGCAGCGCTGATAGACGGCGTTGAATCCCCGGAAAAAGGCGTTGGGCTCCTTGGTGTGCGGCTTCATCCACAGGGCGCACTGGGTGGGCTTGAGCGTCGCGGCGTTGAGCGCGCTGATGACGGCCGTCGCGGCGATGACCAGGGAGAACTGGCGGTAGAGCTGGCCGGTGATGCCGGGCATGAATGAGGCCGGCAAAAAGACCGAGATCAGCACCAGGGTGATGCCGATGATCGGGCCGAAGAGCTCCTTCATGGTGAGAATCGCCGCGTCGTGGGGGGTATTCCCCTGTTCGATATGGTGGGCCGTGCCTTCCACGATGATGATGGCGTCGTCCACCACGATGCCGATGGCCAGGATGATGCCGAAAAGGGTCACCAGGTTGACGGAGAATCCCAGCATGGCCATGGCGATGAACGCGCCGAGGATCGTGACCGGCACCGTGGTGGCCGGCACGAGCATGGCCTTGAAATCCTGGAGAAAGAGCATGATGACCAGAAGCACCAGGATGCCGGCCTCGATCAGCGTCTTGTAGACGTCGTGGATGGACTGGTTGACGAAGCGGGTAGTGTCGAACGGGATGTTGTAGACGAGCCCGGGCGGAAAATCCGCCGCGATTTTCTTCATGGTCGACTTGACGAGGTCGGCCGTCTGGAGGGCGTTGGCTCCGGGCAGCAGGTAGATGGCGATGATGCTGGCCGGCTTGCCGTCCTTTTCGGCGAACAGGTCGTAGGTCTTGCTGCCGAGTTCCACCCGGGCCACGTCCTTTAAGCGCAGGACCTGCCCGGTCTGGTTGAAGTCGGTCTTGAGGATGATGTTCCCGAACTGTTCGGCGTCCTCCAGGCGGCCCTGGGTCTGGATCATGTACTGGAAGTGCATGTCCTTGGGGGCGGGCTGCTGGCCGATCTGGCCGGCGGCGACCTGGACGTTCTGCTGGGAGACGGCGTTGATCACGTCCTGGGCCGTCAGCCCATAGGTCTTGACCTTGTTCGGGTCGAGCCAGATGCGCATGCCGTATTCGTCGCTGCCGTTGACCGTGACCGAGCCGACGCCGGGGATGCGCGAGAGTTCGTCGCGCACGCGCAGGTAGCCGTAGTTGGACAGAAACAGGCTGTCGTAGGTGCTGTCCGGCGACTCCAGGGTGACGCACATCAGGATGGCCGTGGACTTTTTCTGCACCGTGACGCCCTGGGCCTGCACCTGCTGGGGCAGTCGGGCCAGGGCCTGGTTGACGCGGTTCTGGACGAGCACGGTGGCCATGTCCACGTCGGTGCCCACCTCGAAGGTCACGGTCAGGGTGTAGGAGCCGTCCGAGGCGCTGTTGGAACTCATGTAGAGCATGTTTTCCACGCCGTTGACCTGCTGCTCGATGGGCGCGGCCACGGAATCGATGATCACCTGGGGACTGGCGCCGGGAAAGCTGGTCGTGACCTGGACCGTCGACGGCGTGATGTTCGGGTACTGAGCCACGGGCAGCCCGAGCAGCGTGACCACGCCGAGCAGCATAATCAGCACGGCGAGCACGTTGGACAGGACCGGCCGCTCGATGAAGAATTTGGAGAACATGGCGCGCGGCCCTTATTTTTTGGCCCCGGCGGGCGGCGTCTTGGCCGCCTCGGGCGCGGCTTGGGGCGATTTGGGCGCGTCCGGCATCGGCTCGGCCTTGCCGCCGGCCCGAACCCGTTGCAGGTCGCTGACGATGACGCGTTCGTTGCCGGTCAGGCCCTTTTCCACCACGAGCATGTCATTGACGGAAAAGCCGATGGTCACGGGGCGTTGTTCCACCACGTTCTTGTCGTTTAAAAGCAGGACGAACCGGCCGAGCTGGTCCTGGCCGACGGCCGTATCCGGCACGAGCAGGGCCTCGCGCTCCATGAGCGGAATGCGCACCCGGGCGAAAAGGCCTGGAGCGATGGCGCCGTCGGGATTGGGCAGCTCGCCGCGAAGCAGGATGGTGCCGGTCTTGGGGTCGATGCCCAGGCCGTAGTAATCAAGCACGCCCTTGAACGGATAGTCGGTCGAATCGCCAAGTCCCATCTCGACGGGGATCTTGACGTGTTTGCCCGGAGCGGCCTTGCCGCCGCGGCTGGCCTGCAGGCGCAGCAGGTCGCGCTCGCCCAGGGTGAAGTAGACGTACATGGGGTCGTAGCTGATGATGGTGGCGAGCAGGGTCTTTTCCCCGCCGCCGACCAGGTTGCCCACGTCCACGTCGCGCCGGCTGACCCGGCCGTCGAAGGGGGCCGTGACCTTGGTGTAGCTCAAATTGATCTGGGCCAGCTCGATTTGCGCCTTGGCGTTTTCCACGCCGGCCTTGTACTGCTCGCGCTGGGCGTCCCATTTGACCACGTCCGTGTCCGGGCCGGCCTTTTCGCGCAGCAGGTTTTTGGCCCGCACGTATTCGATTTCGGCCTGATGCAGTCCGGCCAGCTGGCTTTGCAGCCCGGCCTTGGCTTCCAGGACCTTGGCTTCGTAGGGCTCGGGCTGGATCACGAACAGCAGTTGCCCCTTTTTGACGGTCGCGCCGTCCACGTAGGCCTGCTTGACCAGGAAGCCCTCGATGCGGGCGCGCAGGTCGACGGAATTGACGGCCTGGGTATTGCCGGTGAAATGCATGTATTCCGTGACCTTGCGGCGCTCGGGCGGGGCCACCTTGACCTTGGGCGGAGGCGGCGCCACGTACTCGTTGCCGCCCTTGCAACTGGAAAGGGCGAAAAGCGCGGCCGCGACTGCGACCAGGGCGACCAGGGCCGGAACGATCCGTTTGTGATGCATAAGCATGGGCAATCCGCCGCGATGTTGGTTACGAGTGGCTAAATATCCGGCGCGTACCAGAGGATGTTGCGCTTTTTCGGGTCCGTGATCTTGGCCGGATCTTCCCGTATCTGCCGGCCCCACCAGGTGCGCTTTTCCATCTCGTGGCGCACGTCCTCGGGCACGTAGGGCAGGCCTTGGCGCACCTGCCAGCCGCCGCCGAGGGCCCGGTAGAGGCTGACCAGGGAGATCACGACCTGCCCCTGCGTCTGCACGAGGTCATCCTGCTGCTTGAGCAACTGCTGCTGGGCCACCAGCACGGTGGTGTAGTCGGTCTTGCCTTCGCTGTACTGGATAAAGGCCAGATCGGCCGAGCGTTTGGCCGCATCGGCCGCCTTGGCCAGGGACACCACCTGGGCGCTGGCGCCGATGTAGGCGGCCAGGGCGTCCTCCACCTCGCGCAGGGCGGTCAGCACGGTCTGCTGGTACTGGATGAGCAGGGCCTGGAACTTGGCGTCCTGCACCCGCACGTTGTCGATGATGCGGCCGTAGTTGAAAAGATTCCAGCCGAATTGGGGCGAGAACTGGGCCGTGAAGCCGTTGTTGGACAGCAGGTCGGACAGCTTGAACACGCCGACGTTGCTGGCCAGGAAACCGATGCTGCCGGTCAGCGAGAACGAGGGGAAAAGATCCGCCTTGGCCACGCCGATCTGGGCGCATTGGGCCATGGCCGCGTACTCGGCCGCGCGCACGTCCGGACGCCGGCGCAGCAGGTCGGCCGGCACGCCCACGGCGATTTCCCAGGGCGGGGCGGGGATGCCCTTGGAGTCGCCGAGGCCCTCCGGGGCCTTGTCCGGGGGCAGGCCGAGCAGCACGGACAGGGCGTGCTGGTTTTTCTTGATGGCGCTTTGAAATCCCGGGATGGTGGCTTCGGTGGAGAGCAGCATGGTCTTGGCCTGCTGCACGTCGCGTTCGCTGGTGGCCCCGTAGCGGAAGCGGGCCTCGGCGATCTTGAGCCCTTCTTTTTCCAGGGCCACGTTTTCGTGGGCGATCTTGAGCTGCGCCTGGTTGACGCGCAAATCCAGGTAGGTCCGGGCCACGTCGCCGGCCAGGCTCACCAGGGCGTTGTCGTAATCGGCGGCGGAGGCGCGCATGGCGGCGTCGGCCGATTCGATGCCGCGGCGGTACTTGCCCCAGAAGTCCAGCTCCCAGGCGGCGCTTAAGGCCAGGCTGTTCTGCCAGATCTGGTCGGGCGAGGTGGTCTTGGATTCGGTGCTCGGCTGGGGCCAGCTGGGCCCCAGATGGCTTTCCCGGGAGTAGGCGTAGCTGCCGGAGGCGGCCTGGGATTGCGGATACAGCTGCCCCACGGCGATGCCGAGCTGGGCCCGGCCCTGGATGACCCGCAGTCCGGCCACGCGCAGGGTCAGGTTCTGGTCGAAGGCGGTCCGGACGAGCTTGGACAGCTCCGGGTCGCCGAAGACGTCCCACCATTCCTTTTGCACGGCAGGCCCCTGTTTGACGGCAGCGTCGCCTTCGGTCCAGCTGTCGTAGACCGCTGCGTCGGGGCGCTTGAAGTCGGGGCCGAGCTTCATGCAGCCGCAAAGGCAGAGCGCCAGGAAAAATGTCGCGCACAGCCGGAGCCTGGTGGGGGTTACGTACATCGATGCAGGACCTATGGCCTCGAAGGCAGGGTTGTCTGGAATGTCCCGGTGTCGCCGAACGGATGCCGCCTCGCCGCTCCATGGCCCCCCGTTTTTCGGGGAGGGCAAAAAATACGGGCATGCTCTGGCGGTACATTTCGATAACAACGTATATGTGTTATCGTCAAGGCGGGGCATGGAAAATTCAGGTCTTTCGATGAAGTGTCGCCAGGGAATCCGCCGTGGAACGGCCCGGGCCATTTTATCCACGACCGGGCAGGGGTGGGACTGCTTTTTCTGTGCCCGTGCCGACCGGCTCATTACTATGTTGCCGACGAATGCTGCCTTGCCGCACCGCCATTCGTCAGCGGGCTGCCTCCCGCGCGGGCCGGCGTTATTTTCCTTCTATGCGCCGCATTGGGCCACAGCGTCCGGGATATGCGGCGATCCGATGCCATTTCCCGATCCCGCGACATCGCCCGCGAGCCGCGCTGCATCGGCCGCATGATCGGTCCCGCTCCGGGTGCAACGCGATGATCGCATGGAGCAGGGCGGCCCTGCCCACGACCGCGCACAAGGCCCGCCGCCGTGGTCGTGCGCTGATTGGAGCCGTTGCATGAGGAAGAGTGTTTTCGAAAATGATGCCGGGGGGAAACCTTTCTGCAGAAAGGTTTCCCCCCGGACCCCCTTTCCCAAGACTCTTGGCGGTTACGGCGTGTTGACGTTAGAATGCCTGTAATCGTTAAAAGTTTTGGGGAGGGGAGAGCGCGAGAGGGGAACCCTTTTTTCAAAAAGGGTTCCCCTCTCGCATTTTCCTTGCAATGTCTTGACAGGGCCGGGCCGGCCGCATATTATTCACACTATGAACGAACGCGGCGCCATCCAGGCAGGGGAGTTATCCCGGGAGCAGAAGCGGCAGTTCAGCCGGATGCTGGACAGGCTGTACCAATGCTGCGCCGACACCCACGCCTACCTGTCGGAGAAGTTCGACATCCCCCAGGCGGAGTTGCGCTGCCTCATGCTTTTCGGCCAGGAGCGCTATCTGACGGCCAAGGGCATTGCCGCGAAGCTCGGCATCGCCCGCAGCCGCGTGACCAAGCTGGTGGCCGGGCTGACGGAGAAAAAGCTGCTGGCCAAGGTGCCCGATCCGGCCGATTCCCGGGTGGTGCTTTTGGCCCTGACCCCGGCCGGAAGCAAGGTGCGCCAGGAAGTGACGGCGGTGCAGCACGCCATGCGCGACGCCGTGCTCGGGGCCATCGAGCCGGATCGACGGCACATGCTGCTGCAATCCCTGGATTTACTCAAGACGGCCATGGAGCGCGTCGGCGAGGCCTTGGAATAGGATTTTTGCGTCCAATTCTTTCATAGTATATACTAAATATACGATTTGTAAAGAATAATAGGCTTAAATAAAAAGATAAAATTTTTTCATGGCATGTTTGCTTTCCTCCCGCGAGGAAACAAACGGACGGAAACGGCGAGCACCCGGATATTCCGGACAAAACCGGCAGTAACACACGGCACGATCGTTTGGAGGCAATATGGATGTGGATGTGACGGCGCAACTCGAGGAACTGCGGGCGCGGGTGGAGAGCCTGGAGCAGGGCGGCCAGGAGAACAAGCTTTCCATGGTGGTTTTTTCCGGCGACCTGGACAAGGCACTGGCCTCGTTCATCATCGCCACCGGCGCGGCGGCCATGGGCATGGAAGTCATGATGTTCTTCACCTTCTGGGGCACGCCGCTTTTGCGCGATCCCAAAAAGTCCGCCTCGGGCAAGGACATGATGGGGGCCATGTTCGGGGCCATGCTGCCCAAGGGCGCGCCCGGCGCGAAGCTCTCCAAGATGCACTTCGGCGGCATGGGCACCAAGATGATGCGGGACCTCATGAAGAAGAAGAACGTGGCCTCCCTGCCGCAAATGATCGAACTGGCCGCGGATATGGGCGTCAAGATCTGCATCTGCGACCTGTCCATGAACCTGATGGGTTTCAAGCGCGAGGAGATGATCGACTACCCCGACCTCATGTACTGCGGGGTGGCCACGTTCCTCGAACAGGCCATGGGCAGCAAGGTGCAGCTTTTCATCTAACGAACGGCGGGAAACCGCATAAATAAAGGAGACACATCGTATGAGCGCCATGGAATACAAGAAGGAACTGGATCTGCGTAATCTGCCCTGTCCCATGCCGGTGGTGAAGATCAGCAAGGGCATCAAGGAAGTGGCCGTGGGGGAAGTGGTCAAGGCCGTGACCACCGATCCGGGCGCGCTGACGGATTTTCCGGCCTGGGCCAAGACCAGCGGCAACGAGATTCTCGAGACCGAGGAAGCCGGGAGCGAGGTCAATTTCTACATCAAGCGGCTGAAGTAACGAGCCGTCCGCCACGGGCCGGGGCGTTCCCCCGGCCCGACCCAAGGAGAATGCGCTCCCATGGAGACATTGTATTATCTCGTGTTGGTGCCCATGGTGTATGCGGCCGTGTGCCTGTTCGCGGCGGGGCTCGTCTGGCGCATTGCGCGGCTCATGCGTCGGCCCAGGCTCAACGCGCCCCTGGCCATCTACCCCACGCGCCGCCCGTCCTGGTTTTACGCCGTGAACGACGCGCTGTTCATGCCCTCGGTGCTCAAGCACAATCCCGTGCTGTGGGTCGCCCTGGGCTTGTTTCACCTGGGGCTGGCGCTGCTGTTCTTCGGCCACCTGGAGCTCGTGGCCGACATCCGCTGGTTGCAGCTCGTGCCCCACGCCATTTTCCTGGGCAAGGGGGCCATCGGCGTGACCCTGCTCGTCTGCCTGCTCTATTTCCTGTCCCGGCGCATGATCTCTCCGACCAAGGAGCTGTCCGTGCCCGAGGACTACCTGCTGCTGCTGCTCCTGTTCCTGACCGTGCTCTTCGGGGCCCAGATGGATTGGGCCAGGAACTGGTTCGACTACGGCACCATGGGCGTGGACGATTACCGCGCCTATCTGTGGAGCCTCGTCACCTTCCATCCTTCCGTGGACACGGTCACGGGCTCGGGCCATACCTTCATGCTGGTGCTACACGTCTTTTTCGCCAACCTGCTGCTCATGGTCTTCCCCTTCACCAAGCTCATGCACGCCATTTTTACCTTCGCGCTCAATGCCATAAGGAGGGGCTAGCCATGGAAGCCTCGGTACGCGAAAAACTCATCGGCCTTTTCGACAGCAAGCTGACGCGGGAAATGCTCTTAAACCTCGAGACCTGTTCCCGCTGCGGCATCTGCACCCCGGCCTGCCATGCCTACGCCTCCATGCCCCTGGTGAAATACGCTCCGGCCTACCGGGCCGAGGTGGTCCGGCGCATCTACAAGCGCTATTTCACGGCCCAAGGCCGTTTCGCGCCGGGGCTCGGCGAGGCCAAGGAAATCACGGACGCCGCCCTGGAGGAACTGCGCGAGGCGGCCTATTCCTGCACCGGCTGCCGGCGCTGTATGATCTACTGTCCCTTCGGCATCGACACCCAGCAGATCATGTCCATCGCCAAGCTGCTCCTGATCGGGGCCGAGGCCGAGCCGGAGATTCTCAGCATGCTGGCCGACGTGTCGGTCTCCAAGGGCGAGAACATCGACGCCATCAAGGACAGCTTCCAGGCCGGGCTCAAGCGCCTGGAAGGGCAGGTGGTGGACAAGTGGAAGGTGGAGGCCGGCACGACCCCCATCCCGACCGACGTGGTCGGCGCGGACATGCTCTATGTGGCCCTGGCCGGGGCCCATTCCATCGTGCCGGCCGCGGCCATCTTCAACGCCGCCGGGGAGCATTGGAGCTTAAGCTACTTCGAGGCGGTCAATTTCGGCGCCTTCGTGGGCGATCCGACCAAGACCAAACTGATCCTGGACCGCATCGTCAACGAGGCCAAGCGGCTCAAGGTGAAGGAAGTCTGCATCTGCGAATGCGGCACGGCCGTGCGCGTGGCCAAGCAGCTGGCCCGGGACCAGCCCTTCACCGTGGTCAGCCTGACCGAGGTGCACGAGCGCTATCTGCGGCAGGGGCGCATCAAGGTGAAAAAACTCCCTGGGAGCTACACCTACCACGATCCCTGCCAGATCGCCCGCAACGGCGGCGTGTACGACGAGCCGCGCGCCATCCTCGGCCGCATCGTCACGGATTATAGGGAGATGTCGCCCGATCCCAAGTACAACTGGTGCTGCGGCGGCGGGGGCGGACTCGTGGCCATGGGCGAGGATACGCTGGATTTCCGCATGCGCTCCTCCAAGGTCAAGGCCGACCAGATCCGGGCCAGCGGGGCCGATACCGTGGTCACGGCCTGCGAGAACTGCCATACCCAGCTGGAAAACATCAACGAACACTACGGGCTGGGCAAAAACGTCCGCTTCCTCTCCTCCCTCCTGGCTGATGCTTTGGTGCATCCGTAAGAGTCCTTTGGGGAATGGAACCGGGGGGAAACCTTTCTTGCAGAAAGGTTCTCCCCCCGGACCCCCTTTCCAAAGACTCTTCACGGTGACAGCCTCCTAGCGATAACACTCTGTTACCGTTAAAAGTTTTCCTGGTTACGCACAATCCTCAGCCAGTTTGAGCAGTCTGTAAGGCATGGGCGGCGTCCGCAAGGAGACCCAGGCCAACCGCGTGAGCATTGTCGCCAAGTCATAACGGCGATTGAATCGATATCCGAACGAGGCCAGATAGCGCGACACATGTTTGCCTCTCACGGCACGATATGTTCCCAATAATGCTGACTTCACATTGCCAAGCATGGTGTTGACCCACTTAAATACTGAGTCCTGCACAGCCTTGCGGCCACTGTCTTGAACGGGTTCGTGCCGACAGCCCGCAGCCTGGACCTCGGAAAAACATGGCAACCGGTCCGTCACCACCAATGTCCCGGAACGCAAGATTTTCTGAGATGCCCGCTGCACCTCATTACGCCGAAAACCTTTGACTCGGCACAGCTTCATCTTGTGTGGTTGTCCACTTTTTGTCGTTTCAACTGCCGCAATAAACGGAATTTTTCCTGGGGCACCACGTCCACGTTTCCCACCACGTCGTTTACCGCCAAGGTAAGCATCGTCCATCTCTACGCGGCCGGTGAGACGTTGCTGGTGTTCACGTTCGAGCATGACCTGCATCAGCTTGTGAGACATTTTCCAGGCCGTCGTTTGCGTGACACCAAGTCTGCGGGCTAATTCGACACTGGAGATGCCGCCCTTACTTTGAGTGAGGTGATAAATGGCGCGGAACCACTTCTTGAGGGGAACTTTGGTGGAAGCGAAGATTGTGCCAGCGGTCACCGAAGTCTGCGTACGGCAATGTGAGCACTGAAAGAGCCGTCGCCTGCCAACAATAAGCAGCGAGTACTTATCCCTGCCGCAAATTGGACAAACGAATCCTTCGGGCCAACGCCATTGCACGAGGTGTGCCCAGCATTTCTCCTCGGTGCCGAATTGCGCCTCAAACGCATCTTCGCTCATACCCTTCTGGAATTGCACAATGTTTCTTGCCAGATCCAGCGCCTCCAACCCCCAGAAAATACACAAAACAATGACCGCTGACAATTAGCTGATGATTGTGTGTAAGCAGGAAAGTTTTTGGGAGGGGAGAGCGCGAGAGGGGGACCCTTTTTTCAAAAAGGGTCCCCCTCTCGCACATCTTCCACTTCCCTTCCTCCCCCCTAAAATAATCTCCCCACAGCAACGATGGCCATGCCGAGGGCCACGGGGCCGAAGAAGCCGCGTGTCTTGATGGCCAGGGCCAGGGCGGCCAGTCCCGCCCACAGGGTCAGGTTTTCCAGCCCCAGTTGAAGGTGGTTTTCCTGGAGGAAGAGCGCCGGGGCGGCCAGGGCGGCCAGCACCGCCGCCGGCACGTGGGAGAGGAAGCGGATGACGGAGGGCGGCAGCGTGCGTCCGGAGAGGACGAGCAGCGGCGCGCCGCGCGTGACGTAGGTCACCGCCGCCATGGCGCAGATGGTGCAGAAGATGCCTATTTGTCCGTCCATGCCGCCGCCACCGTGCCGCAGGCCGCGCCGGCAAGTCCGGCTGCGAGCGTTCCGAATCCCGAAGCCCCGTGAAGGGCGGCCACAAGCGAAAATCCCGCTCCGGTCAGGGCCGCCACGACATGGGAAGGCCCCTTGAGCTGGCCGGCCAGAAGCGCCACGAACATCCCGGGCAGCGCGAAGTCCAGGGCAAAGGCCCGGCCGTCGCCAAGCGCGTCGCCAAGGATCACGCCCAGCGCCGTGCCGAGGACCCAGGCGGACTGGGCCAGAACGTTGATGGCCAGGGTGTGTTTCTTGTCCTTGTCGCCCCGGCCGAAGCGCGCCGCGTGCAGGGCGAAGCTCTCGTCGGTCAGTTCGAAAGAAAAGGCGGCCAGTTCCCGCTTGCGCCAGCCGGATAAAAGCGGGGCCATGGCCGCCGAAAAAAGCACGTGGCGCAAATTGACGGCCAGGGTGGTGATGACGATGGAGAGCCCCGAGGCTCCGGCCGCGAAAAGTCCCACCGCCACGAGCTGGGCCGAGCCGGCGTAGACCAGAAGCGACATGGCCAGGACGTTTATGGCGTCAAGTCCGGCCTTGCCGGCGAGCACCCCATAGGCCATACCAACCGGAACGTACCCCATGGCGATGGGCAGGGTTTGGCCCAAGGCCGCGCGCCATACCGCGCCTGGGGCTCCGGCCTGTTCTCCGCTATACAACATGCGATCCTCTTTCCGGGAGAAAAGCGTCAAGCGCCATGAAAATCGTTGCCATCGTCGTCTCGGCCCTTGGGTTGGCCTACTGTAGTTACCTCGTCTACATGTACATCGCCCAGGACGGCATGGTCTTTCCCGGCCGGGCGGCCGATGCGGCCCGGGAACAGGAACTTGGCCGCTACTACGCCGGGTTGCAGCCCTTCGACGTCACGGCCGCCGACGGCACGAAGCTGACGGGGTATTATCTGCCCCGCGAGCGTGACGGACGACCGGCCCCGGCGGTGCTGTATTTCTGCGGCAACGCCGAGCAGCAGTCCGGGTTTTTCCTGTGGTCGCCAAGCGAGTTGCAGCCCTATGGCGTGGCCGGCGTGGACTACCGGGGCTACGGTCATTCGGCCGGAAAGGCAACGGAAAAAGCGCTCAAGTCCGACGCCCTGGCCGTGTACGACGCCCTGGCCAAAAAGTTGGGCGACAATCCCCGCATCCTGGTCATGGGCCGAAGCCTGGGCACGGCCCTGGCCGCCTGGGTGGCGGCGCGGCGTCCGGTGGCCGGGGTGATCCTGGTCACGCCCTTCGATTCGCTGGTGTCCGTGGGCCAGCAGTCCCACCCCTTCGCGCCGGTGCGGCTGCTCATGAAATATCCCTTCGACGTGTTGCCGGACGCGGCCAAGGTGCGCGCGCCCACGCTTTTTCTCGTGGCCGGCGAGGACACCTTTGTTCCGCCCGTCCATGCCGAGCGCCTGGCCGCGGCCTGGAAAGGCCCCAAGGAGGTGCGCGTCATCGACGGCGCGACCCACGGCAACATCGTGGATACCCCGGAATATTGGGCGTACGTGCGTGATTTCGTCAAGGAACGCCTGCACTAGGAGGCGCGGGGGAAAGGGCGGGCGCGATGTCCGGCAACGCCGGTGGCGACCGCCGGAGATATCAACCCCCGTCCGCGATGGTGTCCGCAGCGACTTGACGCCAGAAGTTCATCCCTGGTAGCGGATGATCCGCTTTGTCGGAGCATCCATGTCCGCGGAAAGGGCTGCGCCCACGACATACTGATCGTATCCCCGATCCGTCCCTCCCTTTTTTGTCTGCAGCGGGCACAGACAACGAAAAAGGGAGTCCTCCATGCCGCAATCGCTCGACCGGACCCGAAAGGCTTTTCAACTCAATCTCGAACAACAGCGCAAACGCGCCAAGGACCTTTGCCGGGCGGTAAAAAGTGGCGACCCCGCTGCCCTTGCCCGCATTGCAAAGTGCCTGGCCGGCGCGGGCAAAGCGCCTCTCGCCGCCGTGCAAGCGTTCAAGCTTGCGGACGCCCAGCGGGTGATCGCCCGCGAACTCGGGCTCGGCGGTTGGCCGCAGCTCAAAGAGCACCTCGCCGCCATGGCAAGGGAACGGGCGGCCATGGGCATACGCGACGCGCCCGACCACGGTCCCAGAACGCTGCATATCCGTTGCGGCGGCGACATTGCCGAGACGCTTCGCCAAGCCGGCTTCACCGGGGAGTACCTCGAGTACGCCAATCCCTTTTGCCAGGGCCCGGTGACCGGGGAGCCCGACAGCCCGGAGCGGCTTCTCGAGCGGGCCCGCTTCTTGGCGCAGAGCTACGGGAGCCACCTCGGCGTCACCCTTGCCCAATGCGAAACGCGGCTCAGGCGGGAGGAGGACCGGCTCGCCGCCGCCCCCCGCGACTACGAACGCGTCGTGTTGTGGTTCGAGCACGACAGCTTCGACCAGCTCATCTTGATCCGCTGCCTTGCCTTGTTCGCGGCGCATCGACCGCCGCTTTTGGATCTGGTTTCGGCAAACCGGTTTCCCGGATCGCGCCGCTTCCTTGGCCTTGGCCAATTGCCGCCGGAAGGTCTCCGGCTTTTATGGGCGGGTCGAAAACCCGTATCGGCGCAACAAACGGCGCTCGGCCGCAACGCCTGGGAAGCCCTGCAAGCGCCCGACCCGACAGGGCTCGCCGCTCTGGCGAACGACCGCAGCGGCGTCCTGCCCGATCTTGCCCCGGCCCTGCGGCGTCATTTGCGGGAACTTCCCTCGGTCAAAAACGGCCTGGACCTGACCGAGGAACTCGTTCTGGCCGGCCTGGCCCAGGGCAGCCAAACCATAGGGGACCTCTTCCACGGTCTCTTGTCGGACCGCGAGCCCCTGCCCTGGCTTGGGGACATCATGTTCGCGCATATCGTCGAAGCAATGGGAAAGGCGCTTGTGCCGCCGTACGCCATTTCGCCGGAAACGGCGTCGGCACCCTGGCAGCGCCGGCTCCTGACGATCACCCCGGTCGGGGAGCAGGTGCTTTCGGGCGAAAAAGACTGGTTGACGCTCATGCCGCCGGAGCGATGGGTCGGCGGGGTCCGCATCACGCCCGGGGCGGACGCCTGGCGGTGGGACGAGGACAAGCATCGGCCGGTTTTCGTCCGACAGCCCACGACAGACTCCCCCCAGCCGCATTTGTAACCCGCGCGGGCTTGCCAAAGCGCCGGCTTCATGTACCTCCTGGTATAGGAAAGACGAACCGTCGTTTTCCCTTTAGCCAGGAGGTCCTCCATGCGCGTTGACGACCATGCCCATGTCTTCACCTTCAAGACGTTTCTGACCCGTGCGGCCGAGGCCGATCTCAAGGTCCGCCTCATGGCCTGGCATCTGTCCGAAGCGGCCGCCAACGATGCGGTCAGGCTGGCCAAGGCGGTGCTGCTCGGCGAGGACGCCGCAGCCCGTCTGGCCGCGTTCGCGGCGACCTGGGGGCTTGCCGGCAGTCCCGTCCTGGAATTTTTGCGCCGGGGCTGTCTGCCGGATATCGACGACGTGACGGACGCGCTCATGGCCGATACCACGGCGGCGGCGGGGGAGGACGACGCCCTGGCCGTGCTGCTCATGATGGACGTGGTGGATGGCGACTCCACGCCGGAGGAACTGGCCCTCTACGAAACCCAGTTCACGCAGACGGTCGCCCAGGCCGAGCGCTATCCCGGCCGGGCCTTGCCCTTCGTGATGATCAATCCCCTGCGCGGCAACGCCGCCCTGGACTACCTGCGACGCGGCCTCGACGAGGGGCGCTGCGTCGGGGTCAAGCTCTACCCGTCGCTTGGCTATACGGTCACCGACCCGATGATCCCGAAGATCCTGCGCGCCTGCCAGGACGCCGCCGCGCCGATCATCATGCACTGCAACGACGCCGGGTTTTGCGGCCCGGGCTACGACTGCACCTACTGCTCGCCCATGGCCTGGCAGGACGTGATCGCGGATTACGACGTGCGCTTCGATTTCGCCCACTTCGGCGACCACACCAAAGGCAACGCGGCCAGCGACACCCATCCGTCCTGGCGCGACTTCATCACCACGCTGATGGACCGGTTCCCCGGCCGGGTCTATGCCGACGTGTCCTACCAGTCCGGTCCCCTCGGCACGCCGGAGGAGCAGGAAGCCTATGTCGCCTGGCTCAAGGGACAGTTGGCCGACGAGACGCGGGGCAGGCACATCCTGTTCGGCACCGACAGCTTCCTTATTTTTCTGGCGACAACAGCCAGGAACTATTGGAATTTCTTCAAGACCGCCCTGGGCGAGGATTTCGAGCGCATCGCCATGACGAATCCGGCCCAGTTCCTAGGCCTGCCGGCGGCAGGGACGGCACCGGACCCGAATACGGCCCTCGGGCGGCATGTGGCCTATCTGCGGGAGCGCAAGAACGCCCCGGACAGCCGCTTCGGCCAGGGCTCGGCCCCGGCCGGCTGGCTGGCCGGCCTGCTATGAGGCTTCGACCGGGGCGTCGCAGGAGGAGGGCAGGGGGCCGGAATCGCGCACGCCCGGCCCCGGGCGCACTTTGGACAGGATGGCGTCGGTCAGGTCGCCGAGCCCCTCGCGGCTGCGGGCCGAAACCGTGATGGCCTCGGGGAAGCAGTTTTTGAGCGTCGTCTTGAGGTCGTCCGGCACGGCGTCCCATTTGTTGAGCACGAAAATCCGGGGGATGTCGGCAAGGCCCATCTCGCGCAGGATCTCGGCCACGGCCGTGGCCTGGTTTTCCACCTCCGGGTGGGAGGCGTCGGCCACGGCCACGAGCAGGTCCGCCGCTTCCAGCTCTTCCAGGGTGGCCCGGAAGGCTTCCTTGAGCTCCTTGGGCAGCTCGCGGATAAATCCCACCGTGTCGGTCAGGATGATCTCGCGGTCGCAGGGAAAGCGCAGCCGCCGGCTGGTCGGGTCCAGGGTGGCGAACAGCCGGTTTTCGGCCAGCACGGCGCTGCCGGTGAGCGTATTTAACAACGTGGACTTGCCGGCGTTGGTGTAGCCCACGAGCGACACCACCGGGAGCCCCGCTCTGGCCCGGCCGGCTCGGGCCGCGGCACGGCGCTTGCGCAGGTTTTTGAGCTCGTCCTTGATGCGGCCGATGCGTTCGCGGATGCGCCGCCGGTCCACCTCGAGCTTGGTTTCGCCCGGGCCCCGGCCGCCGATGCCGCCCATGAGCCGCGACATGGCCCTGTCCTGGCGCACCAGGCGCGGTTGCAGGTATTTGAGCTGGGCCATCTCCACTTGCAGCTTGCCCGAACGCGTGGCCGCGTGCTGGGCGAAAATGTCCAGGATCAGCTGGGTGCGGTCGATGACCCGCAGCTGGGTCACCTCGGTGAGGTTGCGGATCTGGGACGGGGACAGCTCGCCGTCGAAGACGAGCAGCGAAGCGCCGTAGCGCAGCGCCGCCACCTCGATTTCGGCCAGTTTGCCCTTGCCCAGGATGAATTTCGGATTGACCGTCGCCACCCGCTGCACCACGGTCTCGGCCACATCCAGGCCGGCCGTGTCGGCCAGGGCGGCCAGCTCGTCAAGCGAGGCTTCCTGGACGGGGCGCGGGCTGCTGGCGACGCTGACCAGCACCGCCTTCTCCCGACCGGACGGAGCCGTGCCCGGAGCGGCGAGCTTTCCGCCCTCGCGGGCCAGTTCCTCTTCCAGGGCCGTGGCCAGGGCGTTGAAATCCTCCTCCACCTTGTCGAAGGGCAGGGGCGGCAGGATGTCGTAGGGCGCGTCCCCGGCTCCGGGCGGCAGCAGATGGGCGATGTGGAGCTTCACCGGCTGGGCGAGCTGGTTGACGGTCAGGGCGGCCACGCTGTCCAGGCGCAAGAAGAGCATGTCCGTCAGGTCCTCTTCGGTGAGGCCCTCCTCCGTCAGATGCACGTGGAGCAGGCGCAGGCCGCGCAGACGTCCGGCGCCGAGGCGGGCGCGGTCGAGTTCCGGGATGAGGATGCCCTTGGGCGTGCCGACCAGGATCAGCGCCGGCCGGCCCTTGCGGTCGAGGAGCAGCCCCACCTGCCGGCCGATGCCATAGGCGATGGCGGCCAGCTCCCGGGCCTGGTCCGGGGTGTAGCCGCCCACGGACGGGTAGCGGCGGGTGCCCAGGCGCTCCAGCGCCCGCATCTGGCTGGGCTTGAGGCCGACGGTGTTGCCTTGGACCTTGGCGGCGATGATGATCCCCTTTGGAAAAATGTTGGTTGGTTGGCCGGCGGGGGGGCTGCGGTGCAGGCGCGCGGCGCATATTTGAAGAATACGCCTTCGCCTTCCCCGCAGCCCCCCGCCGGCCCTGGTCACCCGACCCATGCGCGGGAGCGATGGCATCACGTTGAGCGCCAGCCGGGGGGCGCGGATGACACGCGCACCCAATCCAGGCGCGGGAGCGATGGCCGTTTTCGATTCTTTGCAGCCACCAGCGTCCCCACCCGCCCCATGCGCGGGAGCGATGGCATCACGTTGAGCGCCAGCCGGGGGGCGCGGATGACGCGCGCACCCCACCCATGCGCGGGAGCGATGGCGTCACGCGGCGCGTCCCAGGCGACCTTCGGGGTTACCCGTCCCGTCTCCGGGAACGAGTTTTCCCCGGACAGGCGCTAGCCTCGGACAGCCGCAACTCTTCTGTATGTCGTCCTCAAAGAACGCGCGTCCATCGTTGGAGGACAACGCATTTGAATACTCTTTTCCCTTAAAATACTCACGTATTTTAAGGGATGCCCCCTGGTGAAAGTTTTTGAAGGGGGTCCAGGGGGAAACTTTTTTCAAAAAGTTTCCCCCTGGCCGCCGGAGGCATCTTCTCTTCCCTCTTCTCTCTTCTCTCTCTTAAACAATCGTCGCGTTGCCGTCGCGCAGCTTGCCGACCAGAAAGCCGATGGCGATGCCGAGGATACAGCTGCCGATGCAGCTGATGCCGAAGATGGACACCAGGTCGTTGACGTTGCCGATGATCTTGCGGCCGAAGAGGATGTGGAAAAATCCGTAGCAGATCCAGATGATCATGCCGCCGTGGAAGCCGAAAAAGAGTCCGTCCATCATCCGGTCGTGCACTTCCACGGATTCGATGTATTTGTAGCAGATGATCTGGGCCACCACGCCGAAGAGGGTGATGGAGCCGAACGAGGCCAAAAGCTGGATGACCATGACCACGATGGTGGCGTGCCAGGGGTCGCCCTTGCGGATCGAGACGATGACGCCCGGCATGAGGCTGATGAGCCAGAGGATCGGCACACCGATCTCCTGGTAGCGTTTCTTTATGTATTCCGACATATTGGCGATAAAATGTCCCATGCTTGGTCCCATGCCCGTCCGGCCCCGGCGTAGCTGGTGCAGGACCGGGGTGATCCGAGTTGCCGACACGGCCTCGTTGTGGCGCGTCGAACCGTTTTGAAAAAGCAACACGTTATTCCGCATGCGTCTCCGAAGCCTTTTCCAGCGGGGTCGCATATGGAAAAATTACGTACGGCCGCGTTGTCAAGCGCTTCGGAAAACGTCATACTGACAGCCTGTGCCGAATGCAACGCGTTTCCCGAACCCCGGCGTGCCGCGACCTCCGGACGCCCGGCAACCCCGGCCGGCAGCATGGAATATCCCACCACAGGCCGCGAGGGCGACAAATCCCGTCCGCCGCGCATCCTCATCGTCGACGACGAGGCCATAAACCTCGAGACGTTGTCCTGGATGCTGCGCGAGGCCGGCTTCGAGCCGCTTCGGGCCGACAGTGGCCCAAAAGGCCGGGAGATCGCCAGCCGGGAACAGCCCGACCTCATCATCCTCGACATCATGATGCCCGGCGAATCGGGCTTTGAAACGTGCGGCAAGCTCACCGCCGATCCGGCCACCGCCGACATTCCCATTATTTTCATCTCGGGCCTCGACGACGTGGACAACAAGGTCAAGGGCCTGCGCATGGGGGCCGTGGACTACGTGCCCAAGCCTTTTGCGCGGGAGGAGGTCCTGGCCCGGGTGAAGGTCCACATCCGGCTGCGCCAGGGCATGCGGGCCCTGCTCGCCCAGCAGGCGGCCAAGCTGGCCCAGATCCGCGACGCCCAGCAGGCCATCCTGGTGGCCCCGGGCGACCTGCCCGAGGCCCGGTTCGCCGTGCGCTACGTGCCGGCGCTGGAGGCGGGCGGCGACTTCTACGACGTGTTTCCCTGGACGGCCACGGTCATGGGGTATTTCGTGGCCGACATCGCGGGCCATGACCTCGGCGCGTCGTTCGTCACCTCGTCGCTCAAGGTCCTGTTGCGCCAGAACACGGGGCCGCTGTTCACCCCGGTGGAGACGCTCAAAAACATCAACAGCGTGCTGGCCTCGCTGCTGCGCGACGGCAAGCACCTCACCGCCGCCCTGGTCTGCCTCAACCGCGTCCGCGGTAAGCTCACCCTGGTAAACGGCGGCCATCCACCCCCCATCCTGGTCCCGGCCGGCGGGAGCCAGGCCAGCCTGCTGGCCGCCGACGGCGACGTGCTCGGGGCCTTCGCCACCGTGCAGTTCGGCCGGGTCGAGCGGCGGGTCGCGGCCGGGGACCGGATCTATCTTTACACCGACGGATTGATCGAACGGTTCGGCCCGGGGGCCAAGGCGCGCGAGCAGGGCCTGGCCGATCTCCTGGCCGCTTGCGTCGCCGTTGCCGGCCAGCCCCTCGAAACGGCCGTGGACACGGTGATGCGGGGTATCCTGGACGCCGGCCGGCCGGCCGACGACATGGTTTTCATGGGGATCGAGGTGTGACGGCCATGTTCGAGATGGAGTCCTTCCCCGGCGGCATGCGCATCCGCTTTGCGGCCACCTTGCCCCTGCTCGACCGGGCCGTGGCCGAGACGGTACGGTTCGTGGCCGGCCAGAACGCCAGCGGGAGCCTTTTCGACGTCAAGCTGCTGTTGCGCGAAGCGCTTTTAAACGCCGTGGTCCACGGCAACCGAAGCGACCCCACGCGCCAGGTGGATCTCGAGGCCCGGGCCAGCGAAGGGCGACTGACCCTTGTCGTCACCGACCAGGGGCCGGGCTTCGACTGGCGTTCCGGGTTGGCCAGCATGGCGCCGCCCGAGGCCACCAGCGGCCGGGGACTCACCATCCTCACCCTCTACGCCGACGACGTGCGCTACAACGCCGCCGGCAATGCCGTAACACTGACCAAGGCCGTTCCCGGTCTGCACGGTCCGGCCGTCCCCCCGGAAGCGGGGGAGAACATCCAGCGGAGCATCACTATGGACGACATTCGCATCGAGGACGGCAAGGCTGTTCTCTCCCCGGCGGGAGACATCGTCGCCTCCGTGGCCGACGCGCTTCGCGCCAGACTCAAGGAGGTCCTGCAGGAACATCCCGGCGGCCTCGTCATCGACCTGGCCAAGGTGGAACTGATCGATTCCGTGGGCATCGGCCTTCTTATCGCCGTACACAACACGCTCGGCAAAAAAGGCGGCCGGCTGGTCCTTCGCAACGTCAATCCCGATCTGGCGGCGCTTTTGCGCACCATGCGGTTGGACAAGCATTTCCAGATCGAAGCCTCCTCGTGACGCGTCCTTGAAGACGCGAGCGGTATTATGCGATAATGCCAATCATGTCTTTATACACCTTTTCCGAATAACAGGGATTTCCGGACGTCGAGGACACGACGCCGGCCGGAAGCGAGGCAGCCGTGGACGCAGTGGACGACGAAATCATGGCCATGTTCGTGGAGGATACCCGCGAACACCTGGCCGACATCGAATTGGCGCTCATGGACATGGAGCGCGGCGGGGCGGACATCGACGAGGAGCTCGTCAACAAGGTTTTCCGGGCCGCCCATTCCATCAAGGGCGGGGCGAGCTTTTTAAACCTCAACAACACCCGCGACCTTGCCCACAAGCTGGAAAACATCCTGCACATGGTGCGCAGCCGCGAAATGGTGCCCGACACCAGGGTCATCAACTGCCTGCTGGCCGGCTTCGACCGGCTGCTCGGACTGGTGGAGAACGCCGCCGAAAGCGACGCCGAGGACATCTCCGGCATGCTGGCCGACCTGTCCGGGCTGACGACCGAGCACCTGCCCTCCGAGGCCCGGGCCGAGGCCGCCGCCGCCATCCCCATCGCCCTGCCCGGGGGCACGGTCGTTTTTACCGAGGACCAGCTCAGCCTGCGCCAGGCCACCGCCGGCGGCAAGAACCTGTACCTCGTGGAGTACGACCTCATCCACGACGTCCAGGCCAGGGGCAAGACGCCCCTCGACGTCATCAACACCATGGAGTCGAGCGGGCTGATCGTCGACTGCCGCATGGAGCTGGCCGCCGTGGGCGACCTGGACGCCCCGCCGGTCAACCGTATCCCCTTTTACGTGCTTTTCGCCTCCATCGTCGAACCCGATATCGTGGGGTATCTCTTCGCCCTGGAGGGCGACCGCATCCATCCCCTGGACGTGGCCGCGCTGACCGAGGCGGCCGCTACGGGCGGCAATGCGGCAGCGGTCCGCGAGACCTTCGGCCCCTGGGAGCTTGCGGTAACGGGCGCTGCGGCCACGCTTTCGCTTCCGGCCGATGCCCCGGCCGAGGCCGGGAGCGCCAGGGAGGCGCTTGTCGCAGCGCTGGCCCGGGGCGCGAAAACGACCCTCGTGTGGCACGATCCCGGGGAGATCGACCTGGCGTTTCTCCAGGTCCTGGTCGCGGCCGGCAAGAGTTTCGCCGCCCGGAACCTGTCGCTGGCCCATGACGCCGCGCCGCCCAGGGCCCTCGCCGCCACGGCCGCCCGGGCCGGCCTGACGCCGGAATCCCTGGCCGAGGCGGGAGTGCCCGGAAAGCTTTTTTTCGCGTCCTGACGGTCGCGCCAACGTCCGCTACGGAGGACAGACACGGATGGTAGGCAACGACGAGATGCGCGCCCTTTTTGCCGAGGAAGTGCAGGAAAACCTGGCCGAACTCGACGGGGCGCTGCTGGAGCTGGAAAAGACCCCCGGGGACAAGGACCTTGTCGACCGGATATTCCGGGCCGTGCACACGCTCAAGGGCGCCTGCGACATGTTCGGCATCTCCGGCGTGGTCGTCCTGGCCCACGATCTGGAGTCGCTTTTTTCCCAGGTGCGCGAGGGCTGGCGGCGGGTGGGTAAGGACCTGCTCGACGCGGCGTTTCTGGCCAAGGACCGGTTCACGACCATGCTCGGCGGCGAGGACGGCCCGGTCGGCGGCGAGGACCCGGAGCTTGCCGCCCGGCTCAAGGCGCTGCTGCGCTCGGTGGATATGCCGGACGACGCCCCGGCGACGGAGGCCCCGGTCGTCCCGGACGCCGCGCCGGCCGCGCCGGCCGCGTCGGGGGCGGTCGTGACGCAGAAACGATCCTGGCGCATCCGCCTTGCCCCGTCCGACCCCGGCCATCTGGCCAAGGCCGATCCCCTGGCCCTGCTCGACACCCTGCGGGGCATGGGCGAGGCCTCGGTGCGCTGCGACCTGACGGGGGTGCCCGATCTCGAGGCGCTGGCGCCGGAGGATTGCACCTTGCGCTTCGAAGTGATCCTGACGGCGGATACCGGCGCCGTGCCGGACGCCGAGGCCCTGCGCGACACGTTTTTTTATCTGGAAAACCCCGCCGACGTGGTGATTGCGCCCTGCGAGCCATCCGAGGCGACCGCGGCCTCGGATGTCCTGGAATGGCCCGAGATCCCGGCCCCCGAGCCCGAGGCCAAGCCCGTGGCGGAAGCCGCGCCGCCGGCCGTTTCCCCGGCCGGGCCTTCCCCTGTCGTCCCCGCCGCCAAGCCCGAGGCCAAGCCTGAGGCCAAGCCTGAGGGCAAGCGTCCCGTGGCCGCGAAAAAGGAAGTCATGCAGAGCCTTCGCGTGGACGCGGCCAAGCTCGACGACCTGGTCAATCTGGTCGGCGAACTGGTCATCGCCCAGGCGCGGCTCACCCAGCTGGCCTCGGGGCTGGCCCAGCCGGCGCTGACCAGCGTGGCCGAGGAAATCGAGCGGCTGTCCAACGAACTGCGCGACAACACGCTCGGCATCCGCATGCTGCCCATCGGCACCACCTTCAGCCGTTTCCGCCGGCTGGTGCGCGACCTGTCCGCGGAAATGCACAAATCCATCGAGCTGGTCACCGAGGGCGGCGAAACGGAACTCGACAAGACCGTCATCGAGCAACTCAACGATCCCCTGGTGCATCTTTTGCGCAACAGCATCGACCACGGCATCGAGGCGCCCGGCGAACGGCTGGCCGCCGGCAAGTCCGAAACCGGGTCCATCGTGCTTGCGGCCGAGCACGCCGGGGGCGAGGTGGTGCTGTCGATCATCGACGACGGCCGGGGCATGGACCCGGCCCGCATACGGGCCAAGGCCGAGGAAAAAGGGCTCGTGTCCCCGGAGGCGCGCCTGACCGAGGCGGAGATCTACAACCTCGTCTTTCTGCCCGGGTTCTCCACGGCGGAAAAGATCACCAACGTCTCGGGCCGGGGCGTGGGCATGGACGTGGTCAAACGCAGCATGGACGCGCTGCGGGGCAAGATCGACATCCACAGCGAGCTCGGCAAGGGCTCGCGCATCACCATCAAGCTGCCGCTGACCCTGGCCATCATCGACGGGTTGCAGATCAAGGCCGGCGAGGACCAGTACATCATCCCGCTGTCGCTGGTGGAGGAGTGCGTGGAGCTGCCGCGCGAAAACGCGGAAGCCGCCGGACGCGGCCGCACCATCCATCTGCGCGGCGAGATCGTGCCCTACATCCGGCTGCGCGAGGCCTTCGAACTGGCCGGCAACGCCCCGGCCATCGAACAGGTCGTGGTCACCCGCTTCGAGGGCGAACGGACCGGCATCGCCGTGGACGAGGTCATGGGCCAGCAACAGACGGTCATCAAAAGCCTCGGCAACTACATCGGGTCGGTGGCCGGCATTTCCGGGGCCACCATAAACGGCGACGGCACCATGTCCCTGATCCTTGACGTGCCGACGCTCGTGGCCACGGTCAAACGCGCCGTGGCTTAGGGGGAGGGGAGAAGGGCAGGAGGGTGCGAGAGGGGAACCCTTTTTGAAAAAAGTGTTCCCCTCTCGCGCTCTCCCCTCCCCAAAACTTTTAACGATTATGGAGAGGGTAACGATAACACTCTGCAATTATTAAGAGTCTTTGGAAAGGGGGACCGGGGGGAGAACCTTTCTGCAAGAAAGGTTTCCCCCCGGTTGTCCCCGGCTCTTCCCGCTCCCTGCATTGACCCGAAGGCGTCAGGCGGCTATATTCGTGTATCTTTTACCCAGAGCCCAGGCATGATCAAAGACCCCTACGCCAAATTCGCGGACTTCATCGCCCGCCAGAAGCTTAAAATGACGCCCCAGCGGCGCAGGATTCTCGAAGTCTTTCTGTCCGAGGAGGGTCATGTGACCTCCGAGGAGCTCTACCAGAAGGTCAAGCGGGAATACGACGGCATCGGCCAGGCCACGGTCTACCGCACGCTCAAGCTTTTGGCCGATTCGGGGCTGGCCAAGGCCGTGGAATTCGGCGACGGGGCCATGCGGTACGAGATCCTGTACGGCCAGAGCCACCACGACCATCTCATCTGCGAATCCTGCGGCATCAACGTGGAGGTGGTGGACCCGTCCATCGAGCGCCTCCAGGAAGAAGTCGCCCGCCGCCACGGCTTCAAGCTCACCGCCCACAAGCTCTACCTCTACGGCATCTGCCCGGACTGCCAGAAGAAGGCCGCCGGGAACAGCTAGCGGACAATGCGAGAGGGGAACCCTTTTTGAAAAAAGTGTTCCCCTCTCGCGCTCTCCCCTCCCCAAAACTTTTACCGGTTACGGCTGCGGCAACGATAACGCTCCGGAACCGTTAGACGTCTTTGGAAGGGGGGCCCGGGGGGAAACCTTTCTTCAGAAAGGTTTCCCCCCGGTAGTTTCCCTCTCCTCCTCTTCTCCCCCCGGGCGGGCGGCGCATTCGGCGAAGACCCGGGTGTGGCAGCAGGCGCAGCGTTCGGGGTCCAGGCGCGCGATGATGCCGGCGATGGCCGTGGATTTGTCGCGAAAGACATTCTGCGGCCCGATGCGGGCCAGGCAGCCGCCGCGTCGCAGCAGCTCCAGCACTTCCGACTTGAGCGAGCAGAAAAAGATTTCCCGTCCCGAGAGCCGCATGGTCCCGGCCTCGTGAAACAGCATGTGGCAGCCGCCGGCATCGATGAAGTTGATGCCCGAGCCGAGGATGAGGATGTGGCATTGTTCCGGGCTTTTCTCGGCGATGCGGTGCAGTTCCTCGGCGATGTGGTTGACCGCGCCGAAAAAGATCGAGCCGTCCAGGCGCAGGATCTTGAGTTGCGGGCACTCGGGCAGGGGGCGGCGGTGCACGTTGACCAGCGCGCGGTGGGGCGAATCTGGGTCCGGGGCCAGGGTGATGAAGTGGGGGTGGCTGGTGCGGCGCAGGTAGAGCAGGAGCGACAGGATCACGCCGGCGTAGATGGCGAATTGGAGCTCTGTGAACAGCGTGGCCAGCAGCGTGGCCAGAAGCACTCCGGCCTCGCCCTTGTCCGTTTTCACGATGTGGCGGATGGCCGGGATGTTGATGAGCCCGGCGGCCACGACCAGGATGACGCCGGCCATGGAGGCGATGGGCAGGGCGGCCGAGAGCGGGGCGATGAGCAGTACGATGGCGGCCAGGAACACGGCCGAGAACACGGCGGCCAGCGGCGTTTTGGCTCCGGCGTCGAAGTTGACGCCCGTGCGGGTGAACGAGCCCGAGGTGGCGTAGGCCGAAAAAAAGCTGCCCACGACGTTGGCCAGGCCCTGGCCGATGAATTCCTGGCTGTTGTCGATGTGCTGGTTGGAGCGGGTGGCCACGGCCCGGGCGATGGACACGGCCTCGGCCAGCCCCAGCATGCCGACGGCCACCGCGCCGGGGACCAGGATGCGTAGCGTGTCCAGGTCGAAGCGCGGCAGGGACAAGGGGGGCAGCGAGGCGGGCAGCGCGCCGACAAGCGTCACGCCGTGGGCCGGGCCGCCGATGGCCATGGAAACCAGGCTGCCGATGACCATGGCCAGAAGCAGGGCCGGGGCCTTGGGGTTTAGTTTGCGGATGGCCACGGCGCAGAAAAGCGTGGTCACGCCGATGCACAGCACGCGCGGATTGACGTCCGGCAGGCGGCTTATGAGCCCGATCCAGGTGTCCAGGAACGAGCCGCCCCGGGGCAGGGTCAGGCCGCAGAAATGGCCGAGCTGGCTGGTGGCGATGAGGATGGCCGCCCCGGCCATGAACCCCGTGACCACGGAGTGGGAGACGAAATTGACCACCCCGCCGAGCCGGGCCAGGCCCAGGCCCAGCTTGAAGATGCCGGCCAGGAGCGTCAGCGCCAGCACGAGGTTCAGGTAGTCGGGGCTTCCCGGCGCGGCCAACTGGCTGACGTTGGCGAAGATGACCAGGGAGGCGGTGGTGGTGGGGCCGGAGATGAGGTGGAACGAGGAGCCGAAAAGCGCGGCCACGACCACCGGCACCATGGCCGCGTACAGGCCGTAGACCGGCGGCAGCCCGGCAATGGCGGCAAAGGCCACGCCCTGGGGCAGCACGATCACCGCGCCGGTAAGCCCCGCCCACAGGTCGGCGCGCGCCGTGCGGCGGTTGACCAGGGGCCACCAGGACAGAAACGGCAGGATATGGGGCAGGGTGGCCTTGATGCGGTCGCTGCGGGTTTTGCGGCGGGGAAGTTCGCATTGTTCCATGACGACGTGCTCCGAAAAAGACGATTGTCATGACAATACCCCGGCGTCGGTGCAGGTCAACCTGTGGGCTTTTTGGAACAAGGCCTCGTTTCGCAATCGTGGCGAACCCGGTGCGGGGAAAGGCCGGCGCGCGTATGTCGCCGGGGGGAATGGGCTGACGGAATTCCGACACCCTTGCCAGGACGACCTGGGTGCGTATATGAAATGAAGACCTCTCCACGGATGGAGCCGGTTCCCGATGCCCGGGACCGCGAGGGCAGGCACGCTCGTGTCCCTGTGGCGGCGTGACGCCACGCCCGGAGACCCCCATGGCCGCCATCCAAGCCGTCGCCAGCGCCAGTTCGGCCTACCAGCGTGAAGCCACGCGTTTTGTCGCGTCCACGCCCAAGGTCGGCGGCAAGGTCATCAACCGCGAGGCCACGGTTTCCTTTGGTCCGTTTCGCGTCAGCTACGCGGCCACGGACTACGAATTCGACCTGACCGGGGCCTCGGCCCAGACGTCGTTCGCCGACGCCCTGGACGCGGCCGCCACAACCGCCCGGCTGGCCGATACGCCAAGTCAATCCGATGCAAGTTCCGGGCCGACGAACGCCATAAGCCGCCGTCTGGCCCTGGCCGGCTACCAGGCCGCCGCCAATGCGCCGCAGACGCCAACCTCCGGCATGTTTTCCGCCACGGCATAGGGAGGTCTTCGTCATGCCCGAGGCCGTGCCCGTTACGGGTCTCGATCACCTCGTACTCACCGTGGCCGATCTGGCGCGATCGATCGCCTTTTACCGCGACGTGCTCGGCATGCGGGTGCGCCGCACGCCCGAGGGCCGCGTTTCGCTCCATTTCGGCGGGCAAAAGATCAATCTGCACCCGGCGCAGGGGACCATCCTCCCCCGGGCCGGGCATCCCGCGCCGGGATCGGCCGATGTCTGTTTTTTGACTGGCCTGGACGCCGAAACCGTGGCCTCCCGCCTGCGGGCGCATGGCGTGGCCGTGGAGTGCGGGCCGGTGGACCGTGATGTGGCCGCCGGACCGGCCCGCTCCGTGTATTGCCGAGACCCTGACGGCAATCTGGTGGAAATCGCCGCCAGATAGGCCCGGTCGTCGCCCCGGACGCCTTTCCGTGGGGCGGGCGTCCGGAACTCCTCTTTATATCCTGTGCAACTGCGGGCGCATAAGCCCGGTGATCGCCTCGCCGCGCAGATAGCGCCCGATGTTGGCGAAGGCCGCTTCGTAGCTTAGGCGCGGCCATTCGGCCACGTCGAAGGAGTTGTGCGGGCTGGCCAGCAGATTCGGCAGGGTCAGCAGGGGATATTCCACCTCGAAGCGGCCGTGGCGCAACGGCTCCACCCACCAGGACTCGATGCCGGCCCGAAACGCCGGATGGTCGCGCAGGTGCTCGTAGAGCGCCTTCTGGTCGATGATCTCGCCCCGGGCCACGTTGACCAGGATGGCGTCCGGGGCAAGCAGGGCCAGCTCCCGCGCGCCGATCATCTCGTGGGTCAGCCGGGAATAGGGCAGGGTGAGCACCACGACCTGCGCCCCTTCGAGGATGGTTCGCAGGTTGTCGCGGGTGCCGACGTAGGCCACGGGCTCGTCGGTCTTGCCCGAGGTGTTGAGGGCGTAAATTTCCATGCCCAAAGCGGCAAGCAGTCTGGCCACGGCCTTGCCCGCGCCGCCGAATCCGAGCACGGCCGCCTTTTTGCCGGACAAAAGCAGGTTGGGGACCATCTGGTTGAATTCCCCGCGCCGCATGGCCGCGTCTTCCTCGCGCAGTCGCTTGGCCAGGCACAGCACCATGGCCAGGGCGTGCTCGGCCATGGGCCGGGCAAAGGCCCCGGAATTGCCGGCCACGGTCACGCCATCCGGAATCCTGTCGAACGGCAGGTCGTCGAGGCCGGCCGAAAGGATCTGGAGCAACTGGCCCGGGTGCAGGGCGGCCAGGGCGGTCCCCATTTCCTTGAAGGGCTTAAACGACAGCACCACCTTGGCGCTGGCCACGGCGGCGGTTCGGTCGGCCTCGGGCACGCCGGCAAGATTCGCATAGCCGCCATACGGGGCGGCCATTTCGTCCAGAAACGGGCGGTTGGCGTGGGGGGTGGTCAGGGTCACCAGGATGTGGGCCATGGAAACGTCTCCTTCCCCCCGCCGCAAAAAATGACAGCCAGGGCGGGGGGAAAGAAACTGGCCGGAGCGCGAGCCGAAAGGCGTTTTCGGTTGATTATCACAGGAACGAGGTCGGGAAAAGTCGTCTTCTTTTCATCGGGATACAGCGCCTTCGGCGCGTTTTTGGGGTTGAAGGTCGGGGGGAGGGGGCGCGGCGGCGGGCGGCGCATATTTGAAAAATACGCCTTCGCCGCCGCGCCCCCTCCCCCCGACCCAGGCCATGCGGCTCATAGGCGGGAGCGGAGCGGTCCCGGTTCGAAACGACGGGCCTATGCCTTCTGTCAGATGGAAAAAGAGATTGCGGCCGACGAGGCCGGCGGCGGCTTCGGCCACACCGTCCATCCGGAGCGGGTGCGGTCCTTTTGGCGGTGGGGTTCCGGCCTTACGGCCGGGGGGACGACGGAAGTGCGTATGACCGCTGGACGCTCGCCTCCTTACCCTTCTCTCCATCCCAACAGGCCGAAAAATTTTAAATTTCTTCCCGTTGAAAGTTTTTGAAGGGGGTCCAGGGGGAAACTTTTTTCAAAAAGTTTCCCCCTGGCCGCCGGAGGCACATCTCCCCCGATCTTATGCGTCTTTCAAGTACGCGGCGATGGCGGTGTCGTAGGCGCTGGTCTTGGCGAAGGTGGCGGCGGCGGTTTTCTGGCGCAGGGCCAGGGGGGCGGCCATGGCGTTTTGGGCCAGGGTGTCCATGACCTCGGGGTAGAAGGCCGGGTCGGGCACCACCAGGATGCTGGAGAAGTTTTTGGCCGAGGCCCGCAGCAGGGTGGGGCCGCCGATGTCGATCTGTTCGACCATTTCGGGCAGGGCCAGGCCTTTTTCCAGCGCCTTTTCGAAGGCGTAGAGGTTGACCACCACCATATCGAAGGGGGCGATGCCGTGCTTCGCCAGGGTGGCCAGGTGTTCGGGGTTGTCCTTGTCGGCCAGGATGCCGCCGTGGATATGGGGATGCAGGGTCTTGACGCGGCCGCCCAGGATTTCCGGAAATCCCGTCACGTCGCTGACGGCGGTGACGGGCAGGCCCGCTTCCATAAGCAGTTTGCGGGTGCCGCCGGTGGAGACGAGTTCGACTCCGGCGGCGCTTAAAAACCGGGCCAGTTCGGGCAGGCCGGATTTATCCGTGACGCTTAAAAGCGCCCGTTTGACAGGCAGAAGTTCCATGGCGACCTCGCGGATGTTTTTCGCGGGGTGCCACACTCGATCGGGCTTGGCAAGCCTGGAGACCGACCGGACCGCCCGGTCGTGGCGCTTTTACCACGGCCGGGCGGCACGAAGGGGAGAAATCTGCCGGAAGGCGCTGGACTCAGGCGGCGATGCGCTTGAGTTCTTCGGCCAGTTCCCGGGCTGCGGCGTAGCGGGGGTCCTGGGTCAGGATGGCCTCGAGTTCGGCGCCGGCCTCGGCGTGGCGGCCGAGGCTCACCAGGCAGCCGGCCAGGGTGAAGCGCACGTCGTGCTTGGCCGGGTCGATGGCGAGGTAGTCCCGCAGGTAGGGCAGGGTTTCCTCGATACGGTTTTCAGCGTGACCCAGGCGCACCATGCCGAAGATGGCGACCAGGTTTTCCGGGTTCTTGGCCAGGGCGCCCTTGAAGTGGGTGAAGGCCTCGGCCGGTTCGCCGCGTTCCATCTCGATGAGCGCCATGCCGGAAAGGGCCCGGTCGTCGGGCTCGATGGTGGAGGCCTTGCGGTAGAGCGTCATGGCCTGATCGAGCTCGCCGCGCTGCACGGCGATGGTGGCCAGCCCCAGATACGGATCGGGATGGACGCCGTTATTGGTCATGGCCTTGGAGTAGTATTCTTCGGCCTTGTCCAGGTCGCCCATGAAAAGATAGCACTCGCCGAGTTCCTTGTTGATTTCGTAGTCCAACTGCCCGCTCATGACGTCCCCTCCGTAGTCGACGCCCGCGTTTAGGATCGCGTGCGCGTCGCCGGGTTGGCGCGCTTCCCTGCGCCGTGTTTTTTCGCGTCTTTCTTTTTTTACGGCTTGTGGCCGATGCCGGCAGCGCGTTCTGCCGGGCACGAGAGGTTAAGCAAGCCTCGTGCCAGTGCCTGGAAAGGGGCCTTTGGCGGGAAAATCCCGCTTTCGGAGAGGGGAGTTAGGCGCGGCGAGCATATTTTTTTGAGAAAGTAAAACGCGGCGGTCCGGTAAAAAATTCCCAGCTCCGGGTCGGGGGGCTGTCCCGATGGAACGCTTTTTGCCCAGTAGTCCCCCGAAAGCGATCGGCCGACGCACGGTGCGGCCACGGAAAAGCGAGGGAAAAGGCTATGAAATCAATATTTCCCGAAAATACGGCCCTGCTCGGCAAGGTCCTGGACCTGCGCCTGGAGCGTCAGAATGTCGTCATGTCCAACCTGGCCAACCAGGATGTGCCCGCCTACAAGGCGCACCGGCTGGAATTCGAAAGCCAGCTGCAATCCGCGCTCGGCCTCGAGTCGCAGGGGAAGTTGACGCACACCGGACCCAAGCACCTGTCCCAGGAGTTTTCCCCGGCCACTTTCGAGGGAAACATCGAGATGGGCTGGAAGCCGCGCGTGGTGGCGGGCCTGGACAGCGTGAACATGGACAAGGAAATGTCGATCATGGCCAAGAACACGCTCATGTACAACGCCCTGACCCAGATCACGCAAAAGAGTTTCGAGGGCCTGCAGAAGGTCATCGCCGAGGGAGGTAAGTAGACATGGACCTCTTTACCGCCATGGACATCGGGTCCTCGGGCATGTCCGCCCAACGCACCCTGATGAACACCATCTCCATGAACTTGGCCAACATCCGGACCACCCGCACGGTCAACGGCGGCGGCCCCTATGTGCGCAAGTCCGTGATGCTCGAATCCACCCCCATCGACTCGCCCTTTTCCGAGGCCATGAAGACCGCCCAGGACCGCGAACTGGCCGGGGTCAAGGTCACGGGGCTCGTCAACGACAACCGCCCCTTCCGCATGCAGTACGAACCGGGCCACCCCGACGCCAACGCCGAAGGCTACGTGGCCTATCCCGACATCAACGTGGTGGAGGAGATGGCCAACATGATCACGGCCATGCGCAGCTACGAATCTTCGAGCGCGTCGATCGGCACCGTCAAGACCATGTTCAGCAAAGCCCTGGAAATCGGGCGATAACGGAGGCGTATCATGATTTCTCCCCTGGCGCTTAATGCCTACAAGACCGCGTTGTCCCAGACCGGGGCCATCGACGCCACGGTTTCCAAGTCCCTGACCAAGCCGGGCGCGCCGGCCGAGGGCTTCGGCCAGATGCTCACGGACTCGCTTTCGACCGTCAACAATATGCAAAACGAGAAGAACGACATGGTCGAAGCCTTTGCCGCCGGCAAGAGCCAGAACGTGCACGAGCTGATGATCAATCTGCAAAAGGCCGGCATGGCCATGCAGATGACCACGGCGGTGCGGGGCAAAGTGCTCGAGGCCTACAAAGAACTGGTGAAGATGCAGTTCTAGGGACCCCGTTTCGATAACCGACGCGCTCCGGGAGAAACGCCATGCCTCCTTTCTTCAAGCAGAGTTTCGAAAAGCTCATCCAGTACTGGTCCAACCGTACCGCCACCCAGCGCTTGCTGCTTGGGGGACTGGCCGCTTCCACGATCGTCGCCTTCCTGGTCATGACCTATTTCCTCAACCAGCCGGAGATGCGCGTGCTCTACACCAGGCTGGCCCCGGAGGACGCGGCCCGGGTGGTGGAGCAGCTCAAGGCGTCCAAGACGCCCTACGAGCTGCGCGACAATGGCGCCACCATCATGGTCCCGGCCGAGTCGGTCTACGAGCAGCGTCTGAAAATCGCCGGCGAAGGCATCATGCACGGCCAGGGCGTCGGCTTCGAACTGTTCGACCAGCTCAAGGTCGGCCAGACCGATTTCGTCCAGCGCATCAATTACACCCGGGCCCTGCAAGGCGAGCTGGCCCGCACCATCACCGAATTTCCCCAGGTGGAAAAAGCCCGTGTCCATCTGGTGCTGCCCCAGAAGAGCCTTTTTATCGAGGAACAGAAGCAGGCCTCGGCCTCGGTGGTCCTGACCCTCAAGCGTGGCCAAAAACTTGACGCCAAGCAGCTCCAGGGCATCGTCAATCTGGTGTCCATGGCCGTGGAAGGCCTTACCCCCGAGCACATCACCATCACCGACACCACGGGCCAGTCCCTGTACCAGCCCCGCGGCGATTCGGGCCTGGGCGGCATGTCCACCAGCCAGTTCGAATTCAAGAACACCTACGAATCCAATCTCGAAAACCGCATCGAGCAGCTGCTGACCCCCATCGTCGGCCCCGGCCGGTCCATCGTCAAAGCCAACGCGGACCTTGATTTCAGCCAGCGCACCATCCGCAAGGAGCTCTACGACCCCAACGTCACCGTGGTGCGCAGCGAGCAGAAAAGCGAGGAGAACACCTCCGGCACGGCGGCCGTGGACGCCTCCGGCCAGACCGTGACCCCGCGCGGCGGCGGCGCGGCCGTGCCTAACAACAATTTTCAGGGCTCGGGCTATTCCGGCACCCAGTCCAACCAGAAATCCAGCCGTCAGAACAGCACCACCAACTTCGAGATCAACAAGGAAGAGCAAAACGTCGTCACCCCGGTCGGCGACTTGAAGCGCCAGTCCATCGCGGTTATCGTGGACGGGACCTACGTCAAGGACAAGGATAAGGAGACCTACACCTTCGTGCCCAGAAAGGCCGAGGAGCTCGAGCGCATCAAGCAGGTGGTGGCCCGGGCGGCCGGCCTCGACCCCTCGCGCGGGGACGAGATCCAGGTGTCGAGTTTCGAGTTCGGCGCGCCGGACGGCTCGGACCAGCCGAGTCTGGTCCAGACCATGCTGGAATACGCCCAGCGGCTGGGCAAGCCTTTCTTAAACGGCCTGCTGCTCTTCCTCTTCCTGATCCTGGTGGTGCGGCCGGTGGTCCTGGCGCTCATTCGCCCGCGGGTCACGGAAGAGGAGATCGAGACCCTCGAACGGCTGCCCGAAGGCGAGGCGCGGCTGGCCCTGGCCGAACCCGAGGAAGGCGAGGGCGTGGCCATGCTCGAGGGCGGCAAGGAATTCGAACTGGCCAAGAACCTGGCCATGCAACTGTTCGAGGAAAACATGGAGCAGTCCATGACCCTGCTCAAATCCTGGCTCAAGCAAGAGGCTTAGGATGAAAGCGGATTTTTTGAAAAGAGGGTGCGGGAGGGGAAACCCTTGAAAAAGGGTTCTCCCCTCTCGCGCTCTCCCTTTCCGCAACTTTTTAACGTACTAGGTCTGACTCGGGCGATACGCCGGTAGCGTTGCAAGTCTTTGGAAAGGGGGCCTGGGGGCAACCTTTCGGAAGACAAGGTTTCCCCCAGGAGAATTGACTGGAGATGTCCACCATGACCGGACCGCAGAAAACCGCCGTCTTGTGCCTGGCGCTTGGCGAAAAGTTCACCGGCGAGGTGTTCAAACGCCTGGAGCGCAAGGAGATCGCCCGCATCTCCAAGGCCATGATGGAGATGGAGACCGTGCCCAGGGAGCAGGTCGAGGAGGTGGTCCGGGAATTCAACGAGACCATGCAGGTCGGCAAGGACATGGTCACGGGCGGCCCCGAACAGGTGCGCCGCATGCTGTCCAAAACCCTGGACGCGGACACGGCCAAGTACATCATGGAGACCCTGGAGCTCGACACCGGCCCCACGCCCTTCCAGGAGCTGGTCAACGTCTCCCCGCGCATCCTGGCCCAGATTCTGCGCAACGAACACCCGCAGACCCTGGCGCTCATCCTCGGCCACCTGCATCCCGATCAGGCGGCCGAACTGCTCCAGAACCTGCCGTCCGGGGTGCGGGCCGAAGTGCTCATGCGCCTTTCCAAGCTCGAGGCCGTGGCCGAGGACATGCTGCTCGAGGTGGACAAGGTGCTGCAAAATCAGCTCATCGCCATGGGCGGCAAGGAAGGCAAGAAGGTCGGCGGCATCACGGCCGTGGCCGAAATTTTAAACGCCGTGGACCGCGCCACCGAGGAAGAGGTCCTCTCCGAGATCGAGGAAGAGTCCGCCCAGATGGCCGAGGACATCAGGAACCTCATGTTCGTGTTCGAGGACATCAAGGGCCTCGACGACCGGGCCATCCGCGAACTCCTGAAGGAAGTCTCCAACGAGGAACTGACCCAGGCCTTGAAGGGCGCTTCCGAGGAGCTGCGCGACAAGTTCTTCAAGAACCTCTCCGAGCGCGCCGCCACCATGATCCAGGAAGACCTGGAAATCATGGGCCCCATCCGCCTGGCCGAGGTGGAGGCCGCCCAGCAAAACGTGGTCAAGACCGTGCGGCGTCTGGAAGTCGAGGGCAAGATCGCCATCGGCCGCGGAGGCGGGGATGTCTTTATCTGACGGCGACGCTTTGGGCGTGATGACCGGCCGGGTGATCCTCGGCCCGGGCACCGACGGCGGCGAGGCCGAGACGACCGTCTCGGAGATGGAGTCGCGCCGTTCGCCCATGCATTTCGAGGAGGTCGAGGCCCAGTTCTGGGAGCGGGTGCGGGCCAAGGCCAAGGCCAAGGCGTCGGCCATCATCGCCGAGGCCATGGCCGAGGGCGAACGCCTGAAGGCCAAGGCCCAGGAAGAGGGCTACGCCGCGGGCGTGGCCGCCGCCGGCGGGCAGATCCAGGCCGAACTGGCCCAGATGTCCACATCCCTTGGCTCCATGCTGGAGTCCCTGACCGCCGAGCGGAGCAAGCTGTGGACGGCGCACCGTGAGGAATTCATCAGCCTTTTGCGCCTGGCCGTGGAGCGCACCACCATGGCCGCCATCGACGCCCGGCGGGAAGAAATCCTCGGCAATCTTTTCAATGAATCCCTGGAACTCATGGATGCCAAGGCCAGCCTCACCGTGGTCGCCCATCCCGACGACGAGCCGCTGGTGCGCGAGCTCATCGCCCGGGCGGCCCAGGAACGCGGCGGGCTCGACAAGGTCCTGGTGCGCACGGACCCCCAGCTTATTCCCGGCAGCCTGATTCTCGAGAGCCCGGACGGGCTGGTGGACAATTCCATCGGCAGCCGTTTTTCCGAGGTGGAAAAGATTTTCGACCAGCTTGCCGCTTCGGGGGACGACGATGCCGGCTCTTGACGCCTCCGGGGCCATAGCTTTTCTGGAGCAGCTCCAGCCGGCACGCACCTTCGGCAAGGTGTCCAAGGTGGTGGGGCTTATCGCCGAGGGCCGGGGGATTCGCGCCCCGGTCGGATCGGTCTGCCAGCTTTTATCCGATGGCGGCGGCGGCGGACAGGTGTGCGAGGTGCCGGCCGAGGTGGTGGGGTTTCGCGACGGGGCCTGCCTGTTCATGCCCTATGGCGACCTACGCGGTATCGCGCCGGGAACGCTGATCCGCAACACCAGCACGCCGCCGCTTTTCCCGGTGGGCCGGCGCTATCTCGGCCGGGTCATCGACGCCTTCGGCACCCCCATCGACGACGGCGACCCCATACTCCCCGCCCGGTTCAATCCCATCTTCGCTCCCGCGCCCATGCCCATGGACCGTCCGCGCATAAACGAGCCCATGGATGTGGGCGTGCGGGCCATAAACGGCCTGCTCACCCTCGGCAAGGGCCAGCGCGTCGGCATCATGGCCGGTTCCGGCGTCGGAAAATCGACGCTTATGGGCATGATCGCCCGCAACACCAAGGCCGACATCAACGTCATCGGGCTGGTCGGCGAACGCGGCCGGGAACTGCGGGAATTCATCGAAAAGGACCTTGGCCCCGAGGGCATGGCCCGCTCGGTCGTTGTCGTGGCCACCTCGGACCAGAGCCCGCTGATTCGCATGCGCGCCGCCTACGCGGCCACGGCCATGGCCGAATTTTTTCGGGACCAGGGGGGTGACGTCATCCTCATGATGGATTCCGTCACCCGTTTCGCCATGGCCGGCCGGGAAGTGGGCCTGGCCGCCGGCGAGCCGCCGACCACGCGCGGCTACACGCCCTCGGTGTTCGCCCAGCTGCCCAAGCTCCTGGAGCGGGCCGGCAAGAACGGCAAGGGCAGCATTACCGGCATTTATACCGTGCTCGTGGACGGCGACGACTTCAACGAACCCATCGCCGACGCCGTGCGTTCCATCCTCGACGGCCATATCGTGCTGACGCGCGACCTGGCCGACCAGGGGCATTTCCCGGCCATCGACGTGCTGAGGTCCATCAGCCGTCTGCGCTCGGACGTGACGCCCCAGGAGGCGCTGACCGCCGGCCGGGAGATGATCCGCCTGCTCGCCACCTACCGGCGGGTGGAGGATATGGTCAATATCGGGGCCTACGCCCGGGGGGCCAACCCCGAAATCGACCGGGCCATCGACATGATCGGCCCCATCAACGGCTTCTTGCGCCAGGCCGTGGACGAAAGTCAGACGCTTGACGAGAGCTTTCAGGCTATCCTGGCGCTCATGAAATAATAGGCCCCGGGCGCGCGGTCAGCTCGTCTTGCCGTTCGATCCGGAGACCGCCGAAATCTTGGCCTCAATGCGCTCGAGCAGCAGGTTCTGGCGCTCCAGAAGCTCCATGGCCCGGTTGATCTTCCAGTACCAGCACACGATTTCCCGACAGACCAGGAAGATGAGCGCCAAAATGGCCAGGGTGATCAGAAACGAGAGCAACCCGCCGCCGAACGTGCCGTATTCGTAGAATCCGTGCATTTTTTTCTCCTTTTGAGGGTGAGAGCCGGGGGGAAACCTTGTCTTCCGAAAGGTTGCCCCCAGGCCCCCTTTCCAAAGACTTTTAATAAAATAAATTTGTTACGGGAATCCCTGTCCCCGTCAAAAAGTTTGGGAAGGGGAGAGCGCGAGAGGGGAGAACCCTTTTCAAAGGGTTTCCCCTCTCGCACCCTCTTCTCTTCTTTCCTCCCCTCCCTAAAATTTGATGGCGAAGGAGCCGTAGATCGTGTCGCCCAGAAAGGAATGGCTGGCGCCGAGGTCGTGGATCCACTTGGCCATGAGCATCAGGTCCTTGCCGCCGATGGGCACGGTGTAGGTGGCGGCCGGGCCGATGCCCGACCCCGAGGACTCGAAGGAGCCCATTTTGGCTCCCGTGCCCGAATCCGGCGTGGTCTGGGCGAGCAGGTAGCCCACCGCGCCCAGGCCGAAGCGCGGGGTGAAGTGGTAGGCCGCGGTCCAGTCCACATGCAGCTGGTTGCCCGAGAGGTAATGGGTGGAGGGGTTTTCGGTGTTGATCATGTAGCCGGCGTTGAGCGAGATCTCGTATTTTCCCTTGTGCAGCCAGGTGAAGGCCACGTTGCCGTCGAAGGTGGCGAAGTTCATGCCGAGGTTGGTCAGCTTGTGCTTGTTGTAATAGCCGGTCGGCAAAAACACGATGGGCATGACGGCGATGTGGCATTCGCCGGGGTTCCAGGCGGCGATGACCGGCATGAGGAAGATGTCGGACAGTCCGCCCCGGTCGCCGCCCGCGCCGTACGCGAGATGGTGGGGCGTATCGAGCCCCGTCGCTGCGGCCCGGGTCGTGTAGTTGGCCGCCAGGTCGCCGGTGATGTGCTCGTTTATGATCACGGGCACGCCGACGCCGATGCCGAGCAGGCCGTTTATGGCCGGCACGTCGAACATGTAGGACATCTTGGTGAGGTTGAGCACCGAATGGACCTTGAGTCCGGCGTAGGCGCGTCCGCCCTTGAGCGTGCCGTCCATGTGGTAGGATTGGTGCAGGGTGTCGTTGCGCAGGTAGAAGCCGGCCTCGGGGATGTAGCCCATGAGGAAGTCGCCGTAGGCTCCGGGAATGTAGTGGCTAAGCCCCCCCTCCACGGCCGCCGCCCGTCCGGGGGCGAAGAGGACGAGGCTCAGGGCGAGGGCCAGGCACAGGTAGCAGGGCAGGGGGCTGCTGGGGCGGCGGGAGACGTGGTTCATACTGGGCCTCTGCGGGTTGCGGATGATGGGTTTCGCGCGGCGGGGGACACGTCCTCGCCGCGCAAGCGGGCCTGGGTTATTTTACGGCTTTGGCCTGGGCCGTGACGTCGGGATAGTCGGCCGGGATGTCGATGGGCAGGGTGGTGATGCCCGATCCGGCTTTGGCCAGGGATTCCTTGACGTCCACATAGCGCCAGTTCTTGTCGTTGTAGGTGCGGAAGTAGAAGCGCCCGCGGGCGGTGTCGGCGGCAACGGTCCACTGGGTATAGTCGAACAGCGGGCCTTGCGGGCCGTTGTCGCGGACCGCGCCGTAGGGGATGTCCACATTGCCGATGATCGTCATGACCAGGGCCAGCCCGGCATCGGCGCCGGTAACCGGCTTGGCCGCCTGGGTGAGCGCCACCATGCGCAGGAAGCGGTTGGGCGGGGTGAAGTCGCCGGGAAGCCCGAGCATGCCCGAACCCTGGCCCGTCGGGTCCACCTTGAATCCGTTCACGTCGATGGGCTTGGCGTTGACCGCCGAGAGGTTGACGAAATTGCCCAGGTAGATGCGCATCCAGGGGAAATCCGGGGAATTGGTCAGCACGCCCAGCGGATTGTCGTAGATGTGGCATTGGCCGTTTTGGTACTCGATGACGATGCTCGCCCCGCTGGCGTCATGCACGGTGTAGTGCATGGGCACCGGCCCAACGGTCACGCCGTCCAGGCTTTCCGGCCCCTGGCACACGATGACGTCTTTCATGCCGGAACGCACCTCGGCCACGGTGGCGAACTGGGACAGGATGTATTTGACGACATCGAAATTGGAGATGGTGTGGGCGGCCTTGCTTTTGTTGTAGGACGGGTAGCCGGCATAGCCCGGGAACAGCAGCCCGCCGACCACGAGCCCGGCGTCGTTCATGCCGTCGCAGACAATCGGCTTCCCGAAGGCGTCCATGCCCACGACGCCGTGCGTGCTCTTCCATTTGAGCCCGCCGAGGCTGCCGTCGGGCAGGATGCCGGCCATGGTCGTGCCCTTGGGAATGGTGATCACGCCGCTGTGGAGTTGCTGGGCGTATTCCATGGTCCGGGCGTAGAAGACTTTGCCGTCCGTGGTCTTGATGCGAATGCTGGTGCAGGCCGAGACCGGGGGAACGGCCAGCAATAACGACAGGCCGACGACGACGAGACAAGAAAGGTACTGTTTCATACGACATCCTTTGTAACAGGGTGTGTGCAATCAGTGAGACGGTTTGGGAAAACAGGGAATGTCGGAGCTTATGGTTTTCTATCCCAAGTGCGCGATGGGGTAAAGCGACGCTTTGCCGACGAGGCGTCCTTCGCATTGACCACGCGCCCCGGGGGACGCTAAGGGTGTCCCACGGTCATCCCGGCCTGATTCCCGTTTCGCCGTTCAACCCAAGGAGGCCTTTTCCATGCTCCGTCGTCTCGCCGCATCGTCCTGCCTTGCCGTGGCAGCCTTGTTGACCTTTGGCTGCGCCGGTTCCGGCCCCAAATCCGACAATGTGCCGCAGCAGGCCCTTGATGCCGACTATCAGGATTGCGAGTCCCGGGCCTACGTCTCCACCGCCCTGATCAAATCCGCCGGCGAGGCCGCGGACAAGCAGGAGGCGATCCTCGACGCCTGCATGAAGGAAAAGGGGTACAAGGTAAAATGACGCCGCCAGTACAAAGCCCGCTTGCGCCCAAGCCCGTGTCCGCCAGCCGGGTGGTCATGCCCCAGCGCATGCTCCCTCCGGACGCCAACCCCGCCGGAAACGTCCACGGCGGCGTCATCCTCAAGTACATCGACACGGCCGGCGGCATCGCGGCCATCCGCCATGCCCGCTCGGCCGTGGTCACCGCCTCCATCGACCGCATGGACTTCCTCAAGCCCGCCTATATCGGCGAGGTGGTGACGTTTATGGCCTCGGTCAATTTCGTGGGCGCCACCTCCATGGAGGTGGGCGTCCGGGTGGAGTGCGAAAATCCCATGACCGGCGAGACGCGCCATGCCGGCTCGGCCTATCTGACCTACGTGGCCCTGGATGCCGAGCGGCGGCCCCATGCCGTACCGCCGCTCGTTTTGGAAACCGAGGACGACCGCCGCCGCAACCGCGAGGCTGCCGCCCGCCGCGAAGCCCGGCTGGCCGAACGCCGCCGCGAACGCGACTCCCAGCGTCAGGGACGCGGCGAATAACCCCGACAGAGGTGCATTGTGGCCGAGACCATCGACGATTTGACCGTCAATTATGAAGAGGACGGCGTGCTTTTGACCAAGGAACTGGACAAGGTGATCCTCACCCGGGGCGCCTGGACCACCATCTTGTTCCGGTTCGTCCAGTGGGATCCCAAAAAGGACGCCTATGGCCCGGACCGCTACGCCATCCGCCGCTACAAGAAATCCGGGGACACCTACCGTGTCCAGTCGAAGTTCGCCATTTCCAGCCGGGACCAGGCGAAAAAGATCATCGACGCGCTGGCCGGCTGGGTTGAGGCTCCCGAAGGCGAGGCGTGAGTTTCTCCGTTGTCGTGCGCGCCCTGGCCACCCTTGCCGCCTTCGCCCCGCCGGGCGGGGAGACGGAAATCGGACCGGGCGAGACCGTCGCGGGCCTGGCCGCCCGGCTGGGCCTGCCCTTTGACGCGGTCGGGACCGTGCTCGTAAACGGTCGGCCGGCCGGGGCGGATACGCCGCTTTCCCCGGGCGACACCGTTTCCTTCGTGCCCCCCATTACCGGGGGCTGATATTGACTTCCCCTAGAATATAGCTACCTTGCCGCCTCCCCCGACAACCGTCGGGGGAAGCCGTACTCCGCGAAAAGGGGCTCTCCTTTTTTCAAGGATCTTTTCCCGAAATGGGGAATGCCCTCTCCGGCATCACAACAGGGAAAAGTTTTTGGGAGGGGAGAGCGCGAGAGGGGGACCCTTTTTTCAAAAAGGGTCCCCCTCTCGCCCCTTCCTCTTCAAATTCAAAAAAGGGTTTCCCATTCGCGGGGCACCCCCTGTCGACACGACTGACGCTCCGCGTTATCGTGTGTTCAAGGCGCGAATTGCGCCAACCTTCAAGGACGCGCCATGCCGCTTAAATCCGATTGCTGCCCACTGGCCACGCCGCTGTTGCTTACAGGCCTCAATCCCAGGGAACGTCTGCACAACATCATCGGTGCGGCCCCGCCGGCCGTGCGCACGGCCATCGCCGACCTCATGCTTTCCATCAAGACGTCCCTGGACGTGTTGCCCGGCCTGGCCGAAATTCCGGACCCGGACCAGCCGATTACGAGCTGGGAGTCGCTATTGACCGCCCTGACCTCGGTGCGTCGGGAACTCGACATCGTCAAGGCCCACAAGATCGAGGGCCTCACGCGGGCCAACCCCGGTTTCGTCCAACTCGAATACCGTTGCGGCAAGCTGAAAAAGGCCCATGACAAGGCCGCGCTCATGCTGGAGATCCTCTACGAGCTTATAAACGCCGGCCAGGATTTCCAGACCGCCGCCGAAATCCTGGAGCAAAGCGCCGAGGTGCTGCTCAAGGAGCTCAAGGGCGACCTCTACGTCTGCCGGCTGCGCGACGAGGGGGGCAACTGGGTCAACATCGCGGCCAACACCCATACCGGCCGGGCCACGCCCATCTTCGTGCGCTTCATGGAAGAGACGTTGCCTCACCATCCGGTCATGCGCTCCGTGGTCGATCCCGAGGCGCTTTTTGTGGTCTCCAACAATCTGCAAGGCCCCGAGCGCGGCGGCGAATCCATCGATTGCGTGCCGTACCTGGAGGGCTTTCGCTGCCGGCTGGTGTTTTTCCTGCGCGAACCGGCGGGCAAGGCCTTCGGCCTGGTCATGCTGTATTCAAAAAAGCCCAGGTTTTTCGACCGCTACGAGCCGGACTTCCTGGCCGACTGCGCCCGCATCGTGTCCCTGACCGTGGGGCGGCGCATGGAACTCGGGCGCGACGCCCTGGCCAAGGCCGCCGGCGGCATGGCCCATGTGGGCAACAACGTGCTGGCCATCATGAAAAACGCGGCCGAGTTGATTCTGGAGGAGGATGAGGAGTTTCTCGACAACGAGGACGACATCGCCACGGCCATGATCGCCGAGGCCATGCAGCTCGTGCCCGGGCCCTGGCCTCCCCTGGGGCAGGCCGCCATGCGGCATCTGTTCGGCCTGGCCGTGGAGCGCATCGATGTCGAGAAGAAGATGCAGTACGTCAACCTGATCGTGGAAAACATCAACCGCCTCAAGGGGGCCATCGCCAACCTGATCAAGGCGGTGGAGAAGCCGATTCTCATGCCCTATGTCGGCGGCGAGGAAGTGCTCGATCTCGAGCCGGAAAAAGACGGGGGCGAGGGCGCCTGACGCTCTCCGTCGGTCACGTCCCTGAAAGCGGAAAAAAGTTTTTTGGAGGGGAGAGCGCGAGAGGGGGACCCTTTTTGGAAAAAAGGGTCCCCCTCTCGCACGCTTTTCATTTCTTTCTCTTTCCCATCAGGCGTGGACGTCCGGCAGGGCGCCGATTTCCGCCTTGGTGGCGGCAAGCGTCACTTCCCCGTCCTTGTAGCCGGAAACCAGCCCGGCCGGGATCTGGACCTCGCGCGCGCCCCACAGATGCCCCTGGCGCAGCAGCAGGTGGGTGATGCGGCCGGAATGCTTGTCCGCCAGCACGCCGTCCACCCGGCCGACCTTGCCGTCGCTGGCCAAAACGGTCTCGTGGCCGACCAGGGCCACGGAGCCTTCCGGCGTGGCCGGATGCTCCACGCTCCAACTGGCCGGGGACAGCGGCAGCTTCACGTGCTCGTCCTTGGCCAGTTCCAGGAAAAACATCGGCGAGTAATAGTCCGTTTGGATGTATTCCCGGCATTCCGACGCTTTTTTGCGGGAAATCGACAGGTACAGCGCGCCGTCCTGGGCCTTGGCGATGTATTTTTCCGCCACCAGCCGCAACGTGTTGGGAACGGCCTCTTCCCGAAGAACCACATGGGTGGCCTTGCCCGTTTCCGGGTTGACGATGACGCGTTCGACGCTTCCGACGAGCCCGTCGGTTGCGTGAACCGGGGCGGAAAGGGCGAGGTCGATAGCCTGTTCAGGCATGGGCGAAGCCTCCGTGAGCGGGTTGTTGCGGCCAAATTCCACGGCGTTTCTTGCCGTGTAGCTTCTCCGGGTATAAGGAAAACGCACGGCTGGTCAAGCCGCGCGCGATCCTTCCGCTTCCGCCGCACTTCCAACCGATCGAGGGACCCATGGCGCTTTTCATTGTGATTCTGCTCGGTGCCTGTCACGCCATCGGTGTCGCTTCGGCGGCCCGGGCGCTTTTCACCGCCCGCTCGCCGCAAGGCTCCATGGCCTGGGTCATGGGCATGATCACCTTTCCGTACGTGGCCGTGCCGCTGTACTGGGTGCTCGGCCGCAACCGTTTCCAGGGCTACGTGGCCTCCCGTCGCGAAGGCGACAAGATGGTCGGGAGGCTGGCCCCGGAGATCGACCAGTTCAAGGCCTTTCCCGATGCCTCCGCGCCGGGTCTGCCCGGATTTTTCCCGGTCATCGAACGGCTGGCCGAACTGCCCTTCACCAAGGGCAACGCCGTGGAGCTTCTGATCGACGGCCAGGCCACCTTCGACGCCATTTTCGCGGCCATCGACGCGGCCGAGTCGTATGTGGCGGTCCAGTTCTTCATCATCCGCGACGACGCGATCGGCCGGGCCCTCAAGGACCACCTCGTGGCCAAGGCCCGGGCCGGCGTGGCCGTGTACGTGCTCTACGACGAGATCGGCAGCCATTCCCTCGACACGGCCTATCTCGCCGACCTGCGCCGGGCCGGGGCCCAAGTTTCGGCGTTTAACACCACGCTCGGCTGGCGCAACCGGCTCCAGCTCAACTTCCGCAACCACCGCAAGATCGTGGTGGTGGACGGCAGGACGGCCTTTGTCGGCGGCCACAACGTCGGGGACGAATACATGGGCAAAAGCCCGCGCTTCGGCCATTGGCGCGACACCCATGTGCGCTGCCAGGGGCCAGCGGTCAGCCTTGTCCAGCTCACCTTCGCCGAGGACTGGTACTGGGCCACCCGGACCACGCCCAAGCTCGACTGGGAACTGCGCCACGCCCCCGACGGCGACATGCCCGTGCTGGTGCTGCCCACCGGGCCGGCCGACGACATCGAATCCTGCGACCTCTATTTCTTCCAGTCCATCGCCGCCGCGAAAAAACGCCTCTGGATCGTCAGCCCCTATTTCGTGCCGGACCGGGAAATCATCTCCGCCCTGCAACTGGCCGTGCTGCGCGGCGTGGACGTGCGCATCATGCTGCCCAAAAAGCCCGATCACAAACTGGTCTATCTGGCCTCGTTCTCCTACCTTTCGGACCTGGAGACCTTGGGCGTCAAATTCTACCGCTACACCAACGGCTTCCTGCACCAGAAGGTGATCCTGGTCGACGACGTCATGGCCTCGGTCGGCACGGCCAACTGCGACAACCGCTCCTTTCGTCTCAATTTCGAGATCAGCATGGTCGTGGCCGACTCGGCGTTCATCCGCGCCGTCGAAGCCATGCTCCTGACCGACTTCACCTTCTGCCAGTCCGTCAGCGCCGACGATTACGAGGAACGCTCGTTTTTCTTCAAAACCGGCGTCATGCTGAGCCGCCTCCTGTCGCCTATTTTGTAGGGAAGGAAAGAGCCGGGGGAGGGAACCCCTTTTTGAAAAAAGGGGTTCCCTCCCCCGGACCCCCACCCTCCCGAAAAACGTTGACGGTGACCGTTGGAGACAGCCAGGTGCAAGGAGGGGGCATGCTAAGATTGGGATGTCGTTTTGGGGGAATGGTGCTTTTGGCGGTCTTGTTGCTTTGCGGCAAGGCTTTTTGCGATTCCGGGCAACAGCATGACGCCGTCGACTACGGCAAGAACAAGAACTGGTCCATGCTGCCGGAAAAGACGGTGCATGATTTCGATGTGTTTTTTGTCCATCCGACCACTTACGGCCCCCCGGCCAATGGAAAATACACCGCCTCCCTGGACGACAAGGCGCTCAACGCCAAAACGGACAAGGATAGCGTCCGCTGGGTAACGGCGGCCTTTTCCGACAGCTGCAACGTGTTCGCCCCACGGTATCGCCAGGTCAACATCGAAGTCATGATGATGGGCGACGCGGCAAAGGCGAAATATCTCGAGACGCCGGTCGGGGATATTACGGCGGCGTTCGAATATTATTTGCGCCACCTCAACAAGGGGCGTCCGTTTATCCTGGCGAGCCACAGCCAGGGCTCCAATGTCCTGCTGCTGATGCTGCTGCGCAATCCCGGGCTGTTGGATAAAAGCAAGCTGGTTGCCGCCTATATGCCCGGTTGGACGTTCACGGATGCCGATTTGGCCCGGATAGGCCTGCGCCTGGGCCGGCGTCCCGACGAAACGGGTGTGCTGCTGACCTGGAACACGGTCGGCCCCGGGGGCGTTTCGCCGACGGTGCTGCCCGGTGCCCGGTGCGTGAACCCCTTGTCCTGGACCACGGACCAAAAGGAGTATCCGGCCTCCATGGACATCGCGGCGAGAATTTTGCGCGAAGACAAACCGCCCCTGGTCGTGCCGCATTTCACCGCCGCCCGCATCAACGACAGCGGGGCGCTCGAGATTCCGACGCCGCGGCCCGAGATCGCCGGGCAACTCAAGATGTTCATGGGCAAGGAATGCTATCACCGCTATGATTATGATTTTTTCTTCGACAACGTGAAGGCGAACGCAAAGTTGCGTTGCGAAACCTACCGCAGGGAACATCGCCCTTAGCAGGCAGGAACGCGGCGCGATCCCCGGCGGCATTGCGCCTGCGGGGCTGATGCGATTCACGCGAAAAAAGGGGCCGCCGGTATTTCGGCGGCCCCTTTTGCTTGGCGCCGTGAAGAGCGCGTGCGGGTTAGAAGGTGAAGGTCTTGGGGGGATTGCCGCTGAAGTCGAACAGGATGGCCCGACCGTGGTCGATGCTGAAGGTCGTGAAGTCGGGGTTGTCCGCAGAGCCGTAGATGGAGCGGACCAGGGCGTTGCCGTCGATGATGCGCTTTTTGACCGCCGGATCGTCGTCGAGGACCGCGGTCCCAGCCAGGCGCAAGGTGACCATCTTTTCGCTGCAACAGGACAGCTCCAGCCGGTTGTCCGCCACAAGCTGGGCATAGGTTTCCTTGCTCTTGGCCGTGCAGAACCACAGCCGCCCGTCCTGCTCGAACTGGAACTGGAAGGGCCGGACCCGGGCCGCGCCCGCATCCGAGGTGGCCAGGAACACGGTGGAATTGGTCTTGAGGAAATCGATGACTTCGCGCATGGAATGCTCCTTTTTTTGTTCGACATCGAACCAGTTGGGCAAATTTTTTTAGCCCAGGTTGTCCCGCACGGTTTCCAGACCGGCGACGAGCTCCTGCCGCCGGGCGTCGTCCATGCCGCCCCAGACCCGGGCCAGCAGGACGGTCGACACGGCCTTGAAATCGCCGCGAAACGCCTCGCCCTTGTCCGTCAGGGCGACCAGGGTGACGCGGCTGTCGTCCGGGCTGCCCTGGCGGCGGACGTAGCCGGTGGCCTCGAGCTTGCGCACGAGCACGGTGACGGTATTTTTGCGCCGCCCGATGGCCGTCGCCAGCGCGTTCATGGCCATGGGCCCCTGGTCGTAGAGACGGGCCAGGATCGCGCCGTGGGAGGGCACGATGCCCGGATGCCCCCGGCGCGTCAGCTCGGCCACGATCCATTCGTGGGCACGCTCGCGGATGTCGGCGATCAGGGCGATGACGTGGTCGGTGCGCATGGGTGTCGAATAGTTCTACGTCGAACCATTGTCAACACCAAAAAAAGGTCCTGGCCGGACAGGGCCTGCGCCCGCCGGTTGCGGCCGGTGTCCCTGGGCGGGGACTTACTTGCGCGCCGTGGGCCGGCAGGCGCCCTGGCAGCAGCCGTCGGCGAGGAATTCGCTGTAGGCGAAGAGGATGCGTCGTTCCCGGGCCAGGGCGTCCTCGGGCAGGGCCGGGATGGGGGCGTTTGCCGCCATGGCGTCCGTAAAAGACGGGAGGGCGCGCATGCCGTGGCCGAGTTCGCGGCCTGTGGCGGCTTCGAGCAGGACGGCGTCGTGGGTGTCGGTGACGGCGACCAGGGGCACGGGGCCGCCCTGGTAGAGGCGGGCGGCGGCCAGGGCCTCGCGGACGTAGGAGCCGGGTTCGCCGGAGCAGAAGATGATGAAAAGGAGCGGCTTGCCGTCCGTGTCCACGGCGAGCAGGTCCACCATGCGGGTGTAGTCCTTGTCCTCGATGGGGAAGCAGACCCCGACCTTGGGCGTCAGCCGATCCTTGGGATAGCCTTTTTCCTCCACCAGGAGCCTGGCCAGGGCCTGCCGGAACTCTTCGTAGGACGTTTCGGCGACTTCCTCGCCGGTCAGGTAGTCGCGGATGACGTTGCCCAGCGATTCCTCATGCATGGCGAGCCTCCTTGAGCGTTTCGGCCGTGAAAAGGCCCGGCCGGCGGCGATTGAGCGAGACGGTCCCGGCCGTCAGCGCGGCAAAGGCCAGGGCGGCGAAGCCCAACAGCGCGAAACGATGGCTGTCGTCGGGGATGACGACCACGGGCCGCACCGACGCCGTCACCTCGATGATGGTGCCGCTGTCCGGTGCTTCGGCAACGGGCTGTGCGCCTTCGAAGCGGTAGTGGGCGCGCGCTTTCCAGGGCAGCCAGGGCAGACGCATGCGCTGGCCGGGGATGCCGGCCGGGATGAGGGTGACGCCGGTCGGCGTCGCGGTCACGGGCAGACGGGTGTCGCCGGCCAGCGCAATGATGCGGTCCTTGTAGAAATCGGCGATGGAAAACGCGCCGTAGAAGTTGGGATTCTCCGTCAGGTACGGCATGAGCTCCCGGTTGCGGCCGTAAAAGGTCAGGCAGGTGGCGGCGAGCAGGGCGTAAAGGGCCAGGGTCCGCAACCGGGCCACGGCTTTTGCCGGAAAGCGGCCCAACCGGTCGGCCACGAAAAAGATCAGGAAGTTGTAGGCGATAAAAAGGAACCGGAAGGGATAGATTTCGGCCGAGGACAGATGCAGCCAGTGGGAGACGGTGCGCCAGACCGTGCCCCAGCCGAGGACGAGAAAGATGCCGGCACAAAGCAGGCAGGCCGCGTCGCGAAGACGCCGGGGATCGTTTTGGCGCAGTCGCGCCAGGTATTCCGCCGCCAGCCAGCCGACAAGAACCACAAAGGCCGCGCCGACCAGGAGCGAGCCGTCGTAAAAGGCCACGTTGTATTTGGAATAGGTCTCCGGGAACCGGAACATGGGGAAGACGGCGTCGGTCAGAAGTCCCCAGATGTCGGCCAGGGAGCCGTAGCCGCCGGCCGGGATGCGCGTCCAGCCGCCGTAGACCTTGGACACGGCGTAGGCCTTGGGCGAAACGAGCAGGACCGTGCCCGTAAAAAAGAAGGCCGTCCGCCACAGCACGTCGGCGCGTCTGGAGAGCAGGGCGTCAAGCGCGAGGTAAAGTCCCACGGCCATGCACAGCCACACGAAAAGGTGCAGCGCGCCCTGGTAGAAAATCCAGGCGGCCACAAGCGACGCCCCGGCCCAGGCCAGCGGCCGAAAACGCCTGCCGACCAGCAGGGCGGCCAGCAGCGGCGTCAGGCACAGGCTGATCTGGGGCGAATAGCCGATGGCGAGATGCTGCACCAGCCAGGGATTGAAGAGAAAAAGGACCAGCAGCACGATAGCCTGCCCGGTGGCCAGGCCGGTCCGTGTGGCCAGCAGGCGCACGCCGGCGATGGCGAGCAGGAGGTGCAGCCCGAAATAGGCCTTCATGAAGGCCGCAAACGGCAGCACCCAGGCCAGCGGCAGCAAGGGGGACAGGCTTATGACTTCCGGGTTGGACCAGTAGGACAGGTCCTGCAGGGTGGAAAACCAGGTGATGTCCGTCGGGATGGCCAAAAACGACAGGGGCAGCCGGCCGAAAGAGCGCAGGCTGTCGTAGAGGAAGTGGAAATAAAAAAGGTCCTTGCCCCAGTCCAGAATGCCCACGCGGTCGGAGAAGAGAAACGCCCCGTAAAAAAAATACGTCCCGGCCAGGGCCACGGCCCAGTAGACGGCCGTGCCGGTCCAGGTCCCTGTCCATGTCCATGACGCCGGAACGCGCCGGGGCGCGGCGTCTGGCCGGCGGGCATCGGCCGGGGCGGCATATGGGGTTTCGGGTGCGGACATATCCTGGCTTCGTGCCCGGGGGCTTTCCGGGGATAGCGGCAATCTTACGCCGGGGGCAAGGATTTTTCAGCGGGTTTCGGGCGGTTGGTTTCCTCCGGGCGACGCCGCCGTCTCGACGAAGCGCGAAGTTTAGGGTAGTTAGAGCCATTCTTTACATAGGCGGGGGGCGTATGGAAGACGGGCGACTGCGCGACAGGCTGGCCAGCCTCAAGGAACACCTGCAACTGGAAAATCCGCTGCTGGTCGACGCGGTGGAGAGCTTCGGCAAGCTGGACAAGGTCTGCCGGGGCCTCGGGCTTCTCGCCAACGACCAGTCCACCATCTCCCAGATCGCCTGGTGGCCGCTTATTTCCATATTGGGGCCGTTTTCCGCCGGCAAATCCACGTTTATCAACTATTACCTGGATATGCCGGTGCAGCAAACCGGCTCCCATGCCGTGGACGACAAGTTTACGGTCATCTGCTACAACGCCGCCGGCGAATCCCGGGTGCTGCCCGGCACGGCGCTCAACGCCGATCTGCGCTTTCCCTTCTACAAGATGAGCGAGGAGTTGGAGAAGGTGGAGCCCGGCGAGGGCGGGCGCATCGATTCCTACATCCGGCTCAAGACCAGCCCCAGCGACAAACTGCGCGGGCTCATCCTCATCGACTCCCCCGGCTTCGACGCCGACGCCCAGCGCACGGCGACCCTGCGCATCACCAATCACATCATGGACCTCTCCGATCTGGTGCTGGTCCTGTTCGACGCCCGCCGGCCCGAGCCCGGGGCCATGCGCGACACGCTCACCCACCTGGTCGCGGCCACCATCAACCGCCGCGACTCCAATAAATTCATCTACATTCTCAACCAGATGGACATCGCCGCCCGGGAGGACAACCCCGAGGAGGTGGTGGGGGCGTGGCAGCGGGCGTTGGCCCAGCAGGGGTTGACCGCCGGCAAGTTCTACCGCATCTATTCGCCCTCGGCCGCCATGCCCATCGACGACGACGCCTTGCGGGCGCGGTTCGAGGCCAAGCGCGACGCGGACTTGGCCGCCATCCACAACCGCATGGACCAGGTGCGGGTGGAGCGGGCCTACCGTATCGTCGGCGACCTGGAGAAGCTGGCCCGGGAGGTGGAAGACCTGCGGGTACCGGAAATCCGGGGCATGCTCATGCGCTGGCGCAAGGGCGCGCTGCGGCGCGATGCCCTGGTGTTCGGCGGGGTGGCGCTGGTCCTCGCGGCGCTGTATATTTTCACCGGCCATCCCTTCAGCAACGGCGTCGTGCCGGGCTGGCTGGGCTGGGTGTTTGCCGAATCCTGGCGCTGGATACCGTTTCTTCTTTTATGCCTGGGCGGCGGCAGCTGGCTGCATCATCTGGCCCGCAAATGGTCGGCCACGGCCGTGGCGCGGATGGTGGAAAAGGCCTATCCCCACGGTCCGGTGCGCGAGGGCCTCATGCGGGCCCTGGCGAAAAACACCGCGCCCTGGCGCTCGATCTACTATATGGAGCCGGCCGGCTGGGGCCAGAAGGCCCGCAATACCCTGTCTTCGGTCATTACGGACAGCGAGAAATACATCCAGTCGTTAAACGACCGCTACGCCCACCCCTCGGGCGTGTGCCAGCCGGTCCCCGAATCCATGATCGACTGATCTTCACCCCGGGCGCGGCGACCCCTGCCGCCGCGCCCGACAATCCCCTACCGGACCGTAGCCATGAATCCCGCCTGCAAGGACATCACTTCGTTTCTCGTCATGGACATCCTGGAACGGGCCAACGCCATCGAGGCGGCCGGCCACCGGGTGATCCATCTGGAAATCGGCGAACCCGACTTCGATACGCCGGACTGCGTCAAGGAAGCCGCCGTAAAGGCCGTAACCGACGGCAAGACCCACTACACCCACAGCCTTGGCATCGCGGAACTGCGCGAGGCCATCTGCCGCCTGTTCGCCGACGAATACGGCGTGCGCATCACCCCGGACCGCATCCTGGTCACCGGCGGCACCTCGCCGGCCATGCTGCTGGCCTTTGCCGCCCTGGCTCGGCCCGGGGCCAACATGCTGCTGACCGACCCGGCCTACGCCTGCTACCCCAACTTCCTGCGCTTCACCGGCCTCATTCCCCATTACGTGCCCGTGGCCGAGGAGGACGGCTTCCAGTTCACCCCGGAGTCCATCGCGGCCAACGTTTCCGAGATGACCGCCGGCATTCTGGTCAATTCGCCGGCCAACCCCACCGGCACCCTGCTCCCGGACGCCGCCATGGAGGCGGCCTGCGCCACGGGGCTGCCCGTGGTGTCCGACGAGATCTACCACGGCCTGACCTACGGCGGCCGGGCCCGCTGCGCCCTGGAATTTTCCGAGGACGCGCTGGTCCTAAACGGCTTTTCCAAGCGTTTCGCCATGACCGGACTGCGCCTGGGCTACCTTGTCGCGCCGTGCTCCATGATGGGGCTGTTGCAAAAACTCCAACAGAACCTTTTCATCTGCGCCTCTTCCGTGGCCCAGTGGGCCGGGTTGGCCGCCCTGTCGCCGGACGGGTTGGCCGCGGCCGAGACCATGCGCCAGACCTACGCCACGCGGCGCAAGGCGCTGCTTGCCGGGCTGAAAAAACTCGGCCTGTCGCCGCGCACCGAGCCCACGGGCGCGTTTTACGTGTTCGTGCGCGCCGACCACCTGAACCCGGATTCCCTGGCCCTGGCCTACGACATCCTGGAGAAGGTGCATCTGGGCGTGACCCCGGGCATCGACTTCGGCCCCGGCGGGGAAGGGCACCTGCGTTTTTCCTACGCCAACTCCCTGGAAAATATCGAGGAAGGCCTGGAAAGGCTTGGCCGCTACGTAAGCGACCACTGCGGCTGAGGCGCGGACGTCCTTCCGCAATCCGTTTTCCCCGTCCCCCATGCCCTTGACGCCCGGATGGCTGTCGGGGAAAGAAAAGGCAGCGCGACCGGGAAAGGCAACCACCGTGGAAGGACTGACCATCGGCGGCGTCACGCCGCTTTCGCCCCTCGATTATCCCGACGCCCTGGCAACCATGATCTACTGCCCGGGCGATCCCTGGGGCTGTCCCTTCAGCCAGGCGCGGCCCGAGGCCGGCGGGACGTTTGATCCGGCGGCGGTGCTGTCCTGGCTGGAAAGCCGGCGGGGACAGGTGGACGCGGTCCTTTTTTCCGGGGGCGAACCCACGCTTTTGGCCGGCATGGCCGAAACCCTGGCCGACGCGCGAGATATGGGCTTTTTGACGGGACTCCATACCACCGGGCTTTTCCCCGAGGCGCTGGCGTCCGTGCTGCCTGCCTGCGACTGGGTGGGGCTGGCCGTGATGGCGCCGCGCGCGGCCTATGCGCGCCTGACCGGCGATGCCGACAGCGGCGCGGCGGTGTTCGCCAGCCTGGCTATGCTGTTGCGGGGCGCTATCCCGTTCGAGATCCGCACCACCTGGCATCCCGGGCTCCTGGACGAGGAGAGCCTGACCGTCCTGGCCGGGGAACTGGCCACGGCCGGCGCGCTTCGCTGGAGCCTGCAAATCTTTCGTCCGGGGCCGGCTCCCGAGGGCGGGGACACCCCCCCGCCGGCCTTTCCGGCGCGGCTCGTCAGCCGGCTTCAGGCCGCCGCCCCGCGCCTGACCATCGACGTGCGAACGTAAGGCATCCCCCCATGGACGCGTCCGATATTTTGCGCATCACGCCCGGCGTGGCCATCCCCCTGGCCGAGCTGACGTTTACCGCCTCGCGCAGCAGCGGCCCCGGCGGACAGCACGTCAACAAGGTGAGCTCCCGCGTGACGCTCCTGTTCGACCTCGACGCCTCGCCGAGCCTGTCCCCGGCGGCCAAGGAGCGCATTCGGGCCGGCCTTGGCGGACGCATCGGCAAGGACGGGGTGCTGCAGGTCAGCTCCCAGACCAGCCGCAGCCAGACCGCCAACAAGGAACTGGCCGTGGAGCGGTTCGTCATGCTCCTGCGCGCCGTGCTGACGCCCAAGCCCCCCCGCCGCAAGACCCGGGCCACCCTGGCCTCGAAACTGCGCCGCCTGGATACCAAAAAGCGCCACGGCGCGCGCAAGCGGGAACGCTCCAGAGTGGAAGAATAGGAGAAGGATAAGGATAGAGGAGAGGGAAGAGGATGCGAGAGGGGAAACCCTTTTGCAACGGGTTCTCCCCTCTCGCGCTCTCCCTTTCCTAAATTTTTTAATGGTGTTGGTTTGTTATTCAGCTTGGGGAGCCGTTTCCCTCCTTGAAGTCTTGGAAGAGGGCATATCCCCCTTGAAAAGTTTTCCCTCAGTCAGAAAAAAAAAGGCCCCAGCCGGAGCCGGGGCCTTGAGAGTGCTGTTGGGAGGGTTACGAAAAAAGTTTCAGCGCGGCGATTATCGCTACGGTGGCCGCCAAAAGCGCCCCCATGCGCACGGTCAGGTCGTTTTTGAGCTTGGCCAGTTCTGCCACTAAGCGAAGCTCGAGCTCCCGGAGGTCTTGCTTGGTGGCGAGTTCTCGCTTGGCCGCCTCATCCTGTTTTTCCAGAATGCCTATGAGCACCCCGGCGGCTTCTTCGCCGAGGGCCTTTTCCAGCTTTTTGGTGTCGTCGAACAGGAGCGTCATAGGGTTCCCATGGGGCCAGGAGGCGAGGAAGTCAAGACGCTGGTTGGGAAAAATAAAGGAACAGTCCGGGGCTTACGCCACTTGCGCAGGCGGCTTCCTTTCTTGCCTCCCCCCGGCGCGGCCTCCCTTGACGCTCACGCCCCCCCGGGCTAGGGGAATCTGTCCTGGCGGCCCGATCCGGCAGGACGCCAAAGCCCAATTCGGAGCGACCACCCCATGTCTTCACTGGAACAAAATCGCCAGAAGAAATCCTTCTGGCTGTCGGCCACGCGGGAACAGGCCAAGGATACGGGCATGGCCCTCGTCCTGGTCAGCCTGATCGTCTTCTTCGTCACCAGGGAAATTCGCTACGCGACCATCGCCGCCTTGCTGCTGCTTTTGGATATGATCGCGCCGGCGCTTTACAAGCCCGTGGCCAAGCTGTGGTTCGGCCTGTCCAACGTCATGGGCATGGTCATGTCCAAGGTGCTGCTTTCCCTCATATTTTACCTGGTGCTCACGCCCATGGGCGTCCTGCGTACCCTTGGCGGCAAGGATCCCATGCGGATGCGACAGTTCGGCAAGGGCGAGGACTCGGCTTTCCGGGTCCGGGACCACACCTTTGTTGCGGCGGATATCGAACAGCCGTTTTGACGCCGGGCGCGCCATCGGCGAGAACCTTGCCGCCCCGACCGGACGCCGATTGGCGCGTTGTGGCGGCTTGTGGAGGCTTCATGGAATTTCTGCGTGAACTTTGGGGATTTTTGCGGGTCCGGAAAAAATTCTGGCTGCTGCCCATCATCCTCGTGCTGCTGCTTTTCGGTGTCCTCGTCGTGCTGACCAGCGGCACGGCCGTGGCGCCTTTCATCTACACCCTGTTTTAACGGGTAGGTCCATGGCCGAATACATACTCGGGCTTTCCGCCTACTATCACGACAGCGCGGCCGCGCTTTTGCGCGACGGCGTCATCGTGGCCGCCGCCCATGAGGAACGCTTCACCCGCAAGAAGCACGACGCCTCCTTTCCCCGCAAAGCCGCCGCCTACGTGCTTGAGGAAGGCGGCGTCGCTCTGTCCGATCTGGCCGCGGTCGCCTTCTACGACAAGCCGTATCTCAAGTTCGAGCGGCTGATGGAGACGTACCACGGGTTCGCGCCGCGCGGCGTGGTCAGCTTCCTGTCGGCCATGCCGGTGTGGATCAAGGAAAAGCTCTTCATGAAGAAGATGCTGCGCGAGGAACTGGCCAAGCTCGGCCGGGGCAAGCCGCGCATCCTTTTCCCGGAGCACCACCTGTCCCACGCCGCCTCGGCCTTTTATCCCTCGCCCTTCGACGAAGCGGCGATCCTCACCATCGACGGCGTGGGCGAGTGGTCCACCACCACCATCGGCGTCGGGCGCGGCAAGGACATCACCTTCCTGCGCGAACTCGACTTCCCGCATTCCCTGGGCCTGCTTTATTCCGCCTTCACCTACTACTGCGGCTTCAAGGTCAACTCCGGCGAATACAAGCTCATGGGACTCGCTCCCTACGGCATCGCCGGCTCGGAGCGGGTGGAGACCTACAAGCAAAAGATCCTGGACGAACTGGTCGACCTGCGCCCCGACGGCTCCATGCTGCTCAACATGGCCTACTTCGACTACGCCACCGGGCTCACTATGTGCCGGGACGGCAAGTGGGAGCGACTTTTCGGCCTGCCCAAGCGCGCCGCCGAGTCGGAACTGTCCCAGGAGCACATGGACATGGCCCTGGCCATCCAGGAAGTCACCGAAGACGTGGTCATGCTTCTGGCCAAGACGGCTCGCGAGCTTTCGGGCTGCAAGAATCTGGTCATGGCCGGCGGTGTGGCGCTCAACTGCGTGGCCAACGGCAAGCTGCTGCGGGCCGGGGTGTTCGACGACATCTGGATCCAGCCGGCGGCCGGCGATGCCGGCGGAGCCCTCGGCGCGGCCCTGGCCGCCCACCACGTCTGGGCCGGACACGAACGCGCGCCGCTGCCAGACGGGGCCATGGACCGCATGGCCGGTTCGTACCTGGGGCCGGAGTTCACCCGCCGCGACGCGTTGCGCGTGGCCTCCCGCAATGACGCGCCCTGCGACGTCTATGACGACTTCGACGCGCTTTGCGCCCGGGTCGCTGACCTCTTGGCCGACGGCAAGGTGGTCGGCTGGTTCCAGGGCCGCATGGAATACGGTCCTCGGGCCCTTGGCGGCCGCAGCATTCTGGGCGATCCGCGAAACCCGGAGATGCAGAAAAAGCTCAACCTCAAGATCAAATACCGCGAAGGGTTCCGCCCCTTTGCCCCCTCGGTTCTGGCCGAGGCCGTCTCCGACTGCTTCGAGCAGGACCGGCCCTCGCCCTACATGCTGCTGGTGGCCCCGGTGGCCGAAAAGCTGCGCTTCGATCTGCCCGAGGGCTACTGGCAAAAGCCCATGTTCGACCGGCTGTACGTCGAGCGCTCCAAGCTTCCGGCCATCACCCATGTGGACTTCTCGGCGCGCATCCAGACCGTGCACGCGGCCACCAATCCGCGCTACCACAAGCTCATCAGCACGTTTAACGCCCGCCACGGCTGCCCGGTGGTGGTCAACACGAGCTTCAACGTGCGCGGCGAGCCCATCGTGTGTACGCCCTGGGACGCCTACCGCTGCTTCATGCGCACCGAGATGGATTACCTCGTGATCGGCGACTGCCTGTTCGACAAGGAAAAACAGCCCGAGTTCGCCGAATCCGGCGACTGGCGCGACGAATACGAGTTGGATTAGGCCAAAAGAGAAGGAAGAGAATGCGAGAGGGGGACCCTTTTTGAAAAAAGGGTCCCCCTCTCGCGCTCTCCCCTCCCAAAAACTTCTAACGATTACAGATGATGCAACGCTATCACTCTGTAACCGCCAAAAGTCTTTCCTATGTGGCCCAAAGTCAAGCCGGCTGACGCAGTCTAACCGCCCGTTTCCTATTCGCGCCCGAAGCGCCAAGTACCGATTCGGTAGTTTTCGGATTTTCGCCATTTGAGAAACGCCGCCATGCGGCCAGACTTTTCCGCGACCAATCCGAAAAATTGTTGGCTGTTAGGCTTTCAGTCTTCCCTACTCGTTGCCACAGGTCCTTGTTGGCGCTGCAATACCCTCTTGGCGGGCGAGGAGCACGGGGCTTCCCAGAGCCGGCGTGATCCTCGCCCGCCGCCGTTTCACGCCATAACCGCCTCAAATCGGTACGCTCGTTTCTCCAGGCTCAGCCGCCACAAAATGATGGCCAGTTTTCGAGCTAAGGCTGTGATGGCCTTTTGGGCCAGGCCGCTTTTCCCCAGCAACTTGTGATACCAGGCCTGAGCCTTCGGATCGTGTGCGCGCCATTTCCAGGCCGCCTCCACTAAAAGACTTCGCAGTTTGGTCTGCCCCACGGGCCGTAACCTGGCCCGGCCCTTGCTCTCGCCGCTCTGGCGCACCATGGGGGCAAGTCCCAGATAGCTTGTCACCTCTTCGGCCCGGCTGAAACGTTCCGGCTGAAACAACTCCAGACGGAAGGTCGCGGCGATGAGCGGCCCCACACCGGGCACGGTGCGCAGGCACTTGATGACTTTGTCATGCTCTCCCTGGCGGCAAATTGTCTCAAGTTGCTGTTCAACGAGGGACAATTCGCTGGTGATGGCATGCATCTCCCGCACAAAACTTTCCAGCGTATACCGGGCAGCCTGATGCATGGGCAGTTTAAGCAGGGATGCTACAGCGACCTTGCTCCAGTATTTCAGATTGGGTGGTTCGGTAAGGCCCAAAAAAAGCAGATGGGAATGGATGCGCAGTTTCACACGACGCAGGTCGTCGGCCAGATCGTGTCGTCGGCGCTCCAGGCTCCTCTGGGCTTCTTGCTCCTCGGTCGGCACGGCGATGGGACGCAGCATCCCCTTGGCGGCGTAATCGGCCAGTTTGACGCAATCGAGCCGGTCTGTTTTTGCGCCCCAGACCACGGGGCGGGGAATCCGACTGGGAGCCGCCACGAGATTGGGAATCCCTGCCTTTGTGAGCGCTCTGGACAGGGTGAATCCGGTCGGCCCGGATTCACTGGCCGCCATGGCCACGGTGACGCCCACCGCGGCCAATTTGTCGATCAGAGCCTGCGGGCTCGCCGACATCACCAAGGTGTGGACGACTCCATCAAACCGACGTAACGCAACAAAATAACTATTTTTATGGACATCCAATCCGACAAAAAAAGATCGACCTTGTGAAGCCTCCACAAACGCTTGAAGTTGGGATAACGCTTGTCCTGCCATGTTGGTCTCCTCGCCTCGTTTGTGTCTACGAGCACATTTACTGGCACTATCAGCCAGTTTGAGGGTCGAGGCCAACATGGTATTTGGAAAGGGGGTCTGGGGGAGAACCTTTCTTCAGAAAGGTTCTCCCCCAGCCTCTTCCATCTCTTAAACAGGCGTGACGATGGCGGTCACGGCGTCGGCCAGGGCCTTCTTGCCCGAGGCGCTGTAGACCGCGTAGAGTCCCATCATCGTGCCGTGGGCGAACACGTAGTTGCGCAGCTGGTTGAAGGCCTTGGAATTGGCGTCCGGGATGCCGTAGCGTTCCTTGGCCAGTTCGCCGAGGGCCACGGTCGTCCATTTGCCCGCCGGCCCGGTCAGCACCCAGTCGTGGTCGCCCAGGTGGCACACGAATCCTTCCATGCGCCGGGGCAGCGGCAGCGTCTTGCCGTCCGGCCCCAGCAGTTCCGCCTTCACCGGGTCCACGCCGGCCAGGATCGAGGCTGCCGTGAGCCAGCCCACCACCTCGGCCTCGTCCTTGGCGTCGCCGGGATGGTTGTGGGCGCAGGCCTGGGCCACCACCATTTGCGGCGGCAGTCCGCGCACGATGGCTTCGGCCACGGAGAGCACGTGGTGTTCGCCCGTGCCGGCCAGGGTCTGCTCCTTGCGGGACGTGCCGTCCTCGGCCCAGGCGAAGACCCAGGGCTTGTGCAGGTCGTGGAGCATCTGGGACACCACCGTCGTGTCGCGGTCGAGGGTCAGGCCGTAGTTTTTCACGTAGCCGTCGTAGATGCCGAGGGTATTGCGCATGTTGCCGGCGGTGTGCACGACCAGGCCGCCGGGAAAGGCGTGGTGGCTGGTGTAGCCGCTGCCCGGGGCGCTACGGAAAGGCTGCACGGCCTTGGACGGATCGGCGACCGGGGGCAGCAGGCCGGCGACCGTCTGGCCCTTCAGAAAGCCTTTGGCGGCCAGTTCCGCATGGACGGCGGCACGGGTTTTGGGGTCGGCCAGGCGGTCGGCCAGACTGGGAGCGGGGTTGTCGAGAATGGCCTGTACTTTTTGTCGCACGGCCGGGTCCTTGATGGACGCGGCCGTTTCGAGCAGGTATTTCCAGTCCCGATCGACCACGGCCGAGCTGTCGGCCATGGCCAGGGGGGACATGGCCAGGCAGGCCTCCAGGGCGACGGGCTGGGGCGGGGTTTGCCCGGCGGCCTTTCGGGGAACGGCGCCGGTAAAGGCGAGCATGCCGCAGGCGGCTGCGCCAAGCGCGAGAAATTTTCTGCGATCGAGTCCTGACTCCATGATAAAGCCTCCATGGTTTTAGGCATTATCCGCGCCTGGCGTTACCGTGGGGTAGACCCGGGGAGACGATTGGGCGACAAGGAGTCTGCGGAACTTGGCGGACGCTAAAGGAAAACGACCCGGCGCCGATGGGAACCGGGAAAGGGCGGCGACGGTCCGCCCGGGAGGCGCGCATGAAACGGCTCGTGGTGACGGCGCTCTTGCTGGCTTTCCTTGGCGTTGCGGGGGCTGCCCGGCCGGCCGCGGCGTTTAACGAGGAAGCGGTGCTGGCCTGCGCTTTTCGGCAGGCGCTGGCCATTTTGACCTGCAAGAACCCGGGCAATTACGAATTTATCGGCGTGCGCGAGGGCGTCTACGTCTTCAATTCGTTTTTCGCCAAGGGATTCGCGGAATTCTACGTCCAGCTAAACGGCGACATGGCGATTTTTTCCAGCCGCGTCTGGCACGGCCGCATGTCCTCGGGCCGTATCGTGCGCGACACGGCGGCCGGCTGCATCACCGTGGCCGTGGACCCCTTGCCCTGTTCCCGGACAACGGTGGCCCGCTGCTGCGGCAGTCCTTAGTGTGGCGTTCTCGAAAAAATAATTATTTAAATATGTTATTCTCGAAATTCGTATGCACGAATTTCGAGAGCGCGACACGAGGGCCTTGTGACGCTGTCGGAGAGGCGGCGGATCAGGAACGCGCGGGGCGTTACAGCCGGCGCAGCCAGGCGGCCAGGGCGCAGATTCCCAGTATCGGATAGAGCGGCCAGAACATGCCCGAATAGAGAAACCAGGCCACGCCGGCCGCGAGCAGACCCCCGTAGGCGCAGGCCTCGAGGTAGGGGCCGAGTCCCCTGCCGGTTTTGGTCCATCCCTGGAAATCGAGCAGCCTGGAGCCGGCCGAGCCGCCGGAGCCCGTGTCCCCGTCCGGACCGTTTGCGCCGGCCTGGTGGTCGGATTGGAGTTTGTGCCCGCAGACCGGGCAGTAACGTTCGGTGTCGGGGATATTGGCCCCGCATTTGTTGCATCGCATGGCAGCCCGTCGGCCCCCTGGTTTGACAGGATCGATGGCGAACATAAATGGAAAAGCCCTATCGCGCCACTGAAACCGAGGTACGTCTCATGGATACGCCCCTGCACGGCTACAGCGTCAATCCTGTCTGCTGCAATGGTTGCGGCGCTTGCGCCGCCATGGTTCCCGAGCTTTTCGAAATGGACGAGGCGGTGGAAAAGCCCGTCGTCCTTCTGATCGAAGCGCCGGCGGAAGACATCGAGCGGGCCATGGGCATCTGCCCCCACGATTGCATCGAAATGGACTGAACCGGGCGGGAAAAGACGTGTCCGGCTAGACCCGGGTCGGCAGGTTGTACTTGCGGAACAGGTCGTAGAGGCGCGATGGCGACAGGCCGCTTAGGCGCGAGGCCCGGGCCACGTTGCCGCCGGCGGCCGTGAGCAGCTCCTGCAGATAGCTCTGCTCGGCCGCGTCCAGGGCCTGCCGGCGATACTCTTTCCAGGGCGGCACGGCGGCCAGGTGCGGCTCCTCCGGATGGGGCGGCCCGGTCGGTTCGGCCGGACCCCTGGCGTTGAGCACCTGGATGCGGATTTCGTCGGGCAGGTGCTTGGGATATAGCACCGGCTCGGTGCGATGCTGCAACAGCACCCGTTCCATGGTGCTGCAAAGTTCCCGCACGTTGCCCGGCCAGCTGTAGGCGGCCAGGGCCTGGAAGAATTCCTCGGCAAAGCCCTTGGTCGGCAGGCGGTAGCGCTCGCACAGCCGGTTCATGTAGTGGATGGCCAGGGGCTTTACGTCCTCGACGCGGTTGCGTAGCGGCGGCAGGGTGATGATGATGGTGCGCAGCCTGTAGAGCAGGTCCTCGCGAAAGACGCCGCCGGCGGCCATGACCCCGAGGTCGCGGTTGGTGGCGGCCAGCAGCCGGAAATCGCTTTGCAGCTCGTTTTTGGAGCCGACAGGCCGGAACCGCCCATCCTGCAGGACGCGCAGAAACGTTTTTTGGATGCCGAGCGAAAGTTCGCCGATCTCGTCGAGAAAAAGCGTGCCCCCGTCGGCCAGCTTGAAAAGTCCGTCCCGGTCCCGGTCCGCTCCGGTAAACGCGCCCTTGACGTGGCCGAACAGCACGCTTTCCACCAGCGTCTCGGGCAGGGCGGCGCAGTCCACCACCACGAAATTGTTGTTGCCGCGCTGGGAATTGGCGTGAATGGCCCGGGCGAAAAGCTCCTTGCCCGTGCCTGTCTCGCCCGTGACCAGCACCGAGGCGTCGGAATCGGCCGCCTGGGCCACCATGTCCAGACAGGCCTCCATGGCCGGCCCCACGCCGATGATGGCTTCTCTCTTGAGCACCGCCCGGGGGCGTCTCGCCGCCTTCTGGGCCCGGTATTCCAGCGCCCGGGTCAGCGGCAGGGTGACGCGGTTGGGCGTGAGCGGCTTCTGGATGTAGTCCCAGGCCCCGGACTTGATGGCCAGCGCCGCGCCCTCGGGGTCCTCCTGGCCGGTGACGATGATGATCTCGGGCGTGCCCGGCGCGCCGCGCAGCTCGGCCATCATGTCCAGGCCATAGCCGTCCGGCAGCCGCAAATCGAGCAGCACCACGTCGAACCGGCCATGCACCAGGGCCCGCCGGCCCTCGTCCAGCGACCCGGCCCAGGTGAACGCATGGCCGAGCCGGCGCATCAGCGCCCCAATGGTCTCCTTGAGGATGGCGTCGTCGTCGATGAGAAGAATGTGAGCCATATGAAATGAAATTGGGAACCGGGGGCGGGAACCTTTTTTTGCAAAAAAAGGTTCCCGCCCCCGGACCCCCACCCTCCAAAAAAACGCTTAACGGGGTGTCTCCCCCGTACCTAGTTTGTCTTTCCACGCGGCGCTTCGCCGCTGGCGCACCTTGTCGCCGCAATCGCGTCCGGCGTCGGGGCGCGAAGCGCCTCGTGCCGCCGGGCCGATTGCGGCGACAAACGTCCAGGCTCCCGCTCGCCAACCTCGCCCCCACCCGCCATCCCAGCCCGGTAAAGGGGGGACCGGGGGGCATCAAGCCCCCCGGCGGGTCCAGGGCAGCGCCCTGGCCGAAGGGGGTGCGGGGGAGGCGGAGCCTCCCCCGCCGCTTACGCTTCCTTCTTCTTGCTCTCCGCGATCACCTTTTCGGCGATAGGCGGCGGGCATTCCTCGTAGTGGTCGAAGGCCATGGTGAACGCGCCCTGGCCGCCGGTGGTGGAGCTTAGGGTCTTGGCGTACTCCTGCATTTCGGCCATGGGCACGTGGGCCTGGATTTCGGTGATGCCGCCGGTGGAATCCGAGCCCAGCACCTTGCCGCGGCGGCTGGAGAGGTCGCCGATGATGTCGCCCATGTATTCGTCCGGGCAGCTGACCGACACCAGCACGATGGGTTCGAGCAGCGATATCTTGAGCTTTTCGCAGGCGGCCTTGAAGGCGATGGAGCCCGCGATCTTGAAGGCCATTTCCGACGAGTCCACGGTATGGAAGGTGCCGTCGTAGAGCGTCACCTTGAAGTCCACCATGGGGTAGCCGGCGATGGAGCCGCGCCTGGCCGATTCCTGCACGCCCTTGTCCACGGCCGGGATGTACTGGCGCGGGATGGCTCCGCCCACGATGGCGTCCACGAATTCGTAGCCGCCGCCGCGCGGCTGGCCTTCCATGCGGATCCAGCAGTCGCCGAACTGGCCCCGGCCGCCGGTCTGTTTCTTGTGCCGGCCCTGGACCTCGACCTTGCCCTTGACCGACTCGCGGTAGGGGATTTTCGGCGCCTTGAGCACCGGGCTCACCTTGAACCGGCGTCTGGCTTTTTCCACGGCGTTTTCCAGATGGGTCTGGCCCATGCCGGAAAGCAGGATGTCGCCGGTTTCCTCGTCGCGGGTGATGGACAGCGTGATGTCCTCGTCGAGGAGCTTGGACATGGCCGCGAACACCTTGTCCTCGTCGCCTTTTTCGGCCGGGGCCAGGGCGTAGGAGATCATGGGCGGCGGCAGGACCGGCGCTTCGATGGTCACGGGCTTTTTGGGGTCGCAAAGCGTGTTGCCGGTGGCGGTGTCTTTCAGCTTGGCCAGGGCCACGATGGCCCCGGGACCGGCCGGTTCCTTGGAGATGGCGGTTTCCTTGCCGAGCGGCAGAAGGATTTGCCCGGCTCGCTCCAGGGTGTCGGTGGCCGGATTTTGCAGGTCCATGTTGGTGGTGAGCGTGCCCGTGAGCACCCGGGTCATGGACAGCTGGCCGGCAAAGGGGTCGAAGAGCGTCTTGAACACGAAGGCGACCACCGGGCCGGATTCGGACACGGGAATTTCCGTGCCATCGGCGGTGACGATGGTTTTGCCGCCGGCGGCGCTTTCCATGGGCCCGGGCAGGAAGTTCTGGACGGCGGCCAGCAGGCGTTCGCCGCCCATGTTCTTGAGGGCCGAGCCGCAGCAGACCGGGCACAGCTGGCCCGAGAGCGTGGCCATGTGCACGGTGGCGAGCAGTTCCTCGGTGGAGATCTCCTCGCCCTCGAGGTAGCGTTCCATGAGCTGCTCGTCGGCCACGGCGATTTCCTCGACCATGGTCTCGCGCAGCGTCTCCACTTCCTCGGCCATGTCGTCGGGGATGGCGGTTTCGGTGGTGCCGCCCTGGCCGTCGAAAAGGTAGGCCTTACCTTCCAGGACGTTGATGACGCCCTTGAAATCTTCCTTGGCCCCGATGGGCAGGTTCTGGACGTAGGTCTTGACGCCGAGCTTGTCGCGGATGCCGGAAAGGGCCATGTCGAAATCGGCCCGGTCGCGGTCCATCTTGTTGATGAAGAAAATGGCGGGCAGGCCGAGTTTGACCACTTCGCCCCAAAGTTTCCTGGTCAGCGGCTTGACGCCGTCCACGGCGTCGACCACAAACACCACGCCGTCAACCGCCTTGAGCAGGAAGGGCAGGTCGCCGTTGAAGCTGCCGTCGCCGGGGACGTCCAGGAGAAAATGCCGGTTCTTGTTGAACTGGTAGCTGGCTAGGCCGGGCTGGGTGCTGCCCCGGCGCTTGACTTCCTCGGGCTCGTAGTCGAGCGCCGTGGTGCCTTCCTCGATCTTGCCAAGGCGCGCCACAGCTCCGGCCGTGAAGAGGAGCATTTCGGCCACCGAGGTTTTGCCGCATCCACCATGGCCGATCAGGGCATAGGTGCGTTGGCTGGCAAGGTTTTCCGACATTCCCTTCTCCCTTGTTGACGCGTTCGGTAACTCCCGGGAGGCCGACAGGGGTCGGATGGCCCGGGTTTCCCGGGTTCCACCCCGGGTTTTCCGGGGCCCCCTCCCAGGTTCCCTCAGACGCTCGACGCGACCGCGCGCCGGATGCGGCATGGCGGACGCAGGGTTGTCACGATGGCGCGGTCGTCGCGGGCTTGGCCCGACGGCGAGCCGCTATGCGGTATCGCATGCCGCCCTTGGGCGCGGCCGGGTGACGGTTTCATAAGGAAGAGAAAGACCGGTCAGGAAATCCGGGCTTTTGAGGCCCTTGGCTTTTCCCCGAGTTTGGGCATAGTGGGGCAGGGGTCGCCCCCTTGTCAAGACGCCAACATCTTGAAATCATGAACTCTACGGAAAAACCGTAATAAAAACGACACCGTGCAGCCACTCTTTTTACACCCGCGCGACCTGGATATCGATGCGCCGCATCTCTTTTGGGCCGCCCCGCCGGACGCGGCGCTTGCGACGTCCCTGGAACGCTTCGGCCAGATGACCCCCGCCCTGGTCCTCGACGAGGGCGGCCGGCCGGTGCTGGCCGCCGGTTCGCGCCGGGCGGCGGCGCTTCGCGCCATGCGGGGCCGCACCCTGGCCGCCATGGCCCTTGCGCCGGAGGATATGGAGCCCGATCTGGCCGAACTCTCCCCGGAGCTGCGCCTGGGCGTGCTCTACCTCGGCTCCAACCTCGGCCGCGCCGTGACCGACGCCATGGCCGTGGCCGCAACGCGGTATTTCACGGCCCACGGCTCGGCGGACGACTTTCTGGCCCTGGCCGGGGCGCAGCTTTTCGGCGAGGGCGATGGCCGGGCCAGGCAGGTGCTGCGCTGGCTTTCGCTGCCGGCCTCCTTTGACGCGCTTTTGGCGGCGGGCAACGTGCCGCTGGGCTGCGCCGCGACGCTGGCTGCCTGCGATGGCGACACCCTGGCCGCCCTGACGCCGCTTCTGATCGCCATGCGCTGGTCGCGGGGGACGCTCAAAAACGCGCTTGGCTGGCTGAGCGAGGCGGCCGTGCTTTCGGGCGAGACCCCGGGGGCGTTGCTGTCCCGGTGCGGCGTGCTGGACCTGCCGCAGCGCGGTCTTTCCCCAAACGACCTTGCGGCCGGGGTGCTGGCCGGGCTGCGCCGCGTGCGCTATCCCGCAACGACCACCCTGGAGGCCCGTTTCGCCGCCCTGTCCCGGGAGCTGACCCCGGGCGGCAGCCGGGTGCGTTTAAAGCCCAGCCAGGGCTTCGAGGCCGACGCCGTCACGGTGGAGGTGGTGGTGCGCTCCCCGGCCGAGATGGCGCGGGCCGGGGCCGATCTGGCCGCCATGGCCGCTGCGTCGGGGCTGCCGGGGCTCTTGACGGTGGCCCGTGGCGACGACGGGGACGCGGCGTGAGCCTGCCGCCCTGGGACATCACCTGTCTGGCCGTGGACGCCGCCGTCGCCGGCACGACCATGGCCGCCCGGGCGCGGGCCAATCTGCCGGACGCGGCTCAGGTGATCCTGGCCCCGGGCGAGGCACTGCCCGAAGCGCCGGACGGCGGCCGGGTGCTGCACGTAAAGGCCCACAAGGGGCGGTTTTTGCGACCCTGTCCGGCCACGCGCAATTACCGCTGCTGCGGCTACCAGATCGTGCACATCGGCGAGAACTGCCCCATGGACTGCTCGTACTGCATCCTGCGGGCCTATTTCCGGGACCGGACGCTCACCGCCTTTGCCAACACCGACGCCATGTTCGACGAGCTGGGCCGCACCTTCGGCCACGACCGCACGCGGCGCTTCCGGGTCGGCACGGGCCAGTTCGCCGATTCACTGGCCCTCGAGTCCATCACCGGCCACACGCGGGAACTGCTCGGCTTTCTGGCCGACTTCGACAACGTGGTGCTGGAGCTCAAATCCAAGACCGTGGACCTCACCTGGATGGAGGCCGACCCCAGGCCCGACCGGGTGCTGCCGGCCTGGTCGTTCAATGCCCCGGACATTGTGGCCGGCCAGGAGCGCGACACCGCGCCCCTGGAAGCCCGCCTGAGCGCGGCCAGGACCTGCGTGGTGGCCGGGTTTCGCGTCTGCCTGCACTTCGACCCCATTTGCTTCTACCCGGGCTGGGAAGCGGGCTACGCCGCGGCCGTGGACATGATCTTCGACTATCTGCGTCCGGCGGACATCGCCTACATGAGCCTGGGGTCGTTTCGCTGTCTGCCCGAGCTGCCAAGACGGCTCGCCGACGAGGGCCGCGCCGTGCCGGCCTACATGATCGGGGAGTTTTCCCTTGGCGCGGACGGCAAAAAACGGCTTCTGCGGCCGCTTCGGGTGCGCCAATTCCGGTTTATGGCCGACAGGCTGGCCAGGAACGGCTTTTCCCGGGGCCTGTATTTCTGTATGGAATCCGACGAGGTCTGGCGTGAGGTTTTCGGGCGCACCACCCGGAGCCTGGGCGGGCTTTACGCCCATCTGCTCGATGCGGCCTACAACCGCGAAGGAGAGCCCACATGCTCGTCGATTACGCGGAAACCCTGACCCGGCTGGAAATGGGGCTTGGCCGGCACTTCGCCGCCGCGCCTTCCATCCTCAACGTGCCAGGCGTGTCGGCGGCGCTCAAACTCGACCCGTTCTACTATCTGGCGCTGCGGCCGCTTTTTTGCGAACTGCTCGGCAAATGGGCCGGCGTGCCGCCGTCGCGGGTTGTGGAGACCCTCGCCCGCACGGGCAACCTGGTGCTCGGGCCCGACCGCGCGCGCTATCCCCGGCCCCTGGTCGTTTTCGAGGAAGGGACCGGCGTGGCGTTGCGGCTGTTGGCGGATTTCGTGCCGGCGGAGTGTATCGACCGGGCCGTTATGGTGTATGGACAGGAACCCGGGCCGCTGCCCGTATCGGGACTGCGGCTGGCCATGGAACAGAAACCGGCCCTGGACGCCTTTTTCGCGGGCACGACCCCGCTGGCCGACCTGGCTTTCGGCACGCCGTGAACGACCGCCGCGTCGGCTGCTTGGCGTGCCCGCCGCGTCATTTGTCTTTTTGCCGAGGCAACGCAGGACGGGCCGGCTTCCCTTGACACCGGCCGTCCGAGGGGTCATGTGGGCCATTATTAAGAACATGCGGCCGGGGTGAGGCCGTGGAGGGACACGCGTGAAACGTTTGCTTGCGATATTGCCGATCTTGTGCCTGCTTCTGGCTTCCTGCTCCTCGACGCTGAATTTCTTCGGCTTCGGCAGCAAGGAGGAAAAGCCAAAGGAGCCGACCATCGTTTTGGTGGATTACGGCATTTACGATGCGAACGGGGCGCTCACGACCGCCACCAATTCCGTGCCCCGCAAACTCGGCACGACGTTCGGCCTGCGCTTTAAAACGCTCAAGCCCGAAGGCGGCACGTCCAAGGTCAAGATCATCACCGCCTCGCCGGGCATCATCGACCCGGCCCAGAACAAGGTGGTCTTCAATACCGAAACCACGGTCGATGTGGTAACGGGCAAGGAATACAACTGCACCTTCACCTTCGAGAAGGAATGGGAGATGGCCAGCGGCGACTGGACGCTTACCGCCGTGGCCGAAGACGGCTCCTCCATCAAGAAGACCTTCCAGATCTTCAATCCGCAGCAATAACACGGACCGCGACAGCGGTTCGGTCAACGGAACGTGCGAGAGGGGAACCTTTTTGAAAAAAGGGTTCCCCTCTCGCGCTCTCCCCTCCCCAAAACTTTTGCTCCTGGCGAGGTGTAACGCACCCTTCGCACTCTTTTTATGGGAAAAGGGCCGGGGGGAAGCCTTTCGGAAGAAGAGGTTTCCCCCCTGTCTTTTTTTTGAAGGAGCGATCCTTGCCAGGGACTGGACGATGCTGGCCGTTGTATGAAACATGTGGTGGATCGGAAAAGTGTCCCGGCACTGCAGCATGCGGCATGTCCGTCTCGCGGTTTCCCGGACACCGGCATGCAAAGGCGGCCCTCTGTCCAGGCAGGGCGGAACCGGCAACTTCAGCAAGGAGCGGGAAATGGTGCGTTACGTAATGGGGATTCTGGCGATCGTGGCCCTGATCGCCGCTTTGGGCGGCTGCGCCAAGAAACAGTCGCAGCATCCCAAGGGCTACGCGACCATGGATGAAGTGTACATCAAGTACGACGTCAACAAGGATGGCGTGATCACCAAGGACGAATTCATGTCCCAATGGAAGGATAAACAAAAGGCCGAATCCGCCTGGGAAAAGCTGGACGTGAAAAACAACGGCTTCGTCGACCGCGTGCTCAATAACGACGCGCCGCTCTCCGTCTGGAACGACGTGGAAAGCCAGAACACGCCCTACTAGCGATAAGATTTAGAAGAGAAAGTGCGAGAGGGGAAACCCTTTGGAAAGGGTTCTCCCCTCTCGCGCTCTCCCTTTCCTAAACTTTTTATCGATTGAAATCGTACGCCGTTAAAGTCTTTTGAAGGGGGGCCCGGGGGGAAACTTTTCTTCAGAAAAGTTTCCCCCCGGATTCTTCCTCCTACTGTTTCCGTAAATACGTGACCGGGCAGCGGCCGCAGACGATGCCGGGGCGCAGGTCGTTGCGGGTCGGATCGGCCAGGAGCGTTCGGGCCGCCTGGTACTTGGCGTTGTTCCAGACGTCCCGGAAGGGTGTTTTAAGCACGTTGCCGAAATCAACCGACAGGTCGCGCGGATCGCGGCAGCAGGGGATGAGCCCGCCGTCCCAGTTGACGTAGGCCGAGCGGTACAGCCACGAGCAGCCCGGCGAGGCCTCGGCGTCGTGGCTGAAGGTCTGGCGCGGAAAGCGGCTGGAAAACCATTCGTCCGGGGCGTCGGCCGGGAAAAAGGGCTTGATGAAGCGCACCTGGTCCACGCCGAGTGCGCGGGCCTTGTCCCGGGCTTCCCCGATCTCGTGCTCATTAAATCCTGTCACGCAGTACTGCCAGTCGATGAAGGGCGTCTTCGAGCCGGCCGCCCGCCGGGCGTCGATGAGCGCCCGCAGGTTCTCCAGGGCCAGTGTCGGATTGCCGCCGCGCATGAACCGGTTGCTGGTCTCCTGCGACACGCCGTGGCAGGAAAAGATGAGCACTTCCAGGCCCGAGGCCACGATGCGCCGGGGCAGGTCCGGGTCGCGGTGGTTGAGGTTGGAGGACACGCCCACGCCGATGTTGCGGTCCGTGGCCAGCCGGATCATTTCCAGGGTTTCGGGAAAAAGGAACGGCTCGCCGAAGCCGTACAGGTTGATCTTGAAGAGATAGTCCCCAACGGCGTCGAGCAGGCCGCGAAACTGCTCGGCGCTCATGCGGCCGAAGGGGCGTTCCTCGGGCGTGGGGGCGCGGCGGTCGTCGTAGCAGTAGGCGCAGCGCAGGTTGCAGATGTTGGTGGTCTCGATCTTGAGAATATAGGGCATGGAATCGAGCACCGCGCGCTTTTGCAGCCTGTTGCGTTCGGCCTTGTAAAAGTTCCACAGCCGTTTGGCCGTGGCGTGGCGCACGAAGGCCTGGGCATGGCGCTTTAAGATTTTGACGCGTTCGGACGCGCCCGCTCCCTTGGTGGCCAGGGCGGAATCGAGCAGTCCCATGGTGGTCAGGCTCCGGGTTGGGGTTCGGTTCCAAGCAGATGATCCGCCATCTTGAGCCCCTGGGTGACGGCGGCCGGGGTCAGGCAGAAGTAGAAGCCGCCCTGCCGGCCCACGGCGTGGGCGTTGGCGATGCCCCGCACCGGGGTGGTCGCCGCCTCCAGATTCCGTTCATAGTCGAGAGGATAGACCGGCATGGCCGCCGGCAGGGTGACGACGCGGGCCTCGCGCAGGGTCTGGGGCGGGTAGAGCCCCAGGTGGGCCACGTCGGCCACGGCTCGGGAAAGGGTTTCGGCTTCGCTCGGCAGCGTCCCTTCGCCCGTGGCCACGTTGATTTCCAGGCACAGCCCCTCGCGGTCGGCCGGCCCCAGCTCCCGGAAGATGGATTCCGGATAATAGATGCGGTTGGCCAGCATGGCCGGGTCCGGGTGGTAGGTGTAGACGTAGGGCCGGTGGACCCGCTGTGTGCGGTTGTAGGTCAAAAGCGCCAGGCGCATGGTGATGGTGGGGAGCCTGGGGATGGTCGTCTCGCCCAGGGCGCTATTAAGGGCGTTTAAGGGCGCGGTCCAGACCAAGTGTCGGCAGGGGATGCGCCGGTCGGGCAGAAGAACGGCCGTGATGCGATCGCCCTGGTGTTCGAGGGCGAGATCGGTCACGCCGGTCATGATCTCGCCGCCGCCGTTGCGGATGCGCTCCGCCAGCAGGCGCGGCACGTCGCCAAGGCCGCCCCGGGGGTAGGTGTAGCGCTGGCGCAGCCGGCCGAGCGCCGCCAGGACGGCCCCGGCCTTGCCCCGGGGGACGAAGGGCTCCTTGGCGTTGTCGATGGTGCGGTCCACCCGGGCCAGCCAGTAGTGGTGCAGCTCGGCCGGGTCCATGAGGGCCTTTTTGGCGAAAAGGTCCCGGAAGAGCAGCCCGTAAAGTCCCGGGCCGCATTTTTCCGCCAGTTCCAGGGAGGCGGGGATGGGCTCCGGGGGCGGCGCGCCCCGGCGTTTGAGGGCGGCGCGCAGGGCCTCGATCTTGTAGCGGGTGGGATAGCGCAGAAAATCGAAGTGGTTGGGAAATTTCCAATAGCGCCCGCCGGCGTGGATGGCGAAGGCGAAGGGGTGGCGGATGACGGGCGCGCCGTCGAGCACCTCGCGCAAGAACGCCTCGCCGCGCCCCGGATGGTCGAGGAAAAGGACATGGGGGCCGAGGTCGAACACCACGCCGTCCAGGGGCACGGAGCGCAACAGGCCGCCGGCCTCGGCTTCGCGTTCGATGACGACCACCGGCCATCCGGCGGCGGTCAGCCGGGCGGCGCAGGCAAGTCCGGCCACGCCGCCGCCGACAATGACGATGGGGGAGGACGAAGAGGGGGCGGTGCTCATGGCGTACCAATCGCGCTGTCGGTAAGGGGCATCGGCAAGGCTACCACGCCGTCGGTTTCCGGGCAATCGGCCCGAAGCGGCGTGCGGCCGGGCGGCAGGGAAATCGCGGGCAGGCTCCCCGTATCCAGGGACAGGGACATGGCCATGGGCGTCTCCAGGGAGGACCACAGCTGGGCCGCATCGCCGGATAGGGTGAAGCGCAGCCGCAGTGTGCCCGTAAATCCCCCGAGGTCCGCCGTGACGGTCCGGCCGACGCCAAGCCCTTCCCAACGGTTCGAGCCGGAGCTGGTCAGGGCGTCGAGGGGACGGTAGGCCCCGCCGTTAAGGGAATAGGCGGCCTGTACGCCGTTTTGGCCGGCCGCGTCGGCAAAGACCCGGGGGAACCAGGTAAGGCGCAGCGTCCGCGCCGGGTAGCCCGTGACCAGGGCATAGGTGACCGAGCAGGGTTTGCCGTCCGGGCAGGTCAGGACCGGCTCCCTGGGCAGGCGCGTGACGCGGTCCGCGACGTCGGCCATGCCCGGATCGTAGCCGTCCGGCGTGAAAAGCGGACGCAGGGCGGCCTCGCCCCGGCCCTTGGCCGCCAGGGTCGCGGCCAGTTTTTTGCCGGTCAGGGGAATCTGGAACGTCGCCCCGCCCACGGTCAGATGCGGCCCCTGGGGCGAGCCGGCAAGCTTCCAGATGTCGAGGAGGATGGACAGGCTGCCGGGATTGACCAGGGTGAGCGGTTTGTCCGCCGCCAGCCGGCCGTAGTCCGGGGATAGGGTGGGATCGACGTAGGCCGTGTCGCCGATGGTCGCCACGAGGAGCGGCGACGCCTGTCCGGCTTTGGTTGCGGGCAGGGTCGCCAGCGGCCGGCGGCCGGGATAGAGGGCGTCTTTTTCATACGACACGACGAGGGAGTTGGCGGCGAGGCGTCGCTGTCCTTCGGCTTCCGGGGTGACGCCCGGGTCCGGCTGGCCGCTTACGGCGGCGGCCAGGGCCAGACGGGTGACTTCCACGGTTTCGCGCCTGGGGCCGGGCTCGAGGATCAGCCGCACGAAGAGGGTGTCCCCCGGCGGCGGCAGAGCGCCCGGATCGTAGGGGACCAGTTTGTCCAGGGCCGGTCCGACCAGCACCAGCACGCGGCCGGTGACCGGGATGCCGGGATAGCCCGTCACCCTGGCGTCCAGGGCTAGCCGGGTCAGGGCGATACGCTGCCCGGGCAGGGGGGAAAAGGCGTAGGTGACGCTGCCGGAGGCGGAACGATCGGCCGGCAGCAGGCCCTTGGGTTTTATGCGGATGTTCTGGCTGTCCCAGATATGGGCAAAGGCCTTGGGCAAGATGTGAAAATCGGTTTCGAAAAAGACCTGTCCCGCAGTGTTGGGCCGCAGCAGCAGCGGGGCGGCGTTTAAAAGCGGGGTGCGGAAAACGCGCACCCGGGCCAGCGCGCCGAGAAAGGCCGCGCCGGGCGGCGGCGGGGGAGCTTGGTCGTCGGCGGGCGTCACCAGCAAGCACTCCCGGAAGTTCCGGCCGTTTTCCGGCAGGGGCGGTTCGAACACGCCGGGCAGGTACCAGCGCACGAAGGTGGCGAAATAAAACCGGGTCCAGGGCGGGCTGTGGCCGGCGAAATCGAGGGCCACGCCCGGTGTGGCCCGGTCGCGCAAAAAGGCGGCCAGGGGCTTGAGCCGGCTGTCGTCGCGGCGGTAGTAGAAGGGATAAACCGGCAGGCTCGGCGCGGCCAGGGCCAGCCCCAGCAGCACGGACAGGGCGAGGCGCGCGGCCCTGCCGGCGAGGTTTCGCGGCAGCCGGTCGCCAAGGGCCGCCGGCAGCATGCCGGCCAGGAGCAGAACCGGAAACAGGCAGGGCAGCACGTAGCGGGCCTGGAAATGGTGGGTGGCGTTGGCCTTGAACCAGACCGGCAAAAAAAACGCCGCGAACCAGAGGGCGGCGGCCACGGTCGCGAAGCGTCGTTTTCGCGTGCAAAGGCCCGCGACAAGGCCGAGCAGGGCCGGCCCGGCCAGCAGCCAGGGCAGTTCCGGCCGGCCGGTAAAGGCGGCGTACTGGCTGGAAAAGGCGGCGAAGACATGGGCCAGGGCCGTGCCGAGGGCCGGTCGATTGGGCGCGGCGGCGGTAAGCAGGTAGCCGCGCATGCCCGAGGTGGCGGCAAGCCAGGGCCAGAAAAGGAGCAGCGCGGCCAGACTGGCGAGGAGGCAGCCCAGAATCAGGCTACGCCGGCGATGGGGCGCGGGTTGCCCGTCGCCCGCGTCGTTTCCTACGCCCGGAGACGGGGCCGGCCGGATAAGGGCCAGGAGCGTCAAGGCGAGGCCCGCCACAAGCCAGGTCCCGGCCAGATAGGACGTGTAAAGCCCGGTGGCCAAGAACACGCCGTAGAGCGCCCAGGCGGCGATGGTTCGCCGTTTCCCGTCATTTGCTCCGAGGGCGCGCAGCAGCGCCCAGAGCGCGCCGAGGCTTGCCAGCCCGTAAAAGGCGTACAGGCGCGTCTGCTGGCTGACGTCGACATGGTGCAGGTTCACGGCCAGGGCGGCGGCCGCGAAAAGCCCCACCGCCTTGCCGCCGAGCCGGCGGCCGATGAGGTAGAGCAGGGGAACGCTGGCCGCGCCGGAAAGCGCCGCCGGGAGCCTGGCGAAAAAGTCCGTGTGGCCAAGGCCGATGGCCGCGTGGACCATGAGGTAGTAGAGCGGCGGCTGGAAATCGATATAGGGCGGATATTGCCAGCGCGCGGCGCGTAGCACCTCGCCCATGCTCGGGGCAAGGCTGCGGGCCAGGGTCGTCAGTTCGTCGTAAAACGAGGCCGAGGGCGCGCCAAGGTCGCCTAGTCGCAGGGCCAGGGCGCAAAGCCCGAGCACAAGCGCAATCCAGTCGGCGGCGTCGGGCCGCAATGCCCCGGTTTTTTTTCCTGACATCACGTCACAAGCGCATAGCACGGCCGGCTGTGGAGGGGAAACGGCTTTTGGGCGGCCTCGTGGTGCGTTCCCTTCTGTGCCGATCGAAACCCGTGCGCGTCTTGCAAGAGCACGATCCTAGTCCCCGGGCCAGACCCGTTCGAGCCCCGGCCGGTGGGGATCGAAGGTCAGGTGCAGGTTGTTGTCCGGCGCGCCGGTGAGCCGCAACGGCACCGCTCCGGGACTGAGCCGCAGGGGCGGCAGCGAACGCGCGTCGAGGTCGGCTTCCACCACCATGCGGTCGATGGGCCGTGTCGGCGACCAGAACTCGGCGTTGGCATTGGCGAAAAGCGAAAAGCGCACCGTGACGAAGGTGGCCGGCTTGTCGAAGCGCAGCCGGGTGAAATGCCGGGTGAACATGGGCGACCAGGTGAATTTCCTGGAGCGGCGAAAATCGACCAGGGTCCGGAAGTGCTGGCCGTCCGTGGAAACCGAGACCTGGCAACTTCCCGCGCTGCCGGGTTCGCCGTAGAGCCGGGGATAGGTCATCAGCCGCAGCTCGGTCATGGGCAGGCCGGAGACGATGATGTAATCGAACGAGCAGGCGGTGCCGGGCCGGCAGGTCACGCCGCCGTCATACTCCGGATAGGATGTGGACGCCGCCATATTGCGGAAATGCGCGTTGGGGGCGTCGGTGAAATCCGGCGGATCGAAATTCGGGCTGAAGGCGAGCAGCCCCTTGCCGCCGGGGGTGAGACGCAGCACCGTCCCGTCCGGGGCGGACACCGGGATGCGCAGGGACGTGGCGCCGATAGCGATGGTCGGCGCGTCGATCCTGCCCCATAGCCAGGCCGTGCCCACGTCGAAGGGCTTTTTGCCGGCCACCTCCAGCACGGCGCGGGAGTCGGTCCCGGAAAAGCGCGGCGCGTCGCCGTCGGGATTTAGGGCTGGGTCGTGGACGATGACCGCCGGCGCGCCCGACGCGTCGCGCAGCACGTAGGCGGGATCGAGGTCCGGGTGGGCGGCGGTAAAGGCGGCCAGATCGGCCGGAGTGCCGATGACCTCGCCCCCGGGCAGACGCGCGGCCAGCTCCGGATGCTGCGGGGCGGCAAAGACGTAGGCGGTCTGGCCGAGCAGGTGACTGTCCGGCGTGTAGGCCGGCGCGGCGCAATTTCGGGCCAGGTTGGCGGCGTAAAAAGCCAGGGGATTCACCTCGGGCCGGGCTCCCTCGGGAAATTCCGCCGTCACGGCCAGTCCGGCCACGTTGAGAAATCCCTCGCGCACTCCCGGGGCGTAGGTGACGCGCACGTAGACCGTGCCGCCGGCGGCAAAGGGCGTCAGGTCCAGGCGGGCGGCGGCTTCGCGGCACTCGTGGTAAAAGCCCAGCTCTTCGAAAAAACGCCTTTTTTGCGTGCGCGGCGTGCCGTCGGGCAGGAGGAAATCGGCGTGGGACAGCACGGCCAGGGGGGTGAAGGTCTTGCCGTCGCCGCTGGCCGCGATGGAAAGCAGCGAATCCGCCGATTTGTCGGGATGGCGCTTGTAGAGCGCCGCGACCACGCTGGCCCGCACGACGGCCCCGGCGCTGCCCGGGGGCAGGTCGAAGCGCCACACGGCCATGGCCGGCTTTTCGTAGCGGGTGGGGCGCAGCAGGCCCACTTCCGTGTCCACGGTGAAATTGCGCGAGGCAAAGGCGTCGCGGTAATAGCGCCAGTCGCGGAAATCGTCGCCATAGGCGGCCGAGCCGTCGGCGCCCGGGGCCAGCAGCAGAGGGGCCCGGCGGGGCAGCCCGGCCAGGGAGACGCGGGTCTTGAAGATGCCGGTGCCCCAGGAGGCCAGCAGCGTGCCGCGCGGCATGGCCCGAAGCCGCTGGGACGGGGCGGTGTAGGAATCCACGACCAGGGTGCGGCCGTAGCCCGGGCCGGAAAAGTCGCCCGGGCTGGAAAAGCGGCCGGGCAGGTGCCATCTGGCGGAGAAGGTCTTGGTGTTTCGCTGGTAGCCGGTAAATGTCAGGCCGGTCCAGGTCACGGGCAGGCGGCTTAAGTATCGGAACAGGTCCCGGTCGTTGGACAGGGTGCGGGAGGCGTCGTCGCGGATGCGGGTCAGTCCCGGTCCCATGGTCACGGCGCACAGGGCGGCGGTGACGAGCAGGGCCGTGCCGAGGCGTAGTTTTTTGGCCATGTAGCCGGCCACCATGTCCGCCGTGAAGGCCGCGCCCGCGCCGGCGAAAACGGCCAGCCCCGGGAACAGACAGACCAGGTGTCGCCAGGACACGAGGGGCCGCAGGTCCGACTGGCTGGAAAGCACTGCCAGCGCGGGGAAAATCCCGACGGCGGCCAGCAGCAGGACCGGGGCGCGGCGGCCGACCAGCAGCCCGAGCAGGGCCAGGGCGATGAGCAGCAGCGTGCTGACCAGGGGCACGACTGCGTGCTGGTAATACAGCCCATTGAGGATATTGGCGAAAAACGTTCCGCCCAAGCCCTGCCAGGGATTGATGTGCGGGTTTCCCAGGAATTCGCGCACGAAAAGCAGGCCCGGGGCCAGGGGCAGCCAGACGAGCACGGCCGCGTCGGCGGCGAGGACGATCTGCCCCAGCCGCCAGTTGCGGTCGGCGGCGCTGAAGATGCCCTTTCTGGCCACATACAGGCCCAGAATGCACAGCCCCTCGGCCAGAACAACCGGCACGCCCTGGTAGGCCGTGGCCAGCATGGCCGCCGTGGCCGCGGCATAGCCGGTCAACCAGGCCGGGCGCCGGGCAAGCTTCGCCTCCAGGCAGCGGACGAGGAAATACAGGGAAAAGGACAGGGTGCATAAAAACAGGGCATAGGGCTTGATGGCCCGGGAAAAATCCAGATGGAACAGGGACAGCCCGGTCATGGCGGCGGCGGCCAGCCCGGCCTTGCGTCCGCCCGTGCGCGCGCCAAGCAGCCCGATGGCCAGGATGGACAGCATGCCGGCCAGAATGGAGGGCAGGCGGGCGGCCATGGTGGTCTTGGACACGGCCAGGGTGGCGTGGACGAGCAGGTAGGAAAGGGGCGGCTGGAAGTCGAAGATGGTGTCCGCCGGCCCCTGGTACTGCTGGATGGCGATGAGCCGGGCCGGATCCATCAGGGCCCGGTCGAGGTTGAGGTAGTCGTCCTCCCACAGCTGGGGGGTGCCCACGTTGTAAAGGCGCAAGGCCAGGGACCCGGCCAGGATCAGGCCGAACAGCAGCCAGAAGAGCCTGCGTGAAGGCTCGGCGGGCGCATGGTCGGCGAAAGCGGGCGATGGGGGAGGATGATGACGACCGGCGGCACTGCCCGGATTCATCGGCGCTCCGTTTTGGCGTGGCCGTCAAAGCGGCCTTCGCCTTGCTTCGGGCACCCAGGTTCCCGGTCATCGGTGGTCTCGTCCACGTGGGTGGCGTGGACGTTTATAAGCAGTACGTTCATGGCATGTTCCGGGCCGGCGGGTGAGCGCGGGCCGAGGGGGCAGTGTGGCCGCAGTTGCGGCCAATGGCAAGGGATGGGCAAAGGCGACCGCCTTGGTTGCCCGTAAGCGTTCCTTCGCCTATCATGGACGACATCTTATCCCCCGCTTCGGAGGCGCGTGCCATCATGACCCCCGCCATGCCCGTGCTGGTTTTGAATTCCCCTTTTCTGCCCAATTTTTCCCGGCCCCAGCGTTCCCCGGCCGTCACCAAGTCCGGCACTCTGTATTTCCCGCTGTTCCTGGCCCAGGCCACGGCCCTGCTCGAGGCCGACGGCTACGACGTGGACCTGCTGGACGCCCCGGCCGCCGGCCTCGACCTGCCGGCCGTCATCGCCCGGGCCGAGCGGCAGCGTCCCGTTTTGGCGGTCATCGACACCGCCACGCCGAGCATCGACGCCGACATCGCCGCCGCCGCCGCCCTGCGCCGCGTATTGCCCGGGGTCTTCACGGTCCTGGTCGGGCCCCATGCCTCGGCCTTGCCGGAAGACGTGCTGACGAGCGTGCCGGGAGCGGTTTGCGCCGTGGCCCGGCGCGAATACGACGCCACGGTGCTGGAACTGGCCCGGGTGCTGGAAAGCGGCCCGGCGACCGACGCCCGGCTGGCCAAAATCGAGGGCCTGAGCTTCGTGGACGCATCCGGCGCGGCGGTCCACAATCCCGACCGGCCCTACATCGAGGACCTGGGAGCACTTCCGCCCGTGGCCCCGGTCTACAAGCGCCACCTGGACATCCGCCGTTATTTCAACCCCAACGCCAAGCCGCCCATGGTGACGCTTTCCACCTCGCGCGGCTGCCCGTTTCGCTGCTCGTTTTGCCTGCATCCCCAGACCCTGACCGGACGCAAGGCGCGCTACCGGCCCATCGAGGACGTGCTCGACGAAGTGGCCTGGTGCCTGGACAACTTCCCGGGGCTGCGCACGATTTTTTTCGAGGACGACACGCTGACCGCCGATCGGACGCGCTGCAAGGCCTTTTGCGCCGCCATCGGGCGTCGGGGGCTGCGCTTCGAGTGGACGGCCAACAGCCGGGCCGATCTGGCTTCTGATCTCCTCGCGGCCATGGGCCGGGCCGGGTGCAGGCAGGTGTGCGTGGGCTTCGAATCCGCCGATCCCACTGCCCTTACCTCCATGAAGAAAGGCCTTACGGCCGCACGCATGGAACGCTTCCGGGCCGACGCCAGGGCCGCCGGCATCAAGGTCCACGGCTGTTTCATCTTCGGCTTTCCGGGCGATACCCGCGAGTCCATCATGGCCACCATCGACTTCGCCATCAAGCTGGCCCCGGACACGGCCCAGTTCTACCCGGTCATGGTCTACCCCGGCACCGAGGCCTATGCCGAATACGCCGCCCGGGGGCACATCACGGCCGAAACCTGGCGCGACTGGCTCACGCCCAAGGGCCTGCACAACTGCGTGGTGCGAAACGAGACCCTCGGGCCGCGCGAGCTGGTGCGGCTCTGCGACCTGGCCCGCCGCCGCTTCTACCTGCGGCCGTCCTTTCTGCTGCGGCGGGCTGTTTCCTCCCTGGTTTCCCCGGGCGAGATGGCGCGAAACGTCCGGGCCGGCCGGGTGTTCGTGCGGCACCTTTTGCGCGGGTCGCAGGTATAGCCCTGGCGGTAGCCTCTGCGGCGTTCACCCAAAAATCCATAATGCGATGATGCCAATAAAAAGTTTAGGAAGGGGAGAGCGCGAGAGGGGAGAACCCTTTTCAAAGGGTTTCCCCTCTCGCACCCTCTTGCCTCAGCCTCATTCCCCCTCCATTTCCGTCATCGTGCCGGCCTACAACGCGGCGGCGACCCTGGCGGACACCCTGGACGCCTTGTCCCGCCAGACCGTGGACGCAGGGCGGGTGGAAGTGATCGTCGTGGACGACGGTTCCACCGACGCCACGGCGGCCGTTGCCGCCGCCCGGGGGGCCATGGTCGTGCGCCAAGAAAACCAGGGACCGGCCGCGGCCCGCAATGCCGGGGCGCTGCGGGCCACGGGCGACATCCTGGTTTTCACCGACGCCGATTGCACGCCGTTTCCCGATTTTCTGGCCCAGCTGACCCGGCCTTTCGACGATCCGGCCGTCTCCGGCGTCCAGGGGGCCTACCGCACCCGGCAGACGGGGCTTGTTGCCCGGTTCGCCCAGCTCGAATTCGAGGATCGTTACCGGTTCGCCGCGAAATTTCCCTGTCTCGACCTGGTCGCCACCTACGCCGCCGCCTTCCGGCGCGAGGTGTTCGTCGCCCAGGGCGGCTTCGACACGTCCTTTCCCGTGGCCGACAACGAGGACACGGAATTTTCCTACCGCCTGTGCCGGGCCGGCCACCGGCTGGTCTTCGCTCCCCGGGCCATGACCTGGCACCGCCATCCGGCCAGTCTGCCTGGCTATCTGCGCATCAAGGCCCGCCGGGCCTACTGGCGTCTGGCCGCCTGCCGGGCCCATCCGCAAAAAATGCTGCGCGACGGCTACACGCCGGGGCTCCTTCGCATCCAGACGGCGCTGGCCGGCCTGTGCGGCCTGGGCATTGCGCTGTGGCCGTTTGCGGCGTCCGGGGGCGCGCTGGCCCTGGCGGCGGGTTTGGCGCTCGTCGCCTCGTCCGCGCCGTTTACCCGGCTGGCGGCCCGGCGGGACGCGCCCGTGGCCGTCGTCGCTCCGGGCATCGTCTGCGCCAGGGCCTTCGCCTTTGCCCTGGGCGGCGGGCTGGCCGTCCTTTCCCGGCTGACCGGCCGGACATTTTGCGGCAAAAAGGCAGGTGGCCGGACATGCGGGTAGGACTCGACCTGCATGGGCTTTCCGACCTCATGCAGGGCTCGCGCACCTATATTGCCAATCTGGCCGCCCGGCTGCCCTTTGCCGCGCCGGACATCGATTTTGTCTATTATGTCGCCGATCCCCAGGGGCCGGCCGCCCGGGCCCTGGCCCCGGGCGCGTCGAACGTCGTGTTGCGGCCCATTCCGCCGGGGCGCTTCGGTCGGCTGGTCCGGCCGTTTCCGGCCCGGGCGGCGCGCGAGGTGGACGTGCTGCACTGCCAGTACGTCGGCCCCCTGGTCGGCGGCCCGCCGACGGTGCTCACGGTGCACGACATCCTGCACGAATCCCTGCCCCAATACTTTCCCAGGGGACTCGGCTCGCTCATGCGGCTGCTCTATCCGGGCAGCGCCCGCCGGGCCGGGATGGTGCTGACCGTTTCGGAGTTCAGCCGCCGGGAGATCGTTTCGCGATACCGCGTGCCCGGGGACAGGGTGGCGTTTGCCTTTAACGGCGTTGGCGAAGGCTTTTTCCCCGTGACCGATCCGGCGCGCCTTGCCGCCGTGCGCCGGCGGCTCGGGCTCCCGGAAGGGCCGTACCTGCTCTATCTCGGGCGTATCGAGCCGCGCAAGAATCTGCCCGGACTCGTGGCCGCCTATCGCATCTTGCGTCGGGAGATGGGACCGGCCGCGCCGTTTCTGGTCCTGGCCGGCGGCCGGGACCGGCTTTTCGCCGCGTTTCACGAAGCCATACGTCGCGACGGGGGCGGGGAGGGCATCGTTTTCACCGGCTCCGTGCCGCAGGAGGATCTGCCCGCGCTTTACAGCGGTGCGGCGGCCTTTGCCTATCCGAGCTTTGGCGAGGGATTCGGCCTGCCCGTGGCCGAGGCCATGGCCTGCGGCGCGCCGGTGGTGGCGAGCACGGCCGCGTCCGTGCCCGAGGTGGCGGGGGACGCGGCCCTGCTGGTCGATCCGTCGGATACCGAAGGGTTGGCCGCCGCGCTTGGGCGCGTGCTGACGGACGCCGCGCTTGCCGCCATGCTGCGGCAAAAGGGGCTGGACCGGGCGCGGGAGCTCACCTGGGACGCGGCCGTTTCCCTGGCCGTTGCCGCCTACCGCCGGGTGGGCGGGGGAAAGGACGCGGTTACGCCTCGCCCCGGCATTCGGGAATGACCGCGTCCATGGCCCGGGCCAGCGCGTCCAGGTCCACGGGCTTGACCACGTAGCCGTCGACCCCGGCGGCCAGCGCCTGTTCCCGGTCCCCGGTCAGGGCCTGGGCAGTAAGGGCCAAAATGGGCACCGCCGGATTGCGCGCCCCGGCCGAGCCGTCCCGCACGGCCCGGGTGGCGGAAAGCCCGTCCAGAAGCGGCATCCGCACATCCATCAGCACGCAATCGAAATCTTCCCGGGCCAGTCTGGCCAGGCCTTCCCGGCCGTTTTCCGCCATGACCGCCTCGCAGCCGAGCCGTTGCAGCATGGCCCGCATGGTCAGCCGGTTGATGGCTTCGTCCTCCACCACCAGGACCCGGCGGCCGATGAGGCAGGGCTTGGCGAAAGCCGGGGCCGGGCTGGCCTCTCCCGGCGGCAGCACGAAGGGCAGGCGCACCCGCACCTCCGTGCCTTTTCCCACCTGGCTGGACAGCAGAATGCGGCCGCCCATGCGCTCGGCCAGTGCCCGGACGATGGTCAGGCCCAGCCCCTGCCCGCCGTAGGTACGGGTCACCGAGGCGTCGGCCTGGGCGAAGGCGTCGAGCACGTGGGCCAGTTTGGCGGCGGGGATGCCGATGCCGGTGTCCCGCACGGCGAATTCGAGCATGGCCAGGCCCGCGGCATCAGGCTGGGGCAGCGGGGTCACGTCCAGTTCCACCTTGCCGAACGTGGTGTATTTGATGGCGTTTCCGGTGAGGTTGTAGAGGATCTGGCGCAGCCGGGCCGGATCGCCGCACAGGTGGGCCGGGATTGCCGGGGCCACGTGGCTGGAAAATTCCAGCCCTTTGATGGCGGCCTCGTGGGTGAAGGAGGCGATGATCGGGTCGAGGACGTCGCCCACGGTGAAAAGCTCGTCGGACAGGGTCATGGTGCCGGCGTCCAGGCTGGAGAAGTCGAGGATGTCGGAGAGAAGGCGCAGCAGGGCGGCGGCCGCGTCCATGGCCGTGTGCAGATATTCGTCTTGTTCCGGCGAATGGGGGGTGGCGAGCAGCAGCTGGAGCATGCCCATGACGCCGTTTAAGGGCGTGCGGATTTCATGGCTCATGTTGGCCAGAAAGGCGGATTTGGCCTGGCTGGCGCTGCGGGCCTGGGCCAGGGCCGCGTTTTTGGCCTCCTCGGCGGCCCGGCGGGCGGTGATGTCCTGGAGCATGATCTGGAAAACCCGGCCGGTGTCGTCCAGGGGACTGAAATCGACCTGGACCGGCAGCCAGGTGCCGTCCTTGCGGCGGTAGCGGCGCTCGACGGAAAAGGGCAGGCCGGCCAGGGCGGCCAGGGGACCGGCCTGGGAGGAAACCAGGCGCAGGTCGTCGGGATGGATGATGTCCCGGATGTTGGTGGCGCGGAGTTCCTCGTGGCTATACCCCAGCAGTTCCTGGGCCCGGGGATTGGCGTCGAGCAGATTCCCCTCGGGATCGCCGAGCAGGATGCCCATGACGGAACGTTCGAAGAAGAGTTCGGACCGCTGGTGTCGTTGGCGCAGGCTGGATACCAGGGCCTCGAGGGTTGCTACCCGGCGTTTGAGGGCGTCCTGCGGGGGGGACGCGGATACGTTGCTGTCGACGGCCATGCGCATGCCCCATGAAAAAGAGGAAAGCGTCGGTTGCGAACGTTGAGGCGCGATGCCGGAAAATCGAATAATGCAACCTCCTTTATTGCATTCCCGCGCCCTTTGCGCAAGGGAAGGGACGGCGGCGGCTGTTTTGGGGCCACGCGAATTTGGCGAAACAACTTGCCCATGCCGCGCCGTGGCCTGTACAAGCCAGCCAAAACGGGCAGGCTTAAAGCCTCCCTCAAGGAACGGGTATGGACGAAATACAACGCGAGGCCCGCTGGGCCTTGTCCCTGGACGGGAAAATAGCGCTGTCCAAAGACATCGTCGCCGGGGCCATCGGCCGGTTCGGACCGGATTTCCGGCTGGCCTGGACCGGGGCCAAGGACAGCACGCTGGTGCTTTGGATCACGCGGCAGGTCTGCGCCGAACGGGGGCTTGCCATGCCCCGGGTGGTGACCATCAACGAAGGCGACCCCTTTGACGAGGTCGTGGCGTTTCAAAAGCGCCTGGTCGAGGCCTGGGGACTGGATCTGACCGTCGTCGCCAACGACGACGTCCTGTCGCGCAAGCCGCGTATCGGGGACGTCGTTCCCGTGGCCGCGCTGTCCGAGGACAGCCGGGCGGAACTGGCCCGTACGGGGTTTACCGGCGAGGCCTTTCCCTTCGATCCGGAATCGCCCCTCGGCAACCAGCTGATGAAGGTCGCGCCCTTAAACGCCTTTTTGCGCCGGGAGGGCGTGGCGGCGCTCGGCACGGCCATCCGCTGGGACGAACACCCGGCCCGGGCCCACGAGGACTACGAAAGCCCGCGCGAAGACCCGCCGCATACGCGCATCCACCCCATCCTGCACATGCTCGAGCGCGACGTGTGGGACATCACGCGCGGCAATGACATCCCCTTCTGCGAGCTCTACCGGCAAGGCTACCGCAGCCTCGGCACCAAGACCGGCACCGTGCGCCAAAGCGATCTGCCGGCCTGGGAGCAGGATCTCACCGACCGCTCCGGGGAGCGGGCCGGCCGGGATCAGGAAAAGGAAGAGGCCATGGAGCAGCTGCGCGCCCTGGGCTACATGTAGGCCGGGCCGCCCCGGCGTCACCGGGTGGGCAGGGAATCGACGTAGAGGCTGAGCGAGCCGTCCTCGTCGCGGTAGATGCTGCCGGTCAGGGTGACTCGTTTGCCTTTGAATTTCTTCTGGAACGCCTCTTCCTGTTCCAGGTTGATGGCGTCCGGGGTGAGGACCAGATAGGTGACGCCGTCGTCCGTGGTCAAAAGCAGGCCGTCGGTATAGTCTTCTTCCACGATGCCGGTGACGCTGGCGCCGGTTTTGATGGGCCGCGTGTCGTCGTCCGGGGTCGCGGCCTGGGCCGGGCCGGAAGCAAGCAGCCACGAAAAAAGGGCAGCCAGGCAAAACGTCAGGGCCAAACGCCGCGTATTCATGCCGCCTCCGCGCGATGCGATGTGGTGGAACGCCGTCCGGCCGGGTGGTTCCGGCGGGACGCAATGGCTTTATACCGGATCGGGTCGGTCGGCAATCGTCGGGCAATCGTGCGTCCGCCTTGCCAAAAACGCTTTCCCCGACATATATTGGGCGCATGTCCGAGAACAAGCCATCCCCGGCGCGCAGCCGGGTGTCCGCCCCCCTGGGGACGCTTCGCGGGGGGCTTTACGCCCTGGCCCGCCGCAACGCCGAGGCCGCTCCCGACGGCGCGTCCATCCTCTGCGGGACCACGGTCGTGCGCCACGGCGAACTGGCCGAGCGCGCGGCCCGGCTGGCGGCTGCCCTGGCCGAGCGCGGCCTGGGCAAGGGCGGGCGTCTGGCCGTGCTGTCCCGCAAGACCCCGGCGGCCATCACCGCGTTTCTCGCCGCAGCCGCCTGTGGCGGCGTCTTTTTCCCCCTGGACCCCAACCAGCCGCCGCCGGTCCTGCGCGCCGTGCTCGACCGGCTGGCTCCGGCCTTGGTCTGCGTCGCGGCCGAATTCTTGCCCCTGCTCGAAAACCTGACCGGCGGCAAGCCGCCCTTTGCCCTGGTCGTCATGGACAGGGGCGAGGCGGCCGGGAACGCCGTTCCCCCCGGGCTGTCGGATTTCGAGGCGCTGTGCGCCGGGCCGTTCCCGGCCGCCCTGCCCGAAGTCGGGCCGGACGACCCGGTCTATTTGAACTTCACCTCCGGCACCACGGGCGCGCCCAAGGGGGCCGTGACCACGCTCGGCAACCTGATCGCCAACACCGAGGCTTCGGTGGCCGCCTTCGCGCTCACGGCCGAGGATGTGCATCTGTGCCTGATGCCGGCGTTCGTCCATCCCCACGAGACGCTCATGCGGCCGCTTTTTCTCGGCGGCCCGCTCGTCCTGTGCGACCGGGTGGCGGCCAAGGCCGTGGCCGGGGCGTGTACGCGCCACAAGGTGACGGCGCTTATGGCCGTGGCCGCCATCTACGAAACCCTGCTGCGCCTGCCGGCGGGCTCGGGCAATCCCCTGGCCACGGTCCGGGTGGCCGAATCCGGCGGCATGCACGTGCCCTCCGCCCTGGCCTCCGGGCTTCTGGCGCGCTTTTCCCTGTCCATCCTGCCTGTTTGGGGCAGCACCGAAACCACGGGCGTGGGGCTCGCCAACCGGCCGGGCGAGGCCCATGCCGCCTGCCGGCTTGGGCGGCCGGTTCCCGGTTACCTGGCCCGGGTCGTGCGCGAGGACGGCTCCGAGGCCGAGTGCGGCGAACCCGGGGAACTGGTCGTATCCGGGCCGGGGGTGTGCCCCGGGTATTTCGGCGAGGAGGCGCGGCCGGAATTTCGCCTCTTTGGCGGGCGCTTTCGCACGGGCGACATCGTGCGCCGCGAGCCCGACGGCGCGTTTTATTTCGCCGGCCGCCAAAGCATGTTGCTCAAGGTCGGCGGCATGAAGGTCTTTCCGGTGGAGATCGAGGAGGCGCTTCGAACGCATCCGGACGTGGCCGAGTGCATCGTCATTCCCGAGGCCGACGTGCTGCGCGGCGAGGTGGCCAAAGCCGTGGTGGTGCCGCGCGCCGGGACCGAACTGTCCCCGGCCGGGCTGCGCCATTATCTTGTCGGCCGGCTGCACCGCATGAAGATGCCGCGCGTTATCGAAGTCCGCGAGGCGCTGCCCAGAACCCCAGGAGGAAAAATCGCATGGCGCGCCCTCGTGTCGCCCTAGCCTCGCGTCCGGTGCCCGAAAGCCCAAGCGACTACACGGCCAAAAGTCTGGCGGTCGTGGCCGTGCTGGTGGCCGAAGCCGTCGGGGCCTGCTGCGATCTGCCGGGGATGGTCCGGGGCAGGCGCGTGCTGGTCAAGCCCAATCTGGTGCGCCCCGATCCCCGCAATCCCTGCGCCATCGTGACGGACGAGCGGGTCATCCTGGCCCTGGTGCGCCTGCTGCGCGACGCCGGGGCGGCCAAGGTGCTGGTCGGCGACAACCCGGGCTACGGCCTGTCCCTGGAGCGGGCCCTGTCCTGCCTTTCCGATTTCACCAAGGCGGTTGCCGCCTGCGGCGGGGAAGTGGTCCATTTCGACCGCGACGCGCCCGTGGTCGTGGCCAATCCCGACGCCTTTCTCTTCGATCCGGTGCTTGTGCCGCGCCCCGTGGTCGAGGCCGACGTGCTTATAAACGTGCCCAAGATGAAGACCCACGTGCACACGCTGGTCACCCTCGGCATCAAGAATCTCTACGGCCTGGTGTGCGACGAGCAGCGCATGTTCTGCCACCGCAACGACATAAGTGCCAAGGTGGTGGATATCCTGCGCGTGGTCCGACCGGCGCTTACCGTGCTCGACGGCTTGTGGGCGGTGCAGGGCCAGGCCCCGCTGTCCGGGGCGGCGGTGCCGGACATGAACGTGATCGCGGCCGGAACGGATGTGTGCGCCGTGGATACCGTGGCGGCCGACCTCATGGGCATCGGCGCGGGCGAGGTGGCCATGCTGCGCCTGGCCCGGCAGGAGGGCCTGGGCGAGACCGACCTTGCCGCCATCGAGGTGGTGGGGGCCGATCCGGACATGCTGCGGCGCGTTTTCACGCGGCCGGTCATCGGCTGCGCCGGGGCCTACGCTGCGGTGCGGGTGCTGGAGGGCGGGGCCTGTTTCGGCTGTCTGTCGGCCCTGCGCCATTCCCTGGACAAGCTGGCCAGCGAAGGCGCGTTCGCCGGGCGCGAGCCGGTGACGCTCTATGTCGGCGTGCCCATGCCCGAACGCCGCAACCTGCGCAACGTCAAGGGCGAACCGTGGTGCTTCGGGGCCTGCGCCGCGCCGCTTGTCTACGACACCCGCCACAACACGGGACTCGCCCACTTTATTCCCGGCTGCCCGCCGCATATTTTGGACTTTTACAAGGCGTATAACGTCGCTGGGGGAAAACTTTTCTGAAGAAAGCTTTCCCCCCGGATGCTTTCGCTTCGCTTACGCGGCGTCGGCGTCGTTCTGCCGGGCCTCGTCAAGGCTGAACAGCCGCTGCGTATCGAGCACGATGACGAACTGGTCGCCGTGCCGGCTGATGCCCTGGACGCAGGCGGTGTCCGCCGCCATGCCCATGGCTGGGGGCGGGACGATGTTCGCGGCGTCGAGTTCCAGCACTTCCTTGACCGATTCCGTCAGTCCGCCGATGAGGCGTATCTTCCCCTGCGTGGCCTGTTCCATGATGACGATGCGCGTGTTGATGGTTTGTTCCACCGGCCCGAGCCCCAGCCGTTGGCCGAGATCCATCACGGGCACGGCCTCGCCCCGCACGTCGACCATGCCGCACATGGCCGGCGGCATGTGCGGCACGCGGGTGATGTCGGTGAAATCCAGGATTTCCCGGACCGCGAAGATATCGATGGCGAAGCAGGAGCCCTGGCCAAGGGTCAGGGTCAGATAGCGCCTGCTCGCCGATGCGGCGTTTTCTTCCATGGCAATGCTCCACAATGCGGCCCGGCTTTGGGGCCGGGTCCGCGCTTCCGGCTCGCGCCGTGCGCCCGCGCCTCGTGATATGGGGAAGTGCGGGGACACGGCGCATCGTTGGCGTCAAAAGTGAATGGCTTGATCGGACGCGACGCTAGAAGCGTTCGAACAGGGCCTCGTCCGCCTCGCCGGGCGCTTGTGGGATCGGCGCCGGATCGGGCAGGGGCCTTTTCTTCAGATTCAGACCAGGTTTATGGCCGTTGCCGCCAACGCCGGCCCGGCGCTTCTTTTCGCCCGCTACGCCCGTCGTGCGCCCATCCTGGCCGGCGACCTGGAAAAAGCCCACCGTGCTGACGAGCTGTTCGGCTTGCGAGGAGAGCTCCTCGGCGGTGGAGGCCAGCTCCTCGGAGGCCGAGGCGTTTTGCTGCACGACCTGATCGAGCTGTTGCAGCCCCTTGTTGACCTGTTCCGCGCCGGCGCTCTGCTCGTTGGAAGCCGCGGCGATTTCCTGCACCAGGTCGGAGGTCTTGAGGATATCGGGCACGAGCTTTTCCAGAAGCCGGCCGGCCCGTTCGGCCACGTCCAGGCTCGAGGCCGACAGGCCGTTGATTTCCGCCGCCGCGGCCTGGCTGCGTTCGGCCAGCTTCCTGACCTCGGAGGCCACCACGGCGAAGCCCCGGCCGTGTTCGCCGGCCCGGGCCGCTTCCACGGCGGCGTTTAAGGCGAGCAAGTCGGTCTGGCGGGCGATTTCCTCGATGATGGAAATCTTGGTGGCGATCTGGCGCATGGCCGCCACGGTTTCGGCCATGGCCTGTCCGGACTCCTTGGCGTCCTGGCCGGCCTTGCTCGCCAGGGCTTCGGTCTGGCGGGCGTTGTCGGCGTTGCGCATGATGGAGCCGCTGATCTCCTCCATGGAGGAGGAGCTTTCCTCAACGGACGCGGCCTGTTCCGAGGCCCCCTGGGACAGGGATTCGGACGAAGCGCTCAATTCCTCGGCCCCGGAGGCCATGTTCTCGGCGCCGCTTTGGACTTCTTCCACGACCAGGGTCAGGCGCTTGATCATGGCGTCCAGGGATTCCATGAGCGTGTCGGCCGGGCTCCGTTTCGCCACGGCGATCCGCAGGTCGCCCTGGGCCATGCTGCCGGCGACCGCCGTCACCTCGCTTTCGGCCTTGGCCACTTCGCGCAGGGCCTGGCAGACCTGTCCCACTTCGTCGGCCCGCTCGAAGGTGAGTTTGTGGGTCAGGTCGCCCCGGGCGAGCCCCTTGGCGAAATCCACGCAGGCCGCGAGCGGTCCGGCGATGCCCCGGGAAATGCTCCAGCCGAGGGCCATGCCGACCAGCACGGCCACGGCGATGACAAGGGTCAGCATGGTGCGGCTTTGCTTGTACAGATCCGCCGCTTCCCGGGCGTAGCTCTTGGCGTTGTCTTCCTTATGCCGGACGACTTCCTCGATGAGGTCGTCCAGGGCCCGGGTCCTGTCGCGGCCGGCTCCCATGGACAAGGCCACCGAGGCCCGGTTTGCCTCGAGATCCTCGCTCTTGGTGGCGCTCACGATCTGGTCCCAGATCGGCACCACGGATTGCCAGGCCTGCTCGAGGCGGGTCAGCATGGCCTGGCCTTCCTGGGAGACGAAGAGCGGCCGGGCAGTGGCGATCTGTTCCGCAAATTTTTTCTTGTAATGGTCGATACGCTGGATGAGCTTGCCGCGCTCCTCGCGGGAGGTGGACAAGATAAGGTTCTTTGTGGCCCGATCGGCGTAGACAAGGTTGACATTGGCTTCCTGGATGGCCGCGACGCCCAGCAGTTCCCGCTCGTAGAGCGTGTCCGTCATGTCGCTGATAAGCCCCATGTTGTGCAGACCCAGCAGGCCGACCGCCATGACGATCAGAGACATCAGGATGAAGGAACCAATCAACTTCGGCCCCACACGCATGTTATGAAACCATTGCATGAAATTCTCCTTTTGTTGCACGCTGTATCGTCAAAAAATGGCAGGGATGTTTGCCGTCTGGTGCGTAGCCTCAAAGGCGGGCGCTTCCATGTACGGTCAGTCTCTTGAAATAAAGGGATGGCTGTACGACGCCTGCGGATAGACAGTGGTTTTGGTGCTTATTCTCTCCTTTGTTGCTAGGAATTGTGCTGTGCGTGTAAATGTATGCGAATATGTTTTCCTGGCGATATAGTTATGATATTAATTTAAAGAGATTCCTGTTTCCGGAAGGTTGCTGCTTTCCCGCGCGTGCGGCCTTGCCGAGAGCGGCGGTGCTTATACGGTGTGGCGCGACACAGGGCGCGCCGGGCTGCAACGTTGCCCAACCCGGTTGCCCGACGGCGAAAAAAAGCCTCTGTCTATTTCACGTGAATTGAAGGATACTCATGTCGGGCCAGTCGGCCCCGGACGGGGGGATAAAAAAGGATTGGTTTTCACAGAGAGTTTGCTCGTGAAGGCATTTTAAACTTCATAATGCCCGGTCCCTGCCTGCGGGAAGCACGCTTTCTTTTCCCTTGCGGTGTGTCGCCTTCCCCCTGCCGGGCTTTCGAAACAGGGAGACAATGCCGGCAAATGTTTTTTTTTGCCCCGGGTCGTCTTTCCCGGCGAAAAACATTCGCTTTCCCCGAATTCTTTCTTTCGATCCCAAATATCCTGTTTTGGGATATTACGCAACGTATCCTGTGTGAAACTCGTGAAGCGTACTAGTTACACGCGGCGCTACGAGTGTTTCCGCGCTCTTCTGCTTTCGCTCCGCAAGGAGGCCGGATTGCGCCAGACCGAGTTGGCCGCGCGCCTGGGATATCCGCAATCCTACGTGAGCAAGTACGAAAGCGGGCAGCGGCGCATCGACATGATCGAACTGGAGGCGATATGCCACGCCCTCGGGATAACGCTCAGGGAATTCGTGGAGCGGTTCGAAGGGAATTAGGGGCTGCGGCCGGTGTCTCCGGGCAACCCGGCTTGACCTTTGAAACAGGGACGTTATAGCTTCGGGTCAAAACGATACGCCAGCCTTGCCGATGAGGCCGGCGTTATCGGCTGCCGTGCGCTCCATGCGCCGACAACTTCGTTCGTCCCACCGCCAAGGAGCGCCATGCGGATCAGCAAATTCGCCATTCCAGAGATTATTTTCGGCCGGGGCAGCATCGTCCACCTGGCTTCCTGCGCCAAGCGCCTGGGCGGGCGCCGGGTGCTGCTCGTCAGCGACCAGGGGCTGGTCGCGGCCGGCTGGGTCGACCGGATCATGGACATCCTGCGCGATAACGGCCTCGAATGGGTCTACTACGACGCTGTCAATTCCAATCCGCGCGATTATCAGATCCATGAAGGCGCGGAGATCTACGCCCGCGAGCGGGCCGACGTCATCATCGCCGTGGGCGGCGGCAGCCCCATGGACGCGGCCAAGGGCATCGCCACCATCGTCGGCAACGGCGGCCGCATCAGCGACTACGAAGGGGCCAACCGCATCATGCGGCCCCTGCCCCCCATGATCTTCATGCCGACCACGGCCGGGTCGGGCTCGGACATTTCCCAGTTCTGCATCATCACCGACGTCGAGCGCCAGGTGAAGATGTCCATCATCAGCCGGTCGCTGGTGCCCAACATCTCCATCATCGACCCCCTGGTCCTTTTGACCAAAAGCGAACACCTCATCATCGCCTCGGCCATCGACGCCTTCGCCCACGCCGTGGAATCCTACCTGTCGCTTCTGGCCTCGCCCTTTACCGAGGTGCAGGCCCTAAAAGCCATGCGCCTTATCATGCGCAACCTGCCGGCCGCCCTGGCCGACCGCTCCATCGAGGCCCTGGAAAACCTGAGCATCGCCGCCACCTCGGCCGGCATGTCCTTTTCCAACGCCGGGCTCGGCATCGGCCATTCCCTGGCCCATTCGCTCGGCGGCATGTTCGACGTGCTCCACGGCCTGGTCCACCCCATTCTCCTGCCGCCGGTCATGCGCTACAACCTCCCGACAAGCCTGGATAAGCTGGCCACCATCGGCCGCATTGTCTGCGGCCCGCGCATGTGTTCCTCGGAATACATCGCCCTGGCCGGCATCAACTGGCTGGAGCGCTTCTACGCCGACCTCGGCGTGCCGGTGCGCCTGCGGGACATCCTGCCCGACAAGGGCTGCCTGGAAACCATCGCCCGCACGGCGGTCAACGACGCCTGCACCCTGACCAACCCCCGCCCCGTCACCTGGGAGTCGCTCCTCGGCATCTGCCAGGAGGCCTGGTAATGCCCTGGCGGGCGCCGTCCCTTGAGGATCTCATCGGCATCGAGCACAGCAAACTCGGTTTTTTCCAGGAGCTGCGCCAGACCATCGAGGCCCTCAAGGACGCCAATGCCCAGTCCGCCCAGCGCCGTCGCGAGATAGCCGCCATCCTCGACGGCATCACCGACATCATGATGGTGCTCACCCCGGACCTGCGCATCCTGTCGGTCAACCACGTCTTTCGCCAGGTGTTTCCCGATCCCGCGCCGGAAGGGAAATTCTGCTACGAGATCTTTCGCGGCGAGGACCGGCCCTGTCCGAACTGTCCGGCCCAAAAATCCTTCACCACCGGCGACATCTGCCGCGAAACCGCGATCTTCAAGATCAACGGCAAGAACATCCAGTTCGAGATGGTGGCCTCGCCCATCCACCACCCCGACGACCCCGAGCAGCATATCCTGGTCTTCAAGCGCGACGTGACCAGGGAAAAGGAATACCAGGCCAAGTTCTACCAGGCCGAGAAGATGGCCACCATCGGCATGCTGGCCACGGGCGTGGCCCACGAGGTCAACAACCCGCTGACCGCCATCTTCGGTTTCGCCGAGGGCCTGCGCCGCCGCCTGCCGGCCCTGCGCGAAAAGGTCGACCCGACCGTGGTGGACGACGTGGAGGACTACGTCACCACCATTTTGCAGGAGTGCCGCCGCTGCCAGGACATCGTCACCACGCTCCTCACCTTCAGCCGGCACAGGACCGTGAGCTTTTCCCCGGTGAGCTTAAACGCCGTGGTCGAGGACACGCTCAAGCTCCTGCGCAGCCATCTCCGGCAGCGCAACCAGGCCAAGATCACCGTGCGCACGGAACTGTGCGAACACCTGCCCATGGTTTCCGGCGACGAGCACCAGATCAAGCAGGTGATGCTCAATCTCCTGGTCAACGCCATGGACGCCATCGTCGGCCCCGGCCACATCGTCATCACCACCTTCCAGGAGGGTTCCGGCGCGGTGTGTCTGTCCGTGGAGGATTCCGGCTGCGGCATCCCCGCGGAAAATATGGACAAGCTTTTCGAACCCTTTTTCACCACCAAACGGGCCGGCAAGGGCATCGGCATCGGGCTTTCCACCTGCATGACCATCGTGGACAAACACCAGGGAGAGATTGCGGTCAAAAGCAAGCCCGGCGAGGGCTCGGTCTTCACCGTCAAACTTCCCGTCAACACGGACAAAATATCGTGACCAGCCCCTACAGCGTGCTGGTGGTGGACGACGAGCCCTCCATCGGCAAATTGCTCAAGAAGGAATTGTCTTCCCCGGCCCGCGCCGTCGCGGCGGCGGAATCGGCCCATCAGGCCCGGGAGATGCTGCGGCGCAACACCTACGAAGTGGTGGTCCTCGACCTGCGTCTGCCCGATGCCGACGGCCTGGACGTGCTGGTGGAGATCCGCCAGCATTCCCCGGACGTCGAGGTCATCATCATCACCGGCCACGGCAACATCGACTCGGCCGTGGAGGCCATGAAGCTCGGGGCCTACGACTACATCACCAAGCCGTTCAACCTGGAGGAACTCGAACTGATCGTGGAGCGGGCCTATCAGCGGGCCTGCCTGCGTTTCGAGAACCGCCAGCTCAAGCATGCCCAGAACCAGGGCCAGCCCCAGCAGATCGTGGGCAACTCGGCCGCCATCAAGCAGATCCGCTTCCTCATCGACAAGGTCGCGCCGACCGACGTGCCGGTGCTCATTACCGGCGAGTCCGGGGCCGGCAAGGAAGTCGCGGCCACGGCTATCCAGGCCCGGTCCAAGCGGGCGGACAAGCCGTATGTCATCAAGAACTGCGCCACGCTGCAAAAGGAGCTGGCCCGCTCGGAACTGTTCGGCTACGTCAAGGGGTCTTTTACCGGGGCCATGGAGAACCGCGAGGGACTTATGACCTTCGCCAACAAGGGCACGCTGTTCCTTGACGAGATCGGGGAGCTGCCCATGGAGGTCCAGGCCTCGCTGTTGCGCACCCTGGAGAACAAGACCTACCGCCGGGTCGGCGACAAGGACGAGCGCACCACGGACCTGCGCCTGATTTTCGCCACCAACCGCAACCTGGCCAAGGAAGCCGAGGCCGGGCGGTTCCACGAAGCCCTCTATCACCGCATCAACGTCTTCAACATCGAGCTGCCGCCGCTTAGGGACCGCAAGGAAGACATCCCGCTTCTGGTCGAGTATTTCCTGGACCGGGTCCTGGCCGGCGGCACCTACCGCGTTTCCGACCGGGCCATGGCCTGCCTCATCAACTACCAGTGGCCGGGCAATATCCGGGAACTGCGCAACGTCATCGAACGCGGCGTGATCCTGGCCGAAAACGGGGTGATCACGGAAAACGCCCTGCCGCGCGAACTGTCCATGCAGTCCGAGGGCGAAAACGACTTTCTGTCGCTTGAGGCGGTGGAGCGCGAGCATATCGCCAAGGTCCTGGCCTGCTTCGGCAACAACCGCACCCTGGCCGCCACGGCGCTCGGCATTTCGCGCAAGACGCTGTATCGCAAGATCCGCGAATACGCCATTATGTGATCCGCCCGGCGTCTTTTAGGAGCCCCTGGGGCTCACTGGTGACACACCGTTTCGTGTCTATTGTGACAAAAGGCACCAGAGGCGTGTTTCCGCCCTGGCCGCCATTTTCTCCCGCGTTCGTTTTCTTCCGTTTCCTGCCTGTTCCTCCCCGGAACAATTCCCAATGACCCTGGCCGATTAGCCGCGCCCGGCAAAGAATGTTCGCCGCAAGGCGCCCCGCGCGCTTTCGTCACGCCGATAGCGGTCGGCCGGTATGCATTTTGCTCTTGGTTGTCACGAGAACACGAATTTCGCGTGATCCGCCACACCCTGCCGGCGGTTCACGCGGCGTGGCGATGCCGCGATGCTCGCCCCCAGAAGGAGTCCGACATGGGATGGCGATTTCTCGTAGGCCTGGCCGCCGCGGGCCTTCTGACGCTTTGTCCCGGCGTCGGCAGCGGCGGCCAGCAGGCCCCGCCTGTCCGTTACGTGGGATCCAAGGCTTGCTCCGGCTGCCACAGCGCGCAGTACGAAGCCTTCATGAAGCATTCCAAAAAGGCCCACTCCACCGTCAGCCTGCGCCGCATGGCGGGCAAGCTCACCCCCGAGGAACTCACCGGCTGCTTTGCCTGCCATACCACGGGCTACGGCAAGCCGGGCGGATTCACGAGCTTTGCCGCCACGCCCGGGATGGCCGAGGCCGGTTGCGAGGTCTGCCACGGCCCCGGATCGGCCCATGTCGCCTCGCAGGACCCGGCGGACATCAAGGGCAAGCTCACCGTGGCCGACTGCCAGGGCTGCCACAATGCCACGCGGGTGCGCGCCTTCGGCTACAAGCCGCTCCTGCAGGCCGGCGCCCATTGACGCCCTGCGTCCCGGCGCAACACGGTTTCCAACTCCAACCTCCCGGCGCGCGGAGCGTTGCGCGCGGAGGCAGTCATGTCCAAACGCACCAGTTCCCTCGGAGCCAAGGCCCTGCTTCTGGTCCTGTTCGTGGCCGCCGCCGTGCTGGCCGGGCTGTTCGCCGCCAACACGCTGTGGCAGCGCGAGATCTCCCTGACCCGCATCCGTGAGGCGGCCCGGCGCTCGGCCCGGCTGATCGAACTCGTGGTCAGCGAACCCATGCGTCTGGGCGACAACGAGACCACCACCAGCCAGTTTTCCCTGATCGCCGGCACGCGCGGCCGGTTGCAGGCGTTTTTGACGGATTTTCGCGGCGAGGCCACCTACGCCACGCGCAAGGAGGCCCTGCGCCAGCCCCTGACCCGGACCCTGCCCGGCGCCAAGGTCGCCGCGCTGCTCGAAACGGCGCTGACCAAGGGAGAGGATGCCGCCGGCCTGGAAACCGTGGACGGCAAGCCGTCGTTCGTCACCGTGCGCCCGGTGGCCAATGCGCCCGACTGCCACCATTGCCACGGCGAAAGCCGGGCCATCCTCGGCGCGATGGTCACGGTGGAAGACGTCGGCCCGGAAATGGCGGCGCTCAAGGGGGCCGAGGTCAAGGCCGGGCTGCTGTCCCTTGGGGGACTGCTGGTCCTGGTCGCGGCCCTGTGGCTCTTCATGAAGCGCACCATCATCGACCGGCTGGGCTTTTTGTCCGCCCATAGCGAGCATATCGCGACCGGCGACATGGACGCCTGCCTGGATATCCACCACCTCGTGGACCGGCGGACCCAAAAGGGCCGGGTGGACGAAATCACCCAGCTCGGCCGGTCCCTGTGCACCCTTGTGGACAACCTCAAGCACAAGATCGCCGAGGCCGACCAGAAAAGCTGCGAGGCGGCCAGCGAGGCCGAGCGCGCCGGCACATGCCTGGCCGAGGCGGAAGCGGCCCGGGAGGAAGCCCTGGCCGCCCGCCGGGAAGGCGCTGCCGCCGCCGCCCGCACCCTGGAGGGCGTGCTGGCCCGCATGGGCGAGGCCTCGGCCTCCCTGTCCGAAAAAGTGCAGCAGGCCCGCGACGGCGCGCACACCCAGAAGGACGCGGCCAAGGAAACGTCCCTGGCCATCGGCGAGATGAACACCGTGGTCCTCGAAGTGGCCCAAAACGCCGCCGCCGCCGTGTCCACGGCCGGGGACGCCCGCAACCAGGCCGCCGAAGGCTCCAAATCCGTGCTCGATCTGGTGGCCATGATCGGCTCCATTCGCGAACGGGCCGAGTCCCTGCGCGAGGACATCACCGCGCTTGGCCAGGAGGCCCAGGGCATCGGCGCGGTCATCGGCGTCATCTCCGACATCGCCGACCAGACCAACCTCCTGGCGCTCAATGCCGCCATCGAGGCCGCCCGGGCCGGTGATGCCGGTCGGGGCTTCGCCGTGGTCGCCGACGAGGTGCGCAAGCTGGCCGAAAAGACCATGCAGGCCACGACCGAAGTGGAGCAGGCCGTGACCGCCATCCAACAAGGCACTCGCGAACACGTGGAAAGCGTGCGGGAAACAGCGGAAGCCATCGAAAAAGCCAATGCCCTGGCCCGGGGCTCAGGCGATGCCTTAACCGGCATCGTCTCCCTCGTCGGCGCTTCGGCGGATCAGATCAGTTCCATTGCCGCCGCCGCCGAGGAACAGTCGGCCGTCAGCGAGGAAATCAGCAACACCATGGATTCCATCAGCCACATCAGTGAGGACACCGCCGTGGCCATGGAACACGCCGGCGAGGCCGTGGCCGGCCTGACCGAAGAAGCCCAAAATCTCAAACGCCTCATCGACGAGATGCTGGCCTAGATAGGTAGGTGGGCGGCGCTCGACCGTGACCCGGTAAAGGGGGGACCGGGGGGCATCAAGCCCCCCGGCGGAGTGCAGAGGCGGAGCCTCTGCCGGGGTCTGGGGCGGCGCCCCAGCTATCCCCTATCTGCTAGGCCGTGGCCCAGCGGATGAGGCCCAGGGAGTGGGAATCGAGCAGCAGCGGGTGGTGGGGCAGGATCCGCACGGTATAGCCGAAGCGGCCGGCCTCGGTGGGCTGGATCTTGCCGGTATAGATCTGCCAGCCGTCGGGGGTGATTTCGCTGGGCTGCATATTGACGGTTTCGCGCTGGGCGAATTTGCCTTCGTAGTCCAGCCGGCCGGCGTAGATCTGGACTTCGACGTCCTGGGGCCGGATGCCGTTCAGGTGCACTTCGGCCCGCACCAGCACCGGGTCGCCGACGTGGAGTTCCTCGGGGTCTTCGGAGCGGATGTTGCGGATATCGAGGCTGCTCCATTTGGTCATCATGTCCATGCGCCAGGAGGCCAGGTCCTTGGCGGCGGCGCAGTCGTCGCGGGTCAGCCGGTTGTAGTTTTCCAGCGCCGGCACGTAGGCCACGCGGGCGTAGTCTTCGACCATGCGGTGGGAGTTGTAGAGCGGGGCGAGCTGGCTGATGGAATCCTTCATCTTGCGGATCCAGTTGCGCGGCAGGTTGCCGTGGTGCCCGCGATCGTAGAAGGTCGGGATGATCTCGTTTTCCAGAACGTTGTAGAGGGTCTGGCTTTCCACGAAATCCTGGTAGCCGCCATCCTCGTATTCCTCGCCCTGGCCGATGGCCCAGCCCACGCTGTTGTCGGGCTTCCAGGCCTCGGCCCACCAGCCGTCGAGGGTGCTGTAGTTGAGCACGCCGTTGCACATGGCCTTCATGCCGCTGGTGCCGCAGGCTTCGAGCGGCCGGCGGGGGGTGTTGAGCCACACGTCCACGCCCTGCACGAGATAGCTGGCGATTTCCATGTCGTAGTCTTCCAGGAAGACCATGTTGAAGCGGCACTCGGGGCTCTGGCAGATCTGCACCAGTTCCTGGATGATCTTTTTGCCTTCGTTGTCGTGGGGGTGGGCCTTGCCGGCGAAGATGAACTGCACGGGGTGGTCGGTGTTGGAGAGGATCTTGAGCAGTCGCGCCTTGTCGCTGAGCAGCAGATTGGCCCGCTTGTAGGTGGCGAAACGGCGGGCGAAGCCGATGGTCAGCGTCTGGGGATCGAGGACTTCCTCGGCGTTTTGCAGTTCCGCGCGCCTGGCGCCCCGGGCCAGCAGCTGATCGCGCAGCCGTTCGCGCACGTAGCCGACCAGCCGTTCGCGCAGCCGTTCGTGGGCGCGCCACAGCTCGGCGTCGGAAATCAGATGCGTCTGGGCGAAGACGCGGCCGGTGTCCGGATCCTCGCGCCAGTTGGCCCCGAAGTAGCGGTCGTAGAGGGTGGCCAGGTCCTGGGCCACCCAGGTCGGCACGTGCACGCCGTTGGTCAGCGCCCCGATGGGCACGTCCTCCACGGGATACTGGTTCCAGACGCGGTTCCACATCTTGCGCGAGACCACGCCGTGGAGCTTGGAGACGCCGTTGTTGAAGCGCGAGAGCTTGAGCGCCAGGACCGGCATGCAGAAGTGCTCGGCGTCGTTTCGCGGGTCCTCGCGGCCAAGGGCCATGAGCACCTTGAAGGCCAGGCCCAGGCGCTTGGCGTAGTCCTCGAAATAGGCCTGGATCAGGTCCGGCGGAAAGCGGTCGTTGCCGGCCGGCACGGGCGTGTGGGTGGTGAAGATGGAGCTCGAGGCCACGAGTTCCATGGCGGCCTCGAAGGAAAGCTTGTGCTTGTCCATGAAGATGGCGATGCGCTCGAGGCCGGCGAAGGCGGAATGGCCTTCGTTCATGTGGATGACCTTGGGCTTGAGCGAGAGCGCTTCCAACGCCCGGATGCCGCCGATGCCGAGCAGGTATTCCTGGCGCACCCGGGTTTCCAGGTCGCCGCCGTAGAGCCGGTTGGTGAGCTGGCGGGAGGCGGGCTGGTTTTCCGGCACGTTGGTGTCCATGAGGTAGAGCGACACCCGGCCGACCTGGGCTTTCCATATCTGGGCGTGGACCCGTTCGCCCTTGAGGTCGACGTGGATCATGATGCGCTCGCCGGCGTCGTTTTTACAAAGCGACAACGGCATCTGCTCGAAATCGTATATCGGGTAGCGTTCCTGTTGCCAGCCGTCGGCCGTCAGGTACTGGCGGAAATAGCCCTGCTGGTAGCACAGCCCGATGCCGACCAGGGGCACGCAGAGATCGCTTGCCGACTTGAGGTGGTCGCCGGCCAGGATGCCGAGCCCGCCGGAATAGACGGGCAGACAGGCGCTGATGCCGTATTCCAGGCTGAAATAGGCCACCACCGGCTGGCCGTCGCGGTCCGGAAAGGGGATGGAGGTGGTTTTGCGGGAAAGATAGGTCTCGAGGATCTGGCGCAGGTCGCCCACCCGTTCGACGAAAAAGTCGTCCTCGGCCAGGGTTTCCAGGGTTTTTTGCGGCAGCCGGTTGAGGAAGCCCACCGGATTGCCCGAGCACTCGCGCCACAGTTTCCGGTCCACCTGGGCGAAAAGCGTTGCAATGTCGTCGTTCCAGGAAAAAAGCAGATTGTAGGCCAGATCCCAAAGCGCATTGAGCTTTGGCGGCAATTTCGGCACAACGCTATAGACGCGTAACGGCTGCATGCGGTTCCCCTCTTACGGCTTATTGCATCACGGCGCGCATCGCCGCGCAATATCGGCGCCTTGCCGGCATCTACCCACAAGGCCCTTCAAATTGCAAGGCCGGTTCCAAAACGTCACGACCATGACACCAGTCTGAAAAAATGCGTTATTTCAATAGGTTATATTTTATTTACAAAATCAACAGATACGGTAGGTTATCGCCCTTATTTCACCAGCCGGGAGGTCGTCCACGTGTCCGACGCCACAAGCATCCTGCGCATCAAGTTTCTGCGCGATTCCAGCCGCGATAATCCGCCCACGGTCGCCACGCCCGGCTCGGCCGGGCTGGACCTGCGCGCGGACATCGACACGGATGCGCTGACCGTGTCCCCCGGCGATCGCGTGGCCGTGCCGACCGGCATCGCCATCGAAATCGACGCTCCCGGCGTGGCCGGCTTCGTCTATTCCCGCTCGGGACTCGGCGCCAAGCACGGCCTGACCGTGGCCCAGGGCGTGGGCGTCATCGACCCCGACTACCGGGGCGAAATCACGGTGTGGCTGCTCAATACGTCCAAGGAGCCGGTCACCATCGCCCGCCACGAGCGCATCGCCCAGCTCGTGCTCGCGCCCGTCGTGCGGCCCGTCATCATGCCCGTGGAGGAGCTCGGCGACACGTCGCGCGGCAGCGGCGGCTTCGGCCACACCGGCAAGGCGTGAGGCGAGGCGAGGCGGGAGGGGGAGGCCTCCGGCGGCCAGGGGAGGCGCTGCCTCCCCTGGACCCCTCCGCCGGGAGGCCGAGGGCCCCCCGGACCCCCCTGACGGGTGCGTGCGGTGCTTGGGCGACAGCTTTGGGCGGCGGGAGATCGACGTTTGTTGCCGCAATCGGCCCGTCGGCACGAGGCGCGTTGCGCCTCGACGCCGGACGAGATTGCGGCAACAAGGTGCGCCAGCGGCGAAGCGCCGCATGGAAAGGCAAGATTGGCGGCATAACTTTTAGGAGTTTTTGGGGAGGGTGGGGGTCCGGGGGAGGGAACCCCTTTTTGCAAAAAGGGGTTCCCTCCCCCGGTTCCTCCGTTTCCTCCCTCCCCCCAAGGAGGAATGCGATGAGCGAGGCGTTCGACGCGCTGCAAGCGCGGGAGCAGGCAGCGGTCATGAGCACCTATGGCCGGTATCCGTTGGCCGTATCCTCGGCCAAGGGATGCCGTCTGTATGATCTTGATGGCCGTGAATACATTGATCTTTTGGGCGGGATTGCCGTGTGCAACCTGGGGCATTGCCGCGAGGAGATCGCCGAGGTGATCGCGGCCAAGGCCCGCGAGCTCGTGCATGTGAGCAACCTTTTCTACCAGCGTGAGCAGGTGGAGCTGGCCGAGGCGCTCAAGGCCACCTGCCATGCCGGCAAGGTGTTTTTTTGCAATTCCGGGGCCGAGGCCAACGAAGGCGCCATCAAGCTGGCCCGGCGTTACATGCGCACGGTCAAGGAGCGCGACGCCTACGAGATCGTCACGCTGACGCATTCCTTTCACGGCCGCACCCTGGCCACGCTGACGGCCACCGGGCAGGACAAGATCAAGTTCGGCTTCGATCCGTTGCCGGAGGGGTTCGTGACCGTGCCGTCCGGCGACATCGAAGCCATGCGGGCGGCCATCGGGCCGCACACGGCGGCGGTGCTGGTGGAGTGCATCCAGGGCGAGGGCGGGGTGAACCCGCTTTCCAAAGAGTACGTGACGGCCCTGGCGGCGCTGTGCAAGGAAAAGGACATCCTTTTCATGTGCGACGAGGTGCAGTGCGGCATGTGCCGGTCGGGCCGGTTCTGGGCCTTCCAGAACTACGGCGTCGAGCCGGACGTCTTCACCTGCTCCAAGGCCCTGGCCAACGGGCTGCCCATGGGCGCGGTGCTGGCCACGGACGCCGTCGCGGCCGGATTCGTGCCGGGAGCCCATGCCACCACGTTCGGCGGCGGGGCACTGGTGTCGGCAGCGGCGACCAAGACCCTGGCCATCATGCGCGACGACCATCTGGCCGAGCGGGCGGCGCGCATGGGCGACTTCGCCAAGGCCCTGTTCGAGGATGTGAAGGCCCAGTGTCCCGGCAAGATCGAGACGATTCGGGGCATGGGACTCATGCTCGGCATCGTGCTGACCTTCCCCGGGGCCGATGTCTGGAAGAAACTGCTCGATCGCGGGTTCGTGCTGAACCTCACCCAGGGCAACGTGCTGCGGCTGCTGCCGCCCCTGGTCATCGAACAGGAAGACCTGAAACTCTTCGCTTCCGCCCTGGCCGACGTCCTGGGCGAGGTGTAAGCGCGGGCAGGGGAGGCTTTGCCTCCCCTGCACCACACCATACCAAAGCCGGAAAAAGTTTTTGAAGGGGGTCCAGGGGGAAACTTTTTCAAAAAGTTTCCCCCTGGCCTTTTTCTACCGAAACGCCCGGGTGACGAAGGTCCAGGCGGATTTCACCACGCTGGCGACGCCCTTGCGCCGGCCCATCTCCATAAGAATCGACAGGCTCTGGCCGGGCTCACTCAAGTATTTGAGCAGCTTCTTCTTGGCCACGCGGCGGGAGAAGATGCCGTACCAGCGGTCGATCTCCTCGGCCGGCAGGTCCGGATATCCCACCACGCAGGAGCCCATGCCGTCGAAGCTGGTCAGGTCCTTGGCCACCAGGTAGCCGCGTTCGCTGGCCCAGGCGTACATGGGCGTGCCGGGATAGGGCACGGCCTTGGACACCTGCGCCGTGTCGGCGTCGAGTTCCTCCATGAAGGCCAGGGACTTCTTGATGGTTTCCTCGGTTTCGCCGGGAAGGCCCAGGCAGAAGGTGGCGTGGGTGCGGATGCCGCATTCCCGGCACCATTTGACCACCTGCCGGCATTTATCGAGGTCGAGCGGCTTGCCGATGGCTTTGAGGATGTCCGGATCGGCCGATTCCACGCCGAATTTCATGCCGATGCAGCCAGCGTCGGCCATGGCGAAAAGCGTCTCCCGGTCCACGAACATGGCGTCGCCCATGACGGTCCAGGGAATTTTGATCCCGCGTTCCTTGATGGCCGCGCAGATGCCGAGCACGTGGGATTTTTTCACCACAAAGCTCTGGTCGTCGAAATAGAACTGCTTGGCCCCGAAGCGTTTGATGCAATATTCCATCTCCTCGGCCACTTTCTGCGGATCGCGGGGCCGGTAGCGCGGCGAGGCGTACATGATGTGGCGTTCCTGGCAGTAGACGCAGCCGCAGGGGCAGCCGCGCGAGGAGACGATGTTGATGCAGGGCGAGTAGAGGGTGAAGTCCGGGTAGATGGTGGCCGGAAAATCCTCGCGGTCGGGGAAGGGCAGGCTGTCGAGATCGGCCAGCAGTTCGCGCCGGCCGGTATTCACGATTTGCCCGTCCTTGCGGCAGACCAGCCCGGGGATGTCGGAGAGGTCTCCGCGACCGGCCATAAGCGCCTCGATCACGTCCTTGACCGTCATTTCGTATTCGCCGATGGCGGCGAAATCGAGGCAGACGTTTTCGGTCAGCAGCGCCTCGGCGGCCACGGTGGCATGGTTGCCGGCCACGAGCACCTTGCAGCCGGTTTCCCGCTTGAGCCTGTCCAGAAAGCGCAGGTCGTCGGCCAGGGTCAGGGCGGCCAGTTCGGTGACGATGAGGTCGGGCTTGCGCCGTTTGACCTCCACGAGCATTTCGGCGTCGGTGAAGTCCATGACCACGCCGTCGAGGCCCGAGCAGGCGGCCTTGGTGTCCCGTTTGCAGAGGGCCAGGGCGTAGGCCAGCCAGAAGGGAAAGGGATAGTAATCGACGGACTTGGCGTAGCCGATGGTCATGGGCCAGCGGGAGCCGGCCTTGATGAAGTGACGGACCTTGCCGTCAGGATCGACTTTGACCCCGGCCAGATTGGCGAAAAGGACATTCATGGGCGGACGATTCTCCTTTTGGACGGTCGCGCGCCGTCCCCGCGCGGCTCGTTATCATGGTCGCGGCAAAACCGAAAGGGAAGGCGGGGTGGCCGCTCCCGTACGAGAGCGGGAACTCTTTTCTGAGGAATATCTCTTTCTCAGAAGCGTTGGATAGTATGTTATTTCAAGAGATAAAAAGTTTAGGAAGGGGAGAGCGCGAGAGGGGAGAACCCTTTTCAAAGGGTTTCCCCTCTCGCATTCTCTTGCCTCTCTGCCTCCCTGCCTCCCCCCTACCGCAGTTCGCGCACGCGCACGTCGATGCCCGAATCCTTGAGCAGGGCCACGAGCTTGGTCGGGTCCGTTTCGCCGAAGTGATAGGGATAGAGGACCTTGGGCTTGAACATTTGCGCCGCCTCGGCCGCCATTTCCGGCGTCATCGTATAGGGCAGGTTCATGGGCAAAAAGGCGATGTCGATATTCTTGAGGTTGGCCATCTCGGGGATGTTTTCCGTGTCCCCGGCCACGTAGACGCGCAGGTCGCCGAAGGTCAGGATGTAGCCGTTGCCCCGGCCCTTGGGATGGAAGGGCGTTCCCGGCGCGCGCATGTGCTTGATGTTGTAGGCCGGCACGGCTTCGACGGGTATGCCGGCGACGGTCGCGCTCTGGCCGTTTTCCAGCACCGTGCCCCGACCGAGCTTTTCCAGGCAGGGGCCGGTCAACACGATGGCGGTGTCCGGGCCGGCAATCTTGGCGATGGCTTCGGGGTCCAGATGGTCGCCGTGCTCGTGGGTGAGCAGCACCAGATCGGCCGGGGGCATGGTCCCGTAATCGCCCACCTTGCCGAAGGGGTCCACGTAGATTTCCTTGCCGCCGTATTCGAAGCGCAGGGAACCGTGGCCGATGAAAAAGATGCGCAGCGGGCCGCCCGAGGTGGCGAATTCGTCGGACGCCGGAGCTGCCGCGAAGGCCGGCGCGGCCAGGCCGAAAAACGCCACGCAGGTGAGAAGAACGCATTCCGCCAGCATGGGAACCTCCAGGGATGAGTTTGCCGCCTTTTACCAACCTTCGCGGCGAAGGGGAAGGTGACGCGTCATGACCGTTTTGCTCCCCGGCGCAAGCGGTAGCGGGTGGCCGGTCCCCGGCCGTCCTTGTCCAGGACGCCACGGCTCACGAGGTCTTGCAGGTCGTGCTGGGCCGTGCGTTGGGGAATGTCGCCGCCGGCGTCCTGGTAGTCCTGGCGCGAGAAGACGCCGCGATCGACCAGGGCAAGGAGCGCGGCGCGCTGCCGGTCGGACAGGGAAGCGTCGCCGAACGGGTCGGAGGCGGAGGGAGGCTCGACGGGGGACGCGTCTGCCGTCTGGCGTGCTTTTGGCGCGATTGGCGACCTCCTTTCCAGGGGAAGGGCCTCACGCGGCGCGCCGTCGCGACTGTCGCCGAGGGTCACTTCCCTGGCGAGCAAGGCCGCGATGAGCCGGTTGCAGACACGCTTGACCCTGGTGACCTCGAGCCCGCTGTCCGGCAGTTCGATTTCCCGCAGATGGCCTTCGTGGCGCATTTCCCGCAGGGCATCGGCAAGGCGCGTCATCGGCTGGACAATGCGGCCGGACAACACGACGATCAGGACGGCCAAAAGGAGCGCACTTGCGGCCGTGGCCAGAAACAGGATGTTGCCCTGGTCGAACTGGGCCGCGCGCGGCAGCAAACTGCGGTCGATATAAATGACGCCGCCCACGACTTCGGTTTTGTCGTCCGGCCCGCTGGCGAAGCGCACCGGCGCGTAGCCGACGAAGTCGTCGCTGGAGGCGATCTTGGGCGGTCCGAACCCCGGTTCGGCGCGTTCCATGCCGGCGTGGCCCTGCCGGATGGCCTCGATCATGCGCCAATAGGCTTCATGGTCCGGGGCCGGGCGAAACGCGCCGTCGTCGCCGGGACTGCCGGTGTCGCCGGAAAGCCCCGGCTTGACGCCGGCAACCGAGATCTCGCGTGTCGGTTCCGCCACGTTCTCGGATTGGAAAAGCATCCAGCCCTGGTCGTCCACAAAGAGGCTTTGCCGGTTTTCCCGGGTGCGGTGAAAGCCCAGGATCGGGGACTGGGGCGAGTTGTACAGCGACAGGATGTTGCGGACGGCCCGGGCGTCGATGGACAGAACCAGGAAACCGGCCGGTCGGCCGTCCGGCCCGGCCACGGGCGTGGTCAGGCGAAAAAGGGCCAGATTGCGCTGGCGCGGCTCGAAGCCCAGTCCCATGGGCGGGTAATAGACTTCGGTCAACGCGGACAGGCTGACCTGGCCCGGCTTCAGGGACGTTGCCTTGCGGGGGAGCGCCAGGGGACCGTTTTGGGCCCGGCGCGCCACATCCGGCGAAACGTCCGCCACCCGGCCGTCGCTTTTGAGCAACACCACGGGATCGTCTGGGCCGGCCGGGATGGAGGCCGCCTCGGCATAGACCATGCCCCGGGCGGCGGCGGCGCCTTCCATGAAATCGTGCAACCGCTCCCGGGTCACGGGCTTGTGGGCCAGGGCCACGGCGTCCTCGCGGCAGCCGGCCAGCAGATTTTGGAGCTCCCGGGCCTGGGCCAGGGTGAGGCTCAGGGAGCCGCGCGCGATGGCCGTTTCCACGGAGGAATTGGCCGAGCGCATGAGCAGGAGCCCGGTTGTGGCCAGAAGCACGATGACGGCCGGAACAAGGATGAAAAGGAGCGTTTGACGGATGCTCCACGGCGTGCGCGCGCGGGCATGGCGGTCGGTTGGGGGCTGATGCCCGGCCAGGCTGAAACGTCGCAGCATGGGGCCTCCAGCGTCCATCCGGTTTGGCGGGATTGGCGCAATTATTCGTTTCGGCGATATGTTGCGCAAAATCATGCCGCGTTTGTCAAGGGCAATTCCGTGAAATATGGCTTCTCATCGTATGACGCGCCGGCTGCCGTTACTGGCTGTCGGCGGGAAAAGGGCGCGTTTGCAGACGATGGCGCATCCTCCGGGTCCGGCAATCTCCGTGGTTGCCTGGCAGCCGGTTTCCGTTTACAGGGCTCGCTTATGCCCCGACGAGTAGCCCCCATGACGAAGCACGTGCGCTTGCCCGTGCCTCTTTGCGCCGTGTCCGCCATGTCCCGGACCGGCATCGCGCCGCGTTGTCCGGCAGGCTGGGCTTCGCCAGAGGTGATGGTTTGAGCGAGGCCTCCCTGGTACGCTTGCGCGACGGGCTCGGCTGGCTGGCGGTGGCCTTTTGCCTGTGCGTCGGTCTGGCCCTGGCCGATGGTTTCGTCGACAACGCCCGCACCGGGGCGAACATGGTCTTCCTTTTGCCGGGCGAAACGGCCCGTCTTTCCGGCCCGCTTCCCGCCGATGTGCGGCGTGCCTCGGACCTCGTCCTCGCCGTGGACCATCCCGGTATCACCGTTGCCGTGACCGGGCAGGAGGCGGGGGGATTTTGGGGCGGCCGCATGTGGCAGGCGACGGTTTCGGCCGCGCCGGACGCAGCCCCGGAAACGGGCACGGTGATCGTGCGCGAGCCCGGGACCGACGCCAACAGGCCGGATCAGGCCTTTATCATCCGTGTCTTCGCCGACAAGGCCAGCCTGGACGACGCCACCAATTCCCGCATCCGGCACCTTTTCGGCGTATCGCCCCTGTTCCTGGCCGGGTGGGGCATGCTTGGCGCGGCGCTTACCGGAGTGGCTGTTCTCCTGCTGTCGCGGCGGTTGGCCACGATCCGAGCCGTTCGGGGCAAGGCAGTTGTTTTCATGACGAAAAAGACGCCGGACGGGCTGCTTATTTGCTTTGGCCTTGGCGCTGACCACGGCCTTGCCCCCGGTTCACACGTGGCCGTGTACGATGCGGCCGGGACGCACGTGGCCATGGCCACGGTGGTGCGGTGCACGCCGGAAGAGGCCTCGGCCCTGGTGACGGACGAGAAACGGGTCCTCCCGGGCCACATCGTTACGAAGCCCGTGAAAGAAGGGAAGAGGGGGGAAGGTGCGAGAGGGGAAACCCTTTAAAAAGGGTTCTCCCCTCTCGCGCTCTCCCCTTCCTAAAGTCTTTAATGGTTACGGCTGGTTTATCGATAGCAAGCTGTTATTGTTAAAGGTCTTTGGAAAGGGGGTCCGGGGGGAGAACCTTTCTGCAAGAAAGGTTTCCCCCCGGTTCCCTCCCCACCTTATCCCAGATTCTTGGACGCGAAGTCCCAGTTGACGAGTTTGTTCAGGACGCCGGCCACGTAGTCGGCCCGCCGGTTCTGGTAATCCAGGTAGTAGGCGTGTTCCCAGACGTCGATGACCCAAAGCGGCTTCAGGCCGTCCTGCATGGGATTGCCGGCGTTGCCGGTGGCAACCACCTTGAGCTTGCCGTCGCCGTCGGCCACGAGCCAGGCCCAGCCGCTGCCGAAAACGGAAGTGGCAGCCGTGGCCAGGGCCTTTTTGCAGGCGTCGGCGCTGCCGAAGGAGGCGTCCACGGCCTTGGCCAGCTTGCCCGTGGGCGCGCCGCCGCCGCCGGGTTTGAGGCCGTTCCAGTAGAAGACGTGGTTCCAGGCCTGGGCGGCGTTGTGGAAAATCGGCGTCAGTTTGGGGTCCTTGGCCGCGGCCAGGAAGACCTTGTCCAGGGGCTGGCCGGCAAGCGGGCTTTCCGCCACCAGTTTATTGGCGTTTTTGAAATAGCCAAGTGTGTGCTTGCCGTAGTGAAAGCTTACTGTGCGGCCGGAGATGACCGGCTCCAGGGCGTTTTCCGGATAGGGCAGGGGCGGGGCGGCAAAGGCCTCGGCCCAGGCCTGGCCTGGCAGGATCATGCCTCCGGCCAGGAGCAGAAGCCCCGAGCCGGCGGCCAGTTTCAGGACATTGCGGCGGGAAAAAGACGTGGCGCACTGGGCGTGCATGACGCTCCTCCTTGGTTCGATCCGCCCTCCTGGGGCGAAACGTCGCTTGGAACCCTGCGGACCACGCCGGGATGGCATGGTCCGCAGGGAAGTAACGTCAGTATTGCCAGATTCACGATCAAAGGGGAACGATAAAGAAACCGCTTACTCTTGTTTGTCGACGGCCGGTGGCGCGATGTGGCCGGAACTGTCCGGTTTCTCAGGCTGATCCGGTTTGGCTGCGTCCGGGGCCGGTTTCGTTACGTTGGGAGTGAGGCTCCCCTCGGGGCGCTGCTGGCCGTCGAAGTCGGGCGGCGGTGGCGGCGGATAATCGTCCATGCCGGGTGGCGGCGGGGGGCGATGCCCGTCGTATCCATCGGGTGGCGGCGGTGGCGGGCGATGCCCGTCGTATCCATCGGGTGGCGGTGGCGGGGGGCGATGCCCCTCGAATCCGTCGGGCGGCGGGGGCGGCGGACCGAAACGCCCTATGGCCTTGCGGCGGCGCTCGAGTCTGTTGATGAGCGCGGTGAATTTTTCCTGCTGGGCGGGCGTGAGCAGCTTTCTGATGTCTTCGTTGTTTTTGTCAAAGATCTTGCGAAGTTTTGGCTCCTGCTCCTGGCGAACCTTGGCCAGGGCATCGGCGGTATCGAGCACGATGGGTCGGAGTTTCTCCTGCTGTTTCTTGGTCAGGTCCAGATCGTCCGACATATGGCGTACCACCATCTCGGCAAAATGCCTGGGGTCGCCATGGAGCAGGTTGAGCCTCCCCCGTTCGGCCAGATACCGCGAGCCGAAAAAGCCCATCACCACGCCCGAGGCAAAAAGAACAAGCCCGGCCAGCACCTTGGTTGCTATTGCCTTCATGCCCGTGCCCTACACGCCAAGGAGGGAAACCAGCACTTGGCCGTTGGGGTCGAAGAACAGGAAGCGTCCGAATTCTTCTTCCAGGCCCGAGCCGAAAAACAGGACGAACAGCACCGTGGCCGCGGCCAACATGCCGGCGCCGGCGGCCATGCGCCACAGCACGCCGTTCGTTTCCTCGGCCTCGGGCGCGGCCTTGATGGCGGCCAGCACCGCCTCCGGCAGCCCGGGATCGAGGACAGGGGGCTCCCGGCGGGTATGGGCGGCTCGCAGTACCGCTTCCAGGCGATCGATACGCCGTGTTTCGTTTCCGTCCATGGATTCCTCCTTACGTGCCAAAAACGCCGCCTAACAGTTCGCGCAGTTTTTTCCTGGCCCGAAACGCCCGCACCTTGACGTTGGGAACGCTTATGCCGAGCATTTCCGCTGCTTCGGCCACAGGGCGTTCCTCCAGGTGCGTCAGCGTCACGACCATGCGGTCCGTGGGCGAGAGCCTGTCCATGGCCCAGGCCAAGAGTTCCTTGGCCTCTCGCCGCGAGGCGGTTTCCTCGGCCGCTTCGCTGCTTTCCAGCGCGGCCGCTTCTTCCACGAACGCCCGGCATTCGTCGGACAGTTCGCTTTCGGGCCGTTCCCGGCGTCGATACTCCGCCCGCCAGAAGTCGTGGCAGGTGCGCACCGCCACCTTGGCCAGCCAGTGGCCGAAAGGGCTGTCCCCCCGGTACCCGGACAGGGAACGGTAGGCCCGCACGAACACCTCGTGCGCCAACTCGCCGACCCTGTCCCGGGGCGCATGCCCGGCGACGATGCCGGACACGCGCCCCTGGTACTTCGTTACGAGCCTGGCGTAGGCGTCCACGTCGCCCGCCCGGATTTCCGAAAGGACCCGGGCATCCTCCATGTCCACCAACGCTTCGGCCATAACGCTCCGGAGTTTATTTCGCCGGGCCAGCGTGGGCGTTGATCCAGTCATCGACCAGCTCGCGGTCGGCATGAAATGGTCCCCTTGCGTTGGGCGGCGGAGGGGGCATTTCCCCTTCGTTCCACTGTTTGCGCTGCTCAGGCGTCAGCACGGCCAGGGTCTTGGCCTTGACCTTCCCCCGCAACACGGCCAACTCCTCGCCGGCGGCCGCGATCTTGCGGCTGGCCTGCCGGATGCGCTGTTCGTTGCCGGGATCGGTGCGCATGATTTCGCGCATGGTGTCGAAAGCCTCGTGCATGCCCTGGCCCGCCGTTTGGAATGCCGCTTGATTCTGCTTGAGGATCACGGCGACTTCGTGCTTCTGAGCGTCGGACAGGTTAAGCGATAACAGGCGTCCGAGCAATCCCACCGGTCCGGGACCGCCCGGGCCACCCGGGCCCGGACCGGCCGCCACGGCGTAGGCGGAGCCGGCCAGGATGGCCAGCGTAAGCAGGCCGTAAAACAATTTTCTCATGGGAATGACCTCCCGCATGAATTGGACGACCTTGGCCGTCCGTTTCGCGTTTGGTCGGCTTCTGCGGGCAGGGGGTTACAGGCATCGGCGGCGGGACGGAACGATTGGCCTGAATTCGGGACGCGGGCTCGTTTCCCAACATCCAAGTCGCGTTTAGAAGAAGAGAACTGTGCTCTAACTCCTTAAAAAAATTAAAAAGTTGAGGAAGGGGAGAGCGCGAGAGGGGCTACTGCCCTTTTCAAAGGGTTTCCCCTCTCGCACTTCTTCCGCCTCTTAAGCCACGGTCACGTCCTTGCACAGATACACGTCCTGGATGGCGTGGAGGAGTTTGACGCCTTCGGCCATGGGACGCTGGAAGGCCTTGCGGCCGGAAATGAGGCCCATGCCGCCGGCCCGCTTGTTGATGACCGCGGTGCGCACCGCGTCGGCGAAATCCGCCTTTCCGGACGCGCCGCCGGAATTGATGAGCCCGATGCGGCCCATGTAGCAGTTGGCCACCTGGTAGCGGGTGAGATCGATGGGATGGTCGGTGGTCAGCTCGGAGTAGACCCGTTTGTCGGTCTTGCCGAAGCCTATGGCGGTGTAGCCGCCATTGTTGGTGGCCTGCTTCTGCTTGACCACGTCGGCTCCGATGGTGGCGGCGAGGTGGTTGGCCTGGCCGGTGAGGTCGGCCGAGGTGTGGTAGTCCACGCCGCCCTTCACGTAGGCGGGATTGCGCAGGTAGGCCCAAAGGACGCAGGCCATGCCGAGATCGTGGGCCCGGGCAAAGGCCTCGGAGACTTCCTGGATCTGGCGGCGGCATTCGGGCGAACCGAAATAGACCGTGGCGCCGACCGCGACGGCTCCCATGTCGAAGGCCTGCTCCACCGAGGCGAAAAGCGTCTGGTCGTGGATGGCGGGGAGGCTAAGGAGCTCGTTGTGGTTGATTTTGAGCAGGAAGGGGATCTTGTGGGCGTATTTGCGGGCCACGCTGCCGAGCACGCCGAGGGTCGAGGCCACGGCGTTGCAGCCGGCCTCGATGGCCAGTTTCACGATGTTTTCCGGGTCGAAATAGGCCGGATTGGGGGCGAAGGACGCCGCGCCGGAATGCTCGACGCCCTGGTCCACGGGCAGAATCGACATGAAGCCCGTGCCGCCCAGGCGTCCGTGGCCGATCATGGTGGCCAGGGAGCGCACAACGGGTACGGACCGGTCGGTCTGGACGAAGATGTCGTCGATGTAGCCCGGACCGGGCAGGTGGAGTTGTTCCTTGGGAATGGTTTTGCAGACATGGGAGAGCAGCGACTCGGCCTCGTCGCCGAGAAGCTCGGTAATCTTGTCGATCATGGTGGCGGCCTCCTTTGGCTGACTCTGGCGGAACATAGCGCGGAGTTACGGCCGGTGACAACGCAAAAACGCCGGCAGCGAGGCATCATGCCCGCCGTGGCGGGGCGGCGGGCGACGGCGAGGCGACGGTTGGGCCACGTTTCGAGGCCGGATTACGCCTTGGCCGACCCGCGCCGCCACCACTTGGCCAGGGTCACGCCGGCCAGGTTTTGCTCCAGGCTGAAAAGCGCTCCGGGCAGGGCCGTCTGGGCCGTGAAATAGGCCTTGGCCAGGGCCACGCCGAGGCCGGAATTCTGCATGCCCACTTCCACGGCGATGGCGATGCGGTCGGCGCGGCTGGCGGTGAAGGGGCAGGCCCCGGCATAGCCCAGGGCGAATCCCGACAGGTTGTGCAGCGTCACCGCCAGGATGACCGTTCCCGGAAAGGCCAGCACGGTGTCGCGGTTGAGGCCCATCACGCAGGCCACGACCAGGGCGATGGTCACCATGGATACGGCCGGGAACACGGCCAGCACCGGTTCCAGACGTCGCCGCAGCAGCCGGCGCAAAATGAGCCCGTCGATGACCGGGAAGGCCACGATCCAGAAGACCGAGGCCATCATGGCCCAAAAATCCACATGCACCCGCGCTCCGGCCAGCCCCGCCACCAGGGCCGGGGTGACCAGCGGCGCGGCCAGGGTCGAAACCAGGGTCATGGTCACGGACAGGGCCAGATTGCCGCCGGCGAGGTAGGTGATGACGTTGGAAGCCGTACCGCCGGGGCAGGCCCCGACCAGGATGACGCCAAGCGCCGCCGCCGGGGGAAGGCCGAAAAGCCGGGACAGCAGCCAGGCCAGGGCCGGCATGACGGTGAACTGCAACAGCGCCCCGACGCCGACCACCTTCCAGCGCGGCACGAGGCGGGCGAACTCCTCGAAGGTGAGCGACAGCCCCATGCCGAACATGATGACGCCAAGGGCCGGAGCGATGTAGGGCGCGATCCAAGTGAAAAGGCCGGGGACGACCATGGCCAGGGCGGAAAGGCCTACGGCCAGGGGTAAAAAAGCCCTTTCGACGCGTCGAGCGATGGAAATGAGCATGGGCGGCAGGTAGCCCGCCGACAAAAAGCGGTCAAGTCGTCTGGGGGGGAAGGGGGGGGCCGGAAGGGATGGTGTCGAAAAGGGGACGGTTTCTTTTGAGTGGGGGCCGGTGGGAGGGTGCGCGGACGCGCGGCGCATATTTGAAGAATACGCCTTCGCGCCGCGCACCCTCCCACCGGCCCTGGACACTCCGGCCATCGCCGACCACCGTCCTTGGACACACCGGTCATCGTCGGCCCTCGGTCCTGGACACTCCGGCCATCGCCGAAAACAATGCCCTCGCCCCAGGTTTCCAAGGCGGCCGATCGGCCACGCAACGCAGACGAGGCGGCAATTCGTAGAGTTTGGCCGGCAGATCGAAAAATGCCCACCACGCAACACATACGCGGCGGCAATCCCTACGAGATGGTCGCCGCTTGAGCCTCCACCCCCATTGAAAGTTTTGGAAGGGGGGTCCGGGGGGAAACTTTTTCCAAAAAGTTGCCCCCCGGCCGCCGGAGGCGTCCCACCTCCTCCTCCCTTCTACCTTAAATCGAACGCCACCTTGACGCTGCCCGTGGTACGCTTGTCGAAGGCGGTGCGAAAGGCGTCCGCGTAGGCTTCCAGGCGGAAGGTGTGGGTGAGCAGTCCCTTGGTCGGGTAGTTGCCCGAGGCGAGGAGGGTGAGGGCCAGGGCATAGGTACGCACGCGCTCGCCGGGGTGGCGCGGATCGGGCGCTTCGGCGCAGCCCGACGAACCGGCCACGGTCAGTTCCCGGAACCACAGGCTGGAGATATCCACATCTTTCAGGCGCGCCCCGGCCCCGACCATGACGTATTTGCCGCCGGCGCGAAGGGCGAGCAGCCCGGTCTCGAAGGTGGACGACGCGCCCACGCAGTCGAAGACCATGTCCACGCCGCCCTCGATGTTGCCGCCGCCGAGGCTCGTGGCCACGAAGCGTCCGCCGATGGCCGCGGCCAGATCCTTTTTGTTTTTCGCCCGGACGATGGCGTCCGCGCCGCCGGCTTCGGCCAGGGCCGCCTGCACGGGATGGCGCGCCGTGACCAGCACTTTGGCGTCGCTGCCGAGTCCGCGCAGGCAGCGCACCACATGCTGGCCCAGGATGCCCGCGCCCATGACCAGCACCGTCGCTCCCGGGGCCGGGAAATGTTCGAGCACGGGCTGGAGCGCCGAGGCCAGGGAGTCGGTCAGCACCGCGTCCTCGTCGGAAAGCCCGTCCGGCACCGGCAGGATGCGCGAGGGATGGGCGGCCGTGCGTTCGGCCATGGCCCCGCCGGCGCGGCGGGTGAAGCCCAGAAACGACCCCGGCGGCAGGTCGCCGTCGAGAAAACGCTCGCAGCGGTTGTAATGCCCTTCGCGGCATGGCCCGCACGGCGGCAATCCCCGCACGGCGCAGGGCAGCCCCGGCTCGACCACCACCCGTGTTCCGGCGGCAAGGCTGATTTCCGGCGCGTCCTCGGCCAGATCGGCCACCATCTCGTGGCCCAGGATGAAGGGCAGGCTGGCGTAGGGCTCGAGCAACGGCGATTCCTTGCCGCGCAGGAGCCCCAGGTCCGAGCCGCAGATGCCGCACAGCCGGGGGACAAGCGGCAGCCAGCCTTTCGGCGGATCGAAGGGCACGGTGGCCAGTCCCAACGGGGCCAGCCAGGGGAAAAAGCGCCTGGGCGCGACCCGGGAGGCGGCGGCGCAGGCAAGATAGCGCGCGACGCTGCGGCGATAGACCAATGCCTTCATGGATGATATCCTTTAATTGCCCGGGAGAGGGGTGAATGGCTTGAAATCACGGCGCAATCACGTATAAGGGAGCGACCTTTTCCGGCGCTTCGCCGCCGCGCGACATCCGGGCCATATACCACAAGCGGCCCATCCTCAAGGACCGACAAGGAGACGCACATGCTGATTAAGGATTGGATGAGCAAATCCCCGGTCACGGCCAAGCCCGCCACCTCCATCATGAAGGCGGCCAAGATGATGAAGGAGAACGGCTACCACCGCCTGCCCGTGATCGACGAAAACGGCCGGCTGGTCGGCATCGTCTCCGACCGGGACATCAAGGAAGCCTCTCCCTCCAAGGCCACGACGCTCGACATGCATGAGCTGTATTACCTGCTCTCCGAAATAAAAATCGGCGACATCATGACCAAAACCGTCGTCTCCGTCGGGCCGGACGACACCGTGGAAAAGGCGGCGGTGCTGCTTTTGCGCCACAACATCGGCGGACTGCCCGTTGTCGACGGGGACAACAAGGTGGTCGGCGTCATCACCGACAGCGATATCTTCAAGGTGCTCGTGAGCATCACCGGCGTCTTGAACGGCGGCCTGCAATTCGCCCTGGACCTGCCCGACATCTCGGGCAGCCTCAAGAGCGTGCTCGACGACCTCAAGACCCACGACGTGCGCATAATCAGCATTCTGACGTCCTACGACGAGGCCGCCCCCGGCCGGCGCACGGTCTATATCCGCGTACACCCCATCGACGAAGCCCAGGCCAAGAGCGTCGTCGACCGCCTGGCGGCCAATCATCACCTGCTCTACTGGGCCAAAGACAATTTCTAGCCTCCCGCTGTCCCGTCCGGGCCGTCTTCGCGGTCCGGGCGGTTGACGCCCGTCCGATCGTGCCTATTTTCCAGAAAGCTTCCAGCCGTTCAGCCGTCCAACCGGCGACGGTTGCGCACAAGGAGACGCTGATGCTTGAAGAACGCTATTGCCCGCATTGCGGGGCAAAACTCGAGTCATGGGTAGGTCCCCCGGAATCGGGCTGGGACGAAATCCTCGTTTGCAACAACAACGAGTGCACCTTCTATCGCAATTCGCAAAAAGACATTCGCTGCAAGGACGAGGACAACAGCCTGGGGTGTCGCTACGCCGAAAACCCGGATAACGGCTATTCCTCCTTCAATCTCCTCTCCTATTACAAATAACGCTCCGACTCCTCCCTTTTCATGCTTCCGACGCGTCGGCCTTGGCCGGCGCGTTTGTTTTTTTTTAACGCCGGGGGGAAACCTTTCTTGCAGAAAGGTTTCCCCCCGGACCCCCTTTCCAAAGATCTTTAATAGTTACAGTGATCTGCCGTTACATCACCCGTAACCGTTAAAAGTTTTGGGGAGGGGAGAGCGCGAGAGGGGAACCCTTTTTCCAAAAAGGGTTCCCCTCTCGCATCCTCCTTTCCAAAGAAACAATATAACATGCTGCTTTAAATGAGATTGTTCAAATAAACCGCTTTGCCTTGCCTGTGATGACGGCTTTCGACTATTGTGACCAAACGGCCACGTCGCGGTGACGGGCAAATCCCGCCGCCCCGCCTCAAGCCTGACCACGAAGAAATCGTCATCCACCATGAGCCGTATCACCCTCACCAACAGCCAGGGCGTCCTGTGGGCCCGGCTGGACGCTGTGCTCGGCGGTCAGCAGGCCCTGGAACTCGAAGCCGCCATTCTCGAAGCCGCCAGCCTCGGCCTCATCGCCGTCAGCGTGCTGGACTTGAGCCACGTTCCGGCCATGGACAGCTGCGGCGTCGGCGCCCTGGTGCGGCTGCAAACCGCCCTGGCCACCAAGGGCCGACGACTCATCCTGGCCAATCCCGTGCCGGCCGTGGCCGACGAGCTGCGTCTGCGCGGTCTCTACACCTTCTTTCATATCTCAAGCGACATCCGCCCCGAGATGGACGTCAGCCGCCTCCTGCTCGCCCGCGACGCCTGATTCCCCCCGCCCATTGACCCCGCCGCCGGTTTCGGTCAGACAATACGGCAAGGTCCCGTTTACGCCTGCCCCATGGCAGACGCCCTTGAACTATGCGTTGCAAAGGAGCGTACCCATGTCCGATCCGAAAAAACTGGCCCAGTCCATCGCCTCCCTGTACCCCGAAATAAGCAAACACGGCATCGCCGTCTCCGTGGCCGAAGACGCGGCCACCGGCGACTGGCTCGTCACCATGACCCACGGCAAGCATACCCTGTCCACCCATCTGGCCAAAAAAGACGCCGACGACTGCCAAAACGGCATCCAATGCGTCTCGCTCGGCATCCAGATCGGCCGCTTCGTCGAGGACTACTGCCTCGGCCAGGGCGAATGCCCGGTGTAACGGGGAGGCTGCTAGGCCAGGGCTCTGCCCTGGACCCGGCAGGAGAGGTTCCGCCTCTCCTGCACCTCTCCGCCGGGGGACTTGATGCCCCCCGGACCCCCCTTTACCGGGTTGGGATGGCGGGTGGTTGATCGTGGCGGGCGGCGGAACGCCCGTTGTTTGTTGCCGCAATCGGCCCGGCGGCACGAGGCGCGTTGCGCCTCGACGCCGGACACGATTGCGGCAACAACCGCGCCAGCGGCGAAGCGCCGCATTTTAAGAAGAAACTGGTTTTCCGAATGTCGCCCTGAAGGGGCGACCGGCGTGGTGGGGGCGGAATTTGCCTGGGACGAGCTTGTCGCGAAGCGACATGCACCGTCCCGACAAATTCCGCCCCCATCTTCTCCACTCTCCGCCTTCCCGACAGCCAACCGACCTCCCGCCCGACCAAAGCCGAGTCGGGGGGACCGGGGGGCCCGTGGCCTCCCGGCGGGGTGCAGGGGCAGCGCCCCTGCCGGGGTCCGGGGCGGAGCCCCGCCCCTCCGCTATTCGCCGAGCGGTGCGATGCGCCAGATATCGCGGGCGTATTCCATCACGGCGCGATCGCTGGAGAAAAACCCCATGTTGGCGGTATTGAGAATGGAGGTGCGGGTCCAGGCGTCGGGGTCGAGGTACAGGGCGTTGACCCTGTCCTGGGCTTCGATGCAGGGGCGGTAATCGGCGGTGACGCAGTAGTAGTCGCCGTGGTTCAGTAAATTGCCGATGATGGGGGTGAACAGATCGGGATCGTCCGGGACGAAATAGCCGCGTCCGATCATGTCCAGGGCTTCGGCCAGTTCCGGGTCGTCGGCCACGCGGCGGCGCGGGTCGAGGCCCCCGGCGCGGGCGGCTTCGACTTCGGGGGCGCTCAGACCGAAGATGAAGATGTTCTCCGCGCCCACTTCCTGCATGATTTCGATATTGGCCCCGTCGAGGGTGCCGATGGTGAGCGCGCCGTTTAGCGCGAACTTCATGTTGCCGGTGCCCGAGGCTTCCATGCCGGCGGTGGATATCTGCTGGGACAGGTCGGCGGCGGGGATGACCTTTTCGGCCTGCGAGACGCAGTAATTGGGCAAAAAGAGCATGCGCAGCCGGCCCTTCATGGTGGTGTCGGCGTTTATGGTTTCGGCCACGGCGGTGATGAGCCGGATGATGCGCTTGGCCATGAAGTAGCCGGGCGCGGCCTTGCCACCGATGAGGATGGTGCGCGGCGGCACGGGGAGTTCCGGGTCGCGGCGCAGGCGGTTGTAGAGGGTGACGGCGTGCAGGACGTTTAGGAGTTGGCGCTTGTATTCGTGCATGCGCTTGACCTGGACGTCGAAAAGCGAGCCGGGGTTGATGCCGAGGCCGGTCTTGCGCAGCACGTAGCGGGCCAGGCGTTTTTTATTGTCCCGCTTGGCATCGCGCCAGGCTTGCCGGAAGTCCGGGTCGTCGGCCAGGGGAATCAGTTCGGTCAGGCGCGTGAGCTCCGTGACCCAGTCCGGGCCGATACGCTCGGTGATGAGCCTTGAAAGGGCCGGGTTGGCCTGGAGCAGCCAGCGGCGCGGGGTGATGCCGTTGGTGACGTTGGTGAATTTGCCGGGGTAGAAGGCGTCGAAGTCGGGGAAGACCTTTTCGCGCAGGATGTCGGAGTGGAGCCTGGCCACGCCGTTGACGGCATGGCTGCCGACGATGGCCAGGTTGGCCATGCGCACGCGCGAGGAGCCCCGGTCGATGATGGCCATGCGTGCAACCTTGCCTTCGTCGCCGGGGTAGGCGGCGCGGACCTCTTCCTGAAAACGCCGGTCGATCTCGGCGATGATTTCCACATGGCGGGGCAGCACGCGCCCCATGAGGTCGAGGGGCCAGGTTTCCAGGGCCTCGGGCAGGACGGTGTGGTTGGTGTAGGCGAAGGTGTGGCGGCAGATGTCCCAGGCTTCTTCCCAGGGCAGGAATTCCTCGTCCACCAGGATGCGCATGAGTTCGGCCACGGCGATGGTGGGGTGGGTGTCGTTGAGCTGGATGGCCACCTGGTCGGCGAAGGCGGCGAAGGACGGGTCGGATTTTTTGTGGCGGCGCAGGATGTCGCGCAAGGTGGCCGCGACCAGGAAATATTGCTGCTTGAGCCGCAGTTCCTTGCCGGCCACGGGCTCGTCGTTGGGGTAGAGGACCTTGGAGATGTTTTCGGACAGGATCTTGGCCTGCATGGCCCCGACGAAATCGCCCTGGTTGAAGTCGCGCAGGGAAAATCCCTGGGACGAGGCGGCGGTCCAAAGGCGCATGTTGGTCACGTGTTTGCCGCCGTGGGCCGGGATGAGGATATCGCAGGGCATGGCCATGACCGTGTCCGCGTCGACCCAGCGGTAGCGCAGGTTGCCCTTGTCGTCGCGGTAGGGTTCGCTTCTGCCGTTGAAGCGCACTTCGTAGAGGTGTTCCACCCGGTCGATGACCCAGGGGCTGCCGTGGCGGCGCCAGTTGTCGGCCCGCTCCTCCTGCCAGCCGCCCACGATGGTCTGATGGAACAGGCCGTAGTCGTAGAGGATGCCGTAGCCGTAGCCGGGGATGCGCAGGGTGGCGATGGAGTCCATGTAGCAGGAGGCGAGCCGCCCGAGGCCGCCGTTGCCAAGTCCGGCGTCGCGCTCCTCCTCGGCCAGGTCGTCGAGGTTGTAGCCCAGGGTCTCGGCCGTTTTGCGGCAGTCTTTTCCCAGGCCCATGTTGGTGACGTAGTTCATGAGGAACCTGCCGGGAAGAAACTCCATGGACAGGTAATAGACGCGCTTGGACATGGTGTCGTAGTACGTCGCCTGGGTGGTCAGCCAGATGCGGATGAGCCGGTCGCGGATGGCGTAGGCCAGGCCGGTGAAATAGCGGAACGGGTCCGGGGGATAGATGTCGTTGCCGAGGTTGGACAGGATGTGGCGGCGAATATCCTCGCCAAGGGACTCCAGGTCGTGGAGGTCCGGGGTGGCGTCGGCTGGCATGGGCGTCTCCTGGTCCGAGGTGTGGGCGAAGACGGATTGGTCAGTATAGGATCTACGAGAGTGGCGGGGCAATGTCAAAGCTGGGCGGGGGGAAGGCGTTGGGATATAAAAAAGCCGGGGGACGATAGCGGCGGTCGTCCCCCGGCTTGCCCCCGACCGCCCGTGTGGGTCAAACGGGTGGCCGGGTGAAGGAAGCGGGGTGCCTAGGCCGCTTCCTGAAGGCGGTAGTTGCGCAGCGCGATGCGCAACGCGGCCACGGGCCAGTTGTCGCAGCCGAGGTGCTCGACGACGCTGGTCATGCGCGGCTGGAAATCTTCGGTGGAGATGGCCTGGGCGTCGAAGACGTTCATGCCGATGACCGTGGCGAGCAGGGCGGCGGTGCACTCGCGGGTGAAACCGCAGCTTTCGACCGAACCCCCGGCATCGATGATCACGTCGTTTTCGATGAGCAGCTGCACCTTGATGGCCCGGCCGCAGGGTGCGCATTCGGTGGCGCCTTCGGCGGTATAGCGGGTCAGGGGGGCTACGATCGGAAGAACCTTGGTGATGGTTTCGGGAGCGGTCATGGCGGTCTCCTTTATGCTTGGGTCCGTTTGCTTTTTCGATTTCGCGTCTTGCGTGTTGCCTCTCTTTAAGCAACCGGTGTGCCATGTGCTGTATCCTGCTGAAATAGAAAGATATGTTGTCTAAAGGTCCGATGATCGCACCGAAAGGGTCATGCCATGTTGCAAAAGCGCATCCAGGCCTTTGCGCGGGTTTTCACAAAGGCATGGAAAATCAAGCTGTTGAAGAAAAGAAGCCATGTTGCGCTTTTGCCTCAGGTTGCGCTATTGCACAAAGACCGAAGCGGCCGTTTGGGAAAAATGTGACGAATGCGAGCCAATACGAGGCCAGAATTGAGAAAAAAAGTACAAACCCCGGCTGACCCCGTGGCCCGCAATCTCGACGCCATCCTCGACAGCATCGAGGACGGCGTGCTCATCACCGACCGCGAAGGATACGCCCTCAAGGTCAACGCCGCCTACGAACAGCTGACCGGCATGACCAAGCCCGAGCTTGTCGGCAAGAATGTCGAGGAACTCAAAAAAGCCGGACTTTTCAACATCGCGCCCATCACCCCCGAGATCGTGGCCACCGGCCGCCCGGCCTCCTCCATCCAGGTCACGCGCGACAACCGGTCCATGACCATCGACGGCAAGCCGGTGCGCGACCCCGACGGCAGCGTGAGCCTCGTCGTGCTCTACGCCCGCGACATCACGCTCATGGCCCGCATGCGCGAGCGCATCTCGCGCCAGCAGGAGTTGATCGAGACCTACCAGCACCAGATGGATTTCTTCATCCGCGAGGGCGGGGGCATCACCAACTTCATTGCCGAGAATTCGTCCATGAAGCGGCTGATGGACCTGCTGCGGCGGGTGGCGGCCACGGACGCCGTGGCCCTGGTGCTCGGCGAGACCGGGGTCGGCAAGGAGCTTTTCGCCCGCATGATCCACGAGGCGAGCCCCAGGCGCGACAAGCCCTTCGTCAAGGTGGACTGCGCCTCGATTCCGGAAAACCTCATCGAGTCGGAGCTGTTCGGCTATGCCCCGGGCGCCTTTACCGGCGCGCATCCCAAGGGCCGGGTGGGATTTTTCGAGATGGCCGGGGGCGGAACGATTTTCCTCGACGAGATCGGCGAGATGCCGCTTCTGCTGCAATCCAAGCTGCTGCGCGTGTTGCAGGACCGGGAGGTCATGCCGGTCGGGTCGAGCAAGGCGCGCCGGATCGACGTGCGGGTCATCGCGGCCACCAACCGCAACCTCGAGGCCGAGGCCCGCATGGGCACCTTTCGCAGCGACCTCTTTTTCCGGCTGCGGGTGGCCGTCCTGGAGATTCCGCCGCTGCGCGACCGGCCGGACGACATCCTGCCGCTGGCCAGACTCTTTCTCCAGCGCTTCGGCTCGCGCTACCGCAAGCGGGCCACGCTGTCCCTCGAAGCCGAGCGGGTGCTGGCTCACTATAACTGGCCGGGCAACGTGCGCGAGCTGGAAAACCTGATCGAAGGGCTGGTCATCACCTGCGACAGCGAGATCACGGCCGACGACCTGCCGACCCCCATGCGGATCAAGGAATGCCTGCTCCCGGCGGCGGCGACCGGCGGACCGGTGGTGCCGGCGGCGGCCATGGGCGGCCCGGACGTGCCCGCGCCGGTCGAAGCGCCCATGGGATCGGCCGTGGCCGTGCCCATGGACTGGGATCGTCCGTATAAGGAAGTACTGGCCGCCTTCGAGCGCAACTACCTGGAACGGGCCATCGAACACTTCGGCTCGGTCGGCGAGGCCGCCAAACAGCTCGGCCTCGACCGCACGACGATTTTCCGCAAAATGAAGAAGGCTTGTGGGGAATAGAGAAGAGGATGCGAGAGGGGAACCCTTTTTGGAAAAAAGGGTTCCCCTCTCGCGCTCTCCCCTCCCCAAAACTTTTGACGGTTACGGGTGATGTAACGGCAGCGCTCTGTAACTATTAAAGATCTTTGGAAAGGGGGTCCGGGGGGAGAACCTTTCTGCAAGAAAGGTTTCCCCCCGGCTTCCTTCTAAAAAATCCGCGCTACTCCGCAGCCGGCGGGGCGAGGTTGAATTCGGTGAGGGTGTCGTGGGCGGGAAGTTTGTCGAGCAGGGCGGCGACTTCCGCGGACGTCTCGGCCGGTGCGCCGCAGCAGCAGGCGTTGCTGCCGGCATCGAAGTCCGGATTGGCGATGCGGCCTGCCGCGTCCAGCACGAAGAGGGCATTCGCCTGCCGGTCCTCCTCGTAGAGCGCGATTTCCTTCACCTCGCCGGACCGCAAAACCTCGCCCGAGGCCGTGACGATGGCCCGAAACGGCCCCCGGTAGAGCACCTTGCGTCGCACGGGCGCGGGCTGTGGCTTTCGCGCCTCCACCGTGACCGAATAGAACCGGTGGTCCTGCACCACGCGGTAGGGGAAGCGCCGCAGGAACCGGATGCCGACGAATCCGGACTCCTCCAGGATGGCGACCAGGTCCTTTTGCGTCAGCGTTCCGGAGATGCACTCCCCGCGCAGGGTGGGATCGTTGCAGATGGCGGCGGTGGCCGGCGTTTCCGTGGCCACGTCGGAAAAGACGATGCGTCCGCCGGGTTTTAAAATGCGGAAAATTTCGGCATAGAGCCGGCGCTTGCGCGTGGACAGGTTCAGCACGCAGTTGGACGTCACGCAATCGGCCGTGGCGTCGGCAAGCGGCATGGCCTCCAGATAGCCCTGAAAAAAGAACGCATTGGCATAGCCGAGCACGTCCGCCGTGGCCCTGGCGGCGGTGCGCGCCCGGGCCAGCATGGCCGGCAGCATGTCCAGGCCAATGACCCGTCCCTGCGCTCCCACCTTTTTGGCCGCGATGAGGCACTCCACCCCGGCTCCGCAGCCGAGGTCCACCATGGTCTCGCCCGGGGAAAGCCCGGCGTCGGCGATGGGCGAGCCGCAGCCGTAGCCGTGCACGCGGTAACGCTCGGGAATGTGTTCCACCATGTCCAGCGGATAGTTTACCGGATTGACGATGTCGCCTTTTTCCACAGCCGCCGCTTCGGTGTAAAAGGCCTTGATCTGCGACAGGCTGCCGGCGTCGGCGATGGACAGCAGGCAGTTGGTGTGGGCGAGCGCCACCTCGCCGTGGGCATGGCAGCTCTCGTGCATTTCGCCCATCTTCAGCGTCAGCCCCGGCCGTCCCTTGGGCAGACGCGGGGAGACGACCCGGGATTCGCGCACGATCATCCAGGCGGCGAGGCGTTCGAGCAGCGGCTGGTAGGGATCGTGGCCTGAAAACGTGCCGCTGTGCCGGTAGGAATGGTCCGGGTCGCCGCCGCCGAGAATGAAGCGCCAGGGCGCGTCGGACGCGGCGCAGGTGGCGTCGCGCAGTCCGGCCAACACCGGGCTGTCCCTCCAGGCCGCTTCCAGGCCGCCGGCCGCGTCGCTTATGGGCGTGGCCAGGGCGTCCACGCCGATGAGCGCCGGGCTGGGATAGAGCCTGTCGTCCGGGCCCACGGCCACGGACGTGTACCCGGCCGTGGTGCCGTCGTGGCGCGTGCCGACCGGGGCGAAGACCTGGGTGGCCAGGGCTTCGAGATTGTCGATGCCAAGGCCCCGGACTTCGGCCCGCTCGGCTGCGGCCACCACGCTATGGTACAGCGCGTCCAGGTCCGGCTGGCCGCCGTTTTCCGCCCGGCCCACGGCGAAATGCCACATGAGATGGAGCCCGGCCGCGCCAATGTCCGCCGCCACGTCCACGACCCCCGGCAGGTCGCCCAGGTTGTCGCGCGTGGGGCAAAAGGAGAGCGTCACGCCGTAGCCGAGCTCCCGGGCCGCGCGGACAGAAACCAGGAGCCGGTCGAACGCGCCGGGGCCGCGAAGCGCGTCGTGGCGCGCCGGCAGGCCGTCGCAGCTCACCTGGAAATGGAGCCGTCCCCTGGGCCAGCGGGTAAGGCCCGGACAGGAGGCGCCGCCAAAGCCCGTGCCGTTGGTGAGCACCACCACATGGGCGGCCGGGTCGGCCAGGGCGGCGTCGAGGATGGCCTCGAAGCCGGGATGGAGAAACGGTTCGCCGCCGGTCAGCGCGAACACCCGGCAGCCGAGACGTTTCGCCTGGGCGATGCGCGAAAGCGCCGTCTCCGTGGACAACTCGCGGGTCGCGGCCGGGCCGGAGCAGAAAAGGCAGTGGCGGCAGGCCAGATTGCACCGGTCCGTGACGTGCAGCCACAACTCGGCCAGCCCGGTCAGTGGCAATACGGCGGCCCGGCCGCCATACGGCGCGGGCGGGTTGTCGGGCAGGCGTTCCAGGAAAATAGACGTCTCTATGTCGGGCCGCAGCCCATGGGCGGTCGCCAGCAAGGCCGCATCCCCGGCGGCGTTGGGCACGAACCAGTCCGGCGCGTCGGGGCGCAGGTAGATCGCGGCGTCCTCATGGGCAATCCTGGTCCAGTACTCGGCGTCAAACGGCATGACATCCCTCGTTTACGGGTGATTTTGGCGTTGTGCGCGGCGAAATCCGGCAGGAACCGAGACTCGGCCTGATAGGGTAGCCCATGCTCCATGTCGAGACAAGGGACGCGCCGTGGCAACGATTGCCGCCGTAACCGCGATTGTGTTGGGGACGACGCGTTGTTATGGCATGCTGCGACGTCAACGCGGCCAACCCGGATTTCCGTGGCCGCAGAAAACCAGGAGCCCGCTTGCCCCCTTTGCTTTCCTTTGCCAAACGCCCCTTCGGTCCCGTGCGCGACCCCATTGACCCGGATGTTTCCGCGCGCATCGACGTGCTGCGCGCCATCCTCATCGGCCTGATCGTGCTGTGCCATGGCGGCCGCTGGATCGGTGGGAGCGTGCCGTTCGCCTCGCCCGTCGTCACCTTTGTCCTGGCCATGATAAACCAGGGCTTGGACTGCGCGGTCATTCCGCTTTTTTTCGCCATCTCGGGTTTTCTGCTTTTGCGCAAGCTCGAGGCGACGCCTGCGGCCTATGGCCGGTTGTTGCGCGGCAAGGTCATCGCCATCGGCGTGCCGCTGCTGATTTTCAACGGCATCTGGATCGCCTGGTTGCTGGGTGTCGGCAGCATTCCGTTTTTCGCTTCCAAGAGCTTCGTGCTCAACGCCGGCATCGTGCAAAAGCTTCTCGGCATCGGCACGCCGCCGCTCAACTATCCGTTGTGGTTCTTGCGCGACCTGCTGCTTGTCTTTGCGGCCACTCCCCTGTTTATGGCTTTTTTCCGCTGGCTGCCGCTGGGGGGGCTGGTTTTGCTCGGGCTTTGGTGGTTTCTGGGCGCGCCGGACCAGGATTACTCCCTGCCGGGGTTTTTCTTCGCCTTTTACGCGGGCGGGCTTTTGGTCCGGATGCGGGTCAACCTGCGCGATACGGCCGGTTGGGACAGGTATGTGCTGCCGCTGTTCGTCGGCTTTCTCGTCGTGCTCGGATTGCAGCCGTGGCTCGGGCTCGATGCGCCTGTCCAGGCGGGCCTCAACAAGGCGTACCAGATCGTGGGCGTGGCCGGGTTCTGGTGCATTTCGCGCCAGCGGTGGGTCAAGGGCAGCCGGATGTTGCACCGCATGGCGGCCATGAGCTTTTTCGTGTTCCTCACCCATGAGCCCACGGTTTCGGTCCTGCAGGCCTCGCTTATGCGGGTGTGGCAGCCGGCGTCCACGCTGGGCCAGCTTGTCGCGTATCCTTCGGTCGGGCTTGCGGCCATTGTGGCGCTTTCGCTTCTCGGCTGGGGGCTGGCGGTCTATGTGCCGCGGCTGTTCTCGGTGCTGACCGGCGCGCCGCTGCGGCTGCGCTTTTCCGCGTCGACGTCCGGCTCTGCCGGGGCTCCCTTGCCGGTTGGAAACAAGACCGCTGTGGCCTGCGAGCAGGTAAAACGGCAAGCCTGACGACTGTCTCCGGCAATTTTCCGCATAAGCGTTTTGCCAAAAGGCTGCGGCGTGGTTTACAGGCTGGTTATGACGAAAACCAGCCTGTTTCCGCGTTGGACGGTGGCGGCTCCGGTCGTTGCCTGGGCGCTTTTGGCCGGGGCGCTGCTTGGCCTTGGCGGCTACGTGTATGCCGCCGTGCTCATGGCCGGGCTTTTGTGGAGCGTCTTTGCCGGCGTGCACCATGCCGAGGTCGTCGCTCATCGGGTGGGCGAGCCGTTCGGGTCCCTGGTGCTGGCGGTCGCGGTCACCATCATCGAAGTGGCGCTCATCGTTTCGCTCATGGTGGCCGGTGGCCCGGATGCCTCGGGGCTGGCGCGGGACACGGTGTTCGCGGCGGTCATGATCATTTTAAACGCCATTGTCGGCTTGTGCCTGCTCGAGGGCGGGGTGTTGCACAAGGAGCAGGTGTTTCGCGCCGACGGCGTGCGGGCCGCGCTGACGACGCTCGTCGCCATCTCCGTTTTGACGCTGATTTTGCCCAACTACACCACGAGCGTGCCCGGGCCGGTCTACAGCAAGGCGCAGCTCGTCTTTATCGCCATTGTCTCGGCGATCCTCTACGGCACCTTTCTGCTGGTCCAGAATGTGCGGCACCGCTGCTATTTTCTGGCTGACGACGATACGGCGGGGGATGACGGCCAGGCCGCGCCGCCGTCCACGCGAGGCGCGCTTTTCGCCGCCGGGCTGCTGCTCGGATGTCTGGGGGCGGTGGTGCTTCTGGCCAAGGCGCTGGCCCCGACCCTGGAGGCGGTGACGGAGGCCATCGGCGCACCCACGTCTTTCGTCGGCGTGATCATCGCGGCCATCGTGCTGCTGCCCGAGGGCACGGCGGCGGTGCGGGCGGCGCACTGCAACCGGTTGCAGACGAGCCTCAACCTGGCGCTGGGGTCGGCCTTGGCCAGCATCGGCCTGACGATTCCGGCTGTGGCCCTGGTATCGCTCATCACCGGCATGCCGCTGGCGCTCGGCATCGACATGAAGGCGACGGTGCTTTTCATCCTGTCACTTTTCGTCTCGGTGCTGTCGCTGGGCACCGGGCGCACCACGATTTTGCAGGGCGCGGTGCTGCTGGTGATTTTCGGGGTCTACGTGTTGACGGCGATTATTCCGTAAGAACGGCGGGGCAGGCAGCAAAGGGGCTGACCAGGACCCTATCGATCCCGCGTAACCATTGAAAATTTTTGGGAGGGGAGAGCGCGAGAGGGGGACCCTTTTTTGCCAAAAAAGGTCCCCCTCTCGCACGTATCGGCGCTCGTTTTCTACCCGACAACCACGTTGACCAGCTTGCCGGGCACCACGATGACCTTGCGCACGGTCTTGCCTTCGAGGTGCTTGGCCACGTTGGCGTCGGCCAGCGCCGCCTTTTCCAGGTCCGCCTTGGACGCGTCGCGCCCCACGCACACCTTGCCGCGCAGCTTGCCGTTGACCTGCACCACCACTTCCACCTCGTCGGTGACCAGGGCGGCCGGGTCGTGGGTCGGCCAGGGCTGATTGATGAGCAGCGTGTCGTGCCCGATCCGCTGCCACAGCTCCTCGCAGATGTGCGGCGCGATGGGCGAAAGCACGGTCAGCAGCGTGGCCACGGCCGAGGAAACCGCCTTGGCCCCCTTGGGCTCGGCCCGAAGCGCCCCCACGTTGGCATAGAGGAAATTGACCAGCTCCATGGCCGCCGCGATGGCGGTGTTGAACTGGAACCGCTCGCGGATGTCCGCTCCGGCCTTGGCCGCAGCGCCATGTTCGCGACGACGCAGCTCGGCAAAAAGTTCGGGCAGGCCGTCGATGCCGAGTTCCCCGGCCGGCGAGCAGGCCGCGACCGGCACGAGAACGCCCGAAAGCTCCTCGGTCACCAGCCGCCACAGCCGCGAGAGGAAGCGCGCCGCGCCCTCGATGCCCGTGTCGCTCCACTCCAGGTCCTTTTCCGGCGGCGCGGCGAAAAGGATGAACACCCGCACCGTGTCGGCCCCGTACCTGGCGATCATCTCGTCCGGGTCCACCACGTTGCCCTTGGACTTGCTCATTTTCGAGCCGTCCTTGATGACCATGCCCTGGGTCAGCAGATGGGCGAAGGGCTCGTCGAAGGAGAGATAGCCCAGGTCGCGCAGGGCCTTGACGAAAAAGCGCGAGTACAGCAGGTGCAAAATGGCGTGCTCGATGCCGCCGATATACTGGTCCACGGGCAGCCAGTACTTGGTGGCCTCGGGATCGAAGGGCCGATCCTTATCCCTGGCCGAGGCGTAACGGATGAAATACCACGAGGATTCGAAAAAGGTGTCCAGCGTGTCCGTCTCGCGCCGGGCCGGGCCGCCGCAGACCGGGCAGGCGACGTCGGTAAAGGACTTGGACACCGGCAGGGGCGAGCGCCCGTCCGGGAGCAGGGCCAGGTCGCGCGGCAGCTCCACCGGCAGGTCCTTTTCCGGCACCGGCACCACGCCGCACTTGTCGCAGTAGATGACCGGGATGGGCGCGCCCCAGTAGCGCTGGCGCGAGATGTTCCAGTCGCGAAGCCGGTAGTTGACGCTCTTGGTGCCGCGTCCGGTTTCGGCCAGCCAGTCGATGATCCTGCCCTTGGCTTCTTCGTTTGGCAGGCCGGTGAAATCGCCGGAAGCGACGAGTTTGCCCGGATCGCTGTAGGCGGCCTCCATGGTCGTCGGGTCGAGGGTTTCGCCCTCGGGGCTGATGACGACCGTAAGCGGCAGGTCGTACTTGCGGGCGAACTCGAAGTCGCGCTGGTCGTGGGCCGGAACGGCCATGACCGCGCCCGTGCCGTAGCCCATGAGCACGAAGTTGGCCACGTAGATGGGGATGGGCTTTCCGGTCGCCGGGTTGATGCAGTAGGCCCCGGTGAAAACGCCTTCCTTTTCCAGGTCGTCGGCCCCGCGCACGATGCGGTCCATGTTGCGCACGGAGTCGACGAAGGCGGTCACGGCCGTTTCCTGGGGCTTGCCGGCAATGAGCTTTTGCACCAGCGGATGCTCGGCGGCCAGGCTCATGAAGGTGGCCCCGAAAAGCGTGTCCGGCCTTGTGGTGAAGACGGTGATGGAATCGGCGCCGTCGACGGGCTCGGCCAGCTTGAAGGTCAGCTCCGCGCCGACCGACTTGCCGATCCAGTTGCGCTGCATGGTGAGCACGCGCTCGGGCCAGCCGCCGACCAGCTTGTCCAGGTCGTCGAGCAATTCCTCGGCATAGGCCGTGATGCGCAAAAACCACTGTTCCAGGTCCTTTTGCACCACCGGCTGGTCGCAGCGCCAGCAGCAGCCGTCGATGACCTGTTCGTTGGCCAGCACCGTGCCGCAGGTCTCGCACCAGTTCTGGGGCGAATACTTGCGGTAGACGAGGCCCTTTTCCAGAAGCTTCAGGAAAAAGCCCTGCTCATGGACGTAGTAGCCGGGATGGCAGGTGGCCAGCTCCCGGCGCCAGTCGTAGGAATAGCCCAGGCGCTTGAGCTGCGTGCGCATGGAGTCGATGTTGGAGATGGTCCAGGCGGCCGGGTGCAGCTTGTGCTTGATGGCCGCGTTTTCGGCCGGCATGCCGAAGGCGTCCCAACCCATGGGGTGCAGGACGTTGTTGCCTTCCATGCGCTTGAACCGCGCCACCACGTCGCCGATGGAATAGTTGCGCACATGCCCCATGTGGATGCGCCCGGAGGGGTAGGGGAACATTTCGAGGACGTAGTACTTGGGCCGGGAGGGATCGGCCTCCACCTTGAAGTGGCCGCCTTCCTCCCAGATGGCCTGCCATTTTTTCTCGACGTCCTCGGGCACGTACTTGCTCATGGGGAAATGCTCCTTGGCGGTGGGCGCTTGTGGGACACGCACGACGGCGTGGACGCAGTGCGGGTTAGAGGTCCTTGTGGATTTCGAATTCCCCGCTGTCAACGGCTTTGGCGATGGCGTCGAGGATGCCGTTGATGAAGTTGCGGGAGTTCTCGTCGCCGTAGCGTTTGGCCAGCTCGATGGCTTCATTGAGCGCCACGCGCAGCGGAATGTCCGACCGGTAGAGGATCTCGTAGACGGCCAGGCGCAGGATGGTCAGCTCCACCTTGGCGATGCGGGCCAGCTTCCAGTTCTTGGAAAAGCGCACGATATGCGCGTCCAGTTCCCGCTGGTTGGTCCAGACGCCGGAGACGAGTTCCCAGGCGAATTCCTGGCCCGAGCCGTCCTCGCCTTCGGCCACGTCGTGGGGACAGCGGGCAAAGACCCGGCGCAGGGACCGTTCGTCGGCGGCGGATTCGAAAATAAGACCGTAGAGGCACTCGAAGGCCTGTTTGCGCGCCTTGCGGCGGGAAACGGGCTTCTTGTCCCCGTTGTGGGAGGCTTCTTCTGACATAATAGGGGAGACTTTTTCTGACATGGCGGTTTGGGCGGCGACGGGCATGGGTTAGAGTTGCTCCATGACCCGCACCATCTCGAGGACGGCGGCGGAGGCTTCCACGCCCTTGTTGCCGGCCTTGGAGCCGGCGCGCTCGATGGCCTGTTCCAGGGTGTCCACGGTCAGGACGCCAAATCCCACGGGCACGTTGGTCTCGAGCATGACATGGGCAAGGCCCTTGACGCACTCGTTGGCCACGTACTCGAAATGGGGGGTGGCACCGCGGATGACCGCGCCGAGGCAGATCACGCCGTTGTACTTGGCGGAAGCGGCCAGCTTTTTGGCGGCCAGCGGAATCTCGAACGCGCCCGGCACGCGCACGATGGTGAGATCGGCCCGGTCGGCGCCGTTTCGGGTCAGGTAGTCGATGGCCCCGCCCACGAGGCGTTCGGTGATGAAATCGTTGAAACGGCCGGCGACGATGGCGAATTTGAGGCCTTTGGCGTCAAGCTGGCCTTCGATGGTGGTCACGTGCTGCATGGCGATTCTCCCGGGCGGGGGCCGCCCGTTTGGGGATTGCGAAGTAAAGCCGTCCTACTCTTTGGCCGCCTGCTCATCGGGCAGATGGAGCAGATGCCCCATGCGGTCGCGCTTGGTGGTCAGGTAGCAGGTATTCTCGGCGCAGGGGCAGGTCTCTATAGGCACCCGGTCCACCACTTCCAGGCCGTAACCTTCGAGCCCGACGATCTTTTTCGGGTTGTTGGTCATAAGCCGCATCTTGGATACGCCAAGGGCCACCAGGATCTGGGCGCCGGTGCCGTATTCGCGCAGATCGGCCTTGAAGCCGAGCTTCAGGTTGGCGTCCACGGTGTCGAGGCCCTGCTCCTGAAGGGCGTAGGCCTTGATCTTGTTGGCCAGCCCGATGCCCCGGCCCTCCTGGCGCATGTAGAGGATGACGCCCTTGCCCTCGGCCTCGATCATGCGCATGGCCTCGTGGAGCTGGTTGCCGCAGTCGCAGCGCAGCGAGCCGAACACGTCGCCGGTCAGGCATTCGCTGTGCACGCGCACGAGCACGGGCTCGTCCGGGTGGATGTCGCCCTTGACCAGGGCGATGTGGGTCTTTTTATCCTCGCTGCCCGTGAAGGCCAGGGCGCGGAAGGTGCCGAAGGCCGTGGGCAGCCCGGCCTCGGCCACCTTGGTCACGGCGAGCCGGCCGTACTTCATGCGGTAGCGGATGAGGGCGGCCACGGTGGCGATCTTGATGTTGTGCTTTTCGGCGAATTCCATGAGGTCCGGCATGCGGGCCATGTTGCCGTCCTCGCGCATGATTTCGCAGATGACGGCGGCGGGCTTGAGTCCGGCGAGCCGGGCCAGGTCCACCGAGCCCTCGGTCTGGCCGGCACGGTCGAGGACGCCGCCTTCCTTGGCCCGAAGCGGAAAGATGTGGCCCGGGGTGACCAGGTCGTCGGGACCGGCTCCCTCGGACACGGCGGCCAGAATGGTGGTGGCCCGGTCGAAGGCGGAGATGCCCGTGGACACGCCGACCTTGGCCTCGATGGAAACGGTGAACCCGGTGCCGAACGGCGACTTGTTGTCGTTGGTCATCATGGGCAGCCCGAGCTGGTCGACCAGGTCGGGGGCCAGGGACAGGCAGATGAGGCCCCGACCGTGGGTGGCCATGAAATTGATGGCTTCGGGGGTGACCTTTTCGGCGGCTATGGTGAGATCGCCTTCGTTTTCGCGGTCTTCGTCGTCGACGAGGATGACCATCCGTCCGGAACGGATTTCCTCGATGGCTTCCTCGATGGGGCTGATGCGCATTGTGGGTATACCTCGTTGGGGGCTGTGCGGCCGGCTCCTGTGGAAAAGACCAAAGACCCGGCCGGGCCGGGTCCAAGGGGGAGATAATCTACGCGACGGGGGTTGGCAAGGCAAGAAGGGCGAGGTTTTTCCCGCCGGGGCCGCCTCAGGCCCCGAGCGCGGCGCGCACGAAGGCCGGCGGCATCATCGTTGCCTTGCAAATGGCCGCTTCGTCCAGGCCCGAGGCGGCCATGCGCCGCACCACCGTTTCCATGGGCTCGGCCACCTCGACGATGTGCCCTTCCGGGTCGCGCGCCCGGAAGCAGCGCTGGCCCCAGGGTTGTTCGGTGACGGCGCAAAGCGGCGTGGTCCGGGCGGCGACCGTCGCAAAGGCCGCGTCCAGTTCTTCCGTCTCGAAATAGAGCTCGAAATTGTCCCGGCCTAAGGGGCCGTCCGGCAGGGCTGCCGCATCGCCGAACACATGGCTGCCGGCCGTGTCCGCCCGCCACAGGGCAAATCCGGCGTAGACGACGTAGCCTTCGAGAACCAGGCTCGGCGTCTGGCCCAGCACCTCTTCATAAAAAGAGCGGGCGGCCGCCATGTCGCGCACGAACACGCAGGGGCTGTGAAAACGGATGGGCATGGAACCTCCCGAAGCAACGTGGTGCGGCCCAAATACCGGCTGCGGGTCCGGCCGTCCAGACCCGCCCGGAGCCGGTGTCGCAATTGACCAGCTGCCTGGACGTATGCCATGAGGCGGAATCTGTTGCGGCGGTGTGCTTCGCGCCTGTCGCAAGCGATACGGTCTGTCACTGCAATGCTGTGCTCTTGAGGTCGGATGGCGTTTCCCTTTGGCAAGCGGCTTTGCCCCGGGAGTATGCGGGGTTTTCTTGGAGCTTTTGCCGGTCTTTTCGTTCTCTTGGCCGTTTGGCAAATTGCCGCAATAGCCATTTCCACCCTGCGAGACGTCCCTTTTCCCACACCGTTGCAGACCGGCCGCCGGCTCATCGAGCTGCTCGCCGGTGCGCAACTGAGCGGCCACGGCATCCTGACCCATGTCCGGGCCAGCCTGGGCCGCTGGCTGGCCGGGCTGGGGCTCGCCGCCACGGGTGGCATCGCCTACGGGGTGCTGGCGGCGCGGTTCCCGCTGTTCGAGGCCGCCGCCGGCCAGATTCCCCGCCTATTCCTGCTCGTGCCGGGCCTCGCCTGGATCCCGGTGGCCATCCTGGCCTTCGGCATCGGCCCGGCGGCCACGGTCTTTATGATCGCGGCCACGGCCTTCGCCCCCATCGCCGTGGGCGTGCTCTCCGGCATCCGGGGCGTGGACCCGGCGCTGGTGCGCGCGGCCGGGATGCTCGGGGCCGGGAAAAACGCGCTTTTTTTCCGGGTGCTCCTGCCGGCCGCCCTGCCCATGGTCCTAACCGGCCTGCGCATCGGCTGCGGCACGGGCTGGCGGGTGCTGGTCGCGGCCGAGATGGTCGTCGGCGCGGGCACCGGCCTTGGCTATTCCATCATCCAGGCCCGCTGGACCCTCGACTACCTTTCCTCCTTCGCCTGTCTGGTCATCATATGCGCCATCGGCTTTTTCGTGGAAGGGGTGGTGCTCGGCCGCCTGGAGGCCGTGACCGTGCGGCGCTGGTCCCTGGACCGGGAGCGGCCGTGAACGGGGATGCGCGGGCCGTCGTGCGCCTTGAGGCCGTGACCCATTGGTACGGGGCCGGCGGCATACCGGCCCGGCCGGTGCTGGCCGATTTTTCCCTGCTCGCCGCGCCGGGCGAGTGGCTGTGCGTGCTGGGGCCGAGCGGCTGCGGCAAGACCACGCTTTTAAATCTCGTGGCCGGTTTCTTCGCGCCGCGTCGGGGGCGGGTACTCTGCAACGGGCGGTCTGTGTCGGGCCCCGGTCCGGCCCGGGCCGTGGTCTTTCAGGAGGCCACGCTTTTCCCGTGGCTGACCGTGGCCGGCAACGTGGGCTTTGGGCTTAGGCGACAGGGCCTTCGCGGCGAAGCCCTCGAAGCGGCCGTTAGCCGGGAGATCGCCCGCATGGGGCTTTCCGGCCACGCGGCCAAGTATCCCCACGCCCTTTCCGGCGGCATGCGCCAGCGGGTGGCCATCGCCCGGGTGCTGGCGCTTTCGCCGGCCGTGCTGCTGCTCGACGAACCCTTTTCCGCCCTGGACCTGCCCACGCGCGAGCGGTTGCAGGACGAACTGCTCGCCATCTGGGCCGAGACCGGCGCGACCGTGCTCCACGTCACCCACAGCGTGGAAGAGGCGGCCTACTGCGGCGACCGTGTGCTGGTCATGCCGCGCGCTGGCGGCGGCTGCGTCGAAGAGGTTTCCGTGGACATCCCCCGGCCGCGAGAGCGGCTCGGGCGGGAGGTGATGGAGCTCGAGGCGCGGTTGCGGCACGCGCTGCGGGCCTGTTTGCTGCAAACGCCGGCCGCGACCGAGGAGGGGAAATCGTGAAACGGGGATGGATGCTGGCGGCGGCGCTTTGGGCGCTGGCCATGCTTATGGCGTGCGGCGCGGCCATGGCCGGGGAAGGGCCCGCGTTGCGTCTGGCCTACCAGGACCGCATCGGCAGCGTGATGCCGATCATCGCCCTGCGTGAGGGCTATTTCAAGGAAGCCGGGCTCGATTTGACGCCGTTGCAGTTTTCCAGCGGCCCGGCCTGTTCCGAGGCGCTGTATTCAGGCGCGGCGGATGTCGCGGCCATGGGCGACACGGCGGCGCTCATCATGGCGGCGCGCGCCCCCGGCATGGTCATGCTGGCCAGCCACGCCACGGGCGAGGGACGCCACCGGATCATGGTCCGGGCCGATTCGCCGCTTCACACTTTGGCTGATCTCAAGGGCAAGAAGCTCGGCGTCAAAAAGGGCACCTCCACCTACGGCGGGGTGCTGGCGGCGCTCGACAAGGCGGGCATTCCGGCCGGGGCTGTGGAGATCATCGATCTTTCGCCCCCGACCATGACCGAGGCGCTTTTCGCCGGCTCCATCGACGCCTTTGCCGCCAGCGAGCCCACGCCGTCCGTGGCCGAAACCAGGGGCGCGCGCCAGCTCGTCGATCTGTCCGGGCTCGGCAACGAGTATCCGATCATGCTGCTGGCCCGCAAAAAGTACGTCGCGGCCAACAAGCAGGCGCTGACCATGTTTTTCGCGGCGCTCAAAAAAGCCTCGGCCTACGCGGCGACCCATCCGGAGGAGACGGCCCGGATCATGGCCGCGCAGACCGGCTTGCCCCTGGCCGCGACCAAGGCGGCGCTGGCCCGGCATGTCTACAGGCTGCGCCTGGACGACGGCATCGTGAAAAGCCTGGCCGCCACGGCGGATTTTCTGGTGCGCGAAAAGGTGATCCCGGCCGCGCCGGACATGGCCGTGGTCATCGACCGGGAATTCGTGAACTGAGGGCTACCGGATGTAGTAGCCCACCGCGCGCCAGGTTCCGTCGGCTTGGCGCGCGAAGGTCACGGTTTCGATGGCGTTTTCCTTGTTGGCGAAGCGGGCGTCGAAGGCCATGACGACATACGCGCCGTCCGGAGCGCCGGGCAGGGAGGTCTTGCTCTCGGCCCGGGCAAGGCTGCGGGAGGCGAGGGCTCCGAGGGGCTGGCGAACGGCGGACAGCGACTTGGCGTAGTTTTCTTTCGTGACGGCGGCCCGCAGGAAGGGAGCCGCTTCCTCCCAACTTTTGCCGTAGTCGCCGGCGTCGATGAGCCCGAGCCAGGCCTTGGCGGCGGTCACGGCCGGCTTCTCCGCGTCGGTCACGGCGGAGTCGGCCCCCGCCAGGGCTGCGGCCGGAAAAAGCAGGATCAGGACGAGCAAAGAAGCGATGCGCGTTTTCATGAGGTCCTCCAGGTGGCTATGGGAGATCAGAATCCGTGTTGTTTCAGGAAGCCTTCCGTGATGTTCGAGGCCTTCCCGGCCTTGGCCTCCTGCCAGGGGGTGAGCATGCGCAGCACGTATTTCCCCAGCATGTCCGTCTCCATATTGAGCGAGACGCCGGGCTTCCAGGCGGCGATGGTGGTCGCGCCCTGGGTCGAGGGAATGACGTTGACCGTGAGAAACCCGTCGCCGCAGTCGTTGACGGTCAGGCTCACCCCGTCGAGGGCCACCGAGCCCTTGGGCACCACGAACTGGGAAAATTCCTCGGGAAAGGTGATCTTGTAGCGCACGGACTGGCCGAGCGGCGTCACCGATTCCACGCTGGCCAGGCAGTCCACGTGCCCGGACACCAGATGGCCGCCGAGCCGGTCGCCAAGGGCCAGGGCGCGTTCCAGGTTGACCTGGCTCCCGGGCTTGAGCTTGCCGAGGCCCGACTTGGACAGCGTCTCGGCCGAGGCGTAGGCGGTGAACTCCCGTTCTCCGGCCGTCTCCACGGTCAGGCAGGCACCGTTTACGGCGATGGATTCGCCGATGACGATGTTGTCCAGGTCGAAAAGCGCCTGGATGCGAAAGCGCGTCTCGTCGCCGCGCGCGTCCATGGCCGCCACGCGGCCAAGTCCCATCACCAGTCCCGTAAACATCGCTTATCCTTACAAGAGGGCGGCTCGGTCGCCGCCGGGGTCGTTAGTTGGCGTTGGCGGATCGCAGCACCGCGTCGAACCGCTTGATCTTGTATTCCAGCCGGCTCTTGCGCATGGCCTGGCGCTTGTCTTCCCGCTCCCGAGGCGTGTCCGGCGGCCAGCCATAGACGTCGTCCACGAGCTCGATGATCTTGCCCACGAGGTCGGCGAGCGTGTCATCCCTGGTGTCCGCCACGCCGCTGCCCCGCTTGTCCGCGTGGTGCAGCGAGCCGTGGACCTGGAGATTGACCCAGGCGGCCCGCATGGGTTTGCCCAGGCGCAGATATTCGGCGTCCGGCAGATTGGCCGCCAGATCCTCGCGCAACGCCGGCTTGGTCTTTTCCCACAGGGCGACGATGTGCTGCTCGTACGTGGCGTTCCCGGGCGCATCCACGGAAAAGGAGGGGCGCTCGGCGGCGCAAACGGGCCGAAGCCCCGTCGAAAGGAGGACGGCGGCCAACACGATGGCCAGCCGGCTCCAATGTGCGGTCCTCATGCGTTGCTCCTCCCGGGGAAACACGTGCTGCGGCGGTCAGGCGCCCTCGCGCTCCAGCAGGTATTTTTTCATCTCGACGCCCGGGCCGAATCCGATCAGCGCGCCGCTCGATCCGACCACCCGGTGGCAGGGGATGAGCAGCGGAAAGGGGTTGGCGGCCATGACCCGGCCCACGGCCCTGGCCGCCTTGGGTCGGCCCACCCGGGCGGCCAGCCAGCCGTAGCTGACTTTTTGCCCCAGGGGAACCCGGGTCAGGGCGGTCAGCACCTGCCGGGAAAAATCCGATACGCCCTGCCAGGAAAGCGGCAACTCGGGCCAGTCCGGGGCCTCGCCGGCCACATAGCGGGCCAGTGCGGCCTGCAACGCCTCGCCGGCCGGGGTGGCCAGCGACGGTTCCCGGTCCTCGGACCACATGAGGCGCATCTTGATAATCTCGCCGCCGCGCCACTCGATGCCGAGGGCCAACGGCGCGGCCGCGCACGTTTCGGTTAGATTTGGGCTGGTCATGGCGGGAGCCTCCGGCGGCCGGGGAACCTTTTTTGAAAAAAAGGTTCCCCCGGACCCCTTCCAAAAAACTTTTACAGGGTGCGAGTGGGGTGCGCAGAACCCGAAAAAAGGATGCAGGCGATATACGATATGTCGCCTTGGGACGCCAGGGGGCGTCAGGGGGCGTCAGGGGGCGTCAGGGGGCGGGCGCGACGTAGCGGCAGCCCTGTCGGATGTCGCCGGCTTCGAGGGCGGCGGCGATGGCTTCTCGCACGCCGCGCTTGTCCGCGGCCCAGGCCGGGGCGACGAGTTCCCCGGGCGCGGGGTCGGCGTTTAAGCGTTCGACCACGATGTCCGGCCGCAGCCGGGCGATGGCCTCGCTGACGGCCGCGACGTACGTCTCGCGCCCTGGCGGGACGTAGCCCCCGGCGGCGAAAAGCTCCGCCAGCCCCGCGCCGGCGACGACCAGGGTATTGTGGAATTTCACCCCGGTGACGGGAAGATCATTAATAAAGGAAACAGCGGCGAAAAAATCCGCGTTCGATTCGCCGGGCAGTCCGGCCATGAGATGGGCCGTGACGGAAAGCCCGGCCGCGGCCGCAAGCCTGGCCGCGGCGGCGAAGGCGGCCGCGTCGTGGCCCCGGTTGATGCGCGTAAGCGTTTCGTCCCGCACCGTTTGCAGCCCCAGTTCCAGACAGACATGGGGAAGGGGGACGGCGGCGAGCAGGGCGATTTTTTCCGGGTCCAGACAATCCGGCCGCGTGCCCAGGCACAGCCCGCAAACGTCCGGCAGGGCGCACAGTTCGCCAAGCAGCCCGGCCAGCCGCGCCGCCGGGCCGTAGGTATTGGAAAAAGATTGGAGATAGGCGACAAGGGCCTCACCGCGTCCCCGGGCCGGGGGAGTGAGCCTGTCCCATTGCGCCCGGAGCCCGAAGCCTTTATGATAAAAACCCGTCCCCGACCCGGCCGCATTGCAAAACAGGCACCCTGAGCGGGAAATCGCGCCGTCGCGGTTTGGGCAGGCGCTGCCCGCGTCGAGGGGTATTTTTTTTGCGCGGCGGCCGAAAAGCCGCCGGTACGCCTGGGAAAGGGTATTGTAACGCTGGATCATGGCCGGTCGCCGGGGCGGAAAATCAACCGTTGACAACGCGGTGCGAATCGGCAAACACAACGCGTTTACGAGATCACGAGAGCCGAGTTTGCGGCAAGCGAGGCGCTATGTCCAGGATTTTGGATCGTATATTGGGCCTGTTCTCCAACGATTTGGCCATCGACTTGGGAACGGCCAACACGCTGGTGTTCGTCAAGGGCAAGGGCATCGTGCTGTCCGAGCCGTCGGTGGTGGCGGTGAAGAAGGACCCTCGCGGCGGCAACAAGGTGCTCTCCGTCGGCCTCGAGGCCAAACGGATGCTCGGGCGCACCCCCGGCAACATCGTGGCCATCCGGCCCATGAAGGACGGCGTCATCGCCGACTTCGAGGTTACGGAAGCCATGCTGCGCCATTTCATTTCCAAGGTGCACAATTCCAGGCGACTGGTCCGGCCGCGCATCATCATCTGCGTGCCGACCGGCATCACCCAGGTGGAAAAGCGCGCCGTCAAGGAATCGGCCCAAAGCGCCGGCGCCCGTGAGGTCTACCTCATCGAGGAGCCCATGGCCGCCGCCATCGGCGCCAACCTGCCCATCACCGAGCCGACCTCCAACATGGTGGTCGACATCGGTGGCGGCACCACCGAGGTGGCCGTGATCTCCCTTTCCGGCGTGGTCTATTCGAAATCCGTGCGCGTGGGCGGCGACAAGATGGACGAAGCCATCATGCAGTACGTCAAGCGCAAATATAACATGCTCATCGGCGAATCCACGGCCGAGCAGATCAAGATCCAGGTCGGCTCCGCCCACCACTCCACCAGCTCCGGCGAGATGGAAGTCAAGGGCCGCGACCTGGTCACGGGCATTCCCCAGAACATCACCATTACCGCCGAGGAAGTGCAGAAGTCCATCTCCGAACAGGTGGAGAGCATCGTGCAGGCCGTGCGCATCGCCCTGGAACAGACGCCGCCGGAACTGGCCGCCGACATCGTGGACCGCGGCATCGTCCTGACCGGCGGCGGGGCGCTCCTGCGCGGCCTCGACCAGCTGTTGCGCGAGGAGACCTCCCTTCCCATCACCGTTGTCGAGGATCCCCTTTCGACGGTTGTCCTCGGGTCCGGAAAGGCCCTGGACAACCTGAATGTGCTAAGGGAGGTCACGATAGATTAAACCGTCTCCCCAGCGGATCGCGATCGGCCTGCTCATCGTCCTCTTTCTTTATCTGGGCCTTTTTACCTGGAACATCCGGACAGGCTACGTCGACACGTTGGCGAGCCATAGCGGATTGGAGTTCGCCAGGTGGGTCCTGGCCCCGGGAAAGTGGGTGCAGGGGCAGGTGGCGTCGTTTTGGACCCGCTATCTGTATTTCGTGGGCATCCGGCAGCAAAACGACCAGCTGCTTCAGGAGCTTGCGGCCGCGAAAGGCGAACTGTCCAGGCTTCGCGAGAACGCCTCGGAAGTGGAGCGCCTGCACCGGCTGTTGTCCATGACTCCGCCCGGCGACTGGACGCGCCAGGGGGCGCGTGTCATTTCCCATCGCCTGGGACCGAACGCCGCCCTGGAAACGTTCCTCATCGACAAGGGCAGCGCTTCGGGCGTGACCACCAACACCCCGGTCGTCTCGCCGGAAGGCGTGGTCGGGCGCGTGCTGCGCTATTCCCCGAGCGCAGCCACGGTGCTGCTCATCACCGACCCCAACAGCCGCATCCCCGTGCTTTCCCAGACCAATCGCACCCAGGGCATTCTCAAGGGCGAGGGGCCCGGCCATGAACTGATCCTGGAATACGTGCCCCAGGGCACGCCCATCGAAGAGGGAGAGATCCTGGTCACCTCGGGCCTGGAGGAGATTTTTCCAAAGGGAGTGCCCGTGGCCAGGGTGACATCCGTGGGCCGATACGGGGCCTCGCTTTTCCAGCTCATCCACGCCGCGCCGCTGTTCGATCCGCTGCGGCTCGAGGAAGTGGCCCTGCTGTTCCGGGCTTCCGCCGCGAACCAGCCCGGTTCCGTCGCCGCGGACAAGGCGGCCCGCTATCCCAAGTCGCCGGCGGCCATAGCCCCGGCCGCCCGTCCCGGCGACGCGCCCCAGCCCTCCGCCGTGCCCCAGACTCCGGCCGCGGCCGCGCGCCAGGAAGGCGTCGCCCCCGCTCCCGCGCCCCAGGCGGTCAAGGCCGTCCCCGCCGACGGGCAAAAGCACGAGGCCGCCCCGGCCGACCGCAAGAAACGCCGGAAATCGCCCCGGCATACCGGCCAATGAACCTGGGCCGCATTGTTTTCTGGGCGCTTTTCACCGTCTGCGGCGTCTGGCTGGAAAACGCCATCCCCGGGGTGGACTTTCTGGCCCCGGGCCTTATCCTGGCCATGCAGGAAGAGAAGTGGACGGTGCCCATCTGGCTCGGGCTGGCCTGGCTTTTCATTCAGGAAGGGACCGGCAGCCTGGCCTTCGGGGCGGGGCTTTTGTGGTACGGCGGGCTGGCCGGCCTGTACTTTTTCGGCCACTGGCTCTTCGAGGCCCGCAATTTCCTTTTCATGTTCATCGTGGGGCTGTGTCTGGGGGCCATGCATTTCGTGCTGATAAACCTCATGGCCCTGCTTTTGGACTGGACCGTCCCCCTGGAGCGACTGCTCATGGAAAGCGTGATGCAAGCGTTGATCTTCCCCGTCGAGTGGGGCCTTATCTACCTGATCCACCGTTACCTTCCGGATACTCCCCATGCGGCTTGACAGCGAAGCGCCCCAGCAACACGCCCCCCGGTCCGGGCTCGTCCTGATCCAGCTTCTGGTGTTGGGCCTTTTTTGCTTGTTCACCCTGCGCCTGTGGTATTTGCAGGTCCACAAGGGGACCAAGTTCGCGGAGATGGCCCGGGACAACCAGCTGCGCCAGGTGCTCATCAATTCCGCCCGGGGCCGCATCCTGGACAAAAACGGCGTGCCCCTGGCCGTGTCCGAACCTTCCTTCGCCCTGGGGCTGGTGCGCGAGGACTGCGAGGACGTGCCCGGGACCCTGGCCAAGGTTTCGGAATGGACGGGGGTGGACAAGGCGGCGCTGGCCGAGACGTTCCGGCGCGGCAAAAAGCGCGTCAAGCCCTTCGAGCCGCTGATCCTCATCACCGACCTGCCCTACGAGGCCCTGGCCCGCATCGAGGCCAACGAGATGTTCTACCCCGGCCTCGACATCGTCATCCGCCAGAAGCGCTCCTATCCCACCGGGCCGCTCATGGCCCACGTGCTCGGCTACGTGGCCGAGGCCAACGAGCAGGAATTGGAGAAAAATCCCGAGTTGTCGCTCGGCGATTCCGTGGGCAAGCAGGGCCTGGAATACGCCCTGGAGGACGTGCTGCGCGGCTCCAAGGGCAAGAAGCAGGTCGAGGTGGACGCCTTTGGCCGCCAGCACAACGAGCAGATCCTGGAGCCGCCCCAGGCCGGCAAGGACGTGACCCTGGCCATCGACGTCAAGCTGCAGGAAACCTGCGCCAAGCTCCTGGAGGGCCAGGCCGGGGCGCTGATCGTCATGGAGCCCGATACGGGCAAGATCAGGGCCATGGTCAGCGAGCCGAGCTTCGACAACAACCTGTTCGTGCTCGGCGTGCCCACGGACAAATGGAAGGAGCTGCGCGACAATCCCCGCCATCCCATCCAGAACCGGGTGACCCAGGGCGTGTATCCGCCGGGCTCGGTCTTCAAGCTGCTCATGGCCGCCGCCGGCTTGTCCGAGGGATTCATCAAGCCCGGCGACGTGGTGAGCTGCCCGCCGGCCTACCGGGTCGGCAACCGGGAGTTCCACGACTGGAAGAAATCGGGCTTCGGCGCCCTGGCGCTCAGGGACGCCCTGGTCCACTCCTGCGACGTCTATTTCTACAAGCTCGGCGACCGCATGGGCATCGAGCGCATCCACGACTACGCCCTGGCCAGCGGGTTCGGCGCCCGCACCGGCATCGACCTGCCCCATGAGAAGGGCGGGCTCATTCCCTCCAAGGAGTGGAAGCGCAAACGCTTCGGCGCGGCCTGGTCCCGGGGCGAGACGGTCATCGCCTCCATCGGCCAGGGCTACGTGCTGACCTCGCCCCTGCAGATCGCCCGCTACCTGTCGGCCCTGGTTTCCGACGGCAAGCTGCGCAAGCCCGAGCTGGTGGAGACCGAGGCCCCCCGGGTTGACGCCGACTTGCCGCTCAAGGACGTCGACCGCCAGTTCATCGTCGACTCCATGGTGGCCACGGTCGAACGCGGCACGGGCAAGTCGCTTTTCCGCCCGGACGTGGTGACCGGGGCCAAGACCGGCACGGCCCAGGTGGTCAAGCTCGTCAACGCCGACGTGCGGGTCAAGGGCAAGTTCATGCCCTACGAACAGCGCGACCACGCCTGGATGGCGAGCTGGGGCAAGAAGGACGGCAAGACCTACGTCGTGGTCTGCGTCGTGGAGCACGCCGGCGGGCATGGCGGCGAGATCTGCGGCCCCATCGAACGCAAGATTTACGAAGACCTTTTCGGTCCCGCCCCGTCCAAGAAGGCCCGGGCCGCCGCCGCGGCGCCGGCTGCGGAACCCGAACCCGCCGCCGCTCCGGGTGAGATCCCGGATTAGACCGCTCTGCAAGGACGTTTCATGCCGTTTGACCGCCGCCTGATTCTTTGCGTCAACTGGCCCCTGCTCGGCCTGACCGCCCTGCTGTTCGGGGTCGGGGTGCTCAACCTCTACTCGGCCAGCGGCTTTCGCATGGGCGACGAACTGTCCATGCAGCCCTTTTACAACAAGCAGCTCATCTGGGGCCTCGGCGGGCTGTGCTGCATGCTGGCCATGGTGCTCTTCGACTACAAGCACCTGGCCACCATCGCCTGGCCCCTGGCCATCTTCGTGGCCGTGCTGCTGATCATGGTGCTCCTTTTCGGCAAGACCGTGTCCGGGGCCAAACGCTGGCTGCCCATCGGCGGTTACGCTTTTCAGCCGAGCGAACTGGCCAAGATCGCCATGCTGCTCCTGGCCGCCAAGATCCTCTCCAAGCGCTCGGAGCGCATGGGCTGGATCGATCTGGCCGGCATTCTGGCCGTGTCCCTGCCCATCGCCGGGCTCATCATCGTCGAGCCCGACCTCGGCACCGGGCTCAACGTGCTCCTTTTGGTGTGCGGCCTGATCCTCTATCGGGGGCTCACCGGGCCGGTCCTCAAGACCCTGGCCATCGCCGGGCCGATCCTCATTCCCTGCGGCTGGTTTTTTCTCAAACCCTACCAGAAGGGCCGTATCCTGACGCTCTTCGATCCCCAGCGCGATCCGCTCGGCGCGGGCTACCACATCATCCAGTCCCAGATCGCCATCGGCTCGGGGCAGATGTGGGGCAAGGGCTTTCTGGAGGGCACGCAAAGCCAGCTGCGCTACCTGCCGGAAAAGCACACCGACTTCGCCGTGGCGGTCTTCGCCGAGGAGTGGGGCTTTGTCGGGGCCATCGCGCTTTTGACCCTTTTCTGCCTGTTTCTGCTGCAATTCTACGTCACGGCCAGAAACGCCAAGGACCGCTTCGGCAGCTATCTGGCGGCCGGGGTCTTCTTCTATTTCTTCTGGCAAATCCTCATCAATATGGGTATGGTGCTCGGCATCATGCCGGTCGTTGGCATCCCCCTGCCGTTTATCAGCTACGGGGGGAGCGCCACCATCGTGAACTTCACCCTCGTGGGCATCGTCGTGAACGTCTCCATGCGGCGCTTTTTATTCAAGAAGGGCTAGCGGACGGGATCTTGCGGCGCACGGGAGGGAGTCCATCCTCGCCGGCAGCCGGAGGATCGCCGTGGGCAAGCACGACATCAACGCCTTTTTGGGGGCCGGGACGTCCTTTGTCGGACGCCTGGCCTTTGACGGCGTGGTGCGCATCGACGGGACATTCGAAGGCGAGATCGTCTCTTCCGGGACTCTGATCGTGGGCAAAGGCGCGCGGGTCACCGGCCGGCTCGAGGTCGGCCGGCTGGTATGCGGCGGCGCGGTCGCGGCCGAGGTCACGGCCGCGGTCCTGGTCGCCGTGCACGCGACCGGGCGTCTGACCGGCTCGGTGCGCGCCCCGGCCATGTCCCTGGAGGAAGGCGGGCGACTCGATGGCGAGGTGGTCATGGGCGGGCCGAACGATGTTCGCCAGGATCCCGAAAACGGTCCGGTGGCGCTGACGGGCGGCGAGGCCGCGCCAGAGAGGGTATAGGTCGGAAAAAACAGGCGTTGTGCGGTTTCCGCGCCGCATGGCGGTTCCCCTTTTTGGCAAAAAGGGCTGGACAGGCCGGCTCAAATCCGCTACAGCCGCTTGCTGACTTTGCAAAAATTTTCACAACCTCCCGGAGGGTGCCGATGATTGACCTAAATGCAACGTTTTTCGTCCAATTCGTCAATTTTCTGCTCATCCTGATCCTGCTTAACGTCATCCTCATCGGGCCCATCCGTCGCATGCTCAAAAAGCGTGCGGATTTCATCGCCTCCCAGGTGGACGGCATCGACTCCTTCACCGCTTCCGCCGATACCAAGCTCAAAGGTTATGAAGCCGCCCTCGATGCGGCGCGCCAGGCCGCCACGGCCCAGCGTGTGGCCATGAAGGACGAGGGCCTGGCCCGGGAAAAGGATGTGCTCGACGCCGCCTCCGCCGAGGCCGCCACGACGATGAAAGCGGCCAGGGGCGACATCGCCGTGCAGACCGAAGCGGCGCAAAAGACGCTTTCGACCAAGATCTCGGGTCTTGCTTCCAAGGCAGTTGCCAAGGTGCTCGCGGCCTAGGTTCGGGGGTTCCCGTGGATTTCTCAAGGAAAGGGAGGGTTCAATTGAAAAAGCTCCACCTCATCGCCGCCGTTGTCCTGGTGCTCGGCGTGGCCGCTGTGGCCTACGCCTCCGGGGAGGCCGCAAACGGCGCGGAAGCGGCGCATCACGGGCTTAACTGGAAGGATTTCCTGTTTCGGGTGGTCAACTTCGTGCTGGTCTTCGGCGTGATCGCCAAGCTGGCCGGCAAGAAGATCGTGGGTTTCTTCCGCGGCCGCACGCAGCAGATCGAAAACCAGCTGTCCGACCTTGATGCGCGCAAGGCCGACGCCGCCAAGCGTCTGGCCGACATCGAGGCCTCGATCAGCAACCTGGCCGAAGAGAAGGCCGCCATCGAGCAGGAATATCGCCGTCAGGGCGAGGCCCTGCGCGACTCCATCATCGCCGCCGCCGAAGTCAAGGCCGCCCAGATCAAGGCCCAGGCCGCATCCGCCGCCGAGGCCGAGGCCAAGGTCGCCGTGCAGCAGATTCGCGCCGAGCTGGCCGAGTCCGTGGTTTCCGCCGCGTCCGCGATGCTGGAGAAGAAGCTCTCGGCCAAGGACCAGGAAAAGCTTGTGGATGAATACTTAACAAAGGTGGTGTTCAATTGACCGGCAACATCGTCGCGCGCCGTTACGCCAAGGCGCTCTTCGCGCTGGCCAAGAAAGCCGGCAAGAAAGCCCCGGCGGAGTACGGCAAGGACCTGGAAGCCTTCGCCGCCGTCCTTGAGGCGTCCCCGGACCTGCTTAAGGTCTTCGCCAATCCCGTCATCGCCGCCGAGGACAAGAAGGCGGTGTTGGCCGGGGTGTTGGGCAAGCTTGGCCTTAAGCCCAGTGTCGTCAACTTCCTTTCGCTCCTGGCCGACAAGGAGCGCCTGCCCTTCGTGCTGGAGGTGGCCGCCTACTACCGGTCGCTTCTGGACGAGGCCGAGGGCGTGCTGCGCGGTCAGCTCGTCACCGCGTACGCCCTGGCCGACACCCGGCAGGACCAGATCAAGACCAAACTCGAAAAGCAATCCGGCAAAAAGCTGGTGCTGTCCTTTGCCGTCGATCCCGCCATCCTCGGCGGCGTGCTCCTCAAGGTCGGCGACAAGGTGTTGGACGCGAGCCTTCGCGCCCAACTTGAAATATTGAAAGAACAAATCAAGAGGGGTGAGTAGGGCCATGCAAATTAAAGCGGAAGAGATCAGCCAGATCATCGAACAGCAGATCCAAAACTACGAGTCTCGCGTGGAAATGAGCGAGACCGGCACGGTGCTGTCCGTCGGCGACCAGATCGCCCGCGTCTATGGCGTGCAAAACGCCATGGCCATGGAGCTCCTGGAGTTCCCGGGCGGCGTCATGGGTCTGGTGCTCAACCTGGAAGAGGACAACGTCGGTGTGGCCCTTCTCGGTGAGGACACCCACATCAAGGAAGGCGACCCGGTCAAGCGCACGGGCAAGATCTTCTCGGTGCCCGTCGGCGAGGCCGTCACCGGCCGCGTCATCGACCCCCTGGGCAACCCCATCGACGGTCTCGGACCCATCGATGCCAAGGAATCCCGCGAGGTCGAAATCAAGGCTCCCGGCATCATCGCCCGGAAGTCGGTCCACCAGCCCATGTATACGGGCCTCAAGGCCATCGACGCCATGACGCCCATCGGCCGCGGGCAGCGCGAGCTGATCATCGGCGACCGTCAGACCGGCAAGACCGCCGTCTGCCTCGACGCCATCCTGGCCCAGAAGGGACAGGACGTGCATTGCTTCTACGTGGCCATCGGCCAGAAGAAGTCCACCGTCGCCCTGGTCGCCGAGACCCTGCGTCGCTACGGGGCCATGGAATACACCACCATCATTTCGGCCACCGCTTCCGAGCCGGCCTCGCTGCAGTTCATCAGCGCCTACTCCGGCTGCACCATGGCTGAGTATCACCGCGACAACGGCCGCCATGCCCTGATCATCTACGACGACCTTTCCAAGCAGGCCGTGGCTTATCGCCAGATGTCCCTGCTGCTGCGTCGTCCTCCCGGACGTGAGGCCTATCCGGGCGACGTCTTCTACCTGCACTCCCGTCTGCTGGAGCGCGCCGCCAAGCTGTCCGACAAGCTCGGCGCCGGGTCGCTGACCGCCCTGCCCATCATCGAAACCCAGGCGGGCGACGTTTCGGCCTACATTCCGACCAACGTCATCTCCATCACCGACGGACAGGTCTACCTCGAGCCGAACCTGTTCAACGCCGGTGTCCGTCCGGCCATCAACGTCGGTCTGTCGGTCTCCCGCGTCGGCGGCGCCGCCCAGGTCAAGGCCATGAAGCAGGTCGCCGGCACGCTGCGCCTCGACCTCGCCCAGTACCGCGAACTGGCCGCCTTCGCCCAGTTCGGTTCCGACCTGGACAAGGCCACCCAGCTCAAGCTCAACCGCGGCGTGCGCATGGTCGAGCTCCTCAAGCAGCCCCAGTACAAGCCGCTGGCCGTTGAAGAGCAGGTCATTTCCCTGTTCGCCGGCACCCGCGGCTTCATGGACGACGTGCCGGTCGAGAGCGTGGGCCAGTTCGAGGTCGCCATGCAGGAGTTCTTCCACAACGCCAAGAGCGACATCCTGGCCGAGATCCGGGAAAAGGCGAAACTCGACGACGGCCTTATCGCCAAGCTTGGCGCGGCTATCGAAGAGTTCAAGAAGGGCTTCAAGGCCTAGCCGCGCGTTGATCGAAAACAACAAAATGTTTTTGCCAACGTCACGACAGGCCTAAAGGGGGAGCCATGCCTGCGCTCAAAGACGTCAAGGTTAAGATAACTGCGGTCAAAAAGACCAAGCAGATCACCAAGGCCATGAACATGGTGGCCTCGGCGAAGTTGCGCAATGCCCAGGCGCGCATCGAGCGGTTTCGCCCCTATGCCGACAAGTTCTACGAGATGCTCGGCGAACTGGCCAAGGGGGCCGATCCTTCGGTGCATCCGCTGCTCGAGGCCCGGGAGGAAGTGAAGAACGTCCTTTTGGTCGTCATCACCTCGGACCGTGGCCTTTGCGGCGCCTTCAACCACAGCATCGTCTCGGCGGCTCTCAAGGTCGCCAGGGCCAAGGCGGCCGAAGGCAAGACGGTCAAGATCCTGTGCGTCGGCCGTAAGGGCCGCGACTCCTTCCGGCACACGGAGTTCGAGATCGTCGCCGCCTATGTCAACGAGATGAATTCCTTCGACTTCACCCTGGCCTCGCGCATCGGCGCCGAGGTCATCGGCGGGTACGTCGGCGGGACTTACGATGAAGTGACCATGGCCTTCGGCAAGTTCGTAAGCCTGGCCCGGCAGGAAGCCACCCTGCTGCCGGTTTTGCCCTTGTCCCCGGCCGAGGCCGCCGGGGAAGCGGCGGAGCCGGTCGGGCCCAAGGCGGAATACATCTACGAGCCGTCGGTGGAGGGCCTGCTTGCCGAACTCCTGCCCCGGTTCATCAATGTCCAGATCTACCGCGGCCTGCTCGATACTTCCGCCAGCGAGCACGCCGCCCGCATGCGGTCCATGGACAATGCCACCAGGAACTGCGACGACCTCGTCAGCTCGCTGACCCTGGTCTACAACAAGGCTCGGCAGGCGGCCATCACCACGGAACTGATGGACATCGTCGGCGGTTCCGAAGCACTCAAGGGATAACCAAGGGGGCACCACAATATGAGCGCGACAAGCGGAAATGTCGGAAAAATCGTTCAGGTTATCGGCGCCGTTCTCGACGTCGAATTTCCTGATGGCAAGCTGCCGAGCATTTTGAATGCTCTTGAAATCAAAAACCCTAACAACCCCTACGCCGAAGACCTCGTGGTCGAAGTGGCCCAGCACCTCGGCGACAACGTCGTGCGCTGCATCGCCATGGACTCCACCGACGGTCTGGTGCGCGGCATGGAAGCCAAGGACACCGGCGCGCCCATCAGCGTCCCGGTCGGTAAAGGCACCTTGGGCCGCATCCTGAACGTCGTCGGCCGTCCGGTGGACGAAATGGGCCCGGTCGATGCGACCACCACCATGCCCATTCACCGTCAGGCGCCGTCCTTCGTGGACCAGTCCACGAGCATCGAGCTGCTCGAAACCGGCATCAAGGTCGTCGATCTGCTGATTCCCTTCCCCAAGGGCGGCAAGATGGGCCTGTTTGGCGGCGCCGGCGTCGGCAAGACCGTTATTCTCATGGAGCTGATCAACAACATCGCCAAACACCACGGCGGCCTCTCGGTCTTCGCGGGCGTCGGCGAGCGCACCCGTGAGGGCAACGACCTCTACAACGAGTTCAAGGAAGCCGACATCCTGGGCAAAGCCTGCCTTGTTTACGGCCAGATGAACGAGCCTCCCGGAGCCCGTTCGCGCGTCGCCCTGACCGGCCTGACCTGCGCCGAGTACTTCCGTGACGAGGAAGGCCAGGACGTGCTGCTGTTCATCGATAACATCTTCCGGTTCACCCAGGCCGGTTCCGAAGTGTCGGCTCTTCTTGGCCGTATGCCTTCCGCGGTCGGCTACCAGCCGACCCTGGGTACCGACCTCGGCGCCCTGCAGGAACGCATCACCTCCACCAAGAAGGGTTCCATCACCTCGGTGCAGGCCGTCTACGTGCCCGCTGACGACTTGACCGACCCCGCGCCGGCCACGACGTTCTCGCACCTTGACGGTACGCTGGTCCTTTCGCGCCAGATCGCCGAGCTCGGCATCTACCCCGCGGTGGACCCGCTCGACTCCACGTCGCGCATCCTGGACCCGCAGGTCCTTGGCGCCGACCACTACGCCACGGCCCGCGAAGTCCAGCAGATCCTGCAGAAGTACAAGGACCTTCAGGACATCATCGCCATTCTGGGTATGGACGAGCTCTCCGACGAGGACAAGCTCACCGTGTCCCGGGCGCGTAAAATCCAGCGTTTCCTGTCGCAGCCGTTCTTCGTTGCCGCGCAGTTCACCGGCAAGGACGGCCGCTACGTGAAGCTCGAGGACACCATCAAGGGCTTCAAGGAAATCATCGAAGGCAAGCACGACGAGATTCCCGAGGGCGCCTTCTACATGGTCGGTGACATCAACGAGGCCGTTGAAAAGGCTGCGAAGGGTTAACCGCCATGGCCCAACTCCTCCTTGAAATCGTCACTCCGGACAAGCTCGTCTTGTCCCAGGACGTGGAGTATGTGGGCGCGCCGGGTCTGCTTGGCGAATTCGGCGTTATGGCCAACCACATCCCGTTTCTGTCCGCCCTCGGCATCGGTAGCCTGATGTACAAGGCCGGCGGAAAGGCGCACTATGTCTTCGTTTCCGGCGGCTTTGCCGAGGTTTCGGGGAACAAGGTGACTGTCCTTGCCGAGGTGGCCGAGCGCCCCGAGGACATCGATGTGGAACGCGCGCGCAAGGCCCAGGAACGGGCCAAGCAGCGCCTGGAACGCGAACGCGAAAAAGTCGACTTCGCCAGGGCGCAGGCTTCCATGCAGCGGGCCTTCTATCGCATGAAGGTTCGGGAAGTCGCCGGCACGTCGCCGTCCACGGCCCACTAGCCGCAGGCGGGATACGAAATGCAACACGGGCGCGACCGAAAGGCCGCGCCCGTTTTTTTGTTGCCTGTCCGCTCCTTTTGTCCGCGTCGTTTTCCTGGTAGATTGAGGGCAGTTGGCCTTAAGCAAAGGGGAAGACATGGCGAAATCACTCCTGCTTGAAGTCGTGACGCCGGACAGGCTGGTGCTCGGACAGGATGTCGCATCCGTTACCGCAACCGGCACGGCGGGCGCGTTTACCGTGTTGCCCCTGCATATCCCGTTTCTCACGTCGCTTGCGGTGGGCTACCTTTCGTTTCGCGTTGACGGGATGGTGCATACGGTGTTCGTCTCCGGCGGTTTTGCCGATGTGGCCTTTGACAAGGTCCTCATTTTGGCCGAAGCAGCCGAGCTGCCCGATGAAATCGACGTGGACCGGGCCAAGCGGGCCCGGGAAAGGGCGGAGGCCCGGCTGGCTCTCGAGCGCCGGGAACATATCGATTACGTCCGGGCCCGGTCGGCGCTGGAGCGGGCGGTCATGCGCATCAGGCTGCATGAGCTCGGAAAAAGCGGTCTGGGGCTCCACTCCGGCGCGTAGGGCCGGTTGCCGGGCTTGTGTTTTCGTCCGCGCCGGATGGCGCGGGGCCTATGCATATATCCTGACGATGTTTTGGAGATTTTCATGGACAAGCGCATTGGCGCGTTGATTCTGGCGGCGGGGAAGGGCACGCGCATGAAAAGCGATGCCCCGAAGGTGCTCAAGACTCTGCTTGGCGAGCCCATGCTGTGGTACGGCGAACAGGCCCTGGCCGCGCTTCTGGGCGATCGCGTGCTGACGGTGATCGGACACCGCGCCGAGGCGGTCGAAGCCGCCTTTCCGGAGCTTGCCGGCCGCTTCGTGCTCCAGGCCGAGCAGCTCGGCACCGGCCATGCGCTGTCCGTGGCCATGCCGCACCTGTTGGATGCCGGCTACAGCCATGTGCTGGTGGCCAACGGCGACGCGCCGCTGGTCACGGCCGAGAGCCTTGGCGCGTTCGCGGAGGGAGCCCTTGGCGCGGCGGCGGATGTCGCTTTCGTGTCCATCGAACTGCCCGAGCCCGGCGCCTACGGCCGGGTGGTGCGCCAGGGCGGGGCCGTGCGCATCGTCGAGGCCAAGGATTACGACGTGTCGCGCGACGGCCCGGCCACGGGCGAAATCAACGCCGGCGTGTACCTGCTGCGCCTGGACGCGGTCGCGCCGCTGCTGGCGAAACTGCGCAACGACAACAAGAGCGGCGAATATTACATCACCGACCTGGTGGCCCTTGGCGCGGCGGCGGGACTGCGCGTCATGGCCGTCAACCGGGGCGACGACCCGGCCTATCTCGGCATCAACAGTCCGCGCGAGCTGGTCGCGGCCGAGGAAGCGCTGCGTCGCCGCATCGTCGACGCCCACCTGGACGCCGGCGTGGTCATCCGGACGGGCGGGGCTGTGCGCATCGGCCCGCGCGTGACCGTCGCGCCGGGCGTGGAGCTGTGCGGCCCGCTGGAGCTGTACGGCGACACGCATATCGCGGCCGGGGCCACGGTCTTTTCACACAGCGTCCTCGCCAATGTCGCAATCGGTGCAAACGTCACCGTGCATTCCTTTTGTCACCTGCAGGACGCGCGTGTGGCGGCCGGTTGCCAGGTCGGCCCCTATGCCCGGCTGCGTCCCGGCGCGGAGTTGCTCGAAGGGGCCAAGATCGGCAATTTCGTGGAGATGAAGAAATCGACTCTGGGCCCGGGAGCCAAGGCCAGCCATCTGACCTATCTCGGCGACGCCACCGTCGGGGCCGAGGCGAATATCGGGGCCGGCACCATCACCTGCAATTACGACGGTGTGCACAAGCACAAGACCGTCATCGGCGCCCATGCCTTCATCGGCTCCAACAGCGCCCTGGTCGCGCCCGTGACGATTGGCGACGGGGCCCTTGTCGGGGCCGGTTCCGTGATTACTTCCGATGTGCCGGACGGGGCGTTGGCCCTGGGACGCGGCAGACAGGTGACAAAACAGCGCAAGTAGGATGGCGGCTTGATTTCGGGACTATTCGGGCGTAGGAAAAAGCCATGGACATTTTCGATACGCTTGAGCAACGCGTGGAAGAGCTTGTGGCCCTTAAAAAGGCCTTGGAAGAGGAAAACGCGGCGCTTCGGGCCGAGATAGCCACACTTTCCAATGAAAAGAAGGCGGTGGCCGAAAGGATCGACGGACTCCTGGCCAAGCTTCAGGTAGAACTGGAGCCGTAACCTCCCGATCGACGTCATATCCGCCGGGACGGCTGCGGGGTGTCGATGCCCAGTTATAATGTGTCCATTTTGGGCTTTGAGCTGTCTTTCAAGACAGACGCGCAAGCACAGCGCGTCGAGTCCGCCAGGGAACTGGTGGAGCAACGCTGCAACAACATGTTGAAGGCGGGCGGGAAAACTCTCGGTAAGGAGAAATTGCTGGCCTATGTCGCCTTGGGTCTGGCCGACGATGTGCTCATCTCGAACCAGCGGCTTGACGACCTCGAAACCCGGGTCGGAGCGCTGCTGACAAAGATAGATTGATTGCCGCCACGGGGCGGCTTTTGGAAAGTTCCCTGGAGTGTGCGTGATTGTTAGTTTATTTTTGAGCCGATACTCAAAAATAGGATGCCGCGACGTGTGGCTGGTGTGCGTGCCCGGCTGCGACCGGGTGGCCTGAAGGTCAAACAGGGGCGTCCGCCTTGGTTGCCAAGGTTCAAAAGAATTGACGACACGGCGCTCCGGGGCTTTTACATAAACCAGGCAAAGTGTGCCGGCGGGGCAAAATTCCGCTCGCAAGCCTCCTGGAATCGCGCCATACCCTTTGCGGCATGCTGCAGGCCGTCTCACGGATTTGAAAAAATCCGCTCCCTTGCTATTCGAGTCCCTTCCTCTCCCCGCTTCGGGAGAACCTATGGAATTCTCGACCATATTCATGGGGATTGTGGGCGTGGGACTCGGTCTGCCGGCCGGTTACTACCTCGACAAATGGATTTCCCAAAAAACCCTCAACGAGGCCAAAAGCCTGTCCGACCGCATCCTGGACGAAGCCCGCAAGGAAGCCTCCGCCCATAAGAAGGAAGTCGTGCTGGCCGCCCAGGACGAACTGTTCCGCCAAAAGCAGGAACTGGAAAAGGACTTCCGCGACAAGATCGCTTCCGTGGAGGACAAGGAGGACCAGGTGCTGCGGCGTCGTGAGCGCCTGGAGGAAAAGCAGGAGCTGATCGTCCAGAAGGAATCCGAAATGCTGGCCACGGAAAAGCGCCTGACCGCCAAGGAGCGTGAGCTCGACGAGAAGGGCGAGGAGCTTTCCCGGCTGGCCGCCGAGCACGACAAGCGGCTGCAGGAGATTTCGGGGCTGACCATGGAAGAGGCCAAAAAGCGGCTGATGGACGAAATCGAGTCCAAGACCCGCCACGAGGCCGCCCGCATGATCCGCCAGATCGAGACCGAGGCCAAGGAAACGGCGGACAAAAGCGGCAAGAAGATTCTGGCGCTGGCCATTCAGCGCTATGCCGGCGACTTCGTGGCCGAGCAGACCGTCACCGCCGTGAGCCTGCCGTCCGAGGAGATGAAGGGCCGCATCATCGGCCGCGAGGGCCGCAACATCCGCGCCCTGGAAGCCGCCACCGGCGTGGACCTCATCATCGACGACACGCCCGAGACCGTCATCCTGTCCGCCTTCTCGCCGCTCAAGCGCCAGATCGCCAAGATGGCCCTGGAGCGGCTCATCACCGACGGCCGCATCCACCCGGCCCGCATCGAGGACATTGTCCGCAAGTGCGAGCAGGAGCTCGACGTGAAGGTCCGCGAGATCGGCGAGCAGGCCACCTTCGACACCGGCGTCCACGGCATCAATCCCGAGCTCGTGCGCCTGCTGGGCCAGCTCCAGTACCGCACCAGCTACTCCCAGAACGTGCTCCAGCACTCCCTGGAAGTGGCTTCCCTGGCCGGCATCATGGCCGCGGAACTCGGCCTCGACGTCAAGCGGGCCAAGCGGGCCGGGCTGCTCCACGATATCGGCAAGGCCGTGGACCACGAGATCGAAGGCCCCCATGCGCTCATCGGCGCGGACCTGGCCAAGAAGTACGGGGAACCGGCCGACATCCTCCACGCCATCCAGGCCCACCACGAGGACGTGCCGCCCAAATCCGTGCTGGCCACCCTGGTCCAGGCCGCGGACAGCCTCTCCGGCGCGCGCCCCGGGGCCCGCAAGGAGCTGCTGGAAAGCTACGTCAAGCGCCTGGAGGAACTCGAGAACCTGGCCACCGATTTCGACGGCGTGTCCAAGGCCTACGCCATCCAGGCCGGCCGCGAGATCCGGGTCATGGTCGATTCCGAGAACGTGGACGACGACAAGACGTTTCTCCTCTGCAAGGACATCGCCAAGCGCATCGAGGACAACCTGACCTATCCCGGCCAGATCCGGGTCACGGTCATCCGCGAGAAGCGGGCGGTGGGCTTCGCCAAATAGGCGGTTTTTTTGTGTCGGGGGCGCATCCGCGCCCCCTTTGTTTTGCGGTGTCGCCAATGCGGCGGCCCGCCGCCGCCCATGGACACGCCCGTTCCCTGCGCCCTGCCGGGCGCGGCCGCCGACGCGGACGCAATGCTCTGACCCTTGGCCGAAGGGAGCGGCCCGCCCCATGCGCATTCTTTTTCTGGGCGATATCGTCGGCCGGCCGGGCAGGGGCATCGTCTTCGAGCGCTTGCGCCAGATCCGGCGCGATCTGTCCCTCGATCTGGTCATCGCCAACGGCGAGAACGCCTCGGGCGGCCTCGGGCTGACCGCCAAGGCGGCCCGGCAGCTGCTCGAGGCCGGCATCGACGTCCTGACCGGCGGCAACCACATCTTTCGCCACAAGGACCTCGTGCCGGTGTTCGCGACCGAGGACCGCCTGCTGCGCCCGGCCAACTATCCGCCCGGCGCGCCGGGCTGCGGCTGGCGGGTGTATCGGCCGCTCGACCGCCCGGCCTTCGCCGTCATCAATCTCCTCGGGCGCGTGTTCATGCCCGCCATGGACTGCCCCTTTCGCGCCGCCGACGCCATCCTGGCCGAATTGCCCGCGGACGTGCCGCTACGGCTCGTCGATTTTCACGCCGAAGCCACCTCGGAAAAAAAGGCCCTGGCCTACTACCTGGATGGCCGGGTCAGCGCCGTGCTCGGCACCCACACCCACGTCCAGACCAACGACGCCCAGCTGCTGCCCCGGGGAACGGCCCTGCTCACCGACTGCGGCATGACCGGGCCGGCCGCCTCGGCCATCGGCATGGACCCCGAGGAAGTCATCGCCCGTTACCTGACCGGGCTGCCCACCCGCTTTGCCGTGGCCCGCACGCCGCCGGAAATGCAAGGCGCGCTGCTGGATGTTGACGCGGCCACGGGCAAGGTCGTAACTATCGCTGCCTGGCGGCTTGCATAAGCGCCGCCGCAACCGGAGGAACCTGCCATGATCCGACGCCTTCATGCCCTGGCCCTGGCCGTCGCGTTCGTCGTCCTCGCCGCCGGCGCGGCTCTGGCCGCTCCCGAGCGCATGGCCATCTACATGACCGTCGCCGGGCCGCTGGAAGTGGTGCGCGACGGCGCGTCCTCCTCCATCCTGCTTGGCGGCAAGGTCATCCATCAGGCCCAGGACGCGTCCCTGACCGCCCAGTCCTACATGAGCGTGGGCGATCCGGCCGACGGCTACGACGCGCTCCTCTTGCGCCACGGCGTCGGCAACGCCGAGTGCCCCATCACCTTCGACCTGGTGACCGTGGGAGCCGACAAAGCCTCCCTCGTCACCCCGAACATCAATAAATGTTCGCGTCTGGTGAGCATCAATGTCGACGGCGACAAACTCATGCTGGTTACGGAAAAGCAGAACGGCCGCACCGAGGTCATCGAATACAACGACGCCAAACGTCGCGGCGGCGGCAAAAAACCATAAGGATACCCATGCTGCGCATCCTCGTGCTGACGGCCCTCATTCTTGCCTCGACCCTCGCCGGCTGCGGCGATGAAACGGTCTACGACTGGCAACGTCCCCACGATACCTATCAGGTCGGCTCGTTCAGCAAATACCAGAACGCCGAGGCGCTCAAAAACAAGCTGCAGAAAAACGGCTTCGACTGTCGCATCGAAACCGACATCAAGAACGGGCAGTTTTTTCTCAACGTGCTTGTCGACGTCTACAACAAGACCCCGGACACGTTGACGCAGCTCGAGCGCATCAGCGGCGTCAAGCCGTACCTGCGCGGTCCCAAGACCGGCGAAGCGGCCAAGCCGGTCGCCCCGATCCCCGGCAAGGACATCTGATTTTCCGCGAGATTCCCGACAACCCAAAAGGACCTGCCTTGAACATCTTCGACGAACTCTCCTGGCGTGGCCTCGTCCACCAGACTTCCGACGACGCCGGACTGCGCGAACACCTCGACACCCCGGGCCGCGTGCTCTACTGCGGCTTCGATCCCACGGCCGACAGCCTGCACATCGGCAACCTCGTGCCGCTTCTGGCCCTGGCCCGCTTCGCCAAGGCCGGACACAAGCCCCTCTTCGTGCTCGGCGGCGCGACCGGGCTCATCGGCGACCCCAGCGGCAAGGACAAGGAACGCCAGCTCAAGACCGCCGAAACCATTGCCGCCTCGGCCGCGAAGATCAAAGCCCAGGCCATGGCCTTTTTCGCCCGCGTGGGCGTCGAAGGCGAGGTCACCCCGGTCAATAACCTCGACTGGACCCGGCCCATGTCCGTTATCGAGTTCCTGCGCGATATCGGCAAGCATTTCACCATCAATTACATGATGGCCAAGGATTCGGTGAAATCGCGCATCGGCCGCGAGGAGACCGGCATCTCCTACACCGAATTCAGCTACATGATCCTCCAGTCCATGGACTTCGAGCACTTAAGCCGCACGCTGGGCTGCACGCTCCAGATCGGCGGCGGCGACCAGTTCGGCAACATCACCGCCGGCCTGGAACTCATCCGTCGCAAGACCGGCAACACCGTCTATGGCCTGACCTTTCCGCTGATTACCACCGCCTCGGGCGCGAAATTCGGCAAGAGCGAAAAAGGCGCGATCTTCCTCAATCCCGAGCTGACCTCGCCCTACGCTTTCTACCAGTACTGGATCAACGCCGACGATCGCGACGTGTGCAATTTCCTGCGTTATTTCACCTTTCTGCCCAAGGAAGAGATCGACGCCCTGGCCGTGGAGACCGCCGAACGGCCGCATCTGCGCGCCGCCCAGAAGCGTCTGGCCCGCGAAACCACCGCCATGATCCATGGCGAGGAGGAACTGGCCAAGGTCGAGGCCGTCACCGAGGCGCTCTTCGGCGGCGGCGATCTGCACGCCGTGGACCCGAAGACCCTCAAGGCCGCCCTGGAAGCCGCGCCGGGACTCAATTTCGAGGCGCTCCCCGACGTGCCGCCGCTGCCCAAGCTCCTGGCCGACATTGGCCTGTGTCCGTCCAATTCCCAGGCGCGCAAGGATATCAAGGCCGGCGGCATCTACCTCAACAACGAACGCGTCCCCTCCGAGGACCGGGCCCTCGTTGCCGAAGACTTTCTCGGCGGCGACCTGCTCATCCTGCGCAAGGGCAAGAAGAACTACGGCGTCGTGACGTTGGGCTAGGCTGCGGAGGCTGGGGGCGAGCGAAGCCGGCTGGGGCGCTGCCCCAGACCCCGCCGGGAGGCCACGGGCCCCCCGGACCCCCCATCCGGTGCGCTTTGGCCGGGCGGGGGCGGGGTTGGCTGGCGCGAGGCCGGAGTGTGAAGATGGAGGCGGAATTTGCCGGGACGGTGCATGTCGCTTCGCGACAAGCTCGTCCCGGACAAATTCCGCCTCCACCACGCCGTCGCCCCTACGGGGCGACAAGGTCTCGAATTTTTACTGTGGAAGCCTTCTGAGAGGCTTGTATTGATATTGCCCCTTTAAAAGTTTTTGGGGAGGGAGAGGGGGTCCGGGGGAGAGGGAACCCCTTTTTTCAAAAAGGGGTTCCCTCTCCCCCGGTTCATCCTCCCGCTCTTCCCCTCCCTTGGAGGCTCTATGCTGAGCGCGCTGGCGCGGTTGGTGAAGGTGGAGCATTCGGTATTCGCTCTGCCGTTTGCGTATATCGGGCTTTTCGTGGCGGCGGGCGGCTGGCCGGGCTGGCGGGCGTTCGTGCTGTTGACGCTGGCCATGGTGGCGATGCGGTCTTTTGCCATGGCGGTGAACCGGCTGGCCGACGTGCGTTATGACCGGGTCAATCCGCGCACGAATCGCCGGGAGCTGGTGACGGGCGAGGTGACGTTGCGGCAGGCCTGGATTTTCACGGCCGGTTGCGCGGTCGTGTTTGTCGGGGCTTGTGCGGGGCTCAATGCGTTGTGTCTGGCGCTGGCGCCGGTGGCGCTGGTCTGGGGCGCGTTTTACAGTGTGACCAAGCGGTTCACCTGGCTGTGTCATTTCGTGTTGGGCTCGGTGCTGGGGCTGGCCCCGGTGGCCGGGTGGCTGGCGGTGAAACCGGAATTTTCCCTGGCGCCGATTCTTTTCGGCCTGGGCGTGACCTGCTGGACGGCCGGATTCGACGTGCTGTACGCCTGCCAGGACGTGGATTTCGACCGGGAGCAGGGCTTGTGGGCCATGCCGGCCAAATTCGGCGTGGGCACGTCGCTTAGGCTCGCGGCCTTTTCCCATGTCGACGCGGCGCTTTTCTTTCTCCTGGCCGGGTATGCGGCCGGGCTGTCCTGGATTTATTATGCGTCCTGGGCCGTGTGTTCGCTGGTGCTTTTGATCGAGCATCGGCTATTGTCCGAGAACGACCTGTCGCGGATCAACGTGGCCTTTTTCACGCTCAACGGCATTATCGCCGTACTGCTCGGAGTAGGGACGCTGTTGGCGGTGTTTCTGGCCCGCTAGCGGGGGTATCCATGAAAGCGCTGGTGCTGTTCCTGGTCATTTTTTTCCTGCTCTGGGATCTGGGCTGGATGGCGGCGGGCGTGCATCAGATGTTGCCATGGCGGTTGCGCCGGCTGCGCGACGAAGCCCCGCCCGGGCCGCAGGTGCTCGACGTGCGCACCCCGGCCGAGTTCGCGCTTTTTCATATCCCCGGCGCGGTAAACAGGCCCGATGCCCTTCTCGCCGATCCGGCCGCGCTCGGCCTCGACCCGAAACGCCCGGTGGTGGTCGCCTGCATGACCGGCCATCGTTCGCCCTTTGTGGCAAAGAAGCTGGCCGCCCGGGGCTATGACGCCACCAACCTTACCTGGGGCATGCTCGGTTGGAAACTCGCCGGCGGCAAATCCGTTTCCGGCGGCACGCGGTAGGACCCTCACAACACCAATGGCCCCCATCCTCTCTCTTTTTCTGGCCGCGCTTGGCCTTTCGCTGGCGCTGACGCCCCTGGCCCGGTGGCTGGGGCGGCGCTTTCGCATCCTGGCCATGCCCCAGGCCCGCACCGTGCACACCACGCCCATGCCCCGAAGCGGCGGGCTGGCCCTGTTCCTCACTTTTTTCGGCTGTCTGGCCCTGGCCGGGACGCTGCTGCCGCCGTCCGTGACCGACATCCTGTTCGATCGTCCCATGCTCTTCGTCTATGCCGGGGCGGTGTTGATTTTCGCGGTGGGGTTCGCCGACGACAAGTGGACACTGCCGTCCAAGCTCAAGCTGGTGGCCCAGATCGTGGCCGCCTGCGTGGCCTGCTTCGGCGGGGCGCGCATCGCCAGCTTCGCCATCCCCGGGCATTTCACCATCCATTTCGAGCTGCTCTCCTATGCCGTCACGGTGTTCTGGTTCGTGCTGCTCATAAACGCCATCAATCTCATTGACGGATTGGACGGACTGGCGGCCGGGGTGGTTTTTTTCGCCAGCGGCGTGCAGGCGGTGCTGGCGATCATGCGGGGCGAGGCGCACACGGCCGCGATGTTCGCGGTCATGGCCGGGGCGACGCTCGGGTTTCTGCGCTACAACTTCAATCCGGCGAGCCTTTTTCTCGGCGACGGCGGCAGCTATTTCCTGGGCTACATGCTGGCCGCGCTTTCGGTTTCGGGCTCGGTCAAGAGCCAGGTCGGCGCGACGCTGCTCATGCCGCTTATCGCCCTCGGCGTGCCGCTGCTCGACACCATCACCGCGCCGTTGCGGCGGTTTTTGCGTGGCCGCGACATGTTCGAGCCGGACAAGCGCCATGTGCACCACAAGCTTTTAAGCCGCGGCTGGTCCCAGCGGAAGGTGGTGCTTTTCATCTATGCCATCACCATCTTTCTGGCCCTGACGGCCCTGGTGCTGGTCAATTTGCGCAACGCCCCGGCCGGGCTTTTCCTGCTGGTCGTCGGCGCGGCGCTGGTGCTTCTGGTGCGCAAGGCCGGGTTTTTCAGCTATTTTGCCGTGGACAAGATTCTCGGCTGGCTGCGTGACGTGTCCGACGACACGGGCATCGCCCGGGAACGGCGCACGTTTCTCAACCACCAGATCGAAATTTCCCAGGCCCCCGACATCCCGTCCCTTTGGGCGCGCATCACCGCCGCCCTGGAACTCTTGCGCTTCGACATGGCCGAGATGGTCCTCTCCGAGCACGGGACCGGGACCTGCCGTCTGCTGCCCACGCCGCCGGGGAGTTCCCCCGCCGCTGATGCCGCCCCGGATGCGGCCTTTCGCTGGCGTCGCGAGGGGAGCGAAAAGTCGGACCGGGAGCTGCTCTGTTCGCCGGCGGTCATGAAGCTCGAACTGCCGCTTCTGGGCAAGGACGGGCACACCCTCGGGGCCTTGTGGCTGGTCAAGGACCTGGGCCAGGACCCGATAAACGAATTCACGCTGCGGCGGGTGGAGAACCTGCGCCGCACGGTGACCGCCACCCTGGAAACGCTGGCCGCGTCATGAGGGTGCTGCAGGTCGGGAAGTTCTACCCGCCCGACCCAGGTGGCGTGGAAACGGCCACGCGGCAGGTCGTGGAACAGCTCGCCGCCCTGGGCATGGAACCGGGTGTGCTGTGTTTCGCCGGCGAAGGCCCCTACGACGATCTCGGGCTGCCCTGGCCGGTCTGGCGCGCCCCGGCCTTCACCGCCGTCGCCAGCCAGCCCCTGTCCGTCGCCTACGTGCGCCGGCTTGCCGCCCTGGCCCCGCATTTCGACGCGCTCCAGGTCCACCTGCCCAATCCCCTGGCCGCCCTGGCCGTCTTTCTGGCCCGGCCCAAAGCCAAGGTCGTGCTGCACTGGCACAGCGACGTCATCGGCAAGGGAACCCTCGCCCGGCTGGTTGCGCCCCTCGAAGGCTGGTTGTGCCACCGGGCCGATCTGGTCATCGGCCCGACCCCGGTGCACCTCGCCGCCTCCAACCGGGCGGCGGTCATCGCCCCCAAGGGCGCGGTGGTGCCTTTTTGCGTGGACCCGTCCATGCCGTCGCCCGCTGCCGCCGATGCCGGCCGGGTCGCTGCCTTGCGGCAACGCTTCGGCGGGCGCGGGATCGTTTTTTCCCTGGGCCGGCTCGTGCCCTACAAGGGCTTCGACGTCCTCATCGAGGCGGCCAAGGCGCTCCCCGGCGACGTCCGGGTCGTCATCGGCGGCGGCGGGCCCCAGGCCGAAAGCCTGGCCGCGCGGATCGAGCGGGAAAATCTCGGCGCCAAGGTCTTTCTGGCCGGCCGCATCCCCGACGCCGCCATGCCCGACTGGCTGGCCGCCTGCGACGTCTTCTGCCTGCCGTCCGTGACCCGGGCCGAAATGTTCGGTATCGTCCAGCTGGAGGCCATGGCTTTCGGCAAGCCGGTCGTTTCCACGGACATCCCCGGTTCCGGCGTGCCCTGGGTCAACTGTCACGGCGAAACCGGCCTTGTCGTGCCGCCGGGCGACGCCGGCAAGCTGGCCGAAGCCCTGTCCGCAGTCCTCGCCGATGCCGCCCTGGCCGAGCGCCTGGGGCAGGGCGGACGCGACGCCGTGGCCGGTCGGTTCTCGCCCAAGGCCGTGCGCCGCGCCCTGGCCGAGGCCTACGCCCGGCTATAGAAATGCTGGTCTTCCTTTACAGGCGGCCTTCAGCCCGGCTATACCCGGGAAAACCGTAAAGGAGTGCGCCATGTCCGATCAGAAGTGCGGCTGCCCGTGCAGCGCGTTTTCCTCCATGACCTGGGCCGCCTCGGCTCTCGGGTTGCTCTACGTCATCTTCATGTTCTTCGAGGGCACCACCATCCGCTGGTGGATCATGCTGCCGCTGGCCCTTATCAGCTTCATTCTCTTCAACATCCAACGCGGCCAGACCTCGGGCGCGGAGAAAACCCTGTGCGCCTGGGGCTATTGGATCGTCCTTATTGCCTTTATCATCCACGACATGTGCCTCTCCGGCCAGCTCGTGGCCGCCTACCAGCGCCTGACCGCCGCCGGCATTCCGCTGCATGGCTAAGTCCGGCATGACCTTGCGCCGCATCTCGCCCCTGGCCACCCAGTCCGAACACGATCGGTTCCTCGTGGCGGATGCGGCGCTTCTGGCCCAAAAAGCCCGCGACGCCGCCGCCAATCCCCGCAAACGCGAGATTCACTGTTTTCACGCCAATAATGCGGCCAACCTGCACCGCATGATAAACGCTCTCCAGCCCGGCACCTACGTGCGGCCGCACCGGCACCTCGATCCGCCAAAGGACGAGGCCTTCGTGCTGCTCACCGGCAAGATGGGCTTCATCTGTTTCAAGGACGACGGCAGCTTCGACCGCGAGGACTGCGCCATTCTCGACCGCGACCAGGGAACCTACGCCCTGGACGCGCCCGCCGGCGGCTGGCACGCCATCCTGGCCCTCGTTCCGGACACCACCCTCTTCGAAGTCAAACCCGGCCCCTACAGTCCCGTCTCGGACAAGGACTTCGCCCCCTTCGCGCCTGCCGACACCGATCCCGACGCCCTGGCGTATTTCCAGGCCACCGAAGACCGCTTTCGGTTGTTGATGGGCCTGCCGCCCCGAGGGTGGTAGGCAGGGGAGGGAGGAGCGGGCGGGGCTCTGCCCCGGACCCCCCATCCGGTGTGCTTTGGCTGGGCGGGGGGGCAGCTGGCTGGTTGAGGATGGGGCCGGAATTTCCATGGAAATTCCGGCCCCATCTTTTTTCAGTTGCCTTTGTGCTTGGCTGTATGTATATAAAAAATTATATTTCATCTAATTTTATAGAAATTAGTAATTAAAATATTTATAAAGTGAAAATAGTTGGCGTCTAATATTATTTTACTATAAATAATGGGTTAATGTTTAGGGCAACTTTAGCTCATGATATTATGGGAAATACCCGGAGTATCGGATGAGAATTTTTTTCGCATTGTTGTTCTTATTGTTGCCGTGCGGAAATTGTTGTTGTCAGGAAATATGTTCGCAACTGTTATTGTCAATAGGTAAAAATAAGTTTGTTGAGTGTCCTAAATTAGAGAAAATTGATTTTACAAAAACAATTAACGCGAAAATGATTATTTCTCATGAAAAAGATGTAGAAGGATTCCTTGCTGTTAAGATTGAAAGAAAGTATAGGAATTGCAGCAGTAATGAAGTCAATATATTTCAAAGTGAAGGTTTTTATTCAGATAAAAGATCAAGAAGGTGTGCGTGCAATAAAGGAAATAGAGATAATGTTAAAGTTAATGCAGATGGGAGAATTTTGTATAAAACGAATGACTGTTTATTGACTGTTGACTATGAATCGTATTTCAATTTCTTTTCGCAAAATAAATGGGTTGATAGCGATGCTAAAATAGCAAGAGCATTTGACGCTCAGTTCTATCCGAACGATCAATGTGAAATTTTTTTGAGAGACATTAACAAATATTACCTGCATTTTGGTATGAAGTCTGAGGAAAATGATGCACAAAATCGGTATTCAACGTTACTTCTTCACTATGGATCATCTGGTGGACAATTTTCAGAGATTCCTTTTGAAATTATTGCCGACCAGTGTCCTCCGATGGAAGTCGTTGTAAGTATTGTTGATTTTTATTTTGAAGCGGTCGGTGAAAGGAAGCATAAAAAAGAACTAGGTAGCTGTACGCTAGAGGGGAAAAAATGATAGAATTTGCAGGAATTGCGGATACAACAGCGTTGCCGTCAAAAGACCGATCCGCAGTGTATGATGATTTTTTTGGTTTAGGTATTGTCTATATTGCTTTTATCGGAAACGAATTTTTGGTGAGCAATCTAGTAAAAAATGGGGGGGATCTTCAACAGTTCTTTATGAAATACAATCCATGTCTTATGTATATATTTCTTGTTGTTTTGCTTTTGATATTTTGTTGTGTGAGAATTTCTGATAAAACTCAAATATTTTTTAACTGGCTGAGATTGTTTGCTTTGTTTATGATTGTAAGCAACGTAGTTTTTATAGCCTATTGTATTTCTCTGTATGAATTTATTCATGATCCGGTCTTGGAAAGGAAGTTCGGGGCGTATGCGATGTATTTTTCATCTCTTGCTACCGCTATTATTTTTTATTTCAAAACGCATCTTTATCGAGGTAGATCCGTGAGAGCTTTCGTGAATTGCATTATTTTGGGTGTTCTTTCTGGAGTGCTTATGTGTGTGTTTCGTCAGGCTACGTGATCGTTGATTTCCCCAAAAGGGCGCGCCCCCACCTGCAGCGATGAGGCGCAGGGGCCGCGCTCTCGTCTCCTCCCGACTCCCACTTACAACATCTCCACCAACTCCCCGACGTCGTCCGCCAGATAATCCGGCTGATGCGCGGCCAGTTCCGCCCGGGACACGCGGCCGCTGGCCACGCCGGCTGTCAGGGTGCCGGCGGCCTTGCCGGTATCGAGGTCCATGGGGTGGTCGCCGACCATGAGCGAGTGGGCCGGGGCGGCATGCAGGGCGGCAAGCGCGTCGAGGAGATGCCTGGGGTCGGGTTTGACGTGGCGGGCGTCGTCGCGGGCCAGGATGACGCCGACGAAGTTCCGGGCGTCGGGGAAGATGCGGCTGACGGCGGCGCGGCAGTTGCGGGTGATGATGCCGATTTTGACGCCTTTGCCGGCGAGTCGGGCCAGGGCTTCCCGGGTGTGGGGGAAGAGGGCGGCCCGGGCGGCGGCTTCGATTTCCTGGTCCCGGATGGCCTGGGCGACCTGGGCCAGGAAATGGTCGGCGGCTTCGGGTCCAGCGGAGCGGATGCGCGCGGCGAGCTTGGCGGCGTATTCCAGGGCGGGTAGGCCGTTTGGCGGCGGCACATCGGCCAGGTAGGGACGGGCGGCGTCGGCGACGCGGGCCTTCATGGCGGCAAAGTCGAGGACCAGCTCGGCGAGGGTCCCGTCGAAATCGAAAATAACGGCATCGGGAAAGGTATTTTGGCTGGGGGGCATGGCGGATGGGGCCTCGCCCCGCATTGCCGTGCGGGGCTGCTGTGGTTATGGTGTTGCAATTTTTAGATGCGGCGGGCCGGTCTGGCAAGCCGCCAAACCCTTTTGCCCGTTTTTTTGCCATGAGTGTAACCCACGACGTCGTCATTGTTGGCGCTGGACCGGCTGGAGCCACGGCCGCCCAGGTCCTGGCGCAAAAGGGCGTGACGGTCCTTTTGCTGGATAAGGCGGAATTTCCCCGGGACAAACTGTGCGCCGGGCTTTTGACCTGGAAGGCGGTGGACGTGCTGGAGCGCGTCTATGGCGATACGGCCGAGGGGCTTTTGGCCTCGGGCGTGTTCGATTCCGCCTCGCCCGGCTATCGCATCCGTTTCCGGGAGCGCACCATCGCTTCCGGGGAGATGTTCTATCCGTTTCATTTCACCATGCGCCGGGTGTTCGACAAGCACCTGCTCGACCGGGCCGTGCGGGCGGGGGCGCAGGCGCGCCTCGGCGAGGCGGTGACCTTCGTCGATCCGGCGACGGGCGTGGTCCGGCTGGCCGGGGGCGAGGCGTTTCGCGCCAGATATATCATCGGCGCGGACGGCGTGGCCAGCGTGGCGCGCCGGGCCTGTCCGTTCGACGCGGCAGCCTGGAAACACGGCATGGGCGGGGCCATGGAGTTCTACCTGCCTTATGACGACCCGCGTCTGGCCGGCGCGGCCCACGAGGACCTGCGCGCGCCGTATCCCACGGTCTATGCCGGCTTTTTGCGGGCCGGGTATGGCTGGGTATTTCCGCACAAGGAAAAGCTCGCCATCGGCATCGGCGGCCACAGCCTGCTCCATGGCAAGGAATTTCGCAGCAAGTTCCGCGACTTTCTGGACTTCCTGGGCCTGCCCCGGGAGCTTGCCGACGCCTCCAGGGGGCATGGGCTCCCGTACGGCAATTATCTGGCCAAGCCCTGGCACGACCGGGTGCTTCTGGCCGGCGACGCGGCCGGGCTGGTGGAGACGCTTTTCGGCGAAGGGATCTATTATGCGCTGCGAAGCGGCGAGCTGGCCGGCGAGGCCGTGGCCGACGCCCTGACCCGGGGCGTGGACCCGGCTGTCCCGTATGGCAAGGGGCTAAGGCGCGACATTTTGCCCGAGCTTGTCTGGTCGCGCAAACTGCGCCGCGTGCTCTACGCCAGCCAGTCCTGGGGATTTTTGCCGCTTTTCTGCTTTGTCCGGGGCGGCGGGCGGCTGCTTGGCGAGATGGTGCACGGCGTGCGTTCCTATCGCTTGCTGTTGCGTCGGGCCAAGGGGCCGCAGGAGTCCGGATGCGTCGGGCGGTGACGGGCGCGAAGCGCTCCGGGATCGTGGCCATGTGCCGCCTGCTGTTCGTGGCGGCGCTTATGGCGCTTGCCGTTCTGGCCGGATGCGCCGGCACGGCCAGGAAACGGCCCGCGCCCCGGCCCACGCCCACGGGCTTTTCCTCGGCCGACGAGAAAAACGTCCACGACTTCGTGGCGCAGTATCCGAATGCCGTCATGCGCGGCGACGTCCCGGCGCTGATGCGCCTTTATACTGAAGACGCCAAAATCGTGCCGCTTTTGGGCGGGGTGATCCGTCCGATCCGGGCCGGGGAAATGAAAAAACGCCTGCCCGGGGTGGTGGCCGAGGAGCGCCGGGTGGGGCTTCGCGTCGTCTTCCACGAACCCATGCACATCGAGGTCAGGGGGGAGCGAGCGTCGGTGCGGCTGGTGGCGTCGCTGGCCTGGAAGGACAAGGGCAAGGAACACAAGGCGAAGCTGAACTGCTTTTTCGGGCTCGTTCAGGACGAGCACTACATCTGGCGCATCAAGGAGGCCCACGGCGAACCGGTCAAGCAGGACTTCGCCCTGCCGCAGCAAAAAAAACCGCTGCCCCCACGCGATGCCAAATTGCGCCGGCCCAGGACCAAGCCGCTCATCATCAAGGGCGAGTCGGAAAAGGTGGTCAAACCTGCGCCACCAAAAGCGCCGCCCGCCCCAGAAGACACGGAGCAACAGGCTCCGCCGGCGCAAGCCCCAGACGTCGACAAAGGCCCGCAACCCCTTTTCTGAGCACGAAATCCCGGTAGTTGCGGTAATGCTCCCCTCCGGCCAGCCTTTCGGCCAGGGGCACGAGCAACCCCGCCATCCCGCCGGTCGTCGCGGCCGTGTAGTCGACCAACAGCAGGCTCCCGCCCGGGCGCGTCACCCGCATCATCTCACGGACCATGGCCAGCCGGTCGGGCTCGGCGTTTTCGTGCAGGGCCAGGGTGATGCAGGCCGCGTCGAAGGTCGCGTCGGCAAAGGCCAGCCGCCGGGCGTCCATGCGGGCGAACGGGGCGTTATTTCCGGCCGCCTTTCGGGCCACGGCCAGCATGGCCGGCGAGGCGTCGACGCCAAGGGCGCGCAGCCCCGCCCGGCGCAGCGCCAACGTTTGCCGGCCCGTGCCGCAGCACACGTCCAGCACGCGGCGCGCCCCGAGACGGGTGGCCGTGTCGCACACCAGCCGGCGGATGGGATCGAGAAAAAGCGCCGTGGCCGGGTCGTAGCCCAGGGCCATGAGGCGGTAGGGATCGCCGACGCTCAATGGTTGCGGCCGAATATCTCGGTCATGGCCCGGAGCCGGGCCGCGAGTCCGTCCTCGAACTGGTCCTCTTCCGCCCGCCAGCCCCAGTTGCCCTTGGCCACGGACGGCATGTTCATGCGCGCCCCCTCGCCGAGGTTGAGCAGGTCCTGCATGGGAATCACGGCCGTTGCCGCCGCGCTGCCCATGACCAGCCGAATAAGCTCCCAGGACGCCTGTTCCGGCGCGATCTCCCGGCCAAGATAGGCGTACAGGGCGGAGAGCCCCTCGGGACCGGCCTCGCCGCTCCGCGCCCAGCCCAGCGTGGTGTTGTTGTCGTGGGTGCCGGTGTAGGCCACGCAGTTGCGCCCGTAGTTGTGGGGCGCGTCCCGGTTGGCGGCAATGCCCGGTCCGAAGGCGAATTGCAGGATCTTCATGCCGGGAAAGCCGAAGGCGGCCATCAGCTCGCGCACCTCGGCCGTGATGACGCCGAGGTCCTCGGCGATAAGCGGCAGCGAGGGGAACCGGCGCAGCATGGCCTTGAAAAGCTCCATGCCCGGGGCCTTGACCCAGGTGCCGCGCACCGCGGTCTTCTCGCCGGCCGGAATCTCCCAATAGGCCTCGAAGCCCCGGAAATGGTCCAGCCGGATGATGTCGTAGACGTCGAGATTGTGGCGTATGCGGTGCATCCACCAGTCAAAGCCCGTGCGCTCGTGGGCCGGCCAGTCGTAGACCGGATTGCCCCAGCGCTGGCCCGTCTCGCTGAAATAATCCGGCGGCACCCCGGCCACGAAGACCGGCCGTTTGTCCTCCCCGAGCTTGAAAAGGCCCGGATTGGCCCAGACGTCGGCGCTGTCCTGGGTCACGTAGATGGGCATGTCGCCGATGACCTGGATGTCGTTTTCCAAAAGATGCCGGCGCAAGGCCCGCCACTGGGCAAAGGCCAGATACTGCACGAAACGCAGGTACTCGATCTCCTCGGCCTGCCCCTCCCGCACCTCCGCCAGCGCCTCGGCCCGGCGGTCGCGCAGGGCCTGCGGCCAGTCGGCCCAGCCCTGGCCGCCGCGTTCGCGCTTGATGGCCCGGAAAAGCGCGTAATCGTCGAGCCAGTGGGCCGCGTCGTGGCAGAAAACGGCAAAGCCCGCGTCCGCCGCCAACCGTTCCCGGTTTCCGGCGAAGGCCCGGCGCAACAGTCCGTCCTTGTAGATCTCCGCGCCCTCGTAATCGGCCACGCACGGCTTGTGCTGCACATAGCCGCCCTCGATGTCGGCCGTCTCCAGCCAGCCGTCCGCCGCCATCTGCTCGGGACTGATCAGCAACGGATTCATGGCAAAGGCGGAATCGCTGCTGTATGGGGAATTGCCGATAAAGGTCGACGTGGGCGTCAGCGGCAATATCTGCCAATACGACTGGGCCGCCTTGGCCAGAAACCGGGCGAAACGCCGCGCCCCGGGGCCGAAATCGCCAATGCCGAACCGCGACGGCAACGACGTGATGTGCATCAACACGCCACTGGCTCTACGCTGCATGTGGACTCCTTTGCTGGGAGGAGGAGAGGATGGGGAGAGTGCGGGGGAGGGAACCCCTTTTTGCAAAAAGGGGTTCCCTCCCCCGCGCCCCCTCCCTCCCCCAAAACTCCTCAAGGGGTGTCGTCAGGTCTTGCATGCTTACCATGACGGTTTTGCGCTTTGGGGGCAACTTCCCTGCAGATCTCGGTTCGGTGGGTCGCTTGCGACCCACCGCATAATGGGGGTCCGGGGGAGCCGTGCTCCCCCGGCGGGGCCTGGGGCGGAGCCCCGGTCTCATCGCTCCCCTTCCCTATAACACATCCAATCGCGACAGGTCCGGCACGGACAGGGCGTCGAGGGACGGCGTGGGGCCGAGGACCACGATGGCGGCGTTCTTGGCCGCGGCGTCGAGGGCTTCGCCGAATTCCCGGAATTGCCGGATGCTGGCGGCGAGCACCTGACCGCGCATGGCGGCGCGGATTTCCGGCGTGTCGCCCACGAGCCGGCGCACCATGGCCACATGTCCCTTGGTGTCGGGCAGCATGTGGGCGTCGATGTCGCCGATGGTGCCGATGATCGCCCGGGTCATCTCCTCGGCGTCCAGGGACGCCTCCATGAGGTAGCGCCCGGCCTGGCGGAAGGTGTCGATGGTGGCGTCGGTGTTGGGGTCGCGGTAGGAAACGAAGACGACCTGTCCCGACAGCCGGTCCAGGGAGCAGAACGCGCCGTAGGCGCCGCCACGCACCCGCACGCGGTCCCAGAGATAGGCCATGCGCAGATGGCGGGCGGCCACGAGGTTGGCCCCGTCGAAGGTCCAGCCCGTTTTGGACAGGTCGAGGCCGACGCCGACGTAGTGGACCTGGGCCGGGATGGCGATGCCTTCGGCCGACGGCACGTCGGGCCGGCTCCAGGCGGCCGGGGCGGGCCTGGCGGCGGGCAGGCGGTTTATGAGCCCGGACACGGCGGTTTCCGTCATGGCCATATCGGCGGGGGAGACGGTCAGGCCGGCAATGGTTCCCTCGCGGGTCAGCACCACGTCGCGCAGGGTCTCCAGGTCGCGGCGCACGGCGTCGTAATCCGTGTCGATGCGGTCGATGAGCGCGCGCAGATAGAAGAGCTGGGACACGCCGCGCATCCGCTCGCCGACGCTCCCGGCCAGGGAGTAGCGGGCCCGCAGCCGCGAACCGGCCGTGGCATGGCCGGCCGGGCCCAGCCGGCGTTCCAGGCGCGATTTGGCCTCGATGGCCATCTGGGCGAAGCGTTCCTTGTTGCCGAAATCCGTGCCGCTGATGAGTTCCTCGAGGATGTCGAGAAACTCCTGCGTTTTTTCCAGGGTGGCCTTGCCCCGCAGCACCAGCCGGGCCAGAGCGTCATCGGGACCGGTCCCCACGCGGCTGGAGACCAGCGCCTCGCGGGAGATGCCGCCGGTCTTGGCCGCGATGCGCCGGGTAAGGCTCACGGCGTCGGTGCGGTCGGTGCCGAGCTCCAGAAGCGCCCGGCCGAAAAGCGGCACCAGGGGAACGAGGTGATCCGGCACGCCGCCGAGGGGAAACGCCAGGTCGAGGTAGGCGATGCCGGCGGTCTCCAGGGGATGGAGAAACAGGGAGACCGGGCCGTGTTCCCGGACCTCCTGGGGAATGGGGGCTTCGTCGATGGGCAGGTCGCCCAGGGCGAGGTTCGGTATCGTGGCCAGGGCCTCGGGCGTATCCGGGGTTTCCTGGAGCCGGCGCAACTCCTCCTGCTCGTCGGTGATGGCCTTTTTCCCTTGTTCGTCGAGGCCGGCGGCGATGGCGTCCAGGTCCGCCCGCTCTTCGGCCAGCCGTTTGGCGTCGAGCTCGGTGTCGGGCACAAGCGACAGGGTGACGCGGTGGGGATTGTCCAGAAGGTAGGTACGGATGGCCGCTTCGAGGACCTTCTCGCCGGCGGCGATCCTGGTCTTGAGGCGCTCGAGCGGGCCGGAGAAGCGCAGCGGCGAAAGCGGGTCGCCGTCGTGGAGCCAGGTGGTCAGCGCGCGCAGCATGAGGGACAGGCCGCGCGGAAACGAGCCGGTGTTGTTTTCCCGCAGCGCGAATTCCAGGGCGTTGACCCCGGCTTCCACGGCATCGGGCGGCAGGCCGGAATCGGCCAGCCAGGCGAGCGTGCCCTGGATGAGCTTTTCCACCTCGGGGCTCGTGCCGGTCTTGATGCCCTTGAGCCCCACGGAAAAATACATCTGGCGCAGCTCGGTTTCCAGACCGGCGCCGGCCAGGTCCTCGCCCAGGCCGCTGTCGAGCAGCGCCTTGCGCAGCGGCGAGGAGGGCAGGCCGATCAGCACATGCTCCAGGACTTCGAGGGTGAGCACGAGATCCTGGTCCACGGTTTCCGGCAACAGCCAGTTGACGGTGACAAATCCCCGGTCGGCCTGGCCCGGGGCGGCGGCGTAGGGCATCTCCTTGTCGCGGGGCGCGGTGAAGGGGACCTGGACCGCGACGTGGGAATCGACCGGCCGGGCGTCGAAACGGCTGAAATAGTCGTCCAGGATGCGCAGCCGCTCGTCCGGGTCGTCGTCGCCGGAAAAAAAGGCCCGGGCGTTGGACGGGTGGTAGTAGGTCTCGTGGAAGGCCTTGAACTCCTCGTAGGTGAGCGTCGGGATCACCTTGGGATCGCCGCCGGAATCCACGCCGTAGGTGGTGTCCGGAAAGAGCAGGCGCTGGGAGAACTCGCCGAGCACGGAATCGGGCGAGGAGTAGACGCCCTTCATCTCGTTGAACACCACGCCGCTGCGCGTCAGTTCCCCGGGCTCGTTCCACTCGAAGTGCCAGCCCTCCTGGAGAAAGACATGGCGCGGGATACGCGGGTAGAACACGGCGTCGAGATAGACGTCTATAAGGTTATGGAAGTCCGTGAGGTTGGTGGAGGCCACCGGATAGCAGGTCTTGTCGGGATAGGTGAAGGCGTTGAGGAAGGTCTGCAACGACCCCTTGAGCAACTCCACGAAAGGTTCCTTGACGGGATACTTGCGTGAGCCGCAAAGCACCGAGTGCTCCAGGATATGGGGCACGCCGGTGGAGTTGCCCGGCGGCGTACGGAAGCTTATGCCGAAAACCTTGTTGGCATCATCGAGGCAGAGCGACAGGACTTGCGCCCCGGTGCGGTCATGACGGGCCAGGATGGCCCGGGCGGCGTATTCGTCGAGCGTTTCGTCGCGAAGGACGGTGAAACCGAAAGTGGGGGACATCGTTTCTCCTGCGTTAGGCGTTGGGCTCCGGCCAATTTCGAGCCGGACGATTTTTTTCTACACTTTTAAGGGAAAGATGCTATAGCAGCATCGTGACCGGCCACGGGTCCCGGCCGGCTTGGCAGGGGAAAGGAGCGCATCCACTTGCGCTTGCTTGCAAAAAGCACTATAGCTTTAACCGGAGACCAGAGGGAAGCTTCCCGGCAGTCGTTTTTTCCCAACTATTTGGGAGATATCCGGGAGGCGGGGGTCCGTGCCCTCGCGGGCGGGCCCTGTTTTTTGCGACGAAAGAGGGTGTTTTTTTGGCAAAGGTGAATCTCATTTCACTTGCTCCGAGGAGGGAGTTATGAACAAGAAACTTCAGATTTTGCTGGTGGCTGTGGTCGCCCTGCTGCTGGGCTTCAGCGGCCCGGCTATGGCGAAGAAGCAGGTTCCCAAGGTCGATAACTTCATTTATTTTATCGACCATTCGAGCTCCATGGCCTTCTCCTACAAGGGGCAGCGCTATGTGCAGTTCGGCGGTGTTTCCAAGATCATGATGGCCAAGTCCCTGGCCCGTGAGCTCAACAAGATGACCCCCGAGCTCGGCTACAAGGCCGGCCTGTACACCTTCGCCCCGTACAAAGAGTACGCCGCGATGGCTCCCTACAGCCAGGCCACCCTGGGCGCCGCCATCGAGAAGATCTCCACCGACTACAGCGTCTACGGCCGCATGACCCCCATGGGCCGTGGCCTGGAAGACCTGGACAAGCTGCCGCTGTCCACCCTGTCGGGCAAGACCGGCGTGTTCATCTTCTCTGACGGCGACTCCAACTGCGGCGTCGACCCCGTTGCCGTGGCCCAGTCCCTGAAGGCCAAGTACGGCGACAACCTGTGCTTCTACATCGTCGACCTGTCCGACAGCAAGCATGGCCAGCAGGTGCTGAAGGCCATCGCCGCCATGGGCAAGTGCAACTGCATCGAGCTCGGCGAAGAGCTGCTTCGTAACGAAGCCGCTCGCGAGCGCTTCCTCGAGTGCTCCCTGTACGAGTGGATCGAAGACGAAATCGTCGTCTTCCGTAGCATCTACTTCGACTTCGACAAGTACAACATCAAGCCCGAGTTCGTGCCCGTCCTCGAGGAAGGCACCGCCATCATCAAGTCCAAGCCGGCCATGAAGGTGATCCTCGAAGGCAACACCGACAGCATCGGCTCCGCCCAGTACAACATGAAGCTCGGCCAGCGCCGCGCTGACTCCGTCAAGGCCTTCTTCGTGAAGAAGGGCATCGACGCCAGCCGCATCGAGGCCATCAGCCTCGGCCTGACCGATCCGGTCGCCACCAACAAGACCGCTCAGGGCCGCGCCCTGAACCGCCGGTGCGTGATCAAGTTCAAGAGCATGTAAGCGGGACGTAACCCGTCTCCCTGGCCAGACGCCCTCCGGGGCGTCTGGCCTTGTATTTTGAACGGAGCACTCGGATGCCAAGCGCCAGAACCTGCATCGCCTTCGCGTTCGTTCTCGCCGTCCTGCCTGCCTCCGCCTGGGCCGGCGTCAACGTCTACCCCGCTGATGGCCCTGCCCCCACGCTACACGTGGAAGAGCCCAAGCCGCTGGAATACAAAGTCCAGAAGGGTGATTCCGTGGCGGCTATCGCCAAAAAATTTTCCATCAACTCCAAGGAGTTGATGCAGGCCAACAAGCTGACCGATGCGCGGAAGCTCAAGGCCGGACAAACACTGAAGATACCGGGTAAAATAGCTGCCCCGGCCGCCGCGCCCGCCGTTGCGGCCAAGGCCCTGCCTGCCGCCGGCAAGAAGTCGGCCAAGACGGTCGAAGCTGCCCCGGCCCCCGCTCCCATCGTTGCCGACGCCGCCGCGCGCAAGGCCGGCAAGAAAGGCATGATTCTCGATCCGGGCGTGGACGAAAGCACCCCGGTCAGAGGTAAAAAAGGCAAGAAGGGCAAATACGCCCCCGCACCCGTGGTTGCGCCGCCACCCATCGAAGTCACCGAAAAGATGCGGGCATCCTTCGGCAAGACGGGCGTTATTTCCAACAACACCGACGTGCCCCAGAACATCCGCGACGAATTTCTGACGTATGCCCGGAAGTGGGTGGATGAGCTCGACAGACTCGGCGTCGGCACCATCACCAACAAGAAGATCAAGCAGGTCGGCGACCACTGGGAAGCCAGTTACCGGGTCATCATCCGGGAATCCCTGGGAGCCGAAGTCAAGCGCGTCCAGTACGAACATACGCCCTATGTGGGCCACATCACGTATTTGCAGCGCGTCTATACATGCGATGCGCCGACCAAGCAGGCCGCCCTGGCCGGACCGTTCACCTCCAAGGACGAGAACATCCGCGAGATTTTCAGCTACTCCGCCAAGAAGAAAGCCTGGCGCTAGTTTGCTGCGGGAAGAGTGGTGATGATGCGAGAGGGGGACCCTTTTTGAAAAAAGGGTCCCCCTCTCGCGCTCTCCCCTCCCAAAAACTTTTAACGGTGACAGGTTGTTATCGTTAAAAGTCTTTGGAAAGGGGGGCTGGGGGGAAACCTTTCTTCAGAAAGGTTTCCCCCCAGGTCTGCTCCTTCCAAAAGTCTTCAGGCAGCCTCAGCGGCGACGGGGTTTCGCAGCACGCCGTAGCCTTCGAGTTCGATTTCGCAGACGTCTCCGGGTTTGAGGAAGACGGGCGGGGTGCGGGCAAAGCCGACCCCGGACGGCGTGCCGGTGACGATGACGTCGCCCGGAGCCAGGGTCATGGCTTCGGAAATCGAGGCCACCAGCGTGGCCACGTCGAACAGCATGTCCGCCGTGGACGCTTCCTGCATGATCTCGCCGTTGACCGACGCCGACAGGCGCAGGCCCTTCGCCCCGGGGGGCAGCTCGTCGGTGGTGCACAGTTCGGGGCCGAATGCGCCTGTATTGTCGAAATTCTTGCCCAAAAACCACTGGCTGGAGCGAAACTGGTAGTCGCGGACGGAACCCTCGTTGAAAAGGGCGTATCCGGCCACGTGGGCCAAAGCGGCCTCGGCCGGGATGTGCCGCCCGCCGATGCCGATGATCGCGGCCACTTCGGCCTCGAAATCGAGTTTTAGGGATACCCTTGGCCGTATCAGGGGCGCGTCGTGGCCGATGAGGGTCGTGGCCATGCGTCCGAAGAAGACCGGGTGCTCGGGCAGGCTTTGGGGGTCGATCTCGATGGCGTGGTCCACGTAATTGAGCCCGACGCACAGGATCTTGTCCGGATGCGGCACCGGCGGCAGCAGGCGAACGGCGGAAAACCGAAGTTGCGCATGGGACGGCGCGGCGTCCGCGGCGTCGGCGGCGGCGGCAAGCCCGGCATCGCCCAGGGCCAGCAGGGACTTCATATCCCGGGGCAGTTCCGGGGCGGCAATGGCCAGATCGACAAGGATATCGCCCAGCCGTACCCCGAGGCGCGGACCGTCGGCATGGGAAAAGGTGACAAGACGCATGGCCCCTCCTTTACGGCGACTGTGGGACTGTAGAGGGGGTGGCGGCGCGGCGTCAAGGACAAGGCCGAAAACAGCGCCTTACACGAACGTCATGCTTGTTTGAGGGGGAAAAGCGAGGGCGGATGCGAGAGCCGGCCCAAGGCCAAAAATGAGGCCTCTCAGCGCCCCTGGGGCAGGGACTGGGCGCTTGAAAGCTCCGAAAGCACGGTCAAAAGGGCCATGCCGCGAAGATCGGGCAGGGACAGCGAGGACGAGAGCTTTTCCAGCAGGTTGGTCTTTTTCTTGGGGCCCTTGAGCAGGGGAACGTCGCCGGTCAGGCCGGTTTCCTTTTTCAGGTAATCCACGGCCTCTTCCTGGCCGCCGAGCTCGTCGACAAGGCCGAGTTCCATGGCGCGCGCGCCGGTCATGGCCCGGCCGTCGGCAATGGCCGCGATGGCGTCTTTGGCCAGCTTGCGCTGTTTGGCCACATCGCCGGAAAACTGCTTGTTGAGGTCGTCGATCAGGCCCCTAAGATAGGCGCGCTGGTCGTCGGTCAGGGGTTTGAAGGGGCTGCCGGCGTCCTTGAGCTTCCCCGTGGTCAGGGATTCGAAGTCGATGCCGAGTTTCTGCAGCAGATCGCGCACGTTGGCGAACTGGGTCATGACCCCGATGCTGCCGGTGATGGTGCCCGGATTGGCGAAGATGCGCCCGGCCGGGCAGGCGGCGTAGTAGCCGCCCGAGGCGGCGACAGCGGAGAAAGAGGCCACGACGGGCTTGACCGCGCCCAGCTTTTTGACCGCCATGTACATTTCCTGGGACGGGCCGAAAGCCCCTCCCGGGGAATTGACGCGCAGCACCACGCCTTTGACCGATTTGTCGTCGCGCAGCTTGCGGATAAAGGCCACCACCTCCTCGGCGTCGATGATGGGGCCTTCGATGCGCACCACGCCGATGCGTGGCTCGGCCGCGCCGAAAAGGCTGTCGCCTTCCGCGTCATGGCCAAAGACGCCGCAAGCGGCCGCGATCCCCAAAACAAGGATCACGGCCGCCACGGCTATGGCCAGCCCGAAGAGGCCCGGGCGGCGTGAGGCAAAGGATTGGCTAGTGCTGGGCATCCTCTTCCAACTTCTGGCGGAGCAGTTCACCGAGGTTGCTGCCCGTGTCGGACGGGCCGGCGGTGCGGAACTCCTTGGCCTTGCGCTTGTCCTCCTCGTCCTTGATGGACTTGATGGACAGGCCCAGGCGGCGTTCGTCAGCGCTGACGTGGATGACCTTGGCTTCGATCTCGTCCCCTTCCTTGTACAACTCGGCCGGGGTCTTGACCTTCTTGCGGCTGATCTCCGAGACGTGGACCAGGCCTTCGATGCCTTCCTCGACCTCGACGAACAGGCCGAAGTCGGTGATATTGGTCACCGTGCCCTTGACCATGGCGCCGACCGGGTAGGTGTCGGGCACGCGGGTCCAGGGATCTTCGGACAGCTGCTTGATGCCGAGGGTGAACTTCTCGTTTTCCTTGTCCACGGTCAGGACCTTGGCCATGACGATATCGCCGGACTTGAACATCTCGCCGGGGTGGCGGACTTTCTTGGTCCAGGAGATGTCGGAAACGTGGATCAGGCCGTCGATGCCGTCCTCGATGCCGATGAAGATGCCGAATTCGGTGATGTTTTTCACCGAACCCTCAAGGATGGTGCCCTCGGGGTACTTCTCGGCCACGATATCCCAGGGGTTGGGCCGCACCTGCTTCATGCCGAGCGAGATGCGCTTCTTCTCGGGATCGACGGAAAGGACCACAACTTCGACTTCGTCGCCGACGTGGACCATCTGGCTCGGGTGGCGCAGCTTGCGGGTCCAGGACATCTCGGAGATGTGGACCAGACCCTCGACGCCGGCCTCGAGTTCGACGAAAGCGCCGTAGTCGACCAGGTTGGTGACCTTGCCGGTAAGGCGGGTACCTTCGGGGTACTTGCCGGCAATGTTTTCCCAGGGGTCGGACACGAGCTGCTTCATGCCGAGAGAAACTTTCTGCTTCTCCTGGTCGAAGGACAGGACCTTCAATTGCAGTTCGTCGCCGAGGTGCACAAGCTCCTTGGGGTGCTTGATGCGCTTCCAGGACATATCGGTGATGTGCATGAGCCCGTCGAGGCCACCGAGGTCGACGAACACGCCGTACTCGGTGATGTTTTTCACGCGGCCGGTGACGACCTGGCCTTCCTCGAGGGTCTTGAGCAGATCCTTGCGCATGGAATCGCGACGTTCTTCGAGCAGCACGCGCCGCGAAACGATGACGTTGCTGCGGCGGCGGTTGATCTTCAGAACGCGGAATTCGAACTCCTGGCCGACCAGGGCGTCCATGTCGGGCACGGGCCGCAGGTCGACGTGGGAGCCGGGCAGGAACGCTTCGACGCCACCAAGGTCGACGGTGTAGCCGCCCTTGATGCGGCGCACGATCCGACCGCTGATGACATCATCTTTTTCCTGGATTTCCTCGAGCTTATCAAAAAGCTGCATCCGCTTGGCCCGTTCGCGGGACAAGTAGATGGTGCCTTCGGATTCGTTCTTGGAGACGACGTAGACGTCGATCTGGTCGCCGACGGCCACTTCGAGTTCGCCGGCGGCGTCTTGGAATTCACTGACGGGGATCTGGCCTTCGGACTTGAAGTTCACGTCGACGAGGACGTGCTCCTTACCGATACGCACCACGACGCCCTGGGTGATGGAACCTTCTTCCAGGTCGCCGAAATCCTCATTGAGGTAATTTTCGAGAGCGTCCTCGAAGTTGACTTCCATTTCCGAGTTAGGGTTAGCATTCATTTCCGGGGTTTTGTCCATGAGTTGACCTCCAACACGATCTATCCCTGTGAAAAGGATTTTAGGTCGTAGCAGAAAGATCGGGGGGGCACAACTCCAATATCCCGGTGTTTCCTGGCAAAAAAAGGCGCCCGCAAGTCTGGGTCCTGTGCCGGGAAGAACGATAAAGGACGCTTCGCCTGCTGGTTGCGGCGAAAAACCCGAGTGGGCCGGTCAGCAATAGTCGGGCAGGACCGCGCGCAGCAGGTCCATACCGCCCCAGGCGGTAAAAAGCGCCGTTGCCCGCGTTTCCACTTCCGACCGGTCGAGGGGCCAGCCCGCCGCTGAAGTCGTAGCGTCGCAAGAGGTAACATTTCAAAAAAATAAAAGATTTAGGAAGGGGAGAGCGCGAGAGGGGAGAACCCTTTTTAAAGGGTTTCCCCTCTCGCATCATTCCTCGTTCCTAATTCTTCTTCTTTTTCATCTAGCTCAGCGCCACCAAGTCGTAGTCCTTGGTTTCCTCGATGGTGGCGGTGACCATGGCTCCGGGCGCGACGCCGGGGCCGCTGACGTACGTTACCCCGTCGATCTCCGGGGCCTGGAACCAGCAGCGGCCGATGTGCAGCCCGGGCCATTCGCCGTGGACCGCGTCCACAAGCACTTCCTGCTCGCTGCCGGCGTATTGTTCCAGGAGTTCGGCGCTGATTTCCTTTTGGGCGGCCATGATCGCACCCACGCGGCGTTCCTTGACGTCCCGGCGTACCTGCCCCGGCATGGTCGCTGCCGGGGTGCCGTCCTCGCGGTGGTAGGGGAAGACGCCCACGTGCATGAGCCGCGTGCGCTCGACAAACGCGAGCAGGGCCTCGAAATGGGCCTTTTTTTCGCCCGGCAGCCCCACGATGAAGGTGGAACGCAGGGCGGCGTCCGGAAAGTGCTTGCGCACGCGGGCGATAACCGTGTCCGCGTCCGCCGCCTTGGGCCGGGCCATGGCGGCCAGCATCTCCGGGTGGACGTGCTGGAAGGGAATGTCGAAATAGGGCACGAACGGCCGCCCCGCGCCGGCCAGGAAAGAGAGCAGGGAATCGGTCACGCCGGACGGGTAAAGGTAGAGCAGGCGCAGCCAGGAAAGCCCGGGCAGCGGCAGGAGCTTTTCCAAAAGCGCCTTGAGGCCTTCCTTCATGCCGAGGTCGCGCCCGTAGGCGGTCACGTCCTGGGCCACCAGCACCAGCTCCTTGGCCCCCTGGTCGATGAGCCCCCTGGCCTCGGTAATAAGCCCGTCGATGGGCCGGCTGGCCAGTTTGCCCCGGATGGCGGGGATGGTGCAGTAGCGGCAGGCGTGGTCGCAGCCCTCGGCGATCTTGAGATAGGCGTAGGACGGCGGGGTGCTGCTTTGGCGTCCGGCCGGCGCGGCGGTCTCGGCCCCGAGCTCGCTGGCCAGGCGGCCTGGGATCAGGTCGAGTTCGCTTGGCAGTCCCCAGATGTCCACCTCGGGGAGATCGCGCCGTAGCGTATCGTCGAACCGGGCCGGCAGGCAGCCCATGACCGCGAGTTTGGGCTTCGGGGAAAGCTCGCGGATGGTATCGGCAAGCTCCAGGATGACGGCCACGGATTCCTCCACCGCCGGGGCGATGAAGGCGCAGGTGTTGACCACGATCAGGTCGGCGGCGGCCGGGTCGTCGACCATGGCCGTGCGAAAGGGCAGGGCGCCCAAGGCCGTCTCGGTGTCCACGCGGTTCTTGGGACAACCAAGGCTTACGGCGTGAACCTTGTATGTGTGGGCCATGATGTGGCTTCCGTCCTTGCGGGCAATGTCTGGCCGGGCTACCATGGGCGGTGCCAAATGGCAAAACCGCCGGCAGCGGCCGGCCAGGAGGGGCCATGAGCACCGACCCCGAACTGCCGCCACGCCTTTGTCTTTTTGGCGACGGCCGACAACTTCTCGATTGTTTCGAACTGGTCCGGCAGGCGGGCGTGCGCGGTCCGGGCAGCGCCTTCGACGGCATGGAGCTTGCCGCCGCCCCGGCCGACGGCGACGCGACCCCGGCCGGACAGGCCCGGGAACTGGGCATCGGCTGGAGCGACGACGTCATGGTCCTGCTCCAAAGCGCGTCGCCGGGGCTGCTCGTGCTTGTCACCGACGGCGCGACCCTGCCGTGTGCGCTGCCGGGCGGCTGGCGCATCCTGTCGCCCGACGATGCCCGTCTGCTTTTTACCGTGGCCTCGCGCGCCGCCGCCGTCCAGGCCTGCCGGCCGGACATGGCCCGGGCCAGACGCCTGCTGGCCAACCTCTTCGACAATATGGACGACGAGATCGCGCTGCTCGCCCCGGATGGGACGCTCCTCGACGCCAACGCGAATCTGTCCAGACGGTTGGAGCGGCCCCGGGAGGAACTCGTCGGCCTGCCGGCGCGGGAGGCTTTTCCGGATTTTCCGGACCTGGACGCTCCCGGGGAGGCGGGCGCGCCTTCTGTCCATGCCGCCCTGGCCGCCGGGCGCAAGGCCAGCCGTGACGGCTCGCGGGTCGACCGGCGGGGACGGTTGCGTTATTTCCGCACCGCGTTCTACCCGGTGCCCGGCCCCGCCGGTCGACCGGACCATGTGGCCGTGCTGCGCCGCGACATCACCCACGATGTCTTTCTGGAGCGCCGGCTGCAAAAATCCGAGCGTCTGGCCGCCATCGGCGAACTGTCCATGTTTATCTCCCACGAGATCCGAAATCCGCTTTTCGCCATTGCCGGCTTTGCCAACGCCCTGCTGCGGGCCAAGGACCTGGGCGAGGCCAGCCGTGAAAAGGCCTCCATCATCCTGTCCGAATCCCGCCGCCTGGACGAAATTTTGAAGGACATCATCAATTTCGCCCGCCCGACCGTGTCCAGGCCCGGCGAGGTCGACCTGGCCGATGTGGCCCGGCGCACCATGGCGCTCATGCGCCACGCCCTGGAAAGCCAGGGCATCGCCGTCACCCTCGACCTGTCCCCGGATGCCCCGGTAGCCCGGGGCGATCCCGAAACCATGACCCAATGCCTGGTCAATTGCCTCAAGAACGCCATGGAGGCCATGCCGGACGGCGGGCATGTCACGGTGTCCACGGAGCTGCGCGACGGCCGCGCCCGACTGTCCGTCTCCGACGACGGACCCGGCATCGCCCCGGATATCCTGCCCCGGGTGTTCAACCCCTTTTTCACCACCCGGGACAAACGCGCCGGCCTGGGGCTCGCCATGACAAAAAAGATACTGGAAGACCTGGGCGGCAGCGTGGAACTGGAAAGCGTCCTGGGGAAAGGCACCACAGTGGCCCTTTCCCTGCCCCCATACCTGGAACTGTCCCCCGAGGAGGTTTGATGGACAGGCTCGTCCCGGCCGCGCCGACCCAAGTGGTGCTGGCCACCCGCAACAAGGGAAAAATCAAGGAATTAAACGCGCTGCTCGCCCCGCTTGGCGTGCGCGTCATCGGGCTCGATGCCTTTCCGGACATCGGCGAGATCCCCGAGACCGGGGAGACGTTTCTGGACAACGCCCGGATCAAGGCGGACGCCGTGTGCCGGGCCACCGGCCTCGTCAGCCTGGCCGACGATTCGGGGCTGTGCGTGGACGCGCTTTCCGGCGCGCCGGGCGTGCACTCGGCCCGCTTTTCCGGCGAACACGCAAACGACGCCGCCAACAACGCCAAGTTGCTCGCCGCCATGGCCCATGTGCCCGAACGCGACCGGACCTGCCGCTTCGTTTCCGTGGTCGTTGCCGCCTGCCCCGACGGCCGGGAGCTGACGGCCGAAGGGACCTGGGAAGGCCGCGTTCTCGCCGCCCCGGCCGGGAACGGCGGCTTTGGCTACGATCCGCTCTTTTTCGACCCCACCCTCGGCAAAGCCGCGGCCGAGCTCACGCCCGAAGAGAAAAACGCCCGCAGCCATCGCGGCAAGGCCCTGGCCAGACTGGTCGCGGCCTGGCCGGGATTTTGGGGAGAGAAGTAAGGGATAGAGGGTAGATGATAGAGGATAGAGGGGAGAGGGAGGAGGTCGGCGGCAGGAGCGGGGCGCTGCCCCGGGCCCCGGCAGGAGAGGCTCCGCCTCTCCTGCACCTCACCGCCGGGGGGCTTGATGCCCCCCGGACCCCCCTTTACCGGGTTGGGATGGGGGGAGTGGTGGTGTTGTCGGGAGGCGGAACACGACGTTTGTCGCCGCGATCGGCCCGGCGACACGAGGCGCCTCAGCGCCTCGACGCCGGACGCGATCGCGACGACAAGGCGCGCCAGCGGCGAAGCGCCGCATGGAAAGACGAGGAGTGGGGAAGGCAGGGAGAGTGACGGTAATCTCGCACGAACGGGAGGACGCCATGACCAAGTCGTATCTGCTGTGCAAGTGCACCGGGGAAGACCGGATTCCCCTGGTGGTCTTTACCGCCGATAACGTCGACGAGGCCCGCGAGGCCCCGACATGGCTGCGGCGCAAGCACCCGGACCACCCCGGTCTGCGACTGGAACCCGGGGAATTCTTCGAAATCCTGGAGAAGGACCTTTGCCCCGCCGACGAGTGGGACGCGGCCCTGGCCCGCATCCATGCCGAAAAGCCGGCATCGAAGCAGTCCTGACGGGCCGCGTTCCGATCTCCCGTGACGGCGGGCGAAAAACTACGGCATGCGCAGGTAGCGGGCGTCCATCCAGCCGGGAACGCCGGAATCCGACACCACGATGCGCGCCCAGCCGCTTTGATATTCATAGACCCGCACGGCCTGGCCACGGTAGACCACGGTCCGCACATCGCAGCCCGGCGACGGGCAAATCCGTACATTGACCGAGTCCGCGCCGACCACGCGCACGTACCCGGCCGGCGGCGGCGGCGTCAGGTCGATGGAGACGCTGCATCCCACGCCAAGGACCGTCAGCAACAGCAGCAGCCCCAAGGTGTTTGCAATTTTCGCTTTCATGGCTCCCCCTCGTGATGCTTCGCGGCATTTTGTGTTTTATGCCTGACGCAGGGCTCTTTGTCCAGGAATTCCTTGACTTTTTTCCAATATGATGGCTTTTCAAAGAACATGAAGCTGACCGTCGTTGTGGACAACAATACACTGATCGATCATTATCTGCTCGGTGAACCCGGGTTTTCCCTGCTGTTGCATGACGGCGGCCGGCAGGTGCTGTTCGATTGCGGCTATTCCGACGTGCTGTGCCAAAACGCCGCCCGGCTCGGCATCGATCTGGGCGAGCTCGACGTGGTCGCCCTGTCCCATGGCCACCTGGACCACACCTGGGGCCTGGCCCATCTGCTTTCCCTTTTCAACGACCGCGCCTGCGAGGGCCGTATCGGCTCGCGCCCCTTGCTCGTGGCCCACCCCGAGGCCTTTTTGCCCAAACGCGTCAGCGGCATGTTCATCGGCTCCATGGTGTCCGAGGCCGCCCTGGGCGACCATTTCACCATGCGCCTGACCCGCGAGCCCCTGCGCCTGACGGATTGGCTCTTTTTCCTGGGCGAGATTCCCCGCCGCATCCCCTTCGAAGCGCCGACGCCCCTTGGCGTGCGCGTAACGCCCAAGGGCGCGGTCCCGGACCTGCTTCCGGACGATTCCGCCCTGGCCTATCTTGGGGAAAAAGGCCTCGTCATCATCACCGGCTGCGCCCATGCCGGCATCTGCAACATAGTCGCCCACGCCCGGGAAGTGACCGGCGAACGGCGCGTGTCCGCCATCATCGGCGGCCTGCACCTGCACGACGCCGCACCCGACCGCATCGATGCCGTGGCCGCCTGGCTGGCCGAGGCCGGCGTTGCCGCGCTCTACCCCTGCCACTGCACCGGATTCGCCGCCACCCTGGCCTTAAGCAGGGTCCTGCCCGTAAACGCGGTCGGCGTGGGCTTATCTCTTATTTTCGAGTAACCTTCTCGCATTCCCGGGAAGCCCTTTTGGCAAAACGATGGCCGGGGTTTCCCCCATTCGCGGCAAGGCCGCAAAGGAGATGCGCTAGCATGTGGGACGCCAAGCCGCCCAGACACGATGTTTCCCGCTTAACCGACCAGGACGTGTACCTCTTCAAGCAGGGCAACCATTTCGACCTGCCGGACAAGCTCGGCTCCCAGGCCATGACCGTGGAGGACGAGCCGGGCGTCCACTTCGCGGTCTGGGCTCCCAACGCCAAGGCCGTGTCCGTGGTCGGGGACTTCAACGGCTGGGAGCCCGGAAGGCACCTCATGGCCGCCCGCCCGGACGCCTCGGGCATCCACGAATGCTTCATCCCCGGCCTTGGCCAGGGCACACACTACAAATATCATATCGAGTCGAGCGTGGGCGATTATCGCGCCGACAAGGGCGATCCCTACGCCTTCTACTGGGAAACCTCGCCGAGCACCGCCTCCATCGTCTGGGACCTCGACTACCAGTGGAACGACGCGGCCTGGATGGCCTCGCGCCACGAAAAAAACGGATTTTCCGCGCCGATTTCCATCTACGAGGTGCACCTCGGCTCGTTTAGGCGCGTCCACGAGGACCGCTACCGGTCGCTGTCCTACCTGGAGATGGCCGACCATCTCACCGAACACGTGCTGCGCTGCGGTTTTTCCCACGTGGAATTCCTGCCCATCATGGAGCACCCTTTCTTCGGCTCCTGGGGCTACCAGACCCTTGGCTACTTCGCCCCCACCAGCCGTTTCGGCTCGCCCCAGGACTTCATGACCCTGATCGACAGGCTCCACCAGAACGGCATCGGCGTCGTCCTCGACTGGGTGCCCTCCCATTTTCCCACCGACGGCCACGGCCTGTCCTTTTTCGACGGCACCCACCTCTACGAGCATGCCGACCCCAAAAAGGGCTACCACCCGGACTGGAACTGCTACATCTTCAATACCGGCCGCTACGAGGTCCGCGAGTTCCTCATCTCCAGCGCCCTGTTCTGGCTCAAGAACTACCACGTCGACGCCCTGCGCGTGGACGCCGTGGCCTCCATGCTCTACCTCGACTACTCCCGCCGCGAGGGCGAATGGATTCCCAACATCCACGGCGGCCGGGAGAACCTGGATAATATCGCCTTCCTGCGACGCCTGAATGAAATGGTCTACAGCCGCTTCCCCGGCTGCGAGACCATGGCCGAGGAATCCACCTCCTGGCCCATGGTGTCGCGGCCTCCCTACCTCGGCGGCCTCGGGTTCGGCATGAAGTGGAACATGGGCTGGATGCACGATACCCTGAACTACTTCTCCCGCGACCCGATCTTTCGCAAATATCACCACGGCGAACTGACCTTCAGCATCTGGTACGCCTTTTCGGAAAACTTCATCCTGGCCCTGTCCCACGACGAAGTGGTCTACGGCAAGGGCAGCCTGCTCGGCAAAATGCCCGGCGACGACTGGAAACGCTTCGCCAACCTGCGCCTGCTCTACGGCTACATGTTCGGGCATCCCGGCAAGAAGCTGCTTTTCATGGGCGGCGAATTCGCCCAATGGCAGGAATGGAACCACGACGCCGAACCGCAATGGGAATTGCTCGATTCCCCGCCACACCAGGGCGTCATGCAATGGATCGCGGACTTAAACCGGGTCTACAAGGAAGAAACCGCCCTGCACCAGCGCGATTTCAAGCCCGAAGGCTTCGAGTGGATCGACTACCGCGATGCCGAAGCCAGCGTTCTGGCCTTTCTGCGGCGCGGCAAGGCCCCGGGCGACGTGCTGCTCGTGGCGCTCAATTTCACCCCCGTGCCGCGCGAAAACTACCGCATCGGCGTGCCCGTCCCCGGCTTGTGGACCGAACTGCTTAACAGCGACTCCAAACTCTACGGCGGCTCGGGCATCGGCAACGCCGGCGCGGTCATGGCCGAGGAAATCGAAAGCTTCGATCACCCCTATTCCCTTAATCTCACCCTGCCGCCTTTGGGCGTCGTGTTTCTGCGTCCGGCCCGGTGAGGGATGATGATGCAAGCATGAGGCAAGGAGGCGGGGGTGCGGGGGCAGAGCCCCTGCCTCTTCCCTGGCCGCTCGTCAATCCGCCCAGACGACGCGGTTGCGGCCGGTGCGTTTGGCTTTGTAGAGGGCGGCGTCGGCGGCGGCGAGCATGTTTTCGATGGAGCCTTTGGGCTTGTCGCACAGGCCGATGCTGATGGTGACGCCGACGGAGAGTTTGCCGGCTTTGGCTTTGGAGCGTTCGATGCTGTTGCGCAGGTCGTTGAAGGCGCTCTGGGCTTGCTGTCCTTCCAGCCCCATGGCCAGCACGCAGAATTCCTCGCCGCCGAGGCGCGCCACGATGTCGTGGCCGCGGAAGCGGGTGGACAGGCCGTGGGCCACGTGTTTGAGCACCTCGTCGCCCACGGCGTGGCCGTAGCTGTCGTTGACCTTCTTGAAGTGGTCGATGTCGAGCATGGCCAGGGTCATGGGTTCTTCGCCCCGGGCCAGCCGGTTGTAGCGGTCCTTGGATGTCTCGAAGAAGTGCCGGCGGTTGTAGAGGCCGGTCAGCGGGTCGCGGATGGAGGTCTCGCGCAGTTTCTGGATGTATTCGAGCATTTCCAGGTTCTGGGTGACCCGGCAGTAGAATTCCTCGCTGGAGAAGGGCTTGTTGAGGAAGTCGTTGGCCCCGTTCTTGATGAACCGGGCGGAGAGGATGGTGTTGCCGTAGGCGGAGATGCCGATGACGGCCACTTCGTCCTTGCGTTTGCGGCGTCGTATCTGGCGGGTGAGTTCCACGCCATCCATGCCGGGCATGAAGTAGTCGCTGATGACGACCTTGATTTCGGGATGGCGTTCCAGCACGGACAGGGCCAGGGGGCCGTCGTCGGCCTCGTGGACGATGAATTCGTGGGCGGTGAGCAGGCGCACGAGGTGGTTGCGCACGGTCTGGGAGTCGTCGGCGACGAGGATATGGACGAACTTGTTAAGCGAAATGCGCCGCACGAGCGAGCACAGGTAATCGAGGCTGTCCGGGGATTCCTTGGACACGTAGTCCACGACCTTCTTGGCCCAGACGCGGTCGCGGACTTCGGATTCCACGTCGCCGGTGAAGACGATGGAGGGGACGCCCCGGGAGATGACGTAATCGACGATGCCGCCGTCGGGACAATCCGGGAGGTGCAGGTCGAGCAGGGCGACGAAGAACGTGTCATTGTCCGGATTTTCTTCCAGAATGTAGCGGGCTTCTTCGAAATTCGAGGCCCAGCAGACATTGAAGAACAGTTCATCCTCGATCTTGCGAATGAGAATGCGGGCAAAGACCTTGCTGTCTTCGACGATAAGTACTTTTTCCATGCGGGAACAACCGACCGGCACGGGACTACATGAACCCATGATAGTCGAGATCGGCCTGAAAGGCCAGTTGCGGGGCAGGTTATTTTACCAACGTGTCTTGCGTTCGCCGCATAAGCGACGGTAGGGTGCCGAAAACCGGATTGCAAGGAGGGGATATGCGGTGGGGAGTTCTCTTGGCGGCGCTGGTCGTGGTGATGGCTTCGGCACAGGTGACGTTGGCCAAACGGGTGGATGGGTTTGCCGGAACGGCTTTCGGCAGTCGGCTCGATACGCTGCCGTCGTTTATGACGCTCAAGACGGTGGGTGATATTGCCTACGCCGTCAACCTCAATGAATCCTATAGGCTGGCCGGCAAGGCTCCGGTGGTGTTCTACGGGTTTGTCGGGGGAAAGATGTTTGCGGCGTATGTGCGCCTCGACGGCATCATCAACCATGCCGTGCTGGCCAAACAGCTCACCGCCGAGTTCGGCAAGCCTTCCATCGTGACGGAAGGCGGCACGGAGATCCTGCGCTGGCGCAAGGGCGACCTCAAGGTCAAGCTCAAGTTCGATCCGGCGACGGGCGACCTCAAGCTCGCCTATTATTCCATCACGTACGGCTCCCCGGCGGCCATGGTCCTGGTCGAGCCGGACGCCGTCGATCTCGACGAACTGGCCCGCGCCTACGAAAAGGACAAGATCGCCAAGGGCGTCACCCTGCCCAAGGCCCCGTCCCGCAAGTGGTATTCGCCCGATGGCGTCTCCGATCCGACTCGCACTATCCCTGGCAAGTGAGGGGCCGCGCGCGCTGACGGGCGAGCCAGTCAGCGCCCTGCTGGAGCGGCTGCCCGAGGGGGTGGCGGTGCTTGACGCCTCGCGCGCCTTTGTGCGGGGCAACGCCATGGGCCGCCAGCGTCTGGGGGCGGCCGGAACGGCCTGCCACCTGGAGCTTTTCGGTCGGGACGCGCCGTGTCCCGGCTGCCCGTGCGCCGGCGGCGTCGCCCCTGTCCAGGCGGCGCGGGCGGTTTGCGTCCGTCTGGCCGGGGACGACGGTGCGCCGGCGGGCGTGGTGTGCGTGTTTTCCCAGACCCTGGGCTCTTTTGATCCGGGGCGGCTGGTCGAGGTGGTCGAAAGCGCCTTCGCGGCCGTGTTCGTGGTGGACCGCGACTTCCGTTTTCTGTTCGTCAACCGGGCGTTCGAACGGCTGCATGGGCGGGAGCGTCGGGAGCTTCTTTCCCGGCCCATGGCGGACTGCGTCGACGCACGGGCCTTCGCCCGCTTCCGGGCGGCGGCCCTGGAGGTGTTCGATTGGGGCGCGGTGCGGGAGGACGAGGTGCGCCACACCGTCGACGGCCGCGAACGGAATTTTCAGACCACGCTCATTCCGCTGGCCGGAGAGGGGGGGGCGGTGAACGCCGTGTGCTGCACGCTCACGGAGATCACCTCGCATCGCAAGGCGGAGCGGGAACTCGACGCCAGCCGGCGTCGCTACCAGGCCATCGTCGAGGACCAGACCGAGCTGGTGGTGCGCCTCGATGCCCGGTTGCGCCGGATCTTCGTCAACCGGGCCGTGGCCAGGTCCATGGGCCGCCCCGTGGAAGAGCTTCTCGGCGGCCTGTTCCTGGAGAGCGTGCCCGAGAAGGAGGGGCAGGCGCTTCGGGCCCGCATCCTGGCCCTGACGCCGCGCGCCCCGGTGGTGGACATCCGCCATATGCTCACCCTGCCCGACGGCCACCAGCGCTGCCTGCACTGGACGGTGCGGGCCATTTTCGACGAAGCCGGGCGTGTGGGCGAATACCAAGCCATGGGCCGCGACGTGACGGCCTATTGGCGCATGGAGCGGGAGCTTGTCCGCAGCGAGGCCAAGTACCGCGACATTTTCGAGCATTCGGCCGAGGGCATTTTCCAGTTCGATCCGGACGGGGCCATGGCCGCCTGCAATCCCGCCCTGGCCCGCATCCTCGGCTACGCCTCGCCCGAGGAGATTTTGCTGGAACAGGGGGATCTTTTTTCCCGCATCCAGGCCCGGCAGCAGGACCGGCTGGAGTTTCTGCGCCAGCTGGCCCAGCGCGGCCGGGTGTTCGATTTCGAGATGCAGGTGGTGCGCCGCGACGGCCGGGCGGTCTGGGTGTCCATCAACGCCCGGGCGGTGCTCGACGAGTCGGACCGGTTGCTGCGCGTCGAGGGCGCGGCCCGGGACATCACCGACCGCAAGCGGGCCGAGGAGGAGCGCATGCTGCTGGTCTCGGCCGTGGACCAGAGCGCCGAGGGGCTGGTCATCGTCGGTCGGGATTTCCGCCTGGAATACGCCAATCCGGCCTTTGCCCAGATTGTCGGCGGCGGCCAGGGCGGGTCGAGCTGGCTGGACCTGGAACGCCATCTCGGCACCTTTCTCGGCGAATCGGTGCGCAAGATGCTGGGGCTTGGCCTGCGCTGGTCGGGCCGGGTGCGCCTGCCCCGTCCGGGCGGGGAGGAGGGCGTGGCCGAGACGCTCATTTCCCCGGTGCGCGACGCCGCCGGCCAGATCGCCAACTACATCCTGCTCGTGCGCGACATGACCTACGAGATGGGCCTGGAAAAACGGCTGCGCCAGGTGGAAAAGCTCGAGGCCATCGGCGTTCTGGCCGGCGGCGTGGCCCACGACTTCAACAACATCCTGACGCCCATTTTGCTCAATACCGAGATGATTCTGGCCGACATCCCCTGGAAGGACCCGCTGCGAAAGCCCCTGGCCGACGTGGTGCGGGCCTCGGAGCGGGCCAGGGACCTGGTGCGCCAGCTGCTCACCTTCAGCCGCCAGGGCGAGCTGACCGTGGGGCCGCTGCCCCTGACCCCGCTGGTCAAGGAGACGCTCAAGTTGGCCCGGGGCATGATCGACCAGCGGGTGGAGATCCGCCAGCGGGTCTCCGAGCTGGCGCTCACCATCGAGGCCGATCCGGCCCAGATCCATCAGGTGCTCATGAACCTGTGCCTCAATGCCGCCCAGGCCATGCCCGAGGGCGGGGTGCTGGAGGTGGGGCTTATCGCCATACCCGAGCCGCCGCGTCCCCTCGGGCCGTGCCTCGCCGCCGGCACGCCGCTGACCGAACTGCCGTCCGGGCCGTACGCCAAGCTCTGGGTTTCCGACACCGGGCACGGCATGGCGGCGGACATCTGCGACCGCATTTTCGAGCCTTTTTTCACCACGAAGAAACCCGGCCAGGGCACGGGCATGGGCCTGGCCGCGGTGCACGGCATCGTCAAGGGCTGCGGCGGGGCGGTGCTGGTCACGAGCGCCGTGGGCCGGGGAAGCGTTTTCGAGGTGTTTTTCCCCCTGATTCCCCGGCCCGGGGCCGCGGACGTCAATTGATGGGCACGTTGAGCAGGTCGTAGCCCTTCCAGCCCGGGCCGTCGAAATGCCACCATTCCGAGGGCAGGGGCTCGAATCCTTCCTTGGCCATGGCCGCTTCCAGCCGCTTGGCGTTGGCCCTGGCGGCCGGGTCGCCGCCGGTGTAGTCGCGCCGGGCCTTTTCCGTGAAATCGTCGAATCCGGACGGCATGGGCAGCGCCTTGCCCGAGGCGGTTACCAGGGTCAGGTCCACGGCCGCGCCCCGGTTGTGCTTGGACCCGGAGACGGGTTTGCCGTTTTTCTCCACGGGTTTGGCCACCCAATCCTCGTTTGGCACCAGGGCCCAGAACTTCTGCTGGATGGAAAAGGGCCGGTAGCAGTCGAAGACCTTGAGCCCGAGGCCGTCTTTTTCGAGATCCGCCTGGACCCTGGCCAGCCGTTTGGCCACGTCGGCCCGCAAGAAACAGCGGGCGGCCGGGTAGACGGCCACATGGGTGAAATTGTCCGGCGTGGCGTAGCGCATGTCGAGGCGGATGTCCGGGGCGACGGTGGTGATGTCGACCAGTCCGGCGGCCTCGGGGGTGGCGGGCCCGGCGGCCCGGGCGGCGGGGGTCAGGAAGACGGCAAGGCACAGGGCGAGCAGGGCGACGGTGCGGCGTGTCATGGCAAGCCTCCGAGTGTTTTGGCCACAATGTCGTTTGGGCCGTGAATGTCAAGGATACGGCTGCATTCCGGTTGTCGCAAAAAAGGCCGGGCCCCAGGAGGGGCCCGGCCGGCGTCGGTCATGGTGCTGCGGTCGGTTTAGAAGGTGTACTTGAAGCCGCAGGAAACCTTCCAGGCGTCTTCGGCCTTGTTGGCCAGGCGGCGGCCCCAGACGGTCTTCTGGAACTGGCTCGGATGGGCCCAGCCGGTCTCGAGGATCAGGGCCAGGTTTTCATACAGCATGTACTTGGTGTCGAAGTTGAGCCCGATGACCCATTCCTTGTCGGTCAGGTCGCGGCCCATCTGGAAGATCGGATTGCTGCCGAGCACGAAGTTGGCGTAGCGGATGGCCTTGGCCGAGTTGTTGCCGTGGACGTAGGCGAAGGTGAAGCGCTGAGTCAGCTTCTCGATGAAGCTGATGTTGTTGAGCGAGGCGCCAAAGCCCCAGTTGCCCACGGGCGAGATGCCCATGTTGGAGCCCTTGACCAGTTCCTGGCCGCCGTCGAACAGGAAGCTGTTGCCGGCGTTCCAGGAGATGGTGCCGCCCTCGTGCTCGCCGCCGCGGCCGGAGCCGGGGAAGAAGTTCGGCATGCGCTCGGAACCGTTGCGGGTGGAGCTGTCCTCGCCGGTGGACCAGAAGCCGAAGGCCTGGGGCGTGAGCACGTCCCAGCCGGTGTACTCGGCCGCAGCGTCGATGAACCAGCCGTTACGCACGTTTTTCGCGTACTCGTTCATGCCGTGCTGACCCCAGATGACGTCGGCGTAGAACTTGAAGGGGTCGAGCGCCAGCACTTCGAGGGTCGTGCCGGCCCACAGGGCGGTGATGAAGTTGTTCTTCCAGCCCACGGGCGCCATGCTGAAAAGACCCGAGGAAATGAGGCCCTCGGCCCAGCCGGCTTCGGTCAGGTAATGGCCGCCCTTGCCGCCGACGCCGAAAAGGGCCCACGGCGTGGCCTTGAAGCCGTCCATGGTGAACGGCAGGGCCAGCATGTAGCCTTCCTCGTTGGAATAGATCGAGGTGGTGGTCGGGGCGTAGGTGCGGTCACTGGCGATGGTGCGCACGTAGGCCAGGACCATGGACAGGTGATCCTGAATCAACGGGGCGGTGATGATCAGCGACGAGACGTTTTCGTCGAAGACCACGCTGCCGGCGAAGAAGGACGACTGCGGAATGGAGGCCGGCTGGAGACCGGCGCTGACCTGGACGTCGCAGCCGGGCCACTTGAACTGCAGGTAGGCCTGATAGACTTCCACGGCCACGGTCGGGTTGGCGGCGGTGAAAGTGCCATGCCCCCAGACGTCCTCGACGAGGATGCCCAGGCGGAACTTGACGGCCTCGTTGGCGATGAAGTCGGAACGCAGGCGGAAGCGTTCCCAGATCTCGAAGCGGTCTTCCGTTTGGGAGCCGGCGGGCCGGATGTTGCCGGCCTCGTTGGTCCATTTGGCGGTGTTCCAGCCGGTGAAGTTCCGGTTGGCGAAAAAGTTGCCGTAAACGAGCGCGTCGCCCGTCATCCGCACCTCGGTGGCTGCCTGGGCGCGGACGGCGGCCGTGAGCATAAGCGCGGCCGCGATGATGCACAAAAGACGTTTCATGTTCCCTCCTCCGTGGCGAGTGTTTCCCCATTCCCCAACCGACGCCGTGGAAAACGCAACGGACCCGGGTCTGGTGTCGACCCGGGTCCCGGACGGTCGCGGCCTAGAAAGGCAGCGGCTTGCCCGAAAGCAGTAAAAAGGCCGGGATGTAAAGCCCGACCGGGACCCATATGATCAGCGACCAAGCCACAATCTTGGCCGACAGTTTGCCGTAGGCGTTCAGCCACACCTCAAGGGTCAGCACCGTGTAGCCGGCACAGGCCAGCGTGAAGTAGTTGCTGCCTTTGACGTGGTAGTACAACAGCATATAGATGAAGGAGATAATGGCCACCGTCAAGCTTACGTTGCCGACGGAGCGCATGTTGTCGAGCCCGGTCAGCAAGGCGTAGGCAACCACGCAGTACAAGAGCCCGTGGGCGAAAAGCAGGCCTGCCGTAAAAGCGTCATTCTGGATGGCGTTTACAAACGCGCCGATCACGACGCAGATGCCCACAAAAGCGCAGATAGCGCCCGTTCCCTTGGCCTCGCCGTAGCCGAGAAAGAGCAGGGCCACAGGCAGCCACATCAATGATATGGCGATTAAAATAGCCAGCGTCATCACACCCCCCCACCGTTACTGGTTGAACTCTTCGAACTCCTCCTGTTACACCAAGCGTTTACGTCGTAAGCCGCCGCGCCGCCGCAAAGAGGCGACGCTGTCTCCGACAGTTTCCGGGCCTGGCGCGAAAGCCGCCGCGCCGGCCCCGGACCAGGTGCGCGCCATCGCGCCCTGGTGGCCGTTTTGGATGCTTCGCCTATGGCAAATACCGATCCGAAATGAATATTGTATTATTTCAGTATGCTAAAAAATCATGTGACGGTTGTGGGGCGTGTCGTGGGACTTGGGCACCTTGATTTCTCAAGGAATTTCGGCGGCGAATTGTTGCGATTTGGGAGTATTTCATTAAAAAACAGTATGTTGTTCGGGTAAGGAATTTTTGCCACAAGGGGTGCGGCTGTTGGGTCATAGTTTCCCGGTTGTTTGAACCGGGTAATACTTACCCGCGAAAAAAAGTGCCGGGGCGGAAATACCCCCGACGGGAAACTGGGCGGCCGTGTTGCAAGGCCGGGCAAGGCGGGCTAAAGGTGGCCACAACGCAATCTGGGCGTTCGCGCACGCCCGGGTTGCCGGCGAGACGCCCAAAGGCCCAAGACGGCCGGCGTCGCGCCCGGACGACACGCGCGAGTGCAATACCGCTCTCGAAACGCCGGCTGACGGCTTTCGTGAAGCGCAAACGGACGCCCTGGGCCTTCCATCGGCGGGGAGAGAGTATGTGCGGCATCATCGGGTACTGCGGACACCGGCCGGCCATTCCGGTCATCGTCGAAGGTCTCAAGCGGCTGGAATACCGTGGCTATGACTCCGCCGGCGTGGCGTTTTTGCAGGGCAAGGACCTGATTACGGTCAAGGCCGAGGGCAAGCTGGCGGGCCTCGAGGCCAAGCTCGCCGCCCAAAACGTCTACCTGGCCACCTCCGGCGTGGGCCACACCCGCTGGGCCACCCACGGCCTGCCCACCGAGAAAAACGCCCATCCCCATCTCGATGCCTCCCGCTCCATCGCCCTGGTCCACAACGGCATCATCGAGAACTACCAGGACCTGCGAAAGGAACTGGCCGAAGCCGGCGTGCGCTGCGTGTCCGAGACCGACACCGAGGTCCTGGCCCAGCTCGTCGGCCATTACTATAAGGAAAAGGGCTCCCTGGCACAGGCCATCTCCAAGGCGCTCTCCCGGGTCGAGGGCTCCTACGCCATCGTGGTGGTCAGCCGCGACAACCCGGGCATGCTCTACGCCGCCCGCAAGCAGTCGCCGCTGGTCATGGGCGTGGGCGTGGGCGAGAACTTCCTGGCCTCGGACATCCCGGCCTTTCTGCCCTACACCCGCGAGGTGGTCTTTCTCGACGACGGCGAGATGGCCCGCATCGACGCCGGCTCCTGGCAGGTCCTGGACGTGGCCACGCTGACTCCGGTGGAAAAAGAGGTGCAGCACATCTCCTGGGACGTCAGCGCCGCCCAGAAGGGCGGATTCAAGCATTTCATGCTCAAGGAGATTTTCGAGCAGCCGCGCGTCATCGCCGACTGCCTGGCCGGCCGGGTGCAGCGCGGCTCGCAGCAGGTCGTCCTGCCCGAGCTCGAAGCCATGGACGCGCCCGAGCGCCTTTTTATCGTGGCCTGCGGCACCTCGTACCACGCCGGGCTGTGGGGCATGTACCTCATGGAGCAGTGGGCCGGCATCCCGACCCGGGTGGAGATCGCCTCCGAGCTGCGCTACCGCGAACCGGTGCTCGGGCCGGGCGACACGGTGCTGGCCATCAGCCAGTCCGGCGAGACGGCCGACACCCTGGCCGGCATGCACCTGGCCAAGGCGCGCGGGGCGCGGGTCATCGGGCTTTGCAACGTGGTCGGCTCGAGCGTGGCCCGCGAGGCCGACGTGGTGGTCCACACCCAGGCCGGACCGGAGATTTCCGTGGCCTCGACCAAGGCCATGTGCTCACAGCTCACGCTTTTAACGCTCATGGCCATGGTTTTCGGCCGGAAAAAGGGCGTGTTGCCGGCGGAGGTGGCCGCGCACTGCGTGCCGGCCCTGGAAGGGCTGCCGGCGCTTTTGGACGGCATTCTGCCGGCGCTTCGGGAGCGCGCCAGGGAGCTGTGCCGGGTGTATTCCGAAGCCCGCAGTTTCCTGTTTCTCGGCCGGGGACTTTGCTATCCCCTGGCCCTCGAGGGGGCGCTCAAGCTCAAGGAGATTTCCTACATCCATGCCGAAGGCTACGCCGCCGGCGAGATGAAGCACGGCCCCATCGCGCTGATCGACCCCAAGTTTCCCACCTTCGCCCTGGCCCCCCGCGACGGGCTCTATCCCAAGGTCAAGTCCAACCTCCAGGAGGTCCAGGCGCGCGGCGGCAAGATCATCGCCCTGACCCAGCCCGGGGCCGACCTCGACGTGGACCACCCCTGGGAGATCCCGGCGGCCTGGGGACCGCTGTCCACCTTCCTCATGCTGCCGGCGCTCCAGCTTTTCGCCTACGAGATGGCCGACTACCTGGGCAAGGACGTGGACCAGCCGCGAAACCTCGCCAAGAGCGTCACCGTGGAGTAGGCTGCCGCTGTGGCACGGATGACGGCGTTTTTCGGGAGACTGGCCGCGGCCCTGACGGTCGTGGCCCTGGCGGCGTTCCTGGCGGCGGGAGCGGCCCGGGCCGCGGACGTGGCCTCGGGCTATCAGGCGGCGGTCAAGGAATTCAAATCCCTGCGCGACGATGCCGGCTCCAAGGACCGGCGCGACCTGTGGAAGGCGCTCGACGCCAAGCTGGCCGCCCTGGCCAAGGCGGCGGGCAAGGACCCGCTCGGGGCCAAGATTCTCTATTACGAGGCCTGGACCAACGCCGAATTGGCCGAGCGGTCCTACCTGGACGCGGACTGGGAGGCGGCCGCGTCCCTCTACGCCCGGGTGGCCAAGGCCTATCCCCGCCATGCCTGGAGCGACGACGCCTTGCTGCGCCGGGCGGCCATCATGGCCGAGCACCTTAAAAAGCCCGACGCGGCCAGGGCGGACTTGCAGCGCCTCCTGCGCGACCACCCCAAGGGCGACATGGCCGCCCAGGCCCAAAAGCTCCTGGCCGCCATGGACGCCGACGCCGCCAAGGACAAGCCGGAGGCGGCCAAGGCGAAAGCGCCGGACAAGGCTCCGGACAAAGCCTCGGCAAGCGCCAAGGCCGGCGACGCCCGAAAATCCTCCGGCCCCCCGGCCGCCACCTCGGCCCGGCCGGCGCTGCTCAAGCGGGCGCTGGTCAAGGCGGGTTCCGGCGGCGGCAAGCTCACCCTGACCCTGGACCGGGAAACGACCTTTCGCTACCAGCTCCTCGACCAGAAGCGCGGCAACGGCGAGCAGGTCAAGCTCCTGTATATCGACCTGGACAATACCCGCACCGGCTCCGCCATCCCCTCGGAAAAGCGCTTCGCCAAGGGCGTGGTGTCCCGTATGCGGGCCGGCTATTTCACGCCGGAAACCGTGCGCGTGGTCCTGGAGCTCGACGGGGTGCGCCAATACGAGATCCATTCCGAGGACGGGCCGTTTCGCATCGTCCTCGATCTGGACGGGGAGGCCGGCGGCGGGGGGAAAGGCCAGTTCCGGGCCGAGGCCTCCGGCAAGGGCAAGGGCAAAACCGCCCAATCGGCGGACGATGACGCGGCCTCGGACAAAAAGACCCAGGTGGCCAAGGCCGCGCCGGAAAAAACGGACCGCAAGCCGCTGACCCCGTCGGCGGCCGGGAAGAAGAACCTCGGCAGTTTGGTCGAGCAGCTCGGGCTTTCCGTGCGCACCGTGATGATCGACCCCGGCCACGGCGGCAAGGACCCCGGCGCCCAGGGGCTTTACGGCGTGACCGAAAAGGACGTGAACCTGCGATTCGCCAAGGAGCTCGGCGCGATACTGCGCAAGCGGGGCTTCAAGGTCCTCTATACCCGGACCACGGACGTGTTCATCCCCCTGGAAAAGCGCACGGAGATGGCCAACAGCCAGGGCGCGGACCTGTTTGTCTCCATCCACTGCAACGCCCACGGCGACCCCGATTCCTCGGGGCTCGAGACCTATTCCCTGAACCTGGCCAACTCGCGCGACGCGGTGCGCGTGGCCGCCCGGGAAAACGCCGCTTCCCAGAAAAAAATCAGCGATCTCCAGGCGATTTTAAGCGACCTGATGCTGTCGTCCAAGACGTCCGAGTCCAAGGACCTGGCCAAATTCGTGCAAAAGCGCGCCATAAGCGAACTGCGCGGCATGTACCGCATCCGCGACCGGGGCCCCCACGAAGCGCCTTTTTTCGTGCTTATCGGGGCCAACATGCCGGCCGTGCTGGTGGAACTTGGCTACATCACCAATCCGGCCGAGGCCAAGCGCCTCGGTTCCGACGCCTATCTGCACAGGCTGGCCGACGGGCTGGCCGACGGCATCGTCGCCTACAAGAAACGCATCGAACGCTACGCCAAAATCTGACCAGAGGTTTTCCATGCCCCAGCCGCACCGTTTCGACGACCGCCTCATCGTGGCCCTGGACCTGCCCACGGCGCGGGAGGCCTTGGAGATGGCCGATCGCCTCGCCCCGGCGGTGGGATTTTTCAAGGTAGGCTTGCAGCTTTTCCTCGATGCCGGTTTTTCCGTGTGCGACGCGCTGGCCAAGCGGGGGTTCAAGGTCATGCTCGACCTCAAGTTCCACGATATCCCGCAGACCGTGGCCATGGCCACGCGCCAGCTCGCCGGCCACGACATCGCCCTGACCACGGTGCACGGCTATCCCCAGGTGGTGGCGGCGGCGGCCAAAACCAAGGGCGCGACCAAGGTCCTGGCCGTCACCGTGCTGACGAGCCTTGGCGTGGACGAGTTGCAGCAGACCGGTTACGCCGGGTCCTTAGTCGACCTGGCCCGGCTGCGGGCCGAGGCGTCGCTTGCCGCCGGGGCCGACGGTGTCGTGTGTTCGCCCCTGGAGGCGGGGGCCCTGCGCCGCCACCTTGGCAGCCTGCCCGTCATCGCCACCCCCGGCATCCGCTCCCTGGACAGCGCCCCGGACGACCAGACCCGCACCGCCACCCCGGCCGCGGCCATCGCCGCCGGAGCCACGCACATCATCGTCGGCCGCCCCATCACCAAGGCCCCCGACCCCCTCGCCGCCGCCCGGGACATCCTGCGGGAGATCGGTTAGCGCGGCAGGCGCGACCGCTTCTTCACGCCCGTCGCACCTCGACGGTGTTGTCGTTGAGCGTCGTGGCCTCGCCGAGGTCCGAGAGACGCTCGTGGTGCAGGGTGTTGACCAGATTGCCGTTGGCGGACTGGCTGGCCTTGAAAACGCCTGTCGCGGCGACCACGCCTTTGGCGACAAGAGGCGTGACGCGGGCGACGAAGGCCACCTCCCCGAGGTCGTTATGCGCCATGACGGCGTCGCCGTCGTCAATGCCGCGCGCGGCCGCGTCCCCGGGATGCATGGCCAGGGTCATCGGCCCGCGACGCGTTACCAGCCCTTCGCGTTCCAGAAAAACGGAGTTGAGCGTCTCGACGCTCGGCGCGGCGATAAGCCGCAGGGGATAGGGGCCGCCGTGGTTCTCCCGATACCCCGGCATGGGCGCGGCCAGGGCGGCATTGACGATTTCCATCCTGCCCGAGGGCGTTTTCCAGGCGGTGTGGTCGGCATACGGGACGGAGATCAGTCCGCCGCGTCGCAATGTCTCCCGTTGCCCGTCGGAAAGCCCCTGCAACGCGGGCATCGGATGGCGTAGCAGTTCTTCGAGCAACGCTTCCTCGCCACGGTCGAAAGGGCTGTCCGTATAGCCCATGGCCTGGGCGAGCAGACGGAAGATGTCCCAGTTGCTTTTGCAGGCGCCCGGGGCGGGGATCGTCTTGTAGGCCGTGCCGAAGGTGCAGTAGCCGTAGGAGCTGTAACAATCGGTGTGTTCGACCGAGAACGTGGCGGGGAGGATGATGTCGGCATAACGCGCCGTGTCGGTCATGAACCGTTCGTGCACGACGGTGAACAGGTCCGGGTTGCCCAGCCCGCGCCGGATGCCTTGCTGGTCGCAGACCGAACCGACCGGATTGCTGGCATACACATGCAGGCAATGGATCGGCGTTTGCGATTGGTCGGGATTGAGCGCCGAGGCCAGCTTGTTGATGTTGACCCTGCGCGCGGTGTTTTCGCGCAAATCCGGGCGGGTGATGCGCCTGGCGTCCACATAGGGGCCGCCGCCGGGATCGCAGCCGCACAGCCCGCCGCCCCGGCGCTTCCAGGCTCCGGTGAACGCGGACAGGATGGTGATCAGGCGCACGGTCATGCCGCCGTTGCCGTGGCGCGAGTTGCCGCTGCCCAAAATGATGGCCGGTGCGGACGCTGTGGCGTATTCCCGTGCCAGGGCGACGATGACGCGTGCGGGAACCCCTGTCACGCCCTGCGCCCATAACGGCGTGTTCGCGGCGAGGGAGGCCTTGAATTCCTCGAAGCCGAGGCTTTCCTTTTCCAGAAAATCGAAATCGGCCAGGTTCTCCGCGACCAGGACATGCATCAGGGCCAGGGCCAGGGCCCCGTCCGTGCCCGGGGTGACCAGCACCACCTGGTCGCAGTGGGGAGCCATATCGTGCGCGTAGCTTTCGATAAGGACGACGCGCCTGCCGCGTTTTCGCGCCCTGAGCAGGTCCGCCATGCCCTGCAGCCGTGTGGCCTTCATGTTGGCGCCCCAGACGAGGAAGAAATCGCTGTCGTCGAGTTCCCTGGGATCGAGACAACCGGTCCTGCCCATGACCGCCGCATACCCGGCGCTCTTGGCCGAGGCGCACAGGGTCTTGACCAGGGAGCATGCCCCCATCTTGTTGAACAGGGCCTCGCCGCAATTGCGCTGGATATGGCTCATGACCCCCGAGTAGTAAAACGGCAAGATGGAGTCCGGCCCCGATTCGCGAAGCGCGCGTCGCCATTGCGCCGTGATGGCCGCAATGGCCTCGTCCCAGGAAATCGGGGCGAACCGGCCCGACCCCTTGGCGTCGATACGCTTAAGCGGCGTGAGAATCCGGTCCGGCGCATGGATGGACTTCTCGTAGCGCCGCATCTTGCCGCAGATCTTGCCGTGGGGCGCGGGGGCGTCGGGATCGCCCTGCACGCCCACGATGCGGTCGCCGTCGGTTTTGACCAGCAGGCCGCAGGTGGTGGGGCAGTCGTAGGGACAAATGGCTTTCTGGAATGGCATGTCACGCTCGAAAAAGATGGTTCTGCACAGGGCGTATCGCCGTCGGTGCATCTGCTTTCGCTATTTGCTTTACCGCCTTGGAAACCTATTGAAAGTTTTGGGGAGGGGAGAGCGCGAGAGGGGAACCCTTTTTCCAAAAAGGGTTCCCCTCTCGCATCCTCTTCGCCCTTCCTCCTCTATCTTCCCCCCACGCCGTGCTGGGTGAAGCGGGCACGTTTGCCTTTCTTGGCCGCTTCCCAGGTGGGTTCGCTCCAGGCGAGGGGCGTGCTGCGGGCCGGGGTGACCGTGACCGGCGAGGCGTCGAAGCCGGCCACGTCGACGTGCACATCGCCGGGGATGGCCATGGCCTTGGGATTGAAGGAGGCGAAATAGGCGGCGGCGTCGGCCACGGTTGCCGCGTCCCAGACCGCGCCGGGGAGTTTTCGCGCCACGCCGAGGGGGCCGGGCAGGGTGCGCACCTTGAAGACGAGGTCGTCCGGGCCGAGGGTGGCTTCCAGGCGCGCGTTGTCCGCTTGGTTGCGGCCGATGGCCAACCAGCGGTTGCCCGTCCAGTATTGCCGGCCGATATTGGCCAGGGCGAAATCCGCCGCCGTGGGCGCGGGCTTGTGGATGAAAAGCGGGAAAAAGCGCTTGGCCGAGGGTTCCTCGGTCAGCAGGCAGCCGCCGGCCGGGGTGGGGATTTCGGTCAGGCCGAAGGTCTTGGCCAGGAGCATCTGGTCCTTGCGGCCGCGTCCGGAGATGGCGTGGAGCCGCGTACGGTCCACGAGCCCGGAGGTTTCGGCCTCGGTTTCGGGCAGGCGCTTGGCGCAAAGCGGCCGCAGGAGCAGTCCCCGCGTGGCCGAGTCGCGACTGATGATATTGAGCGCGTCCAGGCGCTGGGACATGGGCCGCTGGCCGATGACCTCGCCGGAAATGATGAACGACGCGCCGTAGGTCGGCAGCAGCTCCTTGGCCAGCCGCAGCATGAGGATCTTGCAGTCCACACAGGGGTTTAAAAATTTCCCCAGGCCGTGGGCCGGGCCGGCGGCCATCATGGCGACGTAGGCGTCGGCCACGTCCACCGGGAGGATGTCGAGCCCGTAGATGTTCTGCCAATGGTCGATCTTGTCGGGCTTGCCGAAAAAGGGGCTGACAAAGTGCAGGCACAACACGTCGAGCCCTTGGGCCATGACGGTTTTGACGGCCAGGATGCTGTCGAGGCCGCCGGAGAAAAGGGCCAGGGCGTGGTAGGATTTCATGCGGCGTAGCTAAGGGTTCGCCGGCCGCCTGGCAAGGGGCCGCTCCGTCGGCCGCCGAAGTTGCCGGTCGGCAGGGATTTTGCTATGAAGCGCACTTTGCGCCTCCACACTGTTTCCTAGGAGTTGGCGACATGGCCCGCAAACCAGCCCAGTCCCCGGAAGATTTCCGCAACGAAGCCCTGGCCACCGCGCTCACCACCATCGAGCGCAAGCACGGCCAAGGCGCTGTCATGCGCCTGGACGACGCGGCCCATGTGAAGATCCCGTCCATCCCCACCGGCTCTATCGGTCTCGATCTGGCCCTTGGCATCGGCGGCATCCCCAAAGGGCGCATCACCGAGATTTACGGCCCGGAATCCTCGGGCAAAACCACGCTCGCCCTGCACATCATCGCCGAATCGCAAAAACTCGGCGGCACGGCGGCCTTCATCGACGCCGAACACGCCCTGGATGTCAACTACGCCCGACGGCTCGGCGTCGACACCCCGGAACTGCTCATCTCCCAGCCCGACTACGGCGAGCAGGCCCTCGACATCGCCGATCTGCTCGTGCGCTCGGGAGCCGTGGACGTGGTGGTCATCGACTCTGTCGCGGCGCTGATTCCCCAGGCCGAACTCGAGGGCGAGATGGGCGAGACCCAGGTCGGCGGCCAGGCGCGGCTCATGTCCCACGCCATGCGCAAGCTGACCGGCACCATCCACAAGTCGCAGACCTCGGTCATCTTCATCAACCAGATCCGCATGAAGATCGGCATGACCGGCTACGGCAGCCCGGAAACCACCACCGGCGGCAACGCGCTCAAATTCTACGCCAGCGTGCGCCTGGACATCCGCCGCATCCAGACCCTCAAGGACAAGGAAGAAACCTACGGCAGCCGCTGCCGGGTCAAGGTGGTGAAAAACAAGGTCGCGCCGCCGTTTCGCGAGGCCCTGTTCGACATTCTTTACGGCACGGGCGTTTCCCGCGAAGGCGAGCTTATCGACATGGGCGTGGACGCCGGCATCGTGGACAAGTCCGGGGCCTGGTTCTCGTTCGGCTCCGAGCGCCTGGGCCAGGGCCGCGACAACGTGCGGGCCTTTCTCCAGGAGCATACCGACATCCGCGACCAGATCGAAGGCAAGCTGCGCGAACACCTGGGATTCGCCGAGGGAACGCCGCCGCCCATCTCCCCCGAGGCCATCGAGGAAGAAGACGGCATGTAATGGCAAGACCGGGGCGTCTTGCCCCGGCCCCGCCCCTGCCTGGGGTCAAAAGGGATTCGACGATGTGCGCCAAAGCGTTGGCGTGCCCGTCGAATCCCTTTTGGCCCCGCGAAGGGCGCATGCGCAATGAAACAATAACCCTGACCTTCTTCATGAAAGGGGGGCCGGAGGGGATGATCCCCCCCGGTGGGGAGGTCCCGGAGGGCGACGCCGCTTCGGGCTCCCCCTCCAGCGGAGGCATACGACGATGATGACGGCTCATGAAATCCGCGCCAAATTCCTGGACTTTTTCGCGGCCCAGGGCCATCGGAAAGTGGCCTCCTCCCCGCTGATTCCGCGCGAGGACCCGTCGCTGCTTTTCACCAACGCCGGCATGGTCCAGTTCAAGAAGGTCTTTCTCGGCCAGGACAAGCCCGGCTACAAGCGCGCCACCACCTCGCAGAAGTGCCTGCGCGTGGGCGGCAAGCACAACGATCTGGAAAACGTCGGCCGCACCGCCCGCCACCACACGTTTTTCGAGATGCTCGGCAACTTTTCCTTTGGCGACTACTTCAAGGAAGACGCCATCCGCTTCGCCTGGACTTTTCTGACCGAGGTCATCGGCCTGGACAAGAGTCGGCTCTACGCCACGGTCTACCTCGACGACGACGAGGCCTTCGGCCTGTGGCAGAAGGTGGCCGGGCTCAGCCCGGACCGCATCTACCGCCTGGGCGAGAAGGACAATTTCTGGTCCATGGGCGACACCGGCCCCTGCGGTCCCTGCTCGGAGATCATGTACGACCGGGGCGAGGAGGTTTCCTGCGGCCCGGACTGCGGCATCGGCTCCTGCGACTGCGACCGGTTCCTGGAAATCTGGAACCTCGTGTTCATGCAGTACGACCAGCTGGAGTCTGGCGAGCGCGTGGCCCTGCCGCGCCCGAGCATCGACACCGGCATGGGCCTCGAGCGCATCGCCGCCGTGGTCCAGGGCGTGCACTCCAATTTCGACATCGACCTGTTCCAGACCATCATCGCCACGGCGGCGTCCATTGCCGGCGTGACCTACGGCGCGACCGACGAGCAGGACACGGCCCTTCGCGTCATCGCCGACCACAGCCGGGCCGTGGCCTTCCTGGTGGCCGACGGCGTCATGCCCTCCAACGAGGGCCGGGGCTATGTGCTGCGGCGGCTCATTCGCCGGGCCCTGCGTTTCGGCAAGCTCATCGGCCTGTCCGATCCCTTCCTGTTCAAGACCGCCGGCACGGTGGTCGAGGTCATGGGCGACGCCTATCCTGAACTTGTGGCCACGCGCGATTTCATGGAGCGCATGGTGCGCGAGGAGGAGGAGCGTTTCGGCGTGACCCTGGACAAGGGGCTGGCCATCCTGGCCGAGGAGCTCGACCGCATGGAGGCGGCCGGCGAAAAGACCATCACCGGACAGTTCGCCTTCAAGCTCTACGACACCTACGGATTCCCGCTGGACATCGTCAACGACGTGGCCGGCAAGCGCGGCATCACCACCGACGAGGACGGCTACAAGGCCTGCATGGCCGAGCAGAAGGCCCGGGCGAAAAAGGCCTGGAAGGGCAGCGGCGAGACCGACCCGGCGGTGCTGTTTCTGGAGCTGCTCGAATCCGGCATGAAGTCCCGGTTCGTGGGCTATGAGACGCTTGTCGCCCAAAGCCGCGTCAACGCGCTCATTTCCGCCGAGGGCCAAGCCGTGGAACGGCTCACCGCCGGCGAGACGGGCTACGTCGTGTGCGCCGTGACCCCCTTTTACGGCGAATCCGGGGGCCAGGCCGGCGACGTCGGCGCCATGACCACGCTGACCGGCAACGCCACGGTGACCGGCACCATCAAGGCCGGCCCGGAGCTGACCGCGCACCACATAACGGTTGCCGCAGGCGAAATCCTGCTCGACCAGGAGGCCGATCTGGCCGTGGATACGGCCGTTCGCGCCGCGACCGCCCGCAACCACACCTGCACGCACCTGCTGCACAAGGCGCTCAAAAACGTGCTCGGCGCTCACGTCAACCAGGCCGGGTCGCTGGTGACCCCGGACCGGCTGCGCTTCGACTTCACCCACATCGCGGCCCTGACCCCGGACGAACTGTCCCGGGTGGAGGACGAGGTCAACGCGTCCATCCTGCTCGACGCGCCGGTGACGACCGAGGTCCTGCCCATCGAGGCGGCCCGGTCCAAGGGCGCGACCGCCCTTTTCGGCGAGAAGTACGGCGATACGGTGCGCGTGGTCGAGGTGCCGGGCGTGTCCATGGAATTTTGCGGCGGCACGCATCTTTCCGCCACAGGCCAGGCCGGCAGCTTTCTGATCCTGTCCGAATCGGGCGTTGCCGCCGGCACGCGGCGCATCGAGGCGGCCACGGGACTTAACACCATCAAGCACGTGCGCGAGATGCGCGGCGAGCTCGACGAAAGCCTGCACGTGGCCAAGGCCAAGGCCGGGGAGTTGCCCGCGCGCATCAAGAAGCTTCAGGACGACATCAGAGCCCTGACCAAGGAAAAGGAACAGCTCGCCGCCAAGCTGGCCTCGGGCCAGGGGCGCGACCTGCTTTCCGGCCTTGAGGATATCGGCGGGGTCAAGGTGCTTTGCGCCAAGGTCGACGCGCCGAACATCAAGGCGCTTCGCGAGGCCATGGACGATCTGCGCAGCAAGGTTCCGTCCGGGGTCGTGGCCATCGCGGCCGAGCAGGACGGTGGCAAGGTGAGCCTCATCGTGGCCGTGAGCAAGGATTTGCACGGCCGTTTCACCGCGCCGGCGCTGATCAAAGAAGCGGCGGCGGCGGTCGGCGGCTCGGGCGGCGGCCGTCCGGACATGGGGCAAGCCGGCGGCACCAATCCGGCCGGCATCGAGGAAGCCTTCGCCAAGGTGAAGGCGGCCGTGGCCGGGTAGTTTTTTGGTCTGAAATGATCGGGGCGCCGCCCCGAACCCCGCCGGGGCTTATGCCCCCGGACCCCCGGCACCGGGGAATGGGCGATGATACATAGCAGGGCGGTTCCGTAGGGAGCCGCCCTTTTTTGTCGCACAGGCAGGGGGCTCAGGCGATGGCCTTGCTCCCCGCGCTACGGCCTTCCGCCTCGAGCGCCTGCATCAGGGTTTCGAGGTTGCGGGTCTGTCGGGACAGTTCGCCGACGGCCCGCGCCGCATCGGCCATGGACCGCGAGTTGGCCTCCGCGATGGAATTGATCGCGTCGATGGAGTGGTTGATTTCCTCGCTGGTCGCGGATTGCTGTTCCGCCGCCGTGGCGATGGAGTGGACCTGACCCGAGGCGTCATCCACCAGATGCACGATTTCCGCGAGCGCCTCGCCGGCCGTGGCCGCAAGCCCATGCGCCTCCTCCACGGCCTGGCCGGACTGGACGACGTTTTCCACATTGCGGCTGGTGCCCTGCTGGATGCCCGAGATGGCCTCCCCCACCTCCTTGGTGGCGGTCATGGTCTTTTCGGCCAGCTTCCTGACCTCGTCGGCGACCACGGCGAAGCCGCGCCCGGCCTCGCCGGCCCGGGCCGCCTCGATGGCGGCATTTAAGGCCAGCAGGTTGGTCTGGTCGGCGATGTCGGAAATGACGTTCATGATGCGGCCGATATCCTTGGCCTGCTCGCCAAGCCGGCCCATGTCCTCCTTGAGGGCTTCGGACCGGGTCAGCACCCGGCCGATGCTTTCCACCATCCGGTTGACGACGTCCGCGCCGCCTTCCGCCTTGTTGTGGGCCGCGTCGGTCGTTGTGGCGGCGTTGGCGGCGTTTTTGGCCACCTCGAGCACGGTGGCGTTCATCTCTTCCATAGCCGTGGCGGTCTCGGCCATGCGCTGGGACTGGTCCTGCGCGCCCTGGTTCGATTCCTCGATGCGGGCCGAAAGCGCCGTCGATTCCTCGGAGATGACGCCGACCACGCCTTCGAGCTGCTGCGCCGCCTGGAGCTGGCCCTCGGCCTTGGCCCGGTGCGCCTGTTTCGTGGCCTCTTCGGCCATGCCGCGCGCCTGTTCCGCCGCCCGGGCCTTTTCCTCGGATTCCCTGGTCTTGGCTTCGATGGCGGCCATGTTGGCCCGAAGCGTGCCGACCATGGTGTTGAGCGCGCGCTGCATAAGGGCGGCCTCGTCCTTGCCGGCGGCGTCGAGCCGGATGTCCAGGTCTCCTTCGGCGCAGCGCTCGGCCGCGTCGGTCGCCTGCCGGATGGGGCCGGTGATGGAGGCGATGATTACCAGGCACAGGCCGATCAACACGATCAGGCCCGCGCCGATGCCGGTGAAGATGCCGGTGAGCACCGAGTGGATGTGCTTTTCGCTTTCGGTCCGGATGGCGTCCTTGGCCCGGTCCACGTTGTCGATGTAGATGCCGGTGCCAAGCCACATGTCCGTGCCGGGGATCATGGCGGCGTAGCCCAGCTTCGGCTGGTCGCCCTGGCCCGGCTTGGGAAAGATGTATTGGACGAATCCGCCGCCGCTTTTGGCCTTTTCCATCATCTTGCGCACGTAGTACACGCCGTTTGCGTCCCTGGCTCCGCCGAGATCCGTGCCCTGTTTGGCCTTGGCCGGGGGTAGCGCGACATTGATCGTCCCCTGGTAGACGAAGAAATAGCCCGATTTGTCCTCTTCGAAGCGGACAGAGTCCACCATGGCGCGGATGCTTTCGATGCGTTTGGCCGGATCAGGCTCGTTTTTGATGGCCTGACCGATGGCTTCGGCCAGGGTGTTGGAAGCCACGGCCAGTTTTTCCCGCTGTCCCTGCATCAGAATGTCCTGGGCCACTTCGATGGTATGGTGCAGTTGTGTGCGCATGCCCGTATAAAACGTCAGAACGACAGCGCAGATGAAGATCGCAAAAAGGCCAAGAAGCAGGATGAAGCGCCAGGTTATGGAGATATTGCGGAGGAAGGCGGCAATTCCGCTGGACGTTGCCGTAGGAGCGGTCATAGCGTTCTCCTTTGGTCAGGCGGGAACCTTGCGAAACGAATTTTTCTTTTACGATACCTCGCTGTCGCTGGTTGTTCAATACGGATAAGGCTCGCCATTGTCTTCAAAGGCCAAGGGACGTCGGGCCAGCGACGCTGCGTCGCCGTGAAATGGGGAAATCTATGGGTAAGGCTACGCCAGTGTTTCGTAGTAGTCGCAAAGCGACCGGACCAGGAACGCCTCGTTCCAGACGTCTTCCATGAAGGCGCGCGAGGCCGCGCCGATCTCCCGCCGCGCCCCGGCGTCGCGCACCAGTTCGCCCAGGACGTGTTCCAGCTCCGTTGCGTCATGGGCCAGGACCCAGGGCAGGGTGTCGCAGTGGAAAAAGTCCCGGATGGCGGCCCTGTTCCAGGCGTCGAGCCCGGCGATGACCGGCGTGCCCTGGGAGAGCGCCTCCAGGGATGACATGCCGAAATAGCCCTGCATGTGGTCGAAGACGATGTCGCAGGCCTGCTTTCTGGCCAGGCAGTCGACGTGGCTGGCGTCGTCGATGATGTCCCAGGTCAGCTGGGGCAGTTCCGCCTTGAGGCGCTCGCAGACGGCCAGCAGTGTGTCCGTGTTCTTGAGCTCCTTGCGGGTGGGGGAGTGGCCAAGGCGCACCGTGCCGTCGGGCCGACGCGGATGGGGACTGTAGGCCGGGTCGCCTTCGGGCACGAGGTTCGGCTGCCAGCGCGCCCCGGGCAGTTTCGGCAGCAGGTCGGGCGTGCTGACGAGCAGGTTTGTGCGGCCGAGCTCCCGGTATTTCTTCTGGAAAAACTCCGGGTCGGACCGGAAGGCGTGGTGGCCGTGGTGGTGGTGGACGATCTTCTTGCCGGCAAGAAACGGCGCGGCGGTGATCTCCCCGAGCGGCATGTGCTCGTCGGCCAGCATGTGAAAATGGAAGACGTCGGCCGTATCGAGCACCTCCGCCAGTTCGTCGCGCCCGGCCGCGTCGAGCCAGGGCACATGCAGGTCCTTGGGGTAGAGATGGTTGTAGCGCAGCTGGGTCGTGACCAGCCGGCAGGTGTGCCCGGTGAGCCGGTTTATGGCGCTTCGAAAGAGCGATCCCGTGCCGGCGGGATCGTTTTCGGCAATCATGACGATACGCATGAAGCGTCTGTAACCACCTGGGCCGGAGAGTCAACCGGCGGCGCGGAGGCCTTGCCCCGGGCAAAGCACAGGGCCGCCGCCACGAGGCTGGCCGCGCCGGCGTCGTCGGCGGCGGCGTCCAGGGTTTCCAGACGGCATATGAGCGGCCCGGGATCGGCTGCGCCACGGGGCAGGCCCAGGCGCTGCAAGGCGTCGGCGACCTGCCGTCGCATTTCGCCGCGCTGGCGCATGTCCCGGCAACAGGCGCGGGGGGTGCTTGCGGCCAGTCCCCGGATATTCCCGGCGGCTTTGGCCGCGTCCCTGGCGCCAAGGGCCGCCGCGCGTCCGGCCCGGGCCCCGAACACCAGACAGGCCGAGGCCATGGCCCCGCCCAGCCGGTTGGCCCCGTGCATGCCTGTGGCGCATTCCCCGACGGCGAAAAGCCCGGGCACGTTGGTTGCGCCCGTGGCGTCGATCAGCGCCCCGCCGTTTGTGGCCTGGGCGGCCAGGACGATCTGGGACCGCGAGGCTCCCTCGGTCACGGCGGCGATGCCCAGCGCGTCGGCCTGATCCAGGACGAAACGGTCCAGGGCGGCGTCGGGCAGGCCATGCCCCAGCGGGCAGTGGCCCTCGCGTCCGGCCGCCGCCGCGCGGATGTCCCCGGGCAGGTCGACCGGCCGGCCGGCTGCGTCGCAAAGGACCGCTTCGCCGGTCGCCAGTCGCCACACGGGCCAAAACCGCCTTGTCGCGGTGCCCATCCACAGCCACTGCATGAAGGCCGTATTGGCCATGTCCGTCCCGGCCGCGGCCAGCAGGCCATGCCCCCAGCCGCTGCCGCCCCGTCCGGCCTGGTTGTGGAGCCACAGCCCGGCCGTGCCGCCCATGGCCGCGATCGTCTCGCGGGCCGGGGCGACGAATCGGCGCCCGGCATAGTCCTCCAGCAGCGCCCCGCGCACCCGGCCGCCGTCCGGGTCGCGCAGCAGGGAAAGGGCGGTGAGCCCCGGCGAAAAACGCCCGCCCAGGGAAAGGACGTGGCCATGCAGGGCCTCGTAGGCGGCGGGCAGGTCCTCGATGATCACGGCGCGACGGGAATGCGGGGAAAAACAGGAGGGCTGGCCGGCGAGGCCGCCGTCCGCATCCCGTCGCAAGGGCACTCCCAGCGCCTCCAGTTCCCGACAGCGGGCGGACGCCTCGGCGGCCAGCACGGCCACAAGGTCGGGGCGGACACGGCCCGGCCGGCCAAGTTCGGTCGCCTCGCGGCAAAACGCCTGGCGCGCGGCGTCGTCGGCCGGCACGTGCAGTCCAAGGCGCCCGTTGCGGTTGGCCAGCGACGACCCCGTTGGCCCGGGCCAGGGCGCGACCACGGTCACGGCCGCTCCGGGAACGGCGGCAAGGGCCGCCTGGGCCGCGCACAGTCCGGCCAGTCCGGCGCCGAGGATCAAAACGTCACAAGGGGGCAGGGCGTTTATGTCGAAATCCATACAGCCTCCGGCATGGCTGCCTCATACACCGGTCCGGCTGTTCAGGGAAATCTTTCTCCCCATGCGAGAGGCGCAAGGGGGGTGTATTTTCATCGGAAAAATGGTACAGTGATTTTGAACCTGTAATAAGCGTTCTTTTCGGCAGCGGCACGGTCTGTGGCGTCTGGGGGTGGCATTTTGACCCATTTTTTCCCGACGGCTAGCGCACTTTGTCTTGTTGCTTCTAATATACTATATTTTAAAGATATTTTTAGGCAGGGCCAGGCCTTGTCCACTCCCCTTGTTGCAGACGGACGTCTCAGGGGGAGTCGTTCCATGGGTGCCTGCTTGCGACCTGTTTTTATCAAAAGCCTGTATAAACAGGCTTTTTTTTGTTGGTCCGGTTATTGCTGTCTACGGGGCAGACGCGGAGAAAAACGGCCTGACTTGGCGCGGGTGGCGGCAGGCATGGCCCAAAGTAATAAGCCCCCCTAGATTGTGAAAATAATCACAATCTCCGTGGGCAGGAATGCGGCGGGGACAAAGGCCGCAAGGTCGCCAGGGCACAAGGTGCGGCGGCAGGCATACCGCCCCGTTTTCCCAAGAACTTTAAAATGCCACAAGGAGAGGTGTTTTTGTATGCAAAACTCAACTTGCCAAGCGGTCGGCGAATGCAGGGTGCCGGAGCATGCGGTTTTGCCGCAGCCGTTGTACCGGGAAGTCGTTCAGTTCATTGAGTCCCTTCCCCAGAAAGAAGGCCATCTCGTCACCGTGCTCCATAAGGCTCAAAGTGTTTTCGGCTATCTGCCCATCGAAGTGCAGCAGTTCGTGGCCGATTACATGGAAGTTCCCCTGGCCCAGGTCTACGGCGTCGTCAGCTTTTACACGTTCTTCACCATGGTGCCCAAGGGCAAGTATCCCATTTCCGTGTGCATGGGCACGGCCTGCTTCGTCAAGGGCGCGGACAAGGTGGTCCATGCCTTCAAGGAGCAGCTCAAGATCGACATCGGCGACGTGACCCCGGATGGCAGGTTTTCCATCGACACCCTGCGTTGTGTCGGCGGCTGCGCCCTGGCCCCCATCGTCATGGTCGGGGAGAAGGTCTACGGCAATGTGACGCCTGGGCAGGTCAAGAAGATCCTGGCCGAGTACTAGCGCAATCGCGAGCGACTTTTAGATAAGGAGCGCTTTGAATGAGCACCATCCGATCCCTCGAAGATCTCAAGGCCAAGCGCCAGGAGATTCTTGACCGCAAGGCCGTCGCAAAAGGCAAGACCATCATCAACGTGTCCCTGGCCACCTGTTCCATCGCCGCCGGCGGCAAGGTCGCCATGGAGGCCATGCAGGACGAAGTGGCTAAAAACGGGCTCACCGGCGTGGAATTCATGCAGTCGGGCTGCATGACCTACTGCTACGCCGAGCCCACGGTGGAAATCACGCTGCCGGGCAAGACTCCCGTCGTCTTCGGCGGCGTGGATGAAAACAGGGCCCGGGAACTCGTCACCGAGTACGTCATGAAGGGCGAACCGGTCGAGGGAATCATCCCCGTCAACTACGAACGGGTAGTCCTGTAAAAAAAACTACCGGGAGACGACGATATGGCAGCGACGACCACGGAAAAAAAGCAGCTTCGGATCGCCACCCGCAATTGCGGCTTCATCGATCCGGAAAATATCGACGACTACATCGCCCTGCGGGGCTATGAGGGTCTGGCCAAGGTCCTGACCATGACCCCGGCCGAAGTGGTGGACCTGGTCAAGCGCTCGGGCCTGCGCGGCCGCGGCGGCGCGGGCTTCCCCACCGGCATCAAGTGGGGCATCGCGCTCGGCAACAAGGCCGACCAGAAGTACATGGTGTGCAACGCCGACGAAGGCGACCCGGGCGCGTTCATGGACCGCGCCGTGCTCGAGGGCGACCCCCACTCGGTGGTGGAGGCCATGGCCATCGGCGGTTACGCCATCGGGGCCACCCGGGGCACGGTCTACATCCGGGCCGAGTATCCCCTGGCCATCAAGCGCCTGAAAAAGGCCATCGACGACGCCCGCGACTACGGCCTGCTCGGCGAGAACATCTTCGGCTCGGGCTTCGATTTCGACATCGAGCTGAAGTACGGCGCCGGCGCGTTCGTCTGCGGCGAGGAAACGGCGCTGATTCGCTCCATGGAAGGCAAGCGCGGCGAGCCCGTGACCAAGCCGCCGTTCCCGGCCCAGTCCGGCTATTGGGAAAAGCCCACCATCGTCAACAACGTCGAGACCTTCGCCAACATCCCCGCCATCATCATCAACGGCGCGGACTGGTTCTCCGGGATCGGCACCGCCACCTCCAAGGGCACCAAGGTCTTCGCCCTGGCCGGCAAGATCCAGAACGTGGGCCTGATCGAGGTTCCCATGGGCATCACGCTGCGCGAGGTCATCTTCGACATCGGCGGCGGCTGCCCCGACGGCAAGGCCTTCAAGGCCGTGCAGACCGGCGGCCCCTCCGGCGGCGCCCTGGCCAACAAGGACCTCGACGTGGCCATCGACTACGAGTCCTTGGCCGCCTGCAAGTCCATCATGGGTTCCGGCGGCATGGTCGTCATGGACGAGGACGACTGCATGGTGTCCGTGGCCAAGTTCTTCCTGGACTTCACCATGGACGAGACCTGCGGCAAGTGCACCCCCTGCCGCATCGGTTCCAAGCGCCTCTACGAGATCCTGGACAGGATCACCAAGGGCAAGGGCACCCGGGCCGACCTCGACCACCTCAAGTCCCTGTCCGAGATCATCAAGGACACGGCCCTGTGCGGCCTCGGGCAGACCATGCCCAACCCGATCCTGTCCACCATGGACACCTTTGCCGACGAATACGCGGCCCACATCGACAACAAGAAGTGCCCGGCCCACGTCTGCACGGCCCTGCTGACCTACACCATCGATCCCGCCAAGTGCACCGGCTGCGGCCTGTGCACCAGGGTCTGCCCGGTGGAGTGCATTTCCGGCACGAAGAAGCAGCCGCACACCATTGATGCCACACGGTGCATCAAATGCGGCGCCTGCTACGACAAGTGCAAGTTCGACTCCATCATCAAGCAATAAGGATCCAAGGAGGTCCGCAATGTCCATGCTGACGATAACCATAGACGGCAAAACGACGTCCGTGCCGGAGGGCAGCACCATTCTGGATGCCGCCAAGGCGCTCGACATCGACATCCCGACCCTGTGTTACCTCAATCTCGAGGCGCTTTCGATCAACAACAAGGCCGCCTCCTGCCGTATCTGCGTGGTCGAGGTCGAGGGCCGGCGCAACCTGGCTCCGTCCTGCGCCACTCCGGTCACCGACAACATGGTGGTCAAGACCAATACCTTGCGCGTGCTCAACGCCCGCCGCACCGTGCTCGAACTGCTGCTCTCCGACCACCCCAAGGACTGCCTGGTCTGCGCCAAGTCTGGCGAGTGCGAGTTGCAGACCCTGGCCGAGCGCTTCGGCATCCGCGAGTCGCCCTATGACGGCGGCGAGATGTCCCACTACCGCAAGGACATTTCCGCCTCCATCATCCGCGACATGGACAAGTGCATCATGTGCCGCCGTTGCGAGACTATGTGCAACACGGTCCAGACCTGCGGCGTGCTCTCGGGCGTCAACCGCGGCTTCACCGCCGTGGTCGCCCCGGCCTTCGAGATGAATCTGGCCGACACCGTGTGCACCAACTGCGGCCAGTGCGTGGCCGTGTGCCCCACCGGCGCCCTGGTCGAGCACGAGTACATCTGGGAAGTGGTCGAGGCCCTGGCCAACCCGGACAAGGTCGTCATCGTCCAGACCGCCCCGGCCGTGCGCGCGGCCCTCGGCGAGGACCTCGGCGTCGCCCCCGGCACCTCGGTCACCGGCAAGATGGCCGCCGCCCTGCGCCGCCTGGGCTTCGACCACGTCTTCGACACCGACTTCGCCGCCGACCTGACCATCATGGAGGAAGGCTCGGAATTCCTCGACCGCCTGGGCAAGCACCTGGCCGGCGACACGAATGTCAAGCTGCCCATCCTCACCTCCTGCTGCCCGGGCTGGGTCAAGTTCTTCGAACACCAGTTCCCGGACATGCTCGATGTGCCGTCCACGGCCAAGTCGCCGCAGCAGATGTTCGGCGCCATCGCCAAGACCTACTACGCCGACCTGCTCGGCATCCCGCGTGAAAAGCTCGTGGTCGTCTCGGTCATGCCCTGCCTGGCCAAGAAGTACGAGCGCGCCCGTCCGGAATTCTCCGTGAACGGCAACCCGGACGTCGACATCGTCATCACCACCCGTGAGCTGGCCAAGCTCGTCAAGCGCATGAACATCGACTTCGCCGGGTTGCCCGACGAGGACTTCGATGCGCCCCTTGGCGCGTCCACGGGCGCGGCCCCGATCTTCGGCGTCACCGGCGGCGTCATCGAGGCGGCGCTGCGCACCGCCTACGAGCTGGCCACCGGCGAAACGCTCAAGAAGGTCGACTTCGAGGACGTGCGCGGCATGGACGGCGTGAAAAAGGCCAAGGTCAAGGTCGGCGACAACGAGCTCGTCATCGGCGTGGCCCATGGCCTCGGCAATGCGCGGGAACTGTTGAACCGCGTGCGCGCTGGCGAGACCTTCCACGCCATCGAGGTCATGGCCTGCCCGGGCGGCTGCATCGGCGGCGGCGGACAGCCCTACCACCACGGCGACGTGGAACTGCTGAAGCAGCGCACCCAGGTCCTCTACGACGAAGACGCGGGCAAGCCGCTGCGCAAGTCCCACGAGAACCCGTACATCATCGAACTCTACGAGAAGTTCCTGGGCAAGCCGCTCTCCGAACGCTCGCATCAGCTGCTGCATACCCACTACTTCAAGCGGCAGCGCTTATAACAGAGGAAGAGCCTGGGAGGGGCGTCGCCCCTCCCAGACCCTCCTCACCGGGGGGAATAATTCCCCCCGGCCCCCTTTGATGGGGCACGGTTCTTTCACAATGTTCCTCCTTAACTCCTCCCGTGGCAGGCTGGTGACCTGTTTGTGGCGCCGGAATCGACGCGGCGTCGGCTTGCAAGCACGCGTGTCGTCGCCTCGATTCCGGCGCCACATGACGGGGGGACCGGGGGGCCTTTGGCCTCCCGGCGGGTCCAGGGCGGAGCCCTGGCCGCCGGAGGCACAGGCATCACCCTCGGCGGAGTAGATGGGCAGCGCCCCTGCTTCCGCGTGATCTTTTACACTGTTCGTGTTACCGAAGCCGCCGCAGCGTGCGCGGTGCGGCCGGATGGTCCGGTCCCCGACGCACGCATGGGGTCGCCACTTGGGGAGTTGTCACATGCGACAGGAAAGCGATGCCCTGGGAGCAAGGCAGCTCCCCGAGGGCGCCCTGTACGGCATCCACACGCTTCGGGCCATCGAGAATTTCCCTGTCTCCGAAACGCGTCTTTTTCCGGAATTCATCCGCGCCTATGCCATGGTCAAGGCGGCCTGCGCCAAGGCCAACCTGGACACCGGCCATCTGGACCCGGGGAAGGCCGGGGCCATCGTGGCCGCCTGCGACGAGGTCGCAGACGGCCGGCACGCCGACCAGTTCCTGGTCGATCCCTACCAGGGCGGGGCCGGCACCTCCACTAACATGAACGTCAACGAGGTGGTGGCCAACCGGGCCTTGCAGCTTTTGGGGCATGCACCGGGCGAGTACGATTTTCTTTCGCCCCTTGGCCACGTCAACCTGCACCAGTCCACCAACGACACCTATCCCACGGCGCTTAAGGTCGCGGCCTTGTGGCTGCTCAAGGACCTGGAAGCGGCCACGGCGCGTTTGCAGGAAGTCTTCCAGGAAAAGGAGGCGGCCTTTGCCCATGTGGTCAAGGTCGGCCGCACCGAATGCATGGACGCCGTGCCGCTGACGCTTGGCATGGAGTTCGGGGCCTTTGCCGAAGCCATCTCCCGCGACCGCTGGCGCATTTTCAAATGCCGCGAGCGCATCAAGCAGGTGTCGCTCGGCGGCACGGCTGTCGGCACCGGGCTTGGCGCGCCGCGCGAATTCATTTTCCGGGCGGCCGAGCATCTGCGAAACCTCACCGGGCTGCCGCTTTCCCGGGCGGAAAATCTCGTCGACGCCACGGCCAATGCCGACCCCTTTGTCGAGGTCTCCGGCATCCTCTCGGCCTATGCCGCCAATCTGCTGAAGATTTCCTCGGACCTGCGGCTTCTGGCCAGCGGCCCGGCAACCGGCATCGGCGAGATCCGACTGCCCGCGCTCCAGGCCGGCTCGTCCATTATGCCCGGCAAGGTCAATCCCGTGATCCCGGAATGCGTGGGCCAGGTGGCCTTGCGCGTTGCCGCCAACCATCAGGCGCTGACCCTGGCCGCCGGTCTGGGCCAGCTCCAGATCAACCAGTTTTTGCCGCTGGTGACCCAGAGCCTGCTCGAGTCGCTTAGGCTCTTGCGCCAGGCGTCGCGCATCTTCGCCGACAAGTGCGTGGCCGGCATCACGGCCGACGAGGCGCGCTGCCGGGAGCTGGTGGAAAAAAGCCATGCCCTGGCCACGGTGCTGGTGCCGGCCCTTGGCTACGAGGCCGTCTCGAAGCTCATGGCCGCCTCCGAGGCCAAAGGCGTGCCCCTGGCCGAACACCTCGAGGCCGCGGGCATCCTCTCCCGTGACGCCGCCGCCGCGCTGCTCTCGCCCAAACGCATGCGCAAGCTCGGCTATGAAGGAGGGGATTATGAGGGGGTATGCCTCCGGCGGCCAGGGGAGGCGCTGCTTCCCCTGGACCCCACCGCCGAGGGGCCACGGGCCCCCCGGACCCCCCATAAAGGGGAAGGTATGGGAGAAGGCGATGCTTGAGGAAGGACGGGAAATACAGGTTTACGCCGGCTTGGATGGGGCCGGGCTGGCCCAGGCCATGGCCGTGGCCGACAGGCTTTTTTTCCATGCCGGCATGTATTCCAATTTCGGCCGGGACCCGGAGATGGGCGCGGCGCTGGAGACGGCCATGACGCGGCCCACCTTCGAGCGCCTGGATATCGTGTCCTTCGATCCGGTGGCCGGCGCGGCCTACTGGGAGGAGTTCCGGGCCATTTTGCGCCGGGACGTGCCGGAAGTGACCCTTCGCCGCGAGTTCGCCGCCTCGGCCGCCTTTTGCGACGCCCTGGCCGCGCGCCACCCGACCAAGGTCAGGCTCTTCCGCACCAAGGCCATGCCCCTGGCCCCGATCCTCCTGGTCGGCGACACGATTTTCGCCGGCCATTACCTGCACGGCCCGGTGCCCGCGCCCCAGGGCCTGTGGCTGGCCATCCCGGCCGACGTGGCCGATCTGCTCTCCCGCGCCGAGGACGACGTCTCGCCGGCCGCCCTCGATCCCCTGGCCAAGGGGGCCTACCGGCTGGTGTGCGAGTGTGTGGCGGCGCGAAACGCCTCGCGCCGTTTGGCCTGATCCGCCAGGAATCGCCCATGCGCCCATCCGAAATTACGCAACTGCTCTCCGGAGCCGACGATGCCGGGCTTTTTTCCGCTGCCGAGGCCCTGACCCGCCAGAACTTCGGCCTGGAAATCTACCTGCGCGGCATCATCGAGTTTTCCAACCACTGCGCCAACAACTGCCGTTACTGCGGCCTGCGCCGGGCCAACAGGGGCCTTTCCCGCTATCGCATGGACGTGGACGACATCCTGGCCGCGACAGCCCTGGCCGGGGAACTGTCCGTCGGCACGGTGGTGCTCCAGTCCGGGGACGATTTCGCCTACTCCAAGGAGGACATCGGCCGCATCGTGACCGGGGCCAAGGAGGCGTCGGACGTGGCCGTGACCCTGTCGCTCGGCGACCGGCCCGCCGCCGACCTCGACTACTGGCGCTCCTGCGGCGCCGACCGCTACCTGCTCAAGATGGAGACCTTCGACGAGGCGCTCTACGCCCGCTCCCGGCCGGGACTGACCGTGGCCGACAGGCTGGGGCGCATCGAAGCCCTGCGGGCCGCCGGCTACGAGGTGGGCTCGGGCATCATCACCGACCTGCCCGGCATGACGTTGGATATTTTGGCCAGGGACCTCCTGCGCCTGGCCGATCTGGACCTGGACATGATCGCGGCCGGACCCTTCGTGCCCCATCCCGACACGCCCTACGGGACCGAGGCCGCCGGCTCCGTCCTGACCGCGCTGCGGGCCATGGCCATCCTGCGCCTTTTAAATCCCCTGGCCAACATCCCCTCCACCTCGGCCTTAAGCGCCCTGCGCGAAGGGGCCAGGGAGCAGGGGCTCACCGTCGGGGCCAACGTCATCATGCCGTCGCTGACCCCGGAAACCGTCAGCGCCGCCTACAACATCTATCCCGGGAAAAACGTCTTTCGCGCCGACGCCGCTTCGCGCGTGGAAGCCGCCCGCGCCGCCATCCGCCGCGTGGGCCGCCTTCCGTCCACGGCTGTCGGCGGTTCCAAGAGGAGACGCCATCATGGCTGAGTCCGAAACCAAGGCCCCGCGCGGGGTCAGGCTGATCATCACCCTGGTCGGCCGGCGCAATGCCGGCAAGTCGTCGCTCATAAACGCCGTCACCGGCCAGGACGTGGCCATCGTGTCCGATTTCGCCGGCACCACCACCGACCCGGTGGCCAAGCCCTACGAACTGTTGCCCCTCGGCCCGGTCACCTTCTACGACACGGCCGGCCTCGACGACGTGGGCGAACTTGGGGCGCTTCGCGTGGCAGCCACCAAAAAGGTGCTGTGGCGCACGGACATCGCCGTGGTGGTGGCCGAGGCCGCTGGGCTCACCGAGGCCGAGCGGGCCATCATCGCCGACATCCGAAGCCTCGAGATCCCCATCCTGCTGGTCTTTAACAAGGCCGACCAAGCGGCACCGTCCGAGGCCGACATTGCCTGGTGCCGCGACCAGGGCCTGCGCACCGTCGTGGCCAGCGCCGCCACCGGGGCGGGCGCGACCGAGGTCAAGGAGGCGCTCATCGCCCTGGCCCCGCCCGAGGCCGTGCGCGAGCCGGTCTTGGCCGGCGACCTTTTCGGCGAGGGCGACACCGTGGTCTGCGTGGTGCCCATCGATCTGGCCGCGCCCAAGGGCCGGCTCATCCTGCCCCAGGTCCAGGTCCTCCGCGAGATTCTCGACGGCGACGCCGCGGCCGTGGTGGTCAAGGAGCGCGAGCTCGAAGCGGCGCTTTCCAACCTGCGCCGGCCGCCGGCCCTGGTCATCACCGATTCCCAGGTCATCCTCAAGGTCTCGGGCGATGTGCCCGAGGACGTGCCCCTAACCACCTTTTCCACGCTGTTCGCCCGGTTCAAGGGCGATCTGCCGACGCTCGCCGCCGGAGCCGCCACCATCGACCGGCTTCGCGACGGCGACACCGTGCTCATGGCCGAGGCCTGCTCCCACCACGTCCAGGCCGACGACATCGGCCGGGTCAAGCTGCCCCGCTGGATTTCCCAGTACACGGGCAAGGACCTCGAATTCGAGATGTACTCGGGCCACGATTTTCCCGACGACCTGGAGCGCTTCGCCCTGGTCGTCCACTGCGGCTCGTGCATGCTCGGGCGCATGGAGATGCTGCGGCGCATCAAGGAATGCCAGCGCCGGGGCGTGCCCGTGACCAACTACGGCGTGGCCATCTCCAAGGTGCAGGGCGTGCTGGACCGCGTCTTGCGACCTGTGTTGCGGTAGAATTTTGCGGAAGAGGAAGGGGAATGCGAGAGGGGAACCCTTTTTGAAAAAAGGGTTCCCCTCTCGCGCTCTCCCCTCCCCAAAACTTTTAACGGGTACAGGTACGGTAACGATAATCCACTGTAATCGCTAAAAGTCTTTGGAAAGGGGGTCCGGGGGGAAACTTTTCTACAGAAAAGTTTCCCCCCGGTTTCTTTTCCCTTGGCAAGCGCCCAGGCTTGCCGTAAAAGCGCCCCTCGGCTTGGCGTCACGTTTTTTCTTTTTTACCGCAATATTTCCTATTTTACCGCAAAGCAGGACATTTTTCTCGTTTTGCAGGAAGCTATAACGCTTTACTTGTTTCATTAACATATTTAAATAAAACAGAAAAATAATATCTGCCGTATTGGCACGGGATTTGGATAAAGAGAAAACAGAGCAGACAATACCTCCCTATTGTTCTGACCTCTCCTTCATCTCCCGCGCGGGGGCTCCCACCGAGCCCCCCATTTTTTTGGGGCGCGGGGCCTTGGAGATTCGACGCCCTCTGCGCTACCTTCGGACCCCATGTGGCATAAGAAATTGTTCGCGCCCCTGGCGCTGCCCATCCACGTGTTCGCCGGGGCCATCCTCGTCGGCGCCTTTCTGCTGCACCAGCCGGTAAGCTGCCGGGGCGGGGCGGTGTCGTTTCTCGACGCCCTTTTCACCGCCACCTCGGCCGCCTGTGTCACCGGACTGACCGTGGTCGATACCGGCGCCCGGTTTTCGCTCTTCGGCCAGACCGTCATCCTGGCCCTGGTGCAGCTCGGCGGCCTCGGCGTCATGACCTTTTCCACGCTCATCTTTTATCTCTGGCGTCGCCGGGTGTCCCTGGCCGACCATATCGCCGTGGGCCAGAGCCTGCTGCACGACACGACCTTTCACCTGGGCCGTTTCCTCACCCGCATGGTGCTGGTCACGGCCGTGATCGAGGCCGTGGGCGCGCTGGGCCTCTACTGCCTCGACCCGGTCGGCTTCGCGCCCTATTCGGCCGTGTTCCACTCCATCTCGGCCTTTTGCAACGCCGGCTTCGCCCTGCCCGCCGACAACCTCGCCTCCTCTGTCGGGAGTCCCGGCGTAAACGGCATCTTCATGTGGCTGATCATCAGCGGCGGCCTGGGATTCGGCGTGCTGATCGAGGGCTACCGGGCGGTCCGTTCGCACCTTGTGCGCCTTGTCCGCCGCGACGCTCATGTCTTCCGCCTGTCCTGGCATTCCCGCATCGTGTTTACGGTCTCGGCCGCCTTGATCCTGGTCGGGGCGGGCATGATTTTTTTCGGCGAGTTTCTGGGCGACCGCTACCCTGCCTTGTCGGTGGCGGACAAGGCCATGGCCGCGCTTTTCCAGTCCGTCACCTGCCGCACGGCCGGGTTCAATACCCTGGACATCGGCCGCATGGCCGACGCCTCGCTGGTCATCATGGTCTTTTTGATGTTTATCGGCGGCTCCCCCGGCTCCTGTGCCGGCGGCATCAAGACCACCACCTTCGCCGTGCTGTGCGCTTTCGGCAAGTCGCGTATGCTCGGCCGACGGCAGGCCGTCATCGGCCGTTTCGCCGTGGACGAGGGCGCCATCGACCGGGCCGTGACCCTGACCGTCCTGGCCGGCGGATTGGTGCTTGGCGCGGTGCTGCTGCTGTGTTTTACCGAAGGGGCGGTGGCCCCGCATGTGGAATCCGGCGGCCGGTTCCTGGAGATCCTGTTCGAGGTCGTCTCCGCCTTCGGCACGGTGGGGTTGTCCACGGGCATCACCCCGACGCTGACGCCGGCCGGCAAGATCGTCATCACCCTGCTCATGTTCGTGGGGCGCCTTGGGCCGATTCTTTTCCTCTCGGTGCTCCAGGCCTTTCAGGAGCCCTTGCGCTACCGCTGGCCCGAGCAGAGTATGATGATCGGCTAGGCGTCGCCATGTCGCTTTTTCGTGGAGGAAAAATGGCCCAGGATCAGGTATGCATCATCGGGCTCGGCAAGTTCGGCTTTCATATGGGCCGCTGTCTGGTGGAGCTCGGCCGGCCGGTGATCGGCGTGGACGGCAATCCCGAGAAGGTCAAAAACGCCCAGAACATCTTCACCCAGGTCTACCAGCTCGACGCCAAGGACAAGCGGGCCCTGGCCCAGATCCATGTGGAGGAGATGTCCCACGTCGTTGTTTCCGTGGGCCATTCCATGGAGGCGAGCATCCTCATCTCGCTCTACCTCAAGGAACTCGGCGTGCCCCAGGTCTGGGTCAAGGCCGTGTCCACGGACCATGAGAAGCTGCTCATGAAAATCGGCGTGGATACGGTCTTTATTCCCGAGCGTTTCGCGGCCAAGAACATGGCCCATCAGCTGGCGAGTCCGGGGTTGATTGAATACCTGCCCATGGACAAGAACGTGGCCATAAAAGAGATCGGCATCGACGACTGGGCCGGTCGGACCTTGCGCCAGCTCGACCTGACCAACAAACATCAGGTACAGGTCATTGCCTGGAAGCGGGCGCAGGCCGAGCACTATTCCTTTATCCCCAAGGCCGACGAGCCGCTTGGGAGCGGCGACAAGCTGGTGCTGGTGGGCCGCGAGGACAGGCTCGCCAAGCTGCGGCCGTAAGTGTTGTGTCTTTTTAATCCATCATTTAAATATATTACCTTCGAAATCCGCGGATGCGCATTTCGAGGACACGACACGAAGGGTGCCCGGAGGGGTTATGCGTTTTGTCGATGAAGCCTGGATTATCGTTCGCTCGGGCAAGGGCGGACGCGGCGCGGTGTCGTTTCGCCGCGAGAAGTTCATTCCCCGGGGCGGCCCGGACGGCGGGGACGGCGGCAAGGGCGGCGATGTCGTTTTTCGGGCCGATCCGGATCTGCTCACGCTTTATGACCTGCGCCTGCGGCGCATCTACGAAGCCCGAAACGGCGAAGGCGGCATGGGCCGCCAGAAAAACGGCAAGGCCGCGGCGGACCTTGTCATCGACGTGCCCGTCGGCACCGAACTTTACGAGTTGCCGCCCCTGGAGCCTGTGGAACCGGCACCCGAGGACCAGGAAGTTCCGGACGCGCCTACGTTTAAGCCCGTCTACGAGATCGGAAAGGACGAGGTGGACGCGGGCGGCGATGAGGCCCCGGTGGAGGTGGAGGAAGAGGAGGTTCCGGAAGAGCCCCTGCTCGTGGACCTGACCACACCGGGCCAGACGTTCGTCGCCTGCCAGGGCGGGCGTGGCGGCAAGGGCAACCTGCACTTCGCCTCGGCCACCATGCGTACCCCGCGTTTCGCCCAGCCCGGCGAGCCGGGAGAGGAGCGCCGCATCCGGCTGGTGCTCAAGGTGCTGGCTGATGTCGGCATCATCGGACTGCCCAACGCCGGCAAGTCCACCTTCATCGGGGCCGTGTCCCGGGCCCGGCCCAAGATCGCGGCCTACCCCTTCACCACGCTCACCCCCAACCTCGGTGTGGTGGAAAACGACTACGGCGATCGGCTGGTGCTGGCCGACATTCCGGGGCTCATCGAGGGCGCGCATCTGGGCCATGGCCTGGGGCACCGGTTTTTGCGCCACGTGGAGCGCACGCGGGTGCTGCTGCATGTCGTTTCGGCCGAGGACGCCTCGCCGGAAGGCATCTTCGAGGCCTTTGCCGTGGTGGACGAGGAGCTGCGCCGCTTCGACCCGGCCCTGGCCGAGCGGCCCCAGATCCGCGTGGTCAACAAGATCGACCTGCTCACGCCGGAAGACCTGGCCGTGCGCCGGGAGGCCGCCCATGCCGCCGGCCAGAAGGTCTTTTTCATGTCGGCGCTGACCGGCGAGGGCGTGGAGGCGGTGCTGGAAGCGATCTGGCTGGCCGTCTGCTCCCGGGACGCGGACGGCAATATCCGGCCCGCTGACTAGGTTTTCCCCGGTCCGCCCGGCTATTTTCACCGGCGGCGGGCATGGCCGAAGGCCAGAAAGCTCTTCTTGAAAAAAAGCGGCGCGAAAAGCCGCCACGGCGCGCGCCTCGCGCTGTCGGGAAGCAGGTGGTGCCAGCGGTAGCCCAGGGAATGGTAATAGGCCCGGGCCTGCGCCAGGAAACCGGTCTCCCCGGCCGCGCAAAGGGCGGCGTCGCGTTGGCAGCGCGAGGCCGCCATGGCGTCGAAGACCCGTTCATCGAAGCCGTGGCGCGCAAGCATCCGCCGCACGCGCCGGGACTCGGCGTGGCGCGAGAGGGCGTCGCCAAGGGCCAGCAGGGCGGCGCTTATGGCAAGGCTCGCCGGAACCAAGGCGAGAAGCCTGGCCGTCAGATGGGCATGGGCGGCAAAAAAAACCGCCGCCGCCAAAAAGAGCGCGGTGACCAGAAGCGGCAGCGGGGCCGCGTGAAAAAGGCGGGTGGAAGGAAGCCTCACGGTATGGTTCGCGCCATGCCTTGGCCGCGCCCGGCTTGTCAAGCCGCCTCGCCTTGACAGGAGCCGCGATTTCGGATCGACCCGGGCCATGCCCCGCCGCCTCTCCGGCCGGTAAGAAGGATCGTGGACCATGGCGCATCCCCGCAGCCGCCTGCGCATTGTCGACGAATTGGGCGCGGCCAAGACCCTGGCCCCGGGCCATGAGGTCGTTACCCGGGCTGAAAGCCCGGACTGGCTGGTGCTCGGCCTTGGCCCCGATCCGCAGGCGCTTGCCGCGACGCTTCCACCCGGGGCCAGGGTGCGTTATCTGGAGTGCCCGGAATTTCTCGCCCAGACCGACGCCGCCTGGCGCGCCGCCATTCCGGCCGCCTGGACCCCGCTTGCCTCCTTCGATCCCGCTTTGGTCGCTTGCGCCAACATCTTGCTCTATCGGCAGGCCGGTACCCTTTTCCCTCGCTTCTGGAGCCCGGTGCGGGCGACGCTGCTGCTGCCGGTTGTGCCGCCGGATGCCCCCGGCCGGGAGAAAATCGCCCTGCTGCCCCGGGACACGGGCGGGCTGGTCGCCCCGGGCATCACGGCCGGGTTCGAGGCCGAGGGCGTAACGGTGCGCGTCGTGGACCGGGTCGGATTGCTCGCCTGTCTGGAGCGGGAACGGCCGACCCTCTTTTTTTCCGTCAATTTCGCGGGCCTCGACCGCCACGGCGAGGTCCAGGCGCTCCTGGCCCGGGCCGGGGTGCCGGTGGTCGTCTGGTGCGTGGACAACCCCTTCCACTGCCTGTCCGGCGTCAAGACGACGGCCTGGCGCGACGTGACCCTGTGCGTGACCGACGACTGGTTCGTTGCGCCGCTAAGGCGCCACGGCGCGAGGGCCGTGCATCATCTGCCCCTGGCCGCTGATCCGGCCTTTTTTACGGCCCGGCCCGACCGGTCGGAGCTTGCCGGCAAGCTTCTTTTCGTCGGCCGCAGCGCCTTCCCGGACAAGGAACTTTTCTTTTCGGGAAACAGGCTCGACCCCGCTCTGTGGGACGAGGCCATGGCCATGCTGTCACGCGGCGAGCGTCCGGATTTCGGCTGGTGGGAAAAACGGCTCGGCGTCACGTCCCTGTGGCCCGGACGGGATGCCCGGCGCGTGGGGTACGGCGCGGAAGAGTCGGGCCAGGCCTGGCGACGGCTGGTCATCCGCGAGGCGGCCCGGACCGGAAAACTGGCCGTGTGCGGCGACGCGGCCTGGCGGGGGCTTGTCGAAGCGCCGTTCGCCTGGTTGCCGCCCGTGCCCTACCACGAGGCGCTCCCGGGGCTCTACGCCTCCGCCCAGGCCGTCGTCGGGGCCGTCAGCCCGCTTTTGCCCCATGGCCTGACCCAGCGCCATTTCGACGTCTGGGCCGCCGGCGGATGCCTGCTTACCGACCACACGCCCGGACTCGATATCTTTCCGCCCTATCTGACCGCCCCCATCACCTACCGGACGGCACAAGACATCCCCGACCTGGCCAAACGCCTCAGCCATGACGCCGAGGGCCTCAAAACAGCTTGGCGCGAACTGATCGCGACCCGCCATACCTACCGCCACCGCATCCGCAGCGTGCTGGAGTGGGTGGCGGAGGAAGGCGGGAGATGAAACCGGGGGGAAACTTTTCTGTAGAAAAGTTTCCCCCCGGACCCCCTTTCCAAAGACTTTTAGCGGTTACAGGGCATTATCGTTACCGTACCTGTAATCGTTAAAAGTTTTGGGGAGGGGAGAGCGCGAGAGGGGAACCCTTTTTGAAAAAAGGGTTCCCCTCTCGCATCCTCTTCCATCTTCCCCGTTCACCGTCCTCGCTACTTCTCGTCCGGCAGGAAAACGCGGATGATATCGTCGATCTGGGCTTCGGCTGCGGCGATGATGTCGGGCAGGCGATCCACGGGGATATCCAGGGTGTCCCAGGCGGCCGGGGACAGCGGCGGGGCGTAGACTTCGCCGCTCGAGCCCAGGCCGAGCGCGCCGGATATGGCGTCCGCCGTGTGGGTGAGGGCCGGCATGGGCATGCCCATGTGGGAGAGGCTGCCGTGGTGGTGGCGCACAGCCTTTTCCAGGCTTTCCGGAAACCGCCATTTGCGCAGGAGCATGCCCCCGAGGGTGGCGTGGTCGAAGCCGAACAGCCTTTTTTCGGCCTCGCGCAGCAGGATGCCTTCCCGCCGCGCCAGGGCGATGGCGTGTGTGGCGTGGCGCGCCACGTTGCGATAAAGCACCAGCCGCCCCACATCATGGAGCAGCCCGGCCACGAAAAGTCTTTCCACGTCGAGCCCGGCCTCGGGTCCGGCCAGGGTCGAGGCGATCACGCCGCAGCTGACGCTGTGCTTCCAGAAGGCGCGCATGTCCACGAGCCCGCTGGGCAGGTCCTTGAAGATGGCGATGACCGAGATGCCAAGGGCCAACGTGGTAAGCTGGCGGCTGCCGACGATGGTCACGGCGCGCGACAAGGTGTCCACCTTGACCGGAAAGCCGTAAAAGGCGCTGTTGACCAGGCGCAGGAGCTTGGCGGCCAGGCCCGTGTCCTTGCCGAGGGCGTCGGCCGCCTCCCGGGCGGTGCTGTTGGGGTCGTTTAACACCTCGTTTATGCGCACGAAGACGTCGGGCAACGAGGTGAGCTTGGGATCGGACTCGATGATGGCCATGGGGCCGGGCGCGGGCGTTTCCGGGGCGGGCGGCAGCAGGTCCGCCGGCACCGGGCCGGGCAGGGCCAGACCGGCCGGGCCACGGCAGGCAAGGGTCCCGGCCGCCCGGGTCAGGCAGAGGTCGTACAGCGCGGCCATGGCTGGCTGGTCGAGGTCGGCATGGACGAAACGCGGCCGCAAAAGCACCTGGGCCGCCTCCAGCGCCTGGCTGTCCGGCGCGGTTTCCGGCGTGTCCTCCGGTATGGGCCAGGCTGCGGCGTCGTCGCTGCAACATACCGTGGCCGCAGGGATGCCCCAGACCGGAAACAGGCGCAGATGCCGTTCGGTCAGGACGGTTTGCTCCGGCAACAGCAGCGTTCCGTCCTGACGGCACACCGGCTCGGCCAGGATCATGTCCGCGGCAAGGGCGGCAAGGGGAAGTCGTTTATTCATGGCAAGTCCCCGGGAGGCACGCACGGGCAACCCGTTTGCTTCTTGAGATAAGTATTTACCGCGATTGTCAAGGCATGCGACGCCGACCCGCCATGGCCCCGGAAAACGGGCTGTACATTTTCCGGCCCGCCGCTACCATGCCGCCGGGAGCGTACACCGTATGGGCAAAAAGCCGCTGGCTGTCGTTATAAGCCTTGATGTCGAGGAAGAGGGACTTTTTTCCGGTTCCTACCCCCGGGAGGGGGCGGGGCTTTCCAATATCGCCCGACTGCGAAAGCTGGCGTTCCTGCCCCGGGATTTCGACCTGCCACTCACGTTCCTGTGCGACTATCCGGTGGCTGTCGACCCGGCCAGCGGGGAAATTATCCTTGACCTCGTCTCCCGCGTCGGCGGCGAGATCGGGGCGCATCTGCATCCCTGGAACACGCCGCCTTTTCCCGACATGCCCTGGCCCGAACCGGTGTCCACGGCCGTCATGCCCCTGGACGTTTTCCGGGCCAAGCTGGTGACGCTCCAGCGGGCCGTAACCGCCTTTGCCGGCGCCCCGGCTGTTTCGTTCCGCATGGGCCGGTGGAATCTTTTCAAGCGGGCCATGGCCGTGCTGCCCGAGGTCGGTTTCCTGGTGGATTCGAGCGTTGCCCCGCTGCGCCATGTGCCGGGCGGGCCGGACCATTTTCGGGCCCCGGCCGATCCCTACTGGCTGCGCCCGGCCGGGCCGGAGGGCAAAAGCCTGCTCGAGGCCCCGACCACCCAGGTGCCGCTGGTGCCGGGAACGCCGCGACTGGCCCATGCCCTGGCGAAACGGCTGCCGCCGAAGGCCGGGAATGCGGTGCTTGGGGGATTTATGAAAACCGCGACGCTCGGGGTCAATCCGGTCTGGATGCCCGAGGCCACCATGCGACTGGCCGTGCGGACCCACGTCCGGCGCGGCGGCCGGGTGATCACGCTCTTCTGGCATTCCTCGGAACTCTTGCCCGGGGCCAGTCCGCATTTTCCGGATGAAGAAGCGGCGACGGCGTTTTTGGCCAAGGTCCGCCGCTTCGCCGACTGGTTGCGGCGGACCTTCGATGTGCGCGGGACGACGCTGAAAGGGCTTGTCGGTCCGGCTTTTAGCTGGCCTGACCGGAGTTCTCCGGCGACTCGTCCTTGTAGTACGGGGGATTGGGGCTGCTAGACAGGCCCCGGCCGTTCTTGTCGAAGATGGGGTAGCTTTTGCGGCCCCACTTCTGGAGGCGGAACTGGGCCGAGGTGGCCAGCACGCCGAGACCGTAGGTGCAGCTGCGGCGGAAATTGATGGACGAGGCTTCCTCGAAATACTTGGTCGGGCAGGACACCTCGCCGATGCGGAAGCCGAAGTAGACGGTCTGGGCCAGCATCTGGTTGTCGAAGACGAAGTCGTCGGAATTTTCCCAAAGCGGCAGGGTTTCCAGCACCTTCCGGGAGAAGGCCCGGTAGCCGGTGTGGTACTCCGAGAGCTTGGCCCCGAGCAGCAGGTTCTGGGTCAGGGTCAGGAAGCGGTTGGAAACGTATTTGTACATGGGCATGCCGCCGCGAAGGGCCGTACCGCCGAGGATGCGCGAGGCGATGACCGCGTCGTATTCGTCGCTGGTCACCAGGTTGGCCATGGCCGGGATGATCTTCGGCGTGTACTGGTAGTCGGGGTGGACCATGATGACCACGTCGGCGCCGGTCTTCAAGGCCTCGGCGTAACAGGTCTTCTGGTTGCGGCCGTAGCCCCAGTTTTGTTCGTGGCGGAAGCAGCGCAGGCCAAGCTTCTGCGCCTGCTCGATGGTGTTGTCCCGGCTGCAATCGTCGACGAGAATGACCTCGTCCACAATGTCCTTGGGAACTTCGTCATAGGTGCGTTCGAGGGTGGAGGCCGCATTGTAGGCGGGCATGACCACCACCACTTTTTTTCCGTGCATCATGGGTTGTCGCTCCAGAGGGGATCGCCGGATCGGAAGCGAAACGGCGGAATGCGCCGCGTGTTGCTGTGACGCGGCCAAACGAGGCACTAATCCCGAAATCGGGGTGTCTGTCAACCTTTGCCGGGGGGAGGAGGGCGAAGAGGGTGCGAGAGGGGAACCCTTTTTGAAAAAAGGGTTCCCCTCTCGCGCTCTCCCCTCCCCAAAACTTTTAACGGTGATGGGTCTTGTAATGGCAACATCCTGTAACTATTAAAAGTCTTTGGGATGGGGGCCCGGGGGAAACCCTTTCTCCAGAAAGGGTTTCCCCCGGTCTCTTACATCCGTTCCCGGAGCGGCCAGCCCAGGGGCGGCGGTTCGCGGGTGGGCAGCACGGCGCATCCGTCCGGGCCGTCGCTTTGGGCCGGGACCGCGTTTGCGGGCAGGGGCAGTCCGCTAAAGTCCGTACCCGCCAGGCGCACGTCCAGGCTGAGCCGCGTTTCGGGCGCGCTCCACAGCTGCGCGCCGCCGCCGGACAGGGCGAAGCGCACGTAGAGCTTTTTCGCCGGATGGGGCAGCCGCACTTCCCGGGCCATGCGCATTTTGCCGCCGTACCAGAAAAAATCCCCCGCGCTGCGCAGTGTTCCAAGTGTTTGGTAGGTCGCGCCGTCCGTGGAATAGGTTGCGGTCAGGCTATTGTGCCCCGTGCCGTCGGTCAACACGCGCGGATACCAGGCCAGGCGAAAGCCGGTGATGGGCGTCGCGCCCGGTGCGGCCGTCACGGCGTAGGTCAGAAAGCACGGGGCGTCGCCGGCGCAGGTAAGGGCGGGCGAGCCCGGCACGGCGACCACGGCGTGGGCGAGGAGTGCCTGGGAGAGCAGGGCGGAAAGCGGCGCGTCGAAACCCGGGGAAAAGTGGACCAGCCCCGTGCCGCCCACGTCCAGGAGCAGCTTCGATCCGGCCGGGGCGGCAACCGGCAGCCTGACGCGCTCCTGCCCCACGCTGACCGTCTGGCCGGCGATATTTCCCGAGGCGACAAAGCCTTTGGCGGTCATCGCCTGGCCGAAGCCGGGGAGGACCGGACGCGGCCGGGACGTGACGGCGGTGAAGGGATGGCGCAGGCCGGGATCGAAGTAGCGGGCGCGGATATTGCCGGCCGCGTCGGCCAGGGTCGCAACCGGCGTGTCGTCCGGGTAGGCGGCCAGATAGGCGGCCAGGGCCTCGGGGCCGCCGAGGGACAGGTCCGGCCGGGCCGCGTCGGCGAAGCCGAAGAGCGTTTCCCCGCCGAGGACCGCCGCGCCGTCGAGGCCCGGCAGCACCCGGGTGTTGGCCGCGATGGCCGTTGCGCGGCGCTCCCAGACGGGCTTGATGGCAAGCGTCGGGGGCGCGGCCGGCGGGGCGAGGCGCAAGCCGGCGAATTCCAGCGCGCCGTCCACATGGCCGGGGTCGAGGCCGAGGGCGATATAGACCAGCCCCGTGGCCGGGTCCGGGGCGGGCAGGTCCACGGTGCGGCTGTAATGGGTCGTGCCCGGGGCGAAATCCGTCGCCCGGACCGTGGCCGCCGTGACCAGGGCGTCCGGGTCCGTGCCCACGGTCACGCTGGCCGTGGATTCCGGCAGGGAGGCCTTGCCCGGGCGCAGGGCGAAATCCACCGTGGCCCGCGTTTTTTCCCGCCGCATCCCGGGCGGGGCGACGAAGGCGAAAACGGCCCGGCCCGGGATGCGGCAATCGTACAGGGCCAGGGTGCCGTAGCCGAGGTCCGGGGCCATGTTGTCGGCGGTGTAGACGTCGGCGAAAAAGGACAGGTCGGTGAAATCGGCGGCGTAGGGCACGTCCAGGGGCAGGGGGGATCTGTTGACCACGCCGCCCTTGGCGCTGTCGGCCCAGAAGGTCTTGGCCACGGGCACGAGGCCGGGAATCGCGCGCTTGTGCACGAGGTCGTCCGGGGTGAGCAGGAAGAAGCGGCGGTAGCGGCGGTCGGGCAGGGAGGCGGCCGTGCGAAACGCGCCGCGCAGGTACCAGTCGGAGATGATCTTGAGGTGCCGGTTGCGGTAATAAAACAGCCAGTCCACGTTGTTCTTGGCCACGAGCAGGTCGGCCAGCACGCTTTTGATGCTCGGGCTGTCGCGCTTGGCGTAGATGGGCAGCGTCTCGAAGGTGGGCATGGAGCAGGCCGCGGCCAGAAGCATGGCCAGGGCCGTGACGCTTTTGGCGGACAGGCGGCGGAAAAGCGCGCACACGGCCTCGATGCCGCCGGCGGCGAGATAGACGTAGAGAAAGAAGATGTTGACCAGATAGCGGATGGAGACATGGATTTGCGTGGGCAGCACGGCGGCCATGGCCAGGGCGCAAAGGGCCCACAGCCCGAGGGCGCAAAGCGCCCGCAGCCGGCCCATGGCGATGTGGCGCACAAGCCCGACCCCGGCCAGAACGGCCAGAAAGGCCGGCCAGGGCGCGCCGCCCTGGTAGTAGGCGGCGGCAAAGGCCTTGAGCACGGACAGAAAACCGGCCGAGTCGAAGCGGTTTCCGGTGGGGCCGTCGGCATGGATGGTGCGCACCTGGAAGATGTGGGCCGGCAGCCAGGGCAGATAGGCCGCGAAGACCGCCAAGGCGCAAAGGGCCGCGCTTGCCAGGAGCCGCAGGGCCGCCCGCCGCTCGCTGCGCCAGAGCAGGGCCGCCCGGGCCGCCACGATGAGCCCTTCGGCGAAGAACGTGGCCGCGGCCAGGTACGACGCGTAAAACATGAGGATATTGGCCAGGGCGAAGCCGATCCAGTCGCGCCGCCGGCCGGTTGCGGCCAGGGCCCGGGACAGGAAATAGAGCCCGAGCAGGGCGAAGAGCAGGTAGAGGGCGTAGGGCCGGGCCTCGCGCGAGTAGTGGATGTGGAACAGGGACAGGGCGCACAGGGTGGCGGCGGCCATGGCCGTCGTTTTGGAAAAAAGCCGTCGGCCAAGCAGCCAGACCACAGGGATGGTCAGGGTGCCGGCGATGACGCTCGGCAGCTTCACGGCCCAGTCCGTGGCCGGGAAGAAAATGAGGCTCGCGTGCACGAGCAGGTGGAAGAGCGGCGGCGAGGAATCGAGGCTCACGTCGCTCGGTCCCTCGAAGGCCAGCGACGGCAGCATGTCGCGAAGCGGCCAGGAGGCCCGGCCAAGGGTCACGAATTCGTCCCACCACAGCCCCACCACATCCAGGGCGTAAAGGCGCAGCCACAGCCCGACGAGGGTCAGGCCGGCGACAAGGGCCCAGTCGGGGCCGGGGGAAAAGACGCGACGCGGCGCGTCTGGCGCGACAAAGGTCATGGCGCGGCCCTGCCGTCCAGGTTGGCGTCAAGGGTGGCGCGCTGGGCCGGGGTGAATTCCCGCGCCGCCGTGGCGGCGGCGTCCCTGGCGGCCTTGGCTTCGCTTGGCGAAAGTCCCGGCAGGCGCAGGGCTCGGCCCAGGTGCCAGTAGGCCCAGTACGGATCGGCTGGAACGCCCCGTCCGGCAAGCAGGGCCTGGCCGACGGCCAGATACCCCTGGGGCGAGCCGGCCCGGGCGGCCCGGAAAAACCAGGCAACGGCCAGGGTGGGGTCCGGCGACCCGTCCGCGCCTTCCAGGGCGAGCTGTCCCCGGACCACGGCCGCGCCGGGATCGCCGGCGGCGTAGGCCGCTTCCAGACAGGCGGCCGCGCCGGGAACATCGCGTGGCGTGGCGGAAAGAAGACGCGTGGCGGCCCCGACCAGGGCCTTGGCGTCGGCGGTTTTCCCCGCCCCGGGACAGGCGGCGGCAAAGGCCGTCGCGGTCGCAAGCAGGACGCAACCAAGGGTCGCGCACACGGCGGCCAGCAGGCGACGGAGAGCGCAACCGGTGGGAGAAGACGGATCCGGCAAAACCTAGGACCTTTTTTCGCGGGGATATTTGCAGGCGGGCCTGCCGTTGCCGTTGCCGAGCATGCGCACGAAAATTTCGCCCGTGCTCGAGGCGAAGACGATCTTGCGGCCGCGTTCGCCGCCCACATTGGAGGCGGCCACCCGCAGGCCCAGGTCGGCCAGGGTGGCGAACGCCGTTTCCACATTGCGCCGTCCCACCGAAAGCTCCTCGGCGAAAAGGGCGCAGGCGCCGCCGAACACCTTGCATTCGATATGCTGCAGCGGCACGCCGCGATAGGCGAGCCGGTGGACCATGGCGGTGATGGCCGAGTCCACGAACTTGTAAGGCGTGTTTTCGATGCCGTGGAGGCGGTATTCCGAGGCCCTGGGCAGTAGGGCGTGAAAGATGGCGGCCAGGCCGTGGCGGGGCGCGAAAAAGGTGACGGACACGCAGGACCCGAGCACGGTGTGGGCCATGGTCGGCTGCTCGTAGAGTCCGCCCTGGGCTACGTTGAGGAAGGCCAGATTATGGCCGGGAAAGCGATCTAGAAGATCTTGCATGGAGGGGTATCGGGGTCGAAGTCGTCGGCACGAAGCGGGTTGTCGGCCAGGCCGAGGCTGGCCAGGGCTTCGAGCAATGTCTTCGGGGTGAAGGGTTTGGTGACGTAGGCCTGGGCGCCGGATTCGAACTGGGCGCGCATCATGTTGGCCGGATCGTCGAGGCTGGAAAGCATGACGGCCGGCGTGCGGCATCCCTCGGCAATGCCGTCGTCGAGTTCCTGGCGGCGGATGCCGGCCAGGGCGTCGTGGCCGGAGAGTTCGGGCATGAGGATGTCCATGACGATCAGATCGTAGGTCTGGCCTTTTTCCCGGGCAGCGCTGAACAAGGCCAGGGCCTCGCGGCCGTTGGCGGCCTCGTCCGGCGTGAAGCGGTCGCCCAGGGCCTGGATGATAAGATAGCGCTGGTAGCGGCTGTCGTCGACGATCAGGGCGCGAGGCATGGGTCACCCTCCGTTTTTTCGTGTCGTGTCCTCAAGGTCCGTTATCCGTATTGCCGGGCCGACATGGTCATGCAATTTTCGTTGCGGCGGTGTTGTCCTTTTGCGTCCTGCCTTCGTTCAGGGCGGCCTGCAACAGGCCCGGGACGTCCACCACCAGGGCCATGTCCCCGCCCTCGGTGACCGTGGCCCCGAGCACGCCGGCCACCTTGCCGAGCCCGCGTCCCAGGTGCTTGAGCACCGCCTGCTTGCGGCCGATCACTCCGTCCACCACGAGCCCGGCCCGGCCTTCGTCGCGGCGCACCGTGACCACATGGGAGGCTTGGGGCAGGGGCCCGGACAGGTCGAAAAAATGGCGCAGGCACACGAGCGGCATGGGCTCGCCGCGCAGCTCCATCACACCCCGGCCCTGGTGCAGGGTCACCGACGGCGGCAACTCCAGGCATTCCTCCACGTAGTCGAGGTGCAGGTAATAGGTCTCCGCGCCAAGGCGCACTTCCAGGCAGTCGATAATGGCCAGGGACACGGGCAGGCGTATGGTGAACACGGTCCCGGCCCCCGGGGTCGAGGCCACCTCGAGGCGGCCGCGCAGGGCGGCGATGCCCTCGCGCACGGCGTCCATGCCCACGCCCCGTCCCGACACCGCGCCCACCCGTTCGGCCGTGGACAGGCCCGGCAGAAAAATCAGTTCCAGGGCGGCCTGCGGGTCGTAGGGCCGGTCCGGAGCGATGCGGCCGGCGGCCACGGCCTTGCGCCACAGCTTGGCGGCGTCGATGCCCGCGCCATCGTCGGTGATGGCGATGACCACGTCGTTGCCGTCCTGGCGGGCGGCAAGGTTGATGGTGCCGCGCCGGGGCTTGCCGAGGGCCTGCCGGGCGTCGGGCGGCTCTATGCCGTGGTCCACGGCGTTTCGCAGCAGATGGATGCAAGGCGTATTGAGCTGTTCGATGACGGCCTTGTCAAGCTCGGTGTTCTCGCCGTCCATGACCAGTTCCGCGTCCTTGCCGAGGGTGGCGCAGGTGTCGCGCACCAGCCGGCGGTATTTGGGGAAGCTGATCTTGATGGGCAAGAGGCGCAGCCCCAGCACCTGATCGCGCAGCAGCGACGCCAGCCGCTCCACTTCCTCGGCCACGTCGCGCAGTTCCCCGTCCTGGCGGTGGGCGGACAGCGTGGCCAGCCGGGCCTGGGCGATGCCGAGTTCGCCGACCCGATCGACCAGGATGTCGAGTTCCCGGGCGTCGATGGCCAGCTTGCGGATGTGTTCGTCGGCCTTGGCTTCGCCCGGGAGCGGTTCCTCGACGGGCTGGGGCGCCTGGGGAGGCTGGTCCCGCTGCAGCAGGGCGGCCATGTGGGCAATTTCCGGGGCCACGTCGCGACCGCGTCCGGCCACGGGGTCCTCGACCATGGTCTTGATCACGTCGAAGACGGTCAGGAGTTCGCCGACAAGCCCGGGGGTTATGGGCAGACGACTCTCGCGCACGGCATCGAGGACCGATTCCACGGCATGGGCGAGTTCGGCCAGGGGCGCGGCGCCCACGGCCCCGGCGTCGCCCTTGATGGTGTGGGCGGCGCGAAAAACGGCGGCGACTTTCGGGCCAAGCGCGTCCGGCCCGGCGGTTTCCAGATCGAGGATGGCCGCTTCGATGCCGCGCAGCTGCTCCAGGCAGCTTTCGGCGAAAAGTTCGAATATTTTGTCGTCTTCGACCATGGGTGTGGCGCGACAGGCACGCCACGGGAGTGTACGGGCCAAGCGCCCCGGAAGCAAGGCGCATCGGCGCGGAAAGGGACGCGGCGCGCACCCTCTTCCCCTTCTTCCCTCACTAAAGCGCCCCAAGGGGGGCGCGGCGGTCGCGGATCACGGAATTGCCGGCTCGGGACTTGGCGAACTTCTTGACCTCCGCCACCCGGTGGCTGAGGTCTTCGAAAGTAATGGGCGCGGCAAAGAGGCACTCCAGGATGCCGATGGACAGGGTGATCAGGGGAAAGTCCTTTTCCACGCCGTCGCGGCTTTTGCCCCGGATGAAGCCGCGATCGCGGTCTTCCGGGGTGTAGAGCCTGGGGACCTCGGCGGCGAAGACGGTGACCACGGCGTCGGCCACGGCGTCGGCCGCGCCCCGGGCGGCGATGACCACGAAGTCGTCCCCGCCGACGTGCCCGACGAAGTCGCCGGGCGAGCCCTGGCGGGAAACGGCTTCGCGCAGGACCCGGGAGGTGAGCAGGATGACCTTGTCGCCCTGGCTGAAGCCGTAGACGTCGTTGTAGACCTTGAAGTTGTCGAGATCGACGTACATCATCGAGCAGGGCAGTTTTTCCCGGCCCCGGCGCTGGAACTCCTGTTCGATGGCCACGTTGCCGGGAAGCCCGGTCAGGGGATTGGAGCCCTTGGCCAGCTCCACCTGGACCTTGGCCAGGGTGTCGAGCATCTTTTGCACCGATACGGTGCCGCGAAGCTCCCCGTCCCGGGTGATGACGATATCGTCGTAAATCTTGGTGGCCACCCGGTTCATGGCCAGTCGGGCCGCCTCCTCGATGGGCGTGTCGCATTCCACGCACAGGGGGCTTGCGTCCATGAGCCGGGTGATGCGTTTTCTGTGGTAGAGATCAATGCCGAACTTGGAGGAAAGGGCCTTGTCCAGGTTGTAGTTCATGAGCAGTCCGGCCGGGGTCTTGCCCTCCACCACCACCACGCTGCACATGGCCGGCTTGTCGGCCAGAAGCGCCTTGACGTCGCCGACGCGTTTCTCCGTATCCACTTCCAGGCACGGGGCCAGCAGGTCGCCCACCGGGGAGGAGCATTTCCAGTCCCCGGCGCTGGCCTGGCCGAAGCTGGCCTTAAGCGGCATGGGCATGCCGCCTTCGGGCTTGGGATAGGCCGGCGCGCCGAGGTAGTAGCCCTGGCCGGCGTGGACGCCCATGGATACGAGGGAACTTAAGGCCAGCTCGGTTTCCACGCCCTCGGCGATGACCTTGGCTCCGGTCTTTTCGGCCATGAGCACGAGGGTTTCGACCATCAGCCGCTTGAAGGGGTTGCATTCGATGTCGCGGGTCAGCGTGATGTCGGCCTTGAAGAAATCCGGGCGCAGCCGGGCTAAAAGCATCATGTTGGACTGGCCCGCGCCCACGTCGTCGATGGCGGTCAGAAAGCCCAGGTCGCGGTAGGCGTCGAGGATCTCCGGCAGGGCGGCCAGTTCGCTAAAGGACAGGCGCTCGGAGAATTCGAGCACCATCTGGTTGCGTTCGAGGTCGAATTCGCCGATAAGCCGGGCGAATTCACGGGGCTGGATATCGTGGGCGCAAAGGCTCGCCGGGCCGACGTTCAAGAAAAGCTTTTGCCGGGGCTTGAGCCGCCCGATGCCGGAGACGGCCAGCCGGCACAGCCCCTGTTCCACCTCCAGGGCCTTCTCCGTGGAGCCGGTCAATTCGAAAAGCCGCAACGCGTCCTGGATGGGAATGCCGGAGGTGCCCCGGGCATAGGCTTCCCAGCCTATGGTCATGCCCGTGGTGAGGTCGACCACCGGCTGGTAGACCACGCCGGTGAAGCCCTGGGCGAACAGGGTCTTGATTTCCGCCGGCGAGGGGAAGGCGGCCGCGTCGATCTTCTGCTGGGCCAGCCGCTTGGCCTTGCACACGGCGGCGAAAAGGACGGCCGTCGGCGTCGTGTCCCGCTCGGGCTCCAGCCGGGCGAAGCCCACGCGCAGGTCGATTTCCTCGCCGCAAATAAGCCGCATCCGCTCGGCCGCTCCCTGGGTGACGGCGGCCCGATAGGCCAGGTAGAGGAAGAACAGTTCGTCGGGGTCGCGGCCGTCGTGTTCGAAAAGCAGCACGTAATCCCCGGGCGAGGCTTCCTGGATGAAATGCAGCGCGCCCTCGGGGTAGACGGCGGAAAAGCGTTCGATGGCCTCGTCCAGGCAGGCGCGCAGGCAGGCCAGTCCCGCTTCCATGCCGATGCCGGAAAATTTCAGGTGGAAATCCGCCACCTGCAAGGTCAAAATGGCTAGGTCGCCTTCCAGGACGTTGCCGGTGCATTCCAGGAGCGAGGCCATGCGCGGCCGTACCTGGGGCACTTTGCCGGCGAGGGATTTGTTTTGTTCGAGCATGTGTTTGAACATGATCGAGGAATCGAAGAGCTGCTGGTTCACGGTCACCCTCCAAAAAAACGCCCCGGGCGCACACGGTATACGGATTATAGATACCAGATACGGGAAAAAAGCCCGTCAACGGCGGCAAGAGCCGGTGACATTTCATTGACAAATCCGTGTCGCCTGCGATGATCGACATTTTTTCGGATAGCCTTTAAAAGTCATGCGCAAAAAAAAGCCGCTCGCGGGCCTGCTGCTGGTCCTTTTTATCCTGCTGTCATGCCATGGGACTTTGGCCCTGGCCGGGGCGGGGGGGCTTGGCTTCGGCCTCATTGCGACCTCCGCCCCCCAGACGGTGCTCGACGGCTGGCGGCCGCTTCTGGCCGACCTGTCCGCCTTTCTCGGCGAGCCCGTCACGCCCAAGATCTACGAGGACTATGCCGGCGTGATCTGGGCCATGGGAACCGGCCGGGCCCAGGTGGCCTGGCTCGGCAACAAGTCGGCCATCGAGGCCGTGGACCGGGCCGGGGGGGAGGTCGCCCTGCGCAGCATCGACCCGGCCGGGCATACCGAATATTTCTCCCATCTGCTCGTGCGCCGGGATTCCGGGCTCACCGACGTCGAGACCGTTTTCGCCCGGGCGGGCCGACTCACCTTCGGCGACGGCGACCCCAATTCCACCTCCGGCCATGCCGTGCCGGCCTACTATTTGTTCGCTTCCCGGGGCGTTTCCCCGCGCGCCGTGTTCAAACGGGTGGTCTCGGGCAACCACGAGGAGAATTTTCTCGGTGTGGCCACGGGCCGCCTCGACGTGGCCACCGGCAACAGCCTCGATCTTAAGCGCCATCGGCAGCGCTATCCCGAATTCGCCCGGGACGTCGTGGTCATCTGGACCTCGCCGCCCATACCCTCGGACCCCCTCGTCTGGCGGACCGATCTGCCCGCCGGGCTCAAGGACCGCATCCGGGCCTTTTTCCTGGACTACGGCCGGGCCGCCTCGGGCAAGTCCGAGGCGCGACTGGCCCGGGAACGGGCGGTGCTGGCAACGCTTAGCCGGTCGGGCTTCGAGGCCTCCGACAACAGCCAGCTCGTGCCCATCCGCATCATCGAGCTGTATCGGGAAAAGCTCCGCCTTGCCGCCCAAAATGACCCGGGTGGGGAGACGAGACAAAAACGCCTCGAAACTATAGAGGCACAACTGCGCCAGCTGCGGGCGACGCAAGCGGCGCACATGTGAATCCACAGCCCGACGGATTTGTTCGTTGTTTGAAAAATAATTATACGAGTATGTTGCGCCAAAGGCACTTGCTCGAACGTTGAGGATACGACACGCGCATGGCGATTTTCGGCAACCATCCGCGCCTCGGATTGGCCACCCGGGTCCTGCTTCCGGCCCTGGCCGTGGCCTTGAGCGTGGCCGCGATCATGTACCTGATCTTTACGGCCCGGTTCGCTCGGCAGGCCCAGGAGGACCTCAAAATCCGCCTGGACAGTCTGCTCACCGCCCAGGCCGCCGAACTCGAGGCCCCGGTCTGGGAATTCGACCAGGCGACCATCGACCGCCTGTTCCGCAGTTACGCCCAGAACCCGGACCTGCAATGGATACGGCTCTACGACGCCAAGGGGACGCTCGTGGCCCATTCGGGGAAAGACCCGGGGCCGGATGTGCGGCTCATCACGGCCAGGCGGGAGCTCATCCATCACGCCGGCGGCGAGACCTACGCCATCGGCCGGCTGGAGGCCGCCTACCACGACGGCCGCATCCGCCAGGGGCTGGCCAGCCGGCGGGACGCCGATCTGCCGACCGCCGCCGCCTTGATCGTCCTGCTTGCCGCCGGGCTCTTATGGGCCGTGCACTGGCGCATCGGCATACCGCTTAGGCGTCTTCGCGACGCCCTGACCCGCAGCCATGCCACGGGTCGGCGTGAGCCCCTGCCCTGGACCAGCCGGGACGAGATCGGCCAGGTGGTCGCGGCCTACAACGCGCTTCTCGGCGAGATCAACCAGCATACGCGGCAGCTCGAGCGGGCCAACGAGGAGCTGGAAACGGAAAACGCCCAGCGCCGGCTGGCGGAAAAGCGCCTGCTGCTTTTCAGGATCGCGGTGGCGGCCACGGACGCGGCCATGGTCATCACCGATCGCCGGCTGACGGTGCTGGAGGTCAATGCCGCCTGCCTGCGCATCACGGGGTTTTCCGCCGGCGAACTGCACGGCCGCTGCGCCCGGGAGACCTTTCTCGCCGCCCACGACGCCACGCTGCACCGGACCATTCTGGACGGCCTGACCCGGCGCTCCGCCTGGTCGGGCGAATGTCCGGGCGTTTCCCGTTCGGGCAAGACGTTGCCGCTTCGCCTGTCCATAAACGCCCTGCCCCTCGACGACGACGCCGGCAGCCATCTGGTGCTGGTCTTTTCCGACGTCACCAAGGACAAGGCCACGGAAAAACTGCTGCGCAATCTGGCCTATTCCGACGCCCTGACCGCGCTTCCCAACCGGGCCCTGTTCCTGGACCGGCTGGAGCGGGAAATCTCCATCGGCACGCGGCGCTCGCGCGGCTTTGCCCTGCTTTTCATCGACCTCGACAATTTCAAGTACATCAACGACAGCCTGAGCCACTCCGTGGGCGATCAGGTGCTTTCGCTCATTGCCGGGCGCATGCGCGCCTGCCTGCGCGACGAGGACACCCTGGCCCGCATGGGCGGCGACGAATTCACGGTGATCCTGCGCGAGACCACGGACCCCTCGGTGGCGGCGCGCCTGGGCGAGACGCTCGTGGCGGCGGCGTCGCGGCCGCTCGAGGTGGAGGGCGCGGCCCTCGAGGTCGGGGCCAGCGTGGGCGTGGCCCTTTTTCCGGCCGATGGCCGGGATTCGGATGCGCTCATGCGCAACGCCGACACGGCCATGTACCTGGCCAAGTCCGAGGGCGGCGGGCGGGTCCGCTTTTTCGAGCCCGCCATCGCCGAGGAGGCCAAGGCCCGGCTCGAGCTCAAAAACAACCTCAAGCGGGCCATCGAGGAGAAGGAATTCGTCCTGCGCTACCAGCCCATCGTGTCCATGGCCACGGGCGTTGCCGAGCATTTCGAGGCGCTTGTCCGCTGGATGCGCCCGGACGGCATGGTCCCGCCGGATCGGTTCATCCCCCTGGCCGAGGAAACGGGGCTCATCATCCCCATCGGCCGGCTCGTCCTGGACATGGCCTTTGCCCGGCTGCGGCAGTGGCGCGAGGAAGGCCGGCCCATGCGCCTTTCCGTCAATGTGTCGCGCAACCAGTTCCAGGACGAGGATTTCGTGGACGACCTTATCGGCCGGGCCAGGGCGGCGGACGTCGATCCGGCCACGGTGGTGCTCGAGATCACCGAATCCATGATCATCGCCGACCCCGAGACGGCCAAGGTCATCCTGGGGCGGCTCATCGTCAGCGGCTTTCGCATCGCGGTGGACGACTTCGGCGTGGGCTATTCGTCTTTAAGCGTGCTGGTGGAATACCCGGTGCACATCGTCAAGCTCGACAAATCGCTGATAAAAAGCCTGGAATACGACGTGCGGGCGAGGTCCATGGTCTCGGGGTTTATTGCGCTGTTCCAGCGCCTGGGCCTGGAAGTGGTGGCCGAAGGCGTGGAGACGGCCTTGCAGCACGAATTCCTGTCCCTGGCCGGTTGCGATCTGGCCCAGGGCTGGCTCTACGGCAAGCCGCTTCCCCCCGAGGCGGCAAGCGCCCTTGGGCCGGCCCCGGCGGTCCGGCACGGGGGCGCGTCCGGCCGGGAGGCCGCGCCGTCCCGCAAGCAGTAGCGCCCGGCTGCCTCCCGGTTCCCCCGAAGGCGTCCGGCCGGTTGGAAAGCGCTGCCGTTCGTGTGGCGTTCTCTAAAAAATAATTATCTAAATATGTTATTCCCAAAATTCGTATGCACGAATTTCGAGACCGCGACACTAGCCCGTCGCCAGCGTCGCGCCGAGGGCCGTGGCCGACGACGTCCCGGGCCAGGCCGCAACCGGAATCACCCCGAAGCTCACGATCGAACCCGAGTCCGCGTACAGGTATTGCAGGGTCTGCATGTCCAGTACGCCGAACATGGATTTGTAGGTGTCGGTCTCGTTGTAGGACATGACCGTGTAGTCGGTGTTGTCCAGGATATCCGGCAGGGTCCGGGTATAGGCCGTGTCGTCGAGGCCCAGGGTGTGGCCGATCTCGTGCAGGATGGTCTCGTAGCCGAGGGTCCCCGGCCGGGCGTCGGTCAGCGTCTCGCCCCATTCGCCGTTGTCCAGGTAGACGTAGTCCTGACGGTCGATGGTGGTCGTGCCGTCGGCGGCGGTGCCGACGACCTCGTTGGTGCTGGTCACGGCCAGGGTCCTTGGATCGGCGATGTCCGCCGTGCCGAAGGCCACGTCGGCGTTGGAAACGTCGGTCGTTTCCACGAAATGGAGCCCGGTCAGCGGTTCGGACGTGGCATAGACCAGGCGCACGGCCGCCTGCTGCCCGAGGTCGAGGGGCGCGAAGTCGGCGACCGTTTCGCCCGCCGGCAGGGCCGTGGTCATGAAGCCGTAGGTCACGGTCAGCCCCGTGGAGGGCGATTCCTCGGTCCAGAGGGGCAGGCCTTCCCAGACCAGGGAATCGATCAGGACATCGCCGCTTAAGCTGGCGTAGGCGTTGGACAGGTCTATCTGGGCCATGGCGCTCCTCCGGCGGGGCTTTTAGCATGGTGATGCCGCGCACTCCCCCTAGCCGAGGTTGCGGATAAAATCCACGTTCTTGTCAGGCGGTGGCGCGTTTTTTCTTCTGTACCCAGAACTGGTACATCTCGAGGAACGTATCGGGATACTGTTGCTCGAAAGTGTTCCAGTTGGACAGGTCCGTTGCCGGCTGGTCGGACGGATGGAGCTTGCGGTAGGCCTCCAGTGGGGCCGTGTCGATATCGAAGCCCAAAAGGCGCAGGCCGTTGTCGTGCAGAAACGACTTGAGCTCAAGCAGGTTGGTGGTGTGCTCGCAGACATGAAAAAGCATGTCGCGGCAGCCGCTGAGGCTAAAGAAGTCGCACAGGAGCACCTGTCGCAGGGGATCGTCCGGCGGCAGGCGCAGCAGTTCCTGGCGGCAGCGCCGCATGGACTCCGCCGTGGCCGTATAGCCCTTGGCCTGGAGAAAGATCCTGGCTCGCGCGATGCCGCGCCGGGCCAGCGCGCTGTAAAAGCCCAGGCGCATGCAGCCGCCGGGACGCAACAGGGTGAGCAACACGCGCCAGCCGGCGAACGGGTCGCCCAGATGGTGCAGCACGCCGGACGCCTCGATGACGTCGAAACTGCGGTCGAGCACGCCAAGGCGTAGGATGTCGGCCTGGGCGAAGGCGATGTTTTTCGCCCCGGCCTGGGCCGCCTTGCGTTTGGCGTAGCCAAGGCTGGCGAGGCTCAAATCCAGGGCCGTGACGTCCGCGCCGCGAAAGCGCCGGGCCGTCTCCAGGGCGTGCTGGCCCGTGCCGCAGCCGGCCACCAGCACGTCGAGGCGGTCGTCGCGGCCAAGGGGTGTGTAGGCGGCCAGCGGAAAGCGGCGGCGCATGAAGGCGTCGAAGGCCACGGGCGCATCCACCGGCGCGACCCGCACCCAGCGCGGATAGGGGTTTTCCTCGTACTGCCGGCGCACCCGCAGCGACACCTCGTCGTCGATGGGCGTGAGCCGTTCCATGGATTCCCGAAGCTGTGCCTCGATGGCCGGCTGGCGCACCTGCTGGTCGATGACGGCGGCCAGGGGCTCGGGCCAGTCGCGGCCGGGCAGCCGGTCGGCTCCGGTAAGCGCGCCGAGCAGGCCGTAGGCCCCGACGGCCGCCAGCCACAGGGCCGGCACCGGCCGGTCGTCGGTGAGGGCCTCTTCCAGGGCCCGGCCGAGAGCCTCGGCTTGCTCCGCTTCCGCCGCCGACAGGGCGAAGGCGTATTCGTTGATGCAGCACTGCCGGGCCAGGGCGGCGTAAAAGGCCAGTCCGGCCGGCTCGGCGAGGTCGTCCGGCGGCGTCTGGGCCGCGGTGGCGAGCAGCGCTCCCCGGGCCAGGGTCAAAAAGCGCTCCATCTCCACGGTGGGCACGGGCGCGGCCGTCAGGAGCCGGGGCAGCAGCGGATGGGCGGCCAGCCCGGCAACACCGGCCGGGGCGAAGAGCGCGGCCGCGGGCACGGGATCGGGCCAGGCCGCGACCGCCCGGCGCAGGCATGGTCCGACTTCCGGATCGTGCTCCAGCACGCGCGCCGCCGGTCCGGCCAGCATCTCCGGCCGGTCCCAGGGCCCGGCCAGGGCCCGGCCCAGGATTTCCCGGCCGGCCGCGTCCAGCTTCCAGGGCGGCAGCCGGCGCAGGCAGGCGCAGAAAAGCCGCCTGGCTTCGAGGTCTTCTCCCACGGCCAGGGAGTGCATGACCAATTCCATGGCCTGGGCCGGATCGGCTCCCTGGGCGAGCAGACAGCCGGCGAGCAGGTCCAGGGCCTCGGGCTGGTCCGGGCGCAGGTGCAGGGCGGCCCTGGCGCAGGAGGCCGCTTCGCCGTGCAAGCCCAGATCGGCCAGGATCATGCCCCGGCTGATTTGGGCAAAGACGTACTGGGGATCGGCGGTCAGGGCCTGGTCGTAGCAGGCCAGAGCCTCCTCCAACCGGCCGCGCGCCTTGAGCGTGTTGCCGAGATTGTAGTGGGCCTTGGCATGGCCGGGATCGAGGGCTATGGCGCGACGGTAGTTTCGGGCCGCCTCCTCGTGGCGACCGGCGGCCTCCAGGGCGGCGCCCCGGTTGGTCAGGGCGGCGACCGAGTCGGGGGCCAGGGCCAGGGCCTCATCGTAGCAGGCAAGGGCGGCCTCGAGATCGCCGGTGTCGGCCAGGGCGACTCCGAGATTGGTCCGGATGTCCGCGACGTCGGGGGCCAGCGAGACGGCCCGGGTCAGGCGCGTCACGGCTCCGGCCGCGTCGCCCCGGGTCAGGCGCAGGGTGCCGGTGACGCTGAAACCGAAGACGTCGTGCGGCAGTTGCCGGGTCAGGGCGTCGGCGCGGCGTTCGGCGTCGGCGCGGCTGCCGGCGTGAATAAGCGCCACGATGGCCAGTTTTTCCTCGCGGACCGGATCCAGGCTTGCGGGGGGAGCCTCCTCGGACATGCGCATACTGACCTCCGGGGTTAGGGAGTTCCGGTCACGATTATCAGAAATCGCGGTCGCCACCAAGGCGTTTTCGCGACCGGCCGGGTGGCGTGGGGCGCTTTACGCTTCTTCCCGACTGCGATAGCTTGGGAAATGGCGGCGTGTCGGCCGGTGCCCCCACGGTGGGTTTCGGGGGGCGGCGGCCGGGCGTCCGGATTCCCCGGTGGATTATAATTACCGGAAAACAAAGGAGGTATCGGGCATGGCGGTATTTCACTGCAAAAACGCGGACGATGTGCTGCGGGCCGTGAAGGATTACAACGTTTCGTTTATCCAGTTCTGGTTCATCGATGTTCTGGGCGTGCTCAAAAGCTTCCAGATTACGCCCCGTGAACTTGAAAACGCCTTCGAGGAGGGCATGGGCTTCGACGGCTCCTCCATCACGGGGTTCACCAAAATCCAGGAATCGGACATGGTGGCCTTTCCCGATCCGGCCACCTTCCAGCTTGTCGCCTGGCGGCCCTCCGACCGTCCGGTGGCCAGGCTTTTTTGCGACGTGAAAAATCCTGACGGTACGCCCTTTGCCGCCGACTCCCGCTACGTGCTCAAGCGGATGGTCAAAAAAGCCGCCGACCTCGGCTTCACCTATTACGTGGGGCCGGAACTGGAATTTTTTCTGTTCGCCAATTCGACCCAGCCGCAGATCCTGGACTACGGCGGCTATTTCGACGCCCCGCCGCGCGATCTGGCCAACGATGTGCGCCGCGACATCAATTTCGCCCTGGAATCCATGGGCGTGGCCGTGGAGTACAGCCACCACGAGGTGGCCCCGAGCCAGCACGAGATCGACCTGCGCTACCAGGAAGGCCTCCTCATGGCCGACTACGCCCAGACCTACCGGGTGGTGGTTAAGGAGATCGCCCGCAAGCACGGCTGCTACGCCACCTTCATGCCCAAACCGCTTTTCGGGGAAAACGGCTCGGGCATGCATTGCCACCAGTCGCTTTTCCGGGGCTCGAAAAACGCCTTCTACGACGCCTCCGACGTCTACCACCTGTCGGCCGAGGCCAAGAGCTACATCGCGGGACTGCTGCGCCATGCCCCGGAATTCGCGCTTATCACCAACCAGTGGGTCAACTCCTACAAGCGGCTGGTGCCGGGCTACGAAGCCCCGGTCTACATCGCCTGGGCCCGGCGCAACCGTTCGGCGCTCATCCGGGTGCCCATGTACAAGCCGGGCAAGGAAGCGGCCACGCGCATCGAGCTGCGAAGCCCGGACCCGGCCTGCAACCTCTACCTGTGCTTCGCGGCCATGCTCGGCGCGGGGCTCAAGGGTATCGAGGAAGGCTACGAGCTGGCTCCGCCCATCGAGGAGAACATCTTCAAGATGACCGAGGAGGAAATGGCGGCCAAGGGCATTTCCTCGTTGCCGGGCAGCCTGCGCGAGGCCGTGGACCATCTGGAAAAAAGCGAACTCATGCGCGAAGTGCTCGGCGACCACCTGCACGCGGCGCTGCTCGAAAACAAGAAGGCCGAATGGGACGCCTACCGGACCCAGGTCACGGAATGGGAAATCGAGCGCTACCTGCCGATTTTGTAGCCGTGTCGCATGGCTTCAAGGCCGCCTTCGGGCGGCCTTTTTTTTTGCCTTGGCGGCGGCCGGGGCGGGGTTTGGCGCGGATTGCGCGGCCTGTTATCCCGTTGGGACGCGCCGTTGGCGTCGTTTGCGGCAAAATGTCAAAATTGTGATTTTTTACTTGCAAGGAAAGGCGCTCTATGCAAGATATTCCCTGTTTTTATTGGGAGTACGGAGCTCCATTGCGCGTAAGCAATATATTTCATTTTTGTGCGAAGAGGGACCGGATAGCGCCAAATCTGTAGGAAGGAAAAAAACCTGTTTTTTTAATTTCCTTAAATTCCAAGCTAGTACCGTGTGGCCTCGGATTTGCAAATCGTGCTCGGGGCCGAGGAGAGCGGTCCCGGGCACGTCATTGGGTTTCGGCGGCTGGCAAGCCGAAAAAATTCATCAAACTTTTTGAAGAAGGGGGGTTTATGGCACACAGACGGAATCTCTACAAAATGGGCGCGATCGCGGCTCTGGCCGTTTTGGCCCTGCCCGCGCTGGCCCTGGCCCAGGAAGAGGCCGCCAAGCCCGAGTTTCTGTCCATCATGAACGGCAACACCATGTGGACGCTCGTGGCCGCCACGCTGGTCATGTTCATGCAGGCCGGCTTCGCCATGGTCGAAACGGGCCTGACCCGGGCGAAAAACGCCGGCAACATTCTCATGAAGAACATGTTCGACTTCGCCGCCGGCTCCATCGCCTTTTTCCTGATCGGCTACGCCCTGATGTTCGGCGACGACATCGGCGGCTTCCTCGGCTTCTCCAACTTCGGCCTGTCCCACGCCAATACCGCCTCCGCCGACGGCCTGTGGAACTACACCTACTGGTTCTTCCAGTGCGTGTTCGCCGCCACCGCCGTCACCATCGTCTCCGGCGCCATTGCCGAACGTACCAAATTCATGGCCTATCTGTTCGTCAGCGTCGTGGTCACCGCGCTGATCTACCCCATCTCCGGCCACTGGATCTGGGGCGGCGGCTGGCTGTCCAAGTTCGACGCGCCCATGATCGACTTCGCCGGCTCCACCGTGGTCCACTCCGTGGGCGGTTGGATCGCCCTGGCCGGCGCCATGCTCATGGGACCGCGCATCGGCAAATACACCGCCGACGGCGTCTCCCGGGCCATCCAGGGCCATAACCTGCCCCTGGTCGCCCTTGGCGTCTTCATCCTCTGGTTCGGCTGGTTCGGGTTCAACCCCGGCTCCACCACCGCCGCCACCGGCAACATCGGCCTCATCGCCGTGACCACCAACCTGGCCGCCTGCGCCGCTGCGCTGACCGCCATGATGACGTCCTGGATCCGCTACGGCAAACCCGACGTCTCCATGTCCCTTAACGGCGTCCTGGCCGGTCTGGTCGCCATCACCGCCGGCTGCGCCAACGTCTCGCCCATGGGCGCCATCATCATCGGGCTTTGCGCCGGCATCCTGGTGGTCCTGTCCGTCGAATTCATCGACAAGGTCCTCAAGATCGACGACCCGGTCGGCGCCATCTCCGTGCACGGCGTGTGCGGCGCCTTCGGCACCCTGATGGTGGGCCTGCTCGCCAGCCCCGATTTCGGCGGCGTGGCCGGCCTGCTCTACGGCGGCGGCATGGCCCAGTTCATCACCCAGGTCATCGGCGTGGGCGCGGTGTTCATCTGGGCCTTTGGCACCGGTTTCATCACCTTCTCCCTGCTCAAGGCCACCATCGGCATCCGGGTCACCGAGGAAGAAGAGCTCAAGGGGCTCGACATCACCGAGCACGGCTCCGAGGCCTACAGCGGCTTCCAGATCTTCATCACCGAGTAAGCACGGGACATTGGGAGATTATATATGAAACTCGTCATCGCCTATTTTCGGCCTGAAATACTCAATGCCGTCAAGCAGGCCCTGTACGCCAAGGGCATTCACGGCATGTCCGTCACCAACATTGCCGGCTGCGGCCGCCAGAAGGGCTACACCGAGCAGTATCGCGGCGTCATCGTCGAGGTGAACCTGCTTAAGAAAGTGCGCCTGGAAGTCGCCTGCGCCGATGGCAAGGTCACCGACGTCATGGACGCCATCTCCGCCGGAGCCAAGACCGGCAAGGAAGGCGACGGCATGATCTTCGTCCAGGACATCTGCGACGCCCGCCGCATCCGTACCGGCGAGACCGGCAACGGCATCCTGGGCTAGCTTCTTCCCGCCCGGTCGGGAACAACCCGGAAACAAGGCCCCTGCCGCATGCGGCAGGGGCCTTTTGCGTGGCCGCGGACTGGAACGCCGCCGGCAACGGGCTGGCCCTGGCAGCATGGTGCGGGACCTTGCCCGGCGATGCCGCCCTGGCCGCTGTCGCAACGGGCCATGCCCCCCGCGCGCGTTGGTTTACGCCGCCATTGGAACCTGCTAATGCCTGCTCTGTAGGATTAGGTTGCGACAATTCTTCCTTTGGATGCAAGTCTCCTTGAAAAAGAAAAAACTTCTCGTGTTCTTGGCGTGCGGCGGCATCGTACTGCTGTCGGTGCTGGCCCTGTATTACAAGCAGGGCTGGAATGCCGCCGATGGGCAGTTGCGGGAAATCGCGCACAACGTCGATACCGTGAACTCGGTGATCAAGGACCTTCGCGGGTTGTATGCGCGCGGACGGGCCGATGTCATATTACGGCAGATCCAGTCCCAGCACGGCGACCTGCTTATCGTGTTTGGCGACAGCATCGTCGAACAGATGTTTTTCCCGGAAATATCCGGCTACAATGTCCTCAATGCCGGCATTTCCGGGGCCAGGGCGCTCGATGCCAAGCCGTTTCTGCAAAAACTCCTGGCCCTCTCCCATGGCCCCCTGGTCGTCCTGGCCATGGGCACCAACGACGCGCTCGACCAGCATGCGGCCAGCCCGGAGCAATTCGCCGCCGGATACGAGGATCTGGCCCGAACGATCCTGGCCAGCGGGCGCAAGCTCGTCCTGGTCACCGTGCCGCCCATGGAGCCGGGAAAGGCCGCATCCAGCCAGCTCAACGGCGACCGCCTCAAGGCCTACAATGCCGTCATCCGGGACGTCGGCCGGCGCACCGGAGCCGTGGTGGCCGACGTGGACGCCGCGCTGACCAAACGCCAGGCCGGCCGCACGGAATCGTTCACCCTGGACGGCGTGCACCTCGACGCCGGAGCCGCCGCCGTCTGGCGCGACACCGTCTACGCCGCCATCCGCCGACAGCTCGGCGGCTGAGGCCGGGCGCGTTCCCCTCCCCCATGAAAGGACGCGGGATGCGGACCTCTCCGGCTTGACAGTAGAGCCTGCCGGCGCGCATGTTGGCGAAACTGGAGGGGCTTCCATGGATGCGCCCGGTCCTGGCGAGAAGCGGCATTTCCGACAATTTTGCGATGCGCTCCCCGAGGCGGCCATGCTCGTGGACGCCGCCGGCCGGGTTTGCCATGCCAATGCCGGGGCTCTGCGTCTTTTCGGCAACGTGTGCGGCCACTCCTGTCCCCTGCCCGGGCCGGCGGAGCCGGGGGCCGATTGGGAATGGGCCAACGGGACGCGCCTGTACCGCATCCGGCGCATCCGGCTGGTGGCTGCCGACGGCGGCCTTTTCTTCCTGGATTGGATACAGGACGCCTCCGAACTGGCGACGTTTCGGACCCAACTCGCCCGCTGCCAGCGACAGTTCTCGGCCGTCGTCGACAACCTCATGGAAGGCGTGGTCATCGCGGTCAGGGGCAAGCTGGTCTACGTCAATCCCTTCATGGAGCGGCTGACGGGCCACGATGCGGCCACCTTGTGTGCCCGCCCCTTCACCGAGTTCCTCCACGAAGAGGACCGTGCCGGTGTCCTCGGGAACCACACGCGGCGGCTGGCCGGCCAGTCCGCGCCCCCGGGCCAGGTTTTCCGCATCGTGACGCGAAGCGGCGGCATCCGCTGGGTGCAGGCCGTTTCGGCCCGCATCGAGTGGGAGGATGCGCCGGCCTCCGTCAGCCTGTTGTTCGACATCACCAGCCAACGCCAGGCCCAGTTGACCCTGGCCGACCTCGTCCGTGACCAGGATTCCCGCATCGCCAGCCGCACCGCCAGCCTGCGCGAGGCCAACCGCACCCTGGAAGCCGCCAACGAAAGACTTTCCCGCGAGATCGAGGAGCACGAGCGCACCGCCCGCAAACTCATCACCGCCCGCAGGAAGGCCAACCAGGCATCCAAGGCCAAGTCCATATTCCTGGCCAACATGAGCCACGAGATCAGAACGCCCTTAAACGTCATCCTGGGCATGGCCGATCTGGCCCTGAGGCCGGACAGCCAGGGGCAGGTGGACCACGTGCGGGCGCTCGAGATGATCCGCGAGGCCGGCGCGTCCCTGCGCACGCTCCTTGGCGACCTGCTCGACCTGTCCCGCATCGAGGCCGGCCGGCTCGATCTCGAGGCCATCCCCTTTTCCCCGGGCCGGGTCCTGGACGCCGCTCTGGCGGGGCATGCGGTGTTGGCCGCGCGCCAGGGGCTGGCGCTTGCGGCCCATGTCGCCGCGGACGTGCCGGAAACCCTCATCGGCGATCCCGGCCGGCTCGGGCAGGTGCTCGGCAATCTGATCGGCAATGCCCTCAAATTCACGCCTTCGGGGCGCATCGACGTGTCCGTGCGTCGGGAAGACGCTTGCACGGGGGACGCCTGCCGTGACCGGGAGTCGGTGAGCCTGCTCTTTTCCGTGCGCGACACCGGGGTGGGCATCGATCCGGAGAAGAAAGAGGCCATTTTTCAAAGCTTCCGCCAGGCCGACGAGTCCATCAACCGGCAGTACGGGGGCACGGGCCTGGGGCTGGCCATCTGCCGCCGCCTGGTCGGCCTGCTTGGCGGCCGCATCTGGGTCGGCAGCCAACCGGGGGAGGGCAGCGAGTTTTCCTTCACCGCCCGCTTCGCCCTGCCGCGCGCGGGGGAGGTCTCCGCGTCGGAGGATACGGCCGCGACGTGCCAGACCACGATGCCTCCGCAGCCGTTGCCGCCCCTGGACATCCTGCTGGCCGAGGATTCGGCGCTTTCCGCGGAAATGCTCATGGCGTTCCTTATCCCCCGGGGGCACCGCGTCACCCGGGTGGGCAATGGCCGGGAAGCCTTGGATGCCCTGGCCATGGGCCGCTTCGATCTCGTGCTCATGGATATTCGCATGCCGGTCATGGACGGCCTGGCCGCCACCCGGGCCATCCGGGACGGGCAGGTGGAAGGGTGCGACCCGGGGTTGCCCATTCTGGCCCTGACCGCCCACGGAGCCATCGAGGACCGGGAGCGCATCCTGGCGGCCGGGGCCACGGATTATCTGTCCAAGCCCGTCAATCTGGACCGGCTGCTCGCGGTCATGGCCAAGGTGATGTCAGGGCAGGGCGGCTTGGCGCCGCAAGCGGCCGGGCTCGCGCCCCAGGCTGGGGAGGGGACGGGGGATGGCGAGGCCGGGGAGGTCCCGTTCGATGCCGGACGCGCCGAGGCCCTGGACAACCTCGGCGGCGACCGGGATCTCTACGAGCGGCTTGTCGCCGTTTTCTTGCGGGATACGCCGGACGACCTGGAGCGGTTGCGGGCGGCCCTCGACGGCGGCGACACGGAGACCACGGTCCTTGTCGCCCATGCGCTCAAGGGCAACGCCGCCGTGGTCGGGGCAAGCCCGGCCTCGGCCCGGGCCAGGGCGCTGGAGCATGCCGCCCGCCAGGGACAAACGGAAGCGTTGCCGGTCCTCTACGAGCCCTTGGCGGCGGCGTTCGGCCGGGCCCTCGACGGATTTGCCGCCGAGGGGATCGAGCCGGCGGCGTCCTAGGCCGGGGCGGCTGGTTCTCCTTTATCCGCCAAGGGCCTGGGCCACGGTTTCGAGCACCGTCTGGGCGCGAAGCGGCTTGGCCAGGGTGAATTTCGCGCCGTAGCTTCTGGCCCACCCCAGCGTCTCGGTATCGGTGAACGTACTGCCGGCGCTCATGGCCACAAGCGGCAGCTGCGGGCGCATCTCCAGCAGTTCCTTGATGGTGGCGAGCCCTTCCTTGCCGGGCATGAAGATGTCCACAAAGGCCAGGTCGGCCGGGGTTTCCCGGAAGGCCGCCACGGCGACGTTGCCGTCGGCCGCCTCCGTGACCGTGTGCCCGGCTTTTTCCAGAATGTCGCGCAGCATGGTGCGCGTGATCGCCGCGTCGTCGACAACAAGTATCCGTGCCACGGTGGTATCGCTCCTTTGGGCCGGACCGCGTCAGGCCGGCAGTTGTCCGGGGCCCGTGTCGCCGGAGCCTGTGGACTGCATCCGGACAATCAGTTCGTTTAGGTCCTCGGCTTCCTCATTGAGTCCGCGCACCGCCGTCACGGACGCCTCCATGCCCTCGCGGATGTCCGAGGCCACGCGGCTGACTTCCTCCGTGGCCCGGCTGATTTCGTTGGCCGTGGCCGACTGCTGCTCGGCGGCCGTGGCGATGGCCCGGATCTGGTCGGCCGTGCCTTCGACCATGCCCACGATGGCGTCAAGGGCCGTGCCGGCCTGTTCGGCCAGCCCGGTGCTGCGGGTGACGGCCTCGGCCGCCTTGATCGTCTCCTCGTTGCCGCGCCGTGCGCCCTGCTGCACGTCCTCGATGGCCTGGCCCACCTCGCGGGTGGCGGCCATGGTTTTTTCGGCGAGCTTTCTGACCTCGTCGGCCACGACCGCGAATCCCCGTCCGGCATCGCCGGCCCTGGCCGCCTCGATGGCGGCATTTAAGGCCAGCAGGTTCGTCTGGTCGGCGATGTCGGAAATGACGTCCAGCACCTTGCCGATGCCCTCGGCGCGTTGCCCGAGGTCGCCCATGTCGCCGCGGAGCTTCTCGGCCATGACCTTGACGTCTCCGATGGCCCGCACCACCTCGCGCACCATGTCCGATCCCTGTCTGGCCCGGGATTGGGCCTCCTCGGCGCTGCCGGCCGCGGCCCCGGCGTTCTGGGCGACCTCCAGCACGGTGGCGTTCATCTCTTCCATGGCCGTGGCCGTCTCCTCGGTGCGCTGGCGCTGGTTGGCCACGCCCTCGCTGGTGCGGTCGATGAGCTCGGCCAGGGATTTGGCGTTGTCCGAAAGCCGGGCGGCGATGCCCTCGGCCGTGCCGGCGGCCTGGGCGATGAGATGGTTTTGCTCGGCCAGCGCTTCCTGCTGCAGCTTGACCCGGGTCAGGGTGGCCAGCATGGCGAACACGCCGAGCATGCGCCCGTCCTCGCCGCTGATCGGCGCGGCGTCGATCTTGACGAAGAACCGTTCGCCCCAGGCGTAGGTCCCGTCGTACTCCACGTTGGTGATGATCTCCCGATGGCCGAGCACCTCGCTTAACGTCTTCGACACCGGCGGGTGTGCCGCGAAAACGTCGCGCAGGTTGCGGCCGATGTAATGCTCCGGCTCCTTTTTCTCGCCCATGAAGTGGGCCAGCCAGCGGTTGACCAGAAGCACCGTGCCGTCCGGGGCGGCCACCACGCAGGGCATGGTGATGGAGTCGAGGATGCCCCGGGCGAATTCCAGTTCTTCCTTGAGCTTGGCCACCATGGCCCGGATGGCCTCCGCGAGATGGGCCATTTCGGCCGTCAGCTCCGCCCCGACCGAGGCGTCGAGGTCGCCGCCGGCCACCTGGTCGGCGTAGTCCACGATGGCCCGGATCGGACGGTTGACCAGGCGGCGCATGATGACAAAGGTCAGCGCCGCCATGAGCGCCAGAAAGATGGCGGAGGCGATGACGAGTTTGATCACGATGGCGCGCACGGCGTTGTCGAGCTGGGCCGATTCGTCGGCCACGGCCTGGTCGATGCCGTCGATGTAATCGCCCATGCCGATGATCCAGTGCCAGGGCCTAAACAGCATGACGTAGCTGAGTTTGGGATAGAGCTCCTTGGTCGCGCCCCCGTCCGGCAGCGGCTTGGACCAGTCGTAGGTCACGAAGCCGTCGCCGGTTTTCTCCACGGCCTCGAGCATGGCCTGGGCGATGTTCTTCGTGTCCGCCGGAAAATTCTCCATCGCGCCGTCGGCGCCGGATTGCAGGCTCCGCGCCCGGTTCTGGTCCGGCATGTCCATGACCTTGCCGTCATAATCCGGGCGGATGGGGTGCATGACCATGCGCGGAATGGGCCTGGTCGTGTCGTAGATGAAAAAGTAGTTGCCGTCGGGCAGGCGCATCTTGGACACCTGCGCCTTGGCTTCCTCCTGAAGCCGGGCCGTGGAGTCCTCGATCCAGGCTCCGGAGCCGAAGATCCAGCCCAGTTCCGGCATGAGCCGCACATAGGAGACCTTGGGCTTGGGATCGCCCGGCGCGCCGGGCTTGTCCCACATGTAGGACACCATGCCCTCGCCGGACGCCTTGGCCACCTTGACCATGTCGTTGAAAAGCGCCACGCCCCTGGGATCGCGGTAGCCGGAGAGGTCCTTGCCGTCCAGGGCGGGCGCTATGGGATGCATGACCATGCGCGGGGTCAGGTCGTTGATCCAGATGTAGTTGCCGCCGTCGAAGCGGGCGTCCCTGGCCATCTCCGTGATGCGGGCGAGAAGCTCCTCGCGGGGCATGGAGTCCTTGTTGGCGGCGTAGAAGGCCCTGGCCTGGCTGACCACGGCGTCGACCACGGCCTTGAGGCGGTCGTGGACGCGTTTTTTGAGCGCCTCCTCGTCCTTGGACACCCCGTAAAAGTAGTTGACGACCTCGTAGACTTGCTTGACCGTTTCCTTTTCGCGCGCCTTGGCCTGGGCGTAGAGCTTCTCGCGCAGCGCCCGGGCGTTGTCGTCGCGGTAGACGCGCAGTTCATAGATGAAAAAACCCACGGAAAGTACGGAAAGGGCCGTGAGCGTTACGATGCTGACAATGACGATCTTGAGGCTGATGGACCAGTCCTTGATGTTTGTCATGGCGTCTTCCCAAGGGCTCCCGCGGGTTGTCATGTCCCGGACCGGCGGCAGGACCGGACGAAACAAGGTGTATGAGAATAAATTATTCTATGAACGAAGAACACTCGAATGGCAAGGGCGCGCACGCGCAACATCTTCCCTTTTGGCCGGGCCTTTGGCATAAGGCTGGCGAGATGCGCTTATGATCACGTTCTACGAATTCGCAACCAATCTGTTCGACCCCATTCACGTCGTCTGGGAACACCCCAAAACACGCCGGGCCGTGGCCATAAGCCAGGTCCTCGCTTTTTGCGTCGGCCTCGTCGGCATCGAGCTCAATGTGCGGGGGCTCCTGCCGCCGTTTCTGGCCCGCATCACCCCGATGTCCCACTTCTACGCCATCAACCTGGCCTTCACGCTGGTGCTCGTCCAGGAGGTGATGGACCTCATTTTCGTGCTGCCGTGTTCGGTGACCAAATCCCTGGGCAAGCAGTTCGAGGTGCTGTGCCTCATTTTGCTGCGCGACGCCTTCAAGGAGCTGGTGCATCTGCACGAACCCATCGCCAGCGCGGATTTCGGCCATGTGCTGTTGCCCATGCTGGCCGACGGCGTCGGGGCGCTGCTCGTGTTTATAGGATTGGGATTTTATTACCGGCACTATCGGGCTCGGCCCCAGGGGCCAAGGGGACCGTGGCTCTACCCGTTCGTGGCCTACAAGAAATTCCTGGCTTTTTGCCTGCTGTTTTTCTTTTTGTCCTTCGGCCTGTGGGTGGGCTGGCAGGAAATCGTCTACGGACAGCATCACGACTTTTTCCTGGTCTTTTACACGGTCCTCATTTTCAGCGACATCTTTCTCGTGCTCCTGTCCCACACCTATCTGCCGGCCTTCGAATCGATCTTCCGCAATTCCGGTTTCGCCCTGTCCACGCTGCTGATACGCTTCGCCCTGGCCGCGCCGGCCTATTTCGCGCCCCTGCTCGGCGTCTGCGCCATGGTGCTCGCCTACGGCGTGTTCGTGGCCAGCGACATTTTCGCCAAGGACGGCTGACCCGGCTCGCGGACGCGGGCATACGGAGGTCCGGCATGGAAACGACCTATTCCTTTACGCCCATCGGCGTCATCCGCAGTCCCTTTTCCAGCCTGGCCGGCATGCCGGTCCAGCCCGGCGGGGCCCGCGAGGCCCTGGGCCGGCTGGAGCTCTTGCCCGAACTGGCTCCGGCCCTGGCCGACCTGGACGGCTTTTCCCACATCTATCTCCTCTATGTCTTTCATGCCTCCCAGGGCTTCGCCCCAACGGTGGTGCCCTATCTCGACGACACGCCTCGCGGCCTTTTCGCCACGCGCGCGCCAAGACGCCCCAACCCCATCGGGCTGTCGGTGGTGGAAATCGCGTCGGTTGCGGGAAGTGTGGTGACCGTGCGCGGGGTCGATGTGCTGGACGGCACGCCGCTGCTCGACATCAAGCCCTATGCCCCGGGTTTCGACGCTCCGGGCGGGGTTGTGCGCAGCGGTTGGATGGAGGGCCGCGACGGGGTCGTGGCCTCGGTGCGGGCCGACGCCCGGTTCGCGCCGCGAGACGGCAAGGAGACGGGGTGAGGCCGGGGCGGTTCCGAAGCGGGACTAATGGCAGCGCAGCCTGCCCGCCTGGGCCGCGTCCACGGCGAAAAGCAGCGGCCGCACCCCGGCGGCCCGGCCCACCTCGCCGCGCATCGTAAGCGCCGCCCGCTTGTCGCCATAGCGTCCGGCCAGCACCCGGTAGCGCCGGCCCTTTGCGCCGCTTTCCGCGACCACGCAGGCCGGAATGCCCCGGCCGCGAAGTTTGGCGGCCTGGGCGTCGGCATTGGTGGCATCGGCGAACAGCCCGGTCTGCAAGGCGTAAAATCCGGTTGCCGCAGTGGCGGCCGGTTTGGCGGCGACCTGTTTTGCCGGGATTCCCTTTGCGGTGGCGGCGGGTTTGCTTACGGCCGGCTGCGCCGGTTTGGGCCTCGCGGCCTCGGACGGTGCGGCCTTTGGTGCGGACTGTGGTCCGGGCGTCTCCGAAGCGGTGTCGGGGGCCGGCCTTGGCGCGGCCTCGCTTGCCGGGGCCGCTGACGTGGCGACGGGCGGGGCTGGCGTGTCCGTTGCCGGCCTGGACGGCGCCTGGGGCGTGGCCTCACTCGTCGGGACGGATCCGGCCGACGGGTCGGAAGGGGCGGCCTCTTGCGGCGCATCGGGCAGGGCTTCCTCGGATGCGGGAGGCTCGACGGAGCCCCGGACCGCCGCGCCGGTGACCGTGAAGGTCGTGGCGGCAAGCCTGGTCTCGCCGTCATAGACTTCGAGGGACCACTCCCCGGGCCTGGCCCGGCCCGGCGGATAAAAGGCGTAGACAATGGCCGCCGGTTCCCCTTTTCGCGCCGGCACGCGCCAGCGGTCCACGGCCGTGCCCACGCCCGAGGCCGTGGGCCGCGTCAGCCGCGCTTCCAAAAGGACGGGGCCGCTGCCCGGCTTGCCGGCCGGCGTGAAACGACAGCCGAACCCCTTGTCCGTGTCCATGACCGTCTCGCCCGGCCGCACGCCCGCGTTGGCGGCGGGCCAGGCCTCGGTCAGGCCGGGGGCCGTGGCCAGCGCCCCGCAGATGTCGAAGCCGGAGGAGCCGGGTCCGGGCTGCGGCGGCCCGGCGTAAAGCCGGGCGGGCAAAAGGGCCAGGGCCAGCAGCAGGCAGGCCGCACCGGGGCGGCGCATGGAAAAAAAGTCGGGCATAGGCGGCGTTATTCGGCGAGGTGTTCGAGCAGGCGTTTGGCCGGGGCGTAGTCGGGATCGATGGCCAATGCGGCGCGCAGGCAGTCGCGGGCCTGCCCCAGGTTGCGGCAACGGTGGTGGGCCGTGGCGATGTTGTAGCCGACCGAGGGAGCCTGGGTCATCAGGGTCGGATCGGCGGCCAGGGCCTTTTCAAAATAGTCGAGAGCCGTATCGTACTGCTTGCCGTCGGCGTGGGCAACGCCCATGTTGTAGAGCAGGCCGGCGTCCCCCGGGGCGATGCGCAGGGCCTTGGCGTAGTTCTCCACGGCCTGGGACCACAGCCCCTGGCGGCGAAGCAATATGCCCCGGTCGTTGAACATCCACAAATCGGCCGAAGACAGCCGCTCGCCCTTGGCCTCGATGGCCTCGGTGACGAAGCGCAAGGCCATCTCCTGGTCCTTTTCGCCGATCTTGCGGGCAATCTCCATCAGCGACTCGCTGACCATGTCCGAGGCCTCCCGGGTGACCACGCGTCGGGCTTCCTCGAAACAGCCTTTGGCCTTTTCGGTATCGCCCTTGGCCAGATACGTCTCGCCGATTTCCACCTTGCGCTCGAAATTGAGCGGCGACAGGCTGTCCAGGCGCGTCAGGTAAGCCAGCCGCTTGTCCATCTCCCCGGACTCCCGGCTCAGCTCGACAAGCCTTTTGAGCGGCTCGATATAGAGCTTCTCCACCCGGGCGGCGGCCTGGTAATGCTTCTCCGCTGCCTCGTATTCCCCGCGCTTGCGGGCAACGTCCCCCAGGAGCAGATGGCACTTGAGGCTGTCGGGCTTGAGTTCCATGGCCTTGGTCGTGATGTGCTGCGCCTGTTCCAGATCCCCCGCCTCGATCAGTTCCGCCGCCCGGTCGAGCAGCACGCCGAGCCGGTTGTTGGGGCGGATGGCAAAGGCGATCTTTTCGATGATGGCGTTGGCCGAGATGGGCTTGGTGATGAAGCTGTCGGCCCCGACCTCGTGGGTCAGCATCATCTCCTCCCGGGAGATTTCGGTGCTGGCCACGATCACCCGCACCCGGTCGGCATAGAAATTCTTGAGCACCTTGATGGTCTTGATGCAGGTGACCTTGCGCATGCGCCGTTCGAGAAAGAGCAGCAGCGGCACGGACAGACGTTCCACGGCCTTGTTGGTGAAGGTCACGGCCTCGTCGTACTCGACGGTCTCGCGGCACGACGCCCGGGCATCCACCCGGATGCCGGCCAGGGTCAGCTTGACCATGCGGGCGAAGCTCTCGTCGTCGGTGGCGATGACCGCCACGCCGCCCGCGGCGAAGTAGTCCAGGACGATGCGCTCGTATCGCCTGGCCGTCTGATCGGTCTTAACGCGCATGATATTGGGCATGGAAAACCTTTTTTTACGTGTCCGGCAGGGCGCTTCTGACCCGGCGCAAAAGGGCCAGCAGCGCCGGATCGGTCATGTCGGAAGCGGCGGTTTCGGTGGCGGGCGAAAGCACCTTGAGGGTCTGCTTGCGAAACGCGCCGAGGTCCTGCAAACGCTCGATCAGCCCCGGATCCACCACCTGCCCGGCCACGGCCGCCGTTTCGCCGGTGCCGAGACAGATGTCCTCTTCCAGAACCATGCCGGCCGTCAGGGACGTGACCGTGGCCTCGCCCCGGCTGTAGCCTTCGCGCGCGCCGGCCAGCACGCCGAGCAGTTCCAGGACACTGGGGTCGTAGAGTCCTTCGCGCCCGGCCATGGCGGCCAGGGCCACGTCGCGGCCGACGCCGGAGGTCAGCAGCCGGTCGTAGTCCAGGGCCGCCTTGAGCAGCCGCGAGCCGAGGGGGATTTGTTTGCCCGAGGGGCCGTCCTCCCCGCCCCCGGCAAAGGGGGTTTCCTGGTGGCGGATGATGTGGGCCACCTCGCCGAGCTTGGGGATGTTGTCCAGCAGGTCCGCGCCGATGGACGGATGGAGGGCGAAAAGCGCGGCCCGCTCGCCCTCCAGGGTTCCCCTGGCCCGCAGGCTGGCGAACATGGACTCGGGCATGACCATGGCCCCGAGCTGGGACAGCATGACGGCCAGTTCGATGCGCCAGACGTCCGGGGCGTCGCAGTAGCGGGCCATGGCCACGACCAGCCGCTTGACCCGGGCCGAGCGGGCCATGGCCTCGGGATTGAGCAGCCCGAGCAGGTCGGTGAGCACCTTGATGATGCCCCGCAGCGAGCTTTTGAGAAAGTCCTTTTCGCCCGTGACCTGGAGATACTGGGCCACGCCCGCGACAAGCGCCTCCTCCAGCTCCTCCTCGGGGCAGGGCTTGGCCAGAAAGCGGAACACGCCGCCCGTATTGACGGCGCGCATGGCCTCCTGCAGGTCGGCGTAGCCGGTGAGCATGATGCGGATGGTGTCGGGACAGGTCTTTTTGAGCCGGGTGAGGAATTCCAGGCCGTCGATGCCCGGCATGCGCAGGTCCGAGACGACCACCGCGTAGGGGCCGTTTTCGGTGACGGCTTCCAAGGCGCGAAGCGGCCCCTCGGCCACGTCGACGGCGAACTTGCGCCGCAGCTTGCGCTTCAGCGATGCAATGAGTTCCGCGTCGTCGTCGACGAACAGTATCTTTTGTCTGACGCCCATGCCCAAGCGGCCTCCGCCGGCCTTACGCGGTCGCTCCGGCGCCTTCCGCCGGAAACCGCAGAAAAAACGTGGCTCCTTCCCCCGGTCGGTTCGTCACCTCGATGCCGCCGCCGTGGCGGGACATGATGGCCTGGCTTATGGCCAGCCCCTGCCCCGTGCCCTTGCCGACGGGCTTGGTGGTGAAAAAGGGGTCGAAGATGCGCCCTTCGTCGGCCGGATCGATGCCGGGGCCGTTGTCCGCGACGGCGACGGTCACGCCGTGCGGCCCGAGGCTGGTGGCGATGGCGATGCGGCCATGTTGCCAGGGTTCCCGGCTCACGCGCTCTTCCACCGCCTGGGCGGCGTTTATGACCACGTTGAGCAGCACCTGGGACACCTCGTGGGGTCGACCGTACACCAAAGGCAGCCCGTCAGCGAGTTCTAATTCCACCTCGGCCGCGTGTTTCCAAGCATTGCGGGTGATGGTGACGATGTCGCGCACGGCGGCGTTGATGTCGAAAAAGAGCGATTCGCCCGTGCCCGGGTGGGACATCTGGCGCATGGCCGCGCTGATCTCGGACACCTGGTGCAGGCCTTTGCGGGAATTGGCGATGGCGGCCGGGATCTCCTGGCGCAGGTAGTCGAGGTCCGTCTCCTCGATCAGGGCGTCGAGTTCCCTGGCCGCGGCGGCGATGGCCTCGCTGCCGCCGGCGGCCGCCTCGGCCAGGCGCCGGCAGGCCGCAAGCAGGCGCAGGATGTCCGTGAAGGATTCCTCGAGAAAGCCGGCGTTGTAGGTCACGTACTGAAGGGGGGTGTTGATCTCGTGGGCGATGCCGGCGGCCAGACGGCCGATGGCCTGCATGCGCCGTTCCTGGATCGTCTTGAGCTCCCTGGCCTTGATCTCGGCCAGGTCCTGGCCGAGGAGGAGCACGCCGGCTTGGGAACCGGACGCCGCCGGCACAGGGTTGACGGTAAGCCCCAGCACGCGTTCGCTGCCATCCGGGATGCGGCAGCGCACCTCGTCCACGCGCACCGGGGACAGCGTGTCGCGGCTGGCGGTCACGGCCTCGCGAAGCGCCCGCCCGTCCCAGGCAAGGGGCAGCGCGAAGAAATCCTTTCCCGTCGCCTGCCCGGCCGCAAGTCCGAAGGTCGCCTCGGCGCTGGCGTTGAAGCGGCGCACGCGGTCCTCGCCGTCCAGGCCCACCAGGATGGAGCGGATGGAGCCGAGCAGCATCTCGATATCCTGCCCGGCCATGGCCATCTCCCGCTCGGTCGAAACGCACCGGCTGACGTCGCGCACGATTTCGACCAGGCCGAACACCCGGCCGTCCGCGTCCCGTAGCGGATGGCAGGCGCTTTCCACCTGGCGTGTCGCGCCGTCCGGACCGAGAACGTCGGCCACCCGGTTGGCCGGTTTTCCGGACGCAAGCGCCTCCTCGGCCAGGCAGGGCCGGCAGGCGTCCGCGTCGCCCGGACAGGGGCGGCCCGGGGCGAAGTCCCCGGGATAAAAATGGCGCAGGGCCTCGTTTACGGCCACCACCTTGCGGTTTGTGTCCAGAAAGCACAGCCCCATGTCCAGGGAGTCGAACAGGGCCTCGAAATACGGGGCGCGGGGATCGCATGGGCCTTTTGGGGCCTTGCGGCATCGCGGACGGTGGCGGTTCACGCGGGACTTTCCTCGATCCAGATGGCGAACGCCGCGTCTCCGGCCGGCGTGTCGCAGCGAATGCCGAGCGACTCCTCCCGGGGATGGGAAAACGTCCCGCCGCGGGTCAGGCGGGTTTCCCGGGCAAGCAGGGAGGCGTCCCGCAGCATGTCCTGGAAAAAAAGGAGCGTGGTGGTGAAAAACGCGTCCAGGGCCTTTTCGGCCGGCGCGGGGTCCGCTTCCCGGCACAGGCCGGCGGCGAGGGCGGCGCTTATGCCAATAGCCGCGCACAACCGCCTCGGCCCGGGGAGAAGGCCGGTCATGAGGCCTGTTTCGGGGAAGGCCGCCATGTCTTCGGGCTGGCCGAGGGCCGCCACCGCCAGCGCAAGTCCGGCGACCCGGCAAAAGGCCCGCCCCGCCGCCGCGACCAGCAGTTCGGCCACCGTGTTGTCGGCAAAAAAATCCTGGATATAGCGCAGGCTGATCTGTCCGGATTGGCGCAACGCGAAGTGGCGGCCCAAAAGCCGCTTGTACTGCTCCCGGTCGATGTGGCCGCGAAGGAGCAGGGCCTCGCCGAGGTAGGTGTGCTGGACCTTCTGGAAAAACAGCAGTTGGTCCAGGTCCTGCCGGGACAGCCGGCGCTCCTTCACGGCGATGTCGCCGAAAAGCCTGGGGTCGGTCTGTTGCCGGCGACAGATGCCGTCCACGTCGCCGGAGCTGAGCACGCCCCTGTCCACGGCCATTTCGCCGATGCGCCGGTTGTGTTCCTTCTGGAAGCGCAGGCCGTCGGCGAGCTGTTCCTCGGTGATGGCCCCCTGTTCCACGAGAAAGCGTCCAAGAAAGCTCATGGCGATCCTCTCCCGATGCGACCGGCCGCCGCCAGCCGTCACCACGCGGCGCGTTCCCCGCCGCGCCCACGTCCCCCGAGGAGTATTTCCTCTTCTTCCTTCTTCGAGACGGCACGCAGAAGGCTTTGCCCTTCCTCGAAGGCGGGGTTCAGGGCCAGGGCCATGTCCAGGAATTTCCTGGCCAGCCTGGGCTTGTCCTTTTCATAATAGGTCCTGGCGATGTTGTAGAGCAGGTGCTCGTCTCTTTTCGCCAGGCGGTAGGCCTTGAAATAGTACCGCAGGGCCTGGGCGTACATCTTGTGCTTGCGCATCTTGATGCCGAATTCGTTGAAAAGGTGCTTGTGCTCCTCGCCGAAGGCCGCCTCCAGGGTGATGATGCGCCGGCACACCAGGTTGGCGTTGTCCACCTCGCCCCGGTCGAGGTAGGTGAGCCCCAGGCCGAAGGTGGCCCGGATGTGCTCCTCGTCCACGCGCAGGGCGTTTTTGTATTCGAATTCGGCGGACATGAATTCGGTCTGGGCCCGGTGCTCGTCGGCCGCGTCCACGGTCTCGCGCACCTGGCGCATCATGGGCACGACCTTGTTCATGTACAGGTCGGGTTCCGGCAGGTAGTTCGAAAGCAGCTCCTCCTTGCTGAGGATCCGCGGCTTGCCCGAAGGGATGAAATTCTTGTTGAGGGCGCGCACGCGGTAGGAGCCGTCTTTTTGCTCCTCGGCAAAGACGTGGATGTTCTGCTTCACCTTGCGCTTGGTGGAGCCGAAGCCGATGGCGGAGTGGATCTGGGTCGAAAAGGCGCCCCGGAACAAGTCGTCCTTGTGTTGCCGCTGTGGCGAGGGGGGCGAAGGCATGGCTTCCATGGAGTAGTTGCCCTTAGCCGTCGAGGATTTTGGCAAAGGCCAGTTTTTCGGCCGGGGGGACCAGGACCCGCCAGCGCGGTTTTCTGCCAAGGTTCGCGCCAAGGTCGATCAGCCGGTGTATGGACATGGTATTGAGTTCGAGCCCCCGGCCAAGGACCAGTTCCCCCTTGAGGTCGAGCACGTCCTGGTCGAGCAGCATGCCCGGGGCAAGCTCCCCGTCCGCGACGAGCCGGGGCTCGAAACCGTCCGGCAGCGTGGCCAGGGATTCGAGGGCGTCGAGGACCTCCGGGTCGTACCAGCCGAGCCGGTCGCGCATGCGGGCCAGGGTCAGGGCCACGGCCTCGGCCTCCCGGCCCTTGTGCCGGTACATGGCCTCCAGGGTGTCGAAATCCAGGGCGACCTTGAGGATGCGCGCGCCGTAAGGAATGTTTTCCCCGCTGGTCGCGTCCGGGGGCAGTCCGCCGCCGTCGAAGCGCTTTTCCTGATAGGCGATGATCTCGGCCACCTCGCGCAGACGCGGGATATTGGAGATGAGGTCGGCCGCGATCCTGGGATGCATGGCGAATTCGTAGGCCTTGTCCCCGGGCAGCGGTTCTCCCCGGTAGGCCTTGCGCAAGGTGTCGGCCGGCATGGCGGCGCAGCCGATCTGGGACAGCATGGCGGCCAGTTCCAGCCGCCAGGATTCCTCCATGCCGAGGTAGGCGGCCAGGTCCACGGCCAGGCGCTTGACCCGGGAAGACTTGCCGAAGGCTTCCGGATTGACCATCTCGAGCAGGTTGGTGAGCAGCTTGATGGTGCCGCGCACCGTGCCCCGCAAAAGCTCCTTTTCCGAGGCCAGGAGCTGGTGCTGGCGCAGCGCCGCTGCCAAGGCTTCCTCCAGCTCCTCCTCGGGGCAGGGCTTGGTCAGGAAGCTGAACACCTTGCTTTTGTTGACCGCGGCCATGGCCACGGCGATGTCGGCGAACCCGGTGAGGATCACCCGCACGGCATCGGGGCACAGTTCGCGCACCCGGCCCAGAAATTCCACGCCGTCCATGTCGGGCATGCGCAGGTCGGAGACGACCACGGCCACCTCGAGGCCGCTTTCGAGCAGCGTCAGTCCGATCCCGGGCCCCGCCGCCGTTTCCACGGCATACTGCTTGCGGAAAGCGCGGGCGTACGCGGCCAGGATCTCCTGATCATCATCCACGAACAGGATGCGGGGTTTGTCCATGCGGGCTCCGGGGAGGGCCGGCTTGCCCAGGCAGCCAGCCCTTCCTGGATAGGGTATCTTCGACCGTTATTCAAGGCGCGCCGGTGGCGATCCGGCCCTTGCCCGCCGGAGGGAACGCCAGGGAAGTCCCCGGGCGGTGTCCCGGCCGACGCCCTGATCCTCTCGCTTCCTGCCCGTCTAGAGCGCCTACGCGCCCGTTCCCGTGGCCATGGCTCCGCTCGGGGCGAATTGCGGCAGGACGACGAGCAAGGCGGTTTTTCCACGGCCGGACCAATCGCCAAGGGTCAGGGACGCTTGCAGCCTGTACGCCCCGGGCTGGGCCAGGTCGCCGTGGCCGGTGGTATAGGCCAGAAAGCGTGTTTCCCCGTCTTCCGTCGTGATGTCCGCCGGCCATCTGGCCGTGGAGCCATCGGGCTTTCGCACCATGAGCGCCGCGTTTGTCGCGGCCGTGATGTCCCGGCCGCAATCGAGGACGATTTGCAGGCCCGTATCGCCCTGATAGATCGTATCGGCCATGATCCCTCCTTATGCCTGCTCCGCTTCGATGGGCGACGCCAGGCGTATGGCGACGGCAACTGGCGATGCCCTTCGAACCGTTGTCGTGATGGGCGACGCCAGGCGCGCGACCTCGCGTACGGGTGTTTCCCCGGCAAGCGATCGCGCCAGCAGGCCCAGCACGGAAGCCGGCACCCCGGCCGCGCTTGCCGCCGTGGCGGCGGCCGCCCGGGTGACGATCGGGGTTTGGGCGGCGTCAGGGGCCACGATGGCCACTGACGTCCCCGTGTGTTTGCCCGGGGTTGCGCCGAAAAGGGCCGGCGGCGGATCGGCGCGGCCACGTCCGACCGGATGGGCCGCCATCGCGGCGGCGACGCAACGCGCCGCCGCGACCAGAACGTAAATCCCCTGGGTGACGGACGCCGCGACGGGCCGGGACGCAAGCATCGAGAGCGCCTTGGCGCATGTCGCCGAAGCCTCGGTCCATCCGGCGGCGACGCCAGTGGCGAACGACGACGTTTCGGTCTCCACGCCGGCGTCGACCCTGGCCGCGTCATTGGCCTCCCGGGCTGTGGGGCCCAACGTGGTGGACGGGACGGCCGCCTTGGCCTCGCCTCCCCCGGAAGCCGCGTTCGCCCCGAAATACCCGCGCGCGGAAGATGCCGCGACAAGCGTCGTCGGGACCTGCCATGCGACATGCAGCTCGGGATATCCCGTGCCGTTGCCAAAGCAGTAAAACGCGCGCTCGGCGCCGGAAGAGCTTCCGCTATCCAGCACAAAGATCTGCAGGGCGTTTCCCGCCGCCCATCCCGTCCTGTTCACGACCTCCTGGATGGCGGAAGCGATATCCGGGGAATCGTACGCCTGTGCCGTCCAGTCGCCGGGAGACCAGTTCACGCCGCTGGATTTCGTACGGCTGTTGGCGTCGGCAATGGATGTCGGCGCGTGTGGGGAGTCGGCCAGCTCGGCGCGAACGCTCCAGGCTATCGTTTTCGAGGTATGGTTGCCGTTGGAGGTGAGCCGCAAGATCGCGGACGTGATCGTCGCCCCCTGGGGAATGGCGACATTTTGGAACCGTGCCCAGGCGCTTTCGCTGTTGCCGCTGTAGTTGCCCGCGGCGGCTGTCCGGCCGTTGTAGCCGGATGAGGCAAACCAGCCGCCGTTACCAAACCAATAGCCGGTATCCGTGGATGTCGCGGGATAAAAGACGCTGCTCGCCATGGAAGGGCCCTAGCTCATCACCACGACGCCGCCGGCGTCGAACTGCACCGTGAACGTGCCGCTCGTGACGCCTTTTTCCTCGCCGAAGTCCAGCAGACACACCAGCGGACCGGTCAGCTCGCCCACGGTCTTGTCGGCGTAGACGGCGGCGTAACGGGCCGTGACCGTGGCCTCGGTCCAACTCGGGTCGTCGGCGTCGAGCACGGCCGAGTCGCTGGAAAGGGCCCAGGTCACCCCGGCGAGGGCCGCACCGCCGCTTGTGTAGCCCGTGCCGGACACTTCCTGTCCGGCCACGTCGGCATAGACGGCATGGCCGGCGTTTGGCGTATGGGCGCTGGTGAGCAGGGCCAGGCGCAGGGTGTCGGAAGCCAGGTCGAAGACGCCGTTGCCCAGGGACCGCTTGAACGCCGGATAGATCAGATTGGCCATGACTGTTCCTCCTTGGTTAGACCTTGTAGTTGTAATTGTGGTTGTAGCTTTCCCGGAAACCGTTCGACTTGGAGGTCGATTCGCTGACGGAACGCTGGGTGGACTCGGTGGTGGAGGTGTTCGTGCGCTGGCCGATGGACTCGCTGTAGCCGATCTGGGCCGAGGCATTGACGGAACTTAAGGCGCTGGCCGCCATCTGGGCCGAGACCTGGGCCCCGGAACGGATCTTTTCCGCTTCCAGGCGCAGTTCGCCGAGGGAATTTTGCAGCAGCATGTCCGCCTCCTTGATGGAGACCTCGGCCGCCTTGAGATAGGCGTCGATCTGCCCGGCGTGGTCCTTGGCGCGCAGGTCGGCGTCGGCCCGGCGCGCGGCAAGGAGCGACTCGTAGCCGCGAAGGGCCAGCTCCTTGTCCTTGAGCAGCGCCTCGGCCCGGGCCCGGGCCTGGGCCAGTTCGGCCTCGAAGCGGGACACGTCGGCCTTGTAGGCCTCGAGCCTGACCGTATTTGCCTCGGACGAAACGGCCAGCCGCGTATCCGCCACGGTTTTGGCCGCGGCCACGCGTTCGCCGTAGGCCCGCACCTGTTCGGCGTAGATGCGCGCCTTGGCCTCCTGTCCTGCCATGGCCGCGGCCTGGGCATTGTAGCGGGAGGTGTTGGCGTTGACGCCCGCCACGTAGGCCTGGATTTGGGCCTCGTAGGCGCTCAGGCGGTCGCGGCCCAGGGCCGACTTGGCCGCCGCGCCTTCCATGCGGGCCTTGTAGAGCCCGACCAGGGCGGAAACACCGGACAGTTCGGCCAGATACAGGTCGGCGGCGCGCTTTTGGGCCTCGCCGGAAAGCCGCGCGCCTTCCAGGCGCACCTTGTAGGCCTCGAGGTCGGACAGGGACGCCCGGATGCGGGCCTCGAACACCGCCGCGTCGGCCTGGTAGCGGGCGAGCTGGGCGTTGTGGACGGCCACCTCGGCGTTGAGCGCCTCGTAGCCGTACTGGGCCAGCGCTTTGGCCCCGTCGAAGGCCCGGGCGGCGCGCTGGTTGAAAAGCTCGATGTTTTGCGCTTCCAGGGCCAGCGCCTGTTCCATCACGGCCTTGTCCGCCGCCGTGGCCAGGTCGGCCTGCTTGGCCAGGATATTGAGGTTCTCCTCGGCCATCCGGTCGGCATGGTCGGCGTAAATTTGGCGCATGAGTTCGGCCATGGGGCCGCTTAGGGCCGAGGCTCCCCGGGCGGCGAAGCTGTCGCCGAGTTCGGTCAGCCGTTTGGCCAGCTCGTCCTCGGCCCGCCTTTGCGCCCGCTGCCAGAGCCTTTCCTCCAGCTCGGCCCCCTGGCCCGCGCCGCCCGCGACAAGGGCTTTCGTGATCTTGTCCGTGACCGCCGCGCGCACCGGCGAATCATAGGTTTCCTCTCCCGGCAGGACGAAGAGGTTTCCCGGCGCGACAAGCTCGGGCATGGGCGGCCGTTCCCCCTCGAAGGTCGGGGTGATGGGGCCGGGCAGCTCGGGGATGGTGATGGCGTCGAAAACCGGCGGATCGGGCAGGACGATGGCCGGATCGGCCGGGAACTCGATATCCGGCACGCCCGGCGCGTCGCCCGGAGCCTCGGGCCAGGTAAGGTCCGGATCGTCCGGCAGGCTGATCTCCGGCGGGGCGACGGTGAAGTCCGGCGTTTCGATGCCGTCGAGGCTGGTGGTGGACAGTTGCGGGGCGGCGGGCGCGGCGACCTCGCCGAGGCGCACGGCGTCGAGGTCCGGAACATCGGGCAGGCCGGCGTATTCCGGCGCGTCCGGCATGGCGGGCAGGTCCACGGACGGGTAGGTGAGCCTGGCCACGCCGCCGAGCTGGTTTAAAAACGAGATGGCGGAAAGCCAGGCGTCGTTGGCGTAGTTCTGGGCCGTGTCGAACTTGTTGCGGACGATGCCGGCCGCGCCGGTGGAATCGCTCATGACGCCTCCTTGGGGATGATGATCGGGGTGAGCCCGGCGGCGGCCGCCTGGCCGAGCTCCTGGTCGTCGGCCACGAACAGGCCGGTGAGCCCTTCGAGCTGGAGCAGGTAGGCCTGGTCGGCGGACAGGGCGTAGTGGAAGAAGCGGGGCAGGGCCACGTCCATGACGGGGTTCATGCGGTAGGCCCCGATGGCCGCGCCGGTACGGCCGTTATGGAGCGTCCAGGCGTTGACGCCGCTGGCCTGGTAGACGCAGGCGTCGTCCATGGCGCAAAGGGGCTGGTTTCCGGTCCAGACCGAAGCTTCGGCGTCGTCTTCCCGGGCCACGTAGACGCGCACCGTGCCGTCCGCGTCGTGGGTCATGACCACGTGGTGCCACAGCCCGTATTCCAGGGGATCGGTCAGGGCCGGGGCGAAGCCGAACTGGCTTTCGAAGTTGGACAGCCGCGCCCCGAGCAGCCGGTTGCCGTTGTAGACAAAGAGCCCGGCCGCCTGGAGGCCGAGGATGAAGCCGTGGGGATAGGGGTAGGCGTGGCCCGCCGCGTCGCGGTATACGTCGCCGGTTAGAGGCGGCGCGTCCGGGCAGGCCGTGGCCGAGCGTTTGGCCCCGGCGAGTTCCTCGGTCTGGCTGGTGAAGTCCGAGTTCCAGGGCGACCAGGGATAGGTGACGATTTCCGACCAGCCGGGGTGCAGATGCGGCGAACAAAACCCCAACACCGGGGAAATGCTGCCCGGGCAGTCCCAGGTGAAGTCCGAGCCGTCCCCGCTTTGCAGGAAATAAGCGCGGAAGGGGTTGCGCACGCCCCTGTCGTCGTAGGTGTAGTCGTACTCCAGGGGCTCGCGTAAGCGCATCAGGCAGCTGACGGAAAACGGCACGTTGTCGGGAATGTGGCCCCGGCCGAAAAGCAGGCCCGAGGCCGCGCCGCCGGGGAGCGCGAACACGCCCGGATCGCGCGCGATGCCGGCTTGTGGCAGGCCCTCGGGCGCGGCCAGCCCGGCTTGCGCGGGCGCGAGGACGGTGACGTCGTTGCCGAGCCCCAGGGACCAGCCGGCCAGGTCGCCGTCGGTGACGGCATTTTGCAGGCTGGTCATCCCCTCGTAGCGGGCCAGGCAGTCCGGGATGGCGAAAAATTCGCCTTCCCTCTCCGGGCGCGGCCGGAGCGGGGGGCGTTCGCCCGCCCGGGAGATTCTGTGGCGCGGGGCCACGATGTCCACCCGGTCGAGGCTCCCGGTGCGGCCGCACACGATGGTTTCGCCGCCGGGGAGGCGCAGGACGCGGGAATAGACCGGCAGGTCGAACACGTTTTCCCGGTCCATGACCGCAAGCTCCCGGAGCGCCTGGCCACGCAGCCCGGCCAGCGTTGCGGCGTCGCCGTCGTAGCGCAGGCGCGCCGTGGGACGGAAATCGCGGTTCACGCCAGCCTCCGGTCCAAGGGCAGGGCGACGAGGGTGACGGCCCCGAGATCGAACGCGCCCCGGGCGCGGCTTGCGATCTCCGCCTGCCAGTGCTCGCCGCGTCCCCGGCCGAGCCGGGCCACCGTACGGCCGGGGAGCCCCCCGCTTCCGGCCGGTCCGGCCACGCCTTCCAGCTTCGAGCCGTCCGAGCTGGCGGCGGAAACGACGGTCTCGCCGTCGATACGCCCTTCGAGGACAAGGCCGAGCAGCCGCTTGGGGCCGGGCTGGCCGCAGTCGGTTGCCGGCAGAGTCAGGCGCGCGGCAATGGGCGCGCCGTCGTCGGTGTCGCCGCCGATCCGGCAGAGTCGCTTGCCGTCGGAGAACACGACCGCTTCGCCGTGGCGGCAGGCGGCAACGACCGGCAGGCCGGCCAGGCTCGTTATCGCGCCGCTGTCCAGTTCCAGGGAAAAACCGATGGTCGTCATCACCACTCCTCGCCGACGGCGGCGTCACAGGGACAGGTAACAAGGGCTGCGTTGCCGGGCCTGGCCAGGCCGCGCGCGCCAAGGGCCGCCGCCTGGAGCATGGCCTGCACGATGGCGATTTCCCGGCCCTCGGCCGAAGCGTCCGGCACGGGCAGGGACAATCCGCCCGGGGCCAGGGAACCGGGCGTGCCGTCGGCGGCGCAGCGCGGCCGGGGCAGCAGGCAAAGAGCCCTGGCGACGCGTCCCGCCTCGCCACGGCCCAGGTTGCGCCACAGGGGCATGGTGACATGCCCCGCGACCAGCACGCCCGCCTTGGCCGCACCCGTGCTTCGTGTCCGGCCAAGACGCATGGCCGCCGTCGCGCCGCCGCCCGCCTGGGCGGCAATTTCGGGAACCTGCGGGACAAGACGGGCCCTGCCGCCGCAAGCCGCTTCAAGGATGGCGTCCGGGAAGGTCATGGCGGCCAGGACCGAACCGGCCGAGCCGGATGCGGTTGGATGCGGGATGCGGCAGGAACCGCCTGCGCCCGCGCGTCCCTGGCAACGTGCCCAGCCGGACGGGACGTGAAGGGACGCCTGGCCGCCAAGCGCGCCCGAAGCGTCCAGGACGGCGGCCGGAAGCGCCACCGCGTCGGCCATGGCCCGGGCGAAAAAGACCGCCGCGTCCTGGCGCACCGTGAAAAAGGAGCCGGCCGTCAAGGCGTAGTCCACCACGGCGTAGTAGGCCGACACGCCAAGCACGGGCAGGCCGGCGACCGCGCCCTGGGCCGCGCCGCAGGTCCAGTCGAGGGCCACCCAGCGGCCGTCGGACACCCGGCGGTAGCCCACCCAGCTGTGCCCCTCGCGGTCGATGCCCACCCGGCCGAAGGCCGTGACCAGCCGGTCGGCCGGTGCGCCGGCGGCCAGCAGCAGGGCATGGAGCAGGATGGCCCCGTCCTCGCAGTCGCCGCAGCCCCGGAAGTAGGTGCCCAGGGCGCAGTTCCAGATATCCGTGTCGTCGTCGCCATCGGCCGCGTAGGTGATGCGCCGGGCCACGGCCGCGAGCATGGCCCCGGCCAGGGCGTCCCAGCCCACCGACGCATCCGCCAGCGACGCGGCCACGGCGGCCAGTTCGGGATCGTTTCGGCAGAGCAGGGCGACCACGGCGGCGGACCCGGCCTGGCTGGTCACGGGGCTGTCCAGGCCGCACAGGTAGGCGTGGACGGCGAGGACCGGCAGTGTCGTCGCGCCGGAACCCGTGCGCGCGGAAGCGCCGTCCAGGCCGTAGGCGGCTATGGCCGGAAGCGCTGTCTCCCCGCAGGCTCCGGCAAGGCCCAGGCCGAAAAGGGCGGTGAGCGTCGCCTGGGCCTTGCGGGCCAGGCTGGCTTGTCCGGCGATTTCCGGGATCGGCAGGGCACTTTGCCCCCAGGCCGGACGCCAGCCGTCGGTCGTCGCCAGGGCGGCCAGTCCGGTCAGGGACACTCCTGCGGCCGGCAGCCAGTCGCCCGAGGCGGCGATTTCCGGGATCGGCAGGGGGATGCCGTCGGCGGCGGTGACCACGCCGCAGGTGCCGGTCCCCGCAACATCCCACTGAAGGGCGGCCAGTCCCGAGGCGGTGAGGTGTTCTTCCTCCACGGCCTCCATGGTCAGCAGGTACTGTTCAAGAGAGGGCATGGCGCCTCCCCGGCAGTTCGAGCCGCACACGCACTCCGGCAAAGGGGTTGTGCCGCGCGCTTTGCTCCGGCGCGCAGCCGGCGGAGGACGATTCCGCGTCGCGCAGGTCCTGGAAGGGCCGGGGAAGCAGGGGCGGCACGGGCCTGCTTGTCGCGCCGGCATCCGGTGCTTCCGGTATCTCCGGTAGAGGGGTCAGCATGGGCGTCACCTTCGGGAAAAAAGATTGTCGGCGGACTTAGAACGTGCCGTAGAGCACGAGTTCGGACACGAGGTAGGTGCCGTAGATGTCCGGCTTGAAGTCCGAAATCACCATGCGGTAGGCCAGGAAATAGTGGCTGTCGGGGATGTCCATGCGGTCGGACAGGAACACGGCCGGGTCCCACCAGGAGCAGTCCTCGTCGTCGTAGGGGCTATCGTAGACCATGCGCATTCCGGTGAAGTCCTTCATGTCCAGAAGCGTGGTCCAGTTGGCCTCGTCGTTGGAGCCTTCCAGGGTGAAGCTGGTGGGATTGGCGCAGGGCCCGGAGCCGCAGGGGCAGTAGATGCGTTCGTCGGACACGCTGCAGGCGAATTGGAAGCCCGTGACTCTGAGCGGCTCGGTGAAGCGCGCGCCGACGTATTCGGGCACGGCGTTTTTCGGGTTGGGCCGCCAGCAGCCGTTGATCATATCGCCCTGGCCGATCATCTGGTTGCGCACGGACCAGGGCTCGTACGCGCCGTTGGTGGAGTAGAAGACTTCGCCCGAGGTGCGCACCACGCGGTCCTCGTCGGCCGGGACGTGGCCGAAGACGTCGTTGAAACGGCGCACGAAAAGCAGGTCCCGGTAAAGCTCCGGCGCGGTGGCGTCGGGCGCGACCATGGTGACGGCATCGCCCGAGCGGCTGTAGATGGAGACGGATTCCATGGCGTTTTCCTACAGTTGGAGGGCGACGTCGCCGCCGAGTTGCAAGGTGCCGGTCACCACGATGCCGCCTGCCGGCATGTCGCCGCGATACCAGACCACGCTGGTCCGGCCCGTGCCGTCGTCGTCCTGGAGATAGACGGCGTCCGGCGCGGCAAGAGGTTCCGACAGGTCGGTCGCCGCCGGGATCAGCGTGTCCCAGACGTCCACGGTTTCGAAGGAGCGGTACACGCCCGTGGCCTCGATCCGGATGCCCTTGACCAGGGCCAGGGCGTAGCGGGTGGCGTCCGCGTCCGGCAGGTAGAACCGGCCGTAGCCGTAATGGGCCAGCTTGAGCGAGAAATCGTCGTCGTCGCCGGTGTCGGAATAGATGGTTTCCAGCGTCGGCAGGGGCTCGCCGGGGGTGAGGCTCCCGGAGAGCACGCCGCTCCGAGGCGTCCGGGACAGGGTGACCCGGCTGCCGTAGGAATAGGGCGTGGCCCGGGCCGTGTCGAAGGCCTGGCCGCAGGTCACGCGGATGCGGGCGGGGAAGCCTTCGAAGCGGCAGTGCATGGAGAGCGGATAGATGTCGGACATGATCCCTTCCCCGCCGGCATGGTGCCGGGTTTCATCTTCTTTGGTTTGATTCGGTCATCTGGTGGTTGGCCGGGGGGCGGGGTGTGGCGGCCGCGTGCGGCGCATATTTGAAGAATACGCCTTCGCGCCCGCTCCACCCCGCCCCCCGGCCCAGGCCACAAGTCCCATGATCGGGAGCGGTTCCCGGCCTGGTCACCTTCCACTGACACTGGCCCTCCGCCCCATGTTCGGGAGCGATTTCCGGCCGGATCACCTCTCACCGGCAATCGGCCTTGCAATCCACGCCTCGAAGCAATCCTTGTCCGGTCATCACGGGCGCGAAGACGAGACTTCCCGCGCATACGGGTGGACAGCGGCTTGGGTCTCTCGTTTTGTCCCTCCCGGTCGGGAGCCCTATGGCTTCTCTCCGACTTCGAGGCCGTGAAGTTATGGAATCTCCTCTGAAAGTTTTTGAGGGTAGGGGGTCCGGGGGGAGGGAACTTTTTTCAAAAAGTTCCCTCCCCCCGGTTCCTCCCTCCACCTCCCTACGAGGCCGGCATGGTGACGACGAAGCTGTCGATGGTGGTGGTGGCGCCTGCGGTGATGGCGGTGCTCGACATGTTGAGCTGGGCTCCGGAGGTGGAGACCGAGCCGTCGAAGCGGGCGTGGCTGGTATCCGATCCGGTGGTCATGTCGTTGGCGTAGAAGCGGAACCAGCCGGCGGTGCCGGTGGACGCGGCCGCGCCGGACCAGACTTCGGAGGAGGCCTTGGCGCAGGAGCCGCCGGAGGGGGCGGCGAAGTTGAGGCCGTTTGTGGCCGTGCCGGCGGTGAAGGTTCCGGAGGAGACGGTGATCTCCAGGAGAGGGGAAACGCTTTCGCCGTCGTCGGCGCTGGAGGGCTGCACGCCCGGGAAGATGCGGATCACGCCGTTTTGCATGATGGTCTTGAAACCTTCGGTGCCGAGCAGCTTGTTGCGAAGACCGGTGGAGAGACGCAGGGCCATAGGTGGCGCTCCTTTGTGTTGTTGCTAGGCGTTGATGAAGAGGCGGTAGCGGCGGTTTGTGGCCACGGCGCAGGCCTTGCCCGGCGGGATGGCGGCCGCGGCCAGGCGCGTGACCCGGCCGTCGGCGTCGCCCCGGTAGACGCCGTCCGTCCCGGCCCAAAGGGCCGCGTCGCCGGAGAGCGTCTGCCCGGCCACGGTTTCGTTGTGGCCGGATTCCAGGGCGACGTCGCTGCCGGGCAGGGGCGGCGTGGGGCAGACCCGCTTGAAGAACATGGCCTTTTTCGGGTCGTGCCCGGCGGCGAAAGCCACGCCGGCGTCGTCGCCGATGTAGAGCCCGCCGCCGACGGCGCGCAGGAACCGCACATGGCCGGTGGCCGGGGGCAGGAATCCGGCCGCGCCGTCCACCCAGTCGAAGAGTCCGGCTCCTTCGGTAAAGCGCACCAGATTGCCGGAGGCGATCCAGATGCGGCCGGCAAAGTGGGCCAGATGCTCGCCGGGCGGCGGCGGGACGAAGCGGCCGGAGCGGTCCGGGCCGGGATAGGTCCCCCCGCCCCAGGGCAGGGCTGTGCCGTCGCGGAGGCGGCCGGTTTCGAAGCCGTTGGTGAAGTAGACCGTGTCGCCGACGACGAGGAAGACGACGCGGCCTTCGGGGGTGAGGCCGCCGCGCAAAAGGCGTGGCTCGCCCTGGCCCGGGATCAGCCAGATGCCGCCGTCGCGCGCGCCGTAGAGGTTCGCGCCGTCGGAGAAAAGCGTCGCGAACCCCGCTTCCCCGATGGCCGCGTAGCCTGGACGGCGGCGGATGCGGCCGGCGGCGACCTCGACGTTGACGGCCCGGGCCAGTTCGAAGCGGCCGGTGTCCGGTTCGCAGACCAGGGACAAGGGCGAGCCCGACTGGCCAAGGCCCAGGCAACGGGTGAGCCGCATGTCCTTGCTCACGGCCAATCCTCCCCGAAGACCGGCAGACCGCCGTCCCAGGGGCCGGGAATATCGGCCGGCTCGTCCTGGATGACGGCCGGGCCGGTCAGGGCGACCAGTTCCGCCAGGGCCGCCTCGAAGCGCCGGGCATAGGCCGTGGCCTGGGGCTTTTTGCCGTCGGCCCCTTCCTCCAGGCGTTCGAAGATCTCCCGGCAGGCGAAGCTGACCAGAAGCGGTCCGGCCAGATGCGGCGGGAGACAATCCGGCTTGTCGGACAGGGCGACCAGTGGATCGGGCAGGCGGTAGTAGCCGACGGTCAGCTCCGCGTCGGCGGTCGGCGCGGGCCGGGCGTAGAGTCTTCCGGCTCCGGCGGCCACGCAGCGGATGTGCCCGTGCGCGCCGAAGCGGATCTCCCGCCGAAGCGAAGCCAGGTCCGGCGCCACCCGGACCCGGCCACGCCCGGGGAGGAGGAAGGCATAAACGGGACCGTGCTGCATATCCGCCGGCAGCGCGGCATGCCCCTGTCCCGCCGGGAAGGGGAGTTGCGCCTCGGCGGCGAGCCCCGGCAGACGGGCGGCTGCGGCGGCGGCCATAAGCCCGCGCCCGAGTGCCCGCAGGATTTCGCTCTCGCCGACCGCCGGATCACCGACGATGCTGGCCACCTCGGCCATAAGCCCGGCCACGGTGTCGGGGCAGGCGTTTTTTTGTGCTTCGGCCGCGGCCCGGGGCAGGGAGAGTTGCGCTTGCGCCATCACATCCTCCAGAGTCGTCTCTTGCGCGCGGGGGCTAGTCCAGGGTCAGAAAGCAGGGCTGGCACAGCCCGGCGGTGAAGGCCGCGCCAAAGGCCACGCCGGCCACGGGCTGGTCGGTGTCCAGGGTGGCGTTCATGGCGGTGAGGCTGCCGGCCGTGGCCCCGGGCACCAGCATGCTGCCCACTTCGGCCGTGCCGCCGGCCAGGCAGCAGCCCACGCCGCCGGTCTGGGCGAAGTAGTAGTGCCCGGCCGGAACGTCGCAGGGCGTGACCCCCGCCGGCAGGTTCTCCTCGGTGGCCGAGGCCGTGACCCCGGCCCAGGGCGAAGGCACGAGGGACACCTTGGATGCGGCGGTGAGCGCGCCGCGCACGGGCTCGGCCAGGGTGAGGATCACCGTGCCCGAGGCGGGGCAGGCGGTGTTGGAGAGGATGCGGTACTGCCGGCCCTGGCCGGAGGCGTCGGCTACCTGGAGGAAGCCGTCCTCGTAGGCGTTTTCAGCCACGGCCGCCGTCCCCACGGTCAGGGAGACGACCCGGTCGCCGACGGCGGCTTCGGTTGCGGCAAGGTTTTGGTGGGCGGCCACGGCGGCCGGGGCCATGCCGAGGCTGCCGGCGGCCAGGGCCGACGCGCCGGCCTTGGCGTAGCGGAATTTGCGGCCGTCGGCGGTGATGCGCAGCGCGCCGACGGTCTCGCGCTTGGCCGGCGAGGTCTCGGCCACGTCCTGGGTGAAGGAGAGCTTCATGGGTTGGGCCATCATTTCCTCCTGAAGAATTGGGGTGCGGGCGCCTAGGACAGGTTGGAGTGGCAGGCGTGGGCCTTGCGGTTGGAACAGATCAGGTTGCCGTGCCAGAGGATCTTCATGGAGCGCCCGGCCGGGCCGGCCAGGTCGACCCAGGGCTGGCGGGCGAAAAAGCCGTTCTGGTGGATGGCGAAGCCGAGGTAGTTGGTGTTGACGGCGAAACAGTGTCCGGCCGGACAGTAGTCGTCGGCGGCCAGGACCATGCCCTCGTAGACGAGGTGGGCGAAGCCGGCGCTGGCCACGCCGTCGTCGGTGACGAAGCGCTGCTGCACCTGGAGGATGCGGGAAACCTTGTTGTAGAGCGACTCGGTGGTCACGGCCACGTTGGGCTTGCCGTCGCGGCCGTCGGAGACCTTGGCCGCGCTGCGCAGTTCCTGGAGCGCTTCGAGGCTCATGGCCTCGGCCGCGTCGTTGGTCACGCCCTTCCACGGGGTGGTGCCGTCGGCGGCCACGAGGTCGGCTTCGGCGATGCCGCCGTAGGCCTTGTCCGCGTCGGTGCTGGTCAGCGCCCGCAGGCCCGTCAGCGTCGGAGCCTCGTCGCCGGCGGCGGAATAGAGCGTCGAGGCCAGCCAACTGGAGCAGGTGCGCTGGGCGGTCTCGATTTTCTGGGTCACGAACTGCACGGCCGCGTAGTCGCCGCTGGCCGCCACCTCGTCGGTCAGATAGACCGTGGCGTTGCCGTAGGCGTGCTTCCAGTGGAAGGCGGCGGCGTTGACCGACACCCGGTCGTCGCTGGAAAGGGTGTCGGAGCGGGTGAAAAATCCGCCCTCGGCGTCGGAGTAGTTGAGCGGCACGCGGATTTTTTCGCCCCCGGCCGGCCGCTCGAAGAGCCCCGCCTGCCTATTCATGAGCAGGTCGAGGAGGAAGGAATTGCGGAAGTAGATGTCCACGGCCCGACCGCCGGCGGCCGCGAAATAGTCGCTGGTGATGGCTTCGATTTCGGTCATGGAAAGCGACATGAGGCGTCCTCCCTGGTTGGGTTAGATGTCGCCGGACTGGCGACGGGCTAAAAGGCGGGCGGCCAGCACGGCGTTGATGCCGCCGAACTTTTCGGGCGCGGCCAGATCGGGGTCGGTCCCTTCGCCGCGACCGGCTCCGGACGGGGTGCGGTTTAGGGTTCGGGCCAGGCGCTTGGTCCGGATGCGCTCCAGGGCCTTGGCCTCGGCCTGGGCGGTCGCTTCCTGGCGGGTCTTTTCCAGGTCGGCTTCGTGGGCCTGGCCTTCGGTTTCGAGCCTGGCGGCGAAGTAGGCGCCCACGTCGTCCAGCAGCGGATTGGCGCGTTTCCGGGCCTCCAACGCGCCGGAGGCGGCCAGTTCCCGGTAATCCGGATGCTCGGCCACGAAGCGGGCCATGAGCGTGTCGCGCTCGTCCTGGCGGCGCTTGTCCTCCAGGGCGTCGAGGCGCGAGGCGAGCAGCGCTTCGAGGCGGTTTTCCAGGGCCGAGAGAAACGACTGCGGGTCGGCGGCAGACGCGTCGGCGGTTGGCGCGACCGGGGGCGTCTGCGGCAAGGTGCGGGGTTCGGCGTCCATATCTCCCCTTGCGGGTTAAAGGGTTGTCGGGAGCCGGCCGAAGCCGGGCCGTCGGCGTATGGAAGCGGCCGCTAGAGGCCGTTTCTGGCGATGAAGCGTTCCCTGACTTCCCGGCGCACCACGTCGTTTCGGGCCGCAGGATGACGGAATTCGCCTTCCTCCATGGGGCGGATCTTTTCGCCGCGCAGAAAAAGCCGGTAGTTGGCGCGGCTGGGGTCGGCCAGAAAGGCACGCACATGGGGGCTTGGCGAGTCCTTGTCCACGACGTCGGTCACCGAATCGAGCCAGTCGGCGTCGGCGCGGTAGGCCCGGCCCACGGACACGAGCCGTGTCGCCGCGCCGCCGCAGACGCACACCCCCTCACCCGCATCCATGGGGGCCATGGCTTCAAAGACCCTGCCGCACACCCGGCAGCGGAAGTCATACAGCGGCATGTCCACCCTCCTTCCCGGCCTTTCCGGTAAAGAGGGCCCGGGGGGAATTAGTCCCCCCGGTGGTGGGGGCCAGGGGTGGCAAATCCTCCCCTGGGTCTTCCCTCCGCTCCATCCTCTCCAACACGCCGGCGCGGCTGGACCAGTCGAGCTTTTCGAGCAGGTCGCGGCGGTCGATGGCCCCCATCTGGTAGAGGGCCAGGGCTTCCTCGCGCTGTTGGACGCGGGAGACGGGCATGGTGGAGCCGGAGACGACGGTCAGGCGGGCCGGGATGCGGCATTTGGCCCCGTGGATGGGGGCGGCCATGGCGCGACCGTTTTCGGTGAAGCTGATCCAGCGTTCCTCGGTGTACCAATTCTGCATGTGGCTTAAAAACATGCGGCCGCGTTCGCGGATCAGCCGGGAGTAGTTGCGGATCTTGCCGCGCAGGAGCGTGGCCGCCTGTTCGATCAGGGCGGCGATGGCCTTGTAGGCGATGACGGGATGGTCGGGGGCCGTGGCGCGCTCGATCTCGCCGATGCCGGAAATCTGGCTGAACAGTTCCCGGTAGATGCCGAGCACCGACTCGATGTCCTTGGTGTTGTTGGTGAATTCCAGGTAGCGGATGCCCTGGGCGGCGGCCATGGAGGCCGGGTTGACGATGCCCTGGCGGTTGGTGAAGGCGGCGTTGGCTACGCCCGAGTCGCGGGGGTTGATGATTTTGGGCCGGGCGCAGCGGTCCTTGTGGTAGGTGAGCTGGGACAGGCACTTGTTGACTTCGAGCTGGAGCTCGGCGAGCTGCTCGAAATCCGATGCGCCCCAGAGGCTGGCCGGATCGGTCAGCGAATTGGCCAGGGTGAAGGGAAAGCGGTCGTACAGGTAGCTGGCCATGGCCTCGGCTTCCGGCAGATCCGGGTTGACCGAAGGGTTGCCCTGGTCGGACAGCACCACCGCGCCGGCCCCGGCCACGGTGACGCAGCGAATAAACCCGGGATAGCGCGGCGCGTCGCCGTCCATGGTGTAGTCGCGCACCCAGCATTCGCACACCAGGGTCGCGTCGTCGCTGGGGCCGTCGCCGCCGCTTGCGCCGACGATGGCCCGCACCACCTCGCCGAAGCGGCCGAAAAGCCCCTGGCGCGAGCCGTCGCCCGTGATCGCCTCGCGGCGGCCGTCGCCGAGCTGGGCCAGAAGGGCTGCGTCGCTGGTCAGCTTGTCCGCCGCCTTGGGCCAGCGGCGTCTGGCTTCGCGCAGGCTCATGGGGGTGAAGTGGAGCACGGCCTCGGCGTCCTGGATGTCCAGGCAGGAGGTGGGGTAGACGCCGAAGGCGAAGGGGTCGACCACCACGGTGCGGACCTCGCCGAGGCCGTATTCCAGGTCCGGGTCGAACACGACCTTTTCCACGGCCACGCCGTAGGTCTCGCCGTTTATGACCGAACGCTCGAAGATGGCCTGCTGTTCCTGCTCGGTCCACCACCAGGCGGCGGCGCGCTCGAGGGCCCGAAAAAGCTCCTCGTCGCCGGCCGGCCCCACCCGGTTGACGTTGAAGGTGGGGTTGTTGTCGGTGAGCATGTTGACGGTGCGCTGGCGGTGCAGGTGGAGCAGGTTGGCGCTGACCAGCGGCACCCCGGGATGGACGCCGCCCCGCCAGGCCCGGTTGCGGCCCAGCCGGTAGTTGCTGGTCCATTTGTCGGCCAGGCCCAGCCGGACCTTGTCCGTGACCACGGCGTGGAGCAGCTCGAAGACGCGCCGGCCGACCAGCTCCGGCCGATCGACCGGGGGCAGCAGCTCGTGGGCATGCGTGGGTTCGGTCATTATTTGCCTCCCTTGCGGGCGCGTTTCCTGGCTTCCCGGCGGATGGCGGGCTGCCCGATGGCCAGGGTTCCCTGGTCGGTTTCGAGGCTGTCGCGACCGTCCGGGGCGTAGCCCTGGGGATGGTGGCGGCAGTAGGGACAGCGGGCGTCGTCAAAGGACGCCTCGGGATCAAAGGGCGGTGGGAAGCCGGGCTCCAGGGGGCCGAACACGGCGCCGGTCAGCGGCGGGGTGAGGTCGGTGGGGTCAAAGGCGGCGATGGCGGCGTGGCAGAGTCGGCAGCGCAGGATCATGTTTGGGCCTCCCTTTTGGCGGCGGCTTCCCGTGCCGCCCGCAACCCCCATCAGTCCATGGGAGCCGGCCCAAAACCAGTCAGTTCGCGTCAATTTTTCGGGGGAGGCCCGTTTGGGGCGGAATCGACTGAGCGCTCAGGGGAGAAATGCGGTTGAAAATGAGAAAAAAATCCCAAGGGCACGGCAGGTTGGGGGCCATTTGCATTGTACCCCGCCGGGCTTTGCGGTAGATTAAGACGCAACAAAATTTTTCCCAGGGAAGGAGACGCCTATGCTTGGTACGGAAAAGAAAGTCCGGGCTCTGTACGGCGACGTCATGGGAAGCCAGGCCGACAGCCCGGCCAGCGAAGCCAAGGAAACCGCCACCTCGGCCCGGGCCGGGCTTTTTGTCGCCCTGCTGGCCGTGATTTTGGCCATTGGGGTCTATGTGGCGCTTAGCGCCAAATTGTCGTCGGTCGCCGATGTGACGACCCAGATGGCGGCGCTCGACGCCAAGGTGGCGGCGCTTGACGCCAAGGTGGCGACGTTCGACACGTTGCCGGCCCAGATCCACAAGCAGATGCAGGCCGACCGCCTGGCCGCCTTTGCCGCCGCGGCCCAGGGCATGGCCGCAACCCTTGACACCGACGCCCAGAAAGCCGCCATGGCCAAGATCGCGGAGGCGGCCAAGGCGCTGCAGGCCGAAGTGGCCAAGTAGGATCGCGGCACGGTTTCAAACGGCCGCCTGCCCGCAAGGGCGACGGCGGCAACGGTTTCTTTGTAAGGAACGCAGCGCTGGTTGCGGGGAGGATGTTATGACGGACTTTGTTGTCGGCCGTTCCGACGGCTACCACTCCGTCGCCTTTGCCGATGGCCTTGAGCCGGCCGACCGGAGGCCGTTTTCCATTGCCGCGCCGGTCAGCCTGCCGAGCCTGCCGCGAGAGGCGACGATCCGGACGGACGCCTTGGCGGAAATCCCCCGTGGCGCGCTCACGGACCGCAACGCGTAAACTCCACTGTACGAGCAAAAGGCCGCATCCCCTGGGACGCGGCCTTTTTTTATGGTGCCGGATGCGTGGCTGGCGGCTATTTCTGGAAATGGGCCAGGGATTTGTTGAGCTCGTAGAGCAGGGTGGTCAGCCGCACCAGATAGGTCTCGTAGAGCTTTTGCACATCGGAAGCGGCGGGAAGCTCGATCTCCTGGTTCCGGGCCGTCAGGAAATACACCATGTTGTTGAGGAAGGTGATGATGTTTTTGCTGCGGCCGTAGATGTACTGGTTGACCTCGGCATCGTCCGTGCGGCCGAGCTTGAGGGAGATGTAGAGAATGTCGATGAGGTTGTTGAGGCTGGTCGTGACCTTCTGATGGGTATCGAAGAGGAAGCGGAGCTTTTTGTATTCCGCGCTGTCCTTGTCTTTTTCATGGGCCTGGAGCAGGCCCACGATGCGGCCGTCGGACGGACGCGCCTCGTCGTAATACTTGATGACGTCGTCCATCATGACGACAAGGGTCGCCTCGTCAGGTTGCCGGGCCTGCTCCGGGGGCTGGGCCACGGCGGGCACGGCCGTCAGGGCAAGCAGGCAGGCAAGCGCCGCCAGGCAGGCAAGACGGGGGAAAAAAGCAGCCCTGCGGGCGTGGTGTTCCTGGTTCATGCGCGCGAAGGGTTACGACTTTTTCTTTTTGTTGCAGGTGTCGCAGGGGGCTTCCTGGCCGCCCTTGGGAGCCACCTTGCGCAGCACGTTTTCAAAATCATCCAGCGGAGCCGCGCCGCGCACCGAAACGCCGTTGATCACGAAGGTGGGCGTGCTTTCGATGTCAAAGCGCCGTGCCTCGGCCACATCGTCGTCGATGCGCTTGGCCAGGGCGGGATTTTTCAGATCGCGCTTGAGCCTGGAGACATCCGCGCCGACTTTGACGGCCAGGGCGTACAGGGCCGGCTCGCCGGCCTGCTCGATCTCGGGCTGGGCGGCGAAGACCGCGTCGTGGAAGGCAAAGGCCAGCTTCGGGTCCTGGGCGGCCAGGGCCTCGTAGAGCAGCGCCGCCTGCCGGGACAGGTCGTCCGTGGCGTAATGTTTGAAAAGCACCCGCACCGAGTCCGGATGGCGCTCCATGAATTTTTTGAGCGTCACGGCGCCCTGGGCGCAGTAGGGGCACAGGAAATCGGAATAGACCACCACCGTGATCGGGGCATTGGCCGGGCCGCGCATGGCCCGGGCCGGGTCGATGGCCGGCGACAGGGGCTTTTTGAGCTCCTCGGCCAGCTGGGCCTGGCGCGATGCGTCCTGGTTTTCCTGCTGACCGGCCAGGACAAGGGCGTAAAGCTCCTGCTTCTGCTTGGCCAGGGCGTCGAGAACCATGTCGGGATGCTCGTTTAAGGTCTGGCGCACGGCGTTGTCCGAGGCGGCCGGCGAGCAGGCGAAAAGGGCCAGGGTGGCGAGCATGACAAAAATGGTGCGCGCAAACATTGGCGGTTCCTTTGAAAACGGATGAGCTCGACTGAAGAGCCTACCTTGGGATGAGGGAATTGCAACAATTATTTGCGAAGTGCAAGGGAAACAGGCGGCAACGATTGCTTTTTTTTTGCGTTGGGATATGCATGGCAATGGCCCCTGTCCAAACTGGGAGGGCAGGGACGCATACGGATGCCAAGGAGGCAGCATGAAACGGATCGCGGTGTTTTTTTTCGCGTTGGTGCTGTGCGGCGCGGCAGCGGCGGCGCTGGCCGCCGGGGATGCCGCCAAGGGGGAGCAGCTGGCCAAGGGCTGCGCCTGCCATAAGAGCAAGGGCGACCTCAACGGCAAGGATGTGGCCACGTTGACCGCGGCGATGCAGGCCTTCAAGGAAGGCAAGGGCGCCAACAAGGCCATGATTCTCATCATGAAAAAACAGTCGGACGAGAATATCGCCGATCTGGCCGCCTACTACGCCGCGCAGCCCAAGAAGTAGTCGTACGGCTTGCTTCGTCCGCCCAAAAAGGCCATGGGAACGCGTCGCTCCCATGGCCTTTTTCAAGGTGGCTTTCATGAAACGCATTCTTTCCCTGACGCTGCGCATCGCCCTTGTGGCGGGCTGTTTTATCTGGGCCCTGTGGGGCGTCGACCTGCGCGGCCTGGGGCGCACCCTGGCGGCCTTTCCCCTGTGGGCGGTGGCCCTGTACGCCGTCATGCCCTTGGCCGGGGTCGTGCTGCCGGGGCTTCGGCTGCGTTTCCTCATGGCCGACCGCATCGGGCCGGCGACCGGCGTGCGGGCCTGCCTCATGAGCGTGGCGCTCAACAACGTGCTGCCGGCCAGACTCGGGGAAATGGCCAAGGCGCTGTATCTGCGCCGCGAGGCGAAGGTCTCCCTGGGCCGTTCGCTGGAGGCCGTGTTCTGGGAACGGTTTTTCGATCTCAACGCCTTGCTGGTTCTGGGCGCGGCCGTGGCGGCGCTGCTCGGCCAGGGGGTGGTCCTGTATCCGCTGCTGGCCATCGTGGGGGGGGGATGGGGGTTTCTTGCCCTGCTGCGGCTGCGTCCCGGCGCGGCTCATGCCCTGACGCGGCTGCTCCCGGGTGAGGGGCTGCGGCTTTTCGCGGCCGAGATCCTGGGCTTTTTGTCCGGCAACCTGCGGCTCGGATTCCTGGCGCGACTGGCGCTTTGGACCTTGGGCACCTGGGTCGGCTACCTGATCATGTACGCCGTGGGGCTTTGCCTGATGGCCGGGCTGCCGGCCGATCCGGTGCTGGTGCTGACGGTCTTCGCCGTGGCCACCCTCGGCTTCGCCATCCCCGGCGCGCCCGGAGGCATGGGCGTGTACGAGGCCTCGGTGGTGCTGGCTCTCGGCTGGTTCGGCGTGGACCGGGACCGGGCCTTTGCCGTGGGGCTGGCCATGCATTTGTTGCAGTACCTGCCGGTGACCCTGGCGGGGCTGTGGAGTCTGGCCGCAAGCGGCATGAGCCTTCGCGACCTGCGCGGCCAGGCGCGGCAGGCCCGGGAGGAAGCCGTCTGAGGCCGGGCGCGCGGGGACCGGCCGCCTCCGCGCGATGCGTGCGTCTATTTCACGGGCACGGCGTTCCCGCCGATTTTTTCCCGATGCTGGTCCAGGTGCCACTGGTAGAAGATGTCGGTCAGGCCGGTGATCACGTGGTCCTTGACCGGCAGCCAGCGGAGCTTGCCGGCCTTGGCGTCGATCGTGCCGTCGGCCAGAAATTCCAGGCCCAACAACTGGTCGTGGCTGACCCTGTCCACGGCCACATGGCGGATGCGAGCCACCATCCAGAATTCGTGCGATCCCGTCACGCGCGGTTCGTTGAACTGGAGATGTACCACCACCCGGTCGCCCGTGCCCATGTCCAGCTCCCGCTCCCGGATCAGCGGCGCGCGCAGGGCCAGGCGCATGCCCCCGGCCGAGATGTCGGCCAGCCGGGCCAGGCCGCTTTGGAAATCGCTTCCCTTGACGGCCGGAGCGTCCAGGGCAAAGCCCTGGCATTTGTCGTAGCGCCATAAAAAGGCCTTGTGCAGCCGCGACAGCTCCGGCTCCACCCGCAGGCTCTTACGCCGCTGGCCGAAGACGAACTTTTCCGGTTCGACGAGGCACAGTTTGGCCTGGCCGGTCCTTCCTGTTGCCGCCGCCCGGATGCGGCTATCGAAGGTGTAGAAATCTTCGTCCAGGCTGCCGTTGCGCAGTACCACCCGGAAATAGCCTTTCACGTCCAGGCCCACCCAATGGGGACCGGTCGCGGCCTTGCCGACGCTTTCGAGAACGAGTCCGCGCGGCGAGGAATCCAGGATGGCGCAGTTAAGCTCCGCAAGGCCCGTGACGGCCTGGGGGAGAGACAGAAAACAACGGGAGCGTTGCGTGATGGCTTCTTCCATGAGACGGCGGGACTGCTTGTGCGCGATCATGGCGGGGCTCACGACGATGCGATCCGTTGCTGTCCAGAGAAAAAAACGGACGCGCTTCGGTTATGGATTGGTACGACATGCCGGATGCGGGACCCGGTGGGATTTTGCTACAATAGAAATCGCGGCAAGGGCAATGCCCGTTTGCGACGAGGATTTCCTCGCTTGCCGCAGGTCCCCGGACTCTTTTCAATTTTCCCGGCCCATGCTACCTGGCCGGCCGTGTTCGTGTTGCACGGACGGGGGAATTCTTATGGGCAAGGAGAGGGGAGAAATGGTTGCGGCATGGTTCCGGATCAGCGTCGTTTTCACGGCGCTTCTTTTTTTCGGCGCATCCGAGGCGTTGGCCAAGACGGTTTTTCTGGGCGGGAGCCAGACGGCCGGCTGGAACTACGTGGACGGGTTTGAAGGCGTGATCAACAAGGGCCTGGTGAGCAACACCACGGCCAGGATTCTCAAGAGCCTTGCGCCGGTGGTGCGGATGCGGCCGGAAAAGGTCTTCATCCTGGAAGGCATAAACGAGTTGTGGAGCCCCAACGCCAGCATCCTGGCCAGGTACCGGGAAATCCTGCGCCGCATCGGCCAGGGTTCACCCAAGACGCTCATCTTCGTGCAAAGCGTTTTGCCGGTGGTCAACCGGCCGGACCTGTCCAACGACAAGATCGTGGAACTCAACGCCGGGCTCAAGGCGCTTTGCGCCGAGATGCCCCACTGCATCTACATCGACCTGCACAGCCATTTCGCCGTCAACGGCGCGCTCAATGCGGGGCTCACTTCCGATGGCGTGCACCTGCGCCCGGAAGGCTACGCGTTGTGGCGGTCGGTGATCGACAAGTACGTCACGCTCTCGAACGAGGAGCTTACCCGGCCCGAAACCTTGGCCGGACTTGGCGTTGCGCCGCCGACGGCCAACTGACGGCGCAAGGGCGAATGGATCAAGGCGGGTCATGCCCGCCTTTTTTTATGCCTTGTCGTAAAACGCCTGCACAAAACCGCCGTTTCATGTAATGGGAAAGCTGGACCCGAAACAGCAAGGAGGATCGTCCCATGAAGCGTGCGCTTGCGGTGCTTGTTGCGTTCTTTGTGCTGTGTTTGGCCGATGCGGCCATGGCCTGGAAGAAGCCGCCCTTTGAAAATGTGGATAAAAACAAGGACGGTTTCATTGTTTACGAAGAAATGGTGGTCTTCAACTCGGGATTGACGCTGGTGCGCTACGGCGTCATCGACCTCAACAAGGACGGCAAGATCGACCGGGCGGAATATGCGGCCATGGGCGGGCGCACGGTCGGCCGGGCGGCCCGGGGCAAGCACTCCAAGAAGGTTTGGTGGCGCTGCTCGGGCCGGGAAGGCATGGACCTTTTCATGCGCGGCACGGACCTGCTCGTTGCCGGCGACAACGCGGCCGCGGCCGCGATGCTTGCCCAGGCCGTGACCAAGCCGCTTTGCGTGGATTACCTAAGCTACGCCTACTACAATCTGGGCATCGCCTGCATGCGTCTTGGCGATGACGGCTGCGCCAAGGCGAATCTGGAAAAGGCCCGGGCGCTCAATGTCAACAATACGGTGCCGCCGAACGATTTCGGCCTTTCCGGCACGCCACGGGCGGGCGGCCAGCCGTAGCCTCGGGCGGGCCGGCCTTCTGAAAACGCTGCGGGGGGGACGTCGGGTCGGCCGTTTCCCCCCGCGACGCGGGGCCGGTGCCCTTGACAGGCCGGGGCGGGATGTTCAACCAAGGGCGCAAGGTGACTGCCGGCATTGCGGCGGTCTCGCGGAGGCAGCTCTTGGGCAACGTGCTCATCATCGACGACGATCAGACCATACGCGACGCTCTGGCCAGGGTGGTGACACGGCTTGGCCACGCGCCCCAGATGGCGGCCACCCTGTCCGAAGGCCTTCGCCGGGCTGGCGACAAGGATGTGGACGTGGTCTTTCTCGACGTGCGCATGCCCGATGGCAACGGCCTCGACGCCATCAGCGACATCCGCCGCACGCCCTCGAATCCCGAAGTCATCGTCATTACCGGCTGGGGCGACCCGGACGGCGCGGAACGGGCCATGCGCCAGGGCGCCTGGGACTATATCGAGAAGCCGCCGTCGGTCAAAACCATGACCGCGCCCCTGGTCAGCGCCATGGAACACCGATGCCGGGGCCGGGATGCGGCCAAGCCGGTGTCGAGTTTCCATTTTACAGGCATCGTCGGCGACAACGCCAAGCGGGCCCAGTGCCTGGATCAGGCCGCCAAGGCCGCGCCGAGCGACGTCAACGTGCTGCTGACCGGTCCCACCGGCGCCGGCAAGGAGCTTTTCGCCCGGGCCATTCACGACGGGAGTCCCCGCCGGGACGGGGCCTTCGTGGTGGTGGACTGCGCGGCCCTGCCGGCGGGCATTGTGGAAAGCGTGCTGTTCGGCTCGGAAAAGGGCGTGTACACCGGCGCGGATCGGCGTCGGGAGGGGGTGCTGTTGCGGGCCCATGGCGGCACGCTGTTTCTGGACGAAGTGGCGGAGATGCCGCTTTCGGTGCAAAAGGCGTTTTTGCGCGTGCTCCAGGAACGCCGGGTGCGCTCCGTAGGCGGGCTCGAAGAGGCGCCCTGCGATTTCCGGCTGGTGGCCGCCACCAACCAGGACCTGCCGGAGATGGTGCGCCAGGGAATGTTCCGGGAGGACCTGCTGTTCCGGTTGCAGGGCGTGAGCATCGAGCTGCCACCCCTGGCCGGGCATCCCGAGGACATCCTGGAATTCGCCGATCATTTCGTCGTCGAGGCGGCGGACAGGCTGGGGGTCGCCCCCCGGGTCTTTTCCGAGGACTTTTCCCGGGCCCTGCTCGCCTACCCCTGGCCCGGCAATGTGCGGGAACTCAAAAACACCATGGACGGCGCGTTGGCTTTGGCCGGCGGCGACAAGGTGCTGCTGCCCGTGCATCTGCCCCTGCACATCCGGGTCTGCGTCGCCCGCAACCGGGTTTCCGCCCGGGCTGCCGCCGCGACCGCCGCGCCCTGGCCCATGGCCGGAGGACTGCCCCTGGCCGCAAGCCTGCCGCCTTTCCGTGAATTCCGCGACAAGGGCGAGGCCGAGTACCTGCGCGTCCTGACCGGACGTTTCTCCGGCGACATTTCCCGCATGCTCGACGTCTCGGGCCTGTCGCGCTCCAGGCTCTACGCCCTGCTCAAAAAGCACGGCCTGTCGGCCACAGGGACGTAAGGGCCGTCATTTCCCGAGCGTCCGCGCGGGCTTTTTTCACCGCCGGCTAAAGATGCCCCTCCCCCCCGTCGAAAGGAACACCAAGGGACGACACGCGTAACCGACACGGGGTCGGCTGCGTCGTCGCGCCGTCCCGGACGGTGTCCAGGTGAAATACATCGTGATCCTCATCGGCATCATCGGTCTCGTGACCTACATCTTCGTGGGCGGCCCCAGTGCCGTCACCGGGAGAGAGGAGACGTACACCGATCGCCGCCAGGCCGTCTGGGAAGCCATCTCCGGACTCGAGGCCAGACGCCGCGACATGCTCATCCGGGCCAGCATGGACATGGGCACGGCCTATTCCCCGGTGTCCAAGCTGTCCCGGGGCGGCGCCTACGCCGCCGGCTACCGCGCAGGATTCGGCCAGGGCTACTTCGAAGGCAGCTTCCTGTCCGAACGCCGCCGCCCCAACCCACTTTTTTTCGCTATTCCAAATCCTTAGAAAGGGAAGAAGGGGAAGAGGATGCGAGAGGGGAAACCCTTTAAAAAGGGTTCTCCCCTCTCGCATCCTCTTCCTAAAGTTTTTACCGTTACGGATGCCGTACGGCTAACACTTTATTATTATTAAAAGTCTTTGGAAGGGGGCTTGGGGGAAACCTTTCTTCAGAAAGGTTTCCCCCAGTCCTTCTCTTCATCACCGCTATCGCAAGCGTGCCCCGATGCGGTCGGCCACGGTCATGACGGCGAGCACGTACAGGTCGCTGTGGTTGTAGGCGTAGACCACGGCCTTGGTCTGGTCCTCGGTCATGCCGGGTTTCCAGCCGTGGCCGCGCAGGTAGCTGGCCACGCTGACGATGGCGTCGCTCGGGCAGAAGAGGTCGATGACCCCGTCGCCGTCGGCGTCCACGCCGTAGCGCAGGGCATTGGAGGGCATGAACTGGCAGATGCCGATGGCTCCGTAGATGGAGCCCGGGATGGCGGCCGGGGATTGTTTCTTGGCGGCGGCGTAGCGCAGGAGTGCCACGAGCTCCCGATAGGCCCACTCGGACCGGTCCTTGGCGGCATCGGCGGCGAAGGCGCTAAGGTCCGGGTCGCCGTGCAGGGTCTTCATGTAGGGGGCGATCTGATCGAGTTGCGAACTGCGGGCCAGACTGGCCAGGACGCTTAGGGCGTCGCGGTTGCCGAGGAAGGAGCCGAGGTTGGTCTCAACCACCAGGAAGGCGGCGATCAGCTCCGGCGGCGGGCCGTAGTCGCGTCTGGCCTTGTCGAAGGCGGCCTTGTGCTCACCCACGAACAGCGCGGCCGCGTCGATGACGGCCGGGGACAGAAAATGGCGGTAATTGCTTTGGGCCAGGGTCTTGTGGCTGGGCTTTGGCCGGGGCTCGAATTTTTTCCTGACCATGGCGTCGACCTTGCGGGCCATGATCTCGGGCGAATACTGGACTCCGCCCCCGGCGAACGTCCGGGCCAGGGTCGCCTTGTCCAGCCCATCGGCGGCCAGCCTGCTGACGAGCGGCGTCCAGGCTCCCGCATTGACCACGGCTGGCGCGGCGACCGGAGCGGCTACGGCCGTGGACGACGGTGCGGGCGTGGCGGCCGGGCCGGGTATGGCTGTGGCATCCGGCGCGGCGGTCGTGTCGCCCGTGGCCACCGTGGGCGTCGGGGCGGCGTCGGCTGCGGCGTGGGCCGGACCGGGCGCGTGCGCCGGGGCGCAGGACGCCAGCAGGGTCAGCACGGCCAGACAGGCGGCCAGCCGCAGAAGGAGTCTGCCTGGGGCGTTGGCGCGACGATGCGATGCCATGGTCAGCGTCCGCGCTCGAATTTGTCGAATTCCGCGAAAGCGCCGCGTTTGGCCCGGTTTTTGGCCTTGATGTCGCGCAACAGGTCCGCCGCCTCCACCGGGGCCACCTTTGTCCCCCGGGACATTTGACCGGGCTCCAGGAACTGCCCGCCGAGATCGGTCAGTTCGTCGAGGGTGAGCATGGACCCGGTCGGCTGGGAAGGGTGGGGCGGTTGCACCTGTGCCTGCGGCGCGGCGGTCGCGGCCGGTTGGGCCGGCACTGCTGTCGTGGGCATCGGGTGAACGGCTTCGGCTTGCGGAGCTGCCGGGGCCGGCTCGGACGGCGGGATTGGGGCGGCCGCCCCGGGGGCGATCAGCGTCGCGGTCGCGACGATAGGCGTCTTAAGGGTCGGCCCGGCCGCCTTGGCTGACTGCGGGGCGAGGGCCTGGCGCATAAGGCGCAGTTCGGCCAGGATTTCTTTTTGGACCGCGAGGATCTCGCGCAGGATCGATTCTTCCATGACCGGGGTCTAGCATGCGTCCAAAAGGGGGTAAAGCCGTCAGCGGCGGTCCAGCTGGGCCAGGGTCGGGCTCATGGAGGTCAGGGCGGCATTGGCGAGGAGCTTCGCGCCGTAGGGCGTCAGATGCACGCCGTCCGGGGTGCGGGCCGTGCGCGGACCGCCCGGGGCGGGCAGGACCCTGGCGTAATGCCCGGAAGCGTCGGCCAGGGTGCGCCAGACATCCACGAAATGGCAGTCGGGCAGGGCGGCGATCTCCTTGGCGATCACGGTGTTGATGGCGGCCACGTCGGCATTGAGCCGGTGATCGGCCATGACCGGGGAGCCCACCCAGTAGATGCGGGCGGCCGGGTTGTGGCTTCTGGCCAGCGTGACCAGCCGCCGCACCCGCCGGGCGTATTCCGCGTTCCAGCCCGGACGGCCAAAGGCCACCTTCTTTCCGTCCGGCCGGGTCATGGTCTTGTTGTCGTTGGCGGCGATCATGATGACCACGGTATCGGGTTTGGCGGCGGCCAGGGCGGCCATCTCGCGTTCCCAGTCGAAGAAATCGGGTCGGGCCAGGCCGCTCGAGACCTTGCCCCGGGCGGCAAAGGTGGTGCCCGGCCGTCCGGCCAGCATGGGACGCAGGGCGTTGGCCAGGAAAATGGACAACGAATCCCCGGCCACGAGCACCGAACGCCCCGGGGCGATTCCCAGGGACGGACGCGGCGCGGCGGCCTTGGCCGGACGTGCGGCCGGGGCGGCTGGCGTCGTCTTCTTGACGGCGACCTGGGTTGGCGTCGGGGCCGGGGTGGCCGGGACAACGCGCTTTGCCGGTGCGGGCGCGGGGGGATCGAGGGCGGCCAGCGTGACCAGCCGCAACTGCCGGCCGGGGCCGCCGAGGTGATGGTCGTCGCTTACGGCCACCGGTCCGGAAAGGGGATGCGTGGCCGTTTTGTCCACGGCCAGACGGACCCGGTAGGGCGCAACGGCTTCCCGCATGGCGTGCAGATCGGGGCTGGCGGCGGCTTGCGGGGCCCTGGCCTCGAGGTCGAGGGACGCCACCAGGACGCGCAGGGAATCATCGGCCAGGGGCTGTGGCGTGGGCGTCAGGTCGCAGTAAAGAATCCTGGGCGCGCCGCCAAGCATGGCCAGAAGCGCGGCCAAAAAAAACAGGATCTTGCCGGTGCGGGAACGTGTCGGAAGCATGGCGTCTGTCGTGGCATCTGGCATGGCGGTGAGGGTGGTTTGCCGCCGTCCGGATCATCCGGTCGGGGCTTTGCCGGAGGAATTGCAAGGCGCGGGCCGAAAATGTCTTTTGGGTATGGCCTTGGATTCTTGGCTTTTCTTGAAATAAAGCGGCGTCACTCCTCTGACGCCGAACGGCGGGATCGGTCAATCCGGTTGCCTTTTGGCGGCGGCGACGCTAGCGTGCGCCACGCTTTGAGCCTATTTTCCCGGAGAATGAGCAGACCCCGCGATGAACATCACCAGCTTTGAATTCGCCTTGTTTTTCGCGGCGATACTGCCGCTCAACTGGATCCTGCGCCGGTGGGCCGCCCCCTACAGGGTGTTTTTGCTCCTGACGTCCTATGTCTTTTACGCCTCGTTTAACGCCAAGTTTCTGCTGATCCTTCTGGTCTTCAGCTTCCTGACCTGGTTTTTCGCCGTCGTTTTCGCCGAGACCTCCGACCTTCGGTTCCGGCGATTCTGCATGATCCTCTACGTGGCCTTTTCCCTGGGCATGCTCGTTTTCTTCAAATATTACGAGATGCTCTACATTTCATCCGACTGGCTGTTCCGCAGCATCTCGGTTGCCAACCCCGTGCCGCTGCTCGACGTCATCATGCCCATCGGCATCTCCTTTTTCACCTTCCAGGGCATGTCCTACGCCATCGACGTCTACAGGGACCCGGCCAAGGTGGAGCGCAGCCTGATCGAGGTGTTCTGCTACATCGCCTTTTTCCCGACCATCCTGTCCGGGCCCATCCTGCGGGCCGGCAATTTTCTGCCCCAGCTGAAAAACAGCAAAGTGGAGCCGGCGGATTTCACCCGGGCCTTTTACCTGCTCACCCGGGGGCTCATCAAAAAGATCATCATTTCGAGCTACCTGTCCGAGCACATCGTGCGCGCGACCTTCGGTGCGCCCGAGGGGTTTTCCTCGGCCGCCGTGCTGGTCGGGGTGCTGTCCTATTCCGCCCAGATATACTGCGACTTTTCGGGCTATTCCGATCTGGCCCAGGGCATCGCCCTGCTCATGGGCTTTGACGTGCCGGACAACTTCAACGCGCCCTACATCTCCCAGTCCCTGCGCGATTTCTGGCGGCGCTGGCACATCACCTTCTCCCTTTGGTTGCGCGATTACCTCTACATCTCCCTCGGCGGCAACCGGAAGGGACGCACGCGCAAGTTCGTCAACCTGATCGCCACCATGGGCCTTGGCGGCCTGTGGCACGGCGCGGCCTACAATTTCCTGGTATGGGGGTTCATCCACGGCTTCGGGCTGGTGGGCAACCACCTGATCATGGAGTACCGCAAGACCCGGGCCGCGGCCCGGGTGGCGGCGGGCGTCGCGCTGCCGGAGGGGCTGACTTTTTCGGGGGCGGCCTGGGCGACGCTTTGCTGGCTGACGACGTTTACCTACGTCACGGTGGCCTGGGTCTTTTTCGGGGCCGAGGATGCGGGCAAGGCCATGGACATCCTGAGCCGCATCGCGGCCTGGGACCCGTCGGGCGCGGGTTTTCGGCCCACCTGCCTGGTCCTGGTGGGGCTCGTTTTGGCCGTGCAGCTCCTAAACTGGTCGGGCCGGGACGTGTTTCGCCGTGGCTTCGAATGGCTGCCCATGCCGGTGCAGGGCCTGGCCCTCGGCCTCGCGGCGACGCTGATCCTCAAGCTCGGCCCAGATGGCGTGCTGCCGTTTATTTATTTCCAGTTTTAGAGACGAGGAAGATGCGAGAGGGGGACCCTTTTTGGAAAAAGGGTCCCCCTCTCGCGCTCTCCCCTCCCAAAAACTTTTAACGGTGACAGGATGTTATCGTTAAAAGTCTTTGGAAAGGGGGCCTGGGGGGAGAACCTTTCTGCAAGAAAGGTTTCCCCCCGGTCTCTTTTTTCCCCTGTTTTTTCGCCTCATTCCATAAATCTGGTATTTTTCTTGTAAGCAAGTCCCCGTTCTGGTAAGGTGACCCTCCAGGATGGGATACAGCCATGGCGGCTGTGCCATATCGCAAGCACCTCGAATTGTTGGGGAAGATGAAGCTCAGGAGGCTTTGGTGCTTGTCGTGGCGCGGCGTCAGGGACGCCGGCTGTTTGAGTTTCTTATACCATCCCGGGTCGCGTTTCTTACATTATCATGCCGCTGCCGGGGCTTGTCGGACGCGATGGGGGTCGCGGAAGGAAGTCGCGAAAGAGGCGATGAGGTGTTTTTCATGCGAAGCCCGAGTCAGGCCCTCCTCCTGGCCGTACTGATGGCGTCCCTGATCCTGCCTCCGGTGTTGCCGGCGGCCAAGGCGGCAACGGCCGGTCCTGCCCATAAAACACGGACGCGCATCCTGCTTGTGGGTGACTCTCTTTCCATTGGTCTTGGCAAGCAGCTGGAAATGATTTTCGCCGGGCAACCCGGCGTGCGTTTCGGACATTTGGGCAAGGTCTCGAGCGGGTTGGCCAACCCGGCCTTTTTCGACTGGGACGCCCATTTGACCTCCCTGGTCGCGGCCGACCATCCCGACATGGTGCTCATCATGGTGGGCGCCAACGACGACAAGCCCCTGCCCGGTCCGGGCGGCAAATCGCTTCCTTTCGGCACCAAGGCCTGGGACGCGGCGTATGCCGCGCGCCTGTCCAGGCTGCATGGCATCATCCGGGCGGCCAACCCCGGCGCTTCCGTTTATTTCCTCGGCGTGCCGGTCATGGCCGATGCCGCCTTTGATAAAAAGATGATTCATATGAGCGGGGTCATCGCGGCCACGGCACGCCGTTTGCCCGACAGCCATTATATCGACGTTCGTGACGTGTTGGCCGACGCCAACGGCGCGTTCGCTCCGGTGGCCAAGACCCCGGACGGCGGCCTGACCAAGTTGCGGGCCGACGACGGCGTGCATATTTCCGGAACCGGCTCCCGGCTTCTGGCCGCGCGTTGTCTGGAGGCCGTTGCCGATGCGGCCGGTTTGCCCAAGGCGCGGCTCTTGGCTTCCATAGAGGACAGGGACGCGCGCCCGGTCGCCGGGACCGCCGCCGTGCCCGTCAAGATGGTGGCAGCCGCCAAGCTTGATGTTGCCAGGCCGCAGACGGCCAAGCCCCAGGCCGCCAGGCCCGAAGCCGTCAAGGCGCAGGCCCAGCCGGCCAAGACGCCCGAAGTGGCGGTCGCTGTGGCCAAGCCCGTTTCTCCGGCTCCTTCCGCCGCCGCTTACACCGTGGCTGACGGTGACACGCTGTGGTCCGTGGCCAAGCGTCTCGGCGTCTCGGCCGATGCCCTGGCCCAGGCCAATCCGGGTGTGGACCCGCGCCGCCTGTCCATCGGCCAGTCCCTGGCCGTGCCGGCCGGCGGCACCATGGTGGCTGCGGCCACCCCGACGATCCAGTCCGCCGCCGCGACCGGGCACGGGCATATCGTGGCCGAGGGTGACAACTACTGGTCCGTGGCCCGTCGGTACGACGTGAGTGTGGCCGCCCTGACCGCCGCCAACCCCGGCGTCGATCCGACCCGGCTGCGCATCGGCCAGGAACTGGCCATTCCCGCCGGGGCCGCTCACGGCGCGCCGGTCCACGTCGCGGACAAGGGGCGTTACGTGGTTACCGACGGCGACAATTTCTGGCTCATCGCCCATCGCCTCGGCATCGACGTGGCCGCGCTCACCCAGGCCAATGCCGCCGTGGACCCGCAAAAGCTCCAGCCCGGCCAGGTGCTGTCCCTGCCCGGCGTGGCCAAGGCCGAAAGCGGTGATCAGGCCCCGGCCCGGGATTCCCGGACCGTCGGCGACACCGCCCTCTACCCGGTGGCCAAGGGCGATACCCTGTGGGCGCTTTCCCGCCGCTTCGGCGTGGACCTCGATACCCTGCTCACGGTCAACGGCGAGGTCGATCCGTCCCGCTTGCAGGTCGGCCAGCTTGTGACCATCCCCGGCGGCCAGCCCGTGGCTTCGGCCGAGACCCTGGCCTTCCCGGTGTCCGAGGGCGACACCCTGGCCGGCATTGCCAAGCGTTTCGACGTGAGCGTCGTCGATCTTCTGGCCGCCAACCCCGGCGTCGATCCGCTCCGCCTGCAGGTGGGCCAGGTGCTGCGGGTGCCGTCGTCCCTGGCCGCCGTGGCCGCCTCGGGCTCGGGCCGGCCGACTCCGGCCAAGGCTTCCGTGCCCACGGCCAATCCCGCCGATGCGACGCCGGCTGTGGGCGCGGCGGCGCGTGCGCACACTGTGTCGCTTGGCGATACGGTCTGGGACATCGCCCGTCGCTACGGCATCAGCGTGGAGCGCATCCTGTCGGAAAACAGCGGCCTGGACCCCATGCATCTGCGCATCGGCCAGACCGTGCATCTGCCCGACACCGTCGTGACCATGGCGGCGGTGCGCTGATCGGCTGGGAGGCGGCAAAAAGGCCGGGGGAAAACTCCGGTGGCCAACAGGCCGTCGCCTTCTGGCTCCCCATATTCGCGATTTTCGAAAGACAGCTTGTGACGTGAGCGGCCTGAAGCCCGGTTTCGGGCGATCGGCTGGCCGCAGCGGACAGCAAGGGCCACGAAAGCCCTGACCTTGCCCTTCCAAAGGGCCTGTGTCGGGGCTTTCGCGGCCCGTTGCCTTGTGGTTTGGAGGAATGCTGGCGGGGGTTGTTCCCGGCGGCGTGCGGGAGTGCTTCCCCCACACGCGTTGCCGGGGACAGGGGCTCTTACAGCAACACCCAGACGGCGACGAGGCCGGTTGCGGTCATGGTGATGGTGTAGGGCAGGGCCAGGCGCACCATCTGGCCGTAGGACAGGCGGATGAGCGGCGCCAAGGCCGAGGTCAGCAGGAACAGGAACGCGGCCTGGCCGTTGGGCGTGGCCACGCTCGGGATGTTGGTGCCGGTGTTGATGGCCACGGCCAGCCGGTCGAACTGTTCTATGGTCGCCGTGACCTGAGGCACCACTTCCTTGGGCAGCGCGGCCAGGACGTCGACCCGGTTGAGGTGGGCGTCGGTCAGCCTGGCCAGCAGGTCGGTCCCGCTCATGCCAAGCCCCTGCATCTCGGAGAAGAGCTTGATGAAATGCGCCTTGGTTTCGGTGATGTAGACCGTGGCCACGAAGACGTTGTCGCTGATCATGGAAAGCAGGCCGTTGGCCAGATAGTAGGCTGCGGTCTGGCTTTTGCCGGAAAGCGACAGCACGAACTCGATGATGGGCGCGAAGAGGTGCTGGTCGTGGATGACGGCCACCACCGCGAAAAAGACCACGAGTAGGGCGGTAAACGGCAGGGCCTCGGTGAAGGCGTTGCCGATCTGATGTTCCTCGGTGCGGCCGCAAAAGGCGGTGAGCAAAATGATGATGGACAGGCCGATCAGCCCCACCTCGGCCAGATGCAGGGCCAGGGCGATGACCAGGTAGATGGCCGCCGCCGCCTGGACGTAGAGCGCGGCCCGGGCCTTGTTGGTCAGTGCGGCTTCGCGCCGGGCGTCCTCGTCGGCCAGAATACGGCGTACGGCGGTGGGCAGGGCGTGGCCGTAGCCGGAAAGATGGAAGCGTTCGACCGTGACGCAGGTTAAAAGCCCTATGGCCAGCACCGGCATGGAAACCGGGGCCACCTTGATGAAGAATTCCATGAAGTGCCAGCCCATCTCGTGGGCCACCAGCAGGTTCTGGGGCTCGCCAACCAGCGTGCACACGCCGCCAAGGGCCGTGCCCACCGCGCCGTGCATCATGAGGTTGCGCAGAAATCCCCGAAATTCCTTGAGATCGCGTTTGCAGATGTCGTCGAGCGCCGATTCGTCGCCGAGTCTGCATTGTCCGGACGAGACGAAGCGGTGGTAGACCTCGTAAAAGCCCAGGGCCACGGCGATGATGACTGCGGTGACGGTCAGGGCGTCGAGGAAGGCCGACAGAAAGGCTCCGGCAAAGCAGAACAGGAGCGACAGCAGGATTTTCGAGCGCACCTTTATGAGCAGCTTGGTGAAGGAATACTGGAGCATGTCCTTCATGAAATAGATGCCGGCCACCATGAAGATGAGCAGCAAAATGACGGGAAAGTTGTGCAGGGCCTCGTCGTAGAGGGTTTCCGGCGAGGTCATGCCCAGGATGACGGCTTCCAGGGCGAGCAGGCCGCCGGCCGGCAGCGGATAACAGGAAAGGGCCATGGCCAGGGTGAAGATGAACTCGGCGATGAGCACCCAGCCGGTGACGAACGGACCGGCCAGTTGCAGCAAAATGGGATTGAGAATGAGAAAGGCGGCGATGGTCAGTTTGTACCAGTCGGGCGAGGCGCCGAGCAGGTTGGAGAGGAAAGCCTGGGGTAACGTCTTGGTCATGCGGATGCTCCTTGGGCGCGCGTGATCGGGACCTATCGGTCAAACGACAATAGTATTACAATATAGTAATTGTGCCGTCGGGCCAAGGACTTCCGGCGACCGGGCGCGCGGGAAAGGGCCGGATCAGGCGTCGGCCCAGACGATGCGGATGCTGCCCGGGAGTATGTCCAGGCGCGCGCCCAGACTCTCGGCCAGGGCGCGCCCGTCGCCGCCATCCGGGGCGGGGGCATCGGGATCGAGCCCAGACACGGCCAGGGCGGGACCGTCGGCATCGGCCCGGGAGGCGACGGTTATGGCCCGCTCCGGGCCGGGGCGTTCCAGGGCGACGTCCAGGCACCAAGCGAGCAGGCGGCACAGCAGAAAGGGATCGACGGTGACCGTGGCGGCCTCGCCGGGCAGGGCCGAGAGTTCCACCTTGCCCATGCCGGCCTGCCGGCAGGCCAGCGCCACGGCCAGGTTGGCGGCCTCGGGCAGGGAGACGGCGCGCTCGGCCGCGTCCGGGGTATGGGCGAAGCGGTTGAAATGGGTGAGCAGCGCATCGCCCCGGCGCACTTGCCGCAGCAGGCAGGCGGCCGTCGCGGCCAACCGCTCGGGGTCGAGGGGCATGCCTTTCCCGGCCATGCAGGCCAGGTCCTCGAGCAGACCGGCCTGCTCGTTCATCACGGCCAGGACGTTTTTGAGTTCGTGGGAAAGCGAGGCGCTGATGCGGCCGAAAAAGAGCAGGTCGTCGCGTTGCGGCATGGGCGTATCCTCCTCATGCGTCCTTGCGATCGGGGAAGTCTCGTTAACCCTGGCCGCCGGCCAGGGCCGTGCCCACGGCGGCGATGAGGTCGTCGATGCGCACGGGCTTGACCAGATAGCCGGCGGCTTCGGCCGAACCGGCCCGGAAATCTTCCTCCGAGCCGTGGCCGGTCATGAAAATGAACCGCATGCCGGGGCGCAGGCGCTGGAGCTTTTTTTTGAGGTCCAGGCCGCTTAAGCCCGGCATCTTCATGTCCAGCACGGCCAGGTCGTAGGCCCCGGCCCGGACCTTGTCCGAGGCTTCGTCGCCGTCCGTGGCGTATTCGGCCTCGATGCCCCGCAGATTGAGTCGCTCGGCCAGGGCCGAGACGAGTTCCTTTTCGTCATCCACGAGCAGTATGCGCATTGTCGGCGTCTCCTTTGGACAGCGGGAACGTCACGGTGAAAGTCGAGCCGTGGCCGAGTTCGCTTTCCACGGCCAGCGTGCCGCCGAGCTCCTGCACGAGCCCGTAGGTGATGGAGAGCCCGAGCCCCGTGCCGCCCTTTTTCTTCTTGGTGGAGTAAAACGGTTCGAAGATGCGTTTGACGTCGGCCGCCGGGATGCCGCAGCCGTTGTCCGCGACGCTGACGGCCACGTCCTCCGGGCTTGGCGCGAAGACGCGCAGGCGCAGATGCCCGCCGTCGTCCATGGCCTGGAAGGCGTTGTTGACGAGATTCAAAAGGATCTGCTGCAGCTTGCCCCGGTCGGATTCGAGGTCGGGCACGTTCGGCTCGGCTTCCACGTCCACCTGGATGCGGCGGTATTCGGCTTCCTTGGTCAGGAAGCTTAGGACCTCCTCGGCGATCTTGGTCAGGCTCACCGCCTCGACATGCACTTCCAGGTGCCGGGCAAAGGAGAGCAGGCGCTTGGTGATGGTGCCGGCGCGCTCCACCGAGGCCAGGATGGAGTCGATGAGCCCGACCAGACGGTCCGGCGTCGGCGGCTCCTTGGCGTAGCGCAGGAGGTCCTGCATGAGCCCGGCCTTCTCGTTTATGATAGCCAGCGGGTTGTTGATCTCGTGGGCCACGCCGGCGGCCAGCCGGCCGATGGAGGCCATGCGGTTGGTGTGCTCCATCTGCTGCATGGTCTTGGCCCGGGTCTGGTCGGCGGCGTGGATCTTTTCCACCATGTAGGTGGCCACGCCCACGATCACGACCAGGATGACGAGCATGCTCGCGGACAGAAAGCCGAAGAGGTCCAGGCGCATAGCATACCAGGGCTTCATGAGCTCGGCCTGGCGCTTGACCACCATGAGGATCAGCGGTGTGCGGTCGATGTAGGCATAGCCGACGATGAGGCCGTTTTCGGCGGTCTTGGTCTCGAAGACCTCGGTGCGGTCCGAGGGCGACGGCACGGGCAGGCGCAGATGCTCGAAGACCGCGCCGTGGGAGCGGGACATGGTCTGGAGCACGCCCTGATGGTTGATGAGAAAGGCGTCGCCGCCGCCGGAAAGGTCGAGGCTCGAGAGGATATCGTTGATGCGCTGGGTGTCGACGGTCGCCCGCAGCACGAAGAAGCCGCCGCCGCTCCGGGCGGCCCGCACGGCGATGACCATGTGGGGCACGTTGCGGAACCCCAGAAAAATGTCGCTGATGTAGTGGCCCGCGGCGGCAGTGGCGGTGAACCAGGCCTCCTTGGAATAATCGATGCCGAGCAGGTCGTAGGGGCCGACGTAGGCGATCTGCCTGCCGGTGTCGTCGATGACGCCGAGGTCCATGAAGCCGCCGAAAGCGGCTTTCAAGTCCCGCAGCAGTTCGGCCAGGCGTCCGGGCGTGGCCAGGGAGGCATAGGCTTCTTCCCGGGCGGCGAACCCGAGGGCCGCCAGGCGTTCGTCCAGGAAATAGGTCAGGGTGCGCCGGGTGTTGGAGGTGGTGATGGCGGTGCGGTGCAGATTTTCCTGGGTGACGGCCCGCTTGGTGACGCTAAAGTCGATGACCGTCATGATGCAAAGGGGCGTCAGTGAGACGGCGGTCAGAAGCGCAACCGACAGCCACCACAGCCGGCGGAAGTTGAACAGGCTTCGGTACGGCCCCCCCGTGTCGGCGGCGCCGTCCCAGAATTGCGGGCGCAATCGGTCAAAAAGCCCCATGGCGGCCCATCCTTGTTTGCCAGGTCCTTGGGCGGCGCCCCGGGAAGGCCGCCCACGACGGCCTTCCCGGAAAGGAATTCCAACGCCTTATGTAATAGTGAATATTCTCCGCGTCATTTTCAAGGGGGGCTAGCCGGCGGCTTTTTTCGAACGCACCTTTTCGTTGGCCTTCTTGAGGGTATCGCTTAACAGCTCGATATCCACGGGCTTTTGCAGGTAGGCGAACGCGCCCAGGCGCATGCATTCCTCGCGGTCGGCTTCGGAACCGTGGCCGGTCAGGATGATGACCTCGACGTCGGGACGCTCGGCCTTGGTGCGTTTGAGAACCTCCAGGCCGTCGATGCCCGGCATCTTGAGGTCGAGGACCATCACTTCCGGCTCGTCGTCGGCGATCATCTCCAGGGCGGATTCGCCGTCGAAGACCACGTGGGAGCCGACCTCGCGCATGGACAGGCGCTCGGAGAGCGTTTGCACGAATTCCCGCTCGTCGTCGACGAGCAGGACCTTGGTCGGCATCTCGAAGTCGGCCCGGCGGTAGATGTCGGTCTGGTAATAGCCCTTGCCCACCTTGGTCACCACGTCGGTGACGCCTTCGATCTTGCCGGCGATGCCGCGCAGTTCGTTTTCCAGGCGGTCGAGGAGCAGGACCTTCTTGTTGATGATCAGCGACACCACGCCGTCGCGGGCGGTAACGCCCACGTCGTGGCCCTTGCCGGTGATGGCCGTCTCGACCTTGGCCGCCAGCAGGAAATCCTTGGCACAGCGGCGGGAGGCGTCGCTGACGGCAACGGCCGGGTCGGCCAGGTGTTTGACGATGAGCATGGCGGCCTCGTCCACGGTGGTCTTGTCCATGGGAACGACCATGTCGTAGAGGGCCGGGGACCAGGGGTCCTTGGCATCGGCCACGAGCCCGGACCACATGGCCCGGTCTTCGTCGCCGCGTTCGAGGGCCCGCTTGGCGTCGCGGTCGGACAACCCCGCCTCCTCGGCGGCGGCGGCCCGGCGGAAGGTGGCGTCGGCGATCAGGCACACCCGCAGGACGTGGGTGATGTCGCGGGGCGGCAGCAGCGCGCAAAAGCCGTCGATGACGAGCTTGTCCTCCTCGACGAGGCGGCTGGCAAGGGCCAGGCGCAACCAGGCGGCGGCACGCTGTTTTTCATGGGTGAACTTGTTGAAAACCGAGGTCTTGGCCGAGAAGGCCTTTTCGATTTTGTCCAGACCGAGGCCGGAGAGCTTGGCGGCGAGAAGGGTCATGTCCTCGTCGCGCACGACCGGCAGGCCCGTTTTCTCGGCCAGGGCCGCGACCACCGACTGTTCCTTGCAGTATACGCCGCTGAAAAGGGAGATGACGGACATTGTGGCGACTCCTTGGTATTCGTGCTTAGGCGCCGGGCAGACGGCAAACGCTGGTAAGCGGGCAACTCTCGCCGGGAGCATGCCAGGAGTCCTTGTGCACGGAGCACAGGGCCTGATTCAGGTCCGGATAGAGATGATCCTCGCCGATATGTTCCAGGAGGTGGGTCCGTTTCATGACGTCCATAACGGATTCCTTCACGCCGCAAAGCGAGATGTCAAGGCCGGCGCTGCGGACCCGGTCCACAAGCAGGGACAATGCTTCCTCGCCCGAGGCGTCCATGTCGTTGACGCCGTCCGCGGCCAGGATAATGTGCTTGAGGTTTTTATTGGATTGCATGCGGTCGGTGATCTGGTCTTCCAGAAAGCTCGCATTGGCGAAGAAAAGCGTGCCGTCGAAGCGCACCACGGCCACGTACGGGCATTCGGCCAGCTTGAACACCGAGGCGTCGCGGTAGGCGCTGTCCTCGGTCAGGGACAGGGAGGCCACGCGCGGGCGCATGCTCTTGTAGAGGAAGACCAAAAGCGACAGCACCACGCCGATCATGATGCCCTTGTCCAGGTGCGGGGCGAAAACCAGGGTGGCGATGAAGGTGATGATGGAGATGGCGCCGTCGTACCACTGGGCCTTCCAGGCGTGGATGAAGCCCGTGGCGTTTAAGAGCCCGATGACGGCCATCATGATGACGGCGGCCAGCACGCTCTGGGGCAGGTTATAGAGCAAGGGCGTGAAGAAAAAGAGCGTGATGACCACGGTGGCGCTGGTAAAGACCGAGGAGAACCCGGTCATGGCGCCGGCCTGCAGGTTGACGGCCGAGCGGGAGAACGAACCCGAGGCCGGGTAGCTCTGGGCCGCCGAGCCGAGCATGTTGGCCAGGCCCTGGCCGATGAGTTCCTGGTTGGGATCGAGCCGCTGGCCGGTCTTGGCGGCCATGGCCTTGGCGATGGAGATGGCTTCCATGAAGCCGAGCAGGGCGATGATGGCGGCGTAGGGGAAGAGCTTCAGCATGACCTTGAGGTCGAGCTTCGGGAAGCTGATGCCGGGCAGGCCCGAGGGCACCACGCCGACCACCTGGCCGCCGCCGATCAAGAGCAGCTTGTCGGCCTTAAGCGGGCTGTTGCCCACGCGCATGATCCAGGTCCGGCCGTCGGTCTTGGCTCCGGCCGGCGCCTCGCCCTGGAGGTAGAAGGAAAGGTTTCCGCCCTCGCCGGGCACGGCGGCGAGCAGGTACTGGCGCAGCTTGGTGCGGTAGAGGCTGCTCTCTTCCTTGGCCACGGTCTTTTGCAGGTCGAGCAGGGCCAGGTCGTGGGTGATGTTGAGGACCTCGGTCGCGTCGCCGGAGGCCTTGGCCGCATCCTCGCGCGGGGTCATGGCGGCGCGCTTGGCGGCGATGGCCGGCAGCTCGGCCGCGGCCTTGTTGAAGGCCTCGATGTCGGCCACGACCTGGGGCGACTTGATGGCGCTTATGTCCACGGCGGCGTTGTGTTCGAACCCGATGGACCAGGAGACCAGCGTGGTGATGACCACGGCCACCAGCACGTTGGGGATGCGGGGGTTGAGCTTTTTGAGCCCGAACATGATGGCGAAGGCGGCCGCGCCCATGATCAGCGTCGGCCAGTGGGTGTGATGCACGGCCGCGGCCACGACCCGCATGATGGTCTCATAGTAGTGGTCGGCCGCGTCCACGGACACGCCGAACATCTTGGACAGCTGGGAGGTGGCGATGATGAGCGCGCCGGCGTTGGTGAAGCCGTTGACCACGGGGTGGGACAGGAAGTTGACCACCAGCCCCAGGCGCAGGACGCCGAGCGAAAACTGGAAGATGCCGACGAGCAGGGCCAGCAGGATGGCGTAGGCGATGTAGCCTTCCGATCCGGCCGTGGCCAGGGGCGCCAGCGAAGCCGAGGTCATCAGCGAAACAACGGCCACGGGGCCGGTGGCGAGCTGGCGGCTGGAGCCGAAAAGCGCGGCCACCAGCGGCGGCAGAAACGAGGCGTACAGGCCGTAGTAGGGCGGCATGCCGGCCAGCTGGGCATAGGCCATGGATTGGGGGATGAGCACGAGGGCTACGGTGAGGCCGGCAATGGCGTCGGCCCGAAACGCCGCCATGTCGTAGCCCTTAAACCAGCCGAGGAAGGGAAAGATTCTAAGCAGCATCAGCAACTCCCGTCACGTGGTTTGGCCAGCATCCTGCGGCAGGATGCGATCAGCTCGTCGAAAAGCGCCCCGGCGTCGTAGAGGTTGCAGGTCTTGAGCCGCAACAGCCCGTCGACCATGGCGAAAAGGATCATGGCGGTTTCCCGGGGCGGAAAGTCTCCCATGGATCCGTCGCGCTGGCCGGCGCGCACCACACGTTCGAAGATGTCGGTCAGACAGTTGTAGATGGCCGCCAGATGGGCCCGGCATTCGTTGTTGTCTTCGGCCAGCTGGTGGGGAAACTGCCGTTGGAGCAGGGTGAATTCGTGCTCCATCAGCCCCGAGAGATGGAAATAAAACGTCACGGCTTCTTCCATCATTTCCAGTCCCGAGGCGAACTCCCGGCCGGTGAAGGCGGCTTCGTACTCTTCCAGGATGCGGGTCTTGGCCTGCTCCAAAATGGCGATGAGAAGCCCTTCCTTGCTCTTGAAATGATAAAAGATCGTGCCCTCGGCGGTCCCGGTCACCTTGCAGATGTCCTGCATGGTGGTATCCTGGAACCCCTTGTGGGCGAACAGCACGGTGGCTGCGTAGCGGATGGCTTCTTTTTTCGTCATGTGAAGTCCGGCACAATTCGACTGAGTGCTCAGTCGGTTTTTTCTTATGCTCGGCCCCCCATGCGTGTCAAGAAAATAGGGCATTTTTGTTTCGATTTGAAACGCTTAAATTATACAAAATAATCGACTGGTTACAGACATGATTGCCGAATTGTCCTGAATATGGCCGCTTGTGTTTCATTGGTGTTGCAAAGTGGAGAAGTGCGCAGTCATATACTTATTCTAAATAAATACAGTATGTTGTCACTAAAATTCGCGCCAAGGGACATCCCCTTGGGAAGTTTTGGGGGAGGGAGGGGGGCCGGGGGAGGGAACCCCTTTTTCAAAAAGGGGTTCCCTCCCCCGGGATAACCCCGCGTTGACGCTCCCGATAAGTTTGTCTACCTTCTTCGTATGGATGGCAGCCCCGGAGGCGGCCTCCCCCGCCCAATCCCCGCCAGGAGGCCGCGGCCATGAAGCTCACCACCCGAAGCCGTTACGGAACCCGCATGATCCTGGACATGGCCCTCCACGCCGCCGACGGCCCGGTACGCATCAAGGATGTGGCCGCCCGCCAGGGGGTTTCCGTCAAGTATCTGGAAAAGCTCGTGCGCGAGCTCAAAGGGGCGGGATTCGTGCGCAGTCGTCGCGGGCCGCGCGGCGGGCACGAACTGGCGAAGCCCCTGTCCGAGATCACCGTGGGGGCCATCGTGCGGGCCCTCGAAGGGGACATGTCCCTGGTCGAATGCGACGGGGAGGGCGGCGGGCAGGCCTGTCCGCGCCTGGCCGACTGCCTGACCCGCGAGGTATGGGCCGAGGCCGCCCGGGCCATGCACGAGCGCCTCGACGCCATCACCCTGGCCGATCTGGTGGCCAAGGCCGATGCAGCCGCCGTCGCGCGCCGCGATGCCGCCTGCCGGTGAATTCTACTTGAACGCACGCGCCCTTTTGCCCTACTGTGGGGCAGTTGCCAGGAGAAACAGGCCTGGCGGGGTGGGTGCGGCATGGTTGATGGGGAGAAAAGCGAAGGGCGTAAAAGCGTCCTGATCGTCGAGAACGACCTTGCCTCGGCCGATGAGTTGCGCGCGCAACTCATGCGTCTGGGCTATCAGGCCCTGGGGCCGGCTACGGATGTGATGTCGGCCATGGACATGGTCGCCAGGCTCGGCCCGGACATCGCCATTATCGACCTGTCGCCGCCCGATGCCGCCATCGGCCTGGACCTGGGGCGCACCGTGGCCGCCAGGAATATTTCCGTCATCTTCACCACGAACAAGCGGGATCTCGGCATCATGTTCCGGGCGGCCCAGGCCAAGCCCAGCGGGCTGCTGGTCAAGCCCCTGGAACAGCATATGCTGGCCGTGGCCCTGGAGACGGCCCTGCGGCTTCGGGCCGAGGATATGCTCGCCCGGCGCTGCCAGGATCTTTCCGAAAGCGAACGGCGTTTCCGGGCCGTTTTCGAGCAGGCCGGCGTGGGGGTCAATCGCCAGACGCCCGAGGGGCGCTTCATCGAGGTCAACGAGCGTTTCGCCCGTCTGCTCGGCCGGCCGGCCATGGAATTGATCGGCCGTTCCTACCGTGAATTCACCTATCCCGACGATCTGGAGGGGCAGGAGGCCGCGTTTCAGGACCTGTTGACCGGTCGGCAGGATTCCGTGGTCCGGGAAAAGCGGTATCTGCGCCCGGACGGCTCTCTGGTCTGGTGTCGCATCAACCTCACGGCCGTGCGCGACGAAAACGGCCGCTCCGAATGCCTGCTGGCCGTCACCGAAGACATCACCGCCCGTAAGCGGGCCGAAACCGAACTCGTCAACCAGCTCGCCTTTCAGCGCAGCCTCATGGCCGCGGCCGTCAATCCCATCTTCGTCCAGGATCCCGCAGGCTATTACGTCAGCATCAACAAGGCCTGCGCAACCCTTTTGGGCATGACCATCGAAAGCGCCCAGGGGCTGACCGCCCGGGAGATTTTTTCCGACGATCTCTGGGAGGAACTGGCCGAACGCGACCGGGAAATCCTGGCCCGGGGCGGCGTGCAGGAATTCGAGGTGGCGCTGGAGGATGCCTCGGGCCGGCTGCGTCACCTGGTGCTCAACCGCGCCCGGTTCGACGATGCCGAGGGCCATCCCCAGGGTATTGTCGGCGTGGCCACCGACGTCACCGACAGCAAGCGGGTGGAAAAGGACCTGCGCGACGAGCAGGAGGTACTGCGGCGCATCCTGGCCGGCATCCGGGCCGGGATTTTCATCATCGACCCCCGGACCAAGCGCATCGAGGACGTCAACCCCGTGGCCGAGGAACTGTGCGGCCGGCCCCGCGAAGAGCTCGTGGGCGAGCCTTGCCGGGCGATCTGCTGGCGGGGCATGGACGGGCGCGACGTGACGGCCTGTCCCCTCGTGGAACGCAACATCCTCAATGAGGAAATGCGGCTGGTGCGGCCCGACGGGCGCACCGTGCCGGTCATAAAGACCGTGGTTTCGGCCAAGCGTCGGGGCGAGGTGCGGCTTTTCGAGATCGTCTTCGACGTCAGCGAGCGCAAGGCTCTGGAGCGCCAGCTGGCCGTGGCCCAGAAACTCGAATCCATCGGCGAGCTGGCCGCCGGCATCGCCCACGAAATCAATACGCCGACCCAGTACATCGGTGACAACCTGCATTTTTTGTCCACGGCCTTTACCGGGCTCGGCACGGCGCTTTCCCGGGTGCAGGCCGAGGCCGAGCGACTGGCCGACGCGGCCGGTGATGCTGCGGCGCGCGAAGCCATTGCGGCGGCGAGAAGCGAGGCGGACGTGGAGTTCCTGCTGGAGGAGGCTCCGCGCGCCCTGGAGCAGTCGGTGGAGGGCGTGGGCCGGGTCACGGCCATCGTTTCGGCCATGAAGAAGTTTTCCCATCCCGGTGGCGAGGAAAAAACCGCCGTGGACATCAACGCGGCCGTGGAGAATACCGTCACCGTGGCCAAAAACGAGTGGAAGTACGTGGCCGACGTGGTCCTCGAACTGGACCGCAACCTGCCGCCGGTCTTCTGCCTGCCCGGGGACTTCAATCAGGTCATCCTCAATATCCTCGTCAACGCCGCCCATGCCGTGGCCGAGAGGGTCAAGGGCACGGCCGAAAAAGGGGTTATCACCATCCGCACCGCGGCCGATGGCGACAACCTCGTTCTGTCCGTGACCGACACGGGCATGGGCATTGCCGAGGAAAATCGCGGCAAGATTTTCGATCCTTTTTTTACCACCAAGGAAGTGGGCAAGGGCACGGGCCAGGGGCTCGCCATCACCCACAACATCGTGGTGAGCAAGCATGGCGGCGCCATCGATTTCGAGTCCGAACCCGGCCGGGGCACCACGTTTTTCGTGCGCGTGCCTTTTGGCGGGAAGCGGGCCGACGCGCCGTCCGGAGCCAGCGTGTGAAAACCCGTATTCTTTTCGTCGACGACGAATCCAACGTTCTTTCCGCCCTGCGCCGCATGTTCCACGACATGCGGGGCGAATGGGACATGGCCTTTGCCGGCGACGGCCCGACGGGGTTGGCCATGATCGCCGAGCAGCCCTTCGACGTGGTGGTGGCCGACATGCGCATGCCGGGCATGGACGGGGCCATGTTTTTGCGCGAGGTCCAAATTCACAACCCCGGCGCCATCCGCATCGTGCTTTCCGGCCATTCCGACCGCAACATGGTGCTCGAGACCGTGCGTCCGGCCCACCAGTTTCTGCCCAAGCCCTGCCAGCCGGCCGAACTCAAGGCCGTCATCGACAGGAGCCTGGCCCTGCGCGAGGTTTTTCTCGACGAGCGGGTCAAGGACGTGGTGGCCCGCATCGACCGCCTGCCCACCGTGCCCAGGCTCTACGTGGACCTGCTCGATCTGCTGTCCAAAGAGGAGCCGTCCATGCGCGAGGTGGCCGGGCTCATCGCCCAGGACGTGGGCATGTCCGCCGGCATTTTAAAGCTCGTCAACTCCGCCTTCTTCGGCCTGCGCACCCGCGTCTCCAGTCCGGCCCACGCCGTCAACCTGCTGGGGCTCGACGTGGTCAAGGCGCTGGTCCTCGGGGTGGGGCTTTTCGACCGCTTCGACAAGGACGCCTTTCGCGATTTCGACCTGGAAAAGCTGTGGGGGCATAGCTTCGGCACCGGCCGGCTGGCCCGGGAGATCGCCGAACAGGAAGGGGCCACGGTGGCCGTTCGGGAGTACGCCTATATCGCCGGACTGCTCCACGACGTGGGCAAGCTGGTCATGGCCACCAATTTCCCTGACGCCTACCGGGACGTCATCGCCGCCTGCCGCGAGGGGCAAGGCACCATCCTCGACATGGAGCGGATGCATTTCGGCGCGTCCCATGCCGAGGTCGGGGCGTACCTGCTCGGCCTTTGGGGAGTGGAGGACCCGGTGGTGCGGGCGGTGTACCTGCACCATGAGCCCGGCCGCGACCACCGGGCCGGATTCTCGCCGCTTCTGGCGGTGCATGTGGCCAACCGCCTGGAGCACGAGCTGGTGGTGATCCACCAGGGCTACGCCTTAAATCCCCTGGACGACCTGTATCTGGCCGCATCCGGGCTGTCGGACCGCCTGCCCGCCTGGCGCGATGCCTGCGCGGCGGTGGTGGCCCGGGGGCCGATTCCCGAGGATATCTGACGCCACATGACACTGACGCCGCCTGGACTTGCGGGGCGCGGGCCGGGAGGGACGCTATGGACCTGACGACGACGCTGCACGGAACCTGTCTGGTGGTGGAAGTGCATGTGCCGGAAGTGGACCACACGATCAGCGGGGACTTCAAGGAGGCGGTGCTTGCGCGCTACGAGACGTCCGGCGCCCGCGAACTGCTGCTCGACCTTGCCCGGGTGACGTTTCTGGACAGCAAGGCCATCGGGGCCATGGTGTCGATCCGCAAGGTCGTGACCGCCAGGGGGGGCAAGCTCGGGCTTTTCGGACTCCAGCCCAATGTGGCGAAAATCATCCGCGTGGTGACCCTCGGCACACTGTTCGATATCCATCCGGACCTGCAAACGGCCCTGGGCCGGGCCTGCCCGTAGGCGCGCCTCGGGCGGGGGCGCGTGCGCCCGGGGGGCTTCCCGTCTTTCGAGGCCCCTAGAGCCGGCGCAGCGCGGCCATGGCCAGGTCGTCCTGGAGCACGCCCTTGCAAAAGGGCAGGACCGCCTCGATGATCTCGCCGATGAGGTCCTTGGGCGCAATGTCCGGGCCTAAAAGCTCCCGCAACCGCTCTTCGCCGAAAAACTCCCGCTTGGGCGAGCGCAATTCCGTAAGCCCGTCGGTATAGCAGAACAGGGTGTCCCCACGGCCGAAAGGCGCGGCCTGCTCCGCGAAGGCGTGGTCCTCGATGATGCCGAGGGCCGGGCCGTGGGAGTCGATTTGCAAAATTCCCTGCGACGACAGGACGAAGGTCGGCACATGGCCGGCCGAGACCACGGTCAGGACCGGGCTCGCCCGGTCGATGCGGCAAAGGACCATGGTCACGAACATGTCCAGGTCGCCGCCGTCGAGCAGGTCGCACAGAAGCTTGTTGCACCGGCCGACGATCACGGCCGGGGCGAGCCGTTCGGCGCGCAGTGAGACTAGCAGCCCCTTGCACACGGCCATGAGCATGGCCGCCGAGGCGCCGTGGCCGGAGATGTCGGCCATCAGCAGGTAGACGGCCTCGCCGTCGTCCCAGGCCTCGTAGAAATCGCCGCCCACCTGTTCCTGGGCCTGGTATACGGCCGCTGAATCGAATCCCGGAAAGTTGAGGTCCTTGGGGAGAAGCTGGCGCTGCACGCAGCCGGCCAGGTAGCGTTCGCGGGAAAAAAGGGCGTTTTGGGCCCGCAGCTCCTGTCCCATGCGCGAAAGCTTGAGATGCAGCGACAACCGGGCCGCCAGTTCCTGCCGGTGGTACGGCTTGGAAATGAAGTCGTTGGCCCCGGCCGAGAGGGCTTCGGCCCAGATGCGGCGGTCGGTTTCGGCGGAGAGAAAGACGATGGGGACTTCGTCCAGCCCGGGCAGAGCCCGGATGCGGCGGATGGCCTCGATGCCGTCCATGCCCGGCATGACGAGGTCGAGCAGGATCATGTCCGGCCGGGCGCGACCGGCCAGTTCCACGGCTTCGGCCCCGTCGCGGGCCTCGACGACGTCGAAGTCGAAAAGCCCGGTCACGTGGCGCTTGAGAACTTCCCGGAAGATCGGATTGTCGTCGGCGATAAGCACCCGCGTCATAAAACCCGCCCGGCCTGTGTCGCGTCAGCGCGGCACGAGGAGATACGCTTGTCCCGTGCCCTTCATGAGCCCCGCCTGGTGGGCGGCCTTTTCGCCGGGGCCGAGGTAGAGGTCGAAATGGTTGCCGCGCATGCAGCCCGTGTCCTGGGCCATGACGAATCCCGTGAACCGCTCCGGGGCCGGGCCGGGATAGCCGGGCAGATCGGCGTCCAGGGCCATGAGCGTGCCGTAGGGGACGAATCCGGGGTCCACGGCCACGCTGCCGTGGGGCGTCACGGGCACGCCCATGGCCCCGACCGGCGGCGTCTGGGACGGCTTGAAATAGATGTAGCTCGGGTTGGCCGTCAGGTACTGCTTGATCTGGCTCGGGTGCTCTTCCAGATAGCGGCGGATGGCCTGCATGCTCATTTCCTCGTTGGTGAAGCAGCCGGCGTTGACCATGACCCGGCCCACACCCACGTAGCGGCGGCCGTTGCTGCCGGCGTAGAGCACGTAGCTGGTGGAACCGTCCTCCACGAAACGCAGCCGGCCCGAGCCCTGGACGTGCAGGAAAAAGACGGCGATGGGGTCCTTGGCCCAGCCGATCTCCAAGCCCTTGCCGCGAAGCGCCCCGTAGAAGTCGATGGCCTCACGGTTGTATTTCTTGGCCATTGCCCGGCCGGGGTTGCGGTAGATGGGCCAGGCGTAGGGGCCGTGCTCGGTGCGCGAAACCTCGATGGTGGGCGCGTAGTAGCCGGTGACGAGGGTGTTGGCGGGCAGCGGCGCCCAGGTGAAGTATTTGGCCAGCACGGCCGGGTTGCGGTCGAGTTCCGGCAGGATGCGGCGGAAGGTGATCAGTCCCTGGTGCAGGCGGCCCCAGGTGAGCGTTACGCCGGGGACGTCCACGGCCACGGTCGAGGCCGATTTCCTGGCGGTGTAGGCGATGGAGCGGTCCACGGCCGGGGCCAGGGAGGCGAAGCTCGGGATCTGCTGGCTGGCCGGGGAGATGCGGGCCTCCCAGGGGCCGAGGGGCCTGGACGCGGTCGGGATTTTCTTGGCGGTCGCCGGCCTGCTCGCAGCCGGTTGCTGCACCCCGGCGCAACCGGCCAGGGCGAGTACGGCGGCCAGTATGCAGCACGCCGACAGGAGACGCGGAAAATTGGATATGTGCCGTCGCATTTCCGGGCTATAGCGCGGCGCTTGGGCGTTGGCAACGCGGTCGGTGGAAATGCCCGGACAAGGGAGCGGGCCGACGCGTTGTCAGCGCTCGACCAGCGTATGCACTATGCGGCAGGCATATTGAAAAGTCAATGTATTGCGTTGCCGTGAAAAAGCGCGGATAGCGTTCACAATCCCCAAGGAGCGCATTGCCGCCGTTGGTGGCGTGTCCGGGGAAAATGATAACAGACAAGGGGAACGTAACGCCATGCCTGACCGTATTCTTGTTCTTGGAGCGTCTGGTCTTGTCGGCGGAGAGGTCTTGCAACTGCTTTTGCGCCACGGCCACGATGCGGTTGGGGCGTCGCGTCGGCCATGCGGCGGGGCCTGGGTGCGGTTCGACCTGCTCGACCCGGCCAGCCATGCCCCGGCCCTGGCCGGAGTCGGGGCGGTGATGCTCCTGTCGCGGCCGGGCGATACCCAGGCCCATGTCCATGCCGCGCCTTTCATCGAGGCGATGGTCGCCGCCGGCGTGCGGCGCGTGGTCGACCTTTCGGCCTTGGGCGCGGAACTTCACCCGGATTTTTCGACCCGCCGGGTCGAACGGCTTGTGGAGGATTCGGGCCTTGCCTGGACGCATGTACGGCCGAATTTCTTCGCCCAGATGCTGGCGCGGCCGCCCCTGTCCACGGAAATCGCCCGGGAGCGCACGCTGCGTCTGCCCCTGGCGGCGGCCAAGGTGGCCTATGTCGACGCATCCGATGTCGCCGCCGTGATCTTTCGGGCCCTGACCGACCCGGAGCTTGCCGGCCGGGCGATCCCGATAAGCGGCCCCGAAGCGCTTGACCACGAGGAGATTGCCCGGCGCCTGTCCGCGGCCCTGGGCGAGACGGTCCGCTATGTCGCCATTTCCGAGGCGGCGGCCCGCGACCTGCTTGCGTCGCGCGGCTTTCCCGCGCCCCAGATCGAGCGGGTGCTGGAGTTTTATGCGCGTTGCCGGCAGGGATTTTGCGCGACGCCCGACACCTGGACGGCGCGGCTTCTGGGCCGGCCCCTGGGCACGCTCGATGCGGTCATTGCCGCCAACCTGCCGGCCTGGCAGGAGACGGCGGCGTAAGGAAAGGACTTTGGCCGTCGGGGCTGCCTGCCGGCGGACCCGACGGCCCGTGCCGCGTCAGGGCAGCGGATGGGTGCGGGCGTAGGCGAGCAGGTCCTCGTAGATCTCCTGGCAGGTGGCCACGGGCACGTCCGGAGCGAAAAGAACCGTGGGGCTGGTCGTGGCGAACAGCTTGGCCCAGGGCTTTTTCTGCAACTCGTCCCAGGCGCCCCAGCGTCCGTAGCTGATGACGCCCTGCACGGTCTGCAGGCGCAGCTCGAAGGATTCATAGCCCATGGGGCCTTGCAGGGTCTGGGGGCGGCTTTCGTGAAACGGCCCGGCCTGGGCGGAAAAATAGAACCAGCCGCCGATCTGGATGTCCCCGAACCAGCGGTCGTCGTCGACCAGGCGGTCCGTTTCCATAAGCAGCGTCCTGAAATCTTCGGCCATGATGCCCGACCTCCTTGGCGTATCGTAGCGGGTGGTTGTAGCCCGGGGAGCGGCTTCGGGTCAACGCCCGTCCGTTTTGGACAAGGCGAGCAGATGCTTGAACACCGCCGACACGTAGCGCCCCGACACCACGTCGGGTAGGGGAAAGCGCGGCAGGTTCGCGCCGCCAAGCCCGCCGGCCAGGGCCAGAAACACTTGGCGCGACAAGGCGAGCAGCCCCGGCTCCAGTGTCTTCTCCCACAGCCCGGACGCGGCTTCGGCCTCGATGCCGTTCGTCAGGCAGGCCAGGGGGCGGCCCGCGAAAATGAGGCATTTGCCTTGCCGTGACAGCGGACACAGCCCGGCCCAGGCCGAGAGGCAGTGGGCGTTGCCCGCGCCGTAGCGGGCGATGAGCTTTTCGATTTCCCGGGAGGCCGCGGCCGCGTCTTCGATGACGGCCAGACGCGTTTCGCTGTCCAGGTCCACGTTGATGCGGTGGCTGACGTGCACCGCCTCGATGAGCGACAGGGACAGCGGCGTGCGGCAGCAGCGGTCGTGGTCGCGCCCGCACCGGGGAAGCCCCTTGGCGGCAATGCGCGCGGCCGCGACCAGCCCGGCGTAATCGTTTAGAAACGGGGCCAGATCGACCAGATGGCCGCTTTCCAGGCGCGGTTCGCGGATGGTGAGCCGGCCGGCCGCCCGGCCGTAGCGCCGGATGGTCCACCACTGGTCGAAGTTGGCGGGCTTGGCGCGAAGGGGCCGCAGCATCCGGGCGGCGAGCTTGTGGCCGAGCCCCCGGCGCAGCAGGTAGGCGTTTAAGACCGTGCCGGTGCGGCCGATGCCGTGGCGGCAGTGGATGAGCACCTTCTTGCCCAGGTAGATGGCCTCGTCGAGCCAGGCCAGCGCCTTTTCCAGGGCGGGCAGGTCCGGGGCCTGCTCGTCGGGCACGGGCATGTAATAGACCTCGAAGCCGGCGGCTGCCTCGAGGTCGTGCAGGTCGCAGAATTCCGCGCACAGGTTGAGGATGGCCCCGATGCCCTGGGCCTTCAGGGAATCGAGCTGCTCGTGGGACATGGGCGCGCCGCCGACGGCCAGGTGGTCCGTGACCCAGGTCAGGGGGTAGGCGTGCTCGTCGGTCCCGTTCATGGCTGGGCGTTCCCGGCTGGCGTCAGCGGTCGGTGCGGGCCAAAAACGCCTCCACCCAGGCGTCGGCCTCGGCCTGTCCGGCCAGACGCATGTCGAGGAGCCGGGTCGCGGCGAGCAGACAGCCGAGCATGGCCAGGCGTTTTTGCGCGATATGCTCGGGCACGCGGGCGAGCGTCGCGTCGAGCAGGTCGCCGGAGGACCGCACGGTGAAGCCGAAATGGGTCAGGATGCGGCGCACGCAGGCCAGGCGCAGGGCCCGGCTGGCGAAATCGGCTCCGCCGCCCTTGAAGCGGAAATTGACGAAGTTTTGCCCCTCCTTGGGGCCGCACAGGGCGTCCACCACGGTGAAGTGGTAGCCGAAGCGCAGCATGACGTGGGCGTAGAGGTCGGAGATGACGGCATAGCTGGCCAGATGGCGGGCCTCGCCGGTAAAAAGGCCGGCGCTCGTGCGGTCGAGCGCCGCATCGTCGGTGATGGGCGGCCCCTCGGGCCAGGGCGCGTTCTCGGCGGCCAGCCCCGACCACAAGGCCCACATGGGCGCGCTTTTGATCTGGTCGGGGCGCAGCTCCTTGTCCGTGGCCGCGGACTCGAACACGCCACCGCCAAGGTCGAGCACGTACATGGTCATGGGCAGGGTGCTTTTGACCTTGCGGGCCGAGGCCAGCCCCCGGCCGTCGTCGCCGACCAGGGAAAACATCTCGGTGACGGCCTTCTCGTGGGCGAAGCGCACGATGTCGTGGAACGACCGGACCTTGGACGGCGTGAAATCCGCCGACGCCGGGTCGGTCAGGGTGAGCCGGGCCAGAAGCGGCACCAGCCGCTCGAGCCGCTCGGCCACGGGAGAGGCGGTTGTCGGACGCGTGGGCGCAAGCCGGTCGAGCAGTTCGGCCACCCGGCCGGGGTAGACCGTTCCGGCGTCGGCGTCGACGGTCACTTCCGCCCCCTGGGGCAGGAGCGCGAAGGCGTCCGGAAGCCCGGTCAGGACGGGCAGGCCGAACTCCCGGGCCACCGAGGCGAAGTGGCCGGCCCGGCTGCCGGAAATGGCGACCACGGCCGCGAGCCTGTCCACGGCCCGGGCCAGGGTGGTCGGCAGGGTGGGGGTGACGAGCACCGTGCCCGGGACGAGGGCCTCGATGTCGAGGATGGTGGGGGCATGGGCCACCACGCCGGCGGCAGCGCCGCCCGAGGCCCGCATGCCGCCGGTGACGAGGGGCCGGGCGGCCACGGCGACGGACGGGGGCGAAGGCGCGTTTCGGGCCTCGTCCTCCACGGCCATGGGCCGGGACTGGAGCACGGCAAACGCGCCGTCGGCGGTCGCCGCCCATTCCACGTCCTGGGGCGCGCCAAAGGCCTTTTCCAAGGCCAGGCCCATGGCGGCGAGCTTGGCGGCGTCGGCGTCGGAAAGAACCTCGGTTTCGCTGGACCGGCGTTCGAGCAAGACATGCGGCGGCTCGTGGGACAGGGCCAGGCGTTCGGGGCTGACGGAGCCCTCGACGAGATCGGCCCCGAGGCCAGGCACGGCATAGACGGCCATGGGCGCGCCAGGATCGGCGCTGTCCCTGGTGTAGAGCACGCCCGAGGACGCGGCCGGCAGCATGGGGAGAAACAGCACGGCCATGGGCGTTTCGGCGTCGGCGAAGCCGGTCAGCGCCCGGTAGGTGATGGCCTTGGCCGTGTACTTGCCGGCGACCACCTTGCGGTAGGCGGCCACGGCGTCGGCGGCGTCGATGCCGAGCAGGCTTTCGTACTGGCCGGCAAAGGAGGCGCGTCCGTCCTCGGCCACGGCCGAACTGCGGGCGGCGAGCGTAACCGTCGTCCCGTCCGGATTTCGGGCCAGGGCCAGGGCGGCCTCGGCCAGGGGACCGGCCACTTCGTCCGGCACCGTGGCCGCCAGGATGAGCCGGCGGATTTCGGCCGCCGCATCGGCCACGTCGCCCGGGCGGGACAGGTCCACCCGGCGCAGGCAGCGGTCGATTTTCGGGCGCAGTTCGCAGGCTTCCAGGAAATAGCGGAACGCGCCGGTGGTGGCCACGAACCCGGGCGGCACGGGCACGCCGGCTTCGGCCGCGGCCCGGGCCAGATTGGCGGCCTTGCCCCCCGCCCTTTGGGCATCGCCGGCCACGTCCGTAAGGGGCACGACAAAGGGCTGGGTCATCTCCCCCGCCGGCACGTCCAAGGCCATCTGGACGTAGAAATCGATCTTCTTGGCGTATTCCGGCAGATCGAGATAGCGGGTGGGGGACAGGCGCGACAGCCGCGTCACCATCTCCTCGACGGCGGCGCGAAGCCGTTTGGTCAGGTGCACCACCCGGGCCCAGTCGGCCACGGTCGTGCCGTAGTGGATGTCCTCCACGGCGGCGATGAGCTCCAGGCAGACGTCGTCGAAGCGCAAGAGTTCCCGGAAGGCATTGTACTTCTCGCGCAGCAGCACGCCCGGGGCAAAGACCTGATAGGTCCAGCGCCTGAAAAGTTCCTTGGAAAACACGTCCCCTCCGGCCCTTAACCCGCGTCCAGGCCGGCCAGGGCCTCTTCGACCTTGCGCTCCAGCTCTTCCTTGTCGATGGGTTTGACGCAGTATTCGCAGGCTCCCAGGCGCACGGACTCCCGGGCGGTCTCCAGGGTGGGATAGCCGGTCAGCATGATGACGCGGGTTTCCGGGGAGAGCTTCTTGATCTCTTCGAGGACTTCCACGCCGCTCAATTTCTTGAGTTTCATGTCGAGGATGGCCAACTGGGGCTTTTTTTTCGCCACATGGGCCAGGGCCTCCTCCTCCTCGGTGAAGACGCCGACGGTATGCCCTTTGCGTTCGAGAATGCGCTTGATGACGACGCCGGCGTCGATGACGTCGTCGAGAACGATGATTGCGGCCATGGGCGTTATCCCTCCATGGGTCCGGCGGGCAGGGCCCCGCCGATGGTTTCCTCATGATCGAGCGGCAGGTCCACGATGAAGACGGCTCCCGGGCCGGGCGCGTCCCCGGTGTCCACGCTGTCGAAAAATCCATGGGGCACGGGGCTTTCCACACTGATGGAACCGCCGTGGTCCTGGATGATGCCGAAGGAGACGGAAAGCCCCAGGCCCGTGCCCTGGCCCACGGGCTTGGTGGTGAAAAAAGGATCGAAAATGCGCGAGCAGTTCTCGGCCGGGATGCCGGGGCCGGTATCGGCGAACCAGGCCGTGACCTTCTGCTCGGCGGCGTAAAGGCGCGAACGCACGAGCAGCGTTCCCCCGCCGCCCATGGCGTCCCTGGCGTTGGCCAGCAGGTTGATCCAGACCTGCTTGAGCTTTTCGGGGTCGCCGTAAATGATCGGCATGCGCTCGTCGAGGTCCGTGACGATGGCCGTGTGCTCGAGGGAAAAGGCGTGGCGCACGAGGGTGATGGCTTCCATGAGCGAGTTGTTGAAGCACATTTCGATCTTGGCGCTTTCGGCCTGTCGGGAAAAACCGAGCAGGTCGGCCACGATTTTGCGGCAGACCTTGGCCTGTTTCTCGATGGTTTGCAAATCGGCATGGATCTGGCTGCCGGTCGGCACGTCGTCCTGGAGGAGTTGGGCGTAGCCGAGAATGACGCCAAGCGGGGTGTTGATCTCGTGGGCCACACCGCCGGCCAGCTTGCCCAGCGACTCCATCTTCTGGGACTGGATAAGCTGTTCCTGGAACTGCTTCAGCTGGGTGACGTCGCGGGCGGTGCGCAGGATGCCGATGGCCTTGCCCCGGCTGTCGGTGATGGGCACGCGCACCACGTGCAGCCAGACCGTGGCCCCGTCGCGGCGAAGCGACACTTCCCGGTCGCTCGGGCGCGAGCGTGTCAGCACCAGGGCGTTTTCATCGTGCATGGCCGTACCTTCGTCGGCCGGGAAGATGTCGCGGTCCGTGGTCCCGACGATGTCCTGGGGATCGAGGGCGACAAAGGCGGCAAAGGCGCGGTTGACGGCCAGATAGGCCAGGTTTTCGTCGAGCAGGCAGACCAGGTCCGGGGTGGCGTCGAGGATGGTGCGCAGCAGTCGCTCCTGGCGCTTGAGCACCCGCTCGGTGCGGCGCAGCTCATCGAGGTGGGTCTTCAAGGAAACGGCCATGACGTCGAAGGTCTCGGCCAGATCCTGGATCTCGTCGCCCTTCTGGGCGGCGTAGACCGGGCAGCCCCGGCACGATTCCGGCCCCTCGCCGCGCTGGTCGGGCGAGGCGGTCAGCCAGCAGCGGCGGTCGCGGTCGCCGTAGGCCGGACAGGCGGTCTTGTCGCAGGCGAGCATGGACGAGCAGGAGAAAAGGGCACGCGGCCCGGCCCGCTGGTCCAGGTTGCCCTTGACCACTTCCTCGGCATGGGACTTGAGGCGGTTGATGCGCTCGGTCACGCGCCGGGCGAAAAGCGTCGAGGGGGCCAGGGCCGCGATCATGGCCGTGGCCGAGTAGAAAACGATCATGAGCGCCAGCCTGTCGGCCCCGGCCTCGGCCTTGGTGCGCGAAAGCCCGATGCGGGTGGTGCCGAACGGCGTGCCGACAATGACCACCGGGGCGGCGAAGTCGTCGATGTATTCCCGGCCGTCGTCGAGGAGCTGGATATGGGGCGCGCCTTTTTGGGGTGCGTTGACCGTGCGCAGTTCCACCGGAAAGCCGCCCTTGAAGGTGTGGACCAGCACGTTGCCGTCGCGGTCGAGGATGAAGGCGTAGACGATGTCGTCGACCTTTTTGAGCTCGTCGACCATGTTCTTGAGCCGCAAAAGGTCCATGGACAGCATGGCGTCGGAGACCCGCATGGCCAGGTTCTCGGAGAGCACCATGCCGCGTTTTCTGGTCTCGGCCCTCAGCGATTCCGCCGCCGCCCGCCAGGTCAGGTAGGCCAGCGGAATGGTGATGAGCCCGACGATGAGCACGATGCCGCAGTTGATCTTGGTGCGGAAACTCAGGCGCGAGAGCTTGGGCCAGGCGATCATGTGTTGTCCTCGAGGGCGTCGAGGCCCAGCTTCTCGGCCAGCTGGCGCACGGAGCCGTAGTCGGCGTCCGTGGCCGGGATGATGCCGCGCATGCCGGCGGTGGTGAGGATCACGGCGTCGTCGGGGCGGGACATGGACAGGTGGAACATGGCCTTGGCGATGCGGTCCACGATCTGCGGCGCAAGGCCGGCCCGGGCGGCGTAGACCCAGCCGGGATAGGCCTTGCTCTCGGCCAGGACGCGGATCTGTCCGATGTCGATCTTGCCGCGCAGGATTTCGAGGGTGCCGTCGCGGATGGAGCCGATGTCGTAGGTGCCGGCATAGACGGCCAGCACCACCTTCTCCTGTTTGCCGCCCGGGCCCGGGGCGAAGCTTATCTCGGCGAAGTCCCGGCGTCGTATGCCGTTTTCCAGAAATTCGCCCAGGGCGTAGAGGTAGCCGCCGGCCGAGGACGGGTCCACGGCCATCCAGCGCTTTCCCCGGCAGTCCTCCAGGGTCTTTAAGGCCCCGTTGTCGCGGCGGCAGATGATCTGGCTCTTGAAATCCGGCTTGCCCGAGGGCTCGATGATGCGGGCAAAGGCCCGGGCCCCGGAGCGGGCCATGCGGATGTAGGCAAAGGGATTGGAAAAGGAAATGTCGATTTCGCCGCGCTCCACCATGCGCACGTGTTCCTCGAAGGTGTCGGGGAAGATCTGGCGCAGGTTCAGGCCCGTGGCCCGGCCGAGGTATTCGAGCAGCAGCCGGTGGCGTTCGTAGGACACGGTGTGGGCGTACTGGGGCAGGTAGGCGTAGGTGATGGCCTTGGGCGGCAGGCGCAAGGTGGGTTCCTCGCGTTTGGACAGGTCCACGCGCACGGCGTCATCGTCGTTGCCGCAGCCCCAAAGCAGGGCGGCGGGCAAGGTGAAAAGGGCGAAAAGCGCCTCACGTCGCCGCATGGTACGACCTCCCGGATGTTCTCCAGGATACGTGACTTTTCGTCGGCTGGAAAGGGCGGGGCGGTATTTCGTTCGTTGGGGGGCTAGGGGTGATCCGAACCCGAATCGGCTGGGTCGCGGGGGTTGCCAAGCTCGGTCCAGGGACGCAGGCGCGCGCGCTTGGCGGCCATTTCGCGGCGCAGGCGCTCCACGCGGCCGAAAAGGGGCAAATAGCGCCAGAAAGACCACATGCCCAGGCGGAAAACGAGGTAGAGCCCGAGGAGGACGGCGTTGTAGCGCACGGTGAAGCCGGGGAAAAGCGGGATATCCACGCCCGTAAACCGTATGGACATCCAGGCCAGAAGGAAGGGCAGCGGCCAGATGGATACGGAAAAAAGGGCGGCGCCGGCGAAAAAGGATTTCCCGAAGGCCTCGTTGGCTTCCTTGTTGGCGGCTTTGTAGGCGACCTTGTTCTGGGCCTCGATGGCCGCCACGGACAGGTTGTGCATACGCACCATCTCGCCTTCTTCCTTGGCGTAATGGTTGCGGTTGAAAAGCCAGACAAGGTCGTAGGTCATGCGGCCCACGAGCAGGCAGAGCAGGGCCAGGACGGCGGTGCCCAGGTAGAAGGCAGCCGTGGCATTGGGCAGGAGCCGGTAGGGGGCGATGAGTATGGCGTCGAGGATGTTGAACACTAGAGGTAAGGTTTTGCCTTTAATTACTTGGTTGGTTGGCTGGTCGGCCTGGGGCTGGGGCGGCCACGGGCGGCGCATATTTGAAGAATACGCCTTCGTGCCCGCCCCAGCCCCAGGCCGACCCTGGTCACGCGAACCATCGTCGGGGGTAATCTCCCATGATCCGCCGCTTGATTCCAGCCCATGCCTGCAAAAAACACAAGGCATTCCCGCTGGCTTTCAGGCGTTTTCCCGGAGACCGATTTTATTGAGGATATCTTTTTGAAAGTTTTTGGGGGAGGGGGGCCGGGGGAGGAGACCTTTTTTCAAAAAGGTCCCTCCCCCGGCAGCTCTCTATCAATTCTCAACGACTAGATGCTGATGCCGAAGAAGCCACGCAGGACGTAGCGGCTGCCGACGTAGAGGGCGAGGACGATGAAAAGGCGCTTGAGCCAGATGTCGGGGATGTACTTGGAGGTGCGGGGACCGATGACGGAGCCGAGCACGATGCCGAGCAGTTCGATGCCGATCAGGTGCCAGTGAATGGCCACGCCGCCGGACATGAAGGTGGTGATGGAGGTGATCATGCCGACCAGCACGGCCAGGGCAGAGGTGCCGGCGGCCAGGTACATGGGCAGCTGGGCCACGTTGGTCAGGAAGGGCACGAGCAGGAAGCCGCCGCCAACGCCGAGGAAGGCGGCCACGGCGGCGATGACGATGCCGCCGACGAAGGGGATCAGCGGGTTGAAGGAGAATTCCACGCCGTAGAAGGTGAAGGACACGCGGGTGAGGGCGATGCCGGTGACATGGACGCCGAGGGCCTTGGTGTCGATCTGCTCACCGCTCTTCTGGCGTTTGACGGTTTCCTCGAAGGCTTTGGCGGCTTCCTTGGCCTTTTTCTTGCTGGCCTGGGCGGCGGCGGTGGTGCCCCAGAAGAGGTAGACGCCGAGCAGCAGGACGAACAGGCCGAAGTAGCCCTGGTAGGCGGAGAAGGACACCTTGCCCTGGGACAGGGTGACCGACAGCCAGCTGCCGGCGATGGAGCCGGCGCCGAGGGAGATGGCCAGGGGCAGCACGAGGCGGCCCATCTTCCAGTAGTTGAAGGAGGAGATCAGCGCCGACAGGCCGACCAGGCACTGGTTGGACACGCGGATGGAGTCGGTGATGAACTTGTTGAGCGAGGGCGCGGTGTTTTTAAACGACTTGGCGTAGTTGCCGAGGCCGTACACCGTGATGTGGCCGACGCCGGCCATAACGCCGCCGAACGCGCCGACGGTGGAGAAGATCCAGCCGACCCACACGGCCCAGCAGAAGGCCACGATGAGGTTGACCTGGGGGGCGCCGGGGATGCCGAGGAAGCCCTTGGGCGCGGCCGGATCGATATGTCCGGGGCCGGTGCCGGTGGGGGCTGAGGCGATGGCGTCGGCCAGCTTGTCGGCCAGGGCCGGGTGGGCCCACATGGTCAGGACCGCCAGGGCGACGAGCCCCAGGGGCAGGGTCATTTTCCAGTTTTTCACGATGCATTCTCCTTGCCTTGGCGGCATCAGTAGAACCGTTGCGCAATGGGCGCGCGACCCGGTCGTGACCGTGGCCGCTCCTTGAGCCGGAAGCGGGGCGACACTATGCCTACCGCCGCAATTTACAACCTTGTCTTGTGCAATCGTTGTTTCATACGGGAAGCTTCGTGGCATTAGCCTGCTTCATGATCCCGTAAAAACCGTCTTGCAGCAGTTTTTTCAAGGCCGTTCGGCCGTCCGTGACGGGCCGTAAAAGATTTTGTTGCAGTTTAGAGCAGTATCGCCCTTTCCTGTCAAGACGACATTGCAATCGTTCCGTTTTTCGCAATGAAACGGACGGGAGGGCGGAAAATGGGGGGAAAATCGCGCCTTGATTTGTGATCTATTTCACAAATAGACTCCCCAAAAAAGGCGCTCCCCGACCCCTGCCTCGGCGGGATCGGGAAACGCCTTTCTTCAGGTCCTTCCCGCAAGCTCCCGCCCTGGCGGCGGGAAAGGGAAGAACGCCCGGTTGCCCGGGCAAGCGGCTACAACGCCAGCCTATTTATAGTGCTCGAACTGCTCGCCGTTTTTATCCGTTTCATCCTCTATGGCGATGAAGGCTCCGTGTCGCGCCGGGGCGGGGCGGCCGGAGAGCCGCGCGCGCGTCGGCGCTTTTGGCATGGGAGTCCGCGTGGGCATCATGGGGGCCTGTTGGGGCTGATGGGAGGCCTCCGACACCGGCAGCTGGAAAAAGGAACTGGTCTGTTGCAACTGCGAAGCCTGGGCGGAGAGCTCTTCGGACGTCGAGGCGATCTCCTCGGCCGCGGCGGCATTTTGCTGGATCACGTGGTCCAGCTGCTGCAAGGCCTGGTTGACCTGGCTCGCGCCCTGGTTCTGTTCCTGGCTGGCCGCGTTTATTTCCTGGACAAGGTCGGCCGTGCGCTGGATGTCGGGAACCAGTTGTTCCAGCAGCTTTCCGGCTTTTTCGGCAATATCCGTGGAGGTGGCGGCAAGGCCCGTGATTTCCGAGGCGGCTGCCTGGCTGCGCTCGGCCAGTTTGCGCACCTCCGAGGCGACCACGGCGAATCCCCGGCCGTGCTCGCCGGCCCGGGCGGCTTCCACGGCGGCGTTTAGGGCCAGCAGGTCCGTTTGCCGGGCGATTTCCTCGATGATGGAAATCTTGCCGGTGATGGCCTTCATGGCGGTGACGGTCTGGGACACGGCCTCGCCCGAGGATTGGGCATCCTTGGCGGCCTTGGCGGCGATGGATTCGGTTTGCTTGGCGTTGTCCGCGGTCTGGCCGATGCTCGCGGCCATCTCCTCCATGGCGGAAGAGGATTCCTCGATGGCGGCGGCCTGTTCGGTGGAGCCCTGGGACAGGGACGCGGCCGAGGCGCTTAACTGTTCGCTGCCCGAAGCCACGTACACGGAGCCGTCCTGGACGTCGCGGATGATGGAGCCGACCTTGGCGACCATCTTGCCGAGGGATTCCATCAACTTGTCGGCGGCGTCGCGCTGCTTCACGTCAAAGGTCAGATCGCCCTGGCCAAGGCGGGCCATTATCGCGGCGATATCCTTCTCCGCCGTGACGAGGTGTTCGATGGCGATCAGCAGGCTGTCTTTTTCCGAGCGCCGGACCACCGCCACGTCCAGGTCGCCGATGGCCAGCTTCTGGGTCAGCTCGGTGACGTTTTTTTCGGCCTGGACCAGCACGGCCAGGGAATGCATCAGCTCGTCGCCCTGGGATCGTTTCTCCACCTGCACGTCGAGGTCGCCCTGGGCCAGCTTGGAGACCGCCCGGGACACCTGGGCCGTGGAGGCGACCATGTCGCGCATGGCTTGGTAGACGCTCTCCGGATAGGGGCTGTCATGGAAGGTCAGGGACAGGTCCCCCACCGCCACCTGTCTGGCGATGGCCGCGATCTCGTCGGGTTCGCCGCCGAGCTTGCGCAGAATGCCGCGCACGATGAAGTACCCGGTCAGCAGGGCGAACAGGGCCATGGCCCCGGTCAGGATGGCGATGATCAGGACGGATTTTTCGTACAGCGCGGCGGATTCCTTGTTCTTCGCTTCGGAATAGCCCAGCTGGATTTCCGTGAGCTTGTTGATGAATTCGCGCATGTATTCGAATTTGTCATTGGCCTCGCCCTTGGAGAGGGCGATGGCTTCGGCGGTCGACGCGTCCGTATTGCGCAGGCGCTCCTTGACCACCTTGGCCGAGACCCCTTCCCACTGGCGCATGGCCGCATCGAACTGGCCGGCAAGCTGCTTTTCCTCGGGCGTCGTGGCCAGGGCCTTGAACGATTTGAAGCGGTCCTTAGCCTGCTTGAGGTTCAGGTCGTAGGTTTCCTGAAGCTTCTTGAAGGATTCGGAATCGACATCCGTAAACAGCATTGTCCGTTCGGCAACCAGCAACTGGTGCAGATCGCGGTCGGCCTCGATAAGCAGATCCACGCTGGGCAGGAATCGGGAGAACAGCAAGTCCAGGTTGCCGCTGATGGTCTTGGCGGCATGGTAGCCGGTATAACCGACCACTGCGATGGCGACGAGAAGAATGGCGTAGCTTAAGGCAAGCTTGAAACTCAATTTTCCGAACAGATTTCTGCTTTGGCTCATGGGTTCTCCTCACTTGCATCATGGGGATGAATGCGCTGCCGTCCCTTCTCATCTGTCGGGAGGGAACGGGTACTCCAGGCCACCGTCTTCCGAAGCGGAGTCGTACAAGGTTGCTTCCACGCAATAGACACGAATCATACAATTTGCTTGGTGCTTATTGTATGGCAGATGCAGGAAGATGGGAAGAAATAAAACCAATCAACTGTTTTCTCGGGGAAAAGCCGTGGTGCAACCGGGCGTTCGAGGCGGCTTGCGGTTTTTGCCGTCGCGATTGCGGTAAACCCGGGGCGGTCCTGGGGGCATGCCCCATGACCGGACAGGAACCCGGCGGTTTTCCTTTGACCGTGCGTGGGCCACGGGATATACCCCGTTTGCCCCGGCCCCGGACCGCGGGTAGCCACTCCCGTGGAGGCCCCTGCCGATGCTCCCGTTTTTCGGATCCAAAAGCGAAAAGGATATTGGCGACCGGTTGCTTGGCAAGCCGCGTCGCTTCCGTCTGCCCCGCCATGGCGCGGCCGTGACCGTCTACGGCCGGCTGGTCGCGTTTTTCCGTCGTGAACATGAGCCCGATGGGCTCATGCCGCCGGCGCCCGGCCGGGTGGAACTCATCGCCCTTTTCGTCACCCGCGCCGGCCGCTACCTCGTCTACTACGTCGTGGCCTACCCCGAGTCCGAAGATATCGCCGGCCGCCACGAATACATTCATGTTCTGGAAAACCTGACTTCCGTGCGGACCTTCCTGGCCGCCATGCACTATCCCAATCGGTCCGATTTCGCCGACAGGCTGGTGGAGCAGGCCCTGGCCACCCTGGAAGGCGGTCAGGCCAAGGGGAAAAAGGTCGTCCAGGCCGACACCGGCATCGAGACCCTGGCTCCCGCTCCCACCCCGGCTCCCGCGCCGGACGAGACGACCGCTGTCGCCGATGCCCCCGCCGCGCTTGTCGCGGGAGGAGGGGCAAAGGACGCCTCCGGCGGCCAGGGGAAAACTTTTTGAAAAAAGTTTTCCCCTGGACCCCTTTCAAAAACTTGTAACGGTTATGTCAGGAGAAACCCTCTTTCGCTTTTCGGGGAGAGAGGGAGGCGTTTCCGTTATGGGAGAGGGGGCTCCATTGCTCCCTGTAAATGATCGTCAGCCGGCAGATCGAGACAGCCTGATCCCAATTTTCCGGTATCGAGCAACGTTTTGAGGGGCGGGATAGTGCCGTTCTGAGAGACGGCATGCGGGCGGATCAAGATTTCCGGGGACGACAGCGTTTCCAAGTAAGAAGCGCGTGTCCAGGTCCGTCGGGGTGGGCGGAGCGGACGCGAAGGCGTATTCTTCAAATATGCGCCGCGCGCGGCCGCACCGCCCACCCCGACGGGCAGGCAGGCAGCCAACCCGCCGGACAGACAGTCGATACCTTTCCATTCCATGAAAGCAGTGACGGGCGAACGCCCGCACACCCGGGATACGGCGAACGCCGTTCTTGCAAAGGGCGTGCGGGGAAAACGCTTGTGAAAAGCGCTCCCCCCGCAGGCATGCTTTTCCCTACGACTGCCGCAGCAGGATGCGTTTGCCGTAGGCCTCGCGTTCGTCCGGCGCGGGCTTTTCCGGTCGCACGAAGCGCAGGGCGTGGGCGGTGCAGCCGGTGACGCAGGCCGGATCCAGCCCCGCGTCGATGCGGTCGCGGCAGTAGTCGCACTTGACCACCTTGCCCGTGGCCTCGTTCCACTGGGGAATGCGCCAGGGGCAGGCCTGGATGCAGGCCTTGCAGCCCACGCACAAGTCCTCCCGCACGTAGACCACGCCGTCCTCCTCGCGCCGGGTCATGGCCCCGGTGGGGCAGGCCGGCACACACCATGGCTTCTCGCAATGGTAGCAGGACATATAGAGGTTCAAAAGGCGCGGCTTGCCCTTGGCCATGTCCGGGCCGACGGACACCAGCTTGCCCGGCTTGGCCGAAGCCGGCACGCCGTTTTTGACCTGGCAGTGCACTTCGCAGGCGTGGCAGGCGATGCAGCGCTTCTTGTCGAGTTGGATCATGTACTTGCTCATGCGGGCTCCTTGACGGCGGCGGGCTCGGGCAACGTTTCGAGGGATTGCCTTCGCAGGCGGGTCAGCAGGTCGAGGCGGAAGTCCTCGCGCCGCGTGCCGATGAAATAGGCGTGGCGGGAAAAGCGCAGCGACGCGACGGGGCAGGTCCTCACGCACTGGCCGCACAGGCTGCACAGGGAATAGTCGTAGGTGAAAATGCCCGGGAACTTGCAGCCCTTTTGCGGGGCCGGGGCCATCATCTCGACGCGGGGGATGAGCTCCCCGACCATCTCCTCGGCCTCGCGTCCCTTGGGGCCGGCGCCGCCCACGGGGCAGGCGACCGACAGGCAGTTCGACGGACAGGCCCGCACGCAGGCCCCGCAGGCCACGCAGCGCGGGCTTCCCGGATCGTCGTCCTTGCCCACAAGCTCCACGTGCCCCCGGTAGCTGTCGAGGTTCGTCACCTCGCCCATGGGGTACAGCACGGTGATGTTCGGCTTGGCCAGGGCCTTGCCGGTGATGCGAAGCCCCACAAACAGACTCTTGAGTCCCGTGGCCGCTTCGGCCAGGAGTTCGGTCAGGGTCACGCCCAACCTCCCGTGGCGTTCATCGCTCACGTCGAAAATAGTATTTTTCCCAGTATAAACGGTTTTTTCCGCCTCATGTCAACGATTGGGACACAAGTTCCCACCTTCACAAACATTGCCTGCGACAGGCGTGATTCAGTATAGTACACGTTCCCCATTTCACAACGCTTTTTTCTTGCCACGGGTCACGAATTTCAGGTAATGCGTGAAAGAATCAAACATTTCCGGCAAACGCAACGCCGCCTGGATTGGAGCGAATCATGGAACAAAAACAAGTCTACAGCGTCTGCGGCATGTGCACGGTGCGCTGCCCGATGATGGCAACGGTTGCGGACAACACCGTGGTGCAGCTGCAAGGCAATCCCCATGCCGCCGGCATCAAGGGGGCGCTTTGCGCTCGCGGGGCGGCCGGGGCGGCGCTTATCGCCGACGACGAACGTCCCCAGTTTCCCATGATCCGGGCCGGCGAACGCGGCGAGGGCAAATGGCGCAAGGTGTCCTGGGACGAGGCGTTGGCCTACGTGGCCGGGAAGCTTTCCGGCATCAAGGACGCCCACGGCGGCCGCTCCATCCTGCTGTCCGATCGCGGCGGACCGTTTCGCGACATGCACCGGGCTTTTTTGAAGGCGCTCGGCTCCCCCAACTACTGCAACCACGACGCGGCCTGCGCCAGGAACGTGCAGCACGCGGCCCTGTCCCTTTTCGGCTTCGGCCGCAAGGACGTGGCCTACGACTACAAGAGCAGCAAGCATGTGGTGCTCCAGACCCGCAACATCTTCGAGGCCATAAACGTCAAGGAGGTCAACGACCTGCTCGACGCCAAGGAGGCCGGGGCCAAGATCACCTGCATCGACGTGCGCAGCACGGTCACGGCGGCCAAGGCCGACAACTTCTTCATGGTCCGGCCGGGCACGGACTATGTCTTCAATCTGGCCGTCATCCATGTGCTTTTGGCCAAGGGGCTTTACGACCGGGAGTTCGCTTCGGCCTGGATCAAGGAGCACGACCTGGAGGCGCTGAGGGCCTTTGTCGAGCCCTACGGCCCCGAATTCGCGGCCGCCGAAACGGGCATCCCGGCCAGGCGCATCGAGGCCCTGGCCGCCCAGCTCGCCGCCGCCGCCCCGGCCGTCATCTGGCACCCCGGCTGGATGACCGCCCGCTACGGCGACTCCTTCAACGTCTGCCGCTCGGCCTACATCATCAACGTCCTGCTCGGGGCCATCGGGGCCAAGGGCGGGCTGCCGCTCACCAACAAGCCGGCCCACGTGGGCAAGAAGGGCCTCAAGACCCTGGTGGGGCTTTTCCAAAAGCCCGAGGACAAGCGCGTGGACGGCGTGGGCTGGATGGAGGGCCGCACCCATTTCGACACCGGCCCGGGACTGGTCAACCTGGCCTACGAGGCCATCGAGACGGGCGAGCCCTATCCGATCAAGGCCTACATCGCCCATCGCCACGATCCGCTCATGGCCTTTCCGGATTCGGCCGACGTCAAGCGGCGCTGGAAGAACCTGGAGCTGCTCGTCGCCGTGACCTTTTCCTGGTCGGACACGGCCTGGTTTTCCGACGTGGTCCTGCCCATGTCGCCGTACCTGGAGCGCGAGTCCATGATCGCGACCAAAAGCGGCGTGTCGCCGTCGTTGTTCGTGCGCCGCCGGGCCCTCGAGCCCCGGTTCGACACCCGGGCCGACTGGGAGATCTACCGCGATCTGGCCCGGGTCATGGGCATAAAGGAGCTGGATTTCGCCTCCATCGAGGACATCTGGGCCTTCCAGCTGGCCGACACCGGCTACGCCATCGACGATTTCGAGGCCACGGGCATGGTCAAGCTCGGCGGGCCGCTCTACCGCCCGGTGGACGAGAAGACCTTCAAGACGGGTTCGGGCAAGATCGAGTTTATTAATCCCAAGCTCGAGGCCGACGGGCTCACGTCCCTGGCCCCCTACGTCTCGCCGGCCAGCCCGCCGGAAGGGCGTTACCGGGTCAGCTTCGGCCGGGTGGGGCTGCACACCCAGGGCCATACCGTCAACAACCCGCTGCTTTTCGCCCAGATGCCGGAGAACGTGCTGTGGATAAACAGCGACGAGGCGCAAAAGCGCGGCATCGCCGACGGGGCCGTGGTCGAGGTGCGAAACGGTTCGTACGCCGGGCGGCTTAAGGCCAAGGTGACGGAGGGCATCCATCCCGAAACCGTCTTCATGGTGCATGGCTTCGGCCATACCCTGCCCGTGGAGAGCCGGGCCAGGGGCCGGGGCGTGGCCGACAACGAGCTTATGCCCCTGGGCATCGCCAACTGGGACAAGGGCGGCGGCGGCGTGTCCATGCAGGAGCACTTCGTCTCTGTGACACCCGTTTGAAATTGTAAAAGGTTTGGCACGGCGAGGGGTTGTGGCTCTTGCCCTCCGCCGTGCCGGGACGAGGGCAGTCACGAAAATTCAAAAAACCCGTTGACCGGATATCGTTGTGTTGGTACAAATTAAACATATATGGACGCCAAACCGCCAACCCGGGACGAACTGTGTCCCTTCCCCCTGCGCCAATCCATCGGGTTTCTCCTGGTGCGAACGGCTCTTAAGCTGCGCCTGCTCGGCAACACCATCCTGCAGGAGGCCGGGGAGGAACTTACGGTGGACCAATGGGGCATCCTGAATCTGCTGTGGGAATCCGATGGCCAGACCCCGGTGGAACTGGCCCGTCGCGCCGACAAGGACAAACCCAACGTCACCCGCTTGCTGCAAATCCTGGAAGACAGGGGATACGTCGTGCGCCAGCCCGACCCCAAGGATCGACGCAGCCACAGAATCCTTTTGACCGAGGCCGGCCGGGCCATCAAGGACCGGCTGCTCGAACTGGGCTCCACCTGCCACGAGCGCGCCTGCCAGGGGCTCTCCGCCCAGGAAGTCGCCACGCTCAAGGATCTGCTCAACCGCGTCTACCACAACGTTTCCTGAGTCTCCCCTTCCATTGCCGCTTCGCGGCACGAGGTCGCCATGACACAGCTGCATGAAAAAGCGGTCGAGGACAGCTCGATCGGTCCGTATACTTTTGAGCAATTTCTGGAAGTCGCTGCCGCGTTTCACGGCAACCCGGCGCCGGGACTCATTATCGGCGGTTTCATGGTGGATGCGGCCAGGGCCTTTCTGCCCGAGGGCATCCTGTTCGACGCCGTGGTCGAGACGAAGAAATGCCTGCCCGACGCGGTCCAGATCCTCACCCCGCCAAGCTACGGCAACGGCTGGATGCGGGTGCTCAACCTCGGCCGTTACGCCTTGTCCCTTTACGACAAGACCACGGGCGAAGGCTACCGCGTCTGGCTCGATCCCGAACATCTGAAGGCCTGGCCGGAAATCCACGCCTGGTACCTCAAGACCAAGCCGAAAAAGGAACAGAACCGGGAGCGGCTCTTCGCCGAGATCAAGGCCGGGGCCCGCGCGCTTTGCCGGGTGGCCAGGGTGCGGGCGCGTCCGGACTTCGTGGCCAAGCCCCACATGGGGGCCATCGGCGTGTGCCCGGTGTGCGGCGAGGGCTACCCCACCGCCGACGGGGCCATCTGCCGGGGCTGCGCCGGCGAGGCGCCCTATGTCCGGGAACACGAGTCGCCGCGGCTTCGGGCCGTGCCGGTCGGGGAAGCGGCCGGCCGCCGGGTGCTGCATGACATGACCCGCATCGTGCCCGGCAGTTCCAAGGGCGTTGAATTTTCCGCCGGGGCCGCCATCAGCGCCGGCGACGTCTGCCGGCTGCAGACCATGGGCAAGAACCAGGTCTACGTGGAGGACCTTTCCGAGCCGGACGGTGCCTTCGTCCATGAAAACGAGGCCGGTCTGGCCTTTGCCGAGGCCATGGCCGGTCCGGGCATCGTGACCTCCGGACCGCCGCGCGAGGGCAAGGTGGAGCTGCTGGCCGCGACAGACGGCCTGCTCACGATTGATAAGGAGCGTCTGGTCGCCTTCAACCTCGTCGAAGGCGTCATGTGCGCCAGCCGACAGGCCAACCTGGTGGTGGAGGCGGGCAAGGCCGTGGCCGGCTGCCGGGCCATTCCGCTCTACCTGCCGCGCCGGGTCTTTGCCGCCGCCATGCATGTGCTCGAGGCCGGGCCGCTTTTCGTGGTGCGGCCGATCCGCAAGGCCAGGGCGGGCGTTTTGGTCACGGGCACGGAAGTCTTTTCCGGGCTTATCGAGGACAAGTTCGAGCCCGTGGTGCGGGCCAAGGTCGAGGCGCTTAAAGGCACGGTCGTGGCCGCCGAGAAGGTCCCGGACGACCGCGCCGCCGTGGCCGCCGGCGTGAAAAAGCTGCTCGCCGCCGGGGCCGACCTCATCATCACCACGGCCGGGCTGTCCGTGGACCCGGACGACGTCACGCGTCTCGGCCTCGACGACGCCGGACTGGCCGACGCCGTGCACGGCATGCCGGTTTTGCCCGGGGCCATGGCGCTGGTCGGGCGCATCGGCGACGCCGACGTCATCGGCGTGCCGGCCTGCGCGCTTTTTCACCGCACCACCAGCTTCGATCTGCTTTTGCCCCGGGTGCTGGCCGGGCTGCGGCCAACCCGCCGCGATCTGGCCGCCATGGCCGAAGGGGCCATGTGCCTGTCCTGCCGGGCCTGCACCTACCCCAAATGTCCCTTCGGCAAATAGCCGCCCCTTGACCGTGTGGATTCGCCGTCCTATGGGAGGATGGCGAATCCGCCGGAGGCGCGATGTTACGATTCCTGCCGGCCTCCCTCTTCTGGGGGGCCCTGCTTTTCCTGCCGCTTCGATCCTACGCCTATACGCTGTACGGCTACGAGGACGAGTACGGCATCGTGCATTTGAGCGAGGAAAAGCAGGACGACCATGCCGTGTTGCTCTACCAGGGGCCGACCGATCCCAAAATGGGCTTTCCGGCCATAAAAAAACGCATCCATGCCCTGGGCGCCGTGGCGCAAACCCGCAACGAGGCCTGGATACGCGACGCCACCCGGGCCTATGTGCGCATGGGCTCCGCGCCGCTCGGGCCTTCCGGCTACCCGCCGGTCATCGAATCCGGGCCGCTTATCGACCTTGTGCGGGCCAAAAGCCGGGCCTACGGCCTGGCTCCGGAACTGCTTTACGCCGTCATCGAGCAGGAATCGCGGTTTACGGCCCATGCCGTCTCGCCAAAGGGCGCGGCCGGGCTCATGCAGCTCATGCCCGAGACCCAGACCACCTTCGGCGTGGCCGATCCTTTCGATCCGGAGCGCAACGTGGCCACGGGCGCGAAGTTTCTGCGCGCGCTCATTGCCCGCTTCGGCACCCTGCCACTGGCGCTGGCCGCCTACAATGCCGGGCCGGAGACCGTGGCCCGCTCGGGCGGCATCCCCAACATTCCGGAGACGCAGAACTACGTGGCCCGGATTATGACCCGCTACGCCATGCTTCAGGAAAGCCATCCCGGGCTGGCCCCGAAAAAGTCCGTCCATACGGCCGTCCGGGGCAAGGCGAAGAAGAAACGGTAGTGTCGACTGCTATATTTTCTCTGCGAAGACGGTGTGTTGAGTGCGATACGCACACGTAAGGAACAGTGTTTGCCGGCAGAAGGGCGGCCTGGCTGGCCGTTCGTCGTGGCTTGGTCCCGCGTGGCCTTTGTGACGGGGGAATGTCTTGCATCCGTCGCCGGGATCGGCATCGGTCCCTGGAGGCGTCCTTGGGAGGTCCCATGCGTTTTTTCGTTGTTGCGTTCCTGTTTGCCGGGTTGGCATTCTCCGCCGCCGGCGTGCGCGCCCAGACCCAGATGGAGATGAACGCCACCGCCTGCGACGCGGCCAAAAAAGCCGATGCCGCGCTCAATGCCGCCTATGCCGCCATCCTGCAAAAGAACAAGGATGATCCGGTCTTCATCAGGAAATTGAAGATCGCCCAGCGGGCCTGGATAGCGTTTCGGGATGCCGAACTCGCCGCCCGCTACCCGGCCGAGGATAAGGCCATGGCCTATGGTTCGATGTATAATCTTTGTTATTGCAATGCGCTGGCCGAACTGACCCGCAGGCGCACGGCCGAACTTGCGCCCTGGCGCGACGGCGTGCCCGAAGGGGACGGCTGCGTGGGAAGCTACCCGGTCAGATAAGTCCGGGCGCACGGGAACGAGACAGGATCGCCGGGGGGCCTTGGCCCCCCGGCGTTTTTTTTACCAGTTCTCGGGAGCGATCTCGAAGTAGGCTTGCGGGTGTTCGCAGGCCGGGCACTTGTCCGGAGCGTGGTCGGACTCGATGGAAAAGCCGCAGTTGCGGCAGCGCCACACGACCTTTCCCTCGCGTTTGAACACCTTGCCGGCCTCGATGTTGTCGGCGAGCGCGCCGTAGCGGCGCTTGTGGAAGCCTTCGGCCTTGGCGATATTGTCGAAGGTGACGGCCACTTCGGGATAGCCTTCCTCGCGGGCGATGGCGGCGAAGGAGGGGTACATCTCGTTTTCCTCGTAGGATTCGCCGCCCTCGGCCTCGCGCAGGTTGGCCATGGTGTCGCCGATGACCCCGGCCGGGAAGGTGCCCGTGATCTCGACCTCGCCGCCCTCCAGGTACTTGAACAGGCGCTTGGCGTGTTCCTTCTCCTGGTCGGCGGTTTCGGTGAAGATGGCGGCGATCTGCTCGTAGCCTTCCTTTTTCGCCTTCGAGGCAAAGTAGGTGTAGCGATTTCTGGCCTGGGACTCGCCGGAAAAGGCGGTCAGGATGTTTTTTTCGGTCTTGGAACCCCTAAGCGATTTCATGGAACCTCCACACTGTGGTTTGTCATTCGTCCAGGTATTTTTCCGCCCACTTGATCGCGGTGGCGGTGGCGGGAAAGCCGATGGTCGTGGCCAGGACCAGCAGGGCCTGGCAGATCTCCTCGTTGGTCGCGCCGGCCCGGAGGGCGCGGCGGGCGTGGCTGGATACGGAGGTTTCCGTGCCCAGGGCCGCCGCGGCGGCCATCTGCACGAGCTGGATCGTTTTTTCGTCCAGGGGGCCGCACTGGCGCGCCGCCTTGGACAGGCCGTCAAGGGCCGACATGAATGCGGGATAGTTGCGCGCAAGCATCTGGTAATGCCTGGGCAGCGAGGCTTCCGCCATGACCTTGCTCCTTTCCGGCACGGCTTCGGGCGTGGCCTGTTGTGCGGTCAGTTGCCCGCCTGCACGCGCTTCATGGCGCTAAGCAGCACGCCGAGGTCGGGACGGGTATTGATATCGTGGACATCAATGAAGCGGATGATGCCGTTTTTGTCCACCAGAAAAAGAGCCCGTTCGGCCACGCCGTCGGAGCGCAGGATGCCGAGCTTTTTCGCCAGGCCGCCATGGGGCCAGAAGTCCGAGGCCACGGGGAACCACAAGCCGCCCATCTCGCGGGTCCAGGCGAAAAGGGTGGGGATGTTGTCGACGCTTATGCCCACAAGGGCCGTGTCATTGGCCTCGAAGGCCTCCTTGGCGATGTTGTAGCCCGGCCACTGGCCCGAGCATACCGGCGTCCAGGCGGCGGGCACGAAGGAGATGACCAGGTTCTTTTTGCCCTTGTAATCGGCAAGCCGCACCCGCGAGCCGTCGATGCCCGGCAGGTCGAAGTCGGGCATGGGCTGGCCCACGGCCACGGCGAGTCGGCTGTCCGTGGGGGCGAGATGCCCCACCGGGTAGATGTGGTCGGCCGGCACGCCCGCGGCGCCGGTTGCGGCCATGGCGGGGAACGCGGCGAGCAGGAGAGCCAGGACAAGCGGCAGTGATGCGATGCGCATGGATGGGTTTTCCTTTGGGTTTGCTCTGGCTTACAGGCCGGCCGCCCGGGTGATCGCCGCGAGGTAGTCGGCCGGGGCGCCGAATGCGCCGAGGCTTGCCTGGAGCACGACGTACCCGCCGTGGGGCTTCTTTTTCAGGATGTAGAAAAAGGGCGTTCCCACCTGCCCGACCTGGTTGTGCACGTCGAAGGCCGCGTCGGAAAAAAGCGGGAAGGGCACGGCGTATTTCTGGCGGAAGATGTCCACTTCCACATCGGAGTTGCCGGCCCCGATGCCGACGATCTTGATGCGGTTGCCAAGGCCCCGCTTGTCGATGAGGCTGTAGAGTTCGTTGACGTTGGGCGCTTCGCGTTGGCAAAACGGGCAGTACATGCTGAAAATTTCGACCACCAGCACTTCGGCCGCCACGGCGTTGACGGGTGTTGCGTTTTTCCCCGCCTTGATGCCGAGGTAGGCGGCCGTTTGCGGGCTGACGTCGCCGATAAGCGACACGTCGGGAAAGGGCGTTCCCGGGGCCAGGGGGTGGGCACCCGGAGCCTCGGAAGCTTCCACGGCCAGGGCCGGGGCGGCGGCCAGCGCCAGGATCAGGAAGGCGGCCGGCAGGGCGAACAGACGTTTCATGCATCCTCCAGGCGGGTGTCGGGGCGGTCTTTCACAGTCAATTCCGATTATTAACCACGGACGGCCGTCAGTCAAAGCCCGTGTCGGAAAAAACTGGTCGCCGCGCGGCTCGGGGCGTCATCAATCGGCGGTCTGGGGCGTCAGTATGTCTTGAAGGGCGGCGAAATCGGCTTCGTCCCGGCTTGTGGAGGGGCGCTTGCGCACGGCGGCGCATTCCCGTTCCCACAAGGCCTCGCAGGCGGCCTGGTCCGCAGCGGGACGTTTTTCCATGCGCAGGGCGACAGTCGTTGGCGCATTGTCGGCCAGACCGCTGTCGGTCACGCCGTTGCCCGAAAGCCAGAAGGGGGCGCGCCGGGCGATCAGGTTGTGGCGCAGGGGGTCGGGCAGGATGATGTGCCCGAATTCCTTGTGGTTGTCGCAGAGGTAGTGGGTGTGGAGGTTGTTGTGCCAGCGGTAGGTGATGCTGGTGAAGCGGTTCTCCAGGCCGAAGATGACGAAAAATCCCCGGCCCAGGATGCGGTGCTCCTCCTGGGTGTGGAGCCAGAAGGCGCAGTTGTGGATGTGCCCGGAATGGGACAGGCCGTAGTGGACGCGGTAGACGCCGCCGATCAGCGCGAAAAGCCTGTCGATGTAATGCGGCGCATTGTAGGCGCGGTACTCGTCCTGGAACACGGCTCCGAAATCCGGCGTCGGGGCATGGTCCCAGGCGGCCCGGGTCTGCCCGGACAGCGCCAGCAGGGCGCGGATGTCGGTTTGCGGTGACCCGAAATGCCGTTGGGGCAGCCCGAGGCATTGGGCATAGGCAGCCAGGCGCTCCAGCGGAACACCCAGCCGGATGTCGGCGTCGATGGTGGTGGCGCTTCGAGGCAGGCCAAGCGTGGTCCACGCCTTCCAGTTGAGGACGTGGTCGGGGTCCTTGGTATTTTTACGCCAGGTCTTGCCCAGTATCCGCAAGGCGAGGCGCAAGTGTTCCCCGGCGGCACGATTGCGCGCTTTGGCCGGTCGGCCTGTCGTGATGGCATTGCCCATGACAGCGGCACCCGATGGTCTGATATTTTTCATTTGTCTGACAGAATCACGATGTCCTGTCCAGGGCGATTTCCTTATATTTTCAGTCGGATGTATGCATGATTTCGAGCAAGACCCGGAAGCTTCGGTTTTCTGGTGCTTTCTGTGTCCAAAAACCCAGGAAAAGGCTCTTGTTATGGAGCCGTCCGCAGCGCATAAGAAGTACACATGGCGTTCCCGCCGCCGGGACTGTTGCAGACCTGGGAGGGGTTCCTTCTTTTACGATACATTATTGCGCATTGAAAGTGTTGATATTGAAATTGTTGGAATATTTTAAAACAAATAGTCTAGTGTTTTGTATTAAAAGAGAGATATGTCATATTTGCAGTGCGTTAGTTTGTTAAATAACACACAATGACGTATTTGCATGGTCCATGTCGACTGTTGGACGCTTTGTGCATGCAACATGAAAGATGTTGCCGGGGATTTTTTCTGGAAGAGGGTTTGCTGGAGAAGGGACGGGGCGACAGGGAGCCGCCCCGGGAGGCCGTTCATTTCCGGAAGGGGGAGGAGACGATGCTTACGCCAACGGTGAAGTGGATCATCGCGGTCACCCTGGTGGTGGATGTGGCGCTTTTGTGCTCCTTCATCCATTTCAGGATCAAGCGCAACCGTTCCTCCGCCTTTTTCGATTTCGATCGCTACAAGGAACGCGAACTGTTGCGACGCCACCTCTTGGACTAGTTGCGCGCGTCTTCACGCCGTACACAGACTCCTGCGTTCTTCGAAAAAAGTCGCCTCCTGGTGGCTCTGGCCGACTTGTCGCGCCTTTCTCCACCCACGGTCCGACAGCCGGGATCAGGCGATGCCGGCCGCGTCCAGGGCCTGGCCCAGGTCGGCGATGATGTCCGCCGCGTCCTCGCAGCCCGCCGAAAACCGCACCAGTGTGTCCGAAACGCCCATGGCGAGCCTGGCCTCCCGCGACATCTTGGCGTGGGAGGTCACGGCCGGAAAGCAGGCCAACGTCTCCACCCCGCCGAGGCTCACCGCTTCCAGGGCCAGTTCGAGCCGGTCCATGAAGGTCCGGGCGGCCTGGGGAGAACAGTCGAGTTCGAAGGACAGCATGCCGCCGAAGCCACGCATCTGCCGCCTGGCCACCTCGTGCCCGGGATGCGTGGGCAGCCCCGGGTAATGCACCACGGCGACGCCCTTTCTCCCGGCCAGAAACCGGGCCACGGCCAGGGCGTTTTCGTTGTGCTTGGCCATGCGCAGGGCCAGCGTCTTCATGCCGCGTTCCAGCAGATAGCAGTCGTAGGTGTTGAGGGTCTGGCCGAAATTGACGGCCCGCTCGCGCACGGCCGCCATGAGGGCGCGCGAGGTGGCCACGGCCCCGCAGTTGAGGTCGCTGTGGCCGTTTAGGTATTTCGTGCCGCTGTGCAGGACGATGTCGAAGCCGAAATCCAGCGGTCGCTGGTTGATGGGCGAGGCAAAGGTGTTGTCGATGATGGAGACGAGCCCCCGTCGCCGGGCCATGGCGGCGACGGCTTCGAGGTCCACGATGCGCAACAGCGGATTGCTCGGCGTTTCGATGTAGACGGCCCGGGTCTTTTCCGTCACGGCCGCCTCCAGGCTGGCCGCGTCGGCGTCCGGGACGCAGGTGTAGCCGATGCCAAGGCGCGTCAACTCGGCCAGAAGAAAGCGGTGGGTGCCGCCGTACAGGTCGGCCTGGAGCACGAGATGGTCGCCGGTGGCCAGCACGGCCAGCAGGGACGCGGAAATGGCGGCCATGCCCGAGGCCAGGACGATGGCCGTTTCGGCCCCTTCCAGGGCGGCCAGCTTCTCGGCCGGCGCGAGCTGGGTCGGGATGTTGTTGTAGCGCGGGTACCGGTAGGCCCCTTCCACATCCGGCGCGGCCATGTAGGCGGCGGCCGTATGGATGGGCGTGGTCACTCCCCCGACGGTTCTGTCCAGACGTTCGCCGGCCCGCACGCAACGCGTATGCTCACCCAGTCGCGCGTACTCCATGATGCCGCTCCTTTTCTTTTTCCGATAGTCTATATTGTAACGTTCCTTTTGGTCAACTATTCCGGATCGTTGCTCAGCGCATGCAAAACCGTTCTCTGCCGCAATCGCAACCGGGCCGGCACGCTGCCGTCACAAAATTCAGGGTATGCCCCACTGGTCATTACTTAACGGAGGGTAACCGAGATGCGCCGCTATGTCCTGCCGCCGTTCGCTGCGGCTTCCATCAATCGCGTGGCCTGGATCTTCCTGGCCCTGCTTTTCCTGTCCGCTGTCGCGGTGCGGGCCGATTCCGGCGTCGCGCCGAAGTATGTCTTCTATTTCATCGGCGACGGCATGGCCATGCCCCAGCGCAGCGCCGCCGAGTACTACCTGGCCGCCAAGGACGGCGACGGCAAGCCCGGCGTCGTCAAGCTGGCCATGGACAAGATGCCGGTCCAGGGCCTGACCAGCACCTATTCGCTCAATTCCATCATCACCGACTCCGGCGCGGCCGGCACGGCCCTGGCCACCGGTTTCAAGACCACCAATGGGGCCATCAGCGTCGACAAGGACAAAAAGCCCGTGGCCACCATGGCCGAAATGGCCCGGGACAAGGGCATGAGGGTCGGCGTCGTCTCCAGCGTCTCCCTGGACCACGCCACCCCGGCCTGCTTCTACTCCCACCAGCCCAGCCGCAACAATTACTACGAGATCGCCCTGGACGTGGCCAAAAGCGGCTTCGACTACTTCGGCGGCGGCGGCTTCAAGGACCCCACCGGCAAGAAGTCCAAAAAGGAAGGCGACAAGCCCGATGCCATGGAAGTCATGAAAAAGGCCGGCTACACCGTGGCCAATGACCGCAAGGACATCATGGACGCCAAGCCCGGCATCAAGCTCGTGGCGCTCAATCCCGAACTCGACCGCGACAAGGCGTTGCCCTACGCCCTGGACGGCGACAAGAAGGGCCTGTCCCTGGCCGAATTCACCGCCAAGGGCATCAGCCAGCTCGACAACCCCAAGGGCTTTTTCATGATGGTCGAGGGCGGCAAGATCGACTGGGCCTGCCACGCCAACGACGCGCTCGCCTCCATCGAGGACACCCTGGCCTTCGACGCCGCCGTGGCCGAGGCCGTCACGTTCGCCCAGAAGCATCCGAACGAGACCCTCATCATCGTCACCGGCGACCATGAGTGCGGCGGCCTGACCCTCGGTTTCGCCGGCACCCGCTACGGCAACTACTACCAGTACCTCAAGGACCAGAAGGTCTCCTTCGAAGACTTCTCCCAGAAGCTCGCCGCGTACAAGAAGGCCCACAACGTCGCGGATGCCAAGTTCGAGGACGTGGTGCCCATGATCAAGGAGAGCTTCGGGCTCATCGTGCCCACCGCCGAAGAGCTGGACACCATGAAGAAAAATCCCGTCAAATACTCCTCGAGCCACACCTCTCCGGCCGACCCGCATGGCATGTACCTGCGCGATTACGAGCTCGACGCCGTCAAGGCCGCCTTTGTCCGCAGCATGAAGGGCGAAAAGGAAAAGTCCGAGGACGAGATGGATTACCGGGCCTACGGCGGTTACGAGCCCCTGGCCGTGACGCTCACCCACATCCTGGACAACAAGGCCGGCATCGGCTGGACCAGCTACTCCCACACCGGCGTGCCCGTCGTGACCTCGGCCATGGGCCCCGGTTCCCAGGCCTTCTCCGGCTACTACGACAACACCGACGTGGCCAAAAAGATCATGGCCGCCATGGGCCAGAAGGCCGTGGCCAGCAACTAGCCCGTCGCCCCATACCCGCCCATCGCAACCGTGGGGTGGCCTTCGGGTCGCCTCACGGTTCCTTTTTCAAGGAATCGCTCATCATGGAACATCAGTCTCCCCGGCCGGAATCGCCAAAGGAAACGGCCTCGCCGGCCGCCCCGGCCAATCTCCTCCGCCGCATGCTCGCCCGGATCGACCGGCGCGATGCGCTGCTGGTCGCGCTTTTCGCCGCCCTGACCGTGGTCCTGCTCTATTGGCCGACAGGCTTCGAAAACAGGCTCCCCACCGACGCCGTGCAGGTCAAGGCCCGCATCCTCGACGTGGACAACGCCCACGTGCATCAGTACGGCATCGTGCGCGAAGGCGAACAGCGCGTCACCGCCGTGCCGCTGTCCGGCCCCTTTGCCGGGCAACACATCACCGCCGACAACATCCTGCTCGGCAAGCTCGAACTCGACAAGATTTTCGCCCCGGGAGAATCGGCCCTGCTCGTGCTGTCGCTGCGTGACGGCAAGATCGTCTCGGCCGTGGCCAAGGACCACTGGCGGCTCGGGCTGCAAGGGCTGCTGCTCGGCATCTTTGCCCTGTTTCTGGCCCTGTACGCCGGCTGGACAGGCATCAAGGCCGTGCTCTCCTTCCTCTTCGCGGCGTTGCTCTTGTGGAAGGTGCTGGTACCGCTTTTCCTTCAGGGCTACGACCCGCTTATCGTCACCCTCTGCGTCCTGGCCGTGCTCATGGCCGCCATCATCTTTCTCGTCGGCGGCGTCGGCCGGCGATCGCTTGCCGCCTACCTCGGCGCGCTGGCCGGCATCGCCGTCACCTGCCTGCTCGCCCTGGCCACCGCCCCCGGCTTCGCCCTGCCCGGCGCGGTCAAACCCTACGCCGAAACACTCCTCTACACCGGCTACGCCCACCTGAACCTCGGCCGCATGTTTCTGGCCACCATCTGCCTCGGGGCCAGCGGCGCCATCATGGATGTGGCCATGGACGTGGCCGCCAGCCAGGCCGAGGTCGTGGCCCATAACCCGGGCATCGGCCCCGGTCGCCTGTGCCTCTCGGGATTTCGCGTCGGCCGCGTCGTGGTCGGCACCATGGCCACCACCCTGCTTCTGGCCTACTGCGGCGGCAGCCTTGCCCTGCTCATGGTCTTCATGGCCCAGGGCGTGCCGCTCATAAACGTCGCCACCATGCCCCACGTCGCCGCCGAAATCGCCAACACCCTCGTCGGCAGCTTCGGCCTCGTCACCGCCGCGCCGCTGACCGCCATCGCCGGCGCGCTGCTGCTGCGGCGGCGGTAGGGCGCAGGAGGCTGGGGAGGAACCGGGGCGCTGCCCCGGGCCCCGCCGGGAGGCCATGGGCCCCCCGGACCCCCCGTCCGGTGTGCTTTGGCTGGGCGGGGGAGGGGATGGCTGGCGGTAAGGCGGAGTGTGGAGAAGATGGCGGCGGAATTTGTCGGGACGGTGCCGCCGCTTCGCGGCAGGCTCGTCCCAAACAAATTCCGCCGCCACCACGCCAGTCGCCCCTTTGGGGCGACATTCGGGAAAAAGAGTTTCTTAAAATGCGGCGCTTCGCCGCTGGCGTGGTTGTCGCCGCAATCGTGTCCGGCGTCGAGGCGCGAAGCGCCTCGTGTCGCCGGGCCGATTGCGGCGACAAAGGCATCACCAACCGCTCCCCCACCCGCCATCCCAACCCGGTAAAAGGGGGTCCGGGGGACATCAAGTCCCCCGGCGGGGTCTGGGGCAGCGCCCCAGTTCATTCACTCGTCCACCTCCGTCTTCTCCTCCCGCTGCTCCGCTTGCCAGGCCTGACGCCGGGCGGCGGCTTCCTGGCGCAGCCTGTCCAGAATCTCGTCGTAGCCTTCGGGGCGGTGGGGCCGCAGGCAGGGGGTGCAGTCCTTGATGCCCTGGAGTGTCTGGCAGTCGCCGCCGCAGTTTTCCAGGAAGTAGAGCGGGCAGAAGCACAGCAGGCAGTTGAAGCTTTCGGGGTCGGCTCCCGGGTGGCAGGGAAAGTACTTGCAGGCGGTATTCTGGAAGAAACGGTAGCTGTGTTGCATGGGGGCTCCGGTGGGGCTGCGGGGGAGGCACGGGGTTTGCAGCCTACTGGTTCACGTTTCACTGAATTGAGAAAAACGGGATATCCGCATGGCCATAGAAACCACAAATTCCGCCGCAGGGGACATCTTCAAGAAGGCGGTATCCCGGGTACCGGGGACGGCCAAGATCGGCAAGGATCCCCGCGTGTTCGAGACCATGCTGCAAAGCGGCTACGGGATCAACGGTGCGGTTGGTAAATCGGACAAGCCTGCGATTTCCCGGGAAAACATGATTACCGGCCTGGAGATGCTTACCGGCAAGGGTTCCTCCGATGAGGACGCGGCGTTGGCCATGTTGGGCTATGATAGCGGCGCCAAGGGATTGACGGGAGGAGAGGGCGGTCTGGACAAGTTCCAGGGCAGCGCCCTGGCCACGTTGTCACGGCTGGCCATGCAGCAGGCGGCTACCGAGGCCAAGTCCGCCGCGCCGCCGGCCGCGCCCAAGGGCGGTTCCAGCGTGCGTCGGGTCGTTGACAAATCTTCGGTGCGCATGGCGGTCAATCCCAACTCCCGTCATCCCGACGATCTTGGCCATTTGGGCCGGACGGTGGCGCAATCCGAGGGCGGCGGGTTCACGCAGCGCGAGGAGCAGTTGCTTTTGGCCGCGGCCGGGGCGGAGAATATTTTGGCCGAAACGTCCCGGGTGGAGGCGGCCAAGGATGTGGCCAAGGCCACGCGCAAGGTACTGCCCTCGACGCTCCAATTCAAGGCCGGACGCTTGAGCGCCCAGTACGAGTCCAACAACGAGATCGACTGCATCGGCTACGACCGGCGTGGCGGCACGTCCTACGGCCAGTATCAGATTGCCTCCAAGACCGGCACCATGGGGTATTTCATTAAATTTCTGGAAGACAAGGCGCCGGATCTGGCGACGCGCCTCAAGGCCGCCGGCTCGGCCGATACCGGGGGGAGGACCGGACGCATGCCGACCGTCTGGAAGCAGATCGCGGCGTCCGATCCCAAACGATTCGAGGCCTTGCAGCACGAATTCATCCGTTCGAGCAGCTACGCTCCGGCCGCCAAGAGCATTGTGCTGACCACGGGCGTGGATGTGACCAAGCGGTCCTATGCCTTGCGCGAGGTGCTGTGGAGCACGGCGGTGCAGCATGGGCCGGGCGGGGCGGAGCGGATTTTTTCCCAGGCCATCGACAAGGCCGAGGGAACGGCCGGTCGTCAGGATTTTGACAAAGCTGTAATCGAAGAGGTCTACCGGATTCGGGGCCAGAAATTTTTCCGCCACAACAAGCGGGTGCGCGAGGCGGTCCAGTCCCGGTTCCGCGACGAAAGGACCACGGCCATCGCCCTCCTTGACTAAGGCGGGAATTCTGTCGCGCGCGGCTGAATTTCCGTTTTCCCCACTTTGCCCCGGCCTTGCTTTTCATGTAGAAGGGAAGCCATGCAGCCGAGGAATACAGCATGACCGAAACGGCGTGCGAGAATGCCGGCCGGCTCTCCGACCGTCTGGCCGCGTTGACGCGGTGTTTCGCTTTGTCGCGCCTGGTCACGGAATCGCTGGATCTTTCCGAGGTGTTGGAACGCATCATGACCACCTCGCGCCAGGCGCTTTCGGCCGAGGCGGCCAGCCTGCTGCTGGTGGACGAAACGCCCGGGCCCGGCCAGGGCGATCTCATCTTCACCGTGGCCCAGGGGCCGGCCTGCCAGGACCTGCGCGGGGGCTTTCGCCTGGGCCCGGGCGAGGGCGTGGCCGGCTGGGTGGCGGCGCGGGCCGAGCCGGTGCTTCTTGTCGACGCCTATGACGATCCCCGTTTCAATCCCGATGTCGATCGCCTGACGGGCTACCGGACGCGGTCCATGGCCTGTGTGCCCCTTTTGTACCGGGGGCGGGTCATCGGCGTGGCCCAGTGCATCAACAGGGCCGGAGGCGGGGCGTTCACCCGTGACGAGGTGGAGACCTTTTCGCTGTTGGCGGCCCAGGCGGCGGTGGCCATCGTCAATGCCCGGCTGCATGGCGAGGCGCTGGCCAAGCAGCGCATGGAGTTCGACATGGAGGTGGCCGCGGGCGTGCAGCAAAGCCTGCTGCCTCAGGGGGTGCCGTTGGTGCCGGGCTTCGACCTGGCCGGCGCGAGCCTGTCCTGCGACGCCACCAGCGGCGATTACTATGATTTCATGCGGCGGCCGGCGGCGGCCGGCGGGCCGGAGCGCTTTTTCGTGGCCGTTGGCGACGTGACCGGGCACGGCATCCAGGCGGCGCTTTTGATGACCTCGGTGCGGGCCTTTTTGCGCGCCCGGCTGCTCGCTCCGGGCGGCCCGGCCGCCATCGTCGGTGACGTCAACCGGCTTTTGACCTGCGACATGGGCGATTCCGGTCGCTTCATGACGTTTTTCCTGCTGGAGATCGATCCGGCGGCGGGCGTTATGCGCTCGGTGCGGGCCGGGCACGATCCGGCCTTGCTCTACGATCCGGTCGGGGACACGTTTGCCGAGGTCGGCGGTCGCGGGATTCCGCTCGGCATCGACGCCGGCTGGACATATGAGGAAAATGTGCTGCGGCCCCTGCCCGAGGGGGCCGTGCTGGTTCTTGGCACCGACGGCATCTGGGAAGCCAGGGCCGCTTCGGGCGAGATGTATGGCAAGGCGAGACTGCGTCAGGCGATCGCGCGCGGCGCGTCCGGGGATGCCCGGACGGTGGTCGACGCGGTGCTTGCGGACCTGGACGCATTTCTCGCAGGGATGCCGCGTCATGACGACGTGACCCTTGTCGTGGTCAAGACGGCGCCTGGCGCCGGCAAAAAGGAGGTGTCATGAAATACGGTCGCGCGCTTACTGTGGCGATCCTTCTGGGACTCATCGCCAGCGGGTGCAGCAAGGAAGACCCGCAGGCGTTTTCCAAGGTCGATTACAACAAGGACGGCAAGATCATTTTCGAGGAACTCATTGTGGCGTTCCCGGACATGACCGTCGAGGAATTTTTGGCTGCCGACGCCGACCGCAACGGCACACTGGATGAAAAGGAATACCAGCGGCTGCGCGAGGCCCGGGCTGCCGGCAAGAAGCTCGACGCCGCCCCCGCGCCGGCCAAACCGGCTGAGCAGCCAGCCAAGCCCGCCGGAGAGCAAAAGCCGGCCGAGCCTGCCAAACCGGCCGAAGCGGCCAAGCCTGCGGCTGTTTCTCCGGAACCGGCCAAGCCGGCCGAGCCGCAAAAGGCCGAAACGACGCCCGCTCCGGCCGCCCCGGCCACGCCTGCGCCTGCCTCTCCGGAACCGGCCAAGCCGGCCGGGCCGCAAAAGTCCGAAGCCGCCGCACCGGCCGCGCCCGCCCCGGCTCCGGCGAAACAACCCGCCGCTCCGGCCGCCGGGAACGTGACCGTGGAGGTGGAGTCGACCCCCGGCATGACCTATACCGTGGGGCGCGGCGACACGCTCACGCGTATCGCCAAGAAGTTCGACGTGTCGGTCAAGGCGCTTATGGAGGCCAACGACATGAAGAACGCCGACCATCTGGAAGCCGGGGCCACCCTGACCATTCCTTCCGGCAGCGGCGGGCAGGCCGCGGCCCAGGCCGTGCCGCCGGCTGTGGCCGACATCGTGACCGGCTACTTCACCAAGAGCGCTTCGGGCGACATCAACGGCCTGCTCGACTATTACGCCGACAAAGTGGACTATTATAAAAAGGGCAAGAGCGGAAAGGATGTCGTGCGCCAGGACAAGGCGGGATACTTCGCCCGCTGGCCCGAGCGGCGCTATGAGCCGGGCAAGGCATCCGTGCAGAAGCTCAAGAATGGCGACCTGCGTGTGACCGTGCCTTCGGGCTTCGCGGTCAAAAAGGGCGACAAGGGCGTGCAGGGCAAGGCGGTCTTCACCTTCCTGCTGCATCCGTCCGGCGATACCTACAAGATCGTGGGCGAACAAAGCCGGGTGACGGAGAAAAAGTAGTCCGACGCCGCCGACGCGACGCTATGCAAGCCGGGAGGGGATTCCTTCCCGGCTTTTTGTTTGGTGGCGGACGGCAATATTTTCCAGGCACCCCTTTTGCATAATCCAGGGCGGCCAAGGAGGACGCCATGGATATCAGCACCAGTTACGACAGCCTCACCAAGCTGTTACAGATCAATTCGAGCACGGGCAGCGGCGCGTCGGTCGCGTCCGGTTCCGCCTCCTCCACCACCACGACCTGCGACAGCGGCGCGTCGGATACCGACACCGCCACCTGGTCGGCCGTGGCCAAGGCGCTTTCCGGAAACAATTCCGAGTACATGAGCCCCATCCTCAAGCTCAAGTCGCAAAATAAGGCGCTCCAGCAGCAGCTCACCAACACCCTGGCCGCCAAGTTTTCGGACCTGGGCGTGGATACCAGCCAGACCATCACCCTGTCCCGAGACGCCGACGGCAAGGTGGTCGTCACCAACGACCACCCGGACAAGGAAGCCGTCGAGAAGCTTTTTGCCGATACCGACGTGCTGCGCGAGGCCTTCGACACCCTGGCCTCCAACACCACCACGCTCAACTCCATGTCCGCGAGCCAAGCCAATTCGATGCTGCGCACCAACGGCTACGCCGCCTACCTGAACCAGCTGACCAGCAGCGACGACTCATCAAACGTCTACATGAGCATGCTCGGCAACTACTCCACCATCTATTCCAAATAGAATCATTTTGAAAAAGCGACCGGGGGGAAACTTTTCTGTAGAAAAGTTTCCCCCCGGCCCCCCTTTCCAAAGACTTTAACGGGGCACTGTAGAGCATTTTCCCCGTTAGAAGGTTTAGGAAGGGGAGAGCGCGAGAGGGGAAACCCTTTGCAAAAGGGTTTCCCCTCTCGCACGCTTCGTTTTCCTCTCCTACTTCTCCTACTTCCCTGCTTCGTCGATCATCCAGACCAGTTCCCCCTTCTGCGGGCGCACGAGGGACGCCGGCACGGCCGGGTCGGGCGTGTCGGCCAGGGCTTGCGTAAGCGCCTGTTCCTTGCCCTTGGCCGTGACCAGAAAGAGCACGCGTCTGGCGGCGTTTATAAGGGGCAGGGTGAAGGTCAGCCGGGGCACCTGGGGCTTGCCCGTGGTCGGGGGCGGCGCGTCGGCGACCAGTTTGTCGCGAACCGGGAGGATGGGGCCGCCCGGGAAGATGGAGGCCGTGTGTCCGTCCGGGCCCATGCCGAGCAGGATCAGGTCGAAACGCGGGATCGCTTCCGATTCGGCCCCGAGCGCCTGGCGCAGTTCCTCTTCGTAGGCCGCGGCCGCGGCTGCGGGGGGCGTGATTTCCACGGGCATGGGCCGGATGTTGTCGACCGGAATGGGGGCGGGGGTGAAGAGGATGGGCGAGATTGCCCCGAAGTTGCTGCGCGGATCGCCCACGGGGACGAAGCGCTCATCGCCGAAGAAAAAAAGCGTGTCCTTCCATGGCGCGCCGACGCCATGCCGGGCCATGGCGTCATAGAGCGGCAGCGGGGTCGAGCCGCCGGACAGGGCCAGGACGAACCGGCCCCGGGCGGCCGTCGACTCCCGTGCCGCGTGCGTCAGATAGGCCAGGGCCGCCTCGGCCATGGCGGCCGGGCTTGGGAAGGTTTCCACCCGGGCGGTCATGATGCCGCCAGCCCGTGGGCCTTGAGGAACTTTCCGGCCTCCTGCGGTCCCCAGGAACCGGCCTTGTAGAGAAACAGCCGGTCGGGGTCGGCCTCGCCGAGCATGGGGGCCAGGAATTTCCAGCACAGCTCCACCCCGTCCTGCCGCCAGAAAAGCGTCTGGTCGCCGAGCATGCAGTCGAGCAGCACCTTGGCGTAGGCGGACAGGGACGGGCCTTCGTAGCCCTGGTAATAGTTGAAGTTCATGGTCACCGAGCGCAGGCACATGGGGCCGGGGGCCTTGGCCTGGAAGGTCAGGCTCACCTGCTCGTCGGGCTGGATGCGCAGGGTCAGCCGGTTGGCCTTGATATGGTCGCCGAAGATTTCCCGGAACATGGAATAGGGTACGGGCTTGAACTGGACCGCGATTTCCGTACGCTTGGCGGCGAGCCGCTTGCCCGAAACCATGTAGAACGGCACGCCCTGCCAGCGCCAGTTGTCCACGTAGACCTTCATGGCGGCGAAGGTGGGCGTTGTCGAATCCCCTGGCACGCCTTCCTCGTCGAGGTAGGCCGGGGCGCGTTCGCCGCCGGCCACGCCCGAGGCGTACTGGCCCAACACGAGGTTTTCGCGCAGGTCGTGCTCGTTGAAGGGGCGCAGCGCCCGGAAGACCTTGGTCTTCTCGTCGCGCACGAGCTCCGCCTCGAAAAGCGACGGCGGCTCGATGGCGCAAAGCGCGAGCAGCTGCATCATGTGGTTCTGGAACATGTCGCGCAACACGCCGAAATGGTCGTAGTACGACGCGCGGTGTTCGACGCCGATGGACTCGGCGGCCATGATGCTGACGTAATCGACGTAGCGCCTGTTCCAAACCGGCTCGAAGATGGCGTTGGCAAAGCGCAGCATCAGGATGTTCTGCACCGTTTCCTTGGCCAGGTAGTGGTCGATGCGGAAAATCTGGTGCTCGGAGAACCGGGTGTGCAGCGCCTGCTCCAGCACCTGGGCCGTGGCCAGATCGTGGCCGAAGGGCTTTTCGATGACCAGCCGGGAATAGCCCTTGGTCTCCTCGGCCAATCCGGCCTTGGCCAGGTTGACGGCGATGTCCTCGTAGGCCGTGGGCGGCACGGCCAGGTAGAAGACGCGGTTGCCGCCAAGGCCCGAGGCTTCGCACATCCCGTCGAGGTACTCGGCCAGCATGCTAAACGAGGCCGGGTCGTCGTAGTGCACCTGCCGGTAGGTCAGGCGCGGGGCCAGTTTTTCCCATTGGCCGGGGGGGATGGCGCCGTGGGTCTCGATGGACCGGCGCATGCGTTCGCGGAAGGAATCGTCGTTTAAGTCGGTGCGGCTTGCCCCGACCACGGCGAAGTTTTCCGGCAGGTTGCCGCCCTCGTAGAGGGCGGCCAGGGCCGGCATGAGCATGCGGCCGGCCAGATCGCCGGTGACCCCGAAGATGATGATGGTGACCGGGTCTTCCACCGCGTCGAAGCGGCAGGCCGCCTCGGGAAAGGGATTTTTGGGCCGGCCGAGGACGACCTCGGCCACGCCCGGCGTGGGAGCGTCGGCCATGTACTACTCCTCCCGTTTTTTGACGGCATGGCCGCCGAACTGGTTGCGCAGCGCCGCCAGGACCCGGTCCTGGAAGGAATTGTCCTGGCGCGAGCGGAACCGCTCGAAAAGCGCCATGGTGATGACCGGGGCGGACACGGCCGTTTCCACGGCGGCATTGACCGTCCAGCGACCCTCGCCCGAGTCGTCCACATAGGGTTTCAGGGATTCCAGCCGGCGGTCTTCGGTAAAGGCGCGCTGGGCCAGTTCCAGAAGCCACGAGCGCACCACCGAGCCGTGGTTCCACAGGTCGCAGATGGCCGGGAAATCCAGGTCCTCGCCGAACTGCGAGGCGGCCAGGATCTCGAAGCCTTCGGCATAGGCCTGCATCATGCCGTATTCGATGCCGTTGTGGACCATCTTGACGAAGTGTCCGGAGCCGATGGGGCCGGTGTGCAGGTTGCCGCCGGGACCGGTCAGCACGTCCAGGGCGGGCTTTATGGGGCCGACCACTTCGGGTTCGCCGCCGATCATGATGCAGTAGCCCTCGGCCAGGCCCCAGATGCCGCCGCTGACGCCGGCGTCGCAGTAGCGGATGCCCCTGTCTCCGGCGGCTTTGTGCCGGCGCAGGTCGTCGCGGTACATGGTGTTGCCGCCGTCGACGATGGTGTCGCCGGGGGAAAGCAGCGGCAGCAGTTCGTCCACGTGCTCGTCGGTGGGGCCGCCGGCCGGGAGCATGAGCCAGATCACACGCGGGGCGGGGAGCATTTTGACCAGTTCGGCCATGGTCTGGGCCGCCGCGGCGTTCTTGCCTTCCTCGGCCGCGAAATCCACGGCTTTTTGCACGGTGCGATTGTAGGCGACGATTTCGATGCCGCCGCGAACCAGCCGTCTGGCCATGTTGAGCCCCATGCGTCCAAGGCCGATCATGCCGATTTTCATGGTGTTTCTCCGGGAGTGGTTGCGCCCTTGCGGGCCGTTTGCGCCCGCCGGGCGCGGGCGAAGGCGACGGCCTTTTTGGCCGCCAGGGGAAAGATGCCGAGCAGGGCAAAAGAGACCAGGAGCGTCGGCGAGAGAATGCCGGAAAGCGACGTGAGCTTGCCGAGCTGGGTGCCGGCGTTGACGAAGACCGCCGTGCCCGGGAGCATGCCGAGCTGGGACACGACGTAGAAGGTACGTAGCGGCAGGGCGGTGAGCCCCATGGCCGCGTTGATGACGAAAAAGGGGAACAGGGGAATCAGGCGCAAGGTGAAAAGGTAAAATGCGCCTTCCTTGGCGATGCCGGCGTCGATGGCGGCAACGCGGCCGCCGATGCGGCGCGTTATGGCCTCGCGGAAAAGAAAGCGGGCCAGGGCGCAGGCGACGGTCGCCCCGATGGTACTGGCGAAGGAAACCACGATCAGGGTGGTCCAAAAGCCGAACAGCGCCCCGCCGGCCAGGGTCAGCACCGTGGCTCCGGGAAGGCTCAGGGCGGCGACCAGGACGTAGATCCCGAAATAGGCGGCCAGAAAGCGGGCCGGGGCGGCGGCGTAGGCCGTGCCCAGCGTTTCCCGCGAGGCCTTGAGGTTGTCGAGGGTCAGATGCCGCTCGAGCCCCAGGCCGAAAAAGACGGCGATGGCGGCCACGACCAGGACGACGAGGAAGAGCTTGCCAGCCGTTTTGGCGGTCATGCGGCGTTCTCCGGATAGCGGGCGATGTAGGCGTCCACATCGAATTTGCGACGGCAGCCGCGTTCGTTCATGTAGCGCACCTGGCCGTAGACCGGGCGGTTCGCCCAGGGGCGGTCGTGCAGCCCGCCAACGGACCAGAGCACCCCGACCACGCCATTGGGGTCGCGCCCGTCCAGAGCAAAGCGGTCGTTGAGATGCAGGGCCGTTTCCAGGGCCTCCCGGGGCGTTTGCGACCATTCCAGGATCTTTTTGGCCCAGTACATGCGCATATAGCCGTGGATGCGCCCCTCGCGCAAAAGCTGCCGCTCGGCCGCGTTCCAAAGCGCGCTGTGGGTGGCGGCGGCGGCAAAGGTCTCGCGGTCGTAGCAGTACGGCCGGGGATCGGCGGCATGGGCGGCCAGGGTCTTTTGGGCCCATTCGGGCAGGGCCTCGAAGCGGTCGTACTCGGGTTCGTAGAGGCAGAAGTTGTCGGCCAGTTCCCGGCGCACGACAAGTTCCTCCAAAAAGGCGTCCGCGCCGTCCTGGGCGCGCGAGCGGGCGTCAAGCGCGGCCAGGGCCGCCCGCTGGGGCGCGAGCTGGCCGAAGTGGAAATAGGGCGACAGGCCGGAAGTTGCCCCGGCGTTGGGATCGTTGCGGCGCGCGGCGTATATTTCCAGCCTGTCGTGGATGAAATCGTCCAGGACCTGTGTCGCGGCCGCGCTCCCGGGGATGATGGATGTAACCGGCGGCACGGCCGGGTCGGCCTGGACAAAGGCGACGGCCGCCGCCCAGTCGACGGGCGCGAACCCGTCCAGGTTGCCGGCCGGAAATGTCGGCAGCTCGGGGAACGGTTCCAGGAAGTCGGGCAGCAGGCGATGGATTTTCGGGCGCAGGGTGGCGGCGGCGTATTCGCGCTTTTGCGAGGCGGCAAAGCAGGGCACCACGTTGTGGGCGTCGACCTCGACCAGGGCGGCGGGTGAGGTCACGGCCACGGCCGCCCTCCAGACACGTTTGATGCGCAGCGGATCGAAATCCGTCACGCAGACGCCGACGTCCACGCTGTGCAAAAAAGCCGGCACCGTAAGGCCCGGTTCGCCCGTGAGCACGACGAGCGGTATGCCGTGGGCGCGCAGTGCCGCCTCTGTTTGGGCCAGCCCCGCCAGCATGAAGGCATAATGGCGGCTGGTCGCGCCGGGAAAGGCGGGGGCCAGGGCGAAGGCCACGACAAGCGGTGCGCCGGCCTCCCCGGCCAGGGACGCGGCGTGGAGCAGGGCCCAGTTGTCGACGGCGCGCTGATCGCGGCTCATCCAATAGACAACGGCCCCGGAACGTCCGGGCGGGCTTGCCAGGGAACGGATGCGGGCGGGATGGACCTGCATTTTCCCCTTGTAGGCCGTCGGGGGGATCAAGGCAAGCCGGCCGGCGAATGTCGATCAGCCTTGCTCCGTGATCGGTTTTTGCCGTAGGGTCACAAATGCACCCCCCGCCGCTCATGGAACGTCGACGGGCGGCATCACTGTAACCGGAGGGCATTTTTTTATGGGTAACGGCATATCGTACCTGACGACCGTGGCCGTTTTGGCCGTGGCGCTGCTCCTTCTCGCTCCCCCCGGCGCGCGGGCCTGTTCCCGGGCAGTGTACCTCGGCAAGGACGGCATGGTCATCACCGGCCGGTCCATGGATTGGACGGAGGACATCAAATCCAATCTCTGGGCTTTTCCCCGAGGCATGGCCCGGGACGGCGCGGCCGGGCCGGACTCCGTGACCTGGACCTCGAAGTACGGCAGCGTCGTGGCGACGGGCTACGACGTCGGCACCGCCGACGGCATGAACGAAAAGGGGCTGGCGGCCAATGTGCTCTATCTGTCCGAGGCGGATTACGGCACGCCGGTCAAGGGGAAAAAGCGCCTCAACGTCATGGCCTGGGCCCAGTATGCGCTGGACAATTTCGCCACCGTGGCCGAGGCGGTCAAGGCGCTGGCCCCGGAGCCCTTCGTCATCGTTGCCCCGGCGCTGCCCAACGGCGCTGCGTCGGCCCTGCACCTGTCGCTGTCCGACGCCAGCGGTGATTCGGCCATCTTCGAATACGTGGGCGGCAAGCTGGTCATCCACCACGGCCGGCAGTACCAGGTGATGACCAACTCCCCGATCTTCAGCCAGCAACTGGCGCTCGATACCTACTGGAACACCGTGGGCGGCCAGGCTTTTCTGCCGGGCACGGCCCGGGCGTCGGACCGTTTCGTGCGCGCTTCCTACTTTCTGGGCCTGCTTCCCCAAACGGCCGACGCGCACGAGGCCCTGGCCGGCATTGTCGGCGTGATGCGCGCCGTGTCCGTGCCGCGCGGGGTTTCGAGCCCGGGACAGCCCAACATCGCCCCCACCCTGTGGCGCACCTTCAGCGACCAGAAGGACCTGACCTACTATTTCGACAGCGCCACCAGCCCCTCGATTTTCTGGGTCAAGCTGGGCGATCTGGATCTCACCAAGGGAGCGCCGGTCAGGAAGCTGACCCTGACGGGCGGGGAAATCTACTCCGGGAACACGGCGGACAAGTTCGTTCCCGCCGCCCCTTTCGTCTTCCTGCCGTACACGCCCAAGCAATAGAAGGGGCTGAAAACGGAACCGGGGGGAAACCTTTCTTGCAGAAAGGTTCTCCCCCCGGACCCCCTTTCCAAAGATCTTTCACGGTTACAACTGGTCACCGTTAAAAGTTTTGGGGAGGGGAGAGCGCGAGAGGGGAACCCTTTTTTCAAAAAGGGTTCCCCTCTCGCACTTTCCTATCTCTTCCCTCTCTACCCTTTCTTCACTTCATCCCACAGGGCGTTTTTGGCGGGCATGTCCAGGCTGTCGAGGTCGAGGCCCCGCGCTTTGGCCAGGGCTTCCATGGCCTTGTAGCGTGTGAGGAACTTGTTGTTGGCCATGTCCAGGCAGCTGTTGGCCTTAAGGCCCAGCCGGCGGCCGTATTCGGCCAGGGAAAAGAGGTAATCGCCGAATTCCTCGGCCATGGCTTCGGCGTCGCCCGAGGCCACGGCGGCGTCGAATTCGGCTTTCTCCGCGTCGAGGCTTTGGCGCATGGCCGCGTCGGAGTCCCAGGTGAAGCCGGACCGGGCGGCCTTGGAGTGGATGCGGTAGGCCTTCAAAAGCGGCGGCAGGCCCTTGGGCAGGGTGGCGAAGACGCCCTGGTGGTCCTTGTCCTTTTCGGTGCGCTTGATGCGTTCCCAGTTTTTGAGCAGCTCTTCGCGGGTTTCCACCTTCACGTCGCCGAACACGTGGGGATGGCGGCGCACCATCTTGTCCGAGGCGACCGTCAAGGCGTCGGCCAGGGTGAAGTCGCCGCGCTTGGCGGACAGCGTGGCGATGAAAAGCAGCAGGAACAGGACGTCGCCGAGTTCCTCGGCCGTGCCGGCCGGGTCGTCCGCGCGGATGCAGTCCACCAGTTCGAACGCTTCCTCGATGACGTAATCGCACAGGCTGCGGGGGGTCTGGGTCTTGTCCCAGGGGCAGCCGTCCGGGGCGAGCAGGGCGTCGAGCACGCCTTGCAAGCGGGCCAGGGCTTCGGCCGTGGTGTTTGCACTCATGGTTTCTTCTCTGTTGCTGCGGCGTGCTGGGCCGCTTTGGCATGGGATGTCGTCTTGGCCGCCGTTTCCTGGGCGGGCGTGGCGGTCTTTTTATGCCGCGACGTTTTCTTTTCCGTGTCGTCGGCTTTTTTCTCGGGCTGGGCCTTGGGCTTTTCCCCGTGTTTTTTTTCGGGGGCCTCTTTGGGCTTTTCGGCCGGCTTCTTTTCGGGTTCGGGCGGTTTTTTCGCGGTCGGCGCCTTGTCCGGTTCACTCTTTTTTTTCACGACGGCGGGCGTCACTGTGGCGGCCGCGTCCTTTTTGCCGAGGTGGCGCAGCTTTTCGTTGAGGTCCGGCGGGATGTAGCGGGCGAGCTTGACGCTGACCTTTTCCAGCTGGGGCACCAGGAGCGACCCTTTGAGGAAATCCGGATGCGGCGCGGCCAGGTGGATGAGAAACAGCAGCACTGCGGTCAGCACCACGCCCTTGGCCAGGCCGAAGGCGCCGCCGAAAAGCCTGTCCGCCCACTGGGTCGTGGTCACCTTGACCATGCCGGAGATGCCGAGCGCCAGGAACCAGACCCCGAGCAGGGTGGCGGTGAAAAGGATGATGTAGGCGGCGGTGCCGGCGTAATTGCCGGAGATGAAACCGGTCAGGTGCGGGGCCAGGGCCTTGTGGTAGGCGCCGGCGCAGTAGAAGCCCAGCACGATGGCGGCCAGCGATCCGGCTTCCTTGACCAGACCGCGCATGTAGCCCCGGATGCTGAAGAAGAGCCAGATTATGGCGAGAAGCAGGTCGGCGATATTGAGCGTCGGCATGAAATCCCGGGAGGTTAGCGGTTGCCGCGCCACCATGCGCACCCGCCTCTTAGCAAATGCCCCTTCAAAAACCAAGCGCGCCGGCAGGGATCGTCCCACGAGCTTGTCCGGGCGCGCCGAAGCAGGTAGAGAAAGGCAACCCGGAAAGGATGCGTGTATGGAAGAGTCCCTGCTCCCCCTTGGTATAGACGCTTTCCTGGCCAAGCGCGTGCTCGGCCAGAAAGACCTGCTTACGCGCATCAGCGTATCGCTTTACAAGCACATCCACGGCCTGCCCGCGCCGAACGTCCTGCTCGTCGGCAACTCCGGCACGGGCAAGACCACGCTGATGCAGGCCATCGCCGCTTTTTACGAGGCCCACGACTCGCTGGCCAAACTGCGGGTCATGATCGTGATAAACGCCAACACGCTCGCCGCCGAGGTGGTGGGCGAGGATCGCACGACACGGCTTTTCAACAAGCTGGAGGCGCGGGCCAGGGTGCTTTTCGGCGCGCATCTCACGGCGGCCGAACTGAAGGAATACCTGGAAAACGCCACGGTGTGCGTGGACGAGGTGGACAAGATTTCCGGGCGCATCTCGGGCAAGTCCAACGTTTCGGGCATCGCCACCCAGTATGCGCTTTTGACCATGCTCGAAGGCGAACAGTTCCTCTACCGGGCCAAGGTCATGGAGGACGGGCGCGAGACGGAGGTCGACCTGGCCCTGGATACGGGCCGGCTGCTTTTCATCTGCGGCGGGGCCTTTGAGGAGCTTTACGACCAGGTCTACGGCTGCCTGGTCAACCGGCGCGACGACAGGCGGCTCAAGGAGGTCTCCGAGGTGGAGCGCCGGGCCGACGGAACGGTTTCGGTGCGCACGGTGACCCGGTTCAAGTTGTGCGACTACCTGCGCCTGGCCGATCTTTTCACCTACGGCATGATGCCGCAGTTCATTTCCCGCTTCGGCTCCATCGCCGTGCTCGATGACCTGGGCAAGGAGGAGTTGCGCCGGATATTTCTCGAATCCGCCAATTCGCCGTTGCGCCTGACCATGGAGTACTTCCGGTACATGGGCATCCGGTTGGCTGTGACGGAGGGGGCGGTGGACGCCATTGCCGAGGCGGCGGTCAAGAACAGCCGTATCGGCGCCCGGGCCCTGCGCGAGATATTCAACGGCCTGATCGCGCCCCACGAGTTCGATCCGTTCCACTCGCCGCGTTTCGCCCAAACCGAGTCCGGACCGACCCTGACCATCGACCAGGAAACGGTCACGCAGTACCTGTGCCGGATGGATTAGGGCGCGGAACCGGGGATGCCCCGGGGCGCTAAGCCGGCGGGCGCAGCCGGACCATGACGTCCGTGCCCACGCGTTCCATACTGGTGAAGCGCAGCTGCGTCGCATCCGCCATGCGGGCAACGGTCAGCCCGGAAAATCCGGGCACGGCCGCCGCATCGCCAAGCACCTTGGGCGCGTAGAAAATCACCAGTTCGTCGGCCAGCCCCTGGCCCAGCAGGCTGGCGGCCAGTTCCCCGCCGCCTTCGCACAGCAGCGCGAAGACGCGAGCCTCCTGGCGCAACCTAGCCAGCCCCGCCGCCAGACCGAGCCCGCCGCCGTTCGTCGCCTTGGGCAGTCCCCACACCCGCACCCCGGCCTTTTCCAGTTGCGTGGCAACAGGCGACGCGGCCGCCTTGGCGTCGGTCAGGAAAACGAGCCGGGTCGGACGCTCCTTGAGCAACGCCAGCCGCGCGTCCGCCGCCGGCAACTGCCGCGTCACCACCACGCCGAGAGGCTGGGGATTGTGGGCCAGCGGGTGATTCTCCGCCAAGCGGTGGGTCAGCCGGGGATTGTCGGCGCGCAGCGTGCCGCCGCCGACCATCACGGCCGAGGACGCTGCGCGCATGACGTGGACGCGCTCCCGGGATGCTTCGCAGCTTACCCAGGCGGCGTCGCCGGTGCGGGTGGCGATGCGGCCGTCCAGGGTCATGGCCAGCTTCACCGTCACGTAGGGGCGCCCCAGGGTCTGCCAGGTGATGAAATCGGCCACGGCCTCGCGGCATTGGGATTCGAGCACGCCGACCGTGACTTCCACCCCTTCCTGGCGCAGCAGCGCTGTCCCGCCGCCGGCCACGGGATTGGGGTCCAGGCAGCCGACGACCACGCGGGCGACGCCCGCGTCCAAAAGCGTTCGCGAGCACGGCGGGGTCTTGCCGAAATGGTTGCATGGCTCGAGGGTCACGTACATGGTGCAGCCGGCCGGCGAGACGCCTTTTCTCTCGGCGTCGTGCAGGCATTCCACTTCGGCATGGGGCCCGCCGAACACCTTGTGCCAGCCTTCGGCCACGATGGCCCCGTCTTTGACCAGCACCGCGCCGACCCGGGGATTGGGCATGACGTATCCCCGGCCGCGCTCGGCCAGTTCCAGGGCCCGGGCCATGAAATCCGCATCAACAGGGGCCATAATCGCCCTCCAGTACTTCGAAGCCGATGCCGGCCTCGGCGATCATCTTGGCCGAGAGCGGATCGGGATAACCCTGGCTGAAATAGATGTGGTTGATCTGGCAGTTGATCAGCATCTTGGTGCAGATCAGGCACGGCTGGGTGGTGCAGTAGATGTCCGCGCCGGCGATGGGCACGCCGTGCAGGGCGCATTGGATGATGACGTTTTGCTCGGCGTGCAGGCCCCGGCACAGTTCGTGGCGTTCGCCCGAGGGGATGCCCATCTGTTCGCGCAGGCAGCCGATATCCAGGCAGTGGGCGGTGCCGGACGGCGAACCGTTGTAGCCCGTGGCCAGGATGCGACGGTCCCTGACGGCCACGGCGCCGACCTTGCGGCGCAGGCAGGTGCTGCGCTCGGCCACGAGATAGGCGATGCGCATGAAATATGCCGGCCAGGGCAGGCGATTATCCATGGTGGTGACTCCGTGGGGGGGCGGGGAAGCGGAACCGGGGGAGGGAACCCCTTTTTGGAAAAAGGGGTTCCCTCCCCCGGACCCCCACCCTCCCGAAAAACTTCAAAAGGGGATGACGGGTCAGAGTGGACCAAGGCGGGGGGAGGCGTCAAGACGGAGGCGTATGGGGAAGGTGTATTTCATAGCGTATATGTATATTTTTGTGTGAACCGTTTTATTTCTGGAGAAATGACTGTTGCACATTGCCTGATGTATTGTCTCTTGAGCATTCATCCGCATAAAAAAGCGACAGGTGTGGTGACTTTGGTGTATAAATTTTAAGCATATTGTTTTGTCTAACCTTTTAAATTGGCGTATATACTGGATGATATTTTGTGGCATCGCTTTTGCTTTCCCATCATGCAAATCAGACAAAGGGGATTGGGATGAAAAAGCTTCTGATGGGAACGGTGTTGGCTCTGACGGTGTTGGCAAGTGCCATGGCCTACGCGCAAAGCGGTATGGGGTTCGGCCCGTGGTGGATGGACGGCGATGATACGCCGCAGGGTTTTGCGGGATCGCTTGCGGGAACGTGCCTTGGTACCGGCACCCCCACAACGGGTCTCGGTCTTGGGCTCGGCTACGGCGATGGCACCCAGCCGCAGCCTCTGGACGGCACCGGGTTCGGCAGCCCCTGGGCGCGTTAGACCCAACGCCCCGCTTCCCGATCCGGCCACAGGCCTGACGTACAAAGCCCCCGGCGACAGTGTCCCCGGGGGCTTTTTCTGTGGGCACTCGCCATATTCAGGACTGCCGTATGGTGTTGCGGCCGGCGTGCTTGGCCGCGTAGAGCGCCGCGTCCGCCCGGCTGATCAGGCTGTCGAGGGTGTCGTCCTTGCGCGCGCACACCACGCCGATGCTGACGGTCACCTGTTCCGCCGCGGGAAAGCGGCCGGCGGCCACGGCGGCGCGGAGTCGTTCGGCCAGGGCGCGTGCGTCGTTGGCGTCGCCTCCCTGGGACACGATCAAAAATTCCTCGCCGCCCCAGCGACTCACGGCGTCGCGCTGGCGGCAATTGGCCCGCAAAATATCGGCCACGGTCCGAAGCACCGTATCGCCGGCCTGATGTCCATGGGTGTCGTTGACGGCCTTGAACCGGTCGATGTCCAGCATCAGTACGGCAAAGGGCGTGTCGTCCTTTTCGAAATGCGCCATGGCGGCGTCCAGGGTTTCGTTGATGGCTTTGCGGTTGTTGAGGCCGGTCAGGGCGTCGGTGTTGGCCAGGATTTCGAGTTCGTCCGCGTAGCCTTCCATGCGGTCGAAATTGTGTTCGATGGTGACGATCATGTGCATGAGGGCGTCGACGATACGGTACAGTTCGTTTTCCCGGCGGGGAGAGAGCCGTTTCAGCCGTTCCCGCAACCGTTCCAGGGAGAGGGCGTTGCGGGAGTAGGCCAGGAGGTTTTCGACGACGGCCGTGTAGGGCCGCAGTTGCCGGCTCAAAATGAGGATGAGCGCCAGGATCGTGACCAGGGCCGTGACGCCGCCGCTGGCCAGCAGGCTTTTTTTCAGGCCCACCAGCTCGCGGTATTGGGGATCGGGCAGAAAGGCCACGGAAAAGGCTGTCGGGGCGGCGAAGCCGATGTTGGCAAGGTCCAGGGGCTGGGGCGGCTGCGTGTCGGGCGGAGTCGGGACGCTGGCGATGATGCCGGCCGGCGTTTGGACGCGCAGGACCTGCCGGTCGTCGGTAAAGCTGGCCAGCCAGGCCGGGGTGATGGGCACGGCCACGCAAACCACGCCCACGGGCATGTCGTCGTATTTGCGCACGGTGCGGGCGCCGACCAGGCTCGGCACGCCGTCGACCGTGGCAATGCCGTAAAAGCTTCCTTCGTGAAGGGCTCGTTTGAACCAGACGCTGTCGGCAACGGCATCGCCGAAATGGAACTCGTCGGGCGCCCGGGACAGGACCAGGCCTCGGACGTCGGCAAAGAGGATGACGCCGACGTTCTTGGTGAAGGAATGGCTCCAGTCGAAGAGCACTTCGTTGTCCGCCGTCAGGACGGCGCGTACGATTTCTTTGGGATGGGAGAGGTTGACCGTGATCCTGCCCAGGGCGTTGATGGCGTTTTCCAGGTTGTGGGCCACGGCTCTTGTCGCCTGATTTCTGTGGGCGAGCAGGGCCTGTTCGAAACCGGACGTGACCCGTTCCAATTCCAGCATGTGCACGCCGCACAAAACCACGATGGGCGTGACCATGAGCATGAGCAGTTTGTAGCGTAAGGACACGGTCAAGGCCTATTTCAAGTGCAGGGCTTCGCGGGTGGAATCGTAGAAGGCGTCTCCCCGGACCTCGAAACCGGCGGCGCTCCAGCCGAGAATCTGGCGCATTTTCCGGCAGAACAGGTGGTCCCGGGGCATGGCGGCCAAGGCGCTCCGGTAGCGCGCGACCACTGCGTCGGGCAGGTTTTCCCGGGCCACGATGGCGTCCAGGGGAATGGGGGCCGATGTGGCCAGGATGACAAATTGGTCTCCGTGGTTGCGCTTGGCCGTGAAGTAGGTGCCGTCGGACACCGCCCCGGCATCGACGGCTCCGGAAAGCAAGGCCTCGATGACCCGGTCGTGTTTTTTGAGAAAGAAGACGATCTTGAAATACGTGTCCGGGTCGATGCCGTTTTTGCGCAACAGCATGTTGGGATAGGCGTAGCCCGAGGTGGAGCCCACGTCGGTGAAGGCGAAACGTTTGCCTTTGAGGTCGTTGAGGCTGGTGTAGCCGCTTTTTTTGAGCGCCACGATGTAGGACTGGTAAAAGGGCGTGACATTGCCCGTGGCTTCATTTTCTTCCATGTAGGTGGCGATGTAGCGCACTGCGGGGAGTTCCGCCTTGAGTCTCACGTAGTTGAGGGTGTTGAGCCAGGCAATGTCAACGCTTTCCTCGCGCAGCCGCTCGGCCAGTTCAGCATAGTCGCGAGTGACCACGGCCTTGACGTCGTCTCCGGTTTTTTCGTGGAGGTAGGCGGCGAGGACGTCCATGACGGTCTGGAGCTTTTTGGGGTCGTTGGAAGGGAAGACGGCGATCTTGATCGGCATGGCCAGGGCGTTGCCAATGAGGCAAAAGGCCACAAGGACGGTCATGAAGAATTTAACGAGCATAGGGGAAATCCGCAGTATGGCCCGGGGCGGAGAGCTTTGCGCGGGCCTCGCATTTTCACGAACACGTCCTTATGGCGCACGTAATAACGTTGCATAGTTTCTCTATCGTGGCAATAGACAAAGGCTCGGGAGCGGCGGGGAGAAGGTGATAGCGCCGGGCCTGAAACAACATCGGGCCGGCGGGACGAAACGTCCCACCGGCCCGATGCGCTATATGAACCGGGGAGAATAAGCTCCCCGGCAGGGGCTTTGGGGGAATCCCCCAAGTCTTTTCTACCAGGCGAACAGCGGAAATCCCTTGGCGAAGGTCTGCACGTCCTTGCGGATTTCGTCCAGCTTGGTCTCGTTTTCCCGCGAGGCGATGGCCGCGTCGATCCAGCCGACGATCTTCTCGATGTCCGCCTCGACCATGCCGCGCGTGGTCAGGGCCGCCGTGCCCATGCGCACGCCCGAGGTGACAAAGGGCGAACGCGTCTCGAAGGGCACCGTGTTCTTGTTGACCGTGATGCCGGCCAGATCCAGGGCATGCTCGGCGTCCTTGCCGGTCACGTCCTTGTTGGTGAGATCGACCAGCACCAGGTGGTTGTCCGTGCCGCCGGAAACCAGGTCGTAGCCGGCGTCCATGAGTCCCTTGGCCAGGACCTGGCAGTTTTTCACCACCTGTCCCTGGTAGGTCTTGAAGGCGGGCTTCAGGGCCTCGCCGAAGGCCACGGCCTTGGCCGCGATGACGTGCATGAGCGGGCCGCCCTGGATGCCGGGGAAAATCTGGGAATTAAGCGACTTGCCGAACTCCTCGGAAGAGAGGATCAGGCCGCCGCGCGGCCCGCGCAGGGTCTTGTGCGTGGTCGAGGTGGTGTAGTGGGCGTAGGGGATGGGCGAGGGATGGTGGCCTGTGGCGACCAGACCGGCGATGTGGGCCATGTCCACCACGAGCTTGGCCCCGACCTCGTCGGCGATGGCCCGGAAGCGCGCGAAGTCGATGATGCGGGGATAGGCGCTGGCCCCGGCCATGATCACGGCGGGCTTGTGTTCCTTGGCCAACCGTTCGACCTCTTCGTAGTCGATGGTGCCGGTTTCCTTTTTCACGTGGTAGGACACGATGTTGTAAAGCCGGCCGGAAAAGTTGACGGGCGAACCGTGGGTGAGGTGGCCGCCGTGGGAGAGGTCCATGCCGAGCAGGGTGTCGCCGGGCTTCATGGCCGCGAAGTAGACGGCCATGTTGGCCTGGGAGCCGGAATGGGGCTGCACGTTGGCGTAGCCGGCCCCGAAAAGCGCCTTGACCCGGTCGCGGGCCAGATCCTCGGCGATGTCCACGTATTCGCAGCCGCCGTAGTAGCGCTTGCCGGGATAGCCTTCGGCGTACTTGTTGGTAAGCACGCTGCCCTGTGCCTGGCGCACGGCCACGGAAACGAAGTTCTCCGAGGCGATCATTTCGAGCTTGCCGGTCTGCCGGTCGATCTCCTGGCACACGGCGCGCCCGACTTCGGGGTCGGCGATGAGCAGTTCTTCCATGGGCCTCTCCTCCCAAAGCGCGCGGGGGGAAACTCGGGTATCGAGCCTCCCCCCGTTAAAGGATTGCGGTGGCGGCCGCTCGGGCCGAAACCCGCTTATTCGACGAAAGCCTTGTACAGCATGCAGGCGTTGGTGCCGCCGAATCCGAACGAGTTGCAAAGGACGTTGGCGACGTCGGCCTTTCTGGCCGTGCCCGGCGTGTAGTCCAGGTCGCAGACCGGGTCCGGCGTCTCCAGGTTGATGGTGGGCGGAATGATGCCCTCCACAATGGTCTTGACGCTCATGACCGACTCGATGCCGCCGGCCGCGCCCAGGCAATGCCCGATCATGGATTTGTTGGAGGTGATGGGCACCTTTTTGGCGTGCTCGCCGAGCACGGCCTTGATGGCCGTGGTCTCGCAGGCATCGTTCAAGGACGTGGAGGTGCCGTGGGCGTTGATGTGCGCGATCTCGGCCGGCGCCATGCCCGCCTCGCGCAGGGCGGCCCGCATGGCCAGGACCATGCCTTCGCCGTCCTCGGGCGGAGCGGTCATGTGGAACGCATCGCCCGACGCGCCGTATCCGATCGCCTCGGCGTAGATGCGTGCGCCGCGGGCCTTGGCGTGTTCCAGGGATTCGAGCAGCAGCAGGCCGCAACCCTCGCCGATGACGAAGCCGTCGCGGGTCGCGTCGAAGGGACGCGAGGCCCTGGTCGGATCGTCGTTGCGCGTGGAAAGGGCCTTGAGCGCGTTGAACCCGCCGACGGCCAGGGGGGTTATGGTGGACTCCACGCCGCCGCAAAGGGCGGCCGAGGACCGGCCGAGGCGGATGTCGGTGAAGGCCGTGCCGATGGCGTGCATCCCCGAGGCGCAGGCCGAGGTGGTGCACATGTTGGGGCCCTTGGCCCCGACGGCGATGGACACCTGGCCCGCAGCCATGTTGGCGATCATGGTCGGGATGAAAAACGGCGAGACCCGCGACGGTCCTTGGGCCAGCAGCTTGCTGTGGGTGGCCTCGAGGGTTTCGAGGCCGCCAAGGCCGCAGCCGATGATGACGGCCACATCGGCCGCCTCGGCGGGATCGACCTTGTATCCCGCGTCCTCCATGAGCATGGCGGCGGCGGAGAGGGCAAACAGCGTGAAGCGGTCCAGGCGTTTGGCGAGCTTTGGCGCGACAAACGCCTTCTCGTCGAAGTTTTTGACCTCGCAGGCGAAGTGCGTATCGAAGGCGGTGGCATCAAAACGCGTGATGGGGCCCGCACCGGAGACGCCGGCCAGGAGATTGGTCCAACTCGTGGCCAGGTCGTTGCCGATGGGGGTGATGGCCGCTAGGCCGGTGACGACTACCCTATTTAAAGTCATGGCGCTTCCGTCCGCGACCGGGGCGACGTCTAGGCACGCCGCCCCGGTCGCAGGGCGTTTGGGGCTTATTCGCCCTTTTTCTTTTCGATAAAGGAGATGGCGTCCTGCACTTTCTGGAGCTGCTGGGCGTCTTCATCGGAGATTTCCACGCCGAACTCCTCTTCCATGGCCATGATGAGCTCGGTCAGGTCCAGGGAGTCCGCGCCCAGGTCATCGACGAACTTGGCGTCGGGGTTGACCTCGCCGGCGTCCACGCCGAGCTGATCCACGATGATCTCTTTGACTTTTTCCGCGACAGACATGGTTTCCTCCAAATAGTGGCCGGATTTATCCTAAACGTTGCATTACATGTACATGCCGCCGCTTATGCCGAGGACCTGTCCCGTGACGTAGGCTGCGTCGTCGCTGGCGAAGTAGCCCACGGCGGCGGCGATTTCGGCGGGGGAACAGGCGCGCTTGAGCGGTATGCGCTCGGCAAAGGTCGCCTTGACGGCGTCCGGGAGCACGGCGGTCATGTCGGTTTCGACGAATCCCGGGGCCACGGCGTTGACCGTGATGCCGCGCGGGGCGAGTTCCAGGGCGGCGGACTTGGTCAGCCCGATGAGGCCGGCCTTGGCCGCGGCGTAGTTGGCCTGGCCGGCATTGCCGGACTGGCCTACCACCGAGGTGATGTTGACGATACGGCCGGCGCGGCGCTTCATCATGAGCTTGGCCGCTTCGCGCAGGCAGGTGAAGGCCCCGATCAGGTTGACCTGGATCACGGCCGCGAAATCTTCGTCCTTCATGCGCGCGATCAGCCCGTCGCGGGTGATGCCGGCATTGTTGACCAGCACGTGCAGGTCGAGGCCCTTTACGTGCTCGGCGAAAAAGGCGGTGACGGCGGCCGGATCGGACGTATCGAGGGCCACGGCTCTGGCGCTGCCCCCCTCGGCCGTGATGGCCGCAGCCACTTGCGCCGCAGCGTCGGGCTTGCTGACGTAGGTGAGGAGGACGTCGAAACCGTCACGGGCAAGCCGTGCGGCTGTGGCCGCGCCGATGCCGCGAGACCCGCCGGTGACCAGTGCCGTACGCATGGCGCAACTCCTTGCGGCGCGTGGGAGGTTTCCCCGTTACGCGGCCGGATTGTTTTTCGTAAGACGGGGGCGTGGGACATGGTCCCGCCCCGGCCGGGCAGGGCGACACCCTAGCCGAAACGCCCCGTGACGGCAATCGCGTTTTACCGCGCGCCGTCGCCTCGTTCGCGCCTTTCCGGGGACGGTTGCCGCCGGGAACGCGCGCGCCGCTTCCTTAGAACTGGACCAGGGCCGAGCCCCAGGTGAAGCCGCCGCCAAAGACGCCGAAAAGAACCCGGCATCCCGGGGTAAGCCGGCCCTCGGCCTTGGTTTCCGCCAGGGCGATGCCCACCGTGGACGCCGAGGTGTTGCCGAAGCGGGCGATGGTGGACACCACCTTTTCCTCGGGCAGGGCCAACTTCTTGGCCACGGCTTCCATGATGCGCAGGTTGGCCTGATGCGGAATGAAAAGATCGATGGCGTCGATATCCAGGCCGTTTTTGGCGATAAGTTCCTCGCACACGGTCGTCATGTTGCGCACGGCGTGCTTGAAGACTTCCCGGCCGTTCATGAACAGGAAATAATCCTCGTCCACGGTGTCGCCGAGCTTGTAGGGATGGCCGGAACCGCCGCCCTTGATGGTGAGCAGATGCCCGAGCGAACCGTCGCTCGAGAGCAGCACATCCACGATGCGCCCGTCGCCCGGGCGAGGGTCCCCGGCCGAGACGACCGCCGCGGCCGCCGCGTCGCCGAAAAGCACGCAGGTGCGGCGATCGGCCCAGTTGGTGCGCGAGGTGAGCACCTCGGCCGCCGCCACGAGGACCTTGGCTTCGGGGTGCAGGGCGAGGACGGCCCGGGCCATTTCCAGGCCGAAGATGTAGCCCGAGCAGGCCGCGTTGACGTCCTGGACCACCTTGCCCTTGATGCCGAGCTTTTCCTCCACAAGGCAGGCGGCCGAGGGCGTGTAGTAGTCCGGGGTGACGGTATAGAGAAAAATATGGGTCAGCTCGTCGGCGTCCATGCCGGCATCGGCCAGGGCACGGCGGGCCGCTTCGGCCGTCATGTCGCTGACGGCTTCTCCGGGCGCCGCGATGTGGCGTTCCTTGATGCCGGTGCGGGTGGTGATCCACTCGTCGGACGTTTCGACGATTTTTTCCAGGTCGGCGTTGGTCAGGATTTTTTCGGGCGCGTAATAGCCAAGGCCGCGGATGTAGGCTTCATGCTTCATGAGTGAGGGGGGCTCGGTTAGCGTTGGTCGTTGACGGCCTGGCGGCGGGAGCCGGCCAGGTCGATGTTCTTGGCCACAGCCGCGGAGAGGTGGGTGTTGGCTTCCATGTCCACGAACCGGGCGGCCATGCGCACGGCGCTGGACATGGCTTTGCTGTTGGAGGCGCCGTGGCAGATGAGGCAGATGCCTTTGAGCCCCAAAAGCGGCGCGCCGCCGTATTCGGCATAGTCGACCAGGCGCGAGAAACGCTTGAGCGCGTTTAGGGCCAGCATGGTGCCGATCTTGCCGAAAAAGCCGCGTCGCAGCTCGCCCTTGAGCAGCCTGCCGAGCGAGGAGGCCAGGCCCTCGGCCTGCTTGACCACCACGTTGCCGACGAACCCGTCGCACACGACCACGTCCACATTGCCTGTGAACAGGTCGCGGCCTTCGATGTTGCCGACGAAATTGAGCGAACTGAGGCGCAGGAGATCAAAGGTCTCCTTGACGAGGTGGTTGCCCTTGCCCGACTCCTCGCCGTTGGACAAAAGCGCCACGGCCGGATTCTCGCGCCCGAGCATGGTCTGGGCGAGCACCGAGGCCATGACCCCGAACTGGAGCAGGTGGAAGGGCTTGCAGTCGACGTTGGCCCCCACGTCGATGATGACGCAGTGGGAGCGTTCGGTCGGCATGAAAGTGGCCAGGGCCGGGCGTTCCACCCCCGGCGCGCGGCCGATGGTGAACATGGCGCAGGCCAGGGTCGCGCCGGAGTGGCCGGCGGAGATGACCCCGTCGGCGGCACCGTCGCGCACCAAGTTGCAGGCGACCTGGATGGAGGAGTCCTTCTTGCGCCGCAGCGCTTCGGAAGGCTTTTCCTGCATCTCCACCACCTGGGTGGCGTGCACCACGGAAACCGGCAGGCCCTTGACGTCGTAGCGGGCGAGTTGGGCGTTTATGGCGTCCGTGTCGCCCACCAGGATGATCTCGGCCTTGCCGGTCCTGGCGGCGTGCAAAGCGCCGGGAACGACCACGTGGGGACCGAAGTCCCCACCCATGGCGTCCACGGCGATGCGCGGTTTGTTATTCGGCATCGTCCTTCCGCAGCATCTGGCGGCCACGGTACATGCCGCAGCTGGGGCAGATGCGATGGGGCAACGTCGGCTCGCCGCAGGAGCAAAGCACCACGGCGGGAACAGGGACGTGGTCGTGAGCGCGACGCATACCTTTGCGGGACTTGGAGATTTTTCTATTGGGGACGGCCATGGCGATTACCTCGCAGCTAGGGTTTTAATGTCGTATGATGTGCGGCTCGCGGCGATTGTGCGTCAATGCCGCTGCTTCGAGCCGTTTGGGACCTTCAATTGTCGCAGGACGGCAAGCCTGGGGTCGCCTTCCTCCTTGGAGCAGGAGCACGGCCCGTTTTTCAGCGACGCCCCGCACCGGGGACAGAGCCCCGGGCAGTTTTCGTCGCACAAGGGCTTGGCCGGCAGGGCGAGCAGGAATTGTTCCCACAAAAGGCTGGCCACGTCCAGTTCCAGCACCTTGCCCCGGCGGCGCAGCAATCCCGGCTCGAGGGACTGTTCGCCCTCCACGGGGGTCTCCTCGAAGAACTCGAAATCGACCGCGACGTCGAGCATGGCGTCCTCGGCGCAACGGTCGCAGGGGGTGACGACCTTGCCGGCCAGCCGCCCCCGCACCAGCGCTCCCCTTCCTTGCGGCAGTACGGTAAACGTGGCTGCAAGCCCGGTTCCCGGCACGTCGAGACGATGCGGCAGATCGAATTCCCCGATGGGCCCTGTCCAGATGGACTGGTCGGAAAACGAAAACTCCCGGCCGGTTGCCGGGATGTCGGTGATATCGAGCCAAAGTTCGGACATGGGTTCCCTCGCGGAGAAAAGAGTGCTAGTCTGTGGCCCGTGTGTTGTCAAGAAAAAGCTTGCCAATGCCTTCGTTCCCATGTACCTCACAAAATTCTTTGCGTCACTGCGAAAAAACACGCGGTCGCGGCAGCCCGGAAACCTTGTCCGGCGGGCCGTCCCGCGACATATGTTTTCGGGAGGAACCTCGTTATGGCCAAGATCTGTGAGCATTGCGGCAAGAAGCCCCAGAGCGGCAACAACGTCAGCCACGCCAACAACAAGAGCAAGCGTCGTTTTTCGCCCAACCTGGTCAAGGTGCGGGCCCAGCTGCCTTCCGGCGAAGTGACCACCATGACGGTGTGCACCCGCTGCCTGCGTTCCGGCGCGGTGACCAAGCCTGTCGCCAAGACCGCCTAGTTTCGTTTCCAGCCTTTTCTATAGTAAGGTCGCAAAGCGGCGCGTCATCCGGCGCGCCGCTTTTTTTTCGTTTAGGAAAGGCGGCTGGGGGGCGCGCTTTGTAAGACGGGATTTTGCCCCGGGCTTTTGATCAGGCGTCCGGCTCCGTCTGGTCCGTTTTTTTCGAAGTGGGCGTCGCCAGCACCCGGTCGATGCGCCGGCCGTCCATGTCCACGATTTCAAACGTCGCGCCAAGGGCGGTCAGCTTGTCGCCGATGGCCGGGATGCGGCCAAGGCGTTCCAGCAGGAACCCGGCCAGGGTGGCCCCGCTGACGTCCTCGGGCCAGGGCCGGGGCAGGGACAGGGCGGAGGCGGCCTCGTCCATGGGCGTGGCCGCGTCGATGAGAAACGAGCCGTCATCGCGCCTGACCACGGCCGGCTCGTCGTAACCGGAGAGCCCGGGCAGATCGCCCACCATGTCCTCGAACACGTCCGCCGCCGTGACCATGCCGACCACGTCGCCGTACTCGTCCACCACCAGGGCCAGATGCAGGCGCGGCGACTGGCGAAATCGCGACAGGAGCGACAGGCCGCGCAAGGTCTCCGGCAGGAAGACCGGCGGCGTCAGGTGGCCGGCCAGATCGATTCGGCCGTCGCGCAGATAGCCGGCCAGCACGTCCTTGGCCCGCACCACCCCAAGCACCTGGGAAAAATCCCCCCGCACGACCGGAAACCGGGTGTGCGGGCTTTCCATCATGGCCGCCAGGGCTTCCTTGGCCGGCGCGTCGATGTCGATGCGGTCGATCTTCGAGCGGTGGGTCATGATGACGTCCAGCGGCCGGTCGGTGAGCCGCAGCACCCGCTCCATGATGGCATGTTCCTCGTGCTCCAGCGCCCCGTGCAGCATCCCCTCGCGCAACAGGCCACGGATATCCTCCTCGGTCACGTCCTGCTCGTCGCTCCCGCCGCCGAAGCCGAACAGGCGCACCACGCCGCGCGTGGCCAGGCCGAGCAGTCGCACCGCCGGCCGGCTGGCGAAAAGCAGCGCCCGCATGACCGGCGCGGCGGCCATGGCCAGTCCTTCCGGCCGGGCCAGGGCCAACCGCTTGGGCACCAGTTCGCCGAAAAGGAGAGTGACCACGGCGATCGGCACCACCACGCCGGTCAGGGACAAGGCGTGGGCATAGGGCGCAAGGACCGGGATGGCGTGCAAGGCGGCGGCCAGTTCCCCGGCCAGGGTCGCGCCGCCGTAGGCGCTGGCCAGTACGCTTGCCAGCGTGATGCCGATCTGCACGGCGGACAGAAAGGTTTCCGGATGCTCCCGCAGGCGCAGGCATGTCCCGGCCCGGCGGTTGCCGGCTTCGGCCAGGGCCTGCAAACGGCTTTTGCGGCAGGCGACCAGGGCCATCTCCGCCATGGAGAAAAAGCCGTTGACGCAGATGAGGCCAAGAACGGCCAACAGTTCCAGGGTGATCGCGGTCATGGACGCTCCGTACGGCGGCGGCCCGCCGGTATGGGACCATGTTAGCATCGGCGGCGACAAAGGCGAAGGGCGCGCAAGGGGGTGGTTGCGGATGGTTGTCATGCCGTATTGTATTGTGGCCTGGACATGGTATGGTGGTGCAAAGCTCAATTTCTATTGCGTCAGTATGGAATGCATTCAAGGAGGGTTCCATGGCCGATTGCGAATGCCTGGCCGGCTGTGTCTTTTTCAACGACAAGATGCAGAACATGCCCGCGGCGACCAATCTGCTCAAAAAAAGACTGTGTCGCGGCGACAATACGAAATGCGCCCGCCATATGGTGCTTGTGGCCAAGGGGAGGGCAAACGTGCCTCCCGATCTGTCGCCCAATCAGGTGGATCGCGCGGAGAACATCATTGCCGGAAGATGATGGCGTGACACGAGCGCCCTGGCCGTGATGCGGACACGACCAGGGCGCTATTGGGCGCTATAGAACCGGCGGGAAGCGTCAGTTCGCGGCGAGAAGGTCGTTTAGGCCCTTGATGAAGGCCTCGGGATCGGACACCTTGCCGAGTTTCAGCAGCGTGCCGAGGTCGCAGGGGAAATCCCCGGAACAGCTGTAGGGGGATACGCCGTTTTTGACGCAGTAGGCCACGACGCCGGGCTTGTCGATGAATTCCTCGACCGGTGTTTCCTTGGTGATCATGGGCTGGCTCCTTTGCCGGGATGGGCTCAATACATCCCGAGCTTCTGTTCGGAAAGGCTGATGAAGATGTTTTTGCGCTGGCTGTAGTGGTCGAGCATCATCAGGTGGTTTTCCCGGCCGATGCCCGATTTCTTGTAGCCGCCGAACGGGGCGTGGGCCGGCAGCACGTTGTAGGTGTTGACCCACATGCGGCCGGTTTCGATGCCCCGGGCCACGCGCAGGGCCCGGTTGATGTCCCGGGTCCAGACGCCGCCGGCCAGGCCGTATTCGTTGGCGTTGGCCAGGGCCACCACCTCGTCCTCGTCGCGGAAGCTGATGACGCTGGCCACCGGGCCGAAGATTTCCTCGCAGGCCACGCGCATGGTGTTTTTGACGTGGGTCAAAAGCGTCGGCTGCATGAAACAGCCCTTGGCCAGCGGGCCGTCGGTGATGCGGCTGCCGCCGTAGGCCACGGTCGCGCCCTCGTTTCGGGCCACGTCCACGTAGGCCAGGATCTTTTCCAGCTGGCGGGCGTTGACCTGGGACCCCATCTGGGTGTCCGGCTCCCAGGGCAGGCCTACCTTGACCTTGGCGAAAGCCTCCGTGGCCGCCTCGATGAAGCGGTCGAAGATGGCTTCGTGCACGAACACCCGCGAGCCGGCGCAGCACACCTGGCCCTGGTTGAAGAGGATGCCGAGCTGGAGCCCTTCGATGGCCTTTTCCCAGGGCGCGTCGGGGAAGAAGATGTTGGCCGACTTGCCGCCGAGTTCCAGGGTGGCGGGAATGAGCTTTTTGGCCGCGGCCTCGGCCACGGTGTAGCCGACCTCGGTCGAGCCGGTAAAGGCCAGCTTGGAAAAGCCCGGGTGGTTGAGCATGGCGTTGCCGGTGGTCGAGCCTTTGCCGGTGATGACGTTGACCACGCCGGCGGGCAGCACCTGGGCCATGAGTTTGGCCAGTTCCAGGATGGACAGCGGCGTTTCGGTGGAGGGCTTGATGACCACGCAGTCGCCGGCGGCCAGGGCCGGGGCCAGCTTCCAGGCGGCCATGAGCAGGGGGAAGTTCCAGGGGATGATCTGGCCGACCACGCCGAGGGGCTCGCGCAGGATGATGCTCATGGTCGTCTCGTCGATCATCGTGGCCTGGCCTTCCTCGGTGCGCACGGCGGCGGCGAAGTAGCGGAAATGGTCCGAGGAAAGCGGCACGTCGGCGCCCTTCGTCTCGCGGATGGGCTTGCCGTTGTCCATGGTCTCGACCAGCGCCAGATGGTCGGCGTTGGCGTCGATGAGGTCCGCGATTTTAAGGAGCATGGCCGAGCGTTGCTGGGGCGAGGTCTTTTTCCAGGCCGGGAAAGCCTTCCAGGCGGCGTCGACCGCCTTGTCGATGTCGTCGAGACAGGCGTCGGCGCAGTGGGCCAGGACTTCGCCGGTCGACGGATTGGCTGTGGCGAAGGTCTTGCCGCAGCCGCTTTCGACCCAGGCTCCATTGATGAAAAGCTTGTAACGATCGTCAAGATGCAGGTTCATGAATCACTCCGTGCTGTTGTTTGGGATATGACGGACGGTTGCATCCGTAAAAGCGGGAAATACCAGCTCTGATTGCAAATAAAGAAGGTGCAACGCATGCGTGTCGCGTTGGTTATCGTTGGGACATGGAATCGCCGGCCAGGCCATGCTTGGCCTTGCGCCTGACGTCAGCCGGAACAGCGCTGTCCATATACATTGTTCTTGTCCTCCTTGGAGAAGATTCGAGGCTACACTACACCCACGGCCCCGCCTGTCAAGGCCCGGCGCGAAAAAGAAGGGCTACGTCGCTGCCGGCCTGCCCGGGACGCCACGCAAAAAGCCCCCGGACACGGCCAGAACCGTGCCCGGGGGCTTTTGTAGCGTTCGGAAAGAGGTTGCCGGCTTACAGGGCCAGCGCCCGGTCGATACGGGCGAGCACGCGCTTTTTGCCCATGACGGCCATGGTCTCGAAGAGCCCGGGGCTGGCCGTGCCGCCGGTGATGGCCACGCGGATGGGCTGGGCGAGCTTTTTGAACTTGAGCTCCTTGGCCTCGAGATAGGCGGCCACCGCCTGCTCCATGGCGGCCTCGTCGAAGCAGCACAGGGCCTCGAGGATGGCGCGCACGTCGGTGAGGTGCTCGCGCACCTCGGGAGTGAGAAACTTCTGCACCGCCTTCATGTCGTAGACCAGATCGTCCGTGCGGACGACGAAGCATTCGGTCTTGTCCGCCATCTCGGCCAACGTCTGGGCGCGCGGCTGCAAAAGCGGCACGATGCGGGCCAGGTATTCCAGGTCCTGGGACGGATAGCCCTTGCGCTCGAGGAACGAGTTGACCAGCACCGCCAGGCGCGAGGCCGGGCTTTCCTTGATATAGTGGGCGTTTAACCACAGGAGCTTGGCCTGGTCGAACACGGCGGCCGAACTGCCGAGGTTGTCCGTGGAGAAAAGTTCGACCAGCTCCTCGCGGGAGAAAAGCTCCTGGTCGCCGGAGGACCAGCCCAGGCGCACCAGGCCGTTGAGCATGGCTTCGGGCAGGAAGCCCTCGGTCTCGTACTCCATGACCGCCGTGGCCCCGTGGCGCTTGGAGAGCTTTTTCTTGTCCGGGCCAAGGATCATGGGCACATGGCCGAAGCGCGGCAGGGGCAGGTCCAGGGCCTTGTAGATGAGGATCTGGCGCGGGGTGTTGTTCAAATGGTCGTCGCCCCGGATGATGTGGGTGACGCCCATGGTGGCGTCGTCGACCACCACGGCCATGTTGTAGGTCGGCGAGCCGTCCGGGCGGCGCAGGACCATGTCGTCGAGCTCGGCGTTGTCGAAGGAGACCGGCCCCTTGACCATGTCGTCGACCACGGTCGCGCCGGCAATGGGGGCCTTGAGCCGCACCACCCGGCCCGGCCCGGGGCCGAGGCCCGCCTCGCGGCAGCGGCCGGAATACTTGGGCTTGAGGCCCTTTTGCCTCGCTTCCTCGCGCATGGCCTCGACTTCCTCGGGCGTGCACGAGCACCAGTAGGCGTGGCCGGTTGCGAGCAGCTTGTCGATGTACTCGTTATAGATGTCGAAGCGCTGGCTTTGGTAGGTGATCTCGCCGTCATGGTCGAGGCCGAGCCACTCCATGGCGTCGAGGATGGATTTGGTCATGTCGGCGTTGGACCGGACCAGGTCCGTGTCCTCGATGCGCAGCAGAAATTTGCCGCCGGTGTGGCGGGCCAGCAGCCAGTTGAAAATGGCCGTGCGCGCGCCGCCGATATGCAGGTAGCCGGTGGGGCTCGGGGCGAAACGGGTAACGATGGTGCTCATAGGGGCTCCAAAGCGAAAAAAGGGAGCTGCCGCGGCGGCTCCCCAGGTGACGGACGAAAACGCGGCCGGGGCGCGGCCGGCTGCGGGAAATGGACGGAGCTAGACGGGTTCCACGGCCTTGACGCCCGGAACCTCCTGCATGAGGATGCGTTCGATGCCGTTTTTGAGCGTCATCTGCGACATGGGGCACCCCTTGCAGGCGCCGGTGAGCCGCACCTTGACGATGCCGCCGTCGGTGACCTCGACGAGTTCCACATCCCCGCCGTCGGCTTGGAGGCTGGGTCGGATCTTGGCCAGGGCGGCCTCGACTTTCTCTCGCATGGCGATACTCCTTGGCGTGGGCCTAGGCCACGGCCGACGATGGCCGACGACCTTGCGGCCGGGAGGTAGCGTCTTTGGGGGCCGGCGTCAACCGCGCCGCCCTTGGCCCCGCCTCGGGGATGGGCAAATGCGGCGAGGCGTGCTAGAGGGCGGACAACCCGAACGCCCGACCGTGCCAGCGGGCGGTGGAGCCCATGCATGTTCAAGAAATCCGTCTTCCTGATTCTCCTTTTCTCCTTCTTTTTCCTGATGCTCTCGGCCCTGGTGGTTTTCATCGCGCCGGCGGCCCGGGTGGCCTCCTGGGCCGACTGGGCCTTTCTGGGCCTGTCCCGGCCAAGCTGGGAAGCCGCGCACCTGGGCATGGGCCTGCTTTTCGTCGTGGCCGCACTGGCCCACGTGGCCTGCAACCGGGCGACGCTGCTCGATGCCTTGCGCGACGCCGACGGCGCGCTGGTGCTTTTCACGAGACCTTTTTTCGTGGGCCTCCTCGTGGCCGTGGCGGTTTTCGTCTGGTCCCTCGGCGGCATGCCGCCGGTCGGCCAGCTGGTCGCCGTATCGGACTATTTCAAGCAGCGGGCCGTGGAGACCTACGGCGAGCCGCCCTATGCCGAGGCCCAGCGCTCGACCCTGGAAAGCCTGGCCCGGCGCATGGGCATGGACAAGGACAAGGCGCTCGCCCTGCTGCGGCTGAAAAACATCAAGGCCGAAAGCGCGGACATGACGCTGGCCGAGATCGCCCGGCAAAACGGGGTGGCCCCGGGCGGGGTGTTCGAGGCCCTGCGCATGGTCATGGAGCCTTCGGGCGGCAACCCGGGCGGACTGCCCAAGGACCCGCCCCCGGGCCTTGGCCGGCGCAAGCTTTCCGATATCTGCGAGGAATACGGCCTGCCCCAGGCCACGGCCATGTCCCGGCTCGCCGCCGCTGGGATGAAGGCCCAGCCGTCCTGGACGCTGACCGACACGGCCAAGGCCAACAACGTGCTGCCCATCGCCGTCTACGAGGCCCTGCGCACGGAAAAGCCCGCCCCGGTGGCTGTGGAGGTCACGCCCACGCCCGAGGCCGCGACGCCCCAGCCGGTCCAGGAGCAGGAAAGCGCCCCTGCCGAGCAGCCCCAGCCGGTCCGGCAAGCGGCTCCCGTCCAGGAACCGACGCCCATCCAGGCCGCGCCGCAACAGGCTCCCGTGGCCCAGCCCGCGCAACCCGCTCCCGGCGTCGCTTCCCAGCCGGGGTATGCGCCAACGACGCCGGGAGCGGTCCAGCCCGCCCAGCCGGGCTATCCGCCGGCAACCGCCGCGCCGGCCCAGCCCACGGCTCCGGCCGCGTCGATACCGGCCACCCCGCCGCCGGGACTGGAGAAAATGATGCTGCAGACCTTTTGCCGCGAATACGACATTCCGCTTTCGGTGGCCGTGCAGCGGCTGGCCCGGCACCACATCACGGCCTTCGGCGACATGAGCTTCGAGGAGCTGTCGCTGGAAAATAACCGCACTCCCTCCGACATCATGCGTCTGGTCGTCGGCCAGTAGGCAGAAACGGGCAGGCCCTCCCGGCGGACCTGCCCGCTTCTTTTCAGCCAGCCACGACAATGGAAAAGGGCAGGTGAACCACCTGCCCTTTTTACTTTTTTGGGGGGAATGGCCGGGACCCGACGGATCAGAGACGGCGGCCGGCCGGAGTCGGAGCCGGTTGCGGCGGCGCGGGATTGGGGCCGGCCGGGGGCGGCGGCACGAAGCCGTAGTTCCACTTGGTCATGGTGCCGCCCATGTCCATGGCCAGGGTCGAGGTGATGGCCGTCAGCGGATCGGTCGGCATGCGGTTTTTGCGGGCGAAAAGAATGTAGTCCTCGACGAGCCCGGTCTCCATGGTGCCGGCCTCGGCCATGGACCACAGGCGTTCGCCGCTTCGGGCGTCGATGACGTCGAAGGTGAAGGACACGCCGCTGTCGCCCCGGGTGCCGCCGGAGAGGACATAGGTGAACTTGCCGACGATGACCGTATCGAGGCCCATTCTGCGGGCCACGGCCACGGCTTGCGGCGTGCTCGCCCCGCGCAGGTTGGGTTCGTAGATGATCTTGGGGAAGACGCGGTCCCGGGTCCAGGTCCGCCAGACCACCCGGGTGAGCTGTTCGCCCAGGTCCTGGGACCCGGCCATGTCCTGGGTGACCTCGAAGGGCACCATGAGCGCCGAGACGGGCGTCGGCGGCGAGCGCATGGGCTCGACGTAGACCTCGGGGCTGTCGCGGCGGGTGTAGTTGTCGATGTAAACGGTGCTCTTGTCGGAGAGCTTGGGTTCGATGGCGCAGGCGGCAAGCAGCGTCAGCCCGGCCAGGGCGCAGACGAGTGCGGCCAGGCGGGCGGCCGGGCAGGCGGACAGACGGGCGAGACGCGGATGGCGGCGCATGACGTTCCTCCAGGGCCGAAGGGCGGTTACTGGCGCGTGGTGGTGACCACGGGCGCGTCGCAAAGGGTTTTGAGGAGCTGTTCGCGCGAGGACAGCAGGCTCTCGCGCAGCTCGATGCGTTTTCGCGACGGAAGCATGCGAAATTCCGGACGCGCGGCCATGCGCCCAAGCTCCAGCATTTCCCGGCGGATACGCCTGGCCTTGAGCAGAAAGGCCTGTTCCTCCGGGCGGACCTTGGAGGCCACCTCGGCCAGTTCGGCCAGTTCGGCGGCCATGGTCCGAAAGGTCTCGGGATGGATATCCCTGGCCAATCGGCGCTTTTCGGCCATGTTCCGCCATTTTGTCCGCAACCATGCCAACATGGGCGTCACCGCGTCATCGCCCGGGCGATAACGCCCGGGGCAGGATCCGTCCATCCGCGCACGCTTCCCATGCCAGTGTCTTCGCGTTTCCCGAAGCCCGCGTCAAGAGGACCAGGGGGACGGCAGGCATTACCGGCCGGGCGTGAAGTTTTGCAGCATGGCCAGAAGCAGAAAGAGATAAATAGACCATTTGATGAAGATGACGGCCAGGGTCTGGGTATAGGCTCCCTGGTGGACTTTTTTGAGCCCGATGGCCTGCAGCACCATGTACCAGACGAGAATGACCGGGGAGAGGATCTGGCCGGCCACGGGCACGGCCGAAAGGACCGTGGGCGCGGCGCTGTAGCACAGCACGCGGAACGTCTCGTTAAAGCCTTTGTTGGCGCTGCGAAAAAGCCGCAAGAGCAGGTGGGTGAGCCAGGCGTCGAGATAGATGCCGAAGGTGATGGCCAGGGGCACGAGCAAAAGCGCGATGAGAAATCCCAGGCCGGGCGTGGCGGCGGCGGCCCCCAGGGGATCGGCCTGGCCGGGATCGCCGATCCTGGCCCGCAGGCCCATAATCGACCACAAAAAGTCGATGACGAGCAGGAACTCGCTGATAAGCAGGTTGAAGACCAGCGCCTTCCCCTTGGGCCGGCCCAAGGGCATGTCGCTGAAAAAATCCACGGGCGTGAAAAGGATTTTCTTGAGCGTGCGGAAAAGGCCCGGGAAGAACCCGTAGGCGTCCACCCGTTCCCAGGGAATGGGATCGGTGACGGTTTCCCGGGGAGGCGTGTTGGCGTCTTCCGGCGCGTCGTCCGCTTCGTCCTCCTCGTCCACTGGCGCTTCGGATTTGGCGGCGCGCTTGCGGGACGGCGAGGCATCCATGGCCTGGAGTCTGGCCCAGATGTCCCGGACGCCGTCGCCGGCCCGTTGGCCGTCGCTTGGGCCGTGGCGTTTTGGGGGAACCTCCGGGCTTTCGGTCGCGTCTTCCCTGGTTATCGCCATATCGTCCGGAGCGTCGCGCCGCGCTGCGCCGGGCGCTGCTTCGGCGCTGTCGCGCGGGGGCTCGGCCGGGGCGCTCTCGCCGGGGCGGTCGTCACCGGGCGCGGGAGATGCCGCGTCCGCTTCGACCTCGTCGTCGTGGCCGGACGTTGCCGCCGGTTCGGGCCTGCTGGCGGCGACTTCCTGCGCGACTTGGGACCATTGGTGATCGCGCGGGGGGGTGTGCGCCTGCTCGTCGGGCGCTTCTTCCGGGACGGCGTCCTCGGCCTTGGGCGCGGGAACCTTGGACCGGACGGAAGGCGGCGCGAGGTCTTCGGGCGCCTCGTCCTGGTGGGGGGATTCCCAATGGGTGACCGGCGGGGCGGCCGTTTCCGCCTGGGCGGCGGGTCCGGGCCGGCGCCAGGACGAGACGTCGCCATGGGACCGCAGGGGCTCGCGGTCGTGGGCCGCGGTCCGGGAATCGGAATCGTTATCCGTGCGGAATTTGAACCGATGGCGACATTTCGGACATGTGGCCATGGTCGAGGTCACGGGAATTTTCTTGTCGGGCAATTCCCGAAAGTAGCCGCATTGTGGGCAAGTGATGCGCATCGTATCCCTTTGTGAGGCACCCTGGCGTTGCCGCCTGGCGCGAGCCGACGCAAGGCAGTGTAGCCACTCCCCGGCGGCAAGGCAACTGCGCGGGGGTGGCGGGAGGCCGGCCTGGGGCTGGTTACCACAGGCCGGGCAGCAGCAAAACCCTGCCGTCGGTGGCGGGGGCGGCCAGGGCGGTGAAGAATTCCAGGGGCAGGGCCGGGTAGTCGCGGCTGAGGCGGTGGGCATGGCGTCCGGCGGCGGCGTCATAGGCCGCGAGCTTGGCCGTGACGGCCGCGTCGTCGGCAAGCAGGCGGTTTAAATGCAGCAACGGGGCGTCCAGGGCCAGGACGACGGGGCCGGCGAGCCCCTCCAGGCGTTCGTGGACCGGGCGGACGTAGCGGGGGCGCGAGGGCGGTTCTTTGGTGAAAAAGCGCAATTGCAGGTCCGGCCAGAGGCCATGCCCGGCTTTGACGTGGTCCGGGTCGGGATAGAGGGTGAGCCTCGGAAAGTAGGCTCCGGCCAGTCCGGGCATGGCGGCGAGCCGGGGAAGCGTTTCCCGAAAGCCCGGGCCGGGACGTTCGTCGGGGTCGAGGCTGAGGATGCGCCCGGGGGGACAGGCGGCAAGCAGCGCGTTTCGCTGGGCGGCGAAATCGCCTCCAAGGGGCCGGGCCAGATGGCGCACGGGCATGCCCAGCCGGGAGGCGGCGTCCCGGCCCGAGACGGGTACGGTCCGGGCGTCCCAGGCGATGACGGCCCGCTGGGCCAGCCCGGCGCAGGCAGCGAAAAAATCGGTCAGGGCCGGTTCGTCCGGTCGGGCCAGCACGGCCAGGGTCACGGGCGAGGGGGCGGCGGCGGTCGCCGGCAGCGGCACGGTCTCGGCGAGAACGCGCCGCAGCCAGACAAGCGCCTGGCGGACCTCCGGCGGGCAGGGCTCCGGATTGACGGTGACGAGCGTTTGCGGCCCGAGGCTTGCGGCCATGGCCGGCAGGCAGAAAAGGGCCTGGCGCGACGAGTCGGCCAAAAGCTGGCGGTTGCCGCCCGGGCGTACCCAGGCGAGCTTTCCCGCGTCGCGAAGCCTTGCGGCGGCAACGGTGTCCGGGGTGAGAACGGTCAGGGCTGTGGCCGGCGGCAAGGCGGCGGCCAGGGCGGCAGCCAGTTCGCCCGTGCCAAGGCCCAGCAGCAGCACATGCCGCCGCTGCCTGGCGGCGCGAAGGACACGCTCGACCCGCACGGCCGTGCGCCCGGGATCGGGGGACGGAGCGTCCGCGCCGGAGACAGGACCCGCCGCCTGGTCTCCGAGCCGCCAGGACAGGATTTCGCTCGTGAAAGTGAAAAAGGGATGCGCGTCGGCCACCGAATCCTCCGTCCGGGGTGGTACCGTGGGAAGCGGCCGGAAGTCCATTCGGCGTCGGACAATGAAAAACGCCCGCACGACGGCCGTGGCGGGCGTGAGTGTTTTGGAAGAAGGGTTATCCCTGGGCGCGGCTGGCGGCGTAGGCGGCCATGACCCGGCGTACGGGCGCGCCGGCCGGCACGGCGACCGTCTCGAATTCCCGCTCCACGGGCGCGGCGGGAACATCCATGGCCGCCAGGGGCGTCACGGACGTGGCCGCGGGCGCGACCGGCCGGAGCGGGGTGCGGGGCGTGGCCTTGGGCGCCTGCCCGGGGACGTCGGCCTGTGCGGCCTTGGACGCGCCCTGACCGGCCTGGGCCAAGTACAGGGCCTGGGCGGCCGGCTTGCCGGGCTGGCCCGACATGGCCCCCGGCAGGATGGGGGCGGCGGAGCCGGCGCTTACCGGCACGCTCTTGGTGGTCACATGCTGGTTGGCTTCGTTGAAAGCTTCGCGCAGGCCGGTCAGGATGTTCACGACCTCGTCGATCTTGGTCACGTCCATCTTGAGGTTGGCGGCCAACAGCCGGGCGTTGCAGAAAAAATAAAGCTTTTGCAGCCGGTCGGCCAGATCGCCGCCCTTTTGGGCGTTGAGCGACCCTTGCAGCTCGGAGAGGATGTCCATGGCCTTGGAGATGAGGATGCCCTTCTGGGCGTAATTCTTCTCGGCGATCTTTTCCTTGGCCTGGCTTAAAAACTTGAGAGCCGCGTCAAAGAGCATGATGAGCAGGTCTCCCTGGGTGGTGGTGGCGACCTGGGTCTGGAAATATGATCTGGCGGCGGCTTGCATGCGCTTTCTCCCTGTTTTCACACTTATCGGTGATGCCGGAGAAAACTGAAGGGTGCTGTCGTCGAAGAAACGCGGTTGGAGGATGTTTTAGATTTTAATTAATTGAAATACAAAGAGAAGAAAAATTTATCCCGGTGATGTACGCCAGCGCCGGCCTGAGGCCGCCTTGGCCGTTGCGGAAGTGGGGGCAATCGTCTCGTATGGTATCCGCCGTGGCGCGGCTCGACTTCCTTGCGGTTATCAACTGGAGGAGGAGAGGTTTTTTATGGCCGAAGTGAGCTGGTTCTGCTGCTGGTTGTAGGTGGAGAGCAGGGAGTCCACCTTGGCGAAGCGCTTGCGCAGGTTGGAGGCGTAGGTGGCGATGCGGCGCTGCTCGAAGGAGATCTTGTTGTCGATCATGTGCGTGATGTCGTCGTAGTTATTGTCGAGGATGTGCAGGGGGCCGTCTTTGGCGTTGGTCAATTCGCCGAGCAGATCGACCAACTGGCCGGTCTTGCCCTGCTTGAGGCACGCGGTGGCGGTGTGGGTGCCCGGCGAGACGTCGATGGCCTTGAGCACCAGGCCGGCTTCGTCATAGCCGTGCTGGCCGGTGATCAGGTTGGAGTTGCTGGAGTAGAACGCCGGATGGCCGTTGATCGTGGCGCCCGTGATCTTGCCGCTGGCGTCGGCGGTGTAGGACAGTTCGTAGGTGCCGCACTTGGTCGTGCCTTTGATGTAGGAGGCGATGGAAATTTCGGAACTGTTCACGCGGCCGGCGTAACTGGCGGCGAAGAGTTCGGCCGCCTTGGTGGCGTTGGATGCCAGGATGGCATTGAGGGTGGCGTTGCTGATGTAGAGCAGGCCTTCGTTTTTGGCGCCTTCGTTGGCGTTGGTGAAGATGCCGATCTGGGACAGCACGGAGTAGGTGTCGGCGTCGTAGTCGAACCCGACGCCCTTGCCGGCCACGGCGGTCTTGAGGTTGGTGTCGATGAGTTGCAGGCCGTAGTTGCCGGTCAGGATGGACGCCTTCGACGTCGTGGAGTCGTATTTGGTAAGGTCCTTCAACATGGACCGCACCGTGTTCATTTGTTCGACGAAGGTCTGGATGTTCTGTTTGACGGCGTTGGTGTCGGTGGACACGGTCAGGTTGACGGTGCCCGTGCTTTTGAGGTTGAGGGTGATGCCGGGAATGAGGTCGGTGACGGTGTTGGTTTCCCGGGTAATGTAGCTGGTCGCGCCCGTGGGCCAGCCGTCGAGCTTGAGCAAGGCGCTGGCGTTGGAGGTGATGGTGTCGAAATCGGAGGCCTGGAAATAGGGCAGGGTGGTGCTGGAGTCGATGGTCAGCGTGGCGGAATCGCCGGTGTCCATGCCGCGCAGTTGGAGAAAGTAGCCGGTGCCGTCATAGACGACGCTGGCCTTGACGCCGGGGTTGTTGGCGTCGTTGTTGATGATGCTGGCGAGATCGTTCAGGGAGCAGTTGGTGCCGATGTTGTTGGAATAGGTGGTGCCCTTATAGGTATAGGCGAAGGTCTGGTCTGTGGGGTTTATGTTGATGATCTGCCTGGGATCGACGAATCCTGAATGGGTGACCATGGCCTTGGCCGTGGCCAGGCGGTTCACCTCGATGACGTGGGAGCCGTTGTCCGCGCCGGAACTGGTGGTGGCGGTGAGGACGTTGGAGTTGGTGGAACTGGCCACCTTGACCAGGAATTCGCCCTCGGTGTCCATGCCCTCGAGGGTGGTCTTGAGCGCGAGGAGCTTGGTGTTGAGTTCCAGGAAGGCGTCCTGCTTTTTGGTCCAGGACTGTTTCCAGGTTTGCAGCGTGGTGATGCGGCTCTGCTCGACCTGGACGAGCTTGGTGATCAGGGTGTCGAAGTCCGTGCCGTTGCCAAGCCCCGTGTAATTGATTTGGCCGGACTTGGTTACCGGTGTGTAGGCGCTGACCGTGCTGGACATTTCGCTACCCTGAAAAAAGAGTTGTTCCCATGCGGGGAATTCCGATCGGATCTAAGCAACTCTTATGCCAAAGACCGGTCGGGTCGCAGGCACGGCCCGACCGGTCATGAAACCGAAGCTTAACCCTGAATCAGGTTCAGGGCCATACGCGGCAGGGAGTTGGCCTGGGACAGCATGGCCACCGCCGACTGGGTCAGGATCTGCTTCTTCACGAACTGGGTCATTTCGGTCGCCACATCCACGTCGGAGATCTGGGATTCCGCGGCCTTCAAGTTCTCGCTCTGGACCTGCAGGTTGGAGATGGTGTTCTCCAGGCGGTTTTGCAGGGCGCCCAGGTTGGCGCGGATCTTGTCCTTGGACACGATGGCCGTCTGGATGGCGTCGAGGGCCTTCTGGGCCAGTTCCTGGGTGGAGATGCTGCGGCCGGAAGCGCCGGATGCGGCACCCAGACCCACGCCCAGGGCGGAAGCGGTGGAAGTGCCGATCTGGACGTAGTAGTAGTCCTCGGCGCTCTGGTTGCCGGAACCGAAGTGCACCTTGAGCTTGCCGCTGGAATTGAGGGTCGATCCGCTGTGGGTGCTCGAGGACAGGTTGCCGTTCAAGAGATAAATGCCGTTGAAGTCCGTGGCGCTGGCGATTCGGGTGATTTCCGAGGCCATGGCCTGGTATTCGGAGTCGATGATGAGGCGCTGATCCGAAGTGTAGGTACCGGTGGCCGCCTGTTCGGCCAGTTCCTTCATGCGGATGAGCTTTTCGTCCACGACCTGGAGCGCGCCGTCGGCGGTCTGGATCATGGAGATGGCGTCGTTGGCGTTTCGAACGCCCTGGTTGATGGCGGCGACATCCGAGCGCATGAGCTCGCGAATGGCCAGACCGGCGGCGTCGTCAGCGGCGGTGTTGATGCGCAGGCCCGATGACAGGCGCTGGGTCGAAGTGGCCAGGGAAGAGTAGGAGTTGGACAGGTTACGGGCGGCGTTGGCGGCCATTCCGTTGTAATTGATGGTCAGCGACATGGTTGTTTCCTCCTTGAAATGGATGCGGGCGTCCTTGCCCTTTGTGCTTGTCCGGTTGCGGCCGCGGGCCCTCGGCCGAGGACAACCGGTAGCGTGTTTTCACCGTTCTTATCGACGCCGGAAAAACGATTCTTTAGCGTCCCGCCGGGCCGAAATAAAAAAACCACGGCGGCCGCCGGCGACTTTTCGCGGGAAAGGGTGGGGCGTTTTCCGTGGTCTGCGGCCGGACACGTCGGTTTCCCGACGCGGCCATCTTGGCCGGCAACGGCGCGAGGAAAGGCTAATCGCTTCGATTTACAGTCGTTGTTCGAAGCTGGACCGGGCGTCGCGAAATTGACGCAGCAGTTCGCGGGTCGGGAGGGACTCGTGGAAGGCGCGCAGGGCTGGCGCTTTTGGAGGGAAGAGCCGAGGGGAAGAGCCGGGGGAAAACCTTTCTTGCAGAAAGGTTCTTCCCCCGGACCCTCTTTCCAAAGACTCTTCGTTGTGGCTGGATGGTATCGTTGCTACTGTTGTCGTTATAAAGTTTAGGAAGGGGAGAGCGCGAGAGGGGAGAACCCTTTTCAAAGGGTTTCCCCTCTCGCATTTTTCCTCTCCCTTCCATAAGCATTCATTCCCTTGTCACCGCGTCGTGGAACATGGTCCGGGCCGTTTCCGGGGTAAGCCCCCGGACGGCGGTCAGGGCGACCAGGTTTTCCTCGGCGTCACAGGGGCGCAGGTAGAGCGGTTCCACCTGGTCAGGGCCGTAGGTGGCCTGTCTGGCCGCCGCCAGCACCGTGTCCGGGTCCGGCCGGTCGCCGTTCTCGGGGATGACGGCCATGGGCGCTGCCTCGAGCAGGGCGGCCCGGTAGCGGGCCGCGCCATCGCCGACCAGGGTGAGCGGCCCGACCGCCGCGCCCTCGGCCACGCGGGCCGCGGCGGTCTCGAGAAAAAGCGATTCGGGCGGCCCCATGGGGGCCAGATCGCCGTCGGCCAGGAAGGACTGGAGATAAACCTGCCCGCTTCGGGCATGGGTGATGACGATGACCGCGCCGGTGGCATGGCGCGCGGCCGAGGCGGCCAGAAGCGGCAGGTAGTCGAGGCCGGCCATGGGCGCGCCGGAGCCCATGGACAGGCCGAGGACCGTGGCCAGGGCCACCCGGATGCCGGTGAAGCTGCCCGGGCCGCGCACGCAGGCGATGCCGGCAAGCTCCGCCGGGGCAATCCCCGCCGCCGTCAGCATGTCGGCGATCATGGGGGCCAGGACCGCGGCCGAATGGCCCGTGCCCGTGTTTTCCCGGACCAGCACGTCCTGTCCTGGCAGGCCCAGCAGCACGGTCAGGCGCGGCGAGACGCCGCTTACGACCAGCAGCGGCCCTTCGGCCGGCAAGGGGCGCGCCTCAGCCATTGAGCACGCTTATCTGGCGGCGGATGTCGTTGACCGTGGCCAGAAGCATCAGCGCGATGAGAAAGGCCAGCCCGAGCCTTGTGGTCAGCGCCCGCATGCGGGGGCTCACCGGTTTGCGCATGATGATTTCCAGGGTGTAGAAAAGCAGATGCCCGCCGTCGAGGACCGGGATGGGCAGCAGGTTCAGCACGCCGAGGTTGACGCTTATGAGCGCGGCCAGGGCCACCACGTTGCCGATGCCTTCCGCCGCCTGCTTGCTGACCATCTGGGCGATCATGATGGGGCCGCCGAGGCTGTCCAGGGGCACCACCCGCTCGATGAGCTTCAAAAGCCCCGTGTAGGTCACCGCCACCACGTTCCACGTCTGTCTGACGGCCTCGCCGGCGGCCGAACCCGCGCCCATGGGCACGGCCCGGGTCTTGCCCGAGGCCACGATGCCGACCAGCGGCGCGCTTTCCTCCTCGCCGAAGAGGTTCTTGATGGTGCGCATGGCCGGGGTCAGGGTGAAGGTCAGGTCCTTGCCGTCGCGGCGGACGGTGAGGGTGACGGACTTGCCGCCGCCGCCCCGGATGGACTTGGCCATCTCGTCCCAGTTGGCCACGGGCGCGCCGTCTATGGTCGTGACGGTGTCGCCGGCGGCGATGCCCGCCTTCTCGGCCGGGCTGTCGGCCTGGACCTGGCCGACCACGGGCAGCATCTCGAAGCGGCCCTCGGCCACGAGCAGGCACCAGAAGAGCAGCCAGGCCAGGAAAAAGTTGAACAGCGGCCCGGCCGCCACCACGATCATGCGCTGCCAGGCCGGGCGCAGCTTGAACTCTTCCTGCGGCGAGAAGCCGTCCGGCACGGGATCGTCCGGGTCCTGGCCCACGAGCTGCACGTAGCCGCCAAGCGGAATGGCGGAAATCGCGTAGCGGGTCTTGCCCCGGGTGAAACCCAGGAGCTGGGGGCCGAAGCCCAGGGAAAAGGTGGACACGCCCATGCCGAAGGCCCGGGCGGCCAGGAAATGCCCCAGTTCATGGAAGAAGATGAGGCCCCCCAAGACCAGGGCCACGGCGACGATGCTTTGGATCATGCCTACTCGGGTGCTCCCTGGCGTTTTTACGCGTCAGGGGCGGGTTTGCGCGGCCGGCCGGCTCCCGGAACATCCCGGGGCGGGCCCATGGCCGATGCATTATAATAAGCGACTTTGGCGGCGAGGCAATGCCGTCAGGCGGGTTTTGCCGCCTCCATTGTCCGCCGGCGCACCCGGGCGTCGAGGTCCATGATGGACGCCGCGTCGGGAAGCGCCTGCCCGGCATGGGCGTCGAGGGCGTCGGCGATGGCCGCGGCGATGCCCATGAAGGGAAGGCGGCCCTCCAGAAAAAGTTCAACGGCCACTTCGTTGGCGGCGTTTAAGACCACGGTATGGCTCGCTCCGGCGGCCAGGGCGTCCCGGGCCAGGCCCAGGCAGGGGAAGGCGTCGTGGCGCGGGGCCTCGAAGGTGAGGCTGCCGAGCGTCACCAGATCCACCCGGGGCACGGCCAGGGGCAGGCGCTCGGGATAGCCCAGGCAATAGGCGATGGCCACCCGCATGTCCGGCGGCCCCAGATGGGCCAAAAGCGATCCGTCGTGGAGCTGGGCCAGGGAATGGACGATGCTTTGGGGATGGACCACCACGTCGACCATGGACACGGGCAGGCCGTAGAGCCGGCAGGCCTCGATGACCTCCAGGCCCTTGTTCATGAGCGTGGCCGAATCGACGCTGATTTTCGGCCCCATGGCCCAGGTGGGGTGGTTTAGGGCCATGGCCGGGGTGACGGCGGCCAGTTCCCCGGTTTCCCGGGTGCGGAAGGGGCCGCCCGAGGCGGTCAGCACCAGCCGCTCGACCAGGGGCAGATCGGGGAGTCCCGCGCCGCCCATGGCCTGGAACAGGGCGTTGTGCTCGGAGTCCACGGGCAAGATGACCGCGCCCGTGCGCCGGGCCGTTTCCCGGATGAGGTCGCCGGCCAGGACCAGGGACTCCTTGTTGGCCAAGGCCACCACCTTGCCGGCGGCGACGGCGGCCAGCGTCGGCAAAAGCCCGGCCGCGCCGACAATGGCCGAAACGACCACGTCGGCCTCGGGAAGCGCCGCCAGGGCGGCGTAGCCTTCCGGCCCGACCAGGATGTCCGGGGCGTAGCCGGTCGGCAGGAGCTTTCGCAGAGCGCCTGCGCGCTCGTCCGTCAACACGGCCAGGACCGGCGGCCGGAAGGTCGTCGCCTGCTCGGCCAGCAGCGCCACGTTGGTGGCCCCGGCCAGGGCGGCCACGGCGTATTTGTCCGGATGTTCGGCGGCCACGCGCAGGGCGCTGACGCCGATGGAGCCGGTCGCGCCGAGCACGGCCAGCCGCCTCGGGCGGGTGGGGGCCGGCACGTCGAGGGAGGTGATGTAACCCGCGCCGGGGGCGGCGGGGGACGGTGTCGCGTTTTTTGGAAAGTGGGTCATGCGTCGCGGTTGGCTTTGGCCGGCTCGGCGGCCCCGGGCAGGGCGATGCCGTAGCGGCCGAGGATTTCGGTGATGCGGGCGGACAGGTTGGCGGCCACCTTGCCGAGCGCGGCCAGGTTGATACAGACGTAGAGGTCGACCTTGTGGGAGGCCATCTCCCACAGGGCCACCAGGGACCGGGTCAGTTCGGGCTCGATCTGGAACAGGCGCAGGCGCTCCTGCATCTCGGCCGGATTCCTGGGGCGGAAGAGCGAGAACTCGGGCGCGTCGCCGTCGTCCTCGAAAAATTGCTTGCGCCGCACCTTGTTGAAACCGGCTTCGGCCAGCGCGTCCACGGCTTCCTTGGGGGCGCGCCGGGTGCGGGCGGTCTTGATCTGGATGCGCCCGGCGTCGGCCTCGCCCTTTTCCCGCAGCAGGTGGGCGAAGTCGAGTTCCATGATCTGTTCGAGCATGAGGCTGAGGTGGGGCGCGTCGAAGGAGCCGGCCATCTGGACGATCCAGGCCGCTTCCTTGGGGGGAAAATCCCGCAGGGCCCGGGCGAAGTCCTCGCGCACCACCCGCAGGGAGGCCGCCGCGCCCACGCAAAGGGCCACGATCTGTTCGGCGCGCAGTTCCTGGGCGGCGTCGGCCGCGGCCTCCTCGTCGCCGGCGGCCGTACGGTACTGCGCCGTGACCGCGTCCATGGTGGCCACCTGGGCGGCGAAAGCCGCTTCGTCGCGGTCCGGGCGCTTTTGCCATTGGGGAATTTCCGCCCGGGCGAGCACCGACAGGGCGGTCTCGAAAAGGCCTTGGCCCTCCGTGGAGGTGACGGCTTCGTCAAAGGCCGTCTGGACGCGGGTCTTGGAGATGGCCTTGGTGGTGCCCTTGAGCTTTTGCAGCACCGCGTCGAAGGGAAAGGCCAGGATGAGGAGCTGGCCTTCGCGGGAGATGCGATAGCGGCGTTCGGCCAGGATGTCGTCGTAGGCCCCGCGCACCTCTTCCTTGATGAAGCGCTCGATGTAGGCCCGCCAGTAGAGCTCGTCGAAGACCAGGGTGGAAGTGATCTCGTCGATCTTGGCCAGGGAGTCCTCGCCGAAGTGGCGGATGACCGCGTCGCTGAAATTGTCCTTGATCAGGCTCGAGGCGTAGACCACGCCCTGGAGGCATTTGACCAGGACGAGCTCCTCGCGTTCCAGGCGTCGGGCCAGCTTCTGCTTGGCGGCCGCATCGCCCACGGCCTTGGCCTTGCCGTAGTGGTTGAGCTCGATCAAGTAGGCGGAAAAGCGTTCCTTGACGTACTCGTGCCCCGGATGCAGCCCCTCGGTCCGGCGCAACAGCATGTCCATGAGCCCCTGCTGCTCGGTTTCGAGCAGGGGAAATTCGTTGATCCGGCTCCGGTTGGCCTTGAGAAATTCCAGGAAAACCCGCTCCTCCAGCACTTCCCGGCGGGCTTTGACGGCCTTTAATTCCTCCAGACGTTCCAGGCAGGCGTCGAAGCGGGCCTCGCGGTCGCCCGGCGGTGCGGCAGCGGCATCATCCATGGCCTGACGACCTCCTTTACCCCAGCCCGAGCAGGGGCCGGCCGGCTGCATAAACCAGGATGGCGGGCAACAGCCCGTCGATGCGGTCGAGCACGCCGCCATGGCCCGGGAGCACGGTCCCCGAGTCCTTGACGCCGGCGGCGCGCTTGAGCGCGGATTCGAAAAAATCGCCCATTTGGGAAACGCCGGCAATGATCACGCCAAAGCCGGCCAGGGCCAGCGGGCCGGGCACGAAACGCGCGGACGCGGCAAAGACCGAAGCGACGATGGCCGAGGCCAGAAGGCCGCCGCAGGTTCCGGCCCAGGTCTTGCCGGGGCTGACCGCCGGCCAGACCTTGGGGCCGCCGACAAGGCTCCCCGCGTAATAGGCCCCGGTGTCCGCGGCCATGACCACGGCCAGGATGAATACCGTTTCCAGCGGGGAAAAAAGGCACAGAAAGCGCAGGGGAAAGGCGACGTAGAGGAGCGCCGCGGCCAAGGCGGCGCGCGGCGGGGCCGTCTCTCCCCGGGCGGCGAAACGGCCCAGGAACGTGAACTGCTCGATCCAGAAGGCCAGCCCCAGGGCGAGGCCGGCCACGGGCCAACCGCCAAGGACGGCGCTGCCAACGACGACCAGCCCGAGGGCCAGGCCGATGGCCTCGAGAACTTGTCCGGGCCGACCGGTCATGGCGAAAAATTCCCGCATGGCCAAGGCGGCGGCCACGGCGGTCAGGATGGCCAGAAACCAGCCGCCGGCGGCCACGGCCACGGCCAGGACCGGCAGGCCCACGGCGGCGGTGAGCAGGCGTTGTCGTTGTGATCCGGCAGGCATGGGAGCGTGTCGCTGTCTCCGGGGCGGGCGCGGACCGCGCCCCGTGTTTTCGGGATGCGGTGGAACCGGTCCCGGCGTTTGGACACCAAAAACGGCGCATCCGCATCAAGGGACATCAAGGGGAAACGCCGCTCGTCGGCCGTAAACGCGCGGCCTCGCGTCCCTGGTAGAGCAAAAGCGCTGCGGCGTCCAATGCCTCGTGTCGCCTCCGGGCGATCAGTCCCACCAATTGACGGGTTCGAAGGTCACGGGCATCACCCCGGCAAGCCCCGGCAGCACCGCGTCCTCGATCAGGGGGCGCAGCCGTCCCGCCAGATTCTTATAATAGAAGTCCATGTCCACCACGAACCACGGGTCGCCGTCGACAAGACCCTGCGACGCCAGCATGATGTATTCGAATCCCCGGCCGAAGCGCTTGGCGCCGGTTACGGCGTCGGCCGCCTGGGCGAACCGGCCGAACCGGTCGAAGATGCCGGCCAGGGCGGCCCGGCGATCCGGCTCGGGGTCGGGATCGGTCTGAAAGGTCAGGGTGAGGTAGCCCGAGGCGTCGGGCCGGACGAATTCCGCGATCTTGAGCACGCCTTCCTTGGGCGCGTCGCCAAGGCCCAGGTCGAGACGAAACCCGGTGAACCCGGCCAAATGCTCGTGGGCCTTCAAATCCCGCAACTGTTTTTTGAGATCGATCACGCCCTCGGCCATGCCTGCATACCTCCCGCCGGTCGGGGTCACGGACGATTCCTGGCCGCTTGTAAAAGCCTTTCCGGAGACGTATGCTTTTTCCATGTATTTGGCCACCGCCATTCCGCCCGCCGCCGCTGGAGGCAGCCTTTGAGCGACCGCCATTATTATCAGTCCCTGACACGCAGCATGGTGGCCTGGGTGGCGGTGGTGGCGCTGGCCCCGCTTTTGGCCTGCGCGGTCATGCTCGGCTACCAGTTCCACACCGCCTACCGGGCCAAGGTCGTGGAACACCTGGAAGAGCTGGTGCTCAAGCACACGCAGCAGGTGGGGGCGTTTTTGCGCGAATCCGCCGCCGAGTTGCGGGTGCTGGCCGATCTGACGCCGTTTTCCTCGCTGACCGACGACGGCGCCCTGGGCGGGCTTTTGGCCACCATGCAAAAAGAGCACGGCGGGGTGTTCGTGGACCTGGGGCTGGTCAACGCCGCCGGGGCGCTCGTGTCCTATGCCGGGCCCTACCGCCTGGGCCGGGCCGATTACGCCGATTCGCCCTGGTTCGCCGCCGCCCGGAAAGACGAGGTGACCATAAGCGACGTGTTCCTCGGGCTGCGGGGACTGCCCCATTTCGTGGTGGCGGTGCGGCGCGTCCATGACGGCCAGGAATATATTCTGCGCTCCACCATCGACTTCGCCGCCTTCAACAAGCTTGTGGAAAATATCGGCCAGGGGGCCACGGGGCAGGCCTTTATCCTAAGCGCCCGGGGCGAGCTGCAAACCACGCCCAAGCGCGGCCTGCAAACCGACGCGCCGTTTTTGCGAAGGAAAATCTGGAGCGGCACGGGCGATGCGCCGGCCATGGCCGCCGATCAGGTCATGGTGTTCACCCACGAATCCCCGGCCTCGGGGCATCGGGTGCTTTACGTGGCGGCCACGCTCAAGGGCGGGGACTGGGCCCTGGTCTACCAGCAGGACGAGGCCGACGCCTTTGCCTCGCTCTACCGGGCCAGGGTGCTGGCCATCGTCATCGTGGCCGTGGGCGCGGTGCTGGTTTTCGTCGCCGCCTGGTGGCTGGCCCGGCGCATGGTCGGGCGCATCGCCACGGCCGACGCCGAGCGCGATCTTTTAAACGATCAGGTCATCGAGGCCGGCAAGCTGGCCTCGGTCGGCGAGCTGGCCGCCGGCATCGCCCACGAGATCAACAACCCCGTGGCCATCATGATGGAAGAGGCCGGCTGGGTGACGGACATCCTGACCGACGACGACTACGGCACGCCCGAAAACATGGCCGAGATGCGCCGGGCCCTGGACCAGATCCGCTTGCAGGGCACGCGCTGCAAGGAAATCACCTACAAACTCTTGAGCTTCGCCCGCAAGACCGACGAGCGCATCAAGGAGCTGGACTTAAATGCCCTGGTGGCCGAGATGGCCGAGCTGTCCGACAAGCGCGCCCGCTACGTCAACGTGCACATCAAGACCGATCTGGCCGAAAACCTGCCCCATGTGGCCGGCTCGCCCTCGGAGCTCCAGCAGCTCGTGCTCAACCTCGTCAACAACGCCATGGACGCCATGGAGAAAAACGGCGGCGACCTGACCCTGGCCACCCGTTTGGCCGGGGACAAGGTGGAGCTTGTCGTGTCCGACAACGGGCACGGCATGCCGAAGGCCGTGGCCGCCCGCATTTTCGAGCCCTTTTTCACCACCAAGGCCGTGGGCAAGGGCACGGGGCTCGGACTTTCCATCTGCTACGGCATCGTCAAGAAGCTCGGCGGCGAGATCACCGTGGAATCGGCCCCGGAACAGGGCGCGACGTTCCGGATATCCCTGCCCTCGGCCGGCCACCCCGAACCCCAGGCCGCCACCCAACCCTCCGGCCCCGAAGCCCCGAAAGCCGACGCGGAGCGGTCCTAGGCGCTCCGTCCCCGGCCAAAGGCCTGGTGATATTTTTCCCCCCTGCGAAAAGTTTTTGAGGGTGGGGGCCCGGGGGAGGGAACTTTTTTCAAAAAGTTCCCTCCCCCGGACAACATCAAAAAGGTTTTAAGCGCTCATGAGTGACAAACCGTTGCGGGTTCTTCTCATCGACGACGAGGCCGGCTTCACCGAAGTGCTGGCCAAGCGCCTGCGGCGGCGGGGCCTCGAGGTCCTGGTGGCGCTTTCCGGGGCCGAGGCCGTGCGCACGCTGCATGAAAACGCCTGCGACGCGGCCGTGTGCGACCTCAAGATGGTGGACATGGACGGCATCGAGGTGCTCAAGATTTTCAAGAAGATGGTCCCGTCCATGCCCGTGATCATGCTCACCGGCCATGGCTCCGAGGAGGCGGCCAAGGACGGCCTGGACGCCGGAGCGGCCGATTACCTGCTCAAGCCCTGCGACCTCGACGAACTGCTGGCCAAGATCACGGACGCCGTGGACCGCTCCCGCCGGCAGACGCCGTCCGCTGCCGACCCGTCCTGACATTTCCTCCTTGACGCCGCGCCGGGAATCTGGTCGAGGGCAAAGGCCGCCGCGTATGGCGGACCGGCCTTTTTTCGAGTCGTACGCCTGGCCGGAGGGAGACATCCATGGATGACAACGTCGCGCTTTTCAACGCCCGGGCCGCGGCCTGGGACGCCAATCCGTTCCGCCGCAAGCTGGCCGGCGACATCGCCGCCACCATGGAACGGGTCGGACTTTTTCGGGAAACCGTGCCCGATGCCCTGGATTTCGGCTGCGGCACGGGGCTTTTGACGCTGGAGCTGGCCAGGCGCTGCCAGCGCGTCACCGGCCTCGATACCTCGCCGGGCATGCTGGCCGCCCTTGACGCCAAGATCGAGGCGGCCGGCCTCGACAACGTGGCCACCATCCTGGCCGACATCGGCGCCGGGGACCCCTTGCCCGGGACCTACGACCTCATCGGCAGCGCCATGGCCCTGCACCATGTCGAGGATATCCCGTCCGTGCTGGACCGGCTTTTCAAGGCCGCGGGCAAGGGGGCGCACCTGGCCCTGGCCGACCTGGACAGCGAAGGCGGGGTATTTCATCCCGACAACGACGGGGTCTACCATTTCGGTTTCGACCGCCTGGAACTGGCCGACATGCTGGCCGGATGCGGGTTTACGGACATCGACGCGACCACCGCCGCCACCATCGAACGGCCGGGCAAGGACGGGGCCGTGCGGGAATTCACCGTGTTCCTCATGACCGCCAGAAGGCCGTAACCGGACGAACCCCCTACCGCGTTGGTCGAAAATGTAGTAGAGGGCCATCCCACCCAACGAAACAGAGGATTTTTCATGATAGGCATATCCAAGCTTTACTGCGGCGGGGTGGAGCCTTCCGACGCCCTGCGCTATGGCCGCCAGTCGGGCAAGCTCCCGTCGCACCTGCTTCAGTTTTCCGCGGACAAAAAGCCCGTCGTGGTCTGGAACATGACCCGGCGCTGCAACCTCAAGTGCGTGCACTGCTACGCCAAGGCCGTCGACCCGGAAGGCGTGGACGACATCGGCACGGCGGAAGCCAAGGCCATGATCGACGATCTGGCCGCCTACGGCGCTCCGGTGATGCTTTTTTCCGGCGGCGAGCCGCTGGTGCGCAAGGATCTGACCGAGCTGGCCTCCCACGCCACCTCCCGGGGCATGCGGGCCGTCATCTCCACCAACGGCACGCTGATTACCCGCGAAAAGGCCCGGGAGCTCAAGGGGGTCGGCCTGTCCTACGTCGGCATCTCCCTGGACGGCGGCGAGGAGGTCCATGACCGCTTTCGGGGGGTTGCGGGCGCGTACAAGAAAGCCCTGGCCGGCCTCGAAAACTGCCAGATGGAAGGGCTCAAGGTCGGACTGCGCTTCACCATCAACAAGCGTAACGCCAGCGAGGTGCCGCTTCTCTTCGACCTGCTGCGCGACCTCGAAGTGCCGCGCATCTGCTTTTACCACCTGGTCTACTCCGGGCGCGGCTCGGAGCTGATCAAGGAAGACCTGGACCACGCGGCCACGCGGGCCCTGGTCGACCTGATCATGGACCGCACGCGGGCCCTGCACGACGCGGGGCATCCCAAGGAAGTCCTCACCGTGGACAACCACGCCGACGGCCCCTACGTCCACATGCGCCTGGCGCGCGAGGACCCCAAGCGCGCGGCCGAGGTGGCGGAGCTGCTCTCGTTTAACGAAGGCAACAGCTCCGGCCGGGGCATCGGCTGCATCTCCTGGGACGGCAAGGTCCACGCCGACCAGTTCTGGCGGCACCACGTGTTCGGCAATGTGCGCGAGCGGCCGTTTTCCGAGATCTGGGACGATCCGAATATCGAACTGCTGGCCAAGCTCAAGGACAAGAAGCGCTACGTCACCGGGCGCTGCGCCACCTGCCGCTATCTTGCCATCTGCGGCGGCAACTTCCGGGCCCGGGCCGAGGCTGTCACCGGCGACGTCTGGGCGCCCGATCCGGCCTGCTACCTGACCGACGACGAAATTCGACCTGAGGAATAGAAAATGCGAACCGGGGGGAAACCTTTCTTGCAGAAAGGTTCTCCCCCCGGCCCCCCTTTCCAAAGATTTTTAACGATAACAGTTTGTCACCGTTAGAAGTTTTGGGGAGGGGAGAGCGCGAGAGGGGGACCCTTTTTTCAAAAAGGGTCCCCCTCTCGCATTCGCGCTGGCGAAAAATCTGCGGCACGGCTGCCGCGGGTGGTTAAAACAGGGTATGCTGGTCGTTGCGGGAGCCCCTGATGCGCAAAAGCGCCTTTTCGGCCTGGCGGCGCATGCGGAAAAGCGTCCGCACGCAGGTCAGGTCGTTTTCTCCGGCAATGGCCGAAAGGGCTTCCAGGGCGATGGCCAGGCGGGCCTTGTCGTCCGTTGCGGTGGCGGCCAGGGCCGGCACGGCCTCCGCTTCCACGATTTTCCTGGCTTCCTTGGCGGTCGCCAGCGATGCCACGCTTGCGCTCATGAAAAGGTCCCCCGAAATGTTTGCGTCCGTAGAGTGACGGTTGCTTTACGGCGGGGGTCATACTCCCCGGGCGGGGGGCTGTAAAGCGTTCTCGCGCCTGTTGACCATGTCCGGGAAAAAAGAATATGAAGAAAAGTACGTGAAGCGGCCTGTTGGGCGGGCGCAAGCGGAGGAGCACATCGTGGGCAGGTTACCCCTGGACGCGCTGGAGGCGGGCATGACCTTGGCGTCGGACCTCATTGGGCCTGACGGCAACATGCTGTTGCCCAAGGGGATGACGCTTACCGACAGCCATATCGGAAGCCTGCGCAAGCGTGGCGTGGCCGGCGCGGACGTGGCCGACGGCGGGTCGTCGGACGAGTCCGGGATCGCGGATATCCCGCCGGCGCTCATCGAGCAAAGCGCCACCCATGTTTTTCGCCGTTTCCTGGCCAACGACATGTCGCACCCGGTCATGACCGCCCTGTTCGAGACCGCCGCGCTGAATCAGGCGCGGGCGCTTGCCGCCGGCGCGGGCCTGCCCCAGGACATCCCCCCCAATCCCCGGGCCGAGTCCATGGGGGATCTCTTTTTCCGCGAAGAGGGCGGGGTCGACGACCTCGTGGACAGCGAGGTGAAGCTCGCCTCGTTCCCGGACATCTATTTCAAGATTCGCCAGGTGCTCGATTCGCCCGCAAGTTCCTCCGGCCAGGTGGCCGACGTCATCAGCAAGGACACGAGCCTCACCGCCAAGCTTCTCAGGCTCGTCAACAGCCCCTTTTACGGCCTGCCCCACCGCGTGGACTCCATCTCGCGGGCGGTCATGGTGCTCGGCGGCCAGGAAGTCTCCACCCTGGCGCTCGGCATTTCGGCCATGAACGCCTTCAAGGACATCCCCCCGGAACTGATCAACATGCGCACGTTCTGGGAGCATTCCGTGGCCGTCGGCGTCTTTGCCCGGCTGCTCGGGGACGCCGCGGGCACAAGCGGCGGCGAGCGGCTGTTCGTGGCCGGCATCCTGCACGACATCGGCCGGCTGGTGCTGTTTAAGAAGCTGCCCCACGCGGCGGTGGAAGCCATCTATTACGCCAAGGCCAACATGACGCCCCTTTTCGTGGCCGAAAACGAGGTGGTGGGCTTCGCCCATCCCCTGGTCGGGGGGCTGTTGCTGCGGGCCTGGAAATTTCCCGAGGCGCTGGTGGCCATCGTCACCTGCCACCACAAGCCTTCGGCCTGCCCGGGCGATATCGAGCCGGCCATCCTGCATCTGGCCGACATCATGGCCGTGGCCCTGGGACATACCCCGCCGGCTTCGTCCATGGTGCCCACCCTCGAACCCGAAGCCTGGGACATGCTTGGTCTCGCTCCCGAGCGCCTGCCCGAACTGGCCGCCGCCGGCCAGGACCAGATAGACGACATCGTGGGCGCGTTTTTTCCTGTCCGCAAACATTGATCCAACGTTAGCGAAGCGAGGACTGTCATGGTTTTCGGCGATTTTCATCGCGGCCGCCGGCTGCGCCGTACGCCTTTTTTGCGCGACATGGTGCGCGAAACCGAATTGCGCCCGGCCGATCTCATCCAGGGTTATTTTGTGGTCGATACCGACGACCGGGACTTCGAACGTCCCATCGCCTCCCTGCCCGGCCAGAGTCAGCTATCCGTGGAACGCCTGACGGCGCGGGTGGGCGCGGCCATGGACAATGGCCTGCGCTCGGCCATTATTTTCGGCCTGCCCGAGAAAAAAGATCCGGTCGGTTCCGGGGCCTACGCGGACGACGGCATCGTGCAAAAGGCCGTGATGCGCCTCAAGGAGACCTATCCCGAACTGGTCGTGGTCACCGACGTGTGCCTGTGCGAGTATACGAGCCATGGCCACTGCGGCCTGATCGACGGGCACGGCGAAGTGCAGAACGACCCCACCCTGGAGTTGCTCGCCAAGACGGCCGTGAGCCATGCCCGGGCCGGGGCGGACATCGTCGCCCCTTCGGACATGATGGACGGGCGCGTGGGGGCCATCCGCATGGCGCTTGACGAGGCCGGCTTCAGCCACATTCCGGTCATGTCCTACGCCGTCAAGTACGCCTCGTGCTTTTACGGGCCGTTTCGCGACGCGGCCGACAGCACGCCGGCCTTTGGCGACCGCCGTGGGTATCAAATGGACCCGGCCAACGTGCGCGAGGGCCTGCGCGAGGCCGCGGCCGACCTGTCCGAGGGCGCGGATATCCTGATCGTCAAACCGGCCATGCCCTATCTCGACGTGTTGCGCCTGCTACGCGACAATTTCGACGTGCCCCTGGCCGCCTATCAGGTCAGCGGCGAGTACGCCATGCTCCAGGCCGCCATCGGCAACGGCTGGCTCGACGAGAAGCGGGCCATCCTGGAATCGCTGACCTCCATCAAGCGGGCCGGCGCGGACATGATCATCACCTATTTCGCCGAAAAAGTGCTGCCCTGGCTGTCGAAATAGCCGAGGCTCCGGGCCGGCGCGCCCGCATTGCCGCGCAAGGACGTCCCCGAACTCCCGGTTTGGCCTGGGTTTCGGGGACGTCCTGCGTTATTGGGGTAGGCCGAGGACCCGGCGTGTTTCGGCCCGGGCCTTGGCGTAGGCTTCCGTAAAGGCCGGGTCGTCGAAGAAAAAGGCCGCGATGACGGTCCCGGCGATGCGGCCGGCCGCCACGTCGCTCGGGTAGTGCACGCCGCCCAGTTCCCGGTTGAACCGGTAGACTTCCGCTCTGGTGTAGATGGCGTCCGCGTGTTCGGGCAGCATATTGGCCAGAAGGATGGAGGTGACGGTGGCGAAGGTGGAATGGCCGCTGGGGTAGGAGGCGTTTCCCGGCCTGTGCAGGCAGGGCGTCAGCGCCGGATTGGTCGCGTAGGGCCTGGGGCGGTCGAAATGTTCCTTGGCCGGGCCGAGGAGCTGGTCGGCGGCGTGGCGGACCTTGTCGAAAAAAGCGGCCGTGACCGGCAGCTCGGCGGCGGAAAAGGCCGGGCTTACGGCGTCGGCGAACCGGAACACGGAGCGCATGGCGTCGGCCTGGGCCAGGGCGACCTGGGCCGGGGTGCGGGATTGTTGCAGCGTCATGAGCAGGGCCATCTCCTCCCGCTGCTTGGCCGATCCCACGGTGGGCGGCGGCGGCAGCAGCCGGACGAGGTCGACCTGTTTTGCCGTGAGGCCAAAGGCCTGTTCGCCGGCCTGGCCGGTACAGGGCACCGTCAGCAGCAGTAAAAGGACAAGCAGGCGAAACGCCTGGCGCATAGATACCTCCGGTTTCTCGTGTTGCGGGCATGACGTTCCATGCCCGGGCTTTTGTGCCCGATACGCCCGTCCGCCTTGCCACCGGGCGGCCAACCATTATATCAAGCGGATCGTCCGGTCGCGCGCGCCTTGCCGGCGCGGCCGCGCGCGCATTACGCCACAAAGGAGGGGACCCGGCGACCGTCCGGCCGCCTTCGGGTCCGAGATCCCCATATGCAGCATCCCCACGCCAACGGCCACGGCCATCCCCATAACGCGCATCCCGCCGGCCCGGCCGGCATGCCGCCCCTGCGGCTCATCGCCTGGGAGGTCACCCGGGCCTGCAACCTGGCCTGCAAGCACTGCCGGGCCGAGGCCTGCCTCGATCCCTGGCCCGGCGAGTTCGACACCGCCGACGCCAAGGCCCTTATCGACACCTTTCCGGAAACCGGCAGCCCGATCATCATTTTTACCGGCGGCGAGCCGCTGTTGCGCCCGGACATCTTCGAGCTGGTGCGCCATGCCAGGAGCCGCGACCTGCGTTGCGTCATGGCTCCCAACGGCACGCTCGTCACCGCCGAAAACGCCCGGGAAATCCGCGATTCCGGCACCGCCCGCTGCTCGATTTCCATCGACGCGCCCAACGCCGCCGACCACGACGCCTTCCGGGGCGTGCCCGGGGCCTTCGAAGGCGCGCTTCGCGGCATCGAGTACCTCAAGTCGGCCGGGGTGGAGTTTCAGATCAACACCACGGTGACCAAGCATAACATGGCAAACTTCAAGGAAATATTCAAGCTGGCCGACGCGCTTGGGGCCGCCGCCTGGCATATTTTCCTGCTCGTGCCGACCGGCCGGGCCGTGGAGCTCGGGGCCGAGATCATAACGGCCAAGGAATACGAGGAAGTGCTCAACTGGTTCTACGATTTCCGCAAGACCACCAGCATGCACCTGAAAGCCACCTGCGCCCCGCATTATTACCGCATCATGCGCCAGCGGGCCAAGGCCGAGGGCGTGGCCGTCACCCCCGACACCTTCGGCATGGACGCCATGACGCGAGGGTGCCTCGGCGGCACGGGCTTCTGCTTCATCTCGGCCGTGGGCCAGGTGCAGCCCTGCGGCTATCTGGACCTCGACTGCGGCAACGTGCGCAAAACGCCGTTCCCGGAGATCTGGCGCTCCTCGCCCCAGTTTCTCCAGTTTCGCAACAAGGACGAGTACCTCGGCAAGTGCGGCGTGTGCGAATACCACCGCGTCTGCGGCGGCTGCCGGGCCAGGGCCCACACCATGTCCGGCAACTACATGGCCCCGGAGCCCCTGTGCGACTATACGCCGGCCAAGGCCGAAAACGCCGGCGGGGAAAGCTGACGCTCACAGCACGATTGCCCGGTCGAACAGCTCGAAAACGGTGGTCACATCCGCCGGGACCGTGTGGTAGGCGAGGAGCTCTTCGATCTGGCGCAGGCAATTGAAACACGGGGCCGCGACGAGTGCGGCCCCGGTGGCCGCGATCTGCTCGATCTTCTTTTTCCCCGATACCTTCATGCGGAATTCGTAGAACGTGTCCTCGCGGTCGATGCCCTCGGCCGATTCCAGTACCGCCAGCCCGCCGCCGCCGCCGCAACAGAAATTGGCCTCCCTGTTGGGCCGCATTTCGCGAAAATCCGTCACACAGGCCCGCAAAAGCGCGCGGGGAGCCTCCGTCACGCCGCCGCTACGGGCGAAATTGCAGGGATCGTGGTAGGTGACGGGGCTGGTGTTGGCGGACGGGTCCAGGCGCAGGCCGCCCCGTTTTAGCACCCGCGCCGCCTGGGTGAAGATGTCGGTGACGGTGTAGGGCAGTCCCTGGGCGCTCGTGTAGCCGCCCATGTATTTGGCCACGCGGTAGGCGTGCCCGCATTCGCCGATGACCAGGGTCTTGGCTCCGGCATCCAGACAGGCCTCGTGCAGCATCTTGTTTTTCCGGAGCATATGGGCATCGTCCCCGGAAAAAAGGCCGAAGTTGGCCGCGTCGAAGGCGATTGTGGAAAGTGTCCAGGATATCCCGGCCGCGTGGAAAAACGCGGCGCAGCCCATGAGATTTTCGGGCCGGGCCATGATTTCGCTCGAGGCCGTGGCGAAAAAGACCTCGGCCTTGCTATCGAGCGGAATCCGGATATCCGCTCCATGCTCTTCGCACAGCTCCCCTTCGAGAAAACGAACCATGTCACGGATGGCGGCCTCGGGCGCGCCCTCGTTGTTGCCCAGGCGGTCGGACGCCCGCTGGGTGGCGACGATGCGGCAGGGCGTCAGGCTTAGGGCATGGAGAATGCCCCTGGCCTTGCGGGTGATAAGCGCATTGTCGAGGCCCAGCGGACAGTAGACGGCGCAGCGGCGGCAGCCCGAGCACTCGTAGAAGTCGCGCACCCACAGGGCAAGGTCCCGCGGGTCGGGTCCCCGGCCGCGACGGTACAGGGCGCGCAGCAGTTCGGCCCGGCGGGCGGGCAGGAAGCGCTTTTGGGGATCGGCCAGACTGACGTGGCAGGCTTCGGCGCACCTGCCGCAACGCACGCAGATGTCGCAGGCAAGCTGCAACGCCAGCGGCCCCTCCTTGATGGCCGCCACGGCTTTCCTGGCCTGTGCCAGTTCCTCCGGGCCGATGGCCGCGATTGCGGGACGCATGGCGCTTCTCCCTCCTTTTGTGCGTGAGACGCCGGTCAGGCGGGCGGGGACGCGGCCCGGACCGCGCCCTGGCCGAGCCCGAGCTTGGCCGGCAGGATGCCGGCGGCGTGCAGGAGCTTGCCGAACGGGAAGACGACGATCAGGGCCTGGGCCAGCAGAAAATGGAGGGCGAAGCCGGGTGTTTCGGGCATGGGCTCGGGGCGCAGGGAAGCCAGGGCGGCGAAATAGGACCGCACGGATTCGAGGTCGGTCGCGCGCCCCAGACGCATGGCCAATCCCGAGGCGATGACGGCCAGCAGCAGGGTCAGGAGAAAAATGTCTTCGAAGCGGGTTATGCCCCGCAGCCCGGGCAGCACGAGCCTGCGCCCGGCCAGCCACAGGCCCGACCCCAGGGCGAAAAGCCCGACCGCGCCGCCGGCCAGGGCGGCCAGGGTGGCAACCACCTCGGGAGAAAGGCCGAGCGCGGCCCAGAGCCTCGGAAAGTCGGTGAAGGCCCGGATGTGTCCGATCAGGAGCAGAACCAGGGAAAAATGGAAGCACCAGGCGGCAAGGGCCGGCCTGCCGGCGCGGCGGCCGCGCAGCAGGCAGATTTCCGCCGCGATCCGCGCCGCGTCCAGGGCGGGCGACGGCGGGGATTGCCGCGTCCGGGGCGACAGGGGAAAAAGCGGGGACGGCGCTGCCCTGGCCCGGTTCCAACGACGCAGGCGCCAGACCAGTCCGAGGACGAGGATGGCGGCCGTCAGATAGGGCAGGCAGGCGGGAACGGTGTTTGGGCCGGGGATCATGGCGGACCTCCCTGGCGGAGGGATTCCGGCGCATGGCCGGATCGCGGTGGTTTGCGGCCATGCCGCCGCATGCGTGACGGGAACGTCGCATTTTCTGTCGGGAAAAGAAATCATTGCCATTTTTAGGGAAAAGTGGCTTGATTATTGGATGCGCATCCGACGATTGTGCGGTCTCCTTGTCCTGATCGCCGGCCTCGGCCTGTCCGCCTGGATATGGCAGCGGGCCGGCGCTGGCGCGGAAACGTCGGGCTACATGGTCATCGACGGCGTGGCCTACCCGCAACGCCTGGAGGACACCAAGGCCTACAACCGCCAGATGGAGGCGTTCGGCGGCAAGGGACTGGTCCTGGCCGAAAAGCTGGAAGAGTGGTTTTCCGGGCTTGGCCGTTCCAGGGGCTTTGCCGGAGGCCTGGCCGTCTTTTCCTTGGGCCTTGGCGGCTGGCTTTTCCTGGCGCGTCCGGGCCGGCCCGACGGGGATGAAGCGGACAAGCGGGCAGGCTAGGCCGTCACGCATGGGGCCTGACGATAAAAGCCGGAGGGATCAAGTCCCCCCGGCTTTTTCCGTTGGCTTTCGGGAAACCGCGTAAAGCCTAGGCGCAATGCCCCGCCGGCGTGTCGGCCGTAGCCGCCTGGGCTTCGTGGTAGGCGATGAACGCGGCCAGCCCGGCCTTGCCCATGTAGCGCTCGAGCTGGCGTCGGTCGGCCTGGAGCAGGTCCACCACGATCAGCCCGTCGAGGCAGTCGGCGAAACCCTTGTCCACGTTGAAGGCCAGGATCTTGCCGCCAAGTTTCAGGTACTGGCGCAACAGCACCGGGATGCCTTTGCGGTCGGCCTCGATGTCGTCGATGAGCGCCAGCAGGTCGTCGAGGTCCTCGACCAGGGTCCGGGCCGCCCGGGCCAGCCATGTCTGGCCGCGCAGGGGCGTTTTGGGCCGCACCAGCCGGGCCAGGTTGGGATTGGTGACGTTGCCCTCGAAATAGCTGGCGATAAGCCGCCTGGAGGCGTGCTTGTAGTCGTTGGTGATGCTGACCGGGCCGAAAAGCACCCGGTAGCGCGGCTCGCGCACCACCATCTGGGCCAGCCCCTTCCACAAGAGCAGCAGCGGCGAGTAGCTTTTCTGGTACTCGGGCCGCACAAAGGACCGGCCCATCTCCAGCGCCGGGCTGATGCGCGAGAAAAAGGCGGCCTTGAGCACGAAAAGCGTGCTGGTATAAAGTCCTTGCGGGCCTTTTTCGGCCAAAAGCTCGTCGGTGCGGCCGATGCGGTAGGCTCCGGCCACTTCGCGTGTCGCGGCGTTCCACAAAAACAGGTGGCGGTAGAAGGGATCGAACCCGTCGAGGTCGCAGGCCTTGCCCGTGCCCTCGCCCACCCGGCGGAAGGTCAGTTCGCGCAGCCGCCCGATTTCGCGCAGCGTCAGGGGGATGTCCACGGCCTTGGCCTCGATGACCTGGAACTCGCCGCTTTGATGCAGGACCGCTCCGGCCGCAAGGGAGGCGATCTCGTCGGCCAGCAGGTCTGGGCTCACGGGTGGGATGAGTGCCTCCTGGCGGCCGGCGTTTTTCTGGGGGAAAATCGGCGGCCGGCGCAGGGGCCTGTCCGGGCGATTGCGCAAGAGCTCCGTGCGCAGGCGCAGGTAGCGGGTGATGCAGGTATCGGCTTCCTCGTCGCAGGTCGAGACCTTGGCCAGGCGATCGTACCGGATGGGGGTGCCGATGCGGGCTTCCACGGTGCGGCCGCGTTTGTTGTAGAATTCCCGGGGCAGCATGGCCGTGCGCATGAGGGGATGGATGAGCCCCAGGACCTGGAACAGACGGCTGTTGTGGCCGCTGAAGTGGATGGGCACGACCGTGGCTTCGGTCTTGCGCACGAGCCGCGCCACGGTGGCGCTCCAGGCCGGGTCGCCGATGGTGAGCCGACCGTTTTCCAGGTGGGGGTGCGCCACCGCGCCGGCCGGAAAGATGCCGAGCAGGCCGCCCTTGCGCAAAACGTGCAGGCATTCCTTGAGGGGCCGGATGTTGCTGCCCGTGGCCGAGGAGCCGCCGAAGGGGTCGACGAAGACGAAAAGATCGCGCAGCTCCGCAATGCGGGAGAGCATGAAATTGGCCATGATCCGGGTGTCCGGGCGCACGGCCAAAAGCATTTTGGCCAGCACCAGCCCTTCCAGGCCGCCAAAGGGATGGTTGGCCACCACCACCACCGGCCCGGATTTGGGAATGCGCTCCAGTTCCTCGGTCGCGGCCCGCACGCGCACGTTCATGGCATCGAGCACGGCGTCCACGAAGGAGCCGCCGTCCAGGCCGTTCGGAATGGCGCGGTAGAGGTTGTCGATGGGGGCAAGCGACAGCGCCTTGGCCAGAAAAGGCTCGGCCAGGGCGACGGCGCGGCGCGTGACGGCCCCGCCAAAGGAGGGGGCCAGGGAAAAGATGCGGGGACGTTCGCTTTGTTCCATGTCATCACCTCAGGGGATGGCGTCTAGGAAGACGGGGCCCGGAGCCACTCGTCAAACCATATAGGGCATAGCCAGCCAGGGTTACGACTCCATGGAGAATTGGCTGCGTTCGCTGACGATTGTGCGCGGATGCGTCACAACGCAGGTGGATTTGTAACATACGAAACTTACGCCGTTGTCCGCCGTCCGGCAAGATGTCGACGTCTTGACACCCGGCGCGGGCCGCTTCTAGGGTATAGGACATGCGAGAGGGAAAACCCTTTTCGCGCGCTCTCTTCCCAAAAATTTCAACCGTTATGCGATGTGGAACGACAGGCTCTTGTTTTCCGTGAAGAGTCTTTGGAAAGGGGGTCTGGGGGGAGAACCTTTCTGCAAGAAAGGTTTCCCCCAGTGGCCTTGTATAAAATAGCTCCGGGGAATGCGCCGTGTCGGAAAATCGTCTGTACTCCGTGGCCGCCATCGCCAAGCTGCTGGATATGCCGGAATCCACGCTCCACTATTGGAAAAACCGCTTCGACGAGGTGCTGCCGAGCGTCGGGCGCGGGCGCAGCAAGCGGTTTCGGCCCGAGGCGGTGGAGGTCTTCCAGGCCATCGGCCGGCTGCTCGGCCAGGGGCTCTCGGCGGCGGACGTGCGGGCCGAACTGATGCGGCAATTTCCGGTCAACGTGGCCCACGAATCGGCCGCCGAGGCGGGGCTTTCCCCTGTCGCCGCGCCCGCTTCGCCCGCAACGACCATCACTGCGGGCGAAGGGGCGTTTCACGGCGGCGAGCCGGCCGTCATGGCCATGGCCGCCGGTATCGGCACGGAAATCGCCCGGTCGATCATGGCCCAGTTCCAGCAACATTTTCCGCCGGTTCAGCCGGCCCTGCCCGAGGAGACGGCCGAGGGGCTGCGGGCGCAACTCGAGGCGGTGCGCGGCGAAAACGCCGCCATGGCCGAGAAGATGCACCTGCTGGAGGCGGAACTTGTGCGCCTGCGCAAGGATCGCCGCGAACTGGAAAACTACCTCGTGGACAAGATAAACGCCCTGCGCCGCGCCGACGAGACGTCGTGAGTGGGGGGGGAGAGGAAGAGGTGCGAGAGGGGGACCCTTTTTGGGAAAAGGGTCCCCCTCTCGCGCTCTCCCCTCCCAAAAACTTTCCTGGTTACGCACAATCCTCAGCCAGTTTGAGCAGTCTGTAAGGCATGGGCGGCGTCCGCAAGGAGACCCAGGCCAACCGCGTGAGCATTGTCGCCAAGTCATAACGGCGATTGAATCGATATCCGAACGAGGCCAGATAGCGCGACACATGTTTGCCTCTCACGGCACGATATGTTCCCAATAATGCTGACTTCACATTGCCAAGCATGGTGTTGACCCACTTAAATACTGAGTCCTGCACAGCCTTGCGGCCACTGTCTTGAACGGGTTCGTGCCGACAGCCCGCAGCCTGGACCTCGGAAAAACATGGCAACCGGTCCGTCACCACCAATGTCCCGGAACGCAAGATTTTCTGAGATGCCCGCTGCACCTCATTACGCCGAAAACCTTTGACTCGGCACAGCTTCATCTTGTGTGGTTGTCCACTTTTTGTCGTTTCAACTGCCGCAATAAACGGAATTTTTCCTGGGGCACCACGTCCACGTTTCCCACCACGTCGTTTACCGCCAAGGTAAGCATCGTCCATCTCTACGCGGCCGGTGAGACGTTGCTGGTGTTCACGTTCGAGCATGACCTGCATCAGCTTGTGAGACATTTTCCAGGCCGTCGTTTGCGTGACACCAAGTCTGCGGGCTAATTCGACACTGGAGATGCCGCCCTTACTTTGAGTGAGGTGATAAATGGCGCGGAACCACTTCTTGAGGGGAACTTTGGTGGAAGCGAAGATTGTGCCAGCGGTCACCGAAGTCTGCGTACGGCAATGTGAGCACTGAAAGAGCCGTCGCCTGCCAACAATAAGCAGCGAGTACTTATCCCTGCCGCAAATTGGACAAACGAATCCTTCGGGCCAACGCCATTGCACGAGGTGTGCCCAGCATTTCTCCTCGGTGCCGAATTGCGCCTCAAACGCATCTTCGCTCATACCCTTCTGGAATTGCACAATGTTTCTTGCCAGATCCAGCGCCTCCAACCCCCAGAAAATACACAAAACAATGACCGCTGACAATTAGCTGATGATTGTGTGTAAGCAGGAAAACTTTTAACGGTTACGGGCGGTAAGACGACAATCGGTTGTTTTCCGTGAAGAGTCTTTGGAAGGGGGGGGCCGGGGGGAGAACCTTTCTGCAAGAAAGGTTTCCCCCCGGTCTTCGCCCTGTGGGGGATGCAAATGGGGAAGGCCGCTTGCCCGGCTTGCGCCCGGCTCACGGCCTTCCTTTCCTCGAGGACTATCGCCTGGTCCGCGAGGCCGCCCCGACGCCGCGGAAACGTCGGTTCGCCTTCCGGTTGACGATGGCGGCCCAGCAGACATCGCTTAAACGATGGGTCCCGATGGGCTTGGGTGGGTCGCTTTTCGGCGACTGGCGCCTAAACGTCCATGATCTCCAGATAGACCAGGGTCTGGTTGAGAAGCTGATAGGCGATCTCGCCGTAGGTGACCGGCCCGGTGAAGGGATCGGTCTTTTTCCCTTCCAGTTCGGAATACAGGTAATTGAGGATGCAGTTGCAGGAGAAGGCCACCCGGGAGGATTCGATGGAGCATTCCTTGTTCAGGCGGCTGTTGAATTCCTTGACGTAATCCGACACGGGCTTGGCGTGCTTGTAGCGGATGCCGGAGAAGACCGGGGCGTAGAACTTCACCTGGCCTTCCACCTCGTCGACATCCTGGAAGCTGATGTTGACCATGGCTCCGTAGTAGTCGGCCACGAGCGGCAGCTTGGTGTCGAGCTTGTTTTTCACGATGTAGGCGGCGAAGTTGCGCTTTTCGCCGTTGACCATCACGTCCTTGGCGGCAAAGTCGTCGGAAGTGAAGGTCAGGATGTCGCCGTCGCCCTGTTCGAACAGGTTGAGAATGCCGATTTCGGCCACCTTGCCCTCGGGCAGCTGGGCCTGGAGCACCATGGCTCCTTCCTCGCGCACATCGCCGGTGCGGCCGTTGATGATCTTGGGGGTCTTCTTGCCCAGGTCGGAGAGGTGAACGCCCGCGACCCAGCCGATCAGCGGCCGGATGCCGAAATCTTTATAGTTTGGGGCGTTGAGGGCAAAAGACAGGTGCGTCTTGCTGGCCGCCGGGATGATGATGAAGCTGAATCCGTGCTTGGGACCCTCGGCGTAGACGCGGGCCAGGCTGGTCTCGTCGTAGGTGACGATCTCGATGGAGGTGACGATGTCGGTGATGTCCGTGGCGCAGATGAGCTCACGGCTGGACATGCCGCCCTTGTCGCTGGAAATGAAGTACGGAATCGTGCCGCCGATCCAATCGCCCTGGGGCAACTGGCGCAGGGCATCCTCGTCGCCGGCCAGAAGGAGCTTGCGTCCCGACTCGATCAACTGCCTGACATCAGCTACTTTGGAAATAGTTTGTCGCATATCGCTTTCCCCTTCTAGCCGAAGATGGTTTTCAGATCGTCCTGAACGCTTGGCATATTCACATTGTTGGCGAAAATAGCATAGAGTTGATCAACACTGGCGCCGATGTTGTCCGGCGAAGGGTCTTCCTTCACCGCTCGCGTCAGGCGGCCAAGCAGGATCTTGGCGGCAAGGAATTTGAGCTGGTAGGTTTTCTTTCCCGTCACAATTTCTTGCCAGGCTTTGTTGCTCTTGCTCGGTACATCCATATTCGCCTCCTTCTTTATGCGGCAGCACGATCTTGCGGCAGCGGGAATAATCGTCGCCTGCAACCCGGCCACGGTGACCCACGACCCTTCATGACCCGGCTGGAATCGGCGTATTGCGTGACGAAACGTCCGTGCAGGCGTCAATTAAGCAAAGATCGCACCACGGGAAAAATATCAAGAAACCCACAGGTTATTGAAAGAGTACGAGAAATTGCGGAAGAATACAAGACAAAACAGGGAGTTTCCCGTGTTCCAAAAGCCTGGTTGGAGCGTAAAATTCATTGAAATAATGAATTATTTCATAATGTTAAAATGATGGGGAGAATTGGGGCAATAAAAAGTCGCGACGGGTCAAAAGGAAACAGGGTTCGCGTCACCTAACCGACCATGAATTTTCAGCAAATTTTCTTTGCAAAAACTGTCGGATGTGCGGACACGGCCAACGGCCTCGCGTGTCCGTGAACCCGCCTACGCCTAGCGTACCGTGCGCTGCAGCAGCACCATGTCGGCCAAAACGAGCAGCACCATGGCCCGAAGCACCGGCACCACGCGCGGAATGGCGCTGCGGTCATGCCGGCCGCCCACCACGATCGACGCCGGATTGCCGGCAATGTCCGTGGTGCGCTGGGACACGGCGATGGAGGGGATGGGCTTGACCGCCGCCCGCACCACCACGGGTTGCGCATTGGAGATGCCGCCGAGGATCCCCCCGGCATGGTTGGATTCGGGCGGGGTGACTATGGGATCGTTATTGGCGGAGCCGGTCAGGCGCGCGGCGGCAAACCCGTTGCCGATCTCCACGCCCTTGACCGCGCCGACGCCCATGAGCGCATAGGCGAGCCTGGCGTCGAGCTTGTCGAAGACCGGTTCGCCAAGCCCGGCCGGAACGCCCGTGGCCGTGACCTCCACGATGCCGCCCAGGCTGTCGCCCGAAGCCATGGCTTCCTTGGCCCGGGCCTCCCAGGCCGGCACGATGGCCGGGTCCGGGGCGCAAAATGGCCTGTCCGCCGCGCCGGCAATGTCCACGATGTCGGCCGGGATGCCGCCGAATTCCACGGTGTAGGCCGCGACCTCGATGCCGCAGCCGGTAAGGAACGCCCCGGCCACTCCCCCGCCGGCCACCCTGGCCGCCGTTTCCCGGGCCGAGGCCCGGCCGCCGCCGCGATAATCGCGCCGGCCGTACTTGGCCAGATAGGTGCCGTCGGCATGGCCCGGGCGCAGCAGGTTCTTGGCTTCCTCGTAGTCCCGGGAACGCTGGTTGGTGTTCTCGATCACGAAGCCGATAGGCGTGCCGGTGGTTGCGCCCTCGAAAACGCCGGACAGCAGTCGCACGGCGTCGGGTTCCTTGCGGGTCGTGCCGGTAAGCCCCCCGGCCCCGGGCCGGCGACGGTCCAGGTCGCGCTGGATAGTAGTGGCATCGAGCGGCACCCCCGGCGGACAACCGTCCACCACGCCGCCAAGGGCCGGGCCATGGGACTCGCCATACGTGGTCAGACGAAAAACAGTGCCAAAGGTATTCCCGCTCATAAGAGTTCCTATTTTATGAGAAGGAAGTGCGAGAGGGGAAACCCTTTAAAAAGGGTTCTCCCCTCTCGCGCTCTCCCCTTCCTAAATTTTCTACTATTGTCTGTGACTCACCGTCACTATTTATAAAAGTCTTTGGAAAGGGGGTCCGGGGGGAAACTTTTCTTCAGAAAAGTTTCCCCCCGGTTCCTAACTCCTCCCCCTCCCGTTACTTCGCGACATCGCGGACGGTTTCGATGACGTAGTCGATCTGGTCGTCGGCGAGTTTCGGGTACAGCGGCAGGGTGATGGTCGAGAGGCCGATGCGGTAGGCTTCGGGGAAGTCTTCGGAGGCGTGGCCGAGGGTGTCGCGCAGGTGGGTGAGGGTGTGGATGGCCCGGTAGTTGACGGCCACGCCGATGCCGCGTCCTTTCAGTTCGTGGAGGATGGCGTCGCGGCGCTCGGGGTCGACCCACAGGGTGTAGAGATGGTGGGCCGAGGTGCCGGGGGCGCGGGGGCGCGTGATGCCCGGCGCGCCGGCGAATCCGGCGTCGTAGCGGTCGACGATGGCCTGCCTGCGCTGCCGCAGGCCGCGCAGGCGGTCGAGCTGGTCCACGAGCAGGGCGGCCCGGATGTCGTCCAGGTTGTACTTCCAGCCTTCGGCCACCATGTCCCAGTGCTCGTATTTGCCGTGGTAGCGGCCCGAGGCGTTCTTGCTCATGCCGTGGTTGGCCAGCTGCCGGGCCAGGGCGGCCATGTCGGCGTCGTGGCAGGCGATGGCCCCGCCCTCGCCGCAGGTGAGGTTTTTCGTGGCGTAGAAGCTGTAGCACGAGGCGGCGGACAGTTCGCCCGGGCGCACGCCGTCGCGGGAGCATTCGATGGCGTGGGCGCAGTCCTCGACGATGAAGAGGTTGTGTTTTTTGGCGATGGCGGCGAGCGCCTTCATGTCGCACATGGCCCCGTAGAGGTGCACGGGCAGGATGCCCTTGGTGCGGGGCGTGATGGCGGCTTCGACCTTGGACGCGTCGAGGAGTCCGGTGTCGGGCTCCACGTCCACGTACACGGGCTTGGCTCCGCAGTGCATGATGACTGTGGAGGTGGCGATGAAGGTCATGGGCGTGGTGATGACCTCGTCGCCCGGGGCAAGGCCCAGGGCGAGCAGGGCCAGGTGCATGGCCCCGGAACACGATGACAGGGCCACCACGTGGGGGATGCCGGTGAAATCGGCGAACTTGGCCTCGAACTTGGCTCCGACCGGGCCGGAGGTCAGGAAAACGGAGCGCAGGACGGCAAGGACATTGTCCATGTCCTTTTCCTCGAGGCTGTGACGGTAGAACTCAACCTGCATGGGGCATTACCTCGGGTTTGCGGGAACGCACGCGCACAAGCAGCCACACGAGCGACCCGACGAGCATGACGCTGATGCCGGAAAAAAGGAGCCAGGCCACGGTCATGGGCGTGTCGTGAAAGACCGTGACCAACCCCAGGAAAAGGCCGACTCCGGCCACTTGGAACCAGACAAAGCCGAATTCCGAGCGGGCCTGGAAGTAGACGAAAAGGATGTTGGCCACGGCGAGGAGGGCCATGGCGCTGCTGATGACGGTGAGAAGGGGGCCGGCGGCGGTGTAGCTGGCGCCGAAAAGGAGCTTCACCACGAATTTCGAGGCGATGAGGCAGAAAAGGGCGAACCCGCCGCCGAGAAGGGCGGTCAGGCCCATGGACGTCCACAGCGACGACAGGTCGTTGCGGCCGGCTTCCTTGGCCGTGGCCGCTTCGGTGAAAAGCACGCTCATGAGCACCGAGGGCAGGTAAAAGGCGATGCGGCCGAGGATGGCCGCCGTGGCGTAGAGGCCCGCGCCCTCGGCGTCGCAGTAGTGGCGCACCAGCACCAGGTCGAGGTTGCCGAGCACCATGACGATGACCGACGAGAGGAGCATGCCGACCGAATAGGTGCCGACTTCCTTGATGAGCCCCTTGGGCAGGGGGGAGGCCTTCAAGGGGAAGACGTCGCGCAAAAAGAGGCAGTTGACCGCGATGGCGACCACGATGCCGGTGAGGCTCGCAAGCAGCGCGCCGTTGATGCCCCCGGCGAGGAACATGACGAAAAGCAGCGCGCCAAGGAGGCGGAAAAGGGCGTTGGACGCGCCGGCGATGCCGTAGCCGGTGAAGCGCTGGAGCCCTTGGAGCATGCCCCAGGGCACGGGCAGGACAAACGATCCGGCCATGACCCCGAGCATAAGGAGAATCGGGGTGGCGGATTCGATGTGCAAAAAGGACTGGAGCAGCGGCAGGCACAGCGCGCCGATGCCGTAGGCTACGATGGCGAGCCCGGTGGCGTAGAGCGCGGCGCGGGAGAGCAGGGCCCGCACCAGCCCCATGTCCGTCAGCACGAACCGGGCTGTGAACCGGGCCATGACCAAGGGGACGATGGCCAGCGGCGCGGCAAAGATGACCATGGTGGAATTGAGCGCGTTGAACCCGCCGAAATCGGCCGGGCTCATGGACCGGCCGACCACGAGCTGGAAGAGGTAATTGAAGAGGTTGCCCGAGTTGAGCAGGATGAGGATGACGAAATTCTGCTTGAGAAAGCGTTTCACGCGGGCACGTCCTTAAAGGGGCGATGGATACGGAGGCTTATGGCGCGGGCGTTCGCGCGGAGTTCGCGTCTGTTTCGCGCCGGATTGGCGCAAGCTCCAGGTACAGCCCGGCCAGGAAACAGTAAAGTCCGGCCTGGACCGCGAATTCCGCCGGTCGGGCCAGCATGGCCAGACGCAGCACGGCGGCGAAGAGGAGCGACAGGGAAAATCCCAGGAAATACGGCCGACCCGGATCGGCTGCCAGCCATGTGCCAAGCGGCGCGGCGCGGCGGGACAACCGGGCGGTCACGGCCGGAGCGAGCACCCGCCATACCGGAACGAGGGCCATGGCCGCAAGGGGCACGATCAGGTGCGCGGCGGCCGCGTCCAGGGCCAGACGTATCATGAGAAGCGCTGCGCAGGTGCCAAGGCTCCAGAGCATTTCCCGGCGGGCGTCGCGGGGATCGGCCGGCGGTGTGGCCAGCCAGCGGGCGGGCTTTGCCGCCAGGGCGTGCAGGCGCGCCGGGCCGATAAGGCGCAGACCGAGCCAGATGGCGGCCAGGAGCGCCACGGCGGCCAGGGCGCGCGTCAGGGTGTTTTCATGGCCGGAGCCCGACCGGGCTTTGGGCGGGGCGGCAAAGCGGGTGACGTCGATGGGGGTCTTGGTCTCGAAGCACAGCCCGGCCACGTCGTACCAGGGATGGTTGAAAAAGCGGGCCGAGGCGTTTTGGGCGGGAAGGTCGGCCGGGCCGATGTCCAGCCAGTCGTCGGCGGCATGCAGGCGCGCGGCCGTTTTCTCGGACACGTTGCCGGGCGAAAGCCGCTTGCCGCCGAGGTCGAGGAGGGGACCGGCCGCGAAAATAGCGCGCCAGTCGGCCTGCGCCTGGCCGGAAAAGGCGGCCTGGGTCAGTTCCAGGCTGCCCGGGGCCTGCCCGTTCCGGCCCGAAACGGCGACATCCACGGTACCGGGCAACACGGCGTTCGGCTTGTCGGCCAATCTGCCGGCCAGAATGCCGGAGCGGGTGTCGGGAATGGCTGGTTGTCCGCCGGCGATGGACACGGCCACGGGATCGCCGGTCAGACTGTAGGCGGCGGTCAGCCAGGAAAGGCGGCCAAAGGGCGTCACCGGGGAAAAGTCCCCCGGGCCCGTTGCTTTGTCCGGCACGGCGGCGGTGGTCACGGGCCAGGGCAGGCGGGCGGCGTAGAGTCCTTGGTGGGGCTTTCCCGTGGGCACGGCGGTGAGCATGGCCCGGGTGAAGGGCAGGGCGAACTCGCGGCCGGTGAAGGTGAAGCGCAGGGTCGCGCCGGCAACGCTTGGCGGCAGGCCGTCAAGCCGGGTCGGCGTGCCCGGCCGCAGGGCGTAGGTCCTGGCCGGCTTGCCGTCGGGCGTTTGGAAGACGTCCAGGAACACGCCGGAAAGTCCGGGGGCGCGGCCGATGTCCAGGCGGAAGAAATAGGCCGTGTCCGCCGCCGGGGTGAAGGCGGCTGTGACCGGAACGGTCAGCCGGTCGGCCCGGCCCTCGACGGAAAGTCCCTGGCCGGTGCGGTAGAGCCGCACGCCGCCTTGGGCGCTTAGCAGGCCGGGCGCGCCCGACACGAAGACCGGGGTTTCGGTCCGGGCGTCGCCAAAGGCGAAGCGCTGTTGCACGGGGGCGAAGGGCGCGGCAAGGCTCCACAGCGGGGTCACGGTCACGCCGCCGTCGGGGCGGTCGATGTCCGGGGCCGCGCCGAGGCTGGTGGCCAGCTCGTCGGCCGCAGCCAGAAAGGCCGGGGTGTCGCGGCGCGGCGAGACCAGGGCCAGGAAGGCGTCCTCCACCGACGCGCCGCCGGGAAGTTTCGGGGCCATGGGGACCAGGCGCACGGCGGCCGTGGCCGTTTCGGAAGCGCCCATGGCGGTTGCGGCCGGGGCGATGTTGACGAAGACGCGCCTGACCCCGGCAAAGGGTTCGCGCACCCGGGTCGGCAGCCGGCCGGGCAGGCCGTCTTTGGCCACGGCGGCCGCGTCGAGGCCGGAGGGCGTAAAGACCAGACGCTCCACCACCTTGTCGCGGCGCACTTCGGCGGCGTCCTGGCGGAAGAACATCAGGCTGATTTCTTTGAGTTTCGCCGCCTTGATGCCGGCGTAATGCTCGCGCAGGTAGCGGCCGACATAGACCCGCAGCACGGTGCGGCCGTCGGGAAGCTCGAAGGTGCGCTTGGCCAGCCCGTACCAGTCGAGGACCGTGCGCGCCCGGGGATGGGCCGGGTCCAGCGCGGCCACCAGATTGACCTGGACCGGGACCGGGCGGCGCAGGATCAGGTCCACCGCGCCGATGCCGAGCAGGTCGCGGTCGAAGCGGCGCTGCAAAAAGGTGGATGGCCCGTCCTCGGCCACGCGCCAGGCGTCGTCGAAGGGGAGATCGAGGACCCGGCGGATGAGATAGAGCGGCGTCTTGTCCGCCCACTCGGCTCGGGCCACGGGCACGGAGGCGTCCGGCGCGGCGGCGGCTTCAAGGTAGGCCTGGCCCAGGCGCGAGACGCATTCCAGGGGATCGCTGACGAACGACCGGCCCTGCGGCGTGCGCACGGTCAGCGCGGCCAGGCTGGGGTTGTCCGGATCGGCGTCGCGCAGGGTCAGCCCCACTTCGTTGAATCGGCCGAAGGCCAGTTCTTTTTTGCCGTCCGGCGCGGTCAATGTCAGGTCGCGGATGCTTTCGGCCCCGCCCGGCGTGGCGGCCACGGCCAGGGGCGCGGTTTCGAGCACGCGGGAATACTTGATTTTCTTGACGCCGATTTTGACCCGCACCGTGCCTTCGGTCGGTCCTGTGCCGCCGAAGATGTCGCCGGGCAGGCGCACCGGGGCGCGCTGGGGCCGGGGATCGAGGTCCAGGGCCGCCGCCGGGCCGGGAGAGGCGGCCAGGGCGGCCAGAATGACCCAGGTGAGGCAAGCGACCGCAAGGAGCCGGAGGGTGGCAGGCTTACGGCGCGGGGACATTGTCGCCTCCCGTGGCCGGTGTCGGGGCCGGGGCCGGAATCTCGGTGGCGTCCCGGTGGCGTCTTGCGCGCCGGGGCTTTTTGGCCGGGGCCTCGGTCGGCGTGGTCGCGGCTTCCGGCGAAACGGCGCTTGTGGCATCGGGCGCGACGCCGCCGTTTTCGGTTGGCGTTGCCGGAGCCGGAGTCCCGGTCGCGTCCCGGTGCCGTCTTACGCGGCGAGGCTCCTTGACCGGTTGCGGCGTATCCGTGGCCGGTGTTTCCGGCGTGACCGTCGCGGCGGCGTCGGGTTGGGACGCGCTCGGGGTTTCCGCCGGCTTGGCCTTTTTGCGGGTATGCTGGGTCGGGAAGCGGTCGAGCACCTCCACTTCCACCTCGCCCGGGCTGGCCGGCATAACGGTCGCCGGAGCCGTGGGCGCGGCAGGCGTGCCCGGTGCCGCAGGTGTGCCCGGTGCCGCAGGCGCTGGGGGCGTGGCGGGCGGCGTTTGCCCGGTCGGGGCGGTCCCCGGGGCGATGGTCCCGGACGTGGCTGTCGGCGCTTGCGGCGGCGTGCCGGTGGTCGCGGTCGGCGTGGGCGCTCCGCCCGGTCCGGCCGGAGCCTCTCCTGCCGTTTGCGGCGTGGCTGTCGGAGGCGTCGGTGCCGCCTGGGCCGGGGCGGGCTTGGGCTGGTGCCGGCGCAGGATCAGGAAGCCGCCCTGGTCGTAGACGGTTTCCAGCTCCGCCTTGGCCCGGTCGACCAGCGCGGAAAATTCCCTGGCCACGTCCTTGTCCCGGCAGGCGCCGTTCTGGAATTCGCAGCCCTTGTCCAGCACGAACCACGGCCGGGTCAGGTCGAGCAGCACGTACTGCGCCTGCCAGGAACGCACGGGCAGGTCGGTTTTGCCGGTGCGCACGAATTTCCAGAAATCGCCCCAGCTGGCCTTGGACAGGTCGCGCACGGGATGGGGCGTGAAAACGCCCAGAGGAAAGCTGTTGTAATCCAGGCGTTCGGCCAGCGCGCCCCAGTTGAGCGTGTTTTGGGCCACCACCGGCAGATCCGGGTCGCGGGGCACGGCTTTGAGGATTTCGGCCAGGATGGCGGCGTCGCGGGCCGTGGGTTCGTAGGCCTCCATGGAGAAGGCGAAATTGTCCGTGGCCCAAAAAAGGCGCGACACGGGCGACGGGGCCAGAAGCACGTGCCCCACGGCCAGGGCCGCGAACAGCGCCAATCCGGACTGGTGCGCGCCGATGCCCGATTGCCGGGCCAGGATGCGCACCGGCCCGAGTACTTCGCAAAAGGCGAAGAAAAGCACCCCCGCCGCGCCGGCGGTGTAGTGGTTGGCCCATCCATAATAGTTGGGCTGGGTGGAGAGCAGGGCCAGGGCCAGGGCGGGCACGGCCGGCAACAGGAGTTTGGGCCGGAAAAGCGGGAAAAAGAGCAGCGCCCCAAAAAGAAAGCCCAGGTATTTCCACTTGCCGGCCACGCCGAACATCTCGCCGAGCACCGTCAGGGGATGCATCAGGCACGTGGCGAGGGCCGTGCCCGGGCCGCCGCCGAGCCAGGCGTAGCCGCCGCTTGCGGCGCCGAGGCCCCCGTCGGCCGTGCAGTAGGGCACGATCCAGGCCGTGGCGACGTAGAAATAGAGCGCGCCGAGGAGCATGAGCCACCAGCCCGGCTTGCGCTCCCCGGCCACGAAGGCGAGGTACACGCCGCAAAAGATCGTGGTCAGGGCATACGGTTCCTTCACCAGACAGGGGAGCAGGCCGAGCACGAAGGCCAGACGTGGCCGGCCCGAAGTGGCGGCGACCAGAAAGGCGAACAGGATCGGGATGAGCAGGTGGTCCAGGTGAAAATCAAACAGGGCGTTGGTCCAGACCGGGAAATACAGGGCATAGGCCAGGGCGGCCAGCATGCCGTAGCGTCGGGCGGCCAAAAGCGCCGGCAGGGCCAGGACCAGCCCCTGGACGGTCAAAAGCACCAGCGGCGCGGCCTGGTCGGGCACGAGCCGGTAAACCTGGGCATAGAGCGGCAAAAGCGGTTGGGCATGGCCCAGAAAGGCCCGCCACCATTCGCCGTAGCGGTGCAGGGAATAGAGGTTGGACAAAAAGACGCCCAGGTCGAACACCGTGGAGTGCAGGGCCAGGTATTTGAAGCAGGCCATGAGGGCCAGCACGGCGAACAGCCCGAGAAAAACCGCTCCGCCAAAGCCGCGGCTGACCGGGACCGGCAAAGTGGCGGGTGCATGCAGGTTAGACATGGGACAGCCCTTGGCGTTTGGAGAGAAACGGTCCGGCCAGGATGATGACAAGACACACGAACATCGCGGTCGCGCTTATCATAAGCCCGATGATGTACGAGGTTTGCGGCGCGAACGAAAGGAGCATTTCGCAGTCGATCCGACCGTCCTGGCCCACGGCGTAGTAGCCCGGCGTGGTCGCCGTGGCCCGGGGCAGAAGCGACAGCAGGGCGGGATCGATCCACCAGGCGTTGGCGTAGCCGTAGGCCTCGACATGGAGCGCGTCCGGCCAGGCCACGGGCTTGCCGACGTTGGTCACGGCCCAGCCGGCCGGGGCCAGGGGATGCGACAATGTCGCGGCGTTTTTCGGCGTGAAGCGGCCCGGGAAAAAGCCCTCGAACGGACCGCCGTCCGGGAGGTTGTCGTTTTGCACGGCCCCGGCCCGAAGCTTCGAGACATAGTCCACCACAAAGCGCGTGTCGTTTTTGCCGACCACCGCGCCGCCCGGGCCGTAGAGGAAGGCGTGGCGCGACTTTTCCCGGCCGTCGCCGAGCGTCGAGACGATGCCGTCTTTGGCGTAGCCGGCAAGGGTCGCGGCGTCGGCGACGTCCGGCCCCTGCACGGGCAGGGGGGCATACGTCGCCAGGGACGGCGGGGTTCTCCGCGTCCCGGTCAGGTCGCCGGCGGTATGCGGCACGAGCAGCGCCTTCCAGCCGGTGTGGAAGGTTTCCTGGAAAACCAGCGGAAAGCCGGCTGCGACGCCGTGCAGGCGCACCCGGAGTCGGGTCGGCCCCAGGCGGCGAAATTCCACGGTCGGCGTTTTGAGGCGCTCCACCGGCCTGGACACGGCCAGTTTGGCGTCGTTGGCGCGTTCGTAGATGATCCGGCTGTCCTTGGCCCCCCGGCCCATGATGGCGCCGAGAAATTCCAGAAACACCGGGTCGTGGCCGGCGCGCAGATAGACCGTGCCGGGATCGTAGCCGGGCAGGCCCACTTCCTCGGAAAGCGCCGCCACCACCGGGTTTGCGACCTTGGCCGTGCCCACGTTTTCCACCGCCGCCACCCGGTCGCCCGGCCGCACCAGGGGCAAAAACTCCGTGTTTTCGTAGAGGTCCACGTCCTTAAAAAGCGGCAGCGCGGTCAGCCCCTGCTGCATGGCCAGATTGGCGTCGAGCACGGGCTTGTAGTCCTTGTAGCCGTCGACCACGGACGGGGCGCGGTAGGCCGGCTGGAAATCGTCGTAGGTGTAGGCGTGGGCGTAGTGGGGGTAGACCAGGAACCGGCCCGAGCCCAGCGCCAAAAGCCGCGCCAGCCGGGTGTTCGGGTGCTCGGCGTAAAGCCCCGGGAAAATAGCTTCGGCCAGGGGCTGGGTCTTGAAAGCCATGAAAAAGGGCTTGGGCGAATAGGCCGAGGTCCACTCGAAGGTGAAGTCCGTGTCCCCGGGCCAGGTGATGCCGATGGGCGGCAGGTAGGTGACGCGGAAATCGTCGCGGCGGTCGCGCAAATAGCTGTAGACGGCCGCGTCCTCCTTGCCGATAGGCGTTTGCTTGAGCGTCAGCGGCTGGATGTCCTTGGCGGCGTCAAAGGGCCGGGTGAGCCCGCCGGCCAGAAACGGCGAGACGAGAACGAGCACCGTCGCCGCGCCGACAAGGGCCGTCACGCGGGGCTTCCACGCCCCGGCCAGATCGGCGGCGGCCCTGGCGAAAAGCAGGGCATAGGGCAGCACCACCAGGGGCAGCCAGCGGGTGGTGTTGGAAAAGGCGGCGAACAGGATCGGCAGCGTCTTTTTGAGGAGCAGTTGATAGAAAAGCAGGCCCGGCAGGGTGCGCGACCCGGAAACCAGCAGCACGCCGACGATGGCTGTCACGTAAAGCGCGGTCAGCTCCGGCGTCTTGCGGCGGCGAAAGGCGTAGACGAACACCCCGAGCGTGACTACAAGCGCTGCGGCGTACCAGGGCACGGTCATGCCGGTCGGAATTGGGTAGACGTATTCGGTGTCCATGCCCTGGCGCAGGCGCAAAAGCGCCGAGGCGTCGATGGGCTGGCTTGTGGACTGGTGGTAGGCCTCGCGCCTGGGCAGCTCCGTGTCCACGGTCACGTCGCCCTCGGCCGAAACCGAAAGTCCCCAGCCGTGGCGGATGGCCCCCTTGCCGAAGTAATCACCCACAAAAGGGGCCATGAAGTGGATGTTCATGGCCACGGCCACAAAGCCGATGCCCACGAAACAGGCGACCAGCGTCTTCTTGCGGGAGCTGGAAAAAAGCCGCCAGCCAAAGGCGATGGTGAGCATGGCCGCGGCGCTCATGCCCACGCCCGGATGGAGCGACGTAAGCCCCACCAGAAAGCCGGTCAGCACCGTGAAATAAAATATCCCGCGCCGTTTCGCCTCCACGCGCTCCATGAGCGTCTGGGCGGCCAGGATCACCAGCGGCAACAGCGCATAGCCGGCCAGCATCGGCATGTGGCCGGCCACGATGCGGGAGAGCGCATAAGGGGAAAAGGCGTAGAACACGGTGGCGAAAAGCGCGAACAGGGGCGAGAGGCCCTGCCGTCTGGCCAACGGCCACATGGCCGCGCCGGCGCAAAACGTCAGCACCAGCGGCAGCCACTTGGACACGGCCTCGCCGCCGGCCAGGGAAAACGGCCACAGGATGAGCCAGTACAGCAGCTCCAGCTTGAAATAGTGGTAGCGGCCCGTCTCGAAATAGGCGTCCCAGGTGGAAAAATGGTGCCTGGCCATGGCCCGGAACTGCTCGGCAAAGGCCGGAATACCCCAGTCCCAGGTGTGGCCGACCATGCCCGGCCGCGCCAGCACGCCGGCAAAGGCGATCAGGACCAGCGCCGCCAGCGCGGCCATGGCTATAAGGACTGTCGCTTTTTTCTGCCGCATGATGTTGAGGATGCCTCCGGCGGCCAGGGGGGAAACTTTTTGAAAAAAGTTTCCCCCCTGGACCCCTCTTTAAAAACTTTCAACGGGCTCCGCGCAGTGTGCGTGGTCCCTCTCGTTTTCCCTTTCTCGGGCGGCGCTGTCCCCGGCGGGACGCCGGGGACAGCGCCGCCCGCCGGAAGGGGGGACCGGGGGGCCCATGGCCCCTCGGCGGGGTGCAGGGGCAGCGCCCCTGCCGGGTCCGGGCAGCGCCCGGCGGTGGGGTCCAGGGGAGGCGGAGGCTCCCCTGGCCGCCGGAGGCTCCGTCGCCTACCCCCAGGCCGCTTCGAAGGAAGCGTCGAAAATCGCCGACCAGCGGTAGCGCTGCATGTACGTGACGGCCGCCTGTCGCATGGCCCGCCATTGGGCCGGGTCTTCGACCATGGCCGCCACGGCCGCTTCCACGGCCTCGGACGTATAATCGGCCACGATGCCCGCCTGTTCGGTCGTCACGTCCTTGGCGATCTCGGGCACGTCGGTGATGATGACCGGCACGCCGCAGGCAAGATAGTCCTTCACGCGGCTCGGGTCGGCCCAGCGCGACAGGTTGTTGTCCGTGGGGCGGTAGAGCGCCAGGCTGATGTCGCAGGCCGGCAGCGTCTCGAGGACCTTGTCGTGGTTCATGACGCCGTGGAGGATGACGGAGTCGCCGAGTTCGCGCAGGCGCGGCTCGTAGGGCGCGTAGACCACGCCGTCCTCGACGGCGTCGTTGGGCGTCTTGCCGATGACGTGCAGGCGCAGGTCGGGAAAGCGGGCGATAAGGCGCGGCCAGGCCTCGATGACCAGATCCACGCCCTTGGACGGGGCCAGCGCGCCCAAGAGCACCAGGTCGCGCGGCGCGCGGTCGGACTTGTCCGGCAGGTCGATTTTTTCCAGGTCCACGCCCACGGGCACGAGCACGTTTCGCGCGTCCGGCAGCCCCTGTTCCCGGCGCACGTCCACGATGCGCGGCGAGATGTTCCAGGCCGCGTCGCAGTTTTTCACGCAAAACCGGTCCAGGGCGTGGTAGACGGCGTTTAAAACCGGGTTGGCGAAGCGGCCGGGCATCCAGTCGATGGTGTAGAAGACCACCTGGTCGATGAGCCGGCATTTCTTGAGGATGATGGCCACCACTGCGTTCAGGGGATCGCAGGCCACGCAGTCGTTGTAGCGGCCGCCCAGGGAGAAGAAAAAGACCAGCGAGAAGATCGCGTCCTTGAAATAGGTGAGCAGGTTGGGCAGGGCCAGTCCGCAACGCTTCTTTTCGGTCGTAAGCTTCCCGGAAACGTATTTGCGGGCGATGGAACGGCGGTCCGAGCAGTAGTGGAACGGATGGTAGATGACGCCGAGGACGTCGGAACGTTCGCGGAGGTAGTTCTCCAGGGCCTCGGACGGGCCGGCCAGGTCCGTGATGTGGCTGATGAGCAGGGCTTTGCGAAAGTGCATGGGATTCCCGTTGCGGACGTATTTGAGGATAGGCCGGCGCACGGGGCCGGTCGGGGCTTGAGGTAGCCGTATCGCCCGGGGAAATCAAGGCGGTGGGGCGCGTCGGACCGCATTGGGCACGCCCACGCGGCAGGACTGTCCCGGCGTTGCCAAGGCGCGCCGCCTGGGCTACCTTGGTGATGAGAAGAATTTTCAAGGACAGGCGCATGCAATATCCTCGTGCCCGGCACGACCTGGAATTCGTTCCCATCACTCACGAAGGCCGCTCCATGATCCTCGTGCGCGACCGGCTGGGGCTCGTGCCCTACGGCACGGGCGTGCCGGCCGGACTCCTGCCGATCCTGGCGCTCATGGACGGGCAGCGGTCGCTTGCCGACCTCGAACGGGAGATCACGGCGCTCCAGGGCGGCCGGCCGGTGACGGTCGCGGACATCGAGCGGGTGCTGGCCGAACTGGACGCCGGCGGACTCCTCGATACCCCGCGCTACCAGGCCAAAAAGGCCGAGGCCGCCGCCGCATTCGCGGCCCGGGATATCCGCGAGCCCCTTTTCGCCGGCCCGGCCTATCCCGACAATCCGGAACTGCTCGTGCCCTATCTCGACGCCATCCTGGCCGATGCGCCGGAAGCTTCCCTGGGGGGCGGGCGCATCCTGGCCGCCATTGCTCCGCACATCGACCTCGAGGCGGGCAGGGCCGGCTACGCCGCCGCCTACGCCCCCCTGCGCGGGCTTTCCCCCAAGCGGGTGGTGGTGCTCGGCGTGGGACATCAGATCTTGCGCGGCCTCTACTGCCTGACCGACAAGGCCTACGGCACGCCGCTCGGGAACATCCCGGCCGACGCGGCGGCGGTCGCCGGGCTGCGCCTGGCTGGCGGAGCCTGCGTCGACCCGGGCGATTTGCAGCACCGCGACGAGCATTCGGTGGAATTTCAGGCGGTTTTCCTGCGCCACGTGCTGGCCGGCGATTTCAGCCTGGTGCCGGTGCTGTGCGGTTCGCCGCGAAGCGTGCTGCCGGCGCAGTCCCGAAGCGCCTTCCTCGACTATGCCGGGCCGTTTCTCGATGCCTTGCGCGGGGTGGCCGCCGATCCGGACACGCTTTTCGTCGCGGGTGTGGATTTTTCCCACATCGGTCCCAAGTTCGGCCACGACAAGCCGGCCTCGGAGTTGGAGCAGGCGGCCATGGCCCACGACGCGGCGCTTCTGGCCGCTTTGGCGGCCGGCGATCCCGAGGCCTTCTGGGCGGAATCGGCCCGGGTCGACGACGGCTACAACGTGTGCGGGCTCGCCTCCCTGGCCACCCTGGCCGAGATCGTGCCCGCCTGCGCCCTGACCGTCACCTGTCACGACATCATGCGCGAATCCGAAACCGCCTCGGCCGTGACGTTTGCCGCGGCCGCCCTGACCGCCCGGTGATGGCCGCCCCGATCATCCTCGATGTGCTGCACGTGGAGGCCTCCTCCCGCAGCCGGGCCGAAACCGGCTACACCATCCGGGCCGGCCACAAGAAGCACTGGCTCGAGCAGGATCTGCCCTTGTCCCTGTTCGAGAAGCTGCTGGGCGCCATCACGGCCGTGGCCGAGGTGCGTTTCCAGGGCTGGGGCGATCCCCTGGCCAACCCGGACATCCTGGCCATGCTGGCCCTGGCCAAAAAGAAGGGCGCGCGCACTGTCCTTTGCACCGACGCCGGCCGCTTCACCGACGCCCACGCCAACGCGCTGGTGCGCGACGGCATCGACGCCGTGGTCTTTCCTCTGGCCGGGCTGACCGAGGACACCAATTTCCGCCGGCGCGGCACCAGCCTTTTTTCGGTGCTCGCGGCCATGGACCGCCTGCGCACCGTCCAGGCCGTGCACGAGATCCACCTGCCGGAAGTGATCGTGCGCTACAGCCTGACCCGCTCGGGGCTGCTCGGCCATGAACTCGAGGAACTGCCGCGTTTTCTGGAAGGCATAAGCGTGCGTTCGGCCCTGGTGCGGCCGCTGTCCTACGCCACCAGCCAGCATACCGAGTTCGACGTCATCGTGCCCGAGGACCAGGCCGCCTACGACCGCGTGGCCGAGACCATGCGCCTGGCCGCCGCCGACGCCGCCGCGCGCGGCATCCGCCTGGACTGCCGGCTCGTCCACGGCGGGATTTCGCGCTTTCACTGCCCGGATACGCCCGGCAGCGGCCTCTTTCTTGCCGCCGACGGGGCGGTGAGCCCCTGCCCGCTGCGAAACGTGCCGCTTGCAGGCGAGTCCACCTACCGTTTCCACGGCCAGGACGTCCCCTTTCCCCACGACGTGCGCGGCAACCTGCACACCGAGACCCTCGCCGCCATCTGGAACGAGCCCGACTACCGGGAATTCCGCTACAAGCACGACACCGACACGCCGCCCGAAGGCTGCGCTGGCTGCTGGCGCTCCTACCTCGTGCCGGTCAAATAGGTCTCCGCCTCGTCCGCCGGTTGACGCCGAAACGGCCAAGGTCCATAACATGGCACAGTCGCCCCCCGGACGACGTACCATCCACAGGAGGAAAAACGCTTATGAGCGATCGTACCGGACTGATCACCTTTCTCGGCAATGGCCTGACCCTTTCCGGCAATCCCGTCGGCGTCGGCGACGCGGCTCCGGATTTCACCGTTTTGACCAACGAACTGGCCCCGGCCAAGCTGGCTGACTTCACGGAAAAAGGGCTCATCCTCATCGCCGTGCCGTCCCTCGATACCGCCGTGTGCGACCTGGAAGCCCGCAAATTCAACAAGGAAATGGAAAGCCTGACCGGCAAGGCCAAGGCGCTCGTCATCAGCATGGACCTGCCCTTTGCCCAGAAACGCTGGGCCGAGGCCGCCGGAGTGAAAAATATCGTGACGCTGTCCGACCACCGCGACGCTTCCTTCGGCACGGCCTATGGCCTGCTCATCAAGGAACTGCGCCTGCTTTCCCGCGCCGTGCTGGTCGTCGGCCCGGACCGCAAGGTCGCCTACATGGAGCTTGTGCCCGAGGTGACCAACGAGCCCGACTACGCCGCCGCCCTTGCGGCTCTTGGGAAGGTCCTGTAGAGGACGGGCCGTCCGCTTTGAAAGCGGACAGGGACGCCTTATGAAGCAGTATACGCACGATATGAGCCGACGCCCCCGGGCGTCGGCCCTTTTTGCGGCCTTTTTCGTCCTGGCTGCCTTGCTTTCCGGCTGCGCCGGGCAACAAGCCACGGTGCGGCCCACGGTTGTCGTGGAGAAGGAAGCCCTGGGACGCGGCGTCACAGTCGCGGTCAAGGTCGTGGATGCGAGGCCGAGCGACGAAGTGGGGCTTTGCGACCCCACGTCCTCCTTCGCCGGCAAGCTGACCACGGCCTGCAATCCGGCCCCGGCCATGCGCGCCGCCGTGGAAAAGGGCCTGCGCGACAAGGGCTTCACCCCCGCCCCGGCCGGCGAGTCCGTGGTGCGAAACATCACCGTGGAACTCAAGGATCTGGCGTATAAGCCAAGCAGGGACGGAGCCCATCTCGCCGCCAAGGCCGTGGCCGTCCTCGTCGTCACCGCCGACAACAACGGCCTGACCATGACCCGCCGCTACGAGGGCGAAACCGTCTGGAAGCTGCCGGCCGATGGCGTGGAGCCCGAGTTCGACAAGCTTTTAAGCATGACCGTGTCCAAGGCGCTTTCCCGCATGGCCTCGGATTACGAGCTGATCCACTTTCTGGAAAAAACCGTCCTGCGCACGCGGGAGCTCAAGTAATCGGGCCGGGGACGCTTTCGCGTGCCCCGGCTCCCTTTTGAAAACGGCCGCCCCCGGCCCCGTCCGGCGGACGCTCCGCCGTAAAAGGATGACCGCCCCATGGCCCTTTCCGTCGGCATCGTGGGTCTGCCGAACGTCGGCAAATCCACCCTTTTCAACGCCCTCACCAAGGCCCAGAACGCCCAGGCCGCCAACTACCCCTTCTGCACCATCGAGCCCAACGTCGCCATCGTGCCCGTGCCGGACGCGCGCCTCGACGCCCTGGCCGCCCTGGTCAACCCGGCCCAGATCGTGCCCGCCACCGTCCGCTTCACCGACATCGCCGGACTTGTGGCCGGGGCCAGCAAGGGGGAAGGGCTCGGCAACAAATTTCTCGCCCATATCCGCGAAACCGAAGTCATCGTGCACGTCGCCCGCGCCTTCGAGGACGACGACGTGATCCACGTGGCCGGTTCCGTGGACCCGGCCCGCGATATCGACGTCATCGATACCGAACTTATCCTGGCCGATATCCAGGTTCTCGAAAACAGGCTCGACCGCCTCGTCAAGCAGACCAAGGGCAGCAAGGACAAGGAACTGCTCGACAAGGTCGCCGCCGGCAAACGCCTCGCCGACCACCTCATGGACGGCAAGCCCGCTTCCAGCGTCGAAGGGGCCGATACCCCGGCCATGCAGGCCCTCTTTGACGACATCCGGCCCATTACCGCCAAACGCGTCATCTACTGCGCCAACGTCGGCGAGGACGACCCCAACGGCGAGTCGCCGCTGGTCGCCAAGGTGCGCGAAATCGCCGCCGCCCGCGGCGCGGAAGTCGTCGTGGTCTGCGCCCGCATGGAAGAGGAACTGGCCGGGCTCGCCGACGACGAACGCCAGGAATTCCTCGCCTCCTACGGCCTGACCGAATCCGGCCTCGATAGGGTCGCGCGTCTGGCCTACCATACCCTCGGGCTCATCAGCTTTTTCACCGCCGGCCCCAAGGAAGTCCGCGCCTGGACCCTGACCGCCGGCGCCAAGGCCCCCGCCGCCGCCGGCCAGATCCACTCCGATATCGAACGCGGTTTCATCCGCGCCGAAGTCATCGGCTACGACGACTACATCAAGCACCAGTCCGAAGCGAAATGCCGCGCCGCCGGCGTCCTGCGCCAGGAAGGCAAGGACTACGTCATGGCCGACGGCGACGTCGTGCACTTTCTGTTCAACGTTTAGGCGAAACGGCAGAAGAGGAAGATGCCTCCGGCGGCCGAGGGGCCACGGGCCCCCCGGACCCCCCATCCGGTATGCGTTGGCCGGGCGGGAGTGGGGCTGGCTTGCCGGCAAGGCCGGGAGTGAAGATGGAGGCGGAATTTGCCGGGACGGTGCATGTCGCTTCGCGACAAGCTCGCCCCGGACAAATTCCGCCTCCACCACGCCGTCGCCCCTTTGGGGCGAGGAAGAAAAGCTGTCTTCAATGCGGCGCTTCGCCGCTGGCGATCTTGTCGCCGCAATCGTGTCCGGCGTCGAGGCGCTTTAGCGCCTCGTGCCGCCGGGCCGATTGCGGCGACAAACCTCCGGTCTCCCGCCCCCCAAGCACCCTCATCCCCAGGCACGACACATACCCGGGAAAAGTTTTTTGGAGGGGTCCAGGGGGACCTTTTTTTCAAAAAAGGTCCCCCTGGCCGCCGGAGGCACTACTGCGCCGGCTTCACGCAGCCGGGGCGCGGGGCGAGGGTCTCGCCGGCGAGGTGGATGTCCACGGTATCGCCGACGGCTCCCATCTTGGAGTATTTGCCGGTGCCGACGTGGTAGTCCAGGCGGTTGAGGCTGACCTGGGCTTCGTAGCCGGCGACGTCGACGCAGGGCATCATGGGGTTGGGTTTGGTGCCGAGGTAGTGGAGCGGGATGACGACTTGTTTGGTGACGTCCTTGATGGTGAGCTTGCCGGTAACCTTATAGATGCCTTTGCCGGCCGGGCTGATGCGTTCGCTTACAAAACGCATTTCCGGGTAGGCGGCGCTGTCCAGGAATTCCGGGGTGCTTAAGTGTTTGTCCCGGGCGGCGACGCCGGTATCGACGCTGGCGGTTTTGACGGTGAAGGCGACGTGGCCTTTGGCCGGGTTCTGGGCCGGGATATCGATGGTGCCGGCTTTCTGGTCGAAGCGGCCGGCGACGGGGGCCACGATATGGCGGATGGTGAAGGCGACGGAGGTATGGGGCGGGTCCAGGGTCTTGCCGTCGATGACGGGGGCGTAGGGTTTGGGCGATTCGCTTTGGGCCATGGCGGGGCCGGCGGCGAGGAGCAGGGCGGCCAGGGCCACGAGCAGTCCGGGAATGGTTTTCATGGCGGTTTCTCCGGGAGTTAGTCGGGGAGCTTGTAGGTGATGTCGTCGGTGTCGAAGCGCCATTTGGGTGGGGCGACGGCGACGCCGGGCTTCAGGTGTCCAACGGCCATAAGCAGGGGAATCCAGAAGGTGTCGGGGATGGAGAAGGCTTTGCGCACGCCGTCATGGTCGAAGCCGTCCATGGGGTGGGTGACGTAGCCGAGGTCGGCGGCGGCGTACATGACGGTCATGGCGAAGAAGGCGGTGTTTTTGACGGCGAAGGCCAGGGATTTTTCCGGGGTTTCGCCGTAGAGGCTGGTGACCGAGGCGGCAAAGGCGTCGCGGTCCTCGGGTTTGAAGTGGTCGGTTTCGACCAGGTAGGAGAACTGGCGTTCGAAGGAAGGGGAGTAGAGTTTCCAGGCTGCGGTATCGGCCAGGAACATGAGGATGACGGGCGCTTCGGTGACCTTGGGCTGGTCCCAGGCCAGGACGCGCAGTTTGGCTTTCTGGGCCGGCTCGCGCAGCACGGCCACCTTCCAGGGCTGGAGGTTGAAGCTGGAGGGCGCGCGGGTGGCGGTTTCGAGGATCTTGTCCAGGTCTTCCTGGGGCACGTCCCGGTCGGGGTCGAAGAAGTTGACGGCCCGGCGGGACCGCATGACGTCTTGAAAATCCATGGCGGACTCCTTTGTTTCCAACTGTAGAGTAGTGCCCCCGCCCTGTGGTGCTGTCAATACGGTAAACCGTGGCGAAGCGCCCGGCCCTTGACTTCACCGGCCGGGAAAGGCATGCAGGCCGGACATTTTCCCCTTTCCGTCATACCAAAAAGGACCTTCCATGGCGCTCAATCTGACCCAGAAGATCATCAAGGATCACCTTGTTTCCGGCGAAATGACCCCCGGGTCCGAAATCGCCCTGCGCATCGATCAGACGCTCACCCAGGACGCCACCGGCACCATGGCCTACCTCCAGTTCGAGGCCATCGGGCTGCCGCGCGTGCGCACCGAGCTTTCCGTCAGCTATGTGGATCACAATACGTTGCAGATGGGCTTCCGCAACCCCGACGACCATGCCTATCTGCGCACCGTGGCCGCCAAGTACGGCATCATCTTCTCGCCTCCGGGCACGGGCATCTGCCACCAGCTGCATCTGGAGAATTTCGCCAAGCCGGGCAAGACCCTGGTCGGCTCCGATTCCCACACCCCCACGGCCGGCGGCGTCGGCGCCATGGCCATGGGCGCGGGCGGCCTGTCGGTGGCTCTGGCCATGGCCGGGGAGGCCTACGTCATCGCCATGCCCAAGGTGGTCAAGGTCAACCTGACCGGCAAGCTTACCGGCTGGGCCACGGGCAAGGACGTGATCCTGAAGCTCCTTGGCATGCTGACGGTCAAGGGCGGCGTCGGCAAGGTCATTGAGTACGCCGGGCCGGGCGTGGCCACCTTGTCCGTGCCCGAGCGGGCGGTCATCACCAACATGGGGGCCGAGCTCGGGGCCACCACCTCCATTTTCCCCAGCGACGACGCCACCAAGGCTTTTTTGACCGCCATGGGACGCCCCGAGGACTTTACGCCCCTGGCCGCCGATCCCGACGCGACCTACGACGAAGTGGTGGAAATCGACCTGTCGGCACTCGAACCCATGGCCGCCGCGCCGCACATGCCCGACCGGGCCGCCACCATCGCCTCGCTTGCCGGCATGAAGGTCGACCAGGCCTGCATCGGTTCCTGCACCAACTCCTCCTATGCCGACCTCATGGCCGTGGCCGACATCCTGGAGGGCAAGCGCATCGATCCCACCACCGACCTGCTCATCGCGCCGGGCTCCAAGCAGGTGCTCAAGATGCTGGCCGCGGCCGGCCGCATCGATCCGCTGCTCGACGCCGGGGCGCGCATTCTGGAGTGCGCCTGCGGTCCGTGCATCGGCATGGGCGGCTCGCCGGTTTCCGGCGGCGTCAGCGCCCGCACCTTCAACCGCAATTTCGAGGGGCGCTCCGGCACCCAGGACGCCAAGGTCTATCTGGTCAGCCCGCAGACCGCGGCCGTAACCGCGCTTCGCGGCGAGTTTTCCGACCCGGCCACCTGGGGCGAGGCTCCGGCCAAGGCCACGCTGCCGGACAATGCACCCAACATCCGCCACCTGTTCCTCTACCCGAAGGAGAGCGGCGAGGGCGTGGAGATCCGGCGCGGCCCCAACATCGCGCCGCTGCCGCCTTTCACGCCGCTGCCGGACCGCATCGAGGCCAAGGTGGCGCTCAAGGTCGGCGACGACATCACCACCGACCACATCCTGCCGGCCGGGGCCCAGATCACGGCGCTTCGCTCCAACATCCCGGCCATCAGCGAGTACATCTTCAGCCGGGTGGACGCCGAGTTCGTGCCGCGCATCAAAAAGCTCGGCAAGGGCATCATCCTCGGCGGCGAGAACTACGGCCAGGGATCGAGCCGCGAACATGCGGCGCTCGGGCCGCGTTACCTGGGCGTGGCGGCGGTCATCGCCAAGTCCATGGCCCGCATCCACCGGGCCAACCTGGTCAACTTCGGCATCCTGCCGCTTTTGCTCGTGAACGCGTTGGATTACGACCGGATTCCGGCCGGGGCGGATATCGGCATCGACACCGGGACCATCGCCCCGGGCGCGGTTTCGTCCATCACCGTGGAGGGCGTCGGCCCCGTGGCCGTCACCAACGACCTGACCGCCAAGGAACTGGAAACCATCCGGGCCGGCGGCCTGCTCAACAGCGTCCGGCAGTCCCGCGCGTAAGAGAAAGGGGGATGCCTCCGGCGGCCGGGGGGAAACTTTTTGTAAAAAGTTTCCCCCCGGACCCCCCTTCAAAAACTTTCGAAAGGGATTATGTTGCGCCCTCGAAAAACCTTATGAACGCATTTCGGGAACGCAACACACATAGCGCCGTCTAGGCGTGCGAATCGCCGAGGAGAAAACATGCTCGATCCCATGCGGAAATACGCCCAGTCCTGGGGCATCAAGATCGTTTTCGGCTTGATCATCCTGGTCTTCGTCTTTTGGGGCGTGGGCAGCTTCCAGGGCGACAAGGCCACGGTGCTCGCCACCATCGACGGCCAGCCCGTGCTGATCAAGGACTATGAGAAGGCCTACAAGGAAGGCCTGCGCCTGGTCAAAAACAAGAATCCCAACATCACGGACAAGGAGCTTCAGGACGGAGGCTTCCGCTGGCAGGTCTTCAGCAACATGGTGACCAGCCGGCTGCTGGAAGCCCAGGCCAAAAAGCTCGGCGTGTCCGTTTCGGCCGAGGAACTGCGGGCGGAAATCGCCAAGATTCCGGCCTTCCAGGACAAGTCCAAGAAGTTCGACGCCAAGCGCTACGAAAACATCCTGCGGGCCAACGAAGTGACCCCGGGCGAGTTCGAGGCGGACTTCCGCCAGAATCTGCTGCTCGAGAAGCTGGCCGCCTTCGTCAGCCTGCCGGCGTCGGTATCCGAGGCCGAGGCCCGCTCCATTTTCGATTTCATGCGCGAGCAGGCCGTCATCAAGTACATCCTGTTCAAGGCCGAGGATTTCGACAAGGGCATCAACCCCACCGACGAACAGATCAAGGCCTACTACGAGGCCCGCAAGGACCAGTTCGCCACCCCGGCCAAGATCAAGATCGACTACGTGGAATTCACGCCCAAGGCCCTGGCCGAGCCCGACCAGGTGTCCGATGCCGACGTCGAGGCCTACTACAAGGCCAATCAGAAAAAATACGCCCGGCCCGAGCAGGTCAAGGTGCGCCATTTCCTCATCATGCTGCCGGCCGACGCGCCCCAGTCGGCGGTCGACGCGGCCACGGCCAAGCTCAAGGACATCGCGGCCAAGCTCAAGGCCGGTGCTGATTTCGCTTCGCTGTTGCCCAAAAATCCCAACAATGCCGAGGGGCTTATCGGCGAGGATTGGGCCTGGTTGCCCAAGGGCAGCCTGCCCAAGGAATTCGGTCCCTTCGAGGAAAAGGCGTTTTCGCTGAAAAACGGCGAGATCAGCCAGCCCGTGCGCACGGCGCTTGGCCTGCACCTCATCCAGGCCGGCGAACGGCAGGCGGCCGGCGAGCGTCCCCTGTCCGAGGTCAAGGACGACATCCGCGAGGAGCTGGCCGAGCGCAAGGCGTCGGACAAGCTGACCAAGTCCCTGGACAACATGCAGGACAAGATCGCCTCGGGCGAGGACCTGGGCAAGGCGGCCGCGGCCGAGAAACTGCCGGTCAAAAGCGCGGACTTTTTCAGCAAGGACAATCCCCCGGTGGACCTCGGCCTGTCCGATCAGGCCCTTGGCGTGCTTTTTTCCATGAAAAAGGGCGCCGCTTCCGATACGCCGCTGTCCACCCAGGACGGCTTCCTGCTGGCCCGGGTGACGGACATCCAGCCGGCCGGTTTCCAGTCCCTGGACAACGTCAAGGAGGCGATCAAGCAGCGTCTTGTCGCCGACGAGGCGCAAAAGCGCGCCCGGGCCAAGGCCGACGAAACGGCCAAGGCCTTGGAGACTCCGGCCGGGGAGCAGAAGGTCCTGGCCGAGTACAAGGACAAGATCGCCACGTCCCAGCCGTTTAGCCGCCAGGGCTTCATCCCGGGCCTTGGCATGGCGCCGGTGCTGGTCCAGACGGCCTTCGAGGCCAAGGGGCCGGGCTGGTTCAAGGCCGCCTATGCCGTGACCGGCGGGTTCGTGCTGGCCAGCCTGGACAAGAAGATCCCGGCCGCTGCCGCCTTGTGGGACAAGGAGAAGGATCGCTGGCTGGCGACGTTGTCCCAGTCCAAGCAGTCCGAGCTCTTCAAGGCCTACCTGGCTACGGTGCAGCAGGGGGCCAAGATCGAGATCGTCAACCAGGATATCCTGGGGCCCCAGCCGGGCGCGCCGGCGACCGGCGCGGCGGAACAGGCCAAGCCCAAAAAGTAGCCTGTCGCAATTGCGACGGCCGGCCGGGCGAAAAACCGGCGGCCTGACGCGGACAACGCAGTAATGCGGGCGCGGTTTCGACCGCGCCCGCTTTTTTTAGCGCTTGGCCGGCCAGGGGTTGCGCCTGGTCGGTCACGAAAAGGCCAATACGGCGGTATTGACAAGAATGTTTGTTATCATATTCCCTTTGCCAGCGTTCCGGCTGGCGGAAGCCATGGGATCGGCGGTCCGTTCCCGTGACGATCGCGCGACGCCGTGCGGCGGGCGACAACGGGCCGATGGGTCGGGAGGCGAGGGGCCGGGCCGTTACGGTGGCGGGAATGGAGAATGTCGTGCGGCTGGTAAATGGTATCGAATCGTTGATGCTGCGTAACGCAGCGCCTGATACCGCATCGTGTCGGGGAGCAAGGCGCACTCCTTTACAGGAATGTCGCATGCGGGCTGGTCGTTCGAAGCCCGGCGGCCGGATTTTTTAAACGCGGTTTTTTCGGGCCCGGCGCGTCAGCCTGACCATGCGCCACGGCCACGAAGCCTGCGTCGAGACAACAAGGGCGGATTTTCCTCTGGAGGTGCCGTATGGACAAGGAACTCGTTAAAAAACATGAACAGTCTTTGCTGCAGGCCATGACCGGCGTCGAACAGTGCCAGGGGGTGCTGAGCCGCCTGGACAGGCAGTGGACCCGGGCCACGCTCACCGGCAAGATCAACTGCAGCCGTATCGCCCAGACGCTGATCGACTTCATCATCAGCACCCAGGACAATTTCACCGCGCTGCAAAAAAACCTCGTCGACACCCTGGTTCTGGAAAACACCCAGAAGGTGATCCTCGAGATCGCGGCCGTGGCCCAGGTGGCCATCGACATCCTCAAGCGCAACCTGTTCGAACGCACGGCGGACGTCGGGTTTCTGGCCACCGACGACGACATCGTGCAGTTCCTTTTGGGGGGTGGCGATGCCGCCGGGGCCCTGGCTTGCGTGGGGGACGAGGCGGCCCTGGTTCCTTACGGCGACGACGCGCCCGGCGTTGCGGACCGACAGGCCGTGGACCGCATCGAGGAGCGCCTGCGCCAGTACCGCGACAAGTATACGGTCTACAACGAGATCATCATCCTCGACACGGCCGGCCGCGTGCGGGCGCATCTCGACCGCGACAATGCCGTAACGAGCAGCGACGATCCGCTGATCGCCGAGACCCTGGCCGCGCCGTCCTATGTCGAGACCTACCGCCAAACCGACCTGCTCCCCGGTCGCGGGGAGGCGCTGCTCTATTCCCAGGCCATCAAGGACCCCGCCACCGGCGCGCCGCTCGGCGTGCTGTGCCTGGTCTTCGATTTCGCCGGGGAGATGGAGGGCATCTTCGGGAACCTCAAGAATTTCGCCTCGGACACCGTCATCCTGATCCTCGACGGGCGGGGCAAGGCCATTGCCTCGAGCGATCCCGTCAAGGCCCCGGTCGGCCGGACCTATCCGTTTTCGCTTCGTGACGACTTCACCATGACCCAGCTCGGCGGCGAGGCCTACCTGTCCAAGACCCTGGGCACCAAGGGCTACCAGGGCTTTTTCGGCCTGCCCTGGAACGGACAGGCGCTCAAGCGCGTGGCCACGGCCTTTCAAAACGGCACCAACGGTCACAGCCTGGACGAGGCCGCCATCCGGCGCAACGCCATCTTTTCCGGGCGTCTCCTCAAGGTCGAGGAGGCCTCCGAGAACGTGCTGTCGGACCTGCAACTGGTGGTGCAAAACGGCCAGATCATGGCCGCCAAGAAGTCCATCCAGGCCGACGCCTCGGAGCGGGTCGAGGCCCAGGCCCTGCCCCACGTCCTAAACGAGGTCAAAAAAATCGGCGACCAGGTGCAGCACGTCTTCCAGACCTCCACCGGCGGGCTGCTTAAGCTCGTGACCTCCTCGCGCCTGCACGACGTGCAGTTTCTGGCCGCCCTGGCCATCGACATCATGGACCGCAACCTCTACGAGCGGGCCAATGACTGCCGCTGGTGGGCGCTGACCTCGGACTTCCGGCGCATGCTGGAAAAGCCTTCCCTGTCCGAGGCCGACCAGGACCGCATGCGCGAGATCCTGGCCTACATCAACAGCCTCTACACGGTGTACACCAACCTCTTCGTCTACGACCGCAACGGGAAAATCCTGGCCTGCTCCAACCCCGACGAACACCGCCAGGAAGGCCGGGTGCTCCATGAGCAGTACGTTGCCAAGACCCTGGCTTGCAGCGATTCCCAACTCTACCACGTCTCGGACTTCGCGGCTTCGGACCTGTACGAGGAGGGCGGCGTGGCGCGCCATACCTACATCTACAACGCCCCCATCACCTCGCTGGTCCGCGAGGGGACGGTGCTCGGCGGCATCGGCATCGTCTTCGATTCCAAGCCCCAGTTCCTTTCCATGCTGCACGACGCCCTGCCGCGCGATGGCCTGGGCAACATTCTCGAAGGCTCGGAAGGGATGTTCGTGGAAACGAGCGGCAAGGTCGTCGCCTCCACCAACCCGGACATCGCGCCCGGGGACGACATCGACTTGGCCGGCGTCTTTTGCCAGCTCTCCTGCGGCCAGTTCACCTCGCACCTGCTGTCCGAGGGCGACAGGCTCTACGCCGTGGGCTGCTCGCACTCCGCCGGCTACCGCGAGTACAAACGCGACGGTGCCTACGTCAACGACCTGCTGGCTATCGTCAAAGTTCGTATCTAAGAGTTTTTGAAGAGATGAGCCGGGGGGAAACCTTTCTTGCAGAAAGGTTCTCCCCCCGGCCCCTCTTCCAAAGACTCTTAATAGTAACAGAGTGTTATCCGGACGACGTCCCTATCGATAGAAAGTTTGGGAAGGGGAGAGCGCGAGAGGGGAGAACCCTTTTCAAAGGGTTTCCCCTCTCGCATCTCCTTTTTCTTTTCCCTTCCCTTCGGTCGTGACGGCCATGATTTTCCAGCCGGCTTTGGGGGTGGGTTCCGGTTTGACGCCCAGGGCGTGGGTGTAGCCGCTTGGGTCGATGGCGAAGAAGGGCAGTCGTTTCATGTCCGCCTGGGTCCGGAACTGTTCGTAGGAGAACTCTGCGGTCAGCGGCGTGGTGGTGATCTTCGCGCCCTGGCGCAGGAGCTCTTCCAGGTTCTCCAGGGAGACGGTATCCGGGAAGAGGTAGTGCCCGGCGTATTTGAAGCGGGTCTTTTCGAGGGATTTCACGTTGTTGGTTTGGACGTTGCGGATGGTGAAGATCTTGTCCGGCTCGAAATCCGTGCGGTAGTAGTGGGCGACCAGGGCATTGCGCTCGCTTTGGGGCGTGATGGCCAGCAGGTAGCCGATGCCGGTGAGGTTCAAATTAATGTCCGCGTCCTCGGAAACCGGGCTGCCCCAGTAGGCTTGCAGGCCGCGCATCACCGCCGCGCGCACGGCCGACCAGTCCTGGTCGGCGATCTGGACGAAGACGCCGTTTTTTTGCAGCTCTCCGGCCAGGGCCAGGCCGAAGGGCGTGGCCCCGACGATGAGAAATCCCTTGGGTTCGGGCTCGGCCACCCCGAGCCATCTGGCGATGGGGCCGGCGGTGAAGCTTTGCAGCAGGATGGTGCCGAGGATGATGCAAAACGACAGCGGCACCAGGCTGGAGGCCAGATCGTTGCCGACGTTTTGTTCGAGCTTGAGGGCGAACAGGGCGGAGATGGCGGCGGCGACGATGCCGCGCGGGGCGATCCAGGCGAGCAGGTGGCGTTCGCCCATGCTGAGCTTCGAGCCCAGGATGGAGAGTTGCACGCTGATGGGTCGGGCGATGAACTGGACGGCCAGAAAGACGCCCAGGGCCTGCCAGCCCAGGGCCAGGAAGCCATTTAAGTTCATGCGGGCCGCCAGCACGATGAAAAGCGTGGACACGAGCAGCAGCGTGAGGCTTTCCTTGAATTCCAGGATGTCCTCGAGTTCCACCAGGCGCATGTTGGCCAGGAAGATGCCCATGACCGTGACGGTCAGAAGCCCGGATTCCGCCTGGAGCGCGTTGGAGGCGGTGAAAACGCCGCACACCAGGGCCAGGGTGACCACATTGTGCAGGTACTTCGGAATCCAGTATTTGCGCAGCACGGTGCCGAAAAGCCAGCCGGCCGCGATGCCGATGCCAAGCCCGATGGCCACCACCTTCAGCATGACGATGGCGGTGGCGATGAAGCCGTTTTCCACGCCGTGCACTTCGATGAACTTGTAGACGAGCAAGGCCAGCACGGCCCCGATGGGATCGACCAGGATGCCTTCCCAATGCAGGATGGCCGCCACGCTCTCCTTGGGGCGCACGGCGCGCAGCATGGGCGCGATGACCGTGGGGCCGGTGACCACCATGATGGCCCCGAACAGGGCGGAGAGGTCCCAGGGATAATCGAGCAGCCAATGGGTGGCGACGGTGGTCACGCCCCAGGTGACGGCGACGCCTATGGTGACGAGGTTGCGGATGACGCCGCCGACGCCCGGGATCCGGTTGAATCGCAGCGTGATGCTGCCTTCGAACAGGATGACGGCCACGGCCAGGGAGACGAAGGGGAAGAGCAGTTCGCCAAAGAGTTCGTCGGGATGCAGCCAGTGGCCTATGGGACCGACCAGCATGCCGCAGGCCAGAAGAAAGATGATGGCGGGCAGCTTGACCCGCCAGGCCAGCCATTGGCAGGCCATGCCCATAAGCAGGATGCCGGAGACCGCGAGCATCGTGTGGGTGGTGTGCATTGCATCCTCGCCGGCCCGGCGGCGATTTTGTCGTCAAAAGAACGTGAAAGCGGGGCGCCCCGTGCGGGAGGTTCCCTCGCCCGTTGGTACCGCAACAACCCTTGTGCAACGCTAGGCTGCCGCTGTTGCGCGTTTTTGGAAAGGGGGCCGGGGGGAAAACCTTGCCGTAAGAAGGATCTCCCCCCGACTTTTTTCGAAGCTGTCCCTAGCCCGGCAGGGCGGTCTGGTTCTTCCGGTCGCTTTGGGCTTCCAGGGAACGGATGAGCTCCTGGAGCACCACCGCCTGTTCGGCGAGGTCCGAGATGGCCCTGGCCGCCTCGCGCATGGCGTCGGCCGTTTCGGAGGAGATCACGTTTATCTCCTCGATATTGCGGTTGATGTCCTCGGTGGCGGTGGACTGCTGCTCGGCCGCCGTGGCGATGCCCCGCACCTGGTCGGAGGATTCGACCACGAGGCCGAGGATCGTCCCCAGCCCCGAGGCGGCCTGCTCGGTCTGGCCCAGGGACTGCTCGATGACCCGCTTGGTGCGGTCCATGCCGGCCAGGGTGCCGCCCACGCCCGTCTGGATGCCGCCCACGGCCTGGCCGACCTCCTTGGTGGCGGTCATGGTCTTTTCGGCCAGTTTTCTGACCTCGTCGGCCACAACGGCGAAACCGCGTCCCGCCTCGCCGGCCCGGGCGGCCTCGATGGCCGCGTTCAGGGCCAGGAGGTTTGTCTGGTCGGCGATGTCCTCGATGGTCTGGGCGATGGAGCCGATGCTGTCGGCCTTGTGGCTCAGGTCGGAGACCGAGTCGTAGACTTGCCGGAAGCCCTGGTGGATGTCATCCACGTCGGTTTTGACCTGCGCCATCTGCGTTTTGCCCTCGGCGGCGGCGCTCTTGGTCTTTTCGGCCAGGGCGGCCGTGGTGCCGGCGTTCTTGGCGATCTCGATGACCGAGGCCGACATTTCCTCCATGGCCGTGGCCGCCTCGTTGATGCGGCCGGACTGGTGCTCGGTGCCCCGGCTGGCTTCCTCGATCTGGGCCGACAGCTCCGCGGAGGCGGTGGACACGATGCCGGCGACGTCCTTGAGCTGCGCCGCCGCGTGCAGCATGCCTTCAGCCTTTGCCTCCTCGGCCAGACGTCTGGCCTCCTCAGCCTGTTTGCGCGCTTCCTCGGCTTCCCCGGCCGTGTGCTCGGCTTCCGCCCGCTTGGCCTCGAGCTCGCCGAGGCTGGCTTCAAGGGTGCCCGTGGTCTGGTTGAGGGCGTCGTACACCTGGCCGATCTCATCCTTGCGGTGAACGGTCAGGCGGGCATCGTAGCGGCCTTCGCCGATGGCCCGCAACTGGCCGATGATGCGCGTCAGGGGGGTGAAGATCTCCTTGCCCAGGAAAAAGGATATAGCCAGGCAGATGAGGATCAGGATGACGGCGATGGCCACCCCCGACCACAACATGAGGTTGCGGATGGGGCCGACCACCTCGTCGTAGGCGACAAAGGTCACGAATTTCCAGCCGAGTTTCGGTGCGGTGTGGCACAGGGCGAGATAGCGCGTGCCCCCCATGGTGACCACCGTGTCGCCGCGTTCGAGCGAGAAGGCCTTTTGCAGGCCGGGGATGGCCAGTTCGCTGATCTTCTTGAAGTTCTGCTCGGGGTTGCGGGGATTGGAAATCACCACCCCGTCGCCCTGGACAAAGACCACGTAGCCGGTCTGGCCGATCTTGATGGCCTTGACGATGTCCGTGAGCACCTTGAGCGAGATGTCCACGCCCACCGCGCCGATGCGCTTGCCGGCCTGGGAGACGACCCGGGCCACGCCGACCACGGCCTCGCCGGTGGTGGACATGTAGGCCTTGGAGATGACCGGCGTGTCCGGGGTGGCCAGGGCGTCCCGGTACCAGGGCCGTTTGCGCGGGTCGTAGCCCGCCGGCAGCGTTCCCTCGACGCTGGAGACGAATCCACCCAGCTCCGAGCCGAAATACACCTCCACATAGGCGGGATGCGAGTCCTGCATGCGTTTGAACAGCGTCGTGATGGCCTGGCCCGTGGCGTCGTCGCCGCGGGGAACCACTTTCATGGTTTTTTCCTTGGTGCCGACGTAGGAGGTCAGGTTGCCGTCCACCTTCTCCATCAGGGGGGAGGTGCCGAGCAGGGTCACATTGTATTTGGCCTGATCCATGAAAATGGTCATGGCGTTGTCGAGCTGGCGGATTTCCCGACGGATGGCATCGGTCTGCCCGTCGATGGTTTTCTGATAGATATCGCGGTAAAGGATCGCAAAAACCAAGGCTACGGGAATGGAGATGACAAGCACCAATCCGAGCATGATTTTAAATTTGATGGATTTCATAGAGCCCCTTTTCGTTGTTGCGATATCGTTTTCTCTCGTGAATATTGCCCGCAGCCGGTTTCCCATCTTATGATATGACAAAAAAAGCAAGGCGTCTTTAATGCACCGTCAGCAATGTGATATGGCGGTCATATATTTCACGTAAATGACAAAAAACGTGTCCGGAAAGCCTGTCGCCGAGGCAATGATGCAGGGGCAGGATGACGGCGAAGCGGGCCTCAGAGCGTGATGCAGCGGACAGCGGTCACGCCGCGCCCCGGTGTCAGGTCCACCAGGGCCAGACTGCCGCCCGGGGAAAGCGATCCGGGATTGATGAGGCGCGTGTCGCCGATGCGGATGTCCTCGGCGGCATGGGAATGGCCGAAAAAAATCAGGTCAAAGCGGTCGCCTATGGCCTTGGCGATGCGGGCGGCAAGCCCTTGCCGCATGCCCCAGCCGTGGGTCACGGCCGTGCGCAGGCCGCACAGGTCCAACTCCAATATCGCCGGGAGTTCGCTCGCCAGGTCGTAGCCGTCGGTATTGCCGGCTACGGCCTCGAAGCCCGGATGCTGGAGCAGATAGGTCCAGACGGCATAACCGGTGTGGTCGCCGCAGTGGAAAATCCGGTCGACCCCGGCCAGATGGCGGGCGTAGACGTCCTCGAACCAGGGCGTGGGCGAGGCGAGGTGCGAGTCGGAAATGACGGCCACGCGCATGGGGTTACTCCTTGGGCGGGGTGGCGTTCTTGCGGTTCCACCACTCCCGGTCCGGGGCGCGAAACCACCATTCCGCATGATCGGTGGCGGCGATGGCCTTGGCCAGCGTCCGTCCTTCCTCGGTGCGAAGCCTGCCCATGGCCGCCTCGATCCAGTCCGCGGCATATCGGTTGCCCAGATCGAGCTCTTCCTTGAGGTTGGCGATGAGGTCGATCTGGTCCGCGTCCTGGGCGAGGCGCGCTTCCAGGGTTTCGGCCGCTTCCAGCTCGTCGTGAAGCGGCATGACGGCGTCGGCCAGCCCCGTGCCGGCCAGGGCGTCGGTTAGGGCGCGACGGGCGTCCGTGGTGTTGTAGAGCTTGTTGACGTAGTTGAAATCCGCCGTCCTGGCCTCGTGCAGGTCGTGAAAGACGGCCATGCCCATGGCGCGAAAAGGATCGGCCCCGGCACCCTCGGCCAGCATGAAGGCAATCAGCGCCGTGCGAAAACTGTGCTCGGCCACGTTCTCGGCCCCGGTTCCCAAAAACTGGTAGCCGGTGCGCGGAGTCTTGCGCAACATGCCGGCTTCGAAAACGAAATCGGCCAGCCGCGTCAGACGATCCCGACCGCTCGTGTCCACCCGGCTGCAATCATCGTCCATGAAGGATTCTCCGGAGAGGTGTGAGGAGGAACCGGGGGAGGGGACCCCTTTTTGAAAAAAGGGGTCCCCTCCCCCGGACCCCCACCCTCCCCAAAAACTTCTAAAGGGTTGGAGTGGGCGGTATTCCCTTTAAAACATTCCTTACCCTTTCGCCCCGGAGGGGCGACGGCGTGGTGTTGGCGGCATTTGCCGGGACGAGCTTGCCGCGAAGCGGCATGCACCGTCCCGGCAAATGCCGCCAACACCTTCTCCCTCCGCTTGGCCGCCCGCCAGCCAGTCCTCCCGTCCGGCCAAAGCCAACCGGATGGGGGGACCGGGGGGCCCTCGGCCCCCCGGCGGAGTGCAGAGGCGGAGCCTCTGCCGGGTCCAGGGCCGCGCCCTGGCCGCCGTCTACGTCCGGTAGTCGGCGTTGATCTTGATATAGTCGTAGGTCAGGTCCGAGGCCAGCAGCAGGTAGCGGCCGGGGCCGTTGCCGAGTTCGATATCGAGGCTGATTTCGCCGCGTTTCATGTGCGGCGCGAGCAGCGCGTCCAGGTCGTCGTTCGCGGGCATGCCCTTGGTGAAAACCGGCACCCCGCCGATGCTCACGGACACGTCTTCGGCGGCGAAGCTGGCTCCGGAGCGGCCGAGGGCGCAGACGATGCGGCCCCAGTTGGCGTCCTGGCCGAAAAAGGCGGTCTTGACCAGGGGCGAGTTGCCGACGGCCCGGGCGGCCAGTTCCGCCTCGGCGTGGGAGGCCGCGCCGTGGACCTTGACCCGCAGGATTTTGGTGCCGCCTTCGGCGTCCTGGATAAGCATGTAGGCCAGGGCCTGGCAGACCTCGACCATGACGGCGAGCAGCGCCTGCCTGCCCTCGGCCGAGTCGATGACGACCTCGGACGCGCCGTTGGCGAGCGCCAGCACGCAGTCGTTGGTGGAGGTGTCGCCGTCCACGGTGATGCTGTTGAAGCTGCGGTCGGCGGCGGCGGCCACGGCTTCCTGCCACCACAGCGACCCGACCTTGGCGTCGCACAAGAGCACGCCGATCATGGTGCCCATGTTGGGGGCGATCATGCCGGAACCCTTGGCCATGCCGAGGACCCGGACCTCGCCGTTCTCGGTGGTCAGGTTGCCCCAGGCGATCTTGGGAAAGGTGTCCGTGGTCATGATGGCCTTGGCCGCGGCCACGGGCGAGGTCTCGCCGAGGTTGGCCGCCAGTTGCGGCACGGCGGCCTTCCACTTGTCCATCTTGAGCCGCGCGCCGATGACGCCGGTGGAGGCCGGCAGGATGTCCTCGGGCGAGAGGTCGGTGGCGCCGGCAACCATGGCCAGCGTGCCCCGGCAGTCGTCGATGCCGACCTGGCCGGTGCAGGCGTTGGCCTGGCCGGAATTGATGAGCACGGCCCGGGCATGGCCGCCCGAGGTGGCGATTTGATCCTTGGCCACGAGCACCGGCGCGGCCTGGAACAGGTTTTTGGTGAACACGCCGGCGGCGGCGGCCGGAACGTCGCTGACGATAAGGGCCAGATCGTCCCGGTCCGGACGTTTGAAGCCGGCGGCGGCGGCGGAAAAGCTGAACCCCTTCGGCAGGGGCACTACGGGCGAGGACATGGCAGCTCCTTCTACACGGATCATTGGGGATAGGGGCCAGGGGACGGTTTCGCGTACGGGCGCGCACCGCCGGACGACGGTGACGGCGGCGCGGCCATTTCGTCACGGGTGAGCACGCCGTCGTCGTTTTTATCCAGGCGGCGAAATTCGTTTTCGTGGAAATTGCGCCATTCTTCCAGGGTCACCCGGCCGTTTTTGTCCTTGTCCATGGCCGAAAAAAGCCGGGATGGATCGGGCGCGCGGGGACAGGGCGCGGGGCTGGTTCCGGCCGGCGCGGGCCTGGTTGCGGGCGCGGCGACTTTTGACCTGGGCTGGTCGGCCAGCGGACGGCCTATGGGCCCGGCCGGCGGACGCGGCGCGGGCGTTGGCGTTATCTGGTCGTTTTGGGGCGGATAGTCCGGGGAGGGATAGGAGGTCTTCATGGGCTGGGGCGGGGCTTCGTTTCGGGTGGCGCAACCCGCTCCAACGAGGGACAGGGCGATCATGGCCGCCGCGAGGGCCGAAACGGGATGCATGGCTGGCCTCCTTGTCCGGGCAATCATCCAGGGACGATTCCTACACCAAAGCTTCCCGGCCGGCCATACCCGGCCTTGACAGGCCCGCGTGGCTTTGCCAAGCCCCGGCCATGCGTTTTGCCATTCCCGTCCTCGTGTCCGCCTGCCTGTTTGCGTCGCAAATCCCGGCGGGCGCGGCCATGAGTCGCGACGACCTGATTTTCTACGGTACGGAATCCCTGACCAGGGGCCGCTTTCCCCAGGCCGCCCAGGCCTTTGCCGAGGTGCTGGCCGGGGATCCGGAAAATCCCTACGCCCGCACCCGGCTGGCCCTGGCCCAGGCCGCGACCGGCCAGCCGGACAAGGCCCGCCAGACGCTCGAAGCGGCCGTGGCCGCCCGGGCCGACGACCTGTTCGCCCTGTGGACCCTGGGTTGCCTGGATCTTCTCGAAGGGAAACCGGTTGCGGCGGCCAGTCGGTTTTCCGCCATGCTCGCCGCCGATCCGGGCAATCCCCGGGCCACGGTCGGGCTGGGGCTGGCCGCTTTGTCCGCCGGGCGCGTGGCTGACGGCGTGGGCCAGTTCGAAGTGCTCCGAAAGGCTCCCGCCAAGGACCCGTTGGCCCTGCATCTGGCCGGGCTGGCCTACTGGATGCTCGACGCGCCGGCCAACGCGCGGCTGGACCTGGAAGCCGCCCTGGAGCTGGAGCCGCGAAACGCCGCCACGCTGGAACTCGTGGGGCTGGTCTATCGGCGGCTCGGCAAGCCCACGTTGGCCAAAAGCGCCTGGGAGCAGGCCCTGGCCGTGGACCCGCACCGGCCCCGCGCCCGGTTTTTCCTGTCACGCTTGGCCGAGGACGAGGGGCTGGCCGCCAGCCTTGCCGGCAAGAAGTCGGAGGCCAAGCGGGCCTACGAACGGGCGCTTTCCATAGACCCGACCAACGGGGCGGCGGCCAAGGGGCTGGGACTGCCGGCCCTTGGCGCGGTGCTGCCGCCGGCCGCCAAGGATGGGGGCAAGGCCGCCCGGCCCCAGAACGTTTCCCCGGCCGCCCCAAAAGAGGAATCGCGCCAGACCGGGCGCGTGAAAAACGTCGCTCCGGCCCCGAAGCCGACGCACAAGGACCTCAGCGCGCCCTGGGAGCCGCAGTAGCGGAAAAACGGACTGGGGAAACTTTTCATGGTAAAGAGGCGTTGTTTGCGCGACATCCGTATCGGCAGGCAATTGCGGAAGAGAAAAGTGCGGAGGGCCCTTGGTAAGGGGTTTCCCCCTCTTGCAAAACAGAGAAAGGAGGAAACATGAGACGACTGCTGCCCAGCATCCTTGGGGTGCCGGCTCTGGTTTTCCTGTTGGCCGCCGCTGCTTCGGCCCAGGGCTTCGGCCCGAAAAATTACGCCGACTGCTTCATGATCAACGCCAAGCGCGCCGCTTCGCAAGACGGTGGCATGCTCATGCGCCGGGCCTGCAAATGCCGCTTTCAAAACCCCAAGGAGCCAGGCTGCGAAAAATATTCGCAGGCCGCCCTGGACTGCATGCTCGCCAACCTCGTGCCGGCGGATACCGACGACAAGGCCTGGGGCGTGGAACGCGCCTGCCGCACCAAAAATCCGGTTCAGTGATCGCGTCTGCCAATGGAACGCTTGCGCCGTCCCGTTCGGGGCGGCGTTTTTTTTGGGGGGTGCACTCCGGCCGGGAAAAGGCCCCAACGAAAGAGAGCGGCTCCGGGTCGCCATCCCGGAGCCGCTCTCTGAAAAATCCTTGTTCGGAGGAAGGATATTTCCCTTATAGCAACCGGCGTGCCAACACCTACCTCTTTGTGCAGAATCCTTGTATAACGGTATGTTATGTGAAAAGACTTGCCGCCGATAGCCGATTTTCGCGCTTGCGGCGGGCCGTAACGGTAAAAATGCTTGTACCCCCTTGCCCGAGTCAGGCGTTCGGGGACCAGGATTTTGTACCCGGCGACGAACATATTTTAAAAATACTGCTTTTCCATATAGTTACTGAGAAAGAGGCGACGGCGGACGACAGGGCTGGTGTGGCGCAAAGGCCCGGGCGCTGTCGCGGCGGAGCGGGGCGGGTACAAATCTTTGTCCCGGTGGCGCTTCCTTCTCCCCGCCCCACCTTGAAAGTTTTTTGGAGGGGAGAGTGCGAGAGGGGGACCTTTTTTTCAAAAAAGGTCCCCCTCTCGCATCTTCTCTTTCTTCCTCGTCTAGGCCATCAGCAAACGATTGCGGCGGCGGCGGGCGATGTCCACGGACGTATCCAGGGCGAGCTTTTCCTGCTTGGCCGCGAATATTTCCTGGGCGTAACACACGCCGGCCCTGACGTCCTCGGCGTCCATAAGTTCACGGACGCGTTTGGCCATGGCGTCGCGCTGTTCGGTCAGGGCGGCGAGTTCCGCTTCGAGCTGCGCCACCTGGCGCGTGGTTTCGGCGTCGGGCTCCAGCATCAGGCATCCTCCACGACAAGGGTCTTTATGTTGCAAAATTCCGTGAGCCCGAACCGGGACAGCTCCCGGCCGTAGCCCGAACGTTTGACGCCGCCGAAGGGCAGCCGGAAGTCGGAGCGGGGCACGGCATTGACCGACACCATGCCGGCCTCGATGCGCCGGGCGATGGCCAACCCGCGCTCGGTGTCGGCGGTCCAGACGCTGGCCCCGAGGCCGTAGGGCGAGGCGTTGGCCAGCCGCACGGCGTCCTCGGCATCGGCCGCTTCCACCACGGCCGCGACCGGTCCGAAAAGTTCCTCGTCGAAAGCCGGCATCCCCGGGCGCACATCGGCCAAAAGCGTGGGCGCGTAGAAATAGCCCGGCCTGGGGAGGCGTTTGCCGCCAAGGAGCAGCCGCGCCCCGGCCGCGACGGATTCGCGCACCTGCCGGTCGAGGTTATTTAGCAGATCCTCCCGGGCCAGCGGCCCGACAGTGGTGCCCGGGTCCAGGGGATCGCCGGGGACGTGGGCGGCGAGGCGTTTGGCCAGCCGATCGATAAAGGCCGTGTGGAGCGGGGCTTCGACAATGAAGCGTTTGGCCGCGATGCAGGCCTGGCCGCAGGCGCGCATCCGGGCCGTCTCGGCGGCGGTGCAGCAGTCCTCCAGCACGGCGTCGGCCAGGACGATGAAGGGATCGGACCCGCCAAGCTCCATGACCGCCTTCTTGATGGCCGCCCCGGCCGCCGCCCCGACGGCCGCCCCGGCCCGGGCCGAGCCGGTGAGCGTCACGCCTCGCACGGCCGGATGGGCTATGGCCTCGGCCACGAGCCCTTCCTCCACCCGCAGCAGCCGGAAGGTTCCGTCCGGAAATCCCGCTTCCGCAAAAAGTTCCCGCAGGGCTTCGGCCACGCTCATGACGTTCGGCGCGGGCTTGACGACCAGGACGTTGCCGGCGGCCAGGATGGGCGCGGCCGCGCGCATGATCTGCCAGTAGGGAAAATTCCAGGGCATGACGGCCAGGATGACGCCCAGGGGTTCGAGGACCACCATGCGCCGGCCCGTTTCCGAGGGAAACGTCTCCCCGGCCAGGTAGCGCGGGGCCTGTCTGGCGTAGAAGCGGCAGGCCCGGGCGCAGCGCAGCACCTCGGCCTCGGCTTCGGGTAAAATCTTGCCCATCTCGCGCACGGCCAGCCGCGACAGGGGGGCGAGGCGGGCCTCGAACAGTCCGGCCAGGCGGTCGAGCGCCTTAAGGCGTGTGGCCAGGGGCGTGTCGCGCCAGGCCGGAAAGGCTTTGGCGCAGGCGTTGAGAACGTCCCGGGCGGCCGGGGCGTCGTGGGACGGATGGCTGGCGAAAGGCTGGCCCGTGGCCGGATTGATGCTGACGAACATGGTGCTGCGGCAAGGCGGGATGCGCACAGGGCGCGCGAACCCGGGTTAAAAGGGCTGCGTCGCTCCCTGTGGCAGGGGGACGTCGAAGGTGGAGAGCACGCCGGCGATGAGGCGGTAAAAGCCGCAGAGCACCACGATTTCAATCAGTCCCTGGCGGGTCAGGGCCGCTTCGAGGACATCCTGGGTCGCCTGGGGGATGCTCGACAGGGTAAGCGCCGCATCGGCGGCATCCAGGGCCGCCATCTGCACGGCCGAAAGCTCCGTCGGCCGCCTGCCCTGGCGCACGGCCTCGAGGACCGCTTCGGGGATGCCCGCCTGGCGCGCCACCGGGGCGTGCTTGACCCATTCGTAGGCCGCGCCGCATTTGCGGCCCGTCCAGAGGATGACCAGCTCGCGCACCTGCGCCGGCAACACGCTCGGGCCGAACCGGAAATACGTGCCCAGGTCGGACACGTGGGCGGCCAGGGCCGGGTGGTTGAGCAGCGTGCGGTACATGCCGTCGATGCGGCCGCGGGAAGCCACCATGCGGTCGTAGACCGCCTGGGCGTCGGACGGCATCGCGTCACGGTCGGGCATGGGAAGCGTGGCCATGAGTCCTCCTTGGTGGCGGGACCCTACCCGTTTTGGCCGGGCAAGCCAAGGTCAACGCGCAAAAGCGCTCCAGAACGCCTGGGCGAGGAGGCTCACGCCGGAAAGCCCGAGCACGCCGAGCATCACCCGGGAGAAGGCGCGCTCGCCGATGCGGCCGCAACAGGCCATGCCCGCCGCCAGCCCGATCACGAGCGCCGGGGCGGCCACGGCGGTCCGGGTCCAGACTTCCCGATTGAGCAACCCGGCCAGATACTGGGCGCTGACCACGCCGATGCCGGCCAGCAGGAAATAGGCGGTGAGCGTGGCCCGCACGCCGTTACGGTCATAGCCCTGGCGCGAGATCCAGGCCACGACCGGGGGGCCGTTGACCCCGATGGCCGCGCCCATGCAGCCGGCCGTGAACCCTGCCAGCAAACCGAGCCCCGTGCCGGCCCGGGGACCGGTGTCGCGCCGGCGCAGGGCGTGGGCCACGAAGGCCAGTACCGCCAGGCCCAACGCTCCCTTGAGGAAGACGTCGGAGACGGAGCGCAGCGCTTGGGCCCCGATGGCCATGCCGGGCAGCGAGGCTCCGAGCAGAAGGGCCAGGGCCGGCCAGACGATATGGCCGCGCAGCTTGCCGGTCAGGATGATGTTGAGGGTGACGGCCAGCAGGCAGCAGACCGGCGTCGCCACGCGCAGGTCCATGACCAGGGCCAGCATGGGCAGGGCGACGAGGGTCGAGCCGAACCCGGCCAGTCCCTGGGTGAAGCCGCCGCACAGGGCGGCAAGGGCGAGTAGGATGATAATTGACGGTTCCATGCGGGTGGCGTTCCCGGCGTACAGTCGGGATATCGTTCAAATTTTCAGGATATTGCAACAACCCTTAATCCTGGGTAAAGGTTGGGGCAAACGATTTCACTCGAACAGGTGTTCGGAAAATATGAATCTCCTGGATCCCTGGCAGTTACGCACCTTTCTGGCCGCCGCCTCGGCCCCGTCCTTTCGGCAGGCGGCTTCGGACATCGCCCTTGCTCCGTCCACGGTCACCATGCAGATACAGGCCCTGGAAGAGACCCTGGGCGTGCCGCTTTTCCAGCGGGCAGCCGGGCGCATGGTGCTGACCGAGCACGGCCAGCGGCTCGTGGGGCATGCCCGGCGCTGGCTCGAGCTGGAAGCCGAGATCCGGCGCGGCATCGGTGGCGACGAGACGGCCAGCCCCGAACTGTCGGTGCGGATTTCCGAGAGCCTCGGGCTGGAACTCGTGCCGGCCATCCTGCCGCGTTTCCGGCAACGCTTCCCCCATACCCGGCTCATCCTGGCCACCCAATCCCGGCAAGGGCTGGCCAGCGATCTGCGCCAGGGGGGCGTGGACCTCGGCATCATCCTGGGCGAGCCGTTCGCCGCCGAGGGCGTGGCCATGGAGGAAATCCACCGGGAGCCGCTGGTCGTGATCGTGCCGCCCCGGTCCGATCTGGCCCGGCTCGCGGTGGTGGGCCCGGAGGAACTGGCCGTCCGGGAACTGCTCGTCACGCGCCATATCTGGAGCGTGCGACGGCGCATCGAAAGCGCTTTGGCCCGGGTCGGCAAGGAGCCTGCGTCGCTGACCGAATGCACCAGCCTGGAAATCGTCAAGCGCTGCGTCGCCGCCGGCCAGGGGGTGGCCCTGGCGCCGCGTCTGGCCGTGCACCGGGAGTGCGCCGCCGGGCTTTTGGCCGCGTTGCCCTGGGCCGAAGGGACGCTCGAGGTGCCGGTCGTGCTGCTGTGGCAGGCGGACCGGCCAAGGAGCGAGGTCACGGCGTATTTCGCCCGGGCGGTGCGGGAAACGCTTGAAGAAGGAGGAGAGCCTTCGGGACAGTCGGAGTCCGTTGACGCGCGCCGTTGATACGGCTTTTCCTTGCGACGGCAACCGGCTAGACTTCGTTTTCCCATCTTCGACGTACGGTTTCCCCGAGGGGAGGACGGTTTGCGGGACAGGGTTTTCCCCGCAATGCCCTTCAATCGGTCGGGAATCCGCTGTCGAACGGTTCGAAAACGTCAGGAGGCACCGATGCCACGACTTCGCTTTCTCGCGCCGCTTGTCGCGGCCTTGCTCCTTGTGCTGGCCGCCCCGGGTTGGGGGCAGACCGACCGCGACCCGTCCCGGGACGTCTTTTTGCAGACCATCGGCATGCTGGCCGGGCAGGGGCTGGCGCTCGGCCACGACAGTCTGCAAGGCCTCGCCGTCCGCTACGAAAAGCGGCTTTTGCCCCGTGAGGAAACGGTGCGGCGGCTGGCCGGGGAAGCCCGGTACGCGGATCTGGTCCTGGCCGCCTTCAAGGAACGGCTCATGGGGCGGCTCAATCCCCAGGAGCAAAAGGACCTGTCGCTTTTGATCGGCTTTTACGAGGTCCAGCGCCAGGCCATCGAAGCCCTGGCCGTGTACGTGCGCTCCGGCGGCGCGAAAAACCGGCAGCGGTTCGAGGAACTCCAGAAGCAGGTCGGGGAGGTCATCCGGCGCATCAGCCTGGTCGGCGGGACCCCGTGACGGGCGACTTCTTGCCAATCCCCGGGTGTTGTGCCAAGAAGCAGACGTCGAAATGCGTTTCGTGCGGCGTCGTCATCCGGGAAGCTTGGGGCCGGGGATTCCCGCCCCCGCGACCGGGCGCGCCACGAACCGAGGAGAGGTTATGAAAAAAGCTTTGTGTCTGTGCCTGCTCGCCGGCTTCATGCTGGCGGCCGTGGCCGTGGCGCAAAATGCCGAGGCTCGTCCGCCCTGTCCGCCGGGCTACTTTTGGGACGGTCCGCGCGGCTGCATGCCCCTGCCCTATTACCCGCCGCCGCCGCCGGCGTATTATCCGGCCCCGGTCTACCCGGTCCCGGTCTATCCGGCTCCGGTCTATCCGGCCTGCCCGCCCGGGACCTTCTGGCGCGCCGGCGCCTGCCGGCCCGCGCCGCGTCCGGCTCCGGGCATCCGCGTCTACCTGCCGCCGGTCTACATCGGACCTTAGGAAGAGCGGAGGGAAGAGGGTGCGAGAGGGGAAACCCTTTCAAGAAAGGGTTCTCCCCTCTCGCGCTCTCCCCTTCCTAAAGTTTCTTCCTTTTTGAAACGTCAAGCGCCCCGGAAAGACCTTACAATGGCTGTCTTTCCGGGGCGCTTCCATTGAGGAATTTGGACCACCCCCCTCCCCCGCATCCTTTTCTTTCCAGCTCTTCTTACCCCTATGGTCCGTCCTGGGAGCGTTCGGCCGGGCGCATGTCGGGGCTGGTGTAGAAAAATTCGATGCGCCGGTTGCGGGCCTTGTTGGCCGGCGAGGTGGGGGGCACCAGCGGCTGGCTGTCGGCCAGTCCCACGGCCCGAAGGCGCGTCGTGGGGATGCCGGTCGTTTCGGCCAGGTAGCGTGTGGCGGCGGCGGCCCGGGCGGCGGAGAGCTCCCATTTGGACGGGTAGGGGCCGCCTTTTTCGTCGTCGTCGGCGAAACCGCGCACGGTCAGGTTGATCTTGTAGTCGCGCAGGATCTTGGCCACGCCGTCGAGGACCTTTCGGGCTGTCGGGGTCAGCTCGGCCGAGCCGGGCTTGAACATGACGCCGTTGTTGACCTGCATCATCACGCCCGAGGAGTCGTTGGACACGCCGGAATTTTTCCGGACGTTGAGGTCCGAGGTGATGAGTTCCTTGATGAGCAGGGCGATTTCGTACTTGAGCTTGTTTTCCTGGGACAGTTTGAATTCAGGCGACCCCTTGATGGCGTCGGGGCTGATGAAGGTCGGCACCTTTTCCAGGTTCTGGACTTTTTCCTTGGAGGGCACGTTCTTGTCCTGGAAAACCAGGGACAGTTCCTGCTTGGTCTTGGGCTTGAGCGACACCACCAGCCACAGGAGCAGGAAAAAGGCCATCAGCGCCGTGACGAAGTCGGCGTAGGCCACCTTCCATGATCCGCCGTGGTGCCCGCCGTGCTCGCCCTCGGATTCGCGGTAGATGATGACGGTTTTGCCCTGGTCGCTATTTTTTGCCACGAAGCGCCCCCTCCATGTCCTCCATGGTCGGGCGCACGTCGTCGGGAATGGCCCGGCGGCCCATCTCCACGGAGAGCATCGGGGAAAAGCCCGAGTTGAACGCCGCCAGCACGTCCTTGGCCACGAGCAGCATGTGCTGCTGGGCCTTGGCCTGGTACTCCAGGTTGGAGGCCATGGGGCCGACGAAGCCGTAGCACATGAGGATGCCGAGGAAGGTGCCGACCAGGGCCGCGCCGATGCTGTGGCCGAGGACCTCGGGCGGCTCGTTGATCTTGCCCATGGTCAAAACGATGCCGAGCACCGCGGCCACGATGCCGAGTCCCGGCAGCGAGTCGGCCACCCGGGTGACGGCCGAGGGCGCGATCATGGCGTGGTGGTGCAGGGTGGCGATGTCGGTGCGCATGAGGTCGTCGTAGCGATGGGCGTCGATGCCTTCCGAGAGCAGGGCCTTGATGTTGTCGCAGATGAAGTAGGCCAGCTGCTTGTTTTTGGCGATGTTGGGGTAGCGGTTGATGGTGGAGGACTGCTCGGGCTTGGAGACGTGGGGCTCGAGCGCCACGATGCCGTCGCGGCGGGCGATGTTCATGAGCTCGAAAAGCAGGGTGAGCAGGTCCTGGTAGTCGGCGGCCGAGGCTTCCTTGCCCGAGAACACGTGCAGGATGTGCTTGAAGGTGCCGACGACCACGGACTTGGGCGCGGAGATGAGAAAGGAGCCGAGGGCCGCGCCGCCGATGATGAGCAGTTCGATGGGCTGCATGAGCACGCCCATATGGCCGCCTTCCAGAAGGAAGCCGCCGATGACGCAGCCAAGGACGACAACGATGCCGATGATAACGAACATGACCCACCATGTGGACGCGCGTACGGGCCGCCCCGGACTGCCCGGGGAGGGATGGTCGTTTCCCTCCCCGGCGTGTGAACGCGCTTTTGCCGCCTGGGCCTAGGTGTAGAAAAAACCAGGTCGAGGGGCAAGCGCTCCGGCGGCGGACGCTATTTGGCGCCGCAGCATTTCTTGTATTTCTTGCCGCTGCCGCAGGGACAGGGATCGTTGCGGCCGACCTTGGGCTCGTTGCGGCGTTTGGGGGCCTTTTTGGGGGCCTCGCCCGTTTCCGCGCCCGAGTACCGGAGGTTGGCCGTCTCGTCCTTGTGCTGGAACTCCTGCTCGCGCATCTCGTTTCTGATCTGCACCCGGGAAAGGGCCCGGATGGCGGCGTCGCGGATGCTGTAGACAAGCTCCTGGAACAACTCGAAGCCCTCGCGCTTGTACTCCTGCTTGGGGTCCTTCTGGCCGTAGCCGCGAAGGCCGATGCCGTCGCGCAGGTGGTCCATGGAGAGCAGATGCTCCTTCCAGTTCCGGTCCAGGCTGTCGAGCAGGAAGTAGCGGGCGATCTCCCGGTACTGCTCCCCGGCCACGTCGGACAGTTCCTTCTGCCGGGACAGGGCCGCGTCGAGCACGGCCTGCTTTTCGGCCTCGTCGCCGGTTTTGATCTCCACCTTGAGGTCCAGCAGGTCCTCGATGAGCGAGGCGGCCGTTTCCAGCCCCTCGGGCTCGGGACTTCCCTTGGCCGCCATCAGGGGCGCGAAGATCTCGTCCACGATCTCCTCGATGGCGCCCGTGACGAAGGTTTCGGGCTCGGAGGTCCCCATGAGTTCGCGGCGGCGGGAGTAGATGACCTCGCGCTGCTGGTTCATGACGTTGTCGTATTCGAGCAGCTGCTTGCGGATTTCGAAGTTGTGGGCTTCCACCCGCTTCTGGGCGTTCTCGATGGCCCGGGAGACCATGCGGTTCTCGATGGGCTCGCCGTCTTCCATGCCGAGCTTGTCCATGATGCCCTTGAGGCGGTCGGAGCCGAAAAGGCGCATGAGGTCGTCGTCGAGGGCCAGGTAGAAGCGCGAGGAGCCTGGGTCGCCCTGACGGCCGGAACGGCCGCGCAACTGGTTGTCGATGCGCCGGGACTCGTGGCGCTCGGTGCCGAGGATGTGCAGGCCGCCGAGGTCGGTGACGCCCTCGCCGAGCACGATGTCCGTGCCGCGGCCGGCCATGTTGGTGGCGATGGTCACGCGGCCGGCGTGGCCGGCCTGGGCCACGATCTCGGCTTCCTTCTCGTGATTTTTCGCGTTTAAGACGTCGTGGGGCACGCCGGATTTCTTGAGCAGGCCCGAGAGCAGCTCCGATTTCTCGATGGACACCGTGCCGACCAGGACCGGCTGGCCGCGGCCGTGCAGTTCCTTGACGTCCTTGGCGATGGCCGCGAACTTCTCGTGCTGGGTCTTGTAGACGAGGTCCGGGAAGTCCTTGCGGATCATGGGCTGGTTGGTGGGGATGGAGATGACTTCCAGGTTGTAGATCTCGCGGAATTCCACGGCTTCGGTGTCGGCCGTGCCGGTCATGCCGCCAAGCTTCTTGTACATGCGGAAGTAGTTCTGGAAGGTGATGGTGGCCAGCGTCTGGTTTTCGGCCTCCACGTCCACGTGTTCCTTGGCCTCGAGCGCCTGGTGCAGGCCGTCGGAGTAGCGCCGGCCGGGCATGAGGCGGCCGGTGAACTCGTCGACGATGAGGACCTCGCCGTCTTTCACCACGTAGTCCACGTCGCGCTGGAAGATGTGGTGGGCTTTGAGCGCCTGGAGCACATGGTGCTGGAGCGTGATGTTGGCGGCGTCGTAGAGGTTGTCGATCTTGAGCACTTCTTCCATGCGGGCCACGCCGTCGTCGGTTAAAAGGACGGTGCGGGCCTTCTCGTCGATGGTGAAGTCCGTCTCCTTGCGCAGTACGGGAATGAACGCGTCGATGCGGGCGTAGAGGGTCGAGGAGTCCTCGGCCTGGCCGGAGATGATAAGCGGGGTTCTGGCTTCGTCGATGAGGATGGAGTCCACTTCGTCGACGATGGCGAAGTTGAGTTCGCGCTGCACGAGCTGTTCCTTGTAGAACTTCATGTTGTCGCGCAAGTAGTCGAAGCCGAACTCGTTGTTGGTGCCGTAGGTGATGTCCGCGCCGTAGGCGGCCTGGCGCTCGGGGTCCTCGAGGCCGTGGACGATGGTGCCGACGGAGAGGCCCAGGAAGTTGTAGAGCTTGCCCATCCAGGCGGCGTCGCGCTTGGCCAGGTAGTCGTTGACGGTGATCAGGTGCACGCCCTTGCCGGACAGGGCGTTTAGGACGATGGGCAACGTGGCGACGAGGGTTTTACCTTCACCGGTCTTCATCTCGGCGATCTTGCCCTGGTGCAGGGTGATGCCGCCGATGAGCTGCACGTCGAAGTGGCGCATGCCAAGGGAGCGCATCGAGCCTTCGCGCACCAGGGCGAAGGTCTCGGGCAGGATGTCGTCCAGGCTGCGGCCGTTCGCCACTTCCTGGCGCAGTTCGGCCACGCGGGTGCGCATCTCGTCGTCGGAGAGCGCTTTGACCTGCGGCTCGAAGGCGTTTATGGCCGCGACCAGCGGGCGCAGCCCCTTGAGATAGCGTTCGTTTCTGGACCCGACGATTTTTCGGGCTATGGTCTTGAGCATCGAATCGACTCCTTTATGGGGCGGGGCGCGACGGATTTCCGTCCAGGCCCGGCCCGTCGTCCAACGGGTGTTGGTTGGCGTTTAAGCGAGGGCTCCGGCCGTGGGGCGGCGGCGTGACATCGCGTGCGGGAAGCCGGCCGTTTCCCACCGGGGGGGGCTGGCCGGCGCGGCGCGTCAGCCGATGCACTCCAGCCAGTGCCCGACGGTAATTTCCTTGGGGGCGACGCTGCGCAGCTGGGTGACGCAGCCGGCGCAGCCGGTGACGATCTGGTCGCCCGGGGCCGGATCGTAGACGGCCAGGGCATGGGCCGCCACGGCGTCGGACAGTTCCGGCGAGGTCAGTTTGGTCAGTCCCCCGAAGCCGCAGCACGGGGTTTCGGATTCCTTAAAGACAATGCGGTCCCCCATGGCCCGGCGCAAAAAGGTGAGGTCCTGGTTGCCGCCGGCCCCGTGGCAGGGGCGGTGGTAGCGCACGTGCGCCGGGGCCGCCTCGCCGAGGCGAAAGGACGTGTCGCCCATGAGCTCGGCCAGGGAGACGAGATTTTCGCGCCACAGCCCGATTTCGTCCATGGCCAGCCCCAGGTCCTTGCGGGCGTAGGCCCGCAGCCCGCAACGGCAGGTGGCGCAGAAAACCACCATCAGCGGCCGGCCGGCCTTGCGCCAGGCCTCGATATTCTGCTGCTGCATGGCGGCCTGGGCCTCGGGCGCGCCGGCATGGCCGAGCGTGCAGCCGCAGCAGGTGAACCCGGGATCGGGCAGCACGTCGAGGCCAAGGCCGGTCAGCAGCCTTTTGGCGGTTTTCTTCCACTGCGGGTTGGCGTGCTCGGCCACGCAACCGGCGAAGATCACGCACTTTTTGCCGGCGTGGGCGGTCTCGAAGGTCTCAGGGAAAATCCAGGGTTCCGGGGCCTTGCCCGCGCCCATGGCCTCGATGGCGGCCTTGGCCCGGCTGACGGTTTCCACAGGCACCTTGCCGGGCACGAGCTTGGTCAGGGTCCGGGCCAGCGGCCACATGAGCCCGGCCTGCTCGATCCACAGCTTCCAGAGGAAACCGGCGAAACCCGGGTGCGAGGCGCGCAGCTCGGCCACCAGATCCGGGCCGCAAAGCCCCAGCGGACAGGCATTTTCGCACTTGCCGCAGGACAGGCAGACCGTGGCCAGGATGTCGGCGGCCTTTTTGGACAGCTCGGCCCGTCCTTCGGCCACGGCCCGGGCCAGGAAAAATTTGGAACGCGGCGAGAGCTCCTCGCGGCCGGTGGCGATGAAAAGGGGACAGGCGGGCAGGCAACGGCCGCACAGGATGCATTCCGGGCGGCGGCCCTGGCCGTGCAGGCAATGGACGGGGGTAAGCTCTTCGGCCACGATCAGTACGCCTTTTGGGGATTCATGATGCCGGCCGGGTCGAAGACGGCCTTGACGCGGCGCAATATCCCGCGCTGGCCGTCATCGAGCTGCCGGTCGAGAAAGGGCAGCTTGGACAAGCCCACCCCGTGTTCGCCGGAGAGCGTGCCCCGCAGTTTCAGGCAGCGCATGAGGATGCGTTCGCGGGCGTTCTGGGCCCGGGCATGCTCGTCGGGCTTGGCGGCATCGTGCATGATGTTGACGTGGAGGTTGCCGTCGCCCACATGGCCGAAGAGCAGGATGCGCACGCGCTCTTCCTCGCCGATGGTTTTGATCGCGGCGGCGGCCTCGCGCAGCTTGCCGCGCGGCACGGTCACGTCGTCGCTGATCTTGTCCGGCGCGGCTTTAAACGACGCCGGGTTGAGCAGCCGGCGCAACTCCCACAGATTTTCCTCGGCCTCGGGGGTGACGGCCCGCTCGGTCCAGACCGGGCCGGCCGCGGCCGTCGCCCGCTCGATCAGGGCCACGTCGGCGGCCACGGCCTCGGGCGAGCCGTCCACGCGCACGAAAAGCGCGGCCCCGGCGTCGGCCGGCCAGGGCACGGCGTTTATGGCGGCCACGGCCTTCATGGCCTCGTGCCCGAGCATTTCCAGCGCCACGGGCAGGATGCCGGCCCGAAAGACGTCGCCGGCGGCGGTAAGCGCCGCGTCGATGCTCGCATAGGCCACGGCCAGGGTGGCCGTGGCCTGGGGCAGGGGCAACAGTTTGAGCGTCAGCTTGGTGAAAAGCCCAAGCGTCCCTTCCGAGCCCACGAAAAGGCGCGTCAGGTCCAGGCCGACCACGTTTTTGTGGGTGCGCCCGCCGGTCGTCAGCACCTGCCCGCCGGGCAGCACCGCCTCGATGCCGAGGATGTGGTCGCGGGTCACGCCGTATTTGACGGCCCGCATCCCGCCGGCGCAGGTGGCGGCGTTGCCGCCCACGGTGGAAAATTTCACGCTGGCCGGGTCCGGGGCGTAAAAGAGCTTTTGCGGCGCGATGGCCGCCTGCAGGTCGCCCGTGACCACGCCCGGCTCGACCACGGCCACGAAGTCGTCCGGGTCGATTTCGAGAATGCGGCCCAGGCGCGCCGTGGACACCACGATGCCCCCGGCCACCGGCACGCAGTCGCCCACGGTGTTGGTGGCCCGGCCCCGGGGCAGGATGGGGATGCGTTCGGCCTGGGCGAAGGCCAGCAGTTCCTTCACCTGTTCGAGGCTGTCCGGCCGCACGGCCGCGGCCGGGGGGGCGAAGCGGCGCGAGGCGTCGGTGCCGTACACGAGGGTCTCTTCCGGGGTGAAAACGGCCGCGTCGCCGGGGAAGACGCGCTCGATGAAGCGCCGGGCCGTCTGGGAAAGCGTGGGATGGGAAGTCATGTGGGCTCAATCCGCCTCGGCGGTCCAGGTCATGGCGTTGATGACGCCCTTGTCGTCGAAGGTAAAGGTCAGTTCGTTGTAGCCGCTCATGTCGGAATAGCGCCAGACGCTGTCCTCCACCTCTTCGGGCTGGCCGAGCACGGCGGCGAGCTTTTCCCGGGGCGTGCCCAGGCAGATGCCCCGGGCGAAGCAGACCTGGCCGGAGGTGGCGCTGATCTGGTGGAAAAACTGCCGTGCGCCGCCGTCCATGCTGTAAAGGGATACGGTCAGGCCGTCGTAGGCCAGGGTGATGATTTCATAGGTGGCGTCGTCGTGGGGGCTGGTAAAGGGCACGGCCTGGCGTTCGCGGGGCGCGCCGAGGCGGCTGGTGACGGCGGCTTCGTTCGGGCCGAACAGGGAAGCCGTCTCGTCGAGAAAGGCGTCCACGCGTTCGTCGGCATCGGTGGGGCCGGCGGCTGCCGTGGCGGCGCAGCAAAGGCACAGAAAGAGCGCCAACGGCAGGACAGGGCGGATGCATGCCATTACAAGACTCCTCGTTGCCTGATCGCCTCTGGCCGATCCAAGGTGCGTCGCACGCGCCGCGCCCCCTATGCCGTCGGCCGGGGGCGTGCGCTAATGCCGGGCCAGTTCCCTGGCCGCGTCGCGGTCGAGGTCCCGGTTTTTCAGGTCGTCGCGGCGGTCGAAGACCTTCTTGCCCCGGGCCAGGGCGATTTCCGTCTTGGCCCGACCGTTTTTGAAATAGACCCGCACCGGCACCACGGTCAGCCCCTTTTGCTCCACCTTGATCCGAAGCGTGCGGATCTCGGCCGTGTGGAGCAGGAGCTTGCGCCTGCGTTCCGGTTCGTGGCCGGCATAGCCGGCGTTCTCGTACACCCCGATATGTACGCCGACGAGGTAGGCCTCGTCGTTCTCGAATTTGACGTATCCGTCCTTGAAGCTGACGCGGCCGGCCCGAAGCGATTTCACCTCGGAACCGGTAAGCACCATCCCGGCCTCGTACTTTTCGAGAAACTCATACAGGTGTCGGGCTTTTTTATTTTGGGCGACGAGTTTTTCGCCCGATTCCTTGGCTGTCATGTCGTCCTTTCAGATGGCGAGGCTTCGACTGATACGTGTTTTCCCGGCGTCCGGCCAGTGAAATAAGGCTGTCCGCCCCGGCCGGTCACGACGCCGCGCCATCCTCGCGGTCGAGCAGGGAGGAGTAAAACATCAGCTCGTCCGGGAACTGCCGGAAAATGGTTTCCTGGACCAGGGCGTTGGTCCGGGAGACCGACGGACTTTCCAGGACCAATTTAAGCAGTTTTTTGCAGTCGTCCATGGTGGCCTGGCGAATGATGCGCTTGATGCCGGGAATGGCCTGGGGCGTGAGGCTTATGCAGTCGATCTGCATGCCCATGAGGATGGGCACGCAAAAGGGATCGGAGGCCATTTCGCCGCACAAGCTCACCTCGATGCCGGCCTGGTGGGCCGCGTCGACCACGTGCTTGATGCTCCTGACCACGGCCGGGTGCAGGGGCTGGTACATGTGGGAGACGAAGCGGTTGGTGCGGTCGATGCCGAGCGAATACTGGATGAGGTCGTTGGTGCCGATGCTGAAGAAATCGACCTCCCGGGCCAGGATCTCGGCGATCATCACGGCCGAGGGCAGCTCCATCATGATGCCGACGGGCATGTCGGCCTCGAAGCGGCTGCCTTCCTGGCGCAGCTCGGCCTTGGCTTCGGCCAGGAGCGCCTTGGCCTGCCGGATTTCCCGCAGGCCCGAGATCATGGGGAACATGACCGAGATGTTGCCGGCCAGCGAGGCCCGCAAAATGGCCCGCAACTGGGTCTTAAAGATGTCGCGGTGGCGCATGCACAGGCGTATGGCCCGAAGCCCCAGGGCCGGGTTGCGCTCGTCGAGGGAACCCAGGGTGGAGACGAACTTGTCCGCGCCGGCGTCCAGGGTGCGAAGCGTGACCCGCCTTGGCGACATGATCGTGGCAAGGTCCAGGTATTCCTGGTAAAGTTCGTCCTCGGTCGGCAGCTTCGACCGGTTCATGTAGGAATATTCGGTGCGGTAGAGCCCGATGCCCTCGCCGCCGTTGTTGACCACGGTCGACACCTCGTCGAGCATCTCGATGTTGGCTTTGACCTTGATGCGGTAGCCGTCGATGGTCTCGCCGGGCAGGTGGCAGCCGCGCATGATGCCGGCCTGGTAGGCCTCGAACTGGTATTTGAGGTCGGAAAGCCTGGCCAGTTCCTCCTCGCCCGGGGAGAGCAGCACCACGCCGCGCAGCCCGTCCACCACCACCAGGTCGCCGTCGCGCACCTCACGTTCGAGCTCCGTGACCCCGACCACGGCCGGGATGCCCAGCGTGCGGGCCAGGATGCCGGTATGGGAGGTCTTGCCGCCCTGGACCGTGACCAGGGCCATGATCTTGTCGGTCTGGAGGCTTGCGGTATCGGCCGGGGAAATGTCGTGGGCCATGAGCACGACCCGGTTTTCGATGGCCCGGGTGCCGCCGGTCTGTCCGGCCAGTCTGGCCAGCACCCGGCCGGCCACGGTGCGCACGTCCTGGATGCGGTCGCGGAAATAGGGATCGTCGAGGGCGGCGAAGGCCTTTTCCAGGTCGTCCACGGCCTTGTCCAGGGCCCACTCGGCGTTGATGGAGAGCTTTTTGATGTAATTGCGGGCCGCTCCGGCCAGTTTCGGGTCCTTCAGGATCATCAGGTGCGAGTCGAGGATGAGCGTGTGCTCCTTGAGCTCGGCCGGAATACGGTCGCGGGCCTGCTCGATCTCGCTTCTGAACTGCTCGAAGGCCCGTTCCAGGCGGCTGATTTCGGCCGGCAGCATGGCTTCGGTCAGGGTCTGGCGGGGCAGGGGGCCAACGCCCGAGCGATTGAGGAAAAAGGCCCGTCCGATGGAGATTCCGGCCGAAACGGGAATGCCTTTAAGCGTCGTCATGACCGGTTGGGTCCTCGGGGCGCGGCCGGGTCCGGGGCTGGCCGGCGCGGTCGCGGACTGGGTTTGGGGCAGGCGCGGTCACGGGACGCGGCCTACCGGAAACGGTTGCGGATAAGCGTGGCGAGGCTCACCAGGGCCGCCTCGGCCTCCGGGCCGCTGGCCCGCAGTTCCAACTCGGTTCCGTTGCCCGCGGCCAGGGTGAGGATATCGAGGATGCTCTTGGCGTCAACGGTTTCCCCCCCCATGGAGAGGCTTATGTCACAGGGGAACTTCTGCGCCTCCTGGGCCAGCTTGGCCGCCGGGCGGGCGTGGAGTCCCTGCTCGTTGAGCACGCGCACGGTCAGCGCGAAGCCCGTATCCGTGGGCGTTATGTCGTCGAGGGCCATCGCGCCCGTATCGTTGGTTTGGTTGGTCATTGTCCACCGCGTCGGCGGAGGTTTTCCCGGCCCGGGGCCGGGAGGTTTGGCCGGTCAGATCGGCCCGATGGAGCGCAAGAGGACCCAGCCCGCGGCCAGGACCAGCAGCGCGATCTCCCGGGAAACCGACGGCCGGGTGGCGGCCCAGGCCGCCAGAATGCCGATCAGTACGGCGTCGGACATGGATGCCGCCTGTCCCAGCGGATGGGCGAGCATCCAGAACACGGTCAAAAGCCCGGCGTTGACCAGCTTGATCTTGCGGCCGAGGTTGACCATATCCCAACGCTTGAGCCGGCGCAGCACATGGAATCCTTCCCGGTAGCCGGCTCGAAATGTCGCCGCCTTGAAGACCTGGGCCGCCAGGAACAGGCCGCTCGCGAGAATGCCCAGGGCGACGTAGCGGCCCCCGGCCACCAGACAGGCGGCGGACAGCCCCCACAGGCCCATGACGCTGGCGGAAAAAAACGTGTCGCCAATGGCGGACAGGGTGAATGCCGTCGTGGTCTTGACGTTGTCAAGCATTTCGGCCGGCAGAATCCCCTTGGCGATTTTGGCCTCCAGGGACAGAAACAGCCCGACCAAAAGCGGCGTCCAGAAAAAATGGGTGTTGTACAGGTCGAGGTAGCGGGCGAACACGGCGTCGCGTTTGTCCGGGTCGGGATACAAAACCGTCAGTCCCGGCTCCATGGCGTAGGCCAGCCCCACGTGCTGCAACCCGCGCGTGTTGTAGGCGGCGCCGACCAGGTAGCAACGCAGGAAACAAGCCGAAAGCGTCCTGGCGCTCAACTCTTCGCGTAAGTCCCCCAAACACGCACCGCCTTTCCGCGTGCCGGCCGGTTTGCCCGGTCGAAACCTCGCCAGCGGGGCCACGTCGTTCGCCGCGCCCCCTGCCTTTTTCCCATACGGATAAACGATAGGCGGGGTTCTGGTCAAACGGTGCGGTCAGGAAGGCGCGCCAGAAACCGGCCGAAGGGCGTGTCGTCGAGGCGGGCCCGCCAGGGCGGGGCGGCGAGACGGGCCAGATCGTCCGGGGTGTCGCAGTCCGGCAGCTCGGGGAGAAGCGCCAGGCTTTTTCCGGCCGCGGCCAGCCGGACCCGCGTCAGGGAGGCGACCGTTGCCGTGCTCCAGGGCATGTCCGTAAATATTTCCGGGCAATAGCCGGCGCGGGTCAGCCCCAGGGCATAGTAGCCGCCGTCGGTTGCCGGGCCGAGCACGGCGTCGTTTCCGGCAAGCTTCCGGGCCGCCCGGACAAGGAGCGGGCCGGTGACAAGCGGTAGGTCGCTGCCGAGCAGCACGGCGGCGTCGGCTTCCCGAAGCGTGGCGGTGAAGGCGGCGGCCATGCGCGCGCCGAGGTCCCCGTCCGACTGGGCGCGGCAGGTCCGGTCCGGCCCGCACAGTCGCCGCAGCGCCTCCAGCTCTCCGGCCGGCGTATAATAGAGGATGGTGGGCAGCCCCGAGGCGTCGGCCGCCTCCAGCACGCCCTCGACCATGGCCCGGTAGGCGGCCAGGGCGGCCGCGTCGCCGATGCCGGCGGCAAGCCGCGTCTTGACCCGGCCGGGCAGGGGGGCCTTGCAGAAAACGAGCAGGCGCACGTCCACGGCCGCTACCGTGTCCCCGGCCGGTCCGTGTCCGGCGTCGGGGGGTAGTGCTTGGCGAGCCTGCCCGGGGACACGCCCAGGCTGTAGAGCGTCAGCAGGGCCAGGTTGCGGGCCGTGGTCCGAAAAGTCCCCTCGGCCTCCCAACGCCTGGCCGAGGTGGTGGCGTGGGTCGGCAGGACGGCGATCCTACCCCCGGCCCGCCTGACGGCGCGCACGAGCGCCACGTCCTCCATGATGGGGATGTCCGGAAACCCGCCCAGGGCGCAGAAGAGGTCGTGCCGCAGGAACTGGGCTTGGTCGCCGTAGGGCAGGTCGAACCACTTCGAGCGCAGGGTGGCCCCGGCGGCGACCAGTCGCAGCCAGGGATTTTTCGAGCGGATGGCCAGGGAGAAGGCACCGAGGGCGGCGCCCGCGTCGAGGGCTCTGGCCGCGTCCTCGAAGGCCCGGGCCGGAAGCCTTGTGTCGGCGTGCAGGAAAAGCAGGCGCTCGCCCGAGGCGACAGCCACCCCGGCGTTGCACTGGCTGGCCCGGCCCCGGGGCGCGGTCAGGCCCAGCACGCCCTCGCGGTCGAGGGCAGTCAGCGTCGAACCGGCCGGATCGCCGTCGACTACCACGATCTCCACGGACAGGCCGTAGCCGACCATGCGCACGTGGTCCACCAGGGCGTTGATGCGCCGCGCCTCCCCGAGGACGGGCGTTATGACCGAAAAAAAAGGGCGCCCCAGGCAGGGCGGGGCCAGGCTGACCTGACCGGGAGGGAGCCGCATGGGGTGCAATAGATTTTTTCGGCGGAAACCGCTAGGGTCCGCCGATGTCGTACGCGATTGCAACTTCCCTCCACGACGGACGTCGTTTCCGCTTCGGCGGAGTCTGGCGATAGCCCATGCTTGAAGCCGAATACGCGACCATGTTCGCGGCCGAGGAGACCCACTGGTGGTACCGGGGCCTGCACGATCAGGTGCGCCGGGCCGTTGCCCATTGCCGCGAGGACGCACCCGGGCCGCTTCGGGTGCTCGACGCCGGCTGCGGCACGGGCAAGGTGCTGGAAGCGCTCGCCGCGGACAAGGCGACCGGCCTGGACCTCTCGGCCACGGCGCTTGCCCTGGCCCGTCGCCGGGGGGATTTCCCCCTCACCCGGGCCTCAGCCGTGAGCCTTCCTTTTCGGGACGCCAGCTTCGACGTGGTCCTCTCCCTGGATGTCCTGGCCAACGTGTCGCCGTCGGCCGTGATCCCGGCCCTGGCCGAGGCCCGCCGCGTGCTGGTCCCCGGGGGGCGGCTTGTCCTTAATATCGTCGCCCACCAGGCCCTTTACAGCGAACACGACCGGGCCGTCGGGGTGCAGCAGCGCTATACGACCCGGCAGATCCGGTCTTTCTTGGGTTCGGCCGGCTTTTTCGTCGAAAAGCTGACCTATTCCAACACGCTGCTTTTCCCCATCGCCGCCCTGGTGCGGCTTTGGCGCAAGCGTAACCGGCCGGGCCATGCGCCGCGCTCGGATCTTGCGCCGCTGCCCCCGCGCCTCAACGCCGCCCTGGCCCGGGCGCGGTTTGTGGAAAACGCCCTCATGGTGGACTATGGCTTTGCCATGCCTTTCGGGCTGTCGGTTTTCGCCATGGCCAAAAATCCCGTCGGACCGGCGCGGCCGTGGTCCGGCCGGAGTCGTACACGAGCATGAATCCGGAACCTTCGCCCTCGCTTACCATCGTCATTCCCGTCTACAACGCCGAAGCCACCATCGGCCGGCTGGTGCGTGTGCTCCTGGCCGATCCGCCGCTGCCGGGCACCGACATCGTGCTGGTCAACGACGGCAGCCGCGATAGGAGCCACGAGGTCTGTCTCGAGTGCTGCGAGGCTTTTCCCGGCCGGGTCACCTACCTGCGCCTGGCCCGCAATTTCGGCGAACACAACGCCGTCATGGCCGGACTGCGCCAGTCCGGCGGGGACTGGGTCGTGGTCATGGACGACGATTTTCAAAATCCCCCGGAGGAGATCGCCCGGATCGTGGCGGCGGCCCGCGACGGCGGGTTCGACGTGGTCTACACCGCCTTCCGGGAAAAGCGCCACGGCCGGCTGCGCAATCTGGGCAGCGCCTTCAACGACAAGGTGGCCACCCTGCTCCTCGACAAGCCGCCGCGCCTGTACCTGTCGAGCTTCAAGTGCTTAAGCCGCTTTCTGGTGGACCGCATCGTGGACTATACCGGTCCCGCGCCCTATATCGACGGCCTGATTTTGCGCGCCACGAACAATATCGGCCAGGTGGAGGTGGAGCACCGCGACCGGGAGGCCGGCCAGTCCGGCTACACCTTGTGGAAGCTCGTGCGACTGTGGCTGACCATGTTCGTCAATTTTTCCGTGGCCCCGCTGCGTGTTTCGGCGTTTCTCGGACTGGCCATGGGGGCTTTCGGCCTGCTTCTGGCCGTCTGGAGCCTGGCCGAGAAGGTTCTCGGCGTGTCCGTGCCCTCAGGCTGGACCATGCTCTACATCACGGTGATCATTTTCGCCGGGGTGCAGCTCGTGATGCTCGGGCTGCTCGGGGAATACGTCGGCCGCTCGCTCATGGAGATCAATCGTACGCCCCAGGCCGTGGTGCGCGAGGTTCACGGCGGCGACGGCCGGCCGCCAAGGGAGGTTCGCCCGTGAAAAGTCCCCTCGACGGCGTGCGCCTGCTCGACGTGCCGACCGTGCGCGACGACCGGGGCGCCTTGTCCGCCCTCGAAGGCGGCTGCCACATCCCCTTTGCCGTGGCCCGGGTCTTTTACATGCACGGCATGACCGCCGATCGGGGCGGCCACGCCCATCCGCGCACCGAACAGTGTGTGCTGGCCGTGGCCGGGTCGTTTACCGTAACGGTGACCGACGGCCGCGACACGGCGGCGTATCGCCTGGACGACCCTGCCCGGGGGCTCTACCTGCCGCCCATGGTCTTTCTCGACATCCGCGACATCAGCCCGGACGCCGTGTGCCTGGTGCTGGCCAGCACGCACTACGAACCCAAAAGCGTCATCCGCTCCCTTGACGTCTACCGCGAGGCCCTGGCCGGGGTATGAGCACCACCGCCGCGCGCCTGGCCTTTGCGCGGTCCTGCCGCGCCACCTCCGGCGTCTTTCCGGACATGGAGGCGGTCATGGCCTGGTTTGCGACCAAGGACCGCCGCGACCGTTTCGAGGTGCGCCGCGTGCCCCTTGCCGCACTGGATCAGTGGGACTTTCTGCCGGCTCCCCTGCGCCTGGGGCACAGCTCCGGCAAGTTCTTCACCATCGAGGGCATCCGGGTCGAGACGGACTTCGGCCCGGTCCCGTCCTGGGACCAGCCCATCATCAACCAGCCCGAGGTCGGCATCCTGGGCCTTCTCGCCCGGGAAATCGACGGCGTGCTCCATTTCCTCATGCAGGCCAAGATGGAGCCGGGCAACGTCAACGTGCTCCAGCTTTCCCCCACGGTTCAGGCCACGCGCAGCAACTATTCCCGGGTTCACGGCGGCCATGCCTCGCGCTACCTGGAATATTTCACCGAGCCGGGCCTGGCCACGGTGCTCCTCGACCAGCTCCAGCCCGAGCAGGGGGCCAGATTCCTGCGCAAGCGCAACCGCAACATGGTCGTGCTCGTTTCCCACGACGTGCCGGTGCACGAGGATTTCGCCTGGATGACGCTCGGCCAGATCAAGGCCCTGCTTGCCTGCGACAACCTCGTCAACATGGACGCCCGCACCGTGGTGTCGCTCATTCCCCTGGCCGATCCCGACGAGCCGCCGGACGCGTCCCGCCTCGAGGGCCTGTCGCCCTTCCGCCGCGACGTGTACCTGTCCTTTTGCCGCTCCGATCGCGAGCGCCACACCATGGACGCGGTCATGGGCTGGCTGACCAAGGGCAAGGCGGCCACTTCCATGCGCGTTTCGTCCCTGCCCCTGGACAGCCTTCGCGGCTGGACCGTGGCCGAGGACGCCATCCGCCACGAAACCGGACTGTATTTTTCCGTCATCGGCGTGGATGTCACGGCCCATACCCGCGAGGCCACGCGCTGGTCCCAGCCGCTGCTTCACCACGAAGGCCTGGGACTGGTCGGCTTTTTGTGCCAGAGCCAGTGGGGCGTGCTGCATTTCCTGGTCCGGGGGAGCCTCGAGCCCGGCAACCGCGACGGCATGGAGATCGGCCCCACCGTGGCCTGTTCGGAGGTGGCGACTCGGTCCGGCCGGGCCTGCGCCCCGCAGTTCCTGGAATATTTCCTTGATTCCGCTCTCGGCGCGGTGCGCTACGACGCCGTCCAGTCCGAGGAGGGCGGGCGCTTCCATCATTTCCAGAATCGCTATATGATTGTGGAAATTTCTCCGGGTACGGTCGTGGACACGCCCGGCCATTACCTGTGGCTGACCCTTGGCCAACTGTGGCGCATGGCCCGCCACGGCCACGTCAATATCGAGGCCCGCAACCTGCTTGCCTGCATGGGGGCCGTGGAGCGCAGGTCATGAAGCTGCTTGTCTGTGGCGGTTCGGATATCTTCGCCCGCCGCGTCTTGCCCGGCCTGCCCGGGCTTGGCGTTACGGCCGTGGACGTGGCCTCGCGAAGCGGCCGCCGCATGGAAAGCCCGCCGGGCCTGCCCCTGCGCTTTTTTGGCGACCCCGAAGCCGCCCTGGCCGCAAGCGACGCCGAGGCCGTCTACGTGACCACGGAAAACAGCCGGCATGCGCCGCTGGCCCTGGCCGCCCTGGCCTCCGGCCGCCACGTCATCGTGGACAAGCCCGCCTTTCTCGACCTCGCCACCGCCGAGAAAGCCTGCGACTTGGCCGCGCAAAAAAATCTCCTTCTGGCCGAAGCCACGGTCTGGGCCGAGCATCCCCGCGTCGCCGGCCTGGCCCAGGCCTTTGCCGACAGAAACACCGCCCCGGCGCGCATCGTCGCCACCTTCTCCTTCCCGCCGCTGCCGCCGGAAAATTTCCGCCACCGCCCCGAACTCGGCGGCGGCGCGCTTTTCGACCTCGGCCCCTATGCCGTCAGCCCCGGCCGCGTCCTTTTCGGCATCGAGCCCGAGGAGGTCGTCTGCCGCATAACCTCGCGCGGCCCGGCCGTGGAAACGGCCTTCACCTGTCTGCTCGTCTACTCCGGCGGCCGAACCCTGGCCGGCACCTTTGGCTTCGACACCGGCTACGTCAATCGCCTGGGCGTCCTCGGCCCCGGCCTCGCCGCCTCCATGGACCGGGCCTTCACTCCGCCGCCAAGCGCCACTCTGCCCCTTTCCTGCAACACCCCCCAAGGCGTACGATCCGTCGACTTCGAGCCCGCCGATGCCTTTGCCCGCTTTTTTACCCGGGCCTTTGCCGCCATGGAGCGCGGCGACGGCGAGGCCTTTATCGCCGCGCTGCTCTCCGACGCGCGCATGCTGGCGCGGCTGCGGGCGAGCGCCGGGTAAGGCGGGTAAGGCTGGCTGGGAGGAGATGGGGAGACTGGGGCGCTGCCCCAGACCCCGCCGGGAGGCCACGGGCCCCCCGGACCCCCCGTCCGGTGTGCTTTGGCTGGGCGGGGGAGGGATGGTTGCCGGTAAGGCGGAGAGTGGAGAAGATGGAGGCGGAATTTGTCGGGACGGTGCATGTCGCTTCGCGACAAGCTCGTCCCAAGCAAATTCCGCCTCCACCACGCCGTCGCCCCTTCGGGGCGAAAGGATAAGGAATTTTTTTAACTATTGAAAATACAATAGTTTAAAGTAGTTGGCTACAACCCTTTAGAAGTTTTTGGGGAGGGTGGGGGGCCCGGGGGGCGGGAACCCTTTTTTACCAAAAAAAGGGTTCCCGCCCCCCGGTTCCTCTCTCCGCTCCTCTCCTCACAAGGAACGACTATGGCGGTCAATGTTTGGGGATATTTGAAGGAATATGAAGCGGAGCGGGAGGAGATCTTGGCCGCCGTTACCGCTGTTTTGGAGTCGGGCAAGCTGATTTTGGGGCCGCATGTGGCGGCTTTTGAGGAAGCGTTTGCCGGCTATTGCGGGACGCGTTTCGGCGTGGGTTGCGACAACGGCACGAGCGCGGTGCTGTTGGCGCTGTTGGCGGTGGGGATACAGCCCGGCGACGAGGTGATCACCGTTGCCAATACGGCCGTGCCCACGGTTTCGGCCATTGTCAGCGCCGGGGGCGTGCCCCGGTTCGTGGATATCGACCCGGCCACGTATCTGATGGACGCGGCCAAGCTGGAAGCGGCCGTGACCCCGCGCACCAAGGCCATTGTGGCCGTGCATCTCTTTGGCCAGTGCGTGGCCATGGAAGCCGTGCGGGAAGTGGCCGAGCGCCACGGGCTGCGCGTGGTGGAAGATTGCGCCCAGGCCCATGGCGCGGTGCGAAACGGTCAGGTGGCCGGCTCCATGTCCGACGCGGCCTCGTTTTCCTTTTATCCGACCAAAATCCTCGGCACCTACGGCGACGGCGGCATGGTGTTGACGGGAAGCGAGGAGACGGCGGCCAAGCTCAAGCGCCTGCGTTTCTACGGCATGGAAAAGACCTATTACGCCCTGGAGCACGGCTACAATTCGCGCCTGGACGAGATCCATGCCGCCATATTACTGGGCAAGCTCAAGCACCTGCCGGAGTATCTCGCCCGCCGGCGGCAGCTGGCCGCGCGCTACGACGCCGCTCTGGCCGACACGTCGCTGACCCTGCCGGCCGTGGCTCCCGGCAACGAGCACGCCTATTATCTGTACGTGGCGCGTCACGAAAAACGCGACGCCGTGATCGCCGGGCTCAAGGAGCGGGGCGTCAACGTCAACATCAGCTACCCCTGGCCCATCCACACCATGACGGGCTATGCCCATTTGGGCTATAAGGAGGGCGACCTGCCCGAAACCGAGCGGGCGGCGCGGGAGATTTTCTCCCTGCCCATGTACCCGTCGCTGTCCGATGCCGAACAGGATACGGCCATCGCCGCCCTGCGCGACACCCTGGACGCGGTCGGGGCCTAAGCCCCAAGGAGTTTTCCCGTGGAATTCGGCGCCATCGCTTTGGCCATTATGGCCGCTTTTACCGGCGCGGCCCTGTATATCAACATCGTCGAGCATCCCGCCCGGCGCGTTTTCCTGGATGCCGACATGCTGGCCCAGTGGCAGCGCAGCTACCCAAGAGCCAGGCGGATGCAGGCTTCCCTGGTCATGGCCGGCTTCTTTTTCGGCATGGTCGGGCTCCTCTGGACGGGCAAGGGGCTGTATCTGACGGGCTCGCTTTTCACCTGCGCCATCTGGGTGGTGACGCGCAAGTGGATCATGCCCCTCAATAACACGCTCATGGCGATGAACTCCGATGACGCCAATGCCGACACCCGGGCGCTTCTGGAGAAGTGGAACATTCTCCACGTCGTGCGTGCGGGGCTCGGCATCCTGGCCGTATTGAGCTTCTTTGCCGCGCTTTAGGGAGAAGAGAATGCGAGAGGGGAAACCCTTTCAAGAAAGGGTTCTCCCCTCTCGCGCTCTCCCCTTCCTAAAGTTTATAATGGTTATGGGTGGGCTATGGATAACATTTTGTTATCGTTAAAAGTCTTTGGAAAGGGGGCCCGGGGGGAGAACCTTTCTTCAGAAAGGTTTCCCCCCGGTTCCTATGCCCTCTCTCTCCACTTCCCTTTGGCCTGACGGCGAGTTCCGGAGCGTCTGCCGTGTCTGCCATGGCGGTTGTGCGACCCGGGTGACGGTTGCCGGCGGGCGGGTGACGCAGGTGCGGCCCTGGCCGGGGTCGCCCTTTAATTGCGGCCGCATGTGCGTCAAGGGCCTGTCCACGCCCGAGGCGATGTACCACCCGGACCGGCTGCGCCATCCGCTTAAGCGCGTGGGGGAGCGGGGGGCGGGGAAATTCGTCCGCGTTTCCTGGGACGAGGCGCTCTCCGACATCGCCGCCCGCCTGGACACGTTTCGCCGGGAGTCCGGCCCCGAGTCCGTGGCCCTGGGCCAGGGCACCGGCCGGCACCATTATTTCCACGTCATCCGCTTCGCCAACACCTTCGGCACGCCCAATTGGTACGAGCCGGGGCTGGCCAACTGTTTCATTCCGCGCATCACGGCCTGCAACCTCACTTATGGCGGTTTCGTGGCCGGGGACTATTACGGCGACGTGCCGCCGCGCACCATTTTATTCTGGGGCCACAATCCGCTGGTCTCCGGGCCGGACGGCGAGCTGGCCTTTCCGATCAAGAAGGCCCTGGCCGGGGGAGCCTACGGCATCGCCGTCGACCCGAGGCGTAGCGAGACGGCCAAGCGTTGCGGCCTGTGGCTGCCGATTCGGCCCGGCACCGACGCGGCGCTGGCTCTGGCCATGATCCGGGCCATCATCGAAGAGGGATGGTACGATCGGGAGTTCGTGGAAGCCTACGGTTCCGGGTTCGAGGCGCTGCGGGAGCGGGTGGGAGCGGCCACGCCAGCGTGGGCCGAGGAAGTGACCGGCGTGCCGGCGGCCTCGCTTCTCGAGGCCGCCCGGCGCTACGCCCTGGACAAGCCGTCCATCCTCGAATGGGGCGTGTCGTTGGAGCAGAATCCCAACAGCCTGCAAACCGTACGGGCCGTGGCTATTTTGCGTGGGTTGACGGGCAATCTGGACATTCCGGGCGGGGATGTTTTCGGCCACGATCTGGTGGCCGCCTATCCGGTCATGCGGCAGGCCCTGCCGCCGGACGCCCTGGCCAAGCGTCTCGGGGCCGACCGGTTCAAGCTTCTGGGCGGGTTTCGGGCGTTCATGCCGGCGGCGCACCTCCCCGGGCTTTTCGGGGCCATGCGCACGGGCGAGCCCTACCGGGTGCGGGCACTGCTCGTCTTCGGCAACAATCCCCTGGCCACCGTGGCCAACAGCCTGGGTGTGCTCGAATCGCTTCGCGCCCTGGATCTGCTCGTGGTGGCCGATCATTTCATGACCCCGACCGCCGCGTTGGCCGATTACGTGCTGCCGTCGGCCTATTGGCCGGAGATCGACCAGATCATCGAGTTGCCGCTGGTGGCCCCGCAGGCGGTCTTTGGCCATCGCAAGCTGGCGCAGGTGGGCGAGTGCCGGCAAAACGAGTTGATTTTAAACGACCTGGCGAGGCGTCTGGGGCTTCCCGGGGCCGACGAGACGCTGACCGACATTCTCGACCAGCGCTTGAAGCCTATCGGCCTGACTTTCGACGAGCTGGCCGACCGGTTCATGGTCATGGCCGAGCCCGCCTATCGGCGGTTTGCGGCAAAGGGCTTTCGCACGCCGAGCCGCAAGGTGGAATTTTTCTGCAAGGCGCTGGCCCGGCTGGGCTATGATCCGTTGCCGTCCTTTGCCGAACCGCCGGAAAGTCCGGTGTCCGCGCCGGAGGTGGCACGCGAGTTTCCGCTGGTCTTGACCACCGGGGCGCGGCGACTGGAATTTTTCCACAGCGATGGCCGGCAGGTGGCGGGGCTTCGCAAGAGGCGTCCCGATCCCCTGGCCGAGCTTGGGCCGGCCACGGCCGCCCGCTTCGGCATCGTCGACGGTGACTGGATCATCGTCAAAAGCCCGCGCGGGGCCATCCGCATGCGGGCCAAAGTCACGGCGGACATCCGGGAGGGAGTGGTCAGCGTCGACCACGGCTGGTGGTTCCCTGAGCGCGGCGCATTCGATTTCGGGGCGTTCGAGTCCAACGCCAACGTCCTGACCAACGACGGCCCGCCCTATGATCCGGCTTTCGGCTCGTACCAGCTGCGCGGACTGCTCTGCGCCGTGGAAAAGGAGCCGGACTAGCCTCCGCCCAATCGGACTCCCCGCGCTCCATCACAGAGAGGAATATCCTCTCTCTATCCCAGAAAAATTGAAAAACTTTAGGAAGGGGAGAGCGCGAGAGGGGAGAACCCTTTCTTGAAAGGGTTTCCCCTCTCGCATTCTCTTCTCCCCTCTTCCTGTCAGTGGATGAAAGCGCTTTTGTACTGCGCGTAGAGCGCCGCCGCCGCCGGGCCGGCGAAGGGCGAGCAGTATTCGGGCAGGCTGAAGGCGACGATGCCGTCGTGGGGCAGGCGTCCGGCCGTGTCGAGCTGTTTTTTCAGGCGCTCGAGGGGCGCGGGAATGGCTTGGAACGGCTTGTCGTTGATCGGCGGTCCGGCGACCTGGGTGAAGGTTTCGACGACCGGGGTGAAGGCCCGGCCGGTTTCCTGGGCGGCCTGGGAAACCGCCGTCAGGAAGATGCCGGTTTCGCCGTGGAGCAGCTTGGCCACGCCCACGCCGTCCTGGAAGAGCACCCGGTCGATGCCGCTTGCGCCGAGAATCCGCGTCCAGAGCCGTCGCAGCACGAGGGGTTCGGCAAAGGCGTTGGAAAATCCGGAAATGGCCACGGGCAGGCCCGGCACGATCTGGCGCAGCCCTTCCCGCAAATCGGTCAGGTATTCCACCAGCACGTCCTGGCGATCCGGCTCGAGCCAGCTGCGGTCGTCGATTTCCTGGGGAATGTAATAGCCGACGACGGTCGGGTCTTCCGCCGTAAGCGCGGCAAGCTCCTTGGCGGCGGCTAGGCTTTCGAGGAGCAGCCGGCGGAAATAGACCCGCACGAGCTTGGGGTCCCGCTTGATTTTTTCCCAGTAGGCCGGGTCGTGCACGAGCCCCAGCACGAGATGCATGCCGCTGGCCCTGGCCGCCTGGAGCACGGCCGGCAGGGAGAGGCTCGGCGGGGCGGTGAAGTGTTCGCTCTGGTAGGTGGGGGCTTTGTCGTTGACGCTCCACTGCACCACCACTTCATCCACGCCGATGGCGCGCAGGGCGGTGAAAAGCGCCTGCCAGCGGGCCGCGTCCCAGGACGCATGGTCGGCCAGAAGCTGGAGAAAGGTGCCGGTGAAACGCGGCGTCTCGGCGGCTGCCGGCCTGGCCGGGCCGAGCAACGCAAGGAGGCACAGCAGTGCCGGGACGATGCGGCGAAAAGCGCTTCCCATGGCCCCCTCCGATCAGAATTTGAGAATGGTGGTCAGAAACAGGGCGTTGATGACGTTTTCCCTGTCCGTGACCTTGGTTTTGTTGAAAAGCGTCCCGTACTTGTATTGCAGCAGGAATTCCAGGGACGACCGCTCGACCTCGTAGTCGGCGCGGTTGAAGAGGTATTTGAATGACAACCCGCCGCCGCCTTCCACATAGGACGACTCGTTGAGGTCCGGCGACCAGACCCGCACGTCGGCCACGACGTGGGGCGTGATGAGAAACCGGTCGCGGACGTTGAACGAGATGCCCTGCCGGCCTTCGGCGTAAAACATGCTGCGCGGGTCGTTTTCGGTGTAGTAGTCGTATTCGCCGTAGAAGTACGAGTAGTTCCAGTATTTTTCTTTCGGTTTGACGTCGTAGCCGTCGGTCAGGGAATACATGGCCCGCAGCAGCCAGTTGTCCTCGGCCGCCTTGCCGAGTTTGAACAGCCGCTCGACGCCGACGTTGAGGTTCTGGGTCTTGAAAGGCTTGTAGCGCAGTCCCGCCGCGCCCTGCCAGGACTTGTCGTCGATTTCCAGGCTGTCCTTGTTGAAGCTGGCCGTCGCCCGGCCGATGACCTGGAGGATGCGGTCGTCGCGAAAGCCGATCTTGGGCGGAATCCAGGCGAACTCCGCGCCGGCCCCGGAGCGGATGGTGTCCATGGAGTCGCCCCCGGAGGAGGGCAGCGGCCCGGCGTCTCCGGCGATGTAGGACATGTAGGCCGTGGTGGTGAAGTGCGTCTCCAGCTTGGTCACTTCCTTGCGCATCCGGTAGACGTCCTTGTCCAGCTTTTCCCGGTCTTCGGGGCTGTCCACCGGGCGCAGCGGCGCGTTGTCGATGGCGCGCTTGAAGCGGTCCACGGATTTCGTGTTGTCGCACTCGTGCATGTAGGCGTAGCCGAGGTCCTCCCACAGATGCAGGTAGTCCGGGTCGCGGTGGAGCACGGTCTCGAACACCTCGGCCGCCGCGGCGTACTGCTTGTCCTCGCTTAAGGCGTAGCCCAGGGCGGTCAGGTAGCGGTTGGCGTCGTCGAGCTTCACGGCCCGGCGGTAGGCCTCGATGGCTTCCTTGAGGTGCTTCGCGTCGCGCAGCACGTTGCCGAGGCGAAATTCCGTGTCGGCGTCGGCTTTGATGGCCAGCGAGGCTTCGAGGAACTTGCGGGCCGTATCGTAATCCTTGTCCGCCTCGGCCAGGGAGGCCAGTTCGGACAAGCGCAGGACTTGCAAGTCCGGGGGGAGCGTTGCCGGGTCCACGGCTTCGAGGGTCTTTTTGGCTTCCTCGGGATGGCCGGCCAGCCGTTCCAGACGCCCGAGCCGCGTGGCCGTTTCCGGATCGTAGCCGAGTGCCAGGGTGGCCTTGAAGGCGGCGATGCCGGCTTCGTTGCGGGATTCCCCGGCGTAGAGGAAGCCCTTGGCCCGGTAATAGGCGCGGCGGTCCTGTGGCGACAGGGAGGAAATATCCGGGGTGGCTTTGTCGAAATCGACCAGAGCCAGGCCCGGCTTGCCGAGCTTTTCGTAGCAGCGGGCCATGGCGATGCGGGTGGCCGGGTCGGGATGGAGGGCCAGGGACTGGGAAAAGGCGTCCAGACCTTCCTGGTAGCGGCCGGTTGTGTAGGCGATCTGGCCCAGGGCGGACAGCACCCGCCAGTTGGGACCGGAGAGGACCAGGGCGCGGCGGAAGGCCTTTTCGGCGGCGGGCAGATCGCCGGCCCGGGTCAGGGCGTAGCCGAGATTTTCCTCGGAAGCGGCGATGTCGCTTCGAAGCGCCCCGGGCGCGGCGGCCGCCTGTCGCCAGAAGGCGATGGCTTTTGGGGCGTTGCCCAAGGTGCCGTAGGCCTGGGCCAGGGTCATGATGGCCTTGGCCTTGCGCGAGCCGTTGTCCATGAGGCCAAGGGCCTGGGTCAGGGGTGCTATGGCCTTGGCCGGCCGGCCCGAAAGCGCGGCCGCGGTGCCGAGGCCCAGGGCGATTTCCGCCTGTTTGTCCCGGGGCAGGTTCGAGGCCAGGCGCGAGGCCTGCTCGAAGGCGTCGTAGGCCTTGGCGGCGTTTTTCCGGCTGGCGTAGACATTGCCGAGGGCGAGCAGGGCTTCGGCCTTGTCGGCGGGGCTTACGTCCTGGCGCGTAAAGGCCTCGAGGCTGGCGATGGCGTCCTTGTCCATGTCGGCGGCGGCGAAGCTTTCGCCGGCCTGACGCAACAGGGTGGGTTGCCCGGACGCGGCCAGTTCCTGGAAAATGGGGGCGGCCTCGGCGTTGCGGCCCAGGCGCGAGAGCAGGTTGGCCACGGCCAGGCGGTAGGCGGCGCGCTTTTGCGGGGTCGCGGCCTTCTCGACCAGGGTTTTGTAGATGCCAAGCGCCCGTTCGGCCTGCCCGTCCTTGACGAGCGCTTCGGCCAGGGACGCCTGGATATCCTGCCCCGCGCCGGCCGAGAGGGCCTGGGTGAAGGCGGCCACGGCCGCCGGGGCGTCGCCCAGGCGCAGGCAGGTTTCGCCAAGCTGGGCCAACAGCCGGGCCTTGTCCGCGCCCGGAGCTTTGAGCGCGTCCTCCAGGACTTTGCGGGCGGCGGCGTTGTCGCCGGTTTCGGCCAAAAGCGTGGCCTTCATGGCCAGGATGCGGGTGCGCTGGGCCGGGTCCTTGGCTTCGTTCAGGGCCTTGTCGAGATAGGTGATGGCGGCGGCATTCTTGTCGAGCTTGGTGAGCAGTGTCGCCAGTTCGAGCAGGCTGTCCGGGTCCGCGCCCATGCTCACGGCCTCGTGCAGCGCCTGGGCGGCTTCCTGGGTGCGCCCCGCGCGCTCTTCGGCCCGGGACAGCCGGACCAGGGCCAGGGGCTCGCGGCGCAGGTCCACGGCGGCACGGAAATAGACGGCCGCTTCCCCGGGTTTGCCCGCCTGCATGGCCAGCACGCCCAGGCGCATGTTGAGGCGGTAGGCCTCCTTGGGCTTGGGCTTTTGGGCCAAAAGCGGCGTCAGTTCGGCGGCGGCGGCGTCGTAACGCTTGAGCGACGCCAGGACGTTGGCCAAAAAGAGCTTGTTTTCCAGGGTGGGGGCCAGCCGCGTCAGTTCCTGACCCAGGCGGGCGGCCTCCTCGAACCGGCCGGCCTTGTTGGCCAGGACGGCCTGCTGCTGCAAAAGAACGGGATCGCCTGGGGCCAGGCGCTGGGCTTCGGTCAGATACGCGCCGGCCTTTTGCGCATCGCCCGCGTCCGCGCTGGCCACGGCCAGGGCGCGCAGGGTGGCGAGTTTTTCCTTGTCGTTGCCGGCGGCGGCCAGGGCGTGGGTAAAGGCCTGGATCGACTGGACATTGTCGCCCATTTTCGCCAACAGCACGCCCTTGGCCTGCTTGAGGGCGTAGTCTCCTTCGGTCTCGGGCAGGCTGGAGAGCAGGGATAGGGCTTCCTGCAAGCGCCCCAGCTTCGCCAGCACGTCGGCCGTGGCCAAAACGGCCACGCGGTGGGGCACGGGCTTGTCCTTGGTCAGGGACACGGCCTGCTCCATGGGGGCGACGGCGGATTTGAGGTCGCCGGCGCGCATGAGGCAAAGGCCCGAGGTGAGCAGGGCGGAGGCGTCGTCGGGTTTGGCCGCCAGGATGCGATGGGCTTCGGCCATGGCCGCGTCGTAGCGGCCCAGGTCGTAGAGCAGGTCCATGTAATCGCCGCGCGCGGCAAGGTCGTCCGGCTGGATGCGCAGATAAAGCTCGAATTCCTTTTGCGCCTCCTCGCGCCGGTTCTCCTTCATGCGGCGGTAGGCCATGTCCAGATGCGGATAGGCCTTGAAATGCGACAGCTGCCTGCCGATCCAACTCTTGCCTTTTCCGTCGGTAGCCCCGACTTCATGGGCATTTCCCGCGGCCAGGGCCTGTCCGGCCGCGAGGCAGAGGACCAGGAGGGGCAGGACGAAAAGAATACGGCAGCGGGTGCTTTGCATAGTGCGGTCCACGTATGGCCTGGGTTGGTACGGCGGGGCCATGTTTATAAAGCAAGAACCAGTCCAACGTCTCGTTGGCTGTATCTAACCGGAAATGAAGGGACAATATCGAGAGGGGGCGGCTGCCGCATCCCTCCCGTTTGTCTGATTCAATCCCCGCCCCGTGTCCGTATCATTTTGTGATAGGGGCGGCCGACGCCGCATCCATCTCTCGGGCGGCGTCCGCCACCATGTCCGGCGTGGCGTAGCCGAGCTGGCACAGCACCTCGCGCAGCGACGGACAGGAGGTTTCCTGTTCGCGCAGGGCCTGGGTCAGCTGGTCGGTGGTGATGTAGCCCTGGCCGACCAGAAAATCGCCGAACCGGCCCGTGGACTGGGCGTGGGAAAGGAAGCGCGCCTCGGCTTCCTGGAGCCGGGAATAGTCGAGGATGTTGCTCCGCACCAGGATGTCGCCGAGCCGCGTGTAGCATTGGCGGCGCTTGCGGGCGGCGTCCTCGAACTGTTCCTCGGTCACGAGGTTGCGATTCTTGAGGTGTTGGGCGACGGAGCGGCTCTCGGCGGCGTCCGTGTCGGCCAGCCGCTCGAAACCGCGCCGCAGGGCGAAGGCCAGATCGCTTTTGGTGGCCAGAAAGAGTTCGATGGAGCGGCCGGCGGCCTTTTCCATGTCCATGAGGGCCTGGGGCGAAGGCGGGTTTTCCACGGCCACGGCCAGGGAGCCGCTCGGCAGGATCTCCAGGGGAAAGGCGTCGTTGGCCATGGCCACTTCGCGCGGCAGGGCGGCGATGGCGTCCACGGGGACCTGATAGGGGTCGATCGCCCGGGGCTCCAGGCGGAATTGCAGTCCCAGCACCTGGATCAGCTCGTGCTGGCTGGTCAGCCCCATGTCCAGGAGCACCTGCCCGAGGGGCTGCCCGGTCTGCTTCTGGCGCTCCAGGGCGGCGTCGAGCTGGGCGATGGTGACAAAGCGCCGGTCCAAAAGCAGGTCGCCCAGGCGGCGGCGGTAGCTCACCAGTTCCGCTTCCGAGGGATAGATGTGGTCGGTCTTGTCCCAGGCGATGACCTTGCCGGTGGCCAGATAGCGGGCATAAAGCCGCAGCGCCCGCATGGTGGCCACGAAGTTGATGGTATTGCCCCAGATGAGCCGGGGAGCGGAGAGCAGTCCCTGCCAGAAGCCGTAGACGCGCCAGACGTAGAGCATGCGTATGGTGGCGCGCCAGAAAAAGAAGAAGAGGTTGGCCAGCAGCAGGTACCAGGGCCATGTCCCGGCCTCGACGACGGGCGGGTAATGGTAGGCTTCGGGAAACAGCTTTTGGTACAGCCACAGCGCCCCGACGACCGGGACGATGCAGTTGGCCATCATGCTGATTTGGTTGGTCAAAAGGGCCTTGCGGTCGCGGTAGAGCATGTAGCGGTTCCAAAAGCCGCCCTGCCAGCCGAGGCTCGCCCAGCCTTGCAAGGCGATGCCCATGATCCAGCGGGACTTCTGGCGCACCGCCTCTCGGAAGGTGCGGGGGAAGTATTCGCGGATGACGATGAATTCCGGCTTGGTCACGGCCTTGGGCTTGCCGGTGAAAAAGCCCTTGCGGCTGACCCGGCGGTGCAGCACCTGGCGCACGAACACCTGGCGCAGGCCGAATTTACGCATGCGCAGGCCGAAGTCGTAGTCCTCGGTCAGGGAATCGATGTTGAACAGCTGGTTGTTGTTGTCCGCGGCCAGCGTTTCCAGGGCTCGGCGGCTGTAGCCGCTGCCCACCCCGGCCGAGGGCACGGACTTGCTCAGGATTTCCCGCACCAGCATGTCCCGGGCATGGTTTTCGGCGAATTCGTCGGCGTAATGGCCGGCCGTGAAGCGCCACCACTTGGGGATGAGCGGAAAGACCGGCAACTGGATCATGTCCTTGCGGGGAATGAGGTAGTTGAAGAGCTTTAAATAGAGAGGATGGACCAGATCCTCGGAGTCGTTCATCACGAAGATTTCAAAGGTGATCCCGTGTTCCTTTTCGAAGTGCTTGATGCCGGCGTAGACCCAGTTGAGGCAGTCGGCCTTGTTGGTGGGGCCGTCCTTGGGGCAGACAATGCGGTTGACGTTGCCGTAGACCTCCCGGGCCAGGTCCACTTCCCGTTGGGTCTTGGGGTCGTTGGGGTAGGTGCCGACGAAGATCTGGTAGTTGGAATAGTGGATGGTGCGGATGGTGTTGTCCAGCATGCGCCGGATGACGGCCGATTCGTCCCAGCAGGGGATCATGATGGCCACGGGCTTTTCCGGCGTCGCCAGGAGCAGTTCCTCGGTCAGGGGCGGGTGTTTGCGCCGGATGATCAGGTACCGGTAGGCTTGGCGCAGCATGTAGACGATATCGATGAAAAGCTCGTCGAAGCCGCTGAGCAGGAAAATGACGCCAAGGCCGATCAGCAACAGTTGGAGCCCGAGCAGGGCGTAGGGCATGATGAGGTCGAAGGTGGTCATGGCTGCGTGCCCTCCTGGCTTTGGAACTGTTGGCCGGCCGGGAGCACGGGCCGGTCGCCGGCGGCGAAGCGGCAGATGGCTTCGGCGATGCGGCCGGCGGCCTTGCCGTCGCCGTAGGGATTGGGGCCGCGCCGCATGGCCTCCCGGGCCGTTTCATCGGTCAAGAGCCGCGTTGCCTCGGCCACGATGGTCGCCCGGTCCGTACCGACCAGCCTGGCCAGCCCCAGGCGCGAGGCCTCGGGCCGTTCGGTGACCTGGCGCAAGACCAGCACCGGGGTGCGGAAGGTCGGGGCCTCCTCCTGCACGCCGCCGGAATCGGTCAGAATCAGGCTGGCGTCGCGCATGAGCAGCACGAAGGACCGGTAATCGAGCGGGTCGGTCAGATGCACGTTCGGCAGCCCGCCCAGGGTGGAAAAAGCCACCTCGCGGACATGGGGGTTGCGGTGCACCGGGTAGATGAAGGGCACGTCGGGAAAGGCCCGGGCCAGATCGGCCACGGCGTCGCAGATGTGGCACAGCGCCTCGCCCCAGCTTTCGCGGCGGTGGGAGGTGACCAGCACGAACCGGCCGGCCTGGGGCGCGAGTTCTTGCAGCAGCGGGCAACGTCCCGGCCCCAGGGTCTCGGACAGCCCGAGCAGGGCGTCGACCACGGTGTTGCCGGTGACGATGATGCGCTCCGGGTCGTGTCCTTCGCGCAGCAATTCCTCCCTGGCCAGGGGGGTGGGGGCGAAGTGGAGCCCCGCCAACACGCTGGTCAGGCGTCTGTTGGCCTCTTCCGGAAAGGGGTTGGCCATGTCGTGGCTGCGCAGTCCCGCCTCCACGTGCCCCACCGGGATGCCGCCATAAAAGGCGGCCAACGAGGCGGCGAACACGGTGGTGGTGTCGCCCTGGACCAGCAGCATGTCCGGTCGCAGCCGGGCGAGGCATTCGGTCAGCCCGCCGATGGCGGCTTGCGTCAGGCCGGACAGGGTCTGGTCCGGCGTCATGAGGGCCAGGTCCACATCGGGCTCGATGGAAAAAAGCGAAAGGGCCTGGGCCAGCATTTCCCGGTGCTGTCCGGTGGAAACAATGCTGTGGCGCAACGTGTCGCCACGCGCGGCCAGGGCGTGGATCACCGGGGCCATCTTGATGCCTTCCGGCCGCGTGCCGACGATGACGGCGACATGGTATTTCTCGGACATGCCTGCTCCTTCCGGGATCAGACCGTGGGCATGGTTTCCCTTATTTCGGATAAAAACGGTCTGAAATCAATCAATATAATAACCAAGCCCGGAGAGGACGCAAGGGGGCATGGCCGCACCGCGTCCCTACGGGCCGCGGAGTGTGCGGATGGAGGGGAAAGGGGAGAGTCCGGCTAGATGGTCAGGTCCAGGACGGAGCCCTTGGCCAGGGAGGGCTGGACTCCGGGCAGGACGCCCGGATCGATGCCGGCGTCGTCGCCGTACTGGCCTTGGAGGTAGGCGTCGGCGGCGGACAGGGCCGTGCCGAGGCCCTTGCGGTCCGCGCCGGTCTTTTCGAGGCTCGCGGTCAGGATGTCCGAGATGGCGTCGGCCGTGGCGTCGCCGAAGCGCTTGGACACGTCGTCGATGGCCGAGGCCAGGGTGGATTGGAGCGTATCCGTGGTCCCGGTGCCGTCAGAGGCGTAGAAAAGCTCGTTGTGGCCGTTTTGGAAATAGCCGTTGACCGCGTCGTTAAGCGCGCCGTTGAAATTGGCGATGGCCGCGTCGCCGGCGGCGATGCCGAAATTGCGGTCGATGAACTTGAGCGAGGAGACAAGCGCGTTGCCCACGGCGTCCTCGCCGCCCGAGCCGTCGCCCACGCCCTTGACGATGATGCCCATGACCGCCGTGGCCGCCGCGTCGCCGTGCTTTTCCCGGATGGCGTCGATGGCGCCCGACAGCGACGTTTGCAGGTCCCCGGCCGCGCCGCTGTCGATGAGCGCGCCGGCGTTGCTGGCGGATTGGGCGTTCTGGAGCCGGCGCAGGATTTCGGCGGCAAAGGTGTCCGAGGTCGTGCCGGAGGATTGGGCGGCCAGGACCGGCGTGGTTTCGGCCTTTTCGGAATAGCGCCCGAGTTTGAGCCCCCGGGCGTCTGCCTGGCTGGTCTGGGGGAGCAGACTGGAAAGGCCGGTCTGCTGGGGAGTAAGGGCCGTAATCCGCATGGGCGTTCCTCGACAATGCAATCCGTATGAAGCCTATCGGACGTTTCCCGCCGGGCTTTAGGCCCGCGATTGCCTCGTGCAACCCCTTCTGGTAGGTCCATCCCCACAAGATCGCGCATCAACGAAGAGCAGGCGACCCCCGTTGCACCCGGAAATCCTCCATATCGATCTGACCGCCGCGACGTCGCGCCGCGTCCCTTGCGACGCGTCTGCCCTTGGCCGCGCCCGGGGCGGCCGTGGGTTGGCCGGGTTGCTTCTGGACGAAAGCGCGCCTGATGCCGCCGTCTGTTTCGCGCCGGGGCGTCTGGCCGGGTTCGATCTGCCCGGGGCCGGACACGTTTCCCTGGCCTTTCTCTCGCCGCGCACCGGCGGGGCGGCCGTCACGACCCTTGGCGGCTCCCTGGGGCATGCCCTGGCCCGGGCGCGTCTTGCCGGCGTGGTCCTCACGGGCAGATCGGTCCATAAGGTGGGCCTCGCCATCCGCGACGACGCCGTCGGCTTCGTCGACGCCGCCGGGTTGGCCGGCCGGACCACCACGGAAATTTTCGACGGTTTGCTTGGGGAATACGACGCGGCGGCGGTGACCGGCCCGGCGGCGCTTTCCGGTTCGCTCCTGGCCACGGTGGCGGCCGACCGCTGGCACGATGCCGGCGGCACGGGCGCGGGGCTGGCCCTGGCCGCGAAAAACCTCGTCTTTCTGGCCGCCACGGGCACGGCCGAGGTCCGCCCGGCAGACGCGGCCGGTCTGGACGCGGCCCGGGCCGCCATGGAGCGCCTCATTGCCGCCGCCCCGACGCTGGCCGGACCGTGCGGCTTCGGCCGGTTCGGCACCGCCGCCCTGGTCGATCTGACCGCCGGGCGGCGCATGCAGCCGACGGACAATTTCCGGCGCACCTTTTTCCCCGAAGCCCCGGCCGTCAACGCGCCGCGCCTGGAAGCGCTTTTCCATGGCCATGGCGAAACCTGTCCGGGCTGTCCGGTCGGTTGTCGCCGGGTGGACGCTCGCGGACGGCTTTTGCCCGATGTGGACGCGCTGTCCCATTTCACGGCCCTGCTCGGGCTGGCCGATCCGGATCTGGCGGTTTTCGCCCGGCAATACTGCCTGGACCAGGGCCTCGACGCGGCGGGCTGCGCGGTGGTCCTCGCCGCCGAGGCCGAACGGACCGGGGAATCCCCGACGCCCGAGGGCGTGCGCCGGGGGCTCGCTTCGCTTGCGGCCATGGACGATGCCGGCCGGGCGCTCCTTGCCGCGCCGGCCCTGCGGGTGAAGGGCGTGGAACTGCCGGCCTTCGATCCGCGCGGGGCCTACGGTCTGGCCCTGTCCCTGGCCGTTGGCGCGTCCGGTCCCGATCCCTGGCGGGCCGGCTGTCTGGCCCATGAGTTGTTGCGCAAGCCCGTGGCCACAGAGCGCTTCACCTTCGAGGGCAAGGCCCGGGCCGTTTTTCTGGGTGAGGCCGCCGTGGCCGCCGTCGCCTGTCTAGCCGGCTGTCCCTGGCTTGGGTTGGCCATAGGCCTGGAGGAATGGGCGTTGGCCCTGGCCGCCGTCACGGGCGAACCGGTCGCGGCCGGCGATCTGGCCGATCTGGGCCAAGAGGTCGTGGCTCGGGAGCGCGCCCAAAACGCCCGGTGCGGTCTGACCGCCGCCGAGGACGACCTGCCGCGGCGTTTTTTCGTCGAACCCGGCTCGGGCGGGGACGGCATCGACGTGCCGCCGCTCGATCGCGCCGCCTTTCTGGCCGCCCGGGCGAAATATTACCGCTTGTGCGGCCTGTCCGCCGAGGGGCTGCCGGCTTCGGCCCCGAAGGAAAAGGACGCGCCATGGACGCGCTGACAAGCCTTTTCGCCGACCGGCTGGCCCGGGCCGGCCTGTGCGCGCCCGGCGCGGCGGTGATTGCCTGCGTCGACGACGCCGTCACCTTTTCCCGCGACGACGCCCCGCAAAACGCGATGCTGGCCGAAGCCGCGGCCCGCCTTGGCGCGGCCTGCCTCATGCTCGTGCCCCCGGCCGAGCCCTACCGCGCCATCCTGGAATTTCTGGCCGCCCGCGAGGCTCCGGCCATCCGCCCCCGCGACTGCGAAACGCGCACCTTCTTCCACGACATCCCGGTCGTCGAACGCCCGGACGCGGCGCTGGTCGCCGAGGCCCTGTCCCGGCGCAAGGGGGCCTACCTGCCCGGCCACGGTATCCTGGCTCACGGCGCGCTCTCGCCCGAGCAGGCCTTTATCACCGTGTCCTCGGTGGCCTTTGCCGGATTCGTGAAGTTTTTTTCCGATTACCTGGCCGCCCGCCGCGTCGGCGTCCGCGACGGCGAGGCGGATCGCGCCTTCGAGACCGCCGTGGCCCATCTGCCGCCGCCGCCGGAGCGCGTGCCGCCGCTTCTGCCCGGCCCGTTTGCCGACCGCGAGGCCGCTCTCGCCGCCATGGCCGAGGCCGGACGCGCCACCGTGGCCCTGGGACTGGTCGATTCGGTCTTCGGCAACATCTCCTATAACCTTGCCGGTACGCTGGCCATCAGCCAGACCGGCAGCGCCCTGGACGCCCTCGAAGGGGCCATCGACCTGTGCCCGCTCGACGGCTCGTCCTGTGCCGGGCTCACCGCCTCGAGCGAACTCTCGGCCCACGCCGCCCTGGCCGAAAAAGACGGCCGCAAGGCCATCTTGCACGGTCACCCCAAATTCGCCGTCATCATGTCCATGGACTGCGACGAGCCCCATTGCCGCAACCGCGACGCCTGCCACGTCGCCTGCAACAAATCCCGCTTTCTGGACGACATTCCCATCGTGCCGGGCGAGGTCGGCTGCGGCCCCCGGGGCCTCGTCCACACCATGCCCCCGGCTCTGGTCGGCCGGCGCGGCGTGGTCGTCCTCGGCCACGGCGTCTTCACCATGGGCCGCGACGACTTCAATGAAGCCCTCGTTGCCCTTTGCGCCATCGAAACATCCAGCCGCGCCCGCTATTTCGAAACGCTTGCGCGCTACAAAGCCTGATACGGAGCCACCCATGCACGAGCCGCAGACCCCTTCCCAACCGACCGTCAGCATCGTCATCCCGGTCTATAACGAGATGGAGACCCTCCCCGTCGTGCTGGCCAAGGTGCTGGCCCGGCCGGAAACCTGGGAAGTGGTCCTTGTGGACGACGCTTCTTCCGACGGCAGCCGCCAGTACCTGCAAGGGCTCGACGGCTCGGACCGCATCCGCGTGCTGTTCCACGAAAAAAACCAGGGCAAGGCGGCCGCCCTGCGCACCGGATTCGCCGCCGCCGCCGGCGACGTGGTGCTCATCCAGGACGCGGACCTCGAGTACGACCCCGAAGACTACCCCGTGCTGCTCGACCCCATCTTTTCCGGCAAGGCCGACGTCGTCTTCGGCTCCCGCTTCCTCGGCGGCCCCCACCGCGTACTGTATTTCTGGCATTCCGTGGCCAACAGGTTGCTGACGCTCTTCTCCAATATGTTAAACGACATCAACCTCTCGGACATGGAAGTCTGCTACAAGGTCTTTCGCCGGGAAATCCTCCAGCAGATCCACATCCAAAGCGATCGCTTCGGCGTCGAGCCGGAACTGACCGCCAAAGTGGCCAAGCTTCGGGCCCGCATCTACGAAGTGCCCGTCTCCTACTACGGCCGCACCTACGAGGAAGGCAAAAAAATCGGTTGGCGCGACGGCATCGCCGCCGTCTGGTGGATCATCCGCTTCGGGCTGTTGCATCGCGGCTAGGCCGGCGCGAGGATCACGTCCGTCGGGTCGCCTGTTCAAGCGCCAGTAGGGCCTTTTTCCGATCGAGCCCGCCGGCGTAGCCGGTGAGTGCGCCGCTTGCGCCGATGACGCGGTGGCAGGGGATGAGGATCGAAAGGGGGTTGCGCCCCACGGCCGCGCCCACGGCCCGCGCGCCGCTTGGCCGGCCGAGCCGCCGGGCCAGCTCCCCGTAGGTGGTCGTCTCGCCGTAGGGGATGGCGCGAAGCGCCTGCCAGACGGCCTTCTGAAACGGCGTGCCCCTGGGATCGAGCGGAATATCGAAGTGCCTGCTCCGGCCGGCCAGATAGGCGGTAAGCTGCGCCGCCGCCCGAAGGCACACGTCCCCCGGCGGCTCGGCTCCCGGCGTCGGCATTGCGGCCGGAAAGTGTTTTTGCCCCAAAAACCAGGTGCCGAGCAGCCTGCCGTCCTCGGCCACGAGCAGCATGGGCCCCAGTGTGGTGTCATGGTGGACAGCGGTTCGCACGGCCAGCCTCCTTATAATGTTCGCCACAGGTGCATGACGGCATAGGCCCGCCACGGCCGCCAGGCCTCGGCCCGTTGCAGCACGCGTTTGGCATCGGCTTCGCCGAGCGCCTTTTTCACGCCATGGTCCGTGTGGGGAAAGGCGTCCGGCCAGCCAAGCGCCCGCATGGCGATGTACTGGGCCGTCCATTCCCCGACGCCGGGCAACGCCCGTAGCGCATCGAGGGTTGCGCCCGGGTCGGCCGCCGGCGACAGGACGACGTCCCCGTCGCGTACGGCCCGGGCCAGCGCGAGAATCGCCCGGGCCCGGCCGGCGATCACGCCGAGCGAGGCGATGGCGTCCACGGACAGCGCCGCCACGCGCCCCGGGTCCGGAAACACGGTGGTCAACGCCTGGAAAGGCGTCTCCAACGGTTCGCCAAAAGCCGCCGCGAAACGACGGGCCAGGGTGCGGGCGGCGGCCACCGTCACCTGCTGGCCGAGAATGGCCCGCACCGCCACTTCGAAGCCATCCATGGCTCCGGGCAGGCGCACGCCCTCATGCCCGGCGGCAAGTCCCGCGAGCCCGTCGGCAATGGCCCAAGGATCGCAATCCAGGTCGAAAAGATGGGAAACGCGGGCCAGGACCGGCGGCAAGACCGGCATGAGCCCGGCCGACACCGTGACCCGCAAGGCGTTTTTCCCCGTAGCGTCGCTTACGGCGATCCATCCCGCATGGGCCGCGCCGTGGCGCGAGAGCTGCACCGTGCGGCGGTAGATGCCGCCTTCCACCTCTTCGACGCCGTCAACGGCCCGCGCGCCCAAAAAGGCGAGCAGGCTGGCCAGATCGTAGGGCGGGCGATAGCCGAGCCGCAGGCTCGGCGCATCCGTGGCCGGGGACTCGCCGGCGGCGTGGGCGCGCAGGCGTGTGGGCGACAGGCGGTAGCGGCTCGAAAAAAGCGCATTGAAGCGGCGCAGGCTGGAAAATCCGCTGGCAAAAGCCACGTCCGTCACCGGCAGAGAGGTCTCCGTCAGCAGCTTTTTGGCTAAAAGCAGACGTTGCGTCTGGGCGAAGGCCACGGGCGAAACCCCGAAGCGGCTTTTGAAGACGCGGCGCAAATGCCGGGCCGTCACGCCAAGCCTGGCGCACAGCCCTTCGATGCCGCCATCCTCCAGGCAGCCCTCGCCCATAAGTCGCACCGCCGCCTCGGCCAGCCGGGGGCCGGACCGGACCGTGGATAGCCCCGGCGCGCTCTCCGGCCGGCAGAGCAGGCACGGCCGAAAACCCGCCGCCTCGGCCGCCGCCGCGCTGGGGAAAAAACGGCAATGCTCCGCTTTGGGCAATCTGGCCGTGCAAACAGGCCGGCAATAGATCCCCGTCGACGTCACGCCCACGAAGAAGCGGCCGTCGAAGCGGGCATCCCTGGCCTGGTAGGCCCGGTAACAACTGGCGGCATCAAGCGACATGCACCCAGGCTACCGCTTGCCCACGGACGTGGCTAGCCGTTTTCGGACATGGCTGTGGCTTGGCGGAATGGGAGCCGGGCAACGTGGGGCTGGCCGGGGCTCTGCCCCGGACTCCGCCAGGGCGCTGCCCTGGACCCGCCGGGAGGCCACGGGCCCCCCGGCCCCCCCGTCCGGTGTGCTTTGGCTTGACGGGGGTGGGGTTGGCGGGCGGGAAGGCGGAGTGTGGAGAAGATGGCGACGGCATTTGCCGGGACGGTGCATGTCGCTTCGCGACAAGCTCGTCTCCGGCAAATGCCGCCGCCACCACGCCGTCGCCCCTTCGGGGCGACAAAAATAAGGAATTTTTCTTTTGGAAGTCTTGAAAGAGGCGGTGTTTCGTTGCCCACTCCTATGAAAGTTTTTGGGGAGGGTGGGGGTCCGGGGGAGGGAACCCTTTTTTGAAAAAAAGGGTTCCCTCCCCCGGGTGCCTTCCCTTCTTCTCCCCTCTACCCCTTCACATGCAACGCGCTGGCGTCGGCGAGGAGGTCGTTGATGCGGGCGACCATCTGGTGCGGGTCGGACAGGTAGCCGTCGAGGAGCAGGGCGGAGTCGTAGAGTTGTTCCACGGCCTTGCCGAGAAACGGGTCGGCGTCGTCGTTGCGGTAGATGGCGAGCAGGTTGCGGATGAGCGCGTGGTCGCGGTTAAGTTCCAGGGCTTTTTTCGGGACCGAGGAGTCCTTGGTGACCATGCGCATGATTTTCTGCATGCTCGAGGTCATGTGGTCGTCGGGGGAGACCAGGCAGGACGGGCTTTGGGTGAGCCGGGTGGACAGGCGCACTTCGGTGACGCGGTCGCCGAGGAGTTCCTTGATCTTTTTGAGGAAGTCGTCGAGGGAGCCTTCCTCGTCCTTGGACAGTTCCGGCGTTTCCTTTTTGGGGGCTTCGCCGGCGAAGGCGTCCAGTTCGCCGGCTTCGACCAGCTCGGCGGATTTGATGGTCAGGTCCTTATAGGTGCGGATGGAGTCCATGATGAACTCGTCCACGGGCTCGTAGAGGTAGAGGACTTCGAGGCCCTTGGCCCGGAAGATTTCCAGGTGCGGGTTTAAGTCCAGGGCATCGCGGGACGGGCCGGACAGGTAGTAGATGGACTTCTGGCCTTCCTTGGCGCGTTCGACGTAGGCGGCGAGGGAGGTGTCGTTGTCGTCGCGTGCGATGGCCGAGGAGTCGAAGCGCATGAGTTCGGCGAAGGTTTCGCGGTGGGCGAAGTCGCCGTAGCCGAGCTTGAGGGCCTGGCCGTGTTCCTTGAAGAAGGTGGCGTACTTGTCCGGGTCTTCCTTGGCTAGGCTTTTGAGCTTGTCGAGGACCTGCTTGACGATGACGGTCTGGATTTTGCGCAGCACCAGGTTTTCCTGGAGCGTTTCGCGCGAGAGGTTGAGCGGCAGGTCTTCGGTGTCGACCACGCCGCGCACGAAGCCCAGGTATTCGGGGATGAGCTCCTTGACCTCCTTGGAGATGAGCACCCGGCGCACGTAGAGGTCGAGGCCGTTGTGCAGGGCGTCGCGGAAGGCCATGGGGCCGAGTCCCTTGGCCGGGACGAAGAGCAGGGCGGTGAACTGCACCGGCGCGTCGACGCTGATATGGATGGTGGCCAGGGGCTCTTCTTCGTCGTAGGTCAGGAACTTGTAGAATTCCTTGTATTGTTCCGGGGTGACGCTGAATTTGGACTCGCGCCACAGGGCGGGCAGGGTGTTGGTCTTTTCGCCGTCGACCAGGACGGGGAAGGAGATGAAATTGGAGTGCTTGCGCAGGACGTCCTTGACGCGCTGCGGGTCGGCGTACTCCTTGTTTTCCTCGTTCAGTTCGATCTCGATGGTGGTGCCGCGCGGGACGTCGCCTTCCACGGCCTCGACGGAGAAGCTGCCCGAACCGTCGGAGATCCAGCGGGCCGGGGCGGCATCGGGGGTGAAGGAGCGGGAGGTGACGGTGACCTTGTCGGCGACCATGAAGACCGAATAGAAGCCCACGCCGAACCGGCCGATGAGGTTGGACGCGGCATCCTTGTTTTCGGCCACGGACTTCATGAAGGCCTCGGTGCCGGATTTGGCGATGGTGCCGAGGTTTTCGACCAGCTCGTTCTGGGTCATGCCGCAGCCGGTGTCGGCGATGGTGAGCTTGCCGCCTTCCTTGTCCGTGGTGATGCGGATTTCGAGCGGCGCCTCGGCGTCGGCAATGGCGGTTCCCTTGCTTATTTCGAAGCGCAGCTTGTCCAGGGCGTCGGAAGCGTTGGAGACGAGCTCGCGCAGGAATATTTCCCGATTGGTGTAGATGGAGTGGGTGATGATATCGAGGAGCTTACGGATTTCGGCTTTGAATTCGTGGGTTTCCCCTGCTGCGGCGGTCATGGGTCACTCCTTGTTGCGTGGTTTGGCCGGCCGGCGTGCGGCCGCAAAAAAGGCTCGCACCCCTCGGGCGGGTCGGGCCTGTGGGGGGATGCCCCGTCGGAAATATAAAAAGGGAGATAAGCAGGGGAGGGGACGTGTCAAGGGCGTGGCGTGTGGCGGGGCATGTGTGGCGGGAAAGTGGGCGCGCCCCATTGACAGGCCGGGGGTGTTGTTTATTTTCGGCTGTGAAGCGCAACCTTTGTCGGAGGTGCAGATATGGTTATTGATCTTGGTCCGTTTTACGGCGCCAACACGCCATTCGACCGGCTGTTCGAGTCCTTGTGGCCGGCCATGTCCATCAGCCAGCGCAGCGTGGCCTATCCGCCGATCAACATCGGCGAGGACGACGACAATATTTACGTGCGCTGCGAGATTCCGGGCATGGACATTGCCGATCTCGACCTGACGCTGACCGATTCGAGCCTGGTCATCAAGGGCGAGCGCAAGGCGGTCAGGGGCAAGTATTACCGCCAGGAGCGGCCCACGGGTTTTTTCCAGCGGGTGGTCAACGTGCAGGCCGCGGTGGCCCGGGAAAAGGTGACGGCTTCCATGCACGACGGGGTGTTGGAGGTCGTTTTGCCCAAATCGGACGAAAGCAGGCCGAAAAAGATCAGCATCGAGGCCGTGTAAGCGCGCCGGCGCGATTGCCGCAGGAGGACGATCATGACGGAAGGCGGTTTGAAAAACGAGGAGCGCCGGCTGCCCCGGGTGAAGCCGGCCACGGATATCATCGAGAAGGAAGACGGGTTTTATATTTACGTCGACATGCCGGGCGTGGCCAAGAGCGATCTGGTCATCGACCTCAATGAGGACGAGCTCAAGGTCTCGGGCAAGGCGGAGTATGTGTTGCCCGAGGGCCAGAAGCTCGGCCATGTGGAGTTCGGCGGGGGCGAGTATTTCCGCAGTTTCACGGTGTCGCACATCGTGGACAAGGAACGGATCAAGGCCACGCTTCGGGACGGGGTGCTGGAACTGCATTTGCCGCGTCAGGAAAAGGCCCAGCCCCGTAAAATCCAGATTCAGGCAGGCTAGATGCCGCATTGGTATGGCCGGGATGCGCAAAACGCATCCCGGTTTTGTTTTTTGTGGGGAAGAGAGGATATTTGTTCGAAGTTTCAAAATGAAAAATCAATATTTCAAAAATGTAATGTTAAGGTAGCCTTCGCTACTGCTTGAGGTTTGTGCTGTGCAGAAAAGGTGTTAGTGACATTTTCGTTCCTTCGTGTTGACAAGAAGGGGAAAGAGCCGCACTGTCCGTCGCCATTGCGGCATTTCGCAGGAATATCTCAAGGAGATGGTATGGAAGATTATCTCAAAAGCGCGCTGGAGATCGTCAAGGCCCAGGCGTCCGTGCGCAACATGACCGACGAAGAGATCACCTCCATGGTCCGTCGGCTGGCCATCGGCATCCGGGACATCAGCGGCGAGGCTCCTGCCGGCGAAGCGGAACAGACCGTCGGCATGGATCCGAAAAAGGCGATCAAGGAAAAATCCGTCACCTGCCTGGAATGCGGCAAGTCGTTTAAGGTGATCACCAAAAAGCACCTCGCCTCCCATGGCCTGACCCCGGAAGAGTACAAGGCCAAGCACGGCTACAAGAAGTCCATGCCGCTGGTTTGCAAGTCATTGCAGCGGGATCGGCGCAAAAAGATGAAGGATATGCGGCTGTGGGAGAAGAAGGGAAAAGTGGTGGCCTAACGCGGGGCTTTCTGCTATCCGGAAAACCGAATATGGGACTGGCCGCGCCGGACCTTACCCGCGCCGTCGTTTCCGGGGCGTCGGGTTTGGGCAGTCGCGGCAATCATACGAGAAGGAGATCGCACGCACATGGCTAAAACTGACATCATCGCCAAAATCCAGGCCAATGCCGGCATCGCCACCAAGGCCGAGGCGGGCAAGGTTCTTGACGCCGTCCTGGCGGCCATCCAGGATTCCCTGGCTGCGGGCGAGGCGCTGACCCTGACGGGCTTTGGCACCTTCAAGGTGTCCGAACGGGCGGCGCGTACCGGCCGCGATCCCCGCACCGGAAACGCCATCGACATCCCGGCCTCCAAGGCTGTCCGCTTCACCCCGGGCAAGACCCTCAAAGACGCCGTGAAGTAGTTTTCTTTCGCCCTTTGGGCGCAAGGCCGCGGGAAACCGCGGCCTTTTTTTATGGGAAACGGGCGCGTCGTCCGTTACAGCGGCGCCCAGCCGAGCAGCGAAAATCCCGTTTCCGGGTCCTTGGACCGGGCCAGATCCGTGCCCAGGATCTCGATCACCACCACCTCGAAAATCTTCCACACCTCGAGCCCCGGCCGCACGCAGCCGGCCCGCGTCTCCTCGCCGCGCCCGAGCACGCCGTGCATGTGCAGCATCGGCTTGCCACCGATGGCGGAGGGAAAAAGCGTGCCCACGGCCGCGGCCTCGTGCACGCGGGAAATGGCCGCGAACATGGTCGTCGGCGGCATGACCGTGCCATCCTCCGGCCCGACCACCAGCTTGCCCTTTTCCAGCCCGCCAAGGGCCAGCACCACGGCCGAGGTCACTTCCCGCTCGGCGGCGAACGCTTCGATGGCGTCCGGAATGCGGTCGCCGTCGCCGAGGCGCAACACGAACACGCGGCCGATGTGGCCTTCGGATACGATCATGCCATCCTCTCCGTTTTTTTTCTGGTTACCAAAGCGCCGGGCAAGACAACAGGCCAGGCCGCGCCAGGGGCGTCGCGCCGTCGGCGCGTTCGCCGTGGCGGCTTGCGGCCAGGCGGGACAGGGGTTCCCGTCGCGGTGGGCTTGGTGCGTGTCGCCCGGGCCGCCGCGATGTGGGAGGGCCGAAAGGCGTCGGAAAATGTCCCGGTGGGGGCGGTCATGGCGTCACGGGCGTGCGACGCGCTCCGTCGACAGCCCCCACCCGGCGGACATCCGCGCGCATCGCCAGGGACCGCGCGGGATTATGCGGAAAAAGCCGCGCCAGACGGCGCGGCATGGATCAGCCCGTGTCGTGCCCTCGAAAGGCGCGCAAACAAATTTCGAGGGCAACACGCTTGAATGTTCGTTTTTTGAAAAATACCGACGTATTTTTCAAAAATCTCGGCACTAGGCCTTGTTGAATTCGCTCTTCGGGGCGCCGCAGACCGGGCAGACCCAATCCTCGGGGATGTCTTCGAACTTGGTGCCGGGGGCCACGCCGTTGTCGGGATCGCCGGCGGCGGGGTCATACACATAGCCACAGATGCTGCACTCGTATTTGTCCATGATAAAGCTCCTTTGGGGTTGAGCCGGGTCGGCATTCCTTATTTGCCCGCAGCGCCGGGTCCACAAGGGTTCCCTTGCCTGCGCGGCAACAAGGTCATTCGGTCGGCGGGGCGCCGAAAAGGCATCCGCTTGCGCCTGCCGCATCGGCGGATGCGGCCCCACCGACAGTCCATAGCGACAGTAAATAGCGATCACGCCGGCTCAAGTCTATCCTTTAGTTCATACCAAATTGTCAAGACCGGCCGTGATCCCGGTTCACTCCTGGCGAAACTGTTCCACCAACTCGGCCAGATGGTGGGCCATGGAGCGTACATCGCCGATGCGGGTATTGGCGTCGGCGATCTGGCGGGCGATATCCTTGGACAGCTCGTTGATGTGGCTCACGCTGCCGTTGACTTCCTCGCTGGTGGCGGACTGTTGCTCGGAGGCGGCGGCGATGTTGCGCACCATGTCGGCGATGCGATTGGACTGCTCCACGATGCGGGTCAGCACGAGGCCGGATTGTTCGGCCATGCCCGCCGTCAGTTCCACCTTGGATTTGGTGTCGTTCATCCCGGCCACGACCTGGCGCGTGCTGTCCTGGATGTCGGTTATGGCCGTGGCCACCTCGGCCGTGGCGGTCATGGTCTTTTCGGCCAGTTTTCTAACCTCGTCGGCCACGACCGCGAAGCCCCGTCCGGCATCGCCGGCCCGGGCCGCCTCGATGGCGGCATTTAAGGCGAGCAGGTTGGTCTGGTCGGCGATGTCGCCGATGACGGTCAGGACCTGGCCGATATTGACGGTCCGGGTCTCGAGGTTGCCCAGGGACCCGGCCAGTTCGGCGGTCTTGACCGAGACCTGCTTGGTTTCGTCCACGGTGCGGGCCACTTCCTGCCCGCCGTCGATGGCGGCCTTGGTGGCCACGTCCGAGGCCTGGGCCGTGTCGCCGGCGTTCTGGGCCACCTCGAGCACGGTGGCGTTCATCTCCTCCATGGCCGTGGCCACGCGCTCGGTCTCGCGGGCGGTGTTCTCCACGCCGCCGGTGAGCTCGCCCATGCTGGCGGTCAGCACGTCCGAGGCGTCGGACAGGCTCTTGGCCACAGCGGTGACTTCGTCGGCCACGGCCAGAAGCTTTTCGCGCTGGGACCGGATGTGGTCCTTGTCCTTTTCCTCCTGGGTCAGGTCGATGAGCACGCCGATGACGCCGACCACCTCGCCCGAGGCGTTCTTGAGGGGGGAGATTTCGTAGTGCAGGGGGAAGACCTGGCCGTCGGTGCGGGTGAAGCGGGTAAATCCGCTCGAGCAGTCCCCGGAATCGAGCACCCCGGCGCAGCCCGAGCGGCCGTCCTCGCGCTTGAAGCTGTCGACCACGAGCTCGCCCAGCATTTCGGCGTCGGTCTTGCCGAGGATATGCTGCAGCGGCGTGTTGACGAATTCGAAACGGCGGTCCTTGCCGGCCACGAAAATGGGGATGATCACGCCGTTTAAAATGCCCTTGTTGTATTCGAGCTGATCCTTGATGGTGCGCACCATGGCGGAGAGGTTGACGGCGAGCTGAGCGATTTCATCCTGGCCCGGCACATCGAAGGAAAGGTCGAGGGAGCCGCGGCTTATGGCCTCGGACAGGCCGGCCAGCTTTTTCACCCGGCCGACCACGGAATATTTCATGAAGAGCAGCAGGGCGACGAGCAGGGCGGCCATGCCGCCAAGGGACAGGCCGGCGCTTTTGAGCTGGTCGTCCGTCAGGCGGGTCAGTTCCGGGGTGATGTCCTGGACCACCACCATGGCCCCCAGGATGGGCTTGGACGCGCCGTGGCAGTGGTGGCAGGCCGGTTCGTTTCGCACCGAGCCCACGGCCACGAAGGACTTCGTCCCGGCCCAGGGCAGGATGGCGCCGCCGTGGAAGTCGGCGGCCAGGGCTTTTCGCACCAGCCCCGTGACGTTCGCGTCCGCGGACAGGTCGGTGAAATCCCGGCGCTGGGCGGCCGGGTCCGTGGAGTAGGTCACGTTGCCGTTGAAATCGGTCAGAAAGACCCGGATATCGGTATGGGCCGCGGCCATCTTGGTGAACTGGGCCGCCGTTTCTTCGTTCTTGCCGAGGCGCATGGGCTCTTCGATGGCCATGCGCAGGATGCCGCTTATGCGGCGGGAGGTGCGGTCGATCTGGGCCACGGAGCCCTGGCGCTGCCAATGGGCGTTGGCCCAGAAAAGGCCGCTGAAGGCGAGGATGGTCAGGCCCGAAACGAGCAGGAGCACCTTGAGTCCAAGCGAGCGCGAAACGACTCCCATCCCTTCCCCCTGGTGGCATGTCCGCGAAAGGCGTCGGCGCGCGTTCCACGGGCAGCACATTTATTTTTCGATACCCGTGTGCAACCCTTGTCTGTGGCTGATTAAAAGATTGTGGTTGGCTGGTCGGCGTCCGGGGGTTGCGGCCGCGCGCGGCGCATATTTGAAGAATACGCATTCGCGCCCGTCACACCCCGCGCGCCATATCCGGGCGCACATCCCTGCCGCTGACCTCGCCGGTTTCTCTCCGATCCCTTTCGAACCCCGGGAAAGTCTTTCCCCTGGTCTCCCCATACAACACCGTTAAAAGATTTAGGAAGGGGAGAGCGCGAGAGGGGAGAACCCTTTTCAAAGGGTTTCCCCTCTCGCACTGTTTTCTCTCTCCAATCACCTAATGCGCTCCGGCGAAGAGCATGGGCTTGAAGTTGAAGTTGCGCACGCGCTCGGCGTTGTGGCAGCGCTCGCATTCGGCCATGGCCAGCTTCGATTTGATGAAGGATGGATCGCCGCCGGAATCGACATGGGCCGAGCCCGGGCCGTGGCAGACCTCGCAGCCGGCATTGGCCAGTTCGGGCGTTTTCTCGAAGCTCACGAAACCGCCGGGCCGGCCGTAGCCGGTGGTGTGGCAGGCGAAGCAGCCGCGCAGTTCCTCGGCGGTGAGCTTTTTGGCCATGATCTTGACCGATTGGGAGGAGTGGGCCTTTTTCGAATACCTGGAATAGGAGTCGTATTCCTTGGCGTGGCATTCCTGGCAGGCCTTGGAGCCGACGTAGGAGGCGGGCTTGGCCGGTTCGGGCGGGGCTTGTTCGTTTTGCTGGGCGAAGGCGGGGATCGGCAGGGGGGCGAAAAACAGGACCGCCGTAAGTAAAGCCGCATACAAAGACCGCCGCCGGACTGACATGGAGGGGCTCCTGGGCTTGGGTGGAAGAGGTAAATTACGTTAGCCTATTTTCCAGGCCCGAGCAATATGGTTTGGCCAATGACAGTGATGTCTCACGGAGGGGCCGCCGCGCGGCGGACAGGGGCAAGGGGGGGCGGGGAAGCGTTGTTCGATTGTGCCGCCGGGGGGATGGCCCCCCCGACGGACAAGGGCGGGAGAACCCGCCCGGAGAAGGGCTACCAGTCGAGGGTGGCCTTGAAGGCCTGGGCCAGATCCTCGGCGGTTTCGGCGCAGAAGATGACCGGTCCCCGGCGCAGGATCAGGTCCGGGGCTTCGGTGACCACGCCGACATGGCCCAGGGACTGACCGGCGAAAAGCGCTTCGAAGGCGTCCCGGTTTTCCGGGGCGACCGTCACCACCAGTCGGCTTTGGGATTCGGCGTAGAGCAGTTCCAGGTCGGTCAGCCCGGGGACGGCCGGAGCCAGGGCCAGATCCAGGTCCGCGCCGAGCCGGCCGCCGAGCGCCATTTCGGCCAGGGCCACGGCCAGGCCGCCGTCGGAGCAGTCGTGGCAGGCGGAAACCAGCCCCCGGCGCATGGCCGCGTGCAGGGTCCGGTAGCGCCGCGCGGCCGGGGTCGCGTCGACCTGGGGCACGTCGGGTGAGGAGAAGCCCAGTTCGTCGGCCAGTTCCGAGGCGCCCAGTTCCGGGCGCGTGATGCCGAGCACGTAGACCAGATCGTCGGCCTGCTTGAAATCGGACGTGACCACGCGGGCGACGTCGGGCACGAACCCCATGACCGAAAAGAGCACCGTGGGCGGGATGGAAATCTTGGCCCCGCCGCCGGAGTAATCGTTCTTCATGGAATCCTTGCCCGAGATGCAGGGCACGCGGTAGGCCCGGCTGAAATGGGCCAGGGCCCGGTTGGCGCGCACGAGCTGGGCCAGCTTGTAGCGGCCGTCCGGGGTCTTTTCCGATTCCACCGGGTCGCACCAGCAGAAGTTGTCCACCCCGGCCAGGCGCGCGGGGTCCGCGCCCACGGCCACGGCGCCGCGCACGGCCTCGTCGATGGCCGCGGCCATCATCCAGTAGGTGTCGATGTCGGAATAGCGCGGGCAGATGCCGTGGGAGAGCGCCACGCCCTCGGGACGCGACAGGTCCGGGCGCAGCACGCCGCCGTCGGACGGGCCGTCGCGCCGCGCGCCGCAAAGGGGCTTGACCGCCGAGCCGCCTTTGACCTCGTGGTCGTACTGGCGCACCACGTATTCCTTGCTGCAGATATTGAGCCGGCCGAGCATGCGTTTCAAGAGCTTGCCGTGACCGCCGCCGGGCATGGCGGGTTCGGTGCGGGCGATCTCCGGGCGCTTCCAGGCGGCGGCCAGGCGCATGCGCGGCGTGCCCCCGTGCAGGAAATCCATGTCGATGTAGGCCACGGTGCGCTTGTCGTAAAAAACGCGCAGGAACCCGGAGTTGGTGAAGTTGCCAAGCTCGGTGGATTCCACGCCCATTTCGCGGGAAAGCTTCATGAAGGCCGGAAAATGCACGGGCGGCACGGCCAGGGTCATGCGCTCCTGGGCCTCGGAAGTGAAAATCTCCCAGGGGACCAGGCCGTCGTATTTGAGGGGCACGCGGTCGAGGTAGAGTTCGCAGCCGCCGCAGTCCTGGGCCATCTCGCCGACGGAGCTCGAAAGCCCGCCCGCGCCGTTGTCGGTGATGGCATGGTAAAGCCCCAGGTCGCGGGCGCGCATGAGAAAATCGTACATGCGGCGCTGGGTGATGGGGTCGCCGATCTGCACGGCCGTGGCCGGCGAGCCCTCGTGGAGCTCCTCGGAGGAAAACGTCGCGCCGTGGATGCCGTCCTTGCCGACCCGGCCGCCGACCATGACGATGTAGTCCCCGGGCATGGCCTTTTTGACGTAGCTCGGCTTGCCGTGCAGGTCCGCCGGCAGGGTGCCGACCGTGCCGCAAAAAACCAGCGGTTTGCCGAGGTAGCGCTCGTCGAAGACGAGGGAGCCGTTGACGGTCGGGATGCCGGACTTGTTGCCGCCGTGCTCCACGCCCTCGCGCACGCCTTCGAGCACCCGGCGCGGGTGGAGCAGGCGCGGGGGAAGCTGGCCTTCCCAGAACGGCGAGGCGAAGCAGAAGACGTCGGTGTTGCACAAAAGGTTCGCGCCCATGCCGGTGCCCATGGGGTCGCGGTTGACGCCGACGATGCCGGTCAGGGCGCCGCCGTAGGGGTCCAGGGCCGAGGGGCTGTTGTGGGTCTCCACCTTGATGCAGATGTGCAGGTCCTCGGTGAAGCGCACCACGCCGGCGTTGTCGGAAAAAACCGACAGGCAGAAGTCGTTTTCGCCAAGCGTGCGGCGGATGTCGCGGGTCGAGCCCTGGATGTAGGTCTTGTACAGGCTCTCGATGACCTCGACCTCGCCGGTCTCCTCGTCGACATAGTCGATTATGGCGTTGAAAATCTTGTGCTTGCAGTGCTCGGACCATGTCTGGGCGATGCACTCGAGCTCCACGTCGGTGGGGTTGTGGTGGAGTCCCCAGCACGAGCGGCGCATTTTGAATCCCGGCCGGCCGAAATAGGCGCGGATGGCCCACCACTCGGGCAACGACAGGGCCAGGGTGCGCTCGCGCCCGAGGGCCAGCATTTCCGGCTCGAGCATGTTGAAGATGTCCGGAACCTCGACCTTGGCGCTGGCCTGTCCGGTCACCTTGGCCGCGCGGGCGGGAAATCCGGGCTCGGCGCGCCACTCGGCGCCGGACTTGATGTCGTGGCGCTGGAGCAGATCGTTGGCCAGCAGGTCCACGGCCACACGCTCGGCCGCAGCCCGGTCGGGCAGGCCCTCGATGTGGTACTGGGCGGCGGTGTAGACGGCCAGCGACGCCAAGCGGTCCTCGGGCAGGGAAAGCGCCAGGGCGATGGTGTCCCGGGCGGTCCTGGCCTCGTTGTCGGTCACGCCCGGGCGGAAGCCGATCTCGATGACCCAGTCCGTGGCCTCCGGGGCCGGGGAGAGGGGCTCGAGGGAAGCGGTCTGGACCACCGGGTCGTGCAGCACGCCGGCCGTGGCCACCTGTGCCGCCTCGGCCTCGGTCAGGCCATCGATGGTGAAGATTTTGACGAGGCGAACGGCCTTGACGGGCAGGCGCAGTTCGGTTCCGATCTTGGCGGCCACACGATGGCCGAGGACGTCCGTAACGCTTGGGCGCAGGCCCACGGCGACGCGACTGAGCATGGCGTTCCTTTCCTGATGGTCCGATGCGCGCCGGCAGCCGCCGGCCGAGCCCGGCCTATTTGTCCCGGGCGAGCATGGGCGCCAGCACCTGGCCGATGAGGCCGGCTTCCGGCGAGGGAGGGAAGACGGCCAGGGCGGCCTGGGCTTTTTCCAGGTAGGTGGCGGCCATTTCCCGGGTTTTTTCGGCGTGTCCGCCGGCAACGATGTTGCCGCGCAAATATTCGATGTCCTCTCCGGAAAGCTGATCCTGGCGGAAGTCCTCGGCCAGCCGGCGGCGCGCCTCGAAGGGCAGGGAGGCCAGGTAGAGGATCAGGGGCAGCGTGACCTTGCCTTCCTTGAGATCGCCGCCCGTGGGCTTGCCGGAAACGGCGGCCGGGGAGGTGTAGTCCAGGGCGTCGTCCACGAGCTGGAAGGCGATGCCGCAGTTGCCGCCAAGGGTCTTGGCCGCCTCTCGCAGGTTGGCGTCGGCCCCGGCCAGCACCGCGCCGCAGTGGCAGGCGGCCTGGAGCAGGTGGGCCGTCTTGCCCATGATGATGGAAAGATACGTGTCGAGGGGCAGATCGGTGTCGCGCAGGTGGGCGATTTCCAAAATCTCGCCCGTGGCGGTCTGGAGCAGGGCCTCGGAGAGGATGCGGGTCAGCTCCGGATCGTCGTATTCGGCCACGGTCCGGTTGGCCAGGGCCAACAGCACGTCGCCGGCCAGGATGGTGTGGGTGGCGCCGAAACGGGTGTGGGCCGAGGGCCTGCCGCGCCGCAGCGTCGCCCCGTCCACGATGTCGTCGTGGAGCAGGGTGGCCGAATGGAGAAACTCCAGGGAGCAGGCCAGGGGATAGACGTCGTCTTCCTGGTGCCCCAGCGCCCTGGCCACCAGAATGGCGAGCAGCGGACGCAGGCGTTTGCCTCCGGCCAAAAGCACATGGCGCACCACCGGCTGCACCAGAGGACTCAATGACGCCGTGGCGTCCTCCAGATGCCGGTTTATGGCCGGAACTTCCCGAGATAAAATGTCCGCGAAATCGCTCATCCGCTGGCGTTTAACAGTATTGGTCCGGGGCTGGCAAGGGGGAAGCTGCCGGGAAATGGCGTTCTTTGGCCATTTGCGCCAACTCGTGCAAATGCGAAAGCGCTTTGGCCCCGGTTTTGCCCATGGCCAGGCTCAGCTCGCCCACATAGGCGGCGATGTGGGCCCGGATGACGGCCTCGTTTTTTTCCCGGGCCAGAAGCCGGGCCAGGGGAGCCACCAGTTCCGGCTCCTCCCGGGCGGCCAGGAGGCTCTCGCGCAGCAGCTCCCCAAGCGCCGCCAGCCGCGCCTGCCCCAGGCTCTTCCTGGCCAGGATCACCCCCAGCGGCACGGGCACGTCCGGCAGGCGCGCCTGCCACCATTGGCCAAGGTCGAGGACCAGGCGCAGGCCATGGTCGGCGGCGGCCAGGGCGGTTTCGTGGATGAGCAGCCCCGCTTCGGCCCGGCCTGAGCGCACCGCGTCCACGATGGCGTCGTAGCGCACCGGGACAAAGGCGGCGTCCGGGGTCGGCAGGCCGGGATCGTCGCCGGCCAGGGCGGCCCGCAGCAGCGTCGCCGCCGTGGTGCGCAGTCCCGGCACGGCCACCGTCCGGGGCCGGCCGGAGAAATTCTTGTCGACCACCAGCTTGGGGCCGGCCCCGAAGCCGAAGGCCGCGCCCGAGGGCAGCACAGCGTAGCTCTGCGCCAGGGGCGCGGCCATGGCCGCCGACACCTTGACCACGTCGTAGGTCCCGGCCAGGGCGGCTTCGTTTAAGGTTTCCACATCCTCGAAGGCAAAGGCGGCGCGGGCGTCCGGCAAGCCCACCCGGCCGAGAATCCAGGCCCCGAAGATGACCACATCGTTGGGGCAGGGGGAAATGGCGACGGAAAGGACATCGCTTGGCACGGCGAACCTCGGTGCTCAGGAAAGAAGTCGGTCGGCGGCGCGGCCAAGAGCGGCCAGGGCCCCGGACAGGTCCCAGTCTTCCGGCGGACGCGAGCCGACCTTGTTGGAGATAGCGCGCAGTTCCAGAAACGGCACGCCGGCCAGGGACGCGGCCATGGCCACGGCGAAGCCCTCCATGGACTCGGTTGCGGCTTTGTATTTGCGGGAAAGGATCGCGGCCCGGTCCGGTTCGCCGGAAACCCCGGCCACGGTGACGGCGGCGCCCAGGGCGCAGCCGTCGGGGAGGCGCAGGCCCATGGCCGTCGCGCCGGCATCGGGGGCAAGGACCATGTGGTCGAAGACCGGGGCGCCGGCGAGGGTCAGCTGGGGAAAGCCCAGGCCCTGGGTGTCCACACCGGCCTTGGCCCGCAGGCCGTATTCGGGAAACGCCTCGGCCGTGGCCGCGACGATCCCCCTAAGGGGCGCGGCCGCGAAGTCGAAGCTCCCGGCCAGCCCCAGGTTGATCACGCCCGAAACGGACGTCCCCAGCCGGCCGAGGGCCAGGCCCAGGCTGGCGGCGGCGGCCACCGGGCCGACCCCGGTGACGCACACCAGGTGCTCGCGTCCGCCGCGACGCCAGAAAACGTTCCCCCCCGGCTCCGGCGCGGCCGGCGCGCCGAGCGGCGACAGCGCCGCCTTGTATTCCTTGGCCGTGGCCAGGACGATGACCAGGGGCGAATCGGTGTGTTGTGCCTGCGTCATGACGATGGGATTAGAGACGCCAGTAGCGGAAGCCGGCGGCCTCTCCGGCGGCGCGGTCGAAAATGCCCTTGACGTCCACCAGGATGGGATCGACGTTCGCCCGGAACCAGCCGGCGAGATCGGTCAGGGAGAGGCCCTTGAAGGCGTCGTGGCCCACGGCGACAATGAGGGCGTCCAGGTCGCGCAGTTCTTCCATGGGCACGAGGGTCAGGCCGTATTCCTCCCGGGCTTCCTCGGGCGAGGCCATGGGATCATGGATGAGCACGTGCATGCGGAATTCGCAGAGCTCGCGCACGATGTCCACGACCTTGGTGTTGCGAAGATCGGGCACGTTTTCCTTGAAGGTGAGCCCGAGTATGCCGATGCGCGGCGTGGTCGTGCGGCATTCCGCGCGAATGATGAGCTTCATCGTGGCCTCGGCCACGTGCTTGCCCATGGAATCGTTGATGCGCCGCCCGGCCGGAATGACCTGGGGATGCAGGTTCAGGCTCTGGGCCTTGTAGAGCAGGTAGTAGGGGTCCACGCCGATGCAGTGGCCGCCGACGAGGCCGGGCCGAAACGGCAGGAAGTTCCATTTGCTCCCGGCGGCTTCGAGCACGTCGGTGGTGTCGATGTCCAGCCGTTCGCAGATAAGCGACAGCTCGTTCATGAGCGCGATGTTGATGTCGCGCTGGGTGTTTTCGATGACCTTGGCCGCCTCGGCCACCTTGATGCTCGGGGCCTTGTGGATGCCCGCCGTGACCACCGTGCCGTAGACTTCGGCCAGGAGGTCGGTCACCTCCGGGGTTTGGCCGGAGACGATTTTCACCACGGTTTTTAAGGTGTGGACCTTGTCGCCGGGGTTGATGCGCTCGGGCGAGTAGCCGATGAAAAAGTCCTTGCCGGCGGCAAGTCCGCAGCCCTTCTCCAGAAGCGGCTGGCAGACTTCCTCGGTGAGTCCGGGGTAGACCGTGGATTCGTAGACCACCACCGAACCGGGGGTGAGGTGTTCGCCCAGCAGCGTGGACGCCTCGACGAGGGGGCCGAGTTCCGGCACCCGGTTGGCGTTTATGGGCGTGGGCACGGCCACGATGAAAAATTTGCAGGCGGAAAGATCGGCCGGGTCGCTGGTGTAGCGGACCGTCGCGGCGGCGAGGTCGGCCGGCTCGACTTCCAGGGTGCTGTCCTGGCCGTTTTCAAGCTCCGCGACGCGGGCGGCCTTGATGTCGAAACCGACCACGTCGAAATGCCGGGACAGGGCCACGGCCAGCGGCAGGCCGACATAGCCGAGGCCGATGACGGCAATGGGGGCATTTTTCTCGCGGATGTCCTCGAAAGTGATCAATGTCGTGTGCTCCTTCATAAGGGAATGGCTGAGAAGCGGTTTCGGGCCGGATAGCCCAAAGTCCGGCGGGGGGCAAGGCGGACGTATTTACTTGTCCCGGCCGAACCCGTATCCTCGCTCCATGCATTTCGAATGGAAAATTTTTCTGACGGCCTTGGGCTTGGCGTTTATTCTGGAGGGCCTGCCGTATTTTCTGGCGGCCGAAAAGATGCCCGAGGTGCTGCGCGCGCTTTCCGAGCGCAAGCCCCGCGAACTGCGCATGCTCGGCATGACCGCCATGCTGGTCGGGCTGCTGCTCATTATCGTGCTGCGCGGAGCGGGCTGAGGCGCTGCGTCATCGACCGGGGGAGGGGACCCTTTTTTGCAAAAAAGGGTCCCCTCCCCCGGACCCCCACCCTCCCAAAAAACTCTTTATAGGGTCGGTGGCGGAAGAACTTCGATGATCTTGTCCCAATCGTTTTCCTGCCTGCAACGATACCCGTTGAAAGTTTTTGAAGGGGGTCCAGGGGGAAACTTTTTCCAAAAAGTTTCCCCCTGGCCGCCGGAGGCATTCTTCCTTCTTTCTCCCGTCCCTGCTTACTCCGCCTTGACCCCGGCGTGCACGAACACGATGCCTCCGGTCATGGCCCGGTAGGACACCTCGGCGAATCCCGCCTGGCGCATCTGTTCGGCCAGGGCCGCTTCGTCCGGGAATTCGCGGATCGTTTCGGCGAGGTACAGGTAGGCCTCGTCGTCGCCGGAGATCAGTTTGCCGATTTTCGGCAGCACCCGGCGCAGATAGAAATTGTAGCAGCCGCCCCACAGCCGGCGTTTGCCCGTGCCGAATTCCAGCACCATGAGCCGCCCGCCGGGCCGCAGCACCCGGGCCAGTTCCCGGAAGGCGTTCTCCCGGGGGCGGATGTTGCGGATGCCGAACGCGATGGTCGCCCCGGCCACGGACGCGTCCGGAAGCGGCAGGGCCAGGCCGTCGCCGAGCACCGGATGGATGCGGCGGCCAAGGTGCGGCGGAATCTTGGTCTTCCCCCGCACGAGCATGGGCAGGCAGGGGTCCACGGCCACGACCTGCCGGTCGCACTGTCCGGCCAGCATGATGGAGACGTCGAGGGTGCCGGCGGCCAGATCCAGGACCGGCCCGGCCGGCAGGCCCGGGGCGGCGAGCGCCCGCACCATGGCCCGTCTCCAGGCGATGTCGCAGCCGGCCGAGAGCAGGTGGTTGAGCAGGTCGTAGGAGCCGGCCACGCGGCCGAACATGCCGGCCACGCGCCGCGCGTCGCCGGGCGTTGGCAGATCAGCCATCGTCGCGTCCGCCTTCTGCGGTCCCGGTCCCCTCGGACCGGCTGATCACCCGCAGCACTTCCTCGTATATCGGGCCGAAATGCTCGGTGAAATTCCCGGGCGAAATGCGGCCGGTTTCCACGAACTTGACCACGATTTCCTTGGTCACCTGCAAGGCCAGGTTTTCCCGTTTGTCCAAGCGTCCACCTCCAGAGAAGAAAAACCCGCCCGGTTGGGGAAATGGCCTTGGACCGTCCAAGGGCAAGGGCCGGGCGGGAAAAGGGAAAAACCAGGGGAGGCACTCCCCTTTTTTGCGCCCGGCCTAGCATGGCTTGGCCCGGACGTCGAGGGCCGGGCCAAGGGCGGCGGCGGGGCGTTTTTTGCGGGCGCGATTATTGTGGGACGCGGCGGGATCACGTAAGGTTCCGCAAAATCGCCGATCCCGTAACCGACCGCCGCGTTTGAGGTCGTGCGCGGGCAAGGAGTCTTGCCGCCATGCATCCGTCTCTCGCCGCCCCTCCCGGTCTGGCCTTGCCGTCACCCTGGGGAATTTTCGAAATCCTGCTGCTTGTCACCTTCGCGGCCCATCTGCTGGTCATGAACGTGGCGCTCGGCGGCACGCTGCTGCTTTTCTTCGCGCCGGGACCGGATCGGGGCGCGGCCGTGGCCCTGGGCAAAAGCCTGCCGACCGCCGTGGCCATCACCGTCAACCTCGGCATCCCGCCGCTTCTGTTCGCCACCGTGCTCTACGGCCATTTCCTCTACACCGCCGCCGTGCTTTCGGCCTCGGTCTGGCTGTCGCTTTTTCTGGTGGTCATGGTCGCCTATGCGCTCCTCTACCGGGCCCAACCCCGGCTGGCCGCCAAAGGATCGAACGCGATCGTCGTCCTGGCCGCCTGTCTGCTGCTGGCGGCAAGCCTCATTTTGGTCAACGTGTCCACCCTGTCCCAGCGCCCGGACGTCTGGAAGGCTTATTTCGACCATTCCGGGGGCACGCTCGTCAATTTGACCGACCCGACGTTTATCCCGCGCTGGCTCCATTTCGTCACCGCCTCCCTGGCCGTGGCCGGGCTTTTCCTGGCGCTTGTAAGCCGCAAGGCGGCCGGCCGGGGGGACGGGGCCGCGTCCTGGCGGCTGCGCACCGGGCTAAAGTGGTTCACCCGGGGGACCATGGTCCAGTTCGCCGTGGGCATCTGGTTTCTGCTGGCCCTGCCCCAGGCGGTGATGCTGCGTTTTCTCGGCGCAAGCGGGCTGGCCACCTTTACGTTTTTTTGCGGCATAGCCCTGGGCGCGGCCTCGCTTTGGGCCGGGCTCAAGGAAAAGGTCGTGACGGCCGTCTGGCTGACCGCGACCACGGTGCTGGCCATGGCCTGCGTGCGCGAGCTTGTCCGACAGGCCTATCTGGCCCCGGATTTCAGCCCGGCCACGCTGCCGACGCTCAGCCAATGGGGCCCGTTTTTCATGTTCGCGGCCAGCGCCGTCTTTTCCGGCGGCGTCATCGTCTGGATGGTGGCCGCCTATCGCCGTCAGGCGGGGAGGGGCTAAGCCATGGATTATCCCGTCTGGCAACTGGCCGCGTTCGGCGGCGGCTTCTGGATCATCGTCATCGCCGTGCTTCACGTGTTCGTGGCCCATTTCGCCGTGGGCGGCGGACTGTTCCTGGTCCTGACCGAGGCCAGGGCGCGCCGGCTCGGCTCCGCGCCCCTGCTTGAGTATCTCCATCGCCACACCCGGTTTTTCCTGCTCCTCACCATGGTCTTCGGCGGACTTTCCGGTGTCGGCATCTGGCTGACGATCACTACGCTCGCGCCCCAGGCCACCCTCGTGCTGGTGCGCACCTTCGCCTGGGGCTGGGCCACGGAATGGGCGTTTTTCGCCGGCGAGATCGGAGCCCTGCTCGTCTATTATTACGGCTTCGACCGGCTCGACGCCAAGACCCACATGCGGGTGGGCTTTTTCTATTTTCTCTTCGCCTTCCTGTCGCTTTTCGCCATCAACGGCATCATCGGCTTCATGCTCACCCCGGGCCAGTGGCCGGTGACGCTTGATTTCTGGGACGGCTTTTTCAATCCCACCTTCTGGCCGTCCCTGGTGCTGCGCTCGGCGTTGGCCTTGCTTCTGGCCGGGCTGTTCGGCTTCGCCACGGCCCTTGGCATTCGCGACGAAGAGGCCCGGGAGATCATGCTGCGCATGGCCTGCCGCTGGGTGGTCGCGGCCGCGCCGGTGCTGCTTCTTTCCGGCTGGTGGTACGTGGGCGTGTTGCCGGACGTGGTGCGCGCCTTCGTGCTGCATCGCTCCCTGGAAATCGCCTCCTACCGGGCGGCCTATCCCGTGCTGCTCGTGGCTCTGGCCGCCGGGGCGCTGGCCCTGGTGACGCGGCTGCCGCTTCGGTTGCGGCGCGTGTTCGCCGTGGTGCTGCTCCTTTTGGGCCTGGGCCTGGTCGGGACCTTCGAGACCATCCGCGAGGCGGCCCGGAAGCCCTGGCTCATCTACGGCCAGCTCTGGGCCACGGATATCCGGCCGTCGCGCGTCGCGCCCTACGACGCGCCGTTTCTGCCCCGGGCCAAATGGGCCAGGTTCAAGCGGGTCACCGCGGAAAACCGCTTGGCCGCCGGCAAGGAACTCTACGACCTGCAGTGTCTGGCCTGCCATTCCGTGGGCGGGCCGTTCAAGGACATCCGCAAATATACCGGTCATATCGGCGCGGCCGGCATGGCCGCCTACCTGACCGGGCAGGGCAAGCTCTTCACCCAGATGCCGCCTTTTCTCGGCGACAAGGACGAGCGCGACGCCCTGGCCGCCTACATTGCCGAAGGCATCAACGGGAAAAAGCCGCTTAAGCCAAAGCCCGTGTCCATCGACCCGGTAACGGTCGACCTGCCGGCCTTTGACGCCGCCTCCTCGCCGTATCTCCTGATCGGCGTGAGCAGCCTGGGCATGGTGGCTACGGCCGGCTGCGACGGTTCGTTTTCGCTGGCCGTGCCGGGCGACACCCTGGAAGCGGTACTCATCAAACGCGACGTCATGCCCGAGGTGGTGACCAAGGACGTGACCGTGAGCTACGCCGCGCCCGAGGGTTTCAAGCACCCGTCGGCCCGGTCGGATTTCTGGAAGTATTCCAAGGCGCTTGTCGGCAAGAAGCTTCCGCCTGACGTGTCGCTGACGGGCCTGACGCCGGACGGCGAAATGAAGGCCGGGGACAAGCTCTTTGCCGCCGCCGGCATCCCGGTTACGCCCTATCCCGAAAAGGGCGGCGTGAACCCCTATCCGGTCTTCACCCTGGCGGCCAGGGACGCCAAGACCGGCGAGGTGCTGGCCACGACCAAGGCCGTGGCTCCGGCTTCCACGGAAATGCGCTGCTACACCTGCCATGGCGGGAGCTTCGGCGTGGACGGCGTCACCGGCGTGTCCAGGGAGACCGCCAAAGGCATCCTGGCCGTGCACGACCGGCGAAACGGCACGGACCTGTCCGCCCGGGCCGCCGCCGGCGATCCCGTGGCCTGCCAGAGCTGCCACCCCGACGCCGGGCCCAATGCCGGCGTTTCGGCCCGGGGCGGCAAGGCGCTGCTGTCGCTTTCCGCCGCCATCCACGGCTTCCACGCCTCCTACCTCGCCGGCGGCGACGCGACCGCCTGCGCCAACTGCCATCCCACGGCCCCGGACGGCGTGACCCAGGCCCAGCGCGACAACCACAGCGCGGCCGGCGTGACCTGCGTCAACTGCCACGGCTACATGGAGGACCACGCCCTGTCGCTGCTGCGCCACGAGCGCATGGTCGGCAAGAAGGCGGCGGACTGGCTCATGAAGCCACTTTCGCCGCGAAGCGTGGCCGCCGTATCCGACGTGAAGCCCCGGGCCGCCTGGATTCAGGAACCGGATTGCCTGACCTGCCACAAGGACTTCATGCTGCCCGGCAAGCACGCCACGGCGTTTAACACCTGGACGGCCAACGCCACGCAGCTTTTCCGCAACCGCAAGGAATACACCGGCAACGTGCCCTGCGCGGCCTGCCACGGCAGCCCCCACGCCACCTTTGTCGCGGTCAACGACTACGGCATCGACATCAACAACATCCCCGGCATGCAGTACATGGGCGCGCCCGGCGTGGTCGGCTCGGGCAAACGCTGCGACGTCTGCCATACCGTGGAGATGGAAGGCGGCGAGGTCCACCACCCGAATATGGTGAAGGAATAGGGGAGAGGGAGACGTTGGGAAGATGCCTCCGGCGGCCAGGGGGAAACTTTTTGAAAAAAGTTTCCCCCTGGACCCCCTCCAAAAACTTTCAACGGGAAGTGGGGGGGGCGAGGAGAAAGGGAAGAGGAAATTCTATGAAATCGATGCTGATACTGTTCTTGCTGGTGGCGCTCCCGACGGTCGCCCTGGCGGCGGGCCGGCGGGTCACCCCGGAGATGCGCGAGGCCCTGACCCAGAAGCTGACCGCCCAGTGCCTGCAACAGGAGGCCGCCTTCGCCCAAAAGGGCTACACCAGGGCCCAGACCGTGGCCATCTGCAAATGCGCCATGCAACAAACCGGCGCGCTGCTGAATTCCCGGACCGTGGACTACATCCTGCGCCACGGCGTCATGCCGGAAGACATGCAGCGCAAGGCGGCCTCGGCCACCGAAGGCTGCATCCGCTCCATCACCATGCACCGCAAGCCGTAAAAAAAAGCCCGTCGCGTGAACGCGGCGGGCTGCGTCATTTCCAGTCGGAAGGATATCAGACGACCTTGATCAGCTCGTATTCCGGGGTGCCGAGCCCCATGGCCGCGCCGTGGGTGAAGGTCACGTCGCCGCGCGTCCACTTCCAAAGCGCCGCGAATTTGTCCTCGCCGGCGCCGAGGCCGTGCTCGAGCTGGCAGTCCGGGCAGGCCGCCTGCCCATTGACGAGGTCCAGGCAGGCCTTGTCCAGGGCCACCGGGTCGCTGGAGGCCAGAAAGCCGATGTCCGGCACGATGGGCGCGTCGGACCAGGGCACGCAGTCGCAGTCCGGGGTGATGTTGGTCAGAAAGTTGAAAAAGCCCGCCTTGCCGTGTTTTCCGGCTACCGCGCCGTAGGCGTATTCCACCAGCCGCTCCATGAAGGGCACGATCTCGGTGTGCCAGTCGATGCGCATGGCCTTTTTCGGGCACACGGTCAGGCATTCGCCGCAGCCGATGCAGATCGCCTTTTCGATGACGGCTTTTTTGTCCTGCATGGTGGCCGCTCCGGCCGGGCAGACCGCCACGCACTGGCCGCAGCCGATGCATTTTTTCGGCTCCACGACGAAACGCACGCAGTGCTGGTCCTGCTTGCCGGCGCGCGCGGCGCAGCCCATGCCCAGGTTCTTGACCGCGCCGCCGAAGCCGGCCAGCTCGTGGCCCTTGAAATGGGACAGCACGATCAGGGCGTCGGCCCGGGCGATGTCGCCGGCGATCTTCACCTTGTCGAAGTGCTTGCCCGGAATTGCCACCTCCACGATGTTGGTGCTGTCCAGGCCGTCGGCGATGATGACCGGCGCGCCGAGCACCGCGTAGTCGAAGCCGTGCTCCACGGCCGTGGCGATGTGGTCCACGGAATTGTGGCGGGCGCCGGAGTAGAGGGTGTTGGTGTCGGTGACGAAGGGCCGGCCGCCGCAGGCCTTGATCCGTTCGACCACGGTCCGGGCGTGGGTGGGGCTTATGTGGGTGTCGCAGCCGCGTTCCCCGAAATGGGCCTTGATGGCGGTCAGATCGCCCCTGGCGATGATGTTGTCGAAGCCCGCCGCCTCGAACAGTTTTTTGATCTTGGCCGTGCGGTTCTTGTTGGCGGCGCGGGCCCGCAGATCGGCGAAATAGACCTTGGCCGGCTCACGCGGCGCGGCGTCACTCATGGGACGTATCCTCTTTCGGGCGGGCGGGGCTTGCCTCGCGTCCGCCGGTTTTGCGTTCCAGGGCCGAGACCCGGTCGGCGAGATCGGACATCCGCCGCCCGTCCTCTTCCTGGCGGGTTTTCAGGTAGTCCTCCAGCACCGGCGCCGAGCGCAGATGCAGGTCGGACTGGGGAAAGGCGATCTCGATGCCGGCTTCCCGGAAAAGCCGGTCGATGGCCTCGCGGATGGCGCAGGTGGCCGCCACCGCGCCGGACACGTCGGCCAGCCACACCCGCAGGCGGAAATCCAGGGTGCTGGCCCCGAAATCCCAGTGCAGCACCTGGGGCGGCGGATTGCCGAGCACGACCGGGCAGGTTTCGGCGGCGGCCAAAAGCTTCTCGCGCACCAGCGCCGTGTCCGAGCCGTAGGCCACGCCCACGCAGATGTCGCGGCGCACGCTCGGGTCCCGGTGGCTCCAGTTGACGATCTTGCCGGAAATAAGCTCCGAGTTGGGCACGAACACCGTGGCGTTTTCGAAGGTCAGCACCTCGGTGTTGCGGATGTTGACCTCCTTGACCACGCCCCAGGCGTCTCCGAGCTGGATGGTGTCCCCGGCCTGGACGGAACGGCCGAACAGCAGGATCAGGCCGCTGATGAAATTGTTGACCATGGTCTGCAAACCGAAGCCGATGCCGACCGACAGGCCGCCGGCCACCACCGCGATGCTGGTCAGGGACAGCCCGAGCACCGTCATGATGAAAATGGCGTAAAGGCCCCACCAGACATAGGTGTTGATGGTCAGAAGCGAGGCCTTGGCCACGCGTTCCGTGCTGCGCCGCCGGCCGGTCGCGTTGGCGATGAAGGTGGCGGACAGGGAAATAAGCGCCCGCACGGCGTAGTAGCCGGCCATGAGGCTCACCAGCTTTTTGAGGCTGATGCCCACGGACTCGACATGGGTTTCGGTGGTGAGCAGCTCCAGGAAAATATCCTCGCCGCCGTATTGGGTCGACAGCAGCCACAAAAACAAGAACAGATAGAGCAGGAAGAAAAAGGGAAAACCGGCCTCGGCCGCCACGCCGAGCAGCGCGGCCCCCACCCCCGGATGCCGCTGGGGTTCGTGGCGGCTGAAGATGTGCGTGGTATGGGAGGCGAAGCGCAGGGCCAGGGCGATGTAGAAAAGCGACGAGGCCATCAGCACGGCGGTCTGGGGCAGGCCGACCAGGGCGAGGAAGGCCAGCACCGGCAGCAGGTAGGTCAGGGCCTGTGTCAGGCCGCGCTCCAGGCGCTGTCCCTCTGGGGTGCGGTTGTGGCGGGCGTGGAAGGCCCAGGCCGACAGGCACAGGATTACGCCGAAAATGGGGGCCATGATCGGTTCGGGGACGCGGGCGGCCTCGAGCAGCAGGCCCAGGGAAAAAATGCGCCAGGTGGGCCACAGTACCGGCGGCAACGCCACGCCGAGCGTTTCCGTCAGGCGCAGCCGCGACAGATAGACCAGGGCGGCGGCCATCATGATTTCGCCAACCGAGGACAGACACGTGAAAAGGAAAAACGGCGCGCGTCGGGACATGACGATAAAAAATACCCCCACCGCCAGGCAGACTCCGGCTTTGCGCAGGGTCGCCCGCGAAGGCCGGGGAAAACCGCGCCGTACCGCCAGCCACTCGCCAAGCAGGGCCAGGGCGAACACGGCCAGGGCGAAGGCGCCGCCGGTCATGCCGCCGCGCAGGAGCGCGAGCTGGTTGTGGCGGGTGTGTAGCAGTTCCCGGCAGAGCCCGAGCCCGAGGTCCCAGTCCTCCAATTCCTGGTGAAGATAGGTCAGGAAGAAGGGGGACAGGGGCGTGGGGAACACTTCCGTGTAATAGGCTTTCCAGGCGGGCGTCAGGGCGGCCTGGAGGGATTCCTCGGCGGCCTTGATCTGGGCGGCCAGCTCGCGCAGGGGGCCGGTTTCCGCCCCTATGGAATCGCGCAGGGCCGAGAGTTCGGCGGTGAGGGCGGCGATGGAATTGCGCGAGGGCAGGAGCGCTTGCCGATACTGCTCGGGGATTTGCTGCCGGGTGATTTCCAGCAGCCTGTCCCGGTAGGTGTCGAGCATGGCCACGTTCTGCTCCAGACTGGTCCAGGTCTGCTCCGGCCGCTGGCTCAGGCGTTCCACCGCGAAACGGAGCCGGGCAAATCCGGCCAGCAGGTCGCGGATTTCCCATGGGTCCGAAGCCGTGGCCTGCCACAAGGCCAGCTTGGCCCGTTCATGGACCAGCGCATCCACCTGCCTGTCCCGGTCGAGCACTTCCTTGGCATGACGCGCCTTGAAGGCGTCGAGGCGGTCATGGACCATCTTATCCTGCTTGCGCAGGGTATCCATGACCATGCTCCATTCGTTGCTGTCGTCGGCGTGAAGCGCCACAGGACCGGCGATCAGGGCCAGCAGCAAGACGAGCAGGAAGATGACGTCGCGGCGGGGCATCATGGCTCGGTTGATACGAGGTTGCCCCTGCCCTGTCCATGGCCGGCGTTTCGCCCGGGGAGGGCAAACGAGGAAGCGCTGTTTTTAGGCACGTTTTTCCCCGGCCGCGTCGGGGGAAAGAGCCTCTAGTCCGCTTGATCCCTTTTGCCGCCCGAGCCGAGCGCCCACTTGATCTGGCGGCACACGCCCATCAGCAGGCTGTATTCCTGGCGCTTGAGGCCCACGCGGTCGATGAAGCGCCGCACCGGCAGCATCCAGTACTCCGGATTGTCGGGCTTGATGAAGTCGATGGACAAAAGCGTCCGACGAAGCGCCGCGAAAAGCGCTTCCCGCTCGGCATGGGTGACCGTGCGCGCCGGCGTCGGACCGGCCGGTTCACCAACGTGGCCCGTTGTCGCCTTGAACATCTCGTAGCACATGACGAGCACGGCCTGGGCCAGATTGAGCGAGGTGGCCTCGTCCGAGGTGGGGATGTTGACCAGCCGGCCGCACAGTTGGGTTTCCTGGTTGGAAAGCCCCGCGTCCTCGGGACCGAACACCACGGCCACGTTGCCGCCGGCCGCCAGCGTGGGGCAGGCCGAAACCGCCGCCTGCTCGGGGCTTATGACCCCGGTGCGCCAGCCGCCAAGCCGCGCCGTGGTGCCGAAAACCAGCTCCGCCCCGGCCACGGCCGCGTCCAGGGTCGGGTAAAATTCCAGCTTCTCCAGCAACAGCCCACCCTTGCTCGTGGCCATGGGGCGCGCCCGGTCCAGGTCAAAGGCCGGCGGGTCGACCAAAAGCAAACGCGAAACGCCCATGTTGGCGCAGGCCCTGGCCGCCGCGCCGACATTTTCGGAGAACTTGGGCCGAAAAAGGACGATGGAGAGATGTTCGAGCATGGTGGTGATGATGATGGTTGCGGATTGTGGGGAGGGAGGCCCCTTTTTGAAAAAAAGGGGCCTCCCTCCCCACACCCCTCCCTCCCCCAAAAACTTCTCATGGGGGCGATTCGTTAAAATTCGCGGTGCGATACCTTTCGCCCCGAAGGGGCGACGGCTGGTGGTGGCTGGATTTTGCCCGACGCGCCTGCCGCGAAGCGGCGGCATCGTCGGACGAAATCCAGCCACCATCTTCCAGGGCTCAGACCCTTCGCAAGCCAGCCACGCCTCCCGCCGGCCAGAGCGAATCGGGGGGACCGGGGGGCGCGCCCGCCCCCCGGCGGTGAGGTCCAGGAGAGGCAGCGCCTCTCCTGGCCGCCGGAGGCACGCTTCTCCCCGCTACGGCTATACGCCTTCGCGCAGCCATTCGGCGAAGTCGGAGAGTTCGCCGGTCCAGCCCTGGCTTAAGCGGACATTTAAGAACTGAATATAGAGCGCGTCGAAGAAGCCGGCGCATTTTTCGATCAGGTACATCTTTTCCAGCACCTTGGCGTCGGGGTCGTCGCCTTCTTCGGAGCGGGTTTCCGTTTTGGGGGGGCGCAGGGCGTTGAACGTGAAGTCGTCGGCCTTGGCCACAACGGTCCAGGTTTCGCCGTCCTGTTCGAAGCGGATCAGCGCCCGGTCCACGCGTTTGCCGCTTTTGACGCCGAGGCGCGCTTCGGCGAACTGGGCGTGGGGACCGGAAACGGTGGCGGTTTCGGCTTCCTCGCCGGTGCCGCCGCGCACCGATATTTTCTGCTCCAGGTAGACGTTGACCTCGGAGCCGTCGGGCAGTTTGAAAAGCCAGCCGCTTTTTTCGCTTTTGAACCAGAGCCAGGTCAGGAAATCCTGGCCGAGCACCGGATTTTTGGCTTCCGCCATGTTTATATCCATACGCATGCCCTCCCGGCGTCGCTATGGTTCAGGTCTGGTGTGCGGTAGGCTGGCCGGCTGGGGGCAGGGCGGCCGCGCGCGGCGCATATTTGAAGAATACGCCTTCGCGTCCGACCTGCCCCCAGCCGGCCCTGGCCACGCGCCCCTTGCCGGGAGCAATGCTTCTCCCGGGGTGTCCGGTATGGTCAGCCTGGCGCACAAACAACAATTTTTGCCCTATCAATCCGAAAGATAAGGACTTCTCCCCAATACCGTATCGGGTCGTCCCCGATGCCCCCTATCGAAAGTTTTTGAAGGGGGTCCAGGGGGAAACTTTTTTCAAAAAGTTTCCCCCTGGCCGCCGGAGGCATCTTCTCTCTCTTCCTCTCTATCCATTGCCTCCGAACGCGCTGGGTTCGACGTGTTCGATGGCCAGGCCGCGTTCGACGCCGAGGATGCGTTCGGCGAGGTAGGCCGGCGTTTGCGGTTCCAGGTGCAGTTCGAAGGTCAGGGTGAAGAGGTCCTCGAAGAGCGTTTGGACCTTGCCGTTGGTGGAGCACAGCCAGATGACGTGATCCATGGTGTTCCACACGGCCTCGAACACGGCCGGGATGGGCAGGGACCGGGCCATGAGGTGGAGCTTGATCCGCTCGGCGATTTCCTTCTTGCGGTCCTTGGAGACGAAGTTTTTGCCTGCGGCCTGGTTGTGTTCCTTTTCCTGGTCGAGGGCCAGGCGCAGGTGTTTTTTGAGCACGGCCGGGGAGATGCGGCGCGTGTCCAGGCGCAGGGAGAAGGCCAGGTAGTGGCCTTTTTCCGGCGGCGCGGTGCGCCACTCGGTGTCGAGGTAATCCTCGAAGGCGACCCAGCCGAAGGAACGTTCGTCGGCGGTGCCGTCAATGTCCACGAAAGCGTATTTTTTGAGGCGGTCGGGGGCTTCCCGCAGGATGTCGTCCTTCACCTCGCCGACGATCCTGTAGCGGGTGAATCCGCCGCTGGCAGCCAAAAGTCCCAAGGCGTCCTCCTTTGCCGGCCGGTGGTATCCGGCATGGCGAATGGGTTGTGTGGCTCAATAGATCAAATCCGGCCGACGCGCCAGGGCCGTCGCCCGGGGTGGCATATTGGGTATAATCGTTGTGATATGAACAAGTTAGGGGCGCTATTCAACGCATTTGGCCCGCCTTATGCAGTGTGAAAAGAAACGGAGGTGACGTCATGGCCGTCATCAACTTCGCCCACACGGATGGCAGGATGCACATCGGCTCGCACTCCCGCAAGGCAATCACCCCCTCCGGGTGCAACGAACCTTTCAAGAAGTCCTACTGGTGCCCGAAGCGCAAGTGGTTTGCCAAGGAGCCGTGCCCGTTTTCCAACCGGTTCGAATGCATGAGCTTCGCACGCTTCAGCGGAGCCCTCTAGGCCGGGGTCCCTCATCCGGCGGGTTGCAGGAGGCCGTCCGGCCTTTTGCAACCATCGCCGCCACGTCATCGCGTCCTCCCGGGCGCAACCTGCCGCCGCGCCTTGTCCCTTTCCTTGATCCCACATGCGCCGCCCCTGGATATCCGTCACTGGCCTGACATTTTTGCCGGCCGGGGCTGCAAAAACGTCGGATTGTCCGGGCCGCGCATTTTCCCCTTGAGCCTGACGTAACGTCAGGGTTTATGTTCGGCCCAAACGGAGGTGCCCTGCCCATGTCGCTTCGCATCGGCGAGCTTGCCAGGAAATCGGGACTGACCGTGCGCGCCGACGGGTACGGCCCTTGGCGTGGCCACGCTGCGGGCGGCGCATCAGCTGCTCGACGGCCCGCCGGTCTTTGTCGATCCTCTTGCCCTGGCCATGGTGGGGCCGGGGCGCGAGGCGGTCATCCGCAACGCGCCGGCACGGTTCGCGTCCGGGGAATTGGTCGGACTTCGGGCCTCGGTGGTGGTGCGCGCCCGCTACGTCGAGGACGCCTGGACGGCGGCCAGGGGCCGGGGAGTGCGCCAATCCGTGATTCTCGGTGCCGGGTTCGACACCTTCGCCTTTCGCACGGCGGACCGGGAAAGCCGTATTTTCGAAGTTGACCATCCCGCGACCCAGGCGCAAAAACGCCAACGGTTGGCCGAAGCGGGCATCGCCGCGCCGGAAAATCTCGTGTTCGTGCCCCTGGATTTCGAGCGCCTGACCTTGGCCGAGGCCCTGGATGCGGCCGGGGTTCGCCGGGATGAACCGACTTTTTTTTCCTGGCCGGGCGTCACCATGTATCTGCCGGAAGCGACGGTGCTCGAAACGCTGGCCGTGCTTTCCGAGATGGCGGCGGACTCCGAGGTCGTCTTCGACTACGCGGCCGACCCGGAAGGATTGTCCGCAGCCGAACGCCGGGGCCGCGACGCGATCATGGCCCGGACGGCAGCCACGGGAGAGCCGTGGAAATCCTGTTTCGAACCGGCGGCCCTGGCTGACCGGCTTGCCCGAATGGGGTTCGTGGTTATCGAGGACCTTGGCGGCGTGGAATTGACGGAGCGTTATCTGGCCGGGCGGAGCGACGGCCTGCGAAAATCGGGTGTAAGCCGTATCGTGCACGTCGCTATCGGCCGATCTTCCTGACGATTTGGAAAGCAGGCCGCTTGCCGCTGGCTTCCCGCGATGCGCTCATGTAACCTTTCGCCTTCCGATTACGACGTGGGTCAGGCAACCGCATTTTTTCGGGTATTTTACGGGCGATTGCCTAAACGACAAGGATGTCCGTCATGCCGATACGTACCGACGGTCGGGCCGCGCGTGGGCCCATCAGATTTCTGGTTCTTCTGGCGGTTCTGGTGCTGGCCGCAGGGGCGCTGTGGCGTTTGGACGAGTGTTCGGGCGAGGCCCGGCCTCCGGGACCGCCGCCCGGGATGTCCATGGCGGTGGCCGTGACCACGGTCGCGGCCAGGCTCGGCGACGCGCCCGTGACCCTCTCCGGCATCGGCACGGTCACGCCGCTGAAAACCGTCACGGTCAAAAGCCGGGTGGACGGCGAGCTGACCAAGGTGCTGTTCAAGGAAGGCCAGCACGTCAAGGCCGGCGAATTGCTGGCCCAGATCGACCCGCGCGCCTTCGAGGCCCAGCGCGACCAGTACGAAGGCCAGCTGGCCAAGGACACGGCCCTGCTGCAAAACGCCCGGGCCGATCTGGCGCGCTACACCAATCTGGTCCAAAAGGACATGCTGGCCGGTCAGACCAAGGACACCCAGGCGTCGCTCGTGCGCCAGTACGAGGGCGCGGTGCGCTCGGACAAGGCCCAGATCGACAACGCCAATCTCCAGATCGAGTACAGTCGCATCACGGCCCCCATTTCCGGCCGGGTGGGCCTGCGCCAGATCGATCCAGGCAACATGATCCGGGCCGCCGACTCCTCCGGGCTTTGCGTCATCACCCAGATGTCGCCCATAAGCGTGCTGTTCACCTTGCCCGAGGACCAGCTTCCGGCCGTGCGCAAGCGCATGCGCACCGGGGAAAAGCTGTCGGTTGCCGCCTATGACCGCACCATGACCGAAAAACTGGCCGAGGGCAGTCTGGAGACCACGGACAACCAGATCGACACCGCCACGGGCACGGTCAAGCTGCGGGCCATATTCCCCAATACCGACGAGACGCTTTTCCCCAACCAGTTCGTCAACGCCGAGCTGCTCCTGGAAAAGAAAAAGGGCGTGGTCCTGCTGCCGGCTTCGGCCGTACTGCGCGGCCCCAAGGGGGCGCACGTGTTCGTGGTCGGCAAGGACGATACCGTCAGCGACCGCGCCGTGACCACGGGCATGACCGTGGGCACGGACCTCGTGGTGGCCTCCGGAATCACCCCGGACGAGACGGTGGTGGTCGAGGGCGCGGACAGGCTGCGCGACGGCGCGAAAGTGGTCATCAAAAACCCGGGCAGCGCGGCGGCCGACAAATCATGAACCTGTCGCGCCCGTTCATCGTACGGCCCGTCGCCACCACGCTCATCATGGTGGCGGTGATCCTGGCCGGCGCCGTCGCCTATTTCCAGCTTCCGGTCTCGGCCCTGCCCCAGGTGGATTACCCCACCATCCAGGTCCGCACGCTCTATCCCGGGGCCAGCCCCGACGTCATGGCCTCGGCCGTGACCGCGCCCCTGGAAGGCAAGTTCGGCCAGATGTCGGGGCTCACCCAGATGACCTCGGTCAGCTCCAGCGGGGCCTCGATCATCACCCTGCAATTTGCCCTGTCCCTGTCCCTGGACGTGGCCGAGCAGGAGGTGCAGGCGGCGATCAACACCGCCTCCAGCCTGCTGCCGGACGACCTGCCGACGCCCCCGGTCTACAGCAAGGTCAACCCGGCCGACACGCCCATCCTGTCGTTGGCCCTGACCTCCGATTCCCTGCCCCTAACCGAGGTCCAGGACCTTGCCGACACACGGCTGGCCCAGAAAATTTCCCAGCTTTCGGGCGTGGGGCTCGTGAGCGTGGCCGGCGGCCAGCGCCCGGCCGTGCGCATCGCCGCCAACCCGACGGCCCTGGCCGCCTACGGCATCACCCTGGAGGCGGTCCGCACGGCCGTGGCCGCGGCCAACGTCAACCAGGCCAAGGGCGGCTTCGACGGTCCCCACCAGTCCTCCATCCTCGGGGCCAACGACCAGCTTTTGACCAGCAAGGAATACCGGCCGCTGATCGTGTCGTACAAAAACGGCCGGCCGGTGCGCCTGTCCGACGTGGCCACGGTGACCGACGGGGCCGAGGACGTGCGGCAGGCCGCCTGGGTCAACGGCAAGCCGGCCATCGTGCTCAACATCCAGCGCCAGCCCGGGGCCAACGTCATCGCCGTGGTGGACCGGGTCAAGGCCATCCTACCGAGCCTTCGCGCCTCGCTGCCGGCCGCCGTCGACCTCGCCACCATGGCCGACCGCACCGTGACCATCCGCGCCTCCATCGAGGACGTGCAGCTCGAACTGCTTCTGGCCGTGGTCCTGGTCGTCGGCGTCATCTTCGTCTTTTTGCGCGACGCCCGGGCCACGCTCATTCCGGCCGTGGCCGTGCCGCTGTCGCTTGTCGGCACCTTCGGCGTCATGTACCTGCTCGGCTATGGCCTAAACAACCTGACGCTCATGGCGCTGACCATCTCCACCGGTTTCGTGGTGGACGACGCCATCGTCATGATCGAAAACGTGGCCCGCCACGTGGAGGCCGGCGCCTCGCCCATGCAGGCGGCCCTGGACGGGGCCGGGCAGATCGGCTTCACCATCCTGTCGCTGACCGTTTCCCTGGTCGCCGTGCTCATTCCGCTTCTCTTCATGGGCGACGTGGTGGGGCGGCTTTTCCGCGAATTCGCCGTGACCCTCGGCGTGACGATCCTTTTTTCGGCCGTGGTGTCGCTGACGCTCACCCCCATGATGTGCGGCCGCATGCTCGGCCACACCGGAGCCGGCGGCGGCCGCTTTTTCCGGGCCACCCAGGTCTTTTTCGATCGGGCCATCGCCGGCTACGGCCGCACGCTGACCGTGGTGCTGCGCCACCAGACCCTGACCCTGCTCGTGGCCCTGGCCACGGTGGTCCTGACCGTCGTGCTCTACATCTACGTGCCCAAGGGCTTCTTCCCGGTCCAGGATACGGGCATCATCTCGGGCGTGACCGTGGCCCCGCCCACGATCTCGTTTAAGGCCATGGGCGAGCGCCAGCAGGAAATGGCCAACCTGTTCTCCAAGGACCCGGCCGTGGTGTCGGTCGCTTCCTACGTCGGGGTGGACGGGATCAATGCCAGCCTCAACACCGGCCGGTTGTCCATCGTGCTTAAGCCCAAGGCCGATCGCGCCGCGACCGCCGCGGCCGTGGCCAGGCGTCTCGAGGAACAGGCAAGGTCCGTTGCCGGCATCACCGTGACCCTCTTGCCGGTGCAGGATTTGACCGTGGACGTGCGCACCACCCAGGCCCAGTACCAGTACACCCTGGATACGCCGAGTTCTGCCGAGCTTACGACCTGGACGCCGCGTTTCGTGGCGGCGCTGTCCAAGATGCCGGCCGTGCGCAACGTCGGCAGCAACCTGGCCGAGGGCGGGCTGCGCTACAATATCGACATCGACCGGGTGGCCGCCGCCCGCTACGGCATCACGCCCTCGGACGTGGACAACACCCTCTACGACGCCTTCGGCCAGCGCCAGATATCGACCATGTTCACGGAGCTCAGCCAATACAAGGTGGTGATCGGGCTCGCGACCGACATGGCCCAAGGAGCGGACGCGCTCTCGCGCATCCGCCTCCCCGGTGCGAACGACGCCCAGGTGCCGCTTTTGGCCGTGGCCAAGGTGACCGAGGGCACGGGGCCCCTGGCCATCAACCGGCAAGGCCAGTTTCCGGCCGCGACCATAAGCTTCGACGTGGCCCCGGGGTATTCGCTGGGGGACGCGGTGGAAGCGTTGAACGCGGTCAAGGCGGAACTCAACGTGCCGGCCAGCATTGTGGGTTCGTTCCAGGGCGCGGCCCGGGCGTTCATGGATTCGCTCAAAAACGAGCCGCTCCTGATCCTCGCCGCCCTGATCACGGTCTACATCGTGCTCGGCGTCATGTACGAGAGCTTCATCCATCCGGTGACGATCCTGTCCACGCTGCCTTCGGCCGGCATCGGCGGTTTGTGGGCCCTCATCCTCTTCCACCAGGATCTCGGGATCATGGCCGTTATTGGCATCATCCTTCTGATCGGCATCGTGAAGAAAAACGGCATCATGATGGTGGATTTCGCCCTTTCCGCCGAGCGCGAGGAGGGCAAGGCCCCGCGCGACGCCATCTACGACGCCTGCCTGTTGCGCTTTCGGCCGATCATGATGACCACCTTTGCCGCGCTCCTCGGCGCCTTGCCCCTGGCCCTCGGTACGGGCGTCGGGTCCGAGCTGCGCCGGCCCATGGGCATCGTCATCGTCGGCGGGCTGATCGTGAGCCAGGTGCTGACCCTTTACACCACGCCCGTGATCTACCTGTTCTTCGAGCGCCTGGCCCGGCGTCGCCGCGATGATTCTCCCCGGGACGAGGCGGTGCATACGTCATGACCCTGCCCGAGTTGTGCATCCGCCGCCCCGTCGGCACCACGCTGTTGACCATGGCCCTGATCCTGGCCGGTTCCATCGCCTTCAAGCTGTTGCCGGCGGCGGCCCTGCCCCAGGTGGATTTTCCCACCATTTCGGTCCAGGCCCAGTTGCCCGGAGCCGAGCCCCAGACCATGGCCACCTCGGTCGCCGCGCCGCTGGAGCGCCAGTTCGCCCGCATCGCCGGCGTAACCGAGATGACCTCCCAAAGCAGTCGGGGCTCGACGCGCATCAATTTGCAGTTCGACCTCGACCGCGACATCAACGGCGCGGCCCGCGACGTCCAGTCGGCGATAAACGCCGCCATGGGCTATCTGCCCTCCACCCTGAAGCAGAACCCTACCTACCGGAAGATGAACCCGGCCGACGCGCCGATCATGGTCCTGGCGCTCACTTCGGACTCGGTGTCGCGGGCCAGGATGTACGACGTGGCCTCCACCGTGCTCCAGCAAAAGCTCTCCCAGGTCGAGGGCGTGGGACAGGTGTTCGTGGGCGGCGGCGCGCTGCCGGCCGTGCGGGTCAACGTCGATCCCGCCGCCCTGGCCGCCAAGGGGCTGAGCCTCGCCGACGTCAAAAAGATGCTGACCACGACCACGGTCAACCAGCCCAAGGGCCGCATCGAGGCCGGGGATCGCTCCTACGAGGTGGAGACCAACGACCAGCTTCACAAGGCCTGGCAGTACCAGCCCCTGATCCTGTCCTATAAAAACGGCGCGGCCGTGCACCTGACCGACGTGGCCACGGTCACCTCGTCGGTGGAGGACGTGCGCACGGCCGGTTTCGTCAACGGCAAGCCGTCGGTCATGATCATCGTCTTTCGCCAGCCCGGGGCCAACATCATCGAGACGGTGGACAACGTCAAAGCGCTGCTCCCCCAGCTCAAGGCCTCCCTGCCCGGCGATGTGGGCGTCTCCGTGGAGATGGACCGCAGCCCGCCGATCCGGGCCTCCCTGGCCGAGGTGGAGCAAACGCTCGTCATCTCCTGCCTGCTGGTCATCCTGGTGGTGTTCGTGTTTCTCGGCAGCGCCCGGGCCACGCTCATTCCGGCCGTGGCCACGGTGGCCTCCCTCGTCGGCACCTTCGCGGTCATGTACCTGCTGGGTTATTCCCTGGACAATCTGTCGCTTATGGCGCTCACCATCGCCACCGGCTTCGTGGTCGACGACGCCATCGTGGTGGTGGAAAACGTGGCCCGGCACATGGAGCAGGGCATGGCCCCGCGCGCGGCCTCACTTCTGGGCTCGAAGGAAGTGGCCTTCACCGTGGTGTCCATGAGCGTGTCCCTGGTGGCGGTCTTTATCCCGATCCTGCTCATGGGCGGCATGGTGGGCCGGCTTTTCCGCGAATTCGCCATGGTGCTCTCCATCGCCATCCTCATATCGCTGGTGCTCTCGCTCACCTCCACCCCGACCCTGTGCGCCGTGCTGCTGCGCCCGACCGTGAAAAAGGCCTCCGGCCGGCCGGGACTGGCGGCCCGCGCCTTTGCCTGGCTTCATCGCGGCTACGAGCGCAGCCTGTCCTTCGCCCTGTCGCACCCGAGGCTCATGCTCACGGCCACGGTGGGGGCGCTGGCCGGCGCGATCTGGCTTTACGTGGCCATTCCCAAGGGCTTTTTTCCGGAACAGGACACCGGCCGGGTCATGGGCTTTATTCAGGCCGCGCCGGACACGTCGTTCCAGGCCATGGAGAAAAAGCTGCGGGCCGTGATCAAGGTCATCGGGGCCAACCCGGACGTTGCCTCGGTGACGGGGTTCACCGGCGGCGGCGGCGGGCCCGGCGGCGGCGGCACCAACTCGGCCCAGATGTTCATTTCCCTCAAGCCCAAAAACAAGCGTCCGCCCCTGGCCGTGACCATGGGGCGGTTGCGCAGGGCCCTGGCCGCCGTTCCCGGCGCGCCGGCGTTCCTCATGCCGGCCCAGGAGCTGCGCATGGGCGGCCGGCCGGGCAAGGCGCTCTACCAGTACACGCTGCTCTCGGACAGTTTTCCCGATCTGGTGGCGGCCGTGCCCAAGGTCGAGGCGGCCATGAAGAAGTTGCCCGGGCTCACCGACGTCAGCGCCGACCAGCAGGACAACGGGCTGATGACCTTTGTCGACGTCGACCGGGACACGGCCTCGCGCCTGGGCGTGACGACCGCGGCCGTGGACGCGGCGCTCTACAGCGCCTTCGGCCAGAGCCTGGTCGGCGTGTCCTACACCGACCAGAACCAGTACCATGTGGTGCTCGAGGTCACGCCGCGCGACTTGCAGGCCCCCGAGGGGCTGCGCAAGATCTACGTGGCCGGCAAGGACGGCGTCCAGGTGCCGCTGGCGTCGGTGGCCAGGTTCCGCCCGAGCGAGGCGGCGCTTTCGGTCAATCACCAGGGGCAGTTTCCGGCCGCTACCATCTCGTTCAACCTGGCTCCGGGCGTGGCCCTGTCCCAGGCGTCGACGGCCATCGAGGCGGCGACCCGGACGCTGCACCTGCCGTCCTCGGTGCGCGGCAGCTTCGCCGGCACGGCCGAGGCCTTCAAAAGCTCGCTGTCCACCCAGCCGTTGCTGCTCCTGGCCGCCCTGATCGCGGTCTACATCGTGCTCGGCATCCTCTACGAGAGCACCGTCCACCCGCTGACCATCCTCTCGACCCTGCCCTCGGCCGGGCTCGGGGCCGTGGCCGCGCTGTGGGCCTTCCACATGGACCTGACCATCATCGCCGTCATCGGCATCATTCTCTTGATCGGCATCGTCAAGAAAAACGGCATCATGCTGGTGGATTTCGCCCTTTCCGCCGAGCGCGAGCGCGACCTTTCGCCGCGCGACGCCATCTACGAAGCCTGCCTCAAACGCTTTCGGCCGATCATGATGACCACCATGGCCGCCTTCCTGGGCGCGCTGCCCCTGGCGCTCGGCACGGGTTCGGGAGCGGAACTGCGCCGGCCGCTCGGCATCGCTATCGCCGGCGGACTGCTCGTCAGCCAGGCCATGACGCTCTACACCACGCCGGTTATTTATTTGTATCTGGACAGGTTACGGTGCTGGGGGAGGGGGCCCCTTTTTGCAAAAAGGGGTCCCCTCCCCCAGACCCCCTCCCTCCCCAAAAACTCTTAACGGGGTTGGGGTCTTCTATGCGGCGCTTCGCCGCTGGCGCGTTTGTGGCCGCAATCGCGTCCGGCGTCGCGGCGCAGAGCGCCGCGTGTCGCCGGGCCGATTGCGGCCACAACTCCGGTATCCCGCCAACCCTACGCCTTCCCAGTCCCCCACCCCGTCAAAAGTTTTGGAAAGGGGTCCAGGGGGAAACTTTTTTCAAAAAGTTTCCCCCTGGCCGCCGGAGGCATCCTCCTCCTTCTTCTCCTTCTCCTGCCCCAACAGTGCGAACGTCAGTTCGTGCTTGTTGTGGGAGAGGTGGAGCAGGCGCGAGCCGGGGATGGCGCGGAATTTGTCCAGTAGCGTGAAGTCGGTTTCGCCTTGCAGTTTGACCGTCAGCACGAAGCGGCGGCACTGGCCGAATTCGAGCCAGCGCGACAGCCATTCGTGGAGCCGGTCGGGGTAGCAGATCACGTCGGAAAAGAGCCAGTCCACTTCCCCGGCGTGGCGGGGATCGAGGCCGAAGGCGCTGCCCTGGCACCAGGACACGAGCGGGTCGTGGGCCACGTTTGGGGCCAGCGGCGCTTTGTCGATGCAGAAGACCCGCGCTCCGAGGCTCGCCAGGACGAAGGCCCAGCCCCCGGGGCTGCCGCCCATGTCCAGGCACAGTTCCCCCGGCGCGGGACGCACGCCGGTGCGCGTGAAAAATTCCCACAGCTTGAGGTAGGCCCGGCTCGGCGGTCCGTCCTTGTCTTCGGCGAAGCGGTACTCGCCGCCCGGCACGGGCTCGCTGGTCGCGGGCGAGGCCAGCAGCAGGTTGTCTTCCCAGAGGGTGAACGCGCCGAGGGGGGCGGTGGGCAGCGGCGCGCCGAAAACGAGGGGCCGTGCCGCCACTTTGGGCAGCTTTTCGGCCACGAGCGCCGCCCGGCGGAAATGGCCTGTCGGCACGAGCGCCCAGTTGCGCTGGATGGCCTTGAGCTTTTTGGCCGCGTCGCCGATGGACTCCACGGGGATAAAGACCGGCTCGGTCCAGACGTTGGCGGCGAAGGCGGCCTGCCTGGGCGGGCCGTCGGCCGTGACCAGCGGGTCGCGCACGGCGGTGACGGCGTCGCCGAGTTCGGCAATAAGTTCGGGCAGGAGGCCCGGGGCGGCATGGTAGACGGTAAAGGGCATAGGCGGCACCGGAGAGTGAATTTTAGGGCCAAACATAATAGGCCGCCGGCCCGGGCGAGGCAAGGCGGGACAGGGCGGATACCGCAGCAGGGGCGAGGGCTCGTGTGGCGTTCTCTAAAAAATATGACAATATTTTTTAGAGAAAAAATAATTATCAAAATATATTATTCCCAAAATTCGTATGCACGAATTTCGAGAACGCGACACTAGGCCCTTGGCCGGACGAATTCCAGGCCAAGCAGGCTCAGGTCGTCGCGGGGCGGGGTGTCGCCGCAGAAATCCCGGGCCGCCCGGCGCACGGCGGCAAGGGTCGCCTCGAGGGGCTTTTTCGCCTCCCGCGTCAGCACGGACCGGATGCGGTCCTCGCCGAAAAACGCGCCGTCCGGGCCCACGGTGTCGGCCAGGCCGTCGCTGGTGACGATCAGCCGTTCACCCGGGGCCATGGAAAATTCCCCGGCCGGAAAGGGCAGGAAGCCCGAAAGTCCGATGATGGTGCCGCGCTCGGGAAGCGTCGCGATGTCCCCGTCGGGGGTGAGGCGGTACGGCGGCGGATGGCCGGCGTTGCTGTAGCGGACCCTGCCCGTGCCGAGGTCCAGGGTCATGTAGAACATGGTGAAAAATTTCGAGAAGTTCTCGAAGGGGAACTCCGCGTCGAGCCGCGTCAGCACCACTTCCGGCGGCACCACGGTGATGCGCCCAGCCGAACGGTCGACCAGGGTGGCCCGCTGGTAGTGCATGAAATTGTAGACCGAAAGCGCCACCAGCGACGAGGCCACGCCGTGCCCCGACACGTCGAGCATATAGAGCCCGACATGGTCCGGGCCCAGGGGAAAGACGTTGAAGATGTCGCCGCCGATGGATTCGCAGGGCAAAAATTCCCAGGCGAAGCGGATGGCGGGCGACATGGTGAAGCGCCGGGGAAGCAGGCTCTGCTGGATCTCGGCCGCCGCCTCCAGGTCCTTTTGATGGCGCGAGTGCTTCTTTTGCAGGTCTTCCTTCTGCTTTTCGAACAGGGTGACGTCCTGGATGTTCAGGATCAGGTCGCCGGTCGGCATGGTGGAAAGATGGATCAGGCAGACCCGGCTCTGGCCGTCCTTGGCGACATGGGGGGCGAGCCGGCGCCAGACGTGGCCCGGGGCCGGGCGGGCGGTCATGAGCTCGGCCAGGTCGGCGCGGACGCCCGGGTCCGGAAAGGCGATGTCCAGCCAGCGGTCCACGGTGGTGTAGGAATCGGCCGGCAGTCCGAAAATGCGTTCCATGCCGGGGGAGACGAAGCCGAAGCGGCCGTCCTGGCCGGCCACGGCGATGCCGTCGTGGGAATACTCCAGGATGGCGGCCATGCGGTCTTTTTCGTCCCGAAGCCTGCGCTCGTGGTCCTTGCGCGCGTCGTCGGCCTGCTTGAGCCGCAGCGCCGAGTCCACCCGGGCCAGAAGTTCCGAGCGGCGCAGCGGCTTGCGGATGTAATCCATGGCCCCGGCGGCGAAGGCCTCGGCCAGGTTGGCCTCTTCGTCGCTGACCGTGATCATGATGACCGGGATGTCGGCCAGCCGGGCGTCCGCCTTGATGCGCCGCGTGCAGCACAGCCCGCCGAGGCCGGGCATGATGCAGTCCATGAGGATCAGGTCGGGCAGCGGGCGACCGTCGCCTGCCAGCGCCGCCAGCAGCTTCTCGGCCGTGTCGTAAAAAACGAGGTCGTCGTGGCCCGCGCCGCGCAGCAGGCTTTGCAGGTAGACGGTGAAGGTCTCCGAGTCGTCGACGATGGCGATGCGCATGGCGGCAGGGGGGTCAGGAAGCGTCTTCCGGGGCGATGGCGAAAAATTCCGTCAGGCGCAGCATGGAAAAAAGCTTGCGGATGGCCGGGCTGGGGTCGGCCACGCGAAAGGCCTTGCCCTTGTCCTCGCACAGGCGGCGGATGCCGATAAGCAGCCCCACCCCGGAACTGTCCATGAAGTCCACCCGGCGCATGTCGCACACGACCTCGGGCTTTTGCGTGGCGTCGATGAGAAGCGTCAGTTCGGCCTTGAGGTCCGCCACCAGGTCCATGACGATTTCGCCGGAAAGGCCGATAATCAGCGCCTGATCGGTTTCCGTATGGGTGGGCTTTTCCATGGGGAATCTCCCTGGGACTCGGCTGCGGTGCGCCTGCGGGTTGGGCGAAGCCTGCCGCGCGCGCCGCGAAAATCCATGTGCGCGCACATGGCATTGGGGACGCGTATGGTGCGTGGATGATGATTACGTGTTGTGCTTATGGCAATCGACATCCTTAGGCAAGTCCGCCGCTTCGGCCTGGACCGCGGCAAGGCGTCCGAGGGTGGTCAGGGCCTCGTCCACGACCGGCGTCCAGACATTGCCGTAGCTTAGGCGCAAAAAACGGCTGAACTGGTCGCAACTGGAAAAGATGTTGCCCGGGGCCACGCCGATGCCCTTGGCCTTGGCCTCGTAGAAGAGCCTGATGGAGTCCACGGACTCGGGCAGCTGGACCCACAGCACCGTGCCGCCGCCGGGGTGGGTGACCCGCGTTCCCGGCGGAAAGCGGCGCAGGATGCGTTCCTCCATCATGCGGGCCTGGCGTTCGAGCACGGCCCGGATCTTGCGCAGGTGGCGCTCGAAGGAGCCCTGGGAAAGATATTCGGCCACGGCGGCCTGGGTGGGCGTGGCGCAGCAGACGTTGGTGGTGGCCTTTATCTCGAAGGCCTTGGCCGCATAGCGTCCGGGGAGCAGGTAGCCGACCCGGAAGCCCGGGGCCAGGGTCTTGGAAAACGAGGAGCAGTGGAGCACGTAGCCGTCGGTGTCGTAGGAGGCCAGGCAGCGCGGCCGGCCGCCGTCGAAATACAGGTCGCCGTAGACGTCGTCCTCGATGACCGGCACGCCCCGGGCGGCAGCCATGGCCGCCATTGCCGCCTTGGCCGGATCGGGGATGCGCGCTCCGTCGGGGTTGTTGAAATTGGGCGTGAGGATCACGACCTTGATGTCGAAGCGGTCCAGGGCCGCGGCCAGATCATCCGGGCGCACGCCGCCGTCGGGGTGGGAGGGCAGTTCCACGGCCCGCAGGCCGAAATTCTCCAGCAACTGCAGAAAGCAGTAGTAGGAAGGGGCGGCGATGGCCACGTTGTCGCCCGGCCGCGTGACCGAGCGCAGGGCGATGTACAGCGCCTCCATGGCCCCGGAGGTGACCATGACGTCCTCGGGCCGGGCCTCGATGCCGGCCTCGACCAGACGCCAGGCGATCTGGCGGCGCAGTCCCAGATTGCCGAACACGCCCTCGTAGGCCACCACCGACTCGCCGCCGGCCGTCGCCACCTTGGCCAGAAGCCGGGAAAGCTGGCGCGTGGGCAAAAGCGATTCGTCGGTCTGGGCCACATTGAGGGGCACCATGTCGTGCCGGCCCATGCCGTCGAGGACCTCCCGGATCAGCGCTCCCCGGTTGACGGCCGTGGGCGGCTTGGCCGGCAGGCGCGACGGCCGGGGCGCGGGCGGTCGGTCGGGCCGCGAACGCACGAAAAATCCCGATTTGGGCCGTGCCTCCACCACCCCGCGCCGCTCGAGGGCCATGTAGGCCTGGTTGACCGTGGACACGCTGACGCCAAGCCGGGTTCCCAGGGCGCGCAGCGACGGGATGCGCTCGCCAGGCAGCAGCTCCCCGGCCTCGATGCGCTCCAGGATATGGCGCTCCACGCTGACGTAGCGGAAGACGCCCTCGTCGGTCTCGGTCAGGGCCATGGCGTTTCCTCCTGCCCAATCTGTTATGCCCATTTTTTCTTTGAACTGTGTCTGTCATGGTAACAGACGTTCTGCTCTAAAGGAAGTGCGCCGCCGGTGGGGCCGACGGCGCAAAGATGAGGAGGACGCCATGTTTGCGGATCGGATCAAGGAAGACAAACAGCTTGCGGCGGCCCGTCCCGGGCTTTTGGACACCTGGCTTTCCCGCTTGCGGGACAACCGGCTCGCGCGGGTGGCGGCCGAGGCCGGCGAGCGTTTTTTCACGCCGGGGCGGCGGCTGACCGTGCGCCTGGGCCAGGGCAAATATCTGAGCCTTTCCGGCACGCGGTTTTGCCGGGTGGAGTGCCGGCGCGGCGCGGTCTGGGTGACGGCGGCGGGCGTCGGCCGGGATACGGTGCTGACGCCCGGGCAGCGGGCGAGCTTTTCCCGGGGCGGCAAGGTGGTGATCTCCGGGCGGGGCGACGCGTCGGAAGCGCGGGTGTGCTGGGACTGAAGCCTTTCGTCGGTGAGGCGCAATCCGTTCGACGCCGGATCGTGTTGCCGGGCTTGGCGCAACCTGCTATCGCCAGGACAGCAAAGGAGCCTGCCGCATGGAAGTAAGCTGTCCGATCGCCCCCATCGACACGTCCATCCCGGTTCTCGGCCCGGCCAAGATTCCCTCGCCGCTGCCCTATTGCCGCTTCGCCGACGACAGCCGCGCCCGGATGGAACTCGACGCCAGCGAATTCGGTTCGGGCGAAGGGCCGTGCTTCGCCGACTTCGAACTGGCCGGGCCGCGCAGCCGCATCTACTACGATTCCTCCAAGGTCAAGGCGGCCATCGTCACCTGCGGCGGGCTGTGCCCGGGCCTCAACGACGTCATCCGGGCCATCGTCATGGAGGCCCACCACAACTACCACGTGGCCGGCGTGCTCGGCATCCGCTTCGGCCTGCAAGGGTTCATCGAATCCTACGGCCACGAGCCCTTGGAACTGACCTCGGCCAACGTGGCCGACATCCACCAGTTCGGCGGCACCATGCTCGGCTCCAGCCGCGGCCCCCAGCGCCCGGAGGATATCGCCGACGCCCTGGAGCGCCTCAATGTCGCCATGCTCTTCGTCATCGGCGGCGACGGCTCCATGAAGGCGGCCCGGCGCATTCAGGAGGAAATCGCCCGACGCGGCTCGAAAATCAGCCTCATCGGCGTGCCCAAGACCATCGACAACGACATCAACCTCGTCACCCAGTCCTTCGGCTTCGACACGGCCGTGGAAAAGGCCGCCAAGGCCATCCGTTGCGCCCATACCGAGGCCATCGGAGCCTTAAACGGCGTGGGCCTGGTCAAGCTCATGGGCCGGGAATCGGGGTTTATCGCCGCCCAGGCGACGCTTGCGCTCAAGGAAGTCAACTACGTGCTGGTGCCGGAATACCCCTTCACCCTGGAGGGGGAGCATGGGCTCTTGCCGTCCCTGGAAAGTCGCCTGGCCCGGCGCGGTCACGCCGTGATCGTCGTGGCCGAGGGCGCCGGACAGGACCTGCTCCCGGACACGGGGCTGCGCGACGCTTCGGGCAACCCGGTGCTCGGCGACATCGCCGAATTTCTTTCCGGCAGGATCGAGTCGTATTTCCGCGACCGCGACATCCCCATGACGCTCAAGTTCATCGACCCGAGCTACATCGTCCGGTCGGTTCCGGCCAATGCCAACGACCGGGTCTACTGCGGCTTTCTGGGACAAAATGCGGTGCACGCGGCCATGGCCGGCAAAACGGGAATGGTGGTGTCCAAGCTCTACGGCCGCTACGTCCACCTGCCCCTCGACCTCGTGACGCTGCGGCGCAAGAAGCTCAATATCGCCTCGGACTACTGGCGCTCGGTGATCGAATCCACAGGCCAGTACACGGTGACGCCCTTCATCGACGACCCCGCCATTTTCTGCGCTAGGTAAGTTTGGGGGAAGAGGGAAGAGTGTGCGAGAGGGGAACCCTTTTTGAAAAAAGGGTTCCCCTCTCGCGCTCTCCCTTCCCAAAAACTTTCGACGGTTACAGACGCTGTGACGGTAATGATCTGTAACTATTAAAAGTCTTTTGGAGGGGGGTCCGGGGGGAACCTTTTCTTCAGAAAAGGTTCCCCCCGGGAAGTCTCTTTCCTTTCCCTCTCTCCCCTATCCCCTATTCTCTCTCCCAGGCCGCCAGGGCGCGCAGGGCGAATTCGAGGAGTTCGTCGATGGGGCGTTCGGGCAGGCTGGCGTGGGCGCAGGCCAGGTAGAGCGGTTCGCGCTCGGCCAGGGTGGCGGTGATTTCCTCGCGCAGCCCGAGCTGCGTCAATTTGGGCCGTTGTTCCTCGTTGAGGTCGGCCATGAGGCGTTCGGCCAGGCGTTCCGGGTCGGCCTGGAGGTAGAAAACCAGTCCCTTGCCCAGCAGGTCGCGGTTTTCGGGCAGGAGGATAACGCCGCCGCCCGTGGCCACCACCAGGCCCGGCTGTTCGGCGGTTTCGGCCAGGATGGCGGCTTCGGCCTTGCGGAAGGCGTCCCAGCCGTCGCGGCCGACCATGTCGGCGATGGTTTCCCCATATTTTTCGCAAAATGCCGCGTCGAGGTCGGTAAACGGCCGGCCGAGGCGTTCGGCCAGGCGTTTGCCCAGGGTGGTTTTGCCCGAGGCTCGGGGCCCGATGAGGTAGATGTTGCGGTCGTCGGCAAGGGGCATGGCGGCCTCCGTGAAGGATACTGGCGGGAAAAAACGGTCCGCCGCGCCCGGGAAATAGCGTTCCGGGGCCTTTCTGTCGAGCCGGGGTGTAACCGAAGGCCTCTTTGCCGCGCCCAAGACGGCAGTGTGGGTTTATGCCCGCGCCATCGAGGAGGGACTTGCGGCATGGACGGGGTGGCGGGCGTGACCTCGGCCCGGTCCCGGCCGTGCCGACGGCTGGTGGGCATGGGACAATTTTTGACGAAACTCGACGGCATCGACGACGGCTCCCTGGCCGCCGCCGCCGCTCGGGGCGATCAGCGGGCGTTTGCGGCCCTGGTGTCCCGGCATCAGCCCGGCGTCTTGCATCTCGTCTCGCGTTTTTGCGACGATCCCGACGGCATGGAGGATCTGGCCCAGGAGATCTTCGTCAAGGCCTACCTGAAGCTGGGGACGTTGCGCAACGGGGCGGTCTTTCGCGGCTGGCTGCACCGCATCGCGGCCAACACCTGCATCGACTGGCTGCGCCGGCGCAAATCCGACGTGGACACGGTGGCCGGGCTCGAGGAATCGCTGCCCGACGAGCGCGACCAGGCCAGGGTCGAGGCCCGCGATGCCCGGCGTCGGCTCGAGGCGGCCATGACCGTGCTCGGGCCCAAGGACAGGTTGCTGATGGTGCTTTTGGGACTCGAGGGCAAGAGCGTGGAAGAGGTGGCGGGCATGACCGGCATGACCCAGGTCAACGTCAAGGTCCGGGCCTTTCGCGCCCGGCGCAAGCTCAAGGCCTATCTGGAGAAGGAACATGACTGAGCGGACAAAAACGGCCCAGGGGCTGGCTCTGATCGCGGCTTGTCTGCTGGGCGTGGGGCTTGGCTGGCTGGGCGCCACCTACAAGGCCGTGCACGAGGGCCGGGCGCGGGACAACGAGCCGATGGATACCTTGCGCGCGCGTATCGAGGCCGAGGAAATGCGGCTGCTCGACTTGAACCCGTCCCAACGGGCGACCTTTATCGCCGCCCGGGAGCAGGCCCATCGAGAGATGGCCCAGGTGTTCGGCCGCAATCGGCCCGAACTCGAATATATCATGCGTCAAAGCGATGCGCGTATCCGCCCCATGCTTTCCCCCCGCCAACTGGCCGTCTATGACCGGCTGGAACAGGAACGTCGGCGCGGCCTGCCCGAGCGGCCGGACGGCGCGGACGACTGATCATTCGTTGCGCAGGTAGGGCCAGGCCTTGCCCGACAGGGTGCGCCAAAGCCCGGCCATGCCGAGCGTCAGCGTCAATCCCGCCGCCGCCCCCACCGTGAGCATCGCCGGCCCGGCGAAAAAGCGAAACGGCAGGTCCATGAAAAAGGCCACAAAGGCCCAGGCCAGCCCGCCGCCGATGACCAGGGCCATGCACCCGGCCAGCACTCCGAGCAGGGCGTTTTCCCCCAGAAAAACCGCCAGTATGTCCCGCCGCTTCGCGCCGCAGGCTTTGTAGATGGCCGCTTCGTAGGATTTGCGCCGCATGCCCACGGCCATGGTCTGCAGCAGCACCAGCATGCCCACGGCCAGGGTGGTTCCGGCCGCGACGCTCACGGCGGCCGCGACCTTGTCCGCCACGCGCAGCACGGCGCTTAGGGCATCGCCGGTGCCGATGGCGGTCACGTTGGAAAACCGTTTGGTCACGGCGTCAAAAAGCGCTTCGGCCGGATCGCCGGGGCTTTTTTTGTCCACGGAGGCCGTGGCCAGCCAGGTCATGGGAATGCCGTCGAGCGCTCCGGGCGAGAAGACGAAGACGTAGTTGATGCCGAGCGACAGCCAGTTGATGCGCCGCAGGCTGGCCACCGTGGCCGTGATCTCGCGGCCGAGCGCGTTGACCGTCACCGTGTCGCCCAGGGAAAGCCCCAGGCCGGCGGCGATTTTCGCATCCACCGACACCAGCGGCGGCCCGGCATAGTCCTTGGGCCACCAGTGCCCGGCCACGATATGCGTGCCTTCGGGCATGGTCGTGGCGTAGGTCAGTCCCCGGTCGCCTTGGACGGCCCAACGGGCGTCCGGCTCCACGCGCGCCTCCGCCACGGGCGTGCCGTGAAGTCTGGCGATGCGCCCCCGGGCCATGGGCGAGGTCTCGATACGGGTGACGCCCGGCACGGACCGGGCCGTTTGCAGGAACGCCGGCAACTGGCCCGGCTGGATGTCCACGAAGAAAAAGGCCGGGGCCGTGCGGGGAATGTCCTCGGTGAAGGCGGCGCGGAAATTGGCCTCCACCAGGATCATGGCGCACAGGGTGGAAAGCCCGAGCCCGAGCGCCGCCAGCACCCGCCCCACCTGGTTGTCCGGGCGGGAGACGGCGCGAAGGGCCAGTCCCCGGATTCCGGGCCGGCGGGGGATGCGCCCGGCCAGAAAGACCGCCAGTCTGGCGAAAAGCCAAAACAGGGCCGTTGCCGCGACGGCCGCCGCAACGAAGCCCAGCCCCAGGCGCCGGTCCGGGGTGGAGGCCACGGCCAGGGCGAACAGCCCGGCCAGGCAGACAAGGCCCGGCAGCCGGGCGGCCAGTCCGAGATGCGGGCGATCCGGGGCGTCGTAGCCGCGAAAAAGAAGCAGGGGCGGCACGTGCCCGGCGGCGGCCAGCTGGGGCAGGGAAAAGGCCAGGGCGGTCAGCGCCCCGCAGGCTCCGGCCAGCCCCAGCGCCCCGGGATAGGGGCCTGGCGGGAAACGCACCGGCACAAGCGTGCCGAGAAGCGGACCGAGCGCGACCGGAACCATGGCCCCGACGAGCAGGCCCACGGCGATGCCGCAGGCGGCCTGCCCCGCGATCACCAGGAGATAGGTGGTCACGATCAGCCGGCGGGGCGCGCCCAGGCATTTCATGGCCGCGATGGAGGCCGTGCGGCCGTCGAGGTAGCCGGAGACGGCCTGGGAGATGCCGATGCCGCCCAAAAGCAGCGCGGCAAGGCCGACAAGGGCGGTGATGGCGGCCAGCCGGTCCATGAAGCGCGTGAGCCCCGGCTGGGCCGCGGCGGCGTCGCGCAACCGCCAGTCGGCCGTGGGAAACTCCCGGCGCAGGGCGGCCATGGCGCTTTTGGCCGATCCCCCGGCCGGAAGCCGCAGACGGTAGAAGTGGCGGGTGAGGCTCCCCGGGCCGTCCAGGCCGGCGGCGTGCAGGCTGGACGCGGCCACGAGCAGGGGCGGTCCCAGGGCGGTCAGGCTGCCGGCGGCATCGGGCGTGCGGTCAAGCACGGCCCGCACGACATAGGCCGCGTCGGCGACGAGGATCGTATCGCCGACGCCGATCCCGAGGCGTGACAGCAGTTCCGGCGCGACGATTGCGCCGGGCCGGCCGTCCCGAACGGCCAAGGCCCGGGCCAGGGGCATGGCGGGGCGCAACGCCACGCTGCCGTAGAGCGGATAGGCCGCGTCCACGGCCCGCAGGGTGGCCAGCGTCCGGGGGGCCGGGCCGGCTGTCGCCTGGCGTCGGGCCATGACCTGCATGGACACGAGGTGGGAGACGCGGCCGAGGCGGGCCAGGGCGGCCTGTTCCTCGGCGCTCGCCGGCCGCTGGGACAGGGCCGCCTCCAGGTCGCCGCCCAGAAGCGCCGCCGCATCCTCGGTGAGGCCGGCCTCGTAGGAGGCCGCCAGGCTTTTGACCCCGGCCACGGCGGCGACGCCCAGGGCCAGGCAGGCCAGAAAAACGCCGAAGCCTCGGAAACCGGCCCGCAGTTCCCGCCCGGCCAGACGCAGAGCCAACCCTATCCCATTGGAAAAACGCATGTCCTTTGCCCTGCCTGTTGCCAGCATTACGGGAGATGGCGAGACGGGGGGGCCGTCTGGAAAAGTACTATTGGCATTGCAACACGTAGCGAAATAAGACAAGTAATGAAGATGCGCAGCTTCGAGTGCCCGCGTCCATTGCGGGTGGCGCGGTTTGTAATAGGGTGGGGATTTGGGAAACGCAAGCAACGGGGGAACGAACGTGAAAAACATGAAACTCGGCGTCAAAATCAGCATCGGCTTCGGACTGTTGATCCTCATTGCCTGCGTGCTCGGCGGCATGGCTGTGGTCAACATGCACGGCGTCGAAATCCAGTCCACCCGGCTGGCCAAGGAATTCGTTCCGGAAGTCGCCATCGCCAACACGATCGAGCGGGCCGCTTCGCTGGTGATGATGGATATCCGCGCCTATGGGTATAGTGAAAATAAAAAGGATCTTGAAGCCGGGCTGCGTAATTTCGCCGAACTGAAGCGGGCCCTGGGCGAGGCCAAGGCCCACTCGGAAAAATATCCGGACCTGACCAAACTGCGCGAGGATGTGGGCAAGGCCCAGGTCAGGGTGACGGAATACGAAAAACTCATTGCGGATACGTCGTCGCGCCTGGACGCCCTGACCTCGGTGCGGCGCACCCTGGATGTGGCCGCCGCCGCGTTTGTGAAAAACACCGGGGAGTACCAGGAAAGCCAGACCAAGGCGTTGCGCGACGAAATCGCCAGGGGTATGACCGCCGAAGCCTTGCGCGACCGCGCCGACAAGGTGGCCGGCATCGACGGCATCCTCACCCAGGTCACGGCCATCCGGGTCAACAACTACCGGGGCCAGCTCTACCGCGATCCGCGCGCCATCGAAGAGGCCATCAAGGAATTTACGCCCCTGGAGCAGGCCGTGGAAACGCTGCGGGGCAAGACCCGCGCCGACGCCAACCTGCGGCAACTGACCTCTATCAAGGACGCCGCCGGCAAGTACCGGCAGGCCCTGAGCGACTTCCTGGACAACTACAAGGTGTTGCAGGAGCTGGCCGCCAAGCGCCTGGAAGCCGGCAACGGCGTGCAGGAAGCGGCCGAGGCCATGGCCAAGGCGGCCCTGGACGCCACCCAGGGTATCGCCAACGAGGCCGTCGCCAGCCTGTCCACTGCGTCCACGATCATGCTCGGCGGATTGGCCGTGGCCCTCGTGCTCGGCATTCTCATCGCCATTTTCCTGACCAAGGCCATCACCGGCCCGGTGGTCAAGGGCGTGGACTTCGCCAAGGCCATGGCGGATGGGGACTTCACCCGCCTGCTCGACATCGATCAGAAGGACGAGATCGGCATCCTGGCCGCCTCGCTCAACGAGATGGTGAGCAAATTGCGCGAAGTGGTGGCCGAGGTGCAGTCGGCCTCGGAAAACGTGGCCTCCGGGTCGGAGGAGCTTTCCGCCTCGGCCCAGAGCATGTCCCAGGGCGCCACGGAACAGGCGGCCAGCGTCGAGGAAATCTCGTCGTCCATGGAGCAGATGAGTTCCAACATCAAGCAGAACGCCGAGAACGCCCAGCAGACCCAGTCCATCGCGGTCAAGGCGGCCCAGGACGCCCGTAAGGGCGGCGAAGCCGTGGTGTCGGCCATGGAGGCCATGAAGAATATCGCCGAAAAGATCTCCATCATCGAGGAGATCGCCCGCCAGACCAACCTGCTGGCGCTCAATGCCGCCATCGAGGCCGCCCGGGCCGGCGAACACGGCAAGGGCTTCGCCGTCGTGGCGGCCGAGGTGCGCAAACTCGCCGAGCGCAGCGGCTCGGCCGCGGCCGAAATCTCCGAGCTGTCCTCCTCCAGCGTCCAGGTGGCCGAACGGGCCGGGTCCATGCTGACCAAGATGGTGCCCGACATCCAGCGCACGGCCGACCTGGTGCAGGAGATCGCCGCCGCGAGCCAGGAGCAGAACTCCGGGGCCGACCAGATCAACAAGGCCATCCAGCAGCTCGACCAGGTGGTGCAGCAAAACGCCTCGGCTTCCGAGGAGATGGCCTCCACCTCCGAAGAGCTTTCGAGCCAGGCCGAACAGCTCCAAAGCACCATGGCCTTCTTCCGGGTGGACGGCACGGGTCGCCGGCAGGTCCGGACGGTCAAGGCCCTGCCCGCTTCCGGCGGCCGGCCGGCCGGCAAGACGCCGCCCCATGCGGCCACGGCCAAGACGTCGACCGGCGGGGTCGGCATCAACCTCGACGACAAGGACGACGATTTCGAGCGGTTTTAGAGATGGAACTGGGGGAAAACCTTTCTTGCAGAAAGGTTCTTCCCCCAGACCCCCTTTCCAAAGATTTTCAAAGGGGTGCTTTGTCGGCGTAATACCCTGACAGTTAAGAAATTTAGGAAGGGGAGAGCGCGAGAGGGGAGAACCCTTTTTAAAGGGTTTCCCCTCTCGCATTCTTCTTTCATATAAGGAGACTTCATGGATCAGGCCCGATTGCGCGAGGAGTTTCCGGTTGTGGCCGAAGCGGTCTATTTCAACCATGCGGCCGTTTCGCCTCTGCCCGGGCGCGCCTGCGCCGCCGGACAGGCCGTGTACGAGGACAGATGGCGGCGGGGCTCGGCCGATTATTTTCGCTGGCAGGCGGCCGTGGCCGCGGCCAGGGACGGGGCGGCGCGGCTCCTTGGGACCACGCCCGACCGGGTGGCCTTTACCGGCAACACCTCCCACGGCCTGTCGCTCGTGGCCGCCGGCATCGACTGGCGGCCGGGGGACAAGGTGGCCGTGACCTGGCCGGATTTCCCCACCGTTCGTTTTCCCTTCGATAATCTGGCCGGTCGCGGCGTGACCGTGGTGGAGCTGCCCAAGCACGACGGCCGCCTGGACATGGACGCGGCGCGAAGGCTCATTCCCGGCTGCCGGCTGGTGGCGGCTGCGACGGTGGACTGGACCACGGGCGTGCGTCTTCCGGCGGAGCCGCTTGGGGCGCTTTGCCGGGAGGCCGGGGCGCTGTATTGCCTGGACGCCATCCAGAGCCTGGGGGCGCTGCCCACGGACGTGACCGGGCTGGGCGTGGATTTCCTGGCCGCCGGCTGCCACAAATGGCAACTCGGGCCCATGGGGCTCGGCATCTTCTACGTGGCGCCGCAGGCCGATGCCGCCCTCGGTACGGTCATGGCCGGCTGGCGCTCCATGCGCGACGCCGAGGAACTCGGCATGACCTTTCGCTTGAAGGACGGGGCCGGCCGTTTCGAGGCCGGGACCCAGGACATCGCCGGCATCGCCGCGTATGGCGCATCGCTTGCCCTGTTCGAGGAGATCGGCCGGGAAGAGGTCGCCCGCCGCATTTTCGCCATCGTCGACATCCTGGCCGCCGGGCTCGCCGCGCGGGGGCTGCCCGTGGTCTCGCCCCTGACGCCGGAGGAGCGCTCGGGCATCATCGCCTTTGGCCATCCCGACGCCCCGGGCCTGTACAAGGCGCTTATGGCCGCGAACGTGGCCGTGTCGTTGCGCGACGGACGCATTCGCCTGTCGCCGCACTGCTACAACGACGCAACGGATGCCGAGCGCTTTTTCGCCAGGCTCGACGCCTTTGACGGACGCTGAGCACAGTTCCTGCGGGAGTTCGACGCCGCGGTGGAGGCCGTGGAGCCATGCCTGGGATGATCGCCAGGCCCGCACCATGATCGAATACGATCAATGCGGGCCTGACCTTCCCCCCATTTTCGCAATGCGCGCTCTTCTAGTCGACTAGAGCATAAATGAAGATCCGCATCTGTGCGTCTTTTACAGGATGGATGGTCAAGATCACGACGTGCTTGCTGTCGCCTGTTCCGGGCCTCACGTTAAGGCCTTCGAAATGCCCGAAGTCCTGGGGGTGTCCAATCGGGTTGAACCAGCACGCTTTTACAGGCCGGCTTCCAAAATCGATAAGGAACTCCTGGCTTTTGCCAACGGGCACGACATAGTTGCCCTCGCCTGACCCGCCGGCGACGACGACATTTTTCGTGATGATTTCCATAATGTCTCTCCTTGCTGCGTGGGTTGCGGTTTGCATGAGGCGCCAGGTAGGGGGAATACCGGGCGAGACGAACGAATAATTCCTATTCTATATATAAGTATTATTATATGCAATATATTATTTTCCCCGTCGTATTTCTTGATTTTCGCTGGAATCGTAGACGTTTTATATAAAAGGCGATCGTAGAAGATGCTTGTCGCGCCCGCCGGGGCACCCGGACGGCAAAGTCCAGCGACCCTACTCGAGGGCGCAGGCCGCCCCATCGGGCGCATGAAGTGAGCCTGATCGTCAGGCGACGCGCGGAGATGTGCAAGCGCAGGCGGATGCTCCGCCCGGGGGATCAGGCCATGGAACCCGGGATGCGGGGGTTGGACCCGGGAGGTCGGCCGGAGCGTCCCGTTTCGCGCTGGCGCGGCGCAAGACGACGGCGCGCCAGCCGATGCGGACGCGACGGTGACAGGGCAGATCCCGGCCCGTCTGTTCGAGGACTTCTTGGAGGAAGAAGTTTGCTTTTCAACTGGTCAGGCAGGAACGCCCGGAAGGGGAGGGTATCCCTTCCGGGCGACGAAAACGGCTGAGCCGACGCTCTTTCGCGAACGCCTAGCCGAACGAGCGGGTGAACAGGTCGGCGATGGCCGCCTTGCCGGATTCTTCGAGAAACCGGGTGCCGGTGCCGGTGAAATGGGTCTGGGTGATGGTCGGCGCGGCCACCGGGGCCCAGGTGTCGCTCTTCCAGGTGAACCAGCCGGCCTTTTGCTGGCAGAAGACGAAAAGCGGCTTGTTGCAGATCTTGGCGAATTCCGCGCCCCAGCCTGTGCCGCCCTTGACCGTGCCGTCCTCCTGGATGCTCCCCACCACGAAAATCTCCAGGCCGGCGTCGACCTGATGCATGATGGTGCGCAGGACCATGCGGATCTGCGGGCCGTTGGAAAATTTGCGCGCCAGAAGTTTGGACACGTAGGTGAGGCTCACGTCCTTCTTGGCCAGTTCCTCCTGGGTCAGGACGCGGATGCCGCGGGTGCGTTCGATGCGGTGCCCTTCGAACGTGTAGGTGACTTCCTGGACGCCGTGGCTTTCGGCCTGGCGGCCGAACTCGGCCTCGGCGCCCTGGGCGCCGCCGCTGAAAAGCGTGAAGTTGGTGGCCTTGGGCATGGGGACTCCTTGGCAGTGTGGTTCCTGTGGCGAGGCAGCGCCGACGCAAGCCGCCCATTTCCGGGCATTGTGCACGTTTTGGCCGGGCCGCGCAAGAAAAGGACGCGGTTTCCCGCGCCCCGGCCCGAACCTTCGCGTCCCGGCGGCCCGGGCGGTCGCGCCAGCCGGGCCGAAACGGGAAAGAACGTTATTCCAACCGCATACGGGTCATGGACGTCTTGAGGTCCGAGGCCAGATGGGCCAGGCTCGTCACGGCGTCGGACGTCTGGGTCATGGACCCGGCGGTATCCTCGGCGATGCGGTTGATGTGGTCGGTGGAGCGGTTGATTTCCTCGGAGGTGGCGGACTGCTGTTCGGCGGCTGTGGCGATGCCGCGCACCTGATCCGAGGTTTTTTCCACGAAATTGAGGATCTGGTGCAGGGCGTCGCCGGCTTCGTGGGCCAGGTTGTCGGCGTCCTCGATGCCCTGGGTGGTCTCGTCGGTGGCGGACATGTTGCGCCGGGCGCTTTCCTGGATGGCCCGGATGTAGTTGCTCACCTCTTTGGTGGCGGTCATGGTCTTTTCGGCGAGCTTGCGCACCTCGTCGGCCACCACCGCGAATCCCCGTCCGGCCTCGCCGGCCCGGGCCGCTTCGATGGCGGCATTGAGCGCCAGCAGGTTGGTCTGATCGGCGATATCGGAGATGACCTGCATGATCTGGCCGATGCCCTGGGCCTGGCCGCCAAGATCCTGCATTTCGGATTTGAGCCCGGCCGCCTTGACGTTGACCGACTCCATGACGCTTATGACCTTGGCCACGAGGTCCGCGCCGGTGGTGGCCATGGCATTGGCCTTGCTGGCCGTCGCGGCGGCGTCCCCGGCGTTTCTGGCCACCTCGAGGATCGTGGCGTTCATCTCTTCGATGGCCGTGGCCACTTCGGCCGTTCGGGAGCGCTGCTCCTCCATGCCTTCGGTGGACTGGGAAATATGGCTGGTCATCTGCTCGGCCGCGTCGGCCAGGGACTCGGCCACGGCCGTGGCTTCGGACACGCCCTGGGCGATGCGGTGGTTTTGCTCGGTGATGGTGCGTTCCTTGAGCACCACGCCCGTGAAGTCGGCCACGGACACGAAGCCGCCGATGAGGTTGTCGTCGAAGTCCAGGATAGGGGTGGAGAAGATGCTGATGTATTTGCGGTTGCCCTTGTGGGTGTCGAATTCCGTCTTGGAACTCTGGCGGGAGCGTTCGCGGATGGCCTTGTCGGCTATGGTCTCGCGCTCCTCGTTGTAGAAGAAGCGGGAGAAGCTCTTACCGACGTGGCTTTCCGGCGTGCCGTCGTTTTCCGTCAGGCGCACCATGTGCTGGTTGACCCATTTGATCTTGCCATCTTCCCCGACGATGGCCATGGGCGTGATGATGTTGCCGAGCATGGCTTCGTCCTTGCTCAGGCGTTCCTTGATGGCCTTTTCATGGGGCAGGATGGATTCGCGCAGGGCATCGGCGCGGAGCAGGGGGTCGTCTTCCAGTATGCAGTCGAAGGTGGCGGAGGCGACCGAGGCGAACATGCGGGTGATACAGGTAAACATCGTTTCCAGGCGTCCCTGGGCCCACAGCAGGAAGCCCGAGACGAGGACGAAGGCAAGCCCCAGGAGACAATAGGAAAGGATACCGCCGGCCAGGGCGCTTGCCACAAGGAGGACGGCGTTGGCGATAAGGACGGCGAACAGCAACGGACGTTTCATGATGCCTCCCGGGAAAAAATGGACAAACATCCGTGGCAGCGGACACGTCGGCCGTAACGTATAATCACCCGAACCGCAATAATAAGGGCGCAATTGTAACAGCGCGGACGCGTTCAGTAGACGAGGCAGGCGTCCTTGGCGGCGCGTTCCAGGAACAGGCGCACGAGCGGCGCGGCCATAGGCCGGGCGTCGCCCGGGGCGAAGGCGTCCCGGGGGGCATCCGGTTTGCCGTTCCAGTCGGAAAAGCGCAGCTCCACCACGTTTTCCCCGGTCTGGCCGGGCAGGACGGCGTCGGACAGGCAGGTCGGGACAAGCCAGGGCTCAGGCCGGCGATGCATAATAACAGCGCCCCTCGAAGCAGGGCCGGCAGAGCGTCTCCCCGCCGGAGACAATCTCGCGCCCGTCGAGGACCGATTCACCGCAGCGCGCGCACAGGCAGGCCCGCACCGGCCGGCCGGGCAGGTCCTCGGGGCGCAGGGGCACGGCAACCGGGGTCAGGCGGAAAAGCGCCTCGTCGGGGATCGTGGCGAGAAGCGCCGGATCGGCGTCCTTGTCCGGGCCGTCCTCGCGCGCGGCCACGCGCACGGCGGCCCCGGTGCGCAGGTTGACGAAGGTGGCCGCCATCTTGCCGTAATCGAGCACCTTCATGGTGCGCTTGCCGGGCCGGCAGCCGGTCAGGGCCATGATGGCGTCCGTGGCGCAGCGGTCGATTTCCACGAACACGATCAAATCCTTGCGGTCCGCGCCCTTGGGGTCGGTGATGCCGATTTCCCGCAGGCCGGCCATGGTCATGCGGGTGCCGATCCGGATGCCCCGGCAGACGTCGCCGTGAAAGCGGCCCGCCTCTTCGAGCAGACGGGCGTAGGTCTCGGATTGCGTTGTATCCATGCCGCTTCCTCCCTTGGCGCGTCTTGTCCCAGGGGCGCGGGAAAAAAGCAATCCATCACGGGTGGTTGTAAAATCGTGTGCCTTGCGTCACGCTCTTCGGCCTCTTCCCAACGTGGATTTCCGGTAAAAAGTTTCGGAAGGGGAGAGCGCGAGAGGGGAGAACCCTTTTCAAAGGGTTTCCCCTCTCGCATCCTCTTCTCACTTCTGTCTTTTCTCAGCTTCCCACTCGCGTTTGTAGTCCTCGAGCAACTCGCTGATGGCCCGGCCGATCCGCTTGTATTGCGGCGTGTCCAGGTTGGCCTGGGACACGCGCACGGACATGGTGGGGCCGGCGAAGCCGCCGCCGTCCATGAGCACCACGTCCTTTTCCCTGGCCAGCCGCCAGACGAAGTCGATGGGCTCGTGGGCGTCGCGCAGCCAGTCGTCGAAGTCGCGGCCGTAGCGCGCCGCCGCCAGCTTGTGGATATCGATGGTGGCGTAATAGCGGGCGCAGCCGGGACCGTCATGGGGCGGCGCGATGCCGAGGCCCCGGTAGAGCGCGGCGTAGCGTTCGGCCAGGAGCCCCCGGGCCTCGTTTTTATAGTCATGGGCTGCGGCGTCGAGGAGTTCGGCCAGGGAGAAAAAGACCATCATGGCCTGCTGGGGCGTGGACAGGCCGGCGGTGTGGTTTAGGGCCACGGCCCGGCTGTCGGCCACCAGCCGGTCGATGAGCTTCAAGCCGTCCGGGTCGGTGGTGATGGAGGCGTAGCGTTGCCGCAGGGCCTTGCGCTTGGCTTCGGGCAGGGCGGCGATCATGGGGTCGAGGGCGTTGTCCCGGGCGATGCCGATGACCCCGAGCCGCCAGCCGGTGCAGCCGAAATACTTGGAGTAGGAATAGACCAGGATGGTATTCCGGGGCGCCAGGGCGGCCAGGGAGGTGAAGCCGTCGACAAAGGTGCCATAGACGTCGTCGGTGAGGATGACGAGGTCCTTGCGCCGGCTGGCCACGAGGTCGGCGATGCGCTCCAGGGATTCTCTTGAAAGGCTGATCGACGGCGGGTTGGACGGGTTGACCAGGAAAAACGCCTTGACCGCGGGATCGGCCAGTTTTTCCAGCTCGCCTTCCGGGAACTGCCAGCCGAGGCTTTCGTCCATGGCGATGCGCAGGCTGGTCAGCTCGTAGTCGGCCAGGGGCGGAATCTCGAGGTAGGGCGAAAAGATGGGCGTGGCGATGGCCAGGGTGTCGCCGGGCGTCAGCAGGCCGTTTTCCTTGAGCGTGTTGAAAAGGTAGCTGATGGCGGCCGTGCCCCCCTCGGTAAGAAAGAAGTCCATGCCTCCGGCCGGGGGACGGCCGTCGAAGAGCGCGGCGTCGAGGTAGGCCCGGACGATTTTCTCGGTCAGGGGCAGCACCCGGTCCGGACTTGGATAGTGGTCGCCCAGGATGGCGTCGGCCATCTCGTAGGCAAAGGCGTCGCCGTCGAGGCCGAGCCGGCCGGTGACAAAGCGGTAGGCGTCGGTCAGAAACCGTGCGCCGTCCCGGTCGGCGTTGGCGGCGCAAAAAGCCAAAAGCCTTTGGCCGCAGCCCTGCCGTTCGGGGACGCCGGCCATGCCCGGCCGGGTCATCACGCGCCGGCCTTCCTCCAGGGCGAAGCCGCCGAAAAGGAAATAGGCTTCGCGCGGGGCAGTGGCGATCCAGTTGGGATTGCCCCGGCCGGCGTTGATCATCATCTTTTCGTGATTGGTTTTGGCCAGGTCGGCCAGCTTGTTTTTGAGCTCGAAGGGACTGAGATGCTCGTACCGTTTTTCTTCGGCGACCCGGTCGGCGGCCATGCGTGTCCTCCTTGGCGGTGTCGGAGAGGCGGGACCACGGCATGGTACGGCATGGCCGCGTTTCGGTAAATCGCCTTGCCGGGAAACCGCTTTCCCGGCGTCAGCCCGTCGTCCCGTGTTCCCGGGCGAAGGCGGCGAAGCGCTGGTCGTCGTTGCGGATGTGGCCGACGAACCACTCCCCCAGGTATTCGAGCGTTTCCAGGGACAAGAGTCCCGGCCCCTCGCTGGTGCGCTGTTCCAGGTCCCGCGTCATGCTGCGGAAGGTGTCGTGCTGGCGGCGATGGTCCGCGAGATCCGGGTAGTCGTAGCCGGCCATGGTGGCCTCCTCGTCGGTAAAATGGCCGTCGGCATAGGCCCGCATGCCCTGGAAGGCGTCCAGCACGCCCTGCCGATGGTGCCCCGCCTGTATCTGCGCCCCCAGTTCGGAAAGCATGTCCAGAAACATCCGGTGTTGCTCGTCGATGGCGTCAAAGCCGGTCCTCAGGCTGTCGTCGAAGATGGTGGACTGCATGGAGAATTCTCATCCTTCAAGGTGGTGGGACAGGCCGCCTCGAAGCCCGGGGCGGCCTGCCGGCGAACCGGGGATTATTCCGGCGGGGCCATGAACTGCGGGCCGACGGGGTCGGTCACGTGTTCGGCCAGGATACGGTTAACGGCCTCGAAATCGGCGGCCGTGAGCGCAAAGTCGAAGATGTCGCCGATGGGGGCCATCTGGGCCGGACGGCGGCCGCCCCACAGGGCCACCTCGACGCCCTGGTCGAGGACCCAGCGCACGGCGAAGGGGAGCAGTTCCTTGCCGTGGCGCTCCTTGGCCCAGGCGGCCAGGGCCCCGGCCGCACCGAGATATTGCCCGAACCGGGGCATGGCGAATTTGGGGTCGAACCGGCGCAGGTCGTCGCCGGTAAATTCCCGATCCGGCCCCATGGTCCCGGACAAAAGCCCCCGGCAAAGCGCCCCGTAGGTCATGAGCGCCACGTCGTGCCGCTTGCAGTAGGGCAGGATGGCGGTTTCCATATCCCGCTCGAACAGGTTGTAGGGCGGCTGGCAAAACGACAACCTGGCCCGGCCGCGGAAGGCTTCCATCTGGGCCGGGTCGTAGTTGCTGACCCCGAGGCAGCGCACCTTGCCCGACAGCCGCAGCCGCTCCAAGGCGGCCGCCGTTTCCTCGAAGGGCACCTTGCCGTCCGGCCAGTGCACGAAATAGATGTCGATGGTCTCGACGCCAAGCCGGCGAAGCGAATCCTCGACCTCGGCCTCGATGCGGGCGGGGCTGGCGTCGCGGCTGACCTGCCCGTCCTTCCAGGCCAGGGCGACCTTGGTCGAGATATGCACCCGATCGCGGCGGCCGTATTCCTTGAGGGCCTTGCCCACGATCTCCTCGGACCGGCCGAAGCCGTAGACCGGGGCGGTGTCGATCAGGGTGACCCCGGCGTCCAGGGCGGCGTGGATGGTGGCGATGCCCTCCCGCTCGTCGCTGCCGCCCCACATCCAGCCGCCGATGGCCCAGGTGCCGAGCGCCACCCGGGAAACCGTCAGATCCGTATCCGGAATGTGTACGTATTCCATGGCGATACTCCTGTCAGGTCGAGCGAGGGGAAACCCTTTCAACGGGTTCTCTCCTCTCACGCTCTCCCTTTCCTCGATATCATGCCGTTATGGGTGTTGTACGGGTAATGGTAATCGGCTGTTACTATTAAGAGTCTTTGGAAAGGGGGCCTGGGGGAAGAACCTTTCTGCAAGAAAGGTTTTCCCCCAGACGGTCTTCAATAGGCCCTAGGCCAGGCTGATGGCCTGGGAGGCTTCCCACAGGCCATGGATGTTGCAGAAGGCGGCGGCGGTCAGGGTGCCGGGGGCGGTGGTCTTCATGGAGAAGGTCACGCCGTGGAAGGTGTGGACGGGGCCGGTGTTGGGCCCCTCGACCGCCTCGCCGTGGGCGGTGAACTCGAAGCTGCCCACCTCGTAGGCGAATTTTCCGCCTTCGGGCTTGAAATAGACCCTGATCCAGCGGATGTGGTGTTCGGTGGTGTTGGGGTGGGCGATTTCCTTGCCCAGGGAGACGCGCACGTCGAAAAAGCCGTCCGCCGGGACCTTGGCCGGGCATTCGATCACCGGGACGTGCTTTTCCTTTTTCCAGTCAGCCGTTTGAAACAGATCGACCATACTCATGCTGCACCTCGCAGTGGTTTGGCGGCATGGTAAACACCTTTGGCCGTGGTTTGGCAAGCCCGGATGCGTTTAGCGGGGTATGTAGCCGTGATCCGCGCCGGTCGGGCCTTTTTTGCGGGCGGACGCGGGATGGCGCTCCTGCCAGCAGGCGCGTTCGGCTTCGAGCAGCCCCCAGTTCGTGAGCTTGATGGTGTTGCCGGCGCCGGTTTCCGGGTCCTCGCCCTCGACATGCTGTACGATCAGGCTGACCGGGCGGGTCCAGGGATCGATATAGCCCCACTTGTTGCCCATGATCCGGCCGTCGAGCTCGCCCTTGTATTCGGTCGGGTCGCCGTAGCGTGAAAGCAGCTCGCCGCTGATGCGGCGGAAGAAATCCAGGCTGCCGTCCCGGTAGCGGGCCTTGATCCTGGCCACCCGCCCCGGCGCGGCGCAGGTGCCGACCAGGACGTAGCCCGAGGAGAAGTACTTGTCGGGCTTGAGCGGAATGCGGCGCATCCAGGGGGCGTTTTGGACCGGGCGCTCCCGGGCGAGGGTGAGGCGGCCCCTGTAGCTTTTGGCCGCGTCGCCAAGGGTGATGCCGGCCAGGTTGGACGGCGTTTCGGCCCGGGCGGCGGTCGGCGCGGCCAAAAGCAGCAGGGCGAAAAGGACGAAGGCGCGGCAACGAAACATGGCGGACTCCTTGGGGGCGCGGCACGGGCATGGCGTCAAGGCCGATCCGGGCACCGGGCCGTGGCGGGGCGATCCCTCGCGGTTAGTGCTTGTTGCTGAAGCGGGTCCTGTCGTGGATGCCCCGGCGGTTGATCTCTCGGGCCTTGAACGCGTCGAAGTCGAATTTCCCCGGGGCGATGATGTCATGGCGCTTGCGTACGCTTTGGCGGATGAAAAACCATAAGCATATGCTGAGAATCAGGAAGAGCAAGGCGAAAACAAGAATTGTCTCCAACATGGGGTCGTCATAGCCTGAAAGAAAGCGAGTGTCATCCGGCGGCGTCGACTTCGGTGAAAAGCGCTTCCAGGTCGGTCGCCACCCGGGCCAGATCGGCTACGGCCCGGGCCGAGGCCTCCATGGCCTGGCTGGTGTCGGCGGCCGCGCCGGCGATTTCCCCGCCATGGCGGCCGGCCTCGTCGCCGGCGGCGGTCTGCGATGCGGCCGCCCCGGCAATGGCCCGCACATGGGCCGAGGTCGTATCCGCCAGCTCCAGGATGGCGCCCAGGGCCGTCCCGGCCTCACCGGCGATGCCGGTGGTCTCCGCGACCAGGGCCACGGCCTCGCCGGTGACCCGGTTGTTGGTCTCGGCGCTGTCGCGGATGGCCGTGACGTTGCGTCCGACCTCCTTGGTCGCGGCCATGGTCTTTTCGGCCAGCTTCCTGACCTCGTCGGCCACCACGGCGAAGCCCCGGCCCGATTCGCCGGCCCGGGCCGCCTCGATGGCGGCATTGAGCGCCAGCAGGTTGGTCTGGTCGGCGATGTCGGAAATGACGTCCAGGATGCCGCCGACCTCCTTGGCCTGGCCGGAGAGGGTCGCCATGTGCCCGCCGAGGTCGCCGGCCTTTTGGGACAGCTGTTTCATGCCCGAAAGCACCCTGGCCATGACGTTCGCCGCCCCGGCCGCCTGCTGGCGCGTCTGGTTGGCCACGGTGTCGGTCTGGCCGGCCTGTTCGGCGATGTCGCGGGAAGAGCGGCCGAGCTGTTCCACGGCCTCGCCCACCCGCTCCAGGCGCTCGCGCTGGTCCCGGGCCGCCCGGCTGGCCTGTTCGACCTGCGCGGCCAGGGTCTTGGCCGTCCCCGCCAGGTCGCCGGCCAGTTCTCCGGCCTTGGCCGCCCGCGCCGTCGTACGCTCGTTTTGCCGGCAAAGCGTGTCCTCCTTGGTCCGCAGCTCGGTGACGTCGAGGTAGAGACACAGCCCGCCGATGACCGTTCCGGCCGCGTCCTTGAGGGGAAAGACGTTGTAGAAGACGTTGCGCCGGCCGCCCTTGTGCCCGGTGATGGTCACCTCCTTGTTGGAGAAGACCATGTCCTGGCGCATGGCCTTGCCGACCACGGTTTCGCGGCCTGTTTCGTTGTAAAAGACCTCGGCCAGGGTGCGTCCGGTCTGGCTCGACGGCGGCGCGTCGATCTCCAGCATGCGCATGGTCGCTTCGTTGGTGTAAAGCGTGCGCTCGTCCGGATCGACGAGCAGGAAGGGGATGGGCAGGCCGCTCGTGATGCCGTTTAAAAAGCCCCGCGTGGTGCGCGAGGACTGGGCCAGGGCGGCGACCACCCCGGCCAGTTCGGGGGGCGCGTCGTCGCCGGCGGGCGTGTGCCCGGCCTCGATGTCGGCAAGGACCCGGCCCAGGCCTTCCAGGGTCTTGCGCCGTCCCAGGGCGGCGGCGATCCCCCCGGCAACGGCCACGGCGGCCGGGAACACCCCGCCGAGCAGGGCCGCCCCGGGCGCGTCCAAAAGCCAGCCGGCCAAAACGGCCAGGAGCAGGGAACAGGCCACGCCGCCAAAAAACAACCACAGCCGTCCGGACATGTTTTCCCCCTCGCCTGAAGGTCAGGCCCAGCCAACAGTTCGTCCCGATCGCGCACGCCGTCTCGCGCCGCCCCGCGTCCGTCAGTTCATACGCAGCATGCGGTGCGGCCCGCCGGTGGTGGTCATCTGCCACACCAGGCCGTCTTTGACGAAATAACGCGAGCCGTCGTACTCCGCCGTGACCGAGTCGCCGTTGATGACGGCCCCGGTCCAATCCTTGAACGTCGCCAGGCTCTTGCCGTCCATCACGTAGTACAGCATGGCGTAGCCGCTGCCTTCCTTCACCAGACAGAATTCGTACTTGTTGGGCCGGTTGTACTCGCTGGGCCGGCTCCTGACGTAGCAGCCGACAAGCAGCGGGTTGGGGGCTTTTTCGACCCTGGCGTACACCGACGGTTTCCCGGAGGCGTCCTTGGGACCGATGGCGTTGAGGCCGTTGCAGGCGCAAAGGCACAGGGTTAGGGCCGCGATGCAGGCGATGCCGGTGATGCGACGCATGGGTTGTCTCCCGGGTTATGGGTTGGTTTTATTTTCTATGTTTTTTCCCCGACAGAGTAAACCGTCACGGATGCGCTTTGTGCCGTGATGGCCGCCGTACAGGCGCATGGTCTCCCGGTCATCTCGCAGCGATCATTTTTGGTGATATTGGAAACAACTGCGGCCGGGGGTTGCCGGCGCATGGCAAAATGCCGTATCCCGACAATAGGCCCTTTATCCTCGCAGAGTAGAAACAAGGAGTTGCGCATGCCCCCGAGCCGACGTCGCATCCCGTTCCTGCGTTTTGCCTGTCTGTTGCCGGCGGTGTTGGGTCTTTTATTGCTTTGGGGCTGCGGCAACGGGGATGCCGACAAGGAGAAGGCCGCCGCGTCGCCGCCCGTGGCCGTCATGGTCGCGGCCCAAAAGCCGGTCGTGGCCGACGTGCCGGTTTACGCCGAATATGTGGGACGGCTGGCGGCCAAGGAGAACGTGGATATCCGGGCCCGGGTGGAGGGCTATCTCAAGGAGCGGCTTTTCACCGAAGGCTCCGTGGTGAAAAAGGGGGACCTGCTTTTCGTCATCGAGCCCCGCCAGTACCAGGAGAGCCTGCAAAAGGCCCGGGCCGAGCTGGCCCGCCAGCAGACGCTTTTGTCCAGGGCGCAGGTCGATTTCACGCGCTTCGAGAAGCTTTACAAGCAGGGCGCGGTCAGCCGCGATGAATACGACACCAAGCTCACCCGCCAGCACGAACTCGAAGCGGGCGTGACGAGCGCCAAAAGCGCCGTGGAAACGGCCGAGCGCGACCTCGGCTACACCCGGATAAGCGCCCCCATCACCGGGCGCATCGGCAAGGCCTTCGTCAATGTCGGCAACCTGGTCGGCAAGGGCGACAACACGCTTCTGGCCGAGATTTCCTCCACCGATCCCATCTATGTCGATTTCTCCATCAGCGAGCGCGACTACCTGGAACTGGTCAAGGCCATGCAGGCCGGCAACGGCGGCAAGGCCCAGGACTTTCCGCTGACCCTCATCCTGGCCGACGATTCGACCTATCCGCTGCCCGGCGAGGCGGATATGGCCGAGCGGGCCGTGGACGCCAAGACCGGGACGCTCGGCGTGCGCGGCGTGTTCCCCAACCCGGACGGCATCCTGAAGCCCGGGCAGTTCGGCAAGGTCCGGGTGCTTCTGGAAAACAGAAAGGGCGCCTTGCTCGTGCCCCAGCGGGCCATTTTCGACGTCCAGGGCAGCAAGTCGGTCTACGTGGTCGGCCCGGAAAACAAGATCGAGGCCAAGGCCGTGACCCTCGGCGGCAGCCAGAACGGCTCCTTCGTCATCGACTCGGGCCTGACCCCGGACGATATGGTGGTGGTCGAAGGCATAACCAAGGTGCGCCCCGGCGCCGTCGTCAAGGTCGCGCCGCCGTTGGCGAAGGAGGGGGGAGGAAAAGAATAAGGAACCGGGGGAGGGAACCCTTTTTTGAAAAAAAGGGTTCCCTCCCCCGGACCCCCACCCTCCCCAAAAACTTTTCAAGGGGAATGTGCCGGGCGCGATTGGTAGGGCATGGAAGGGAAGAGGCGGTGGCTGCTTGTAAAAGCATGGGGCGTATGGCCTGGGCCGGGGAGAGGGGGGCGCGGGCGTACCCCTCTCCCCGGCCAAACGGAAGTCGACGGGAACGCAAGCCTGAGGGGGGCGAACGGTCATGGTCAATTTCTTCATTGAAAGGCCTGTGTTTTCGGCCGTTTTGTCCATCGTCATCACCCTGGTCGGGGCGATCTGCATCCTGACCCTGCCCATCGCCCAGTACCCCCAGATCGTGCCGCCCACGGTCCAGGTGACGGCCACCTACGACGGCGCCAGCGCCCAGGTGGTGGAAGAATCCGTGGCCACCCCCATCGAGCAGGAGGTCAACGGCGCCCAGGACATGCTCTACATGAATTCCGTCAGCTCCAACGACGGGCGCATGGTCCTAAACGTCACCTTCGATATCGGCCGCGACCTCGACCTGGCCACGGTCGACGTGCAAAACCGCGTGGCCCTGGCCAACTCCCGCCTGCCCTCCGAAGTCGTCCGGCGCGGCATTTCGGTCAAGAAGCAGTCCCCGGACATGCTGCTCGTGATCAACCTGAATTCCCCGGACGGCAGCCGCGACACGCTTTTTCTCAACAACTACGCCAAGATAAACATCACCGATGCCCTGGCCCGGGTGCCCGGGGTGGGCAATGTGGCCGTTTTCGGCGAGCGCGACTACGGCATGCGGGTGTGGCTCGATCCGGACAAGCTGGCGCGCCTGGGGCTTACCGCCTCGGACGTGGCGAACGCCATCCGCCAGCAAAACGTCCAGGCCCCGGCCGGCCAGATCGGCATGCCCCCGGCCCCGCCGGGCCAGGAGTTCCAGCTCACGGTCCAGGTCAAGGGCCGGCTGACCGATCCCGAGGAATTCGCCGACATCATCGTGCGTTCGGGCAAGGGCGCGCAGCTCGTGCGGGTGCGCGACGTGGGCCGGGTGGAACTCGGCAGCCAGAGCTACACCGCCTTCACCCGCTTAAACGGCAAGCCCACCTGCACCATCCAGATTTTCCAGCTGCCCGGGGCCAACGCCCTGGAAGTGGTCAAGCAGATCCGGGCCATCATGGCCGAGCAGGCGACCTATTTTCCCCCGGGCGTCGCCTACACCATCCCCTACGACACCACCAAGTTCGTTACCGCCTCCATCCACGAGGTCATAAAGACCCTGTTCGAGGCCGTGGTCCTGGTGCTACTCGTGGTCTACGTCTTCCTGCAAAACGGCCGGGCCACGCTCATCCCCATGCTCACCGTGCCGGTGTCCCTGGTCGGGACCTTCGCCTTCATGCAGGTCTTCGGCTTTTCCATCAACACGCTGACGCTGTTCGGGCTGGTGCTGGCCATAGGCATTGTCGTGGACGACGCCATCGTGGTGGTGGAGGCGGTGCAGCACAAGATCGATCACGAAGGGCTGCCCGCCCGGGAAGCCACCAGGGCGGCCATGGCCGAGGTGGCCGGGCCGGTTATCGCCATCTCCCTGGTGCTGATCTCGGTCTTCGTGCCCGTGGCCTTCATGGGCGGGGTGACGGGCCGGCTGTACCAGCAGTTCGCCTTGACCCTGGCCGTGTCCGTGGCCCTCTCGGCCATTTGCGCCCTGACGCTCTCGCCGGCGCTTTGCGCCCTGATCCTGCGCCCGGCCGGCACGCCCAAGGGGCCGCTCGGAGCCTTTTTCCGCGGCTTCAACCGTGTTTTTACCGCCACCACCAACGGCTATGCGACCGGGGTGCGCGCGGCCATCCGCCTGTTTCTCGTGACGCTTGTGACCCTCGGGGCGCTGGTCGGCGGCACCTACTGGCTGCTGACCACGGTGCCCACGGGCTTCGTTCCCGACGAGGACCAGGGCTATTTCATCGTCAACGCCCAGTTGCCCGAGGGCGCGTCCCTGGAGCGCAACGAAGCGGTGGTCAAGCGCCTGGAAGAGCATATCGCCGCCGACCCGGCCGTGGCCGACGTCCTGTCCCTTGGCGGCTACAACCTGCTGACCGCCACCTACAGCTCCTATGCCAGCGCCCTATTCGTCATCCTGAAGCCCTGGGACGAGCGCGCCACGCCGCAGCTTTCCCTGGACGCGACCATGGGCCGGGCCAAGGACTTTTTCACCGGCATCCAGCAGGCGGTGGTCATGGGCCTGAACCCTTCGCCCATCCCCGGGCTCGGCACCACCGGCGGTTTTCAGTTCGAGTTGCAGGACCGCACCGGCGGCAAGGTGGAGGAACTGGCCAGGGTGGCCTATACCTTTATGGATGCCGCCCGGCGGCAACCGGCCGTGGCCAACGTCTTTTCCGACTTCAGCGTGGATGTGCCCCAGCTTTTCTACAACCTCGACCGCGACAAGGTGCAAACCCTTGGCATTCCGCCAAGCGACGTGTTCGAGGCGCTCCAGACCTATCTCGGCGGCCTCTACGTCAACGACTTCAACAAGTTCGGCCGCACCTACCGGGTCATGCTCCAGGCCGAGCCGCGTTTTCGCACCAGTCCGCGCGACATCGAGCGCTTTTACGTGCGCAGCGCCGACGGGGAGATGGTGCCGCTCAGCACCCTGGGGCAGACCAGATCCATTCGCGGGCCGGAATACATCCGCCGTTTCAACCTGTTTCGGACCGTGGAGATTTCCGGCGCGACCCCGCCCAGCTTCTCCTCGGGCCAGTCCCTGGCCGCCATGGCGACCCTCGCCCGCACCGACCTGCCCCAGGGCTTCGGCTACGACTGGACCGGCATCGCCTTCCAGGAGGTCCGCTCCGGCAGCCAGTCCATCTACATCTTCGCCCTGGCCCTGGTCATGGTGTTCCTGGTCCTGGCCGCCCAGTACGAATCCTGGGCCGTGCCGTTCGCGGTCATCCTGGCCGTGCCGCTGGCGGTGTTCGGGGCCATGGGCGCGCAGATGCTGCGGGGGCTCGACAACAACGTCTACGCCCAGATCGGGCTGGTCATGCTCATCGGCTTGGCCGCCAAAAACGCCATCCTGATCGTGGAATTCGCCAAGATGCGCCGGGAGGCCGGGGATACGGCCGAAGAGGCCGCCGTTTCGGCTTCCAGGCTCCGTTTCCGGCCGATCCTCATGACCTCCTTCGCCTTCATCCTCGGCGTGGTGCCGATGATGGTGGCCAGCGGGGCGGGCGCGGCCAGCCGCCATGCGCTTGGCACGGCGGTTTTCGGCGGCATGGTCGCGGCCACCATCCTTGGCGTCTATTTCGTGCCGGCGCTGTATTGCTTCATCCAGCGCGCCGTGGAGCGGCTGCGGCGGTAGGCGTCTCCGAAGAGTTGACGTCAGGACAGGAAGTCGCGGGGGACGGGGCTTTTCCCTGGCGCTCGTCGGCTACGCGTCGCCAATATCGGGGGGGAGCTGTTCCAGATCGAAGGGCAGGGTGAAGGTGAAAACCGAGCCCTGGTCCGGCACGCTGTCCACCGTGAGTTCCCCGCCCATGAGCGCCACGAGCCGTCGGGTGATGGCCAGCCCCAGCCCCGTGCCGCCGAAGCGCCGGGTGTAGGAGCCGTCGACCTGGGTGAAGGCCTCGAAAATGCGGGAGGTGTCCTCGGGGCGGATGCCGATGCCGGTGTCGCTGACGGAGAAGAGCAGCTCCTGGCGCATGCCGCGCACAATCGCCTCGGCCGGCCGGCAGGCTTCCACGCACTGTACCTGGACCACCACGCCGCCGTGTTCGGTGAATTTGATGGCGTTGCCGACGAGATTGATCAGCACCTGGCGCAGGCGGTCGGCGTCGCCCATGAGCATGTCCGGCACTTCGGGGGAGACGTCCACGGAGAGTTCCAGCTTCTTCTCCCGGGCCAGCACGCCCAGGGTGGCTTCCACCGAGGCCAGCACGGCGCGCAAGCCGAAGGGCTCGTGGGCCAGTTCCAGGCGTTCGGCCTCGATTTTGGAAAAGTCGAGGATGTCGTTTATCAGCGCGAGCAGCGAGGCCGCCGATTCCTCGATGTCCTTGAGGAAGCCCTGCTGATCGTCGGTGAGCCCGGTCTGGCCGATGACCTGGGCCATGCCGAGGATGCCGTTCATGGGCGTGCGGAGTTCGTGGCTCATGTTGGCCAGGAATTCCGATTTGGCCCGGCTGGCCGCTTCGGCCGCCTCCTTGGCCCGGGCCATGGCCGCCTCGGCCTCCCGGCGTTCCATGACCTCGTGGATGAGCTCCTCGTTCATGCGGTTGAGTGTGCGCGTCCGCTCCCGCACCATGTCTTCCAGGCGTTCGTTGACGCGCTCCAGCTCCAGGCGGGTCTGGGTGCTGTCGGTGATGTCCTCGATGGTGCCGGCCAGGCGGGAGATCACCCCGGAGGCGTCGGCCACGGGGAAATAGCGGGCTTGCACCCAGCGCACGCCGCCGTCGGCGCGCACCACGCGGAAATCGGGGAAGATCCCCTGGGCGGGCGGGCCGGCGGCCAGGCGGGTCAGGTGGTCGAGCACCTTGTCCCGATCGTCGGGATGGACGCTGTCGAGCCAGGACCGTGGCGAGGCGTAGAGGCTGACCGGGGATCTGCCCCAGAGGGTCTCGTAGGCCGGGCTGATGTAGAAAATGCGCTTGAGGTCCGGGGAGGCCAGCCAGAACACCTCGCCGATGGTTTCGGCCAGTTGCCGGAATTTTTTTTCGCTTTCCAGCAGGGCCCGCTCGGCGTTTTTGCGCTCGGTGATGTCGCGCGCCACGGCGATGATGCGGTCCTGCCCCCGGACCACGGCATGGCGCAGGTTGACCTCGATCCAGAAAAGCCGGCCGGTCTTGTCGCGGGCCAGCCACTCGAAAAGCTGGGGTTGGCCACGGCGGGCCTGATCGAGCTTGGCCAGGGAATCGGCTTCGGAATAGGGGGGATAGCCGGCGCTGAGCCCCTCCGGCGTGATCCGGCGCAGTTCGTCCAGGCCGTAGCCATAGAGGGAAATGGCGCGCTCGTTGGCGTCCAGGGTCAGGCCCGTGGCCGGGTCCTGGATGAAGATGGCGTCGTTGGCCGCGTCGAGGATGTCGCGGTACTCATGCTCCTTTTCCCGCAGGGCCGCCGCGACCTGGTTCATTGCGTCCACCTGCCGGCCGCAGGCGAGCACCATGGCCGGCCGGCCGTCGGGACCGTCGATAAGGGCCAGGCTCCAGCGCAGACGTCGCCAGCCCTGGGCGGTGTGGATGGCCTGATCCGGCGCCACGTCCCGGACGGACACCTCGCCGTCGAGAAGGGCGCGATGCAAAAGCCGCATGGTGTCACGGTCGTCGGGCGGCAGGGCCAGCTCGAACCAGTCCCGGCCCACGATCTCCGCCCGGCTGCGGCCCAAAAGCGCCAGGCCCTTTTCGTTGATGGACACCAGATGGCCCTCGGCGTCGAGGAGCATGACAAGATCGCCGGCGGCTTCCCACAGGGCGGTGAGCATGTCTCCGGCGTCGCAGGGGAAACGCGGAGCGGATGGGGATGGGCAATCGGGCATGGCGGTCGGGGCTCTTTGCGGTTACGCCGTCTACCATACGTATGGTCCTTTTCCCTTGCTCCGGCAAGGGGCGGGGGAGCGGTTGCCCGTGGCGGGCTCTGGCGTTATGGAGCGATGACGGATGCAGGGCGTTCAAGGAGTACCCGTATGGATCGCAGAAAATTTCTTATGACGGCGGGGGCCATGGCCGCCTGTTGCGGCATGCCCGGCGTAAGCCTGGCCGCTCGTGGCGTAGCGCTACCTCCCCCGGCAACTCCCGGGGCCAAGACCTTGGAGGAGGCGCTCAAAAACCGGCAGAGCCGGCGGCAGTTCGATGCCCGGCCCCTGCCCGAGGCGGTGCTGTCCGGACTTTTATGGGTGGCAAACGGCGTCAATCGTCCGGAAATCGGCAAACATACCGCGCCGACGGCCATGAACCGCCAGGAGATCGCCGTTTACGTGGCCAAGGCGGACGGGCTTTTTCTCTACGAACCCAAGGACCATGCCCTCGCCCGCGTCAAGGACGCCGACCTGCGGGCCGTAACCGGCAAGCAGGCCTTTGCCGCCACGGCCCCGGTCGATCTCGTCTACGTGGCCGACATGGACAAGGTGGCGGGCTCCACGCCGGAGGAAAAGCTTTTTTACGCCGGCACGGACACGGGCTTTATCAGCCAGAACGTCTACCTCTACTGCGCGGCCATGGACCTGGCCACGGTGGTGCGGGCCAGCATCGATACGGCGGCCCTGGCCGCGGCCATGGGGCTGCCCGCGACCCGGCGCGTCACCCTGGCCCAGACCGTGGGCTATCCCAAGGCCTGACATCACGCTTTACTTATAAATGGTGTTCGTGGATGCTGGATCAGCGCAAGATAGCAGCGGTTGTCCGCATTCCGGCACCACGATAATCGCAGCACACTTGTGCCAAAAATCACAAGCATGCTGCTGGTCCGGCCCGCAAGCAACACCCCTCACGTGATAAATCAGGCAAGGGCGCTTTGTTGTTGACAGTGCCTTGCTCAAATCGCTACCTCCCCTAGCATCGCAAAGCCGTTACGGTCGCCCGATGGCGCGGCGCCGCCGGCGCAAGTCCGGACGCCCGGGCGTTTTTCCTTGCATTGCCATACAAAAGGAGTCGTCATGGAAGAACTTTCGTATCAGGAAATGCAGCACGTGCTGATGGACGAGCTGCGGCTCATGCACTATCCGATTGCCGTCAAATACTTTTTCGATCAGGCCGAGCTTGACGACTTCAAGGAGCGCGTCTCCTACTACCTGCCGGCCAAGGCGCTCACCTTCTGCCAGGCCGAAATCGGCGCGCGCATGGAGGGCATCACCGTGCTCGTGGGCAAGGAACAGCTCGGCTGCTCCAACGCCAAGTGCGTCTTCGGCTGGAAGGACATCGACGCGGGCGAAATCAAGGGCCACCTCAAATACTGCGAAAACCTGGAGCAGGCCGAACGCTTCGTGCGCAGCAAGCCGCGCCTGAAGGAAGGGCTCCTGGCCGCTGTCGTCTCGCCCCTGGCCGACGCCGCCTTCCCGCCCGATGCGGTGCATTTCTACTGCGACAACATGCAGGCCTACCACCTGGTCGTGGACTGGATGGCCGTCATGGACAAGCATCCCCTGCGCCCCAACATGACCATGAACTCGGCCGCCTGCGCCGGCAACGTCTACGTCTACAACTCCGGCGAGGCCAACGTGTTTTTGGCCTGCAGCGGCAGCTACAACGCCGGCAAGACCGAGCGCGGGGAGATCAACGTGGCCATTCCCGGCAAGGACATCGGCCGCGTGGTGGCCCGGCTCAAGGCCCGCAAGGAGCGCGAGGGCGGCGCGGCCATCACCCGCATCGGCCACCCGTTCCCGGGCGCGGACATCTGCAAGAACTGCCCGCTGATCGTCTTCAAGAAAGCCAAGGACCCGGTCGCGGCTACGGAGTAAAGAGCCGGGGGGAAACTTTTCTGTAGAAAAGTTTCCCCCCGGACCCCCCTTCCAAATACCATGTTGGCCTCGACCCTCAAACTGGCTGATAGTGCCAGTAAACGTGCGTCTGGGCACAAACGAGGCGAGGAGACCAACATGGCAGGACAAGCGATATCCCAACTTCAGGCGTTTGTAGAGGCTTCTCAAGGTCGATCTTTTTTTGTCGGATTGGATATCCATAAGAACAGTTATTCTGTGGCATTGCGCCGCGTTGATGGGGCTGTCCACACCTTGGTGCTATCGGCGAGCCCGCAGGCTTTGATCGACAAATTGGCCGCGTTGGGCATCACCGTGGCCATGGCGGCCAGTGAATCCGGGCCAACCGGATTTCACTTGGCCAGGGCGCTTACCAAAGCGGGCATCCCCAACTTGGTGGCGGCTCCCAGCCGTATTCCCCGCCCCGTGATCTGGGGCGCAAAAACAGATCGGCTCGATTGCGTCAAATTGGCCGATTACGCCGCCAAGGGGATGCTGCGTCCCATCGCCGTACCGACGGAAGAACAAGAAGCGCAGAGGAGTCTGGAACGCCGGCGACACGACTTGGCCGACGACCTGCGTCGTGTGAAACTTCGCATCCATTCCCATCTGCTTTTTTTGGGCCTCACCGAACCTCCCAATCTGAAATACTGGAGCAAGGTCGCTGTAGCGTCCCTGCTTAAACTGCCCATGCATCAAGCCGCGCGGTTTACCCTGGAAAGTTATGTGCGAGAGATGCACGCCATCACGAGGGAATTGGTTCTCGTCGAACAGCAACTTGAGACCATTTGCCGCCAAACTGAGCATGACAAGGTCATCAAGTGTCTGCGCACCGTGCCCGGTGTGGGGCCGATCATCGCCGCGACATTCCGCCTGGAGTTGTTTCAGCCGGAACGTTTCAGCCGGGCCGAAGAGGTGACAAGCTATCTGGGACTTGCGCCCATGGTGCGCCAGAGCGGCGAAAGCAAGGGCCGGGCCAGGTTGCGGCCGGTGGGGCAGACAAAACTGCGAAGTCTTTTAGTGGAGGCGGCCTGGAAATGGCGCGCACACGATCCGAAGGCTCAGGCCTGGTATCACAAGCTGCTGGGGAAAAGCGGCTTGGCCCAAAAGGCCATCACAGCCTTGGCCCGAAAACTGGCCATCATTTTGTGGCGGCTGAGCCTGGAGAAAAGAGCGTACCGATTTGAGCCAGTCGTAGCGTGAAACGGCGGCGGGCGAGAATCACGCCGGCTCTGTGAAGCCCCGCGCTCCTTACACGCCAAGAGGGTATTGCAGCGCCAATAAGGACCTGTGGCAACGAACGGGGAAGACTGAAAGCCTAACAGCCAACAATTTTTCGGATTGGTCGCGGAAAAGTCTGGCCGCATGGCGGCGTTTCTCAAATGGCGAAAATCCGAAAACTACCGAATCGGTACTTGGCGCTTCGGGCGCGAATAGGAAACGGGCGGTTAGACTGCATCAGCCGGCTTGACTTCGGGCCACATAGGAAAGACTTTTAGCGGTTACAGAATATCAATCGTACGTTCTGTACCCGTTATAAACTTTAGGAAGGGGAGATCGCGAGAGGGGAGAACCCTTTTCAAAGGGTTTCCCCTCTCGCATTCTTCTTTTTCTTTCTTTCTTTCTCTCTTCACACACGCGTGCGCAGGATGGCGCCGAGGCCCGTTTCGAGGATAGGGCCGGTGGTGATGGCGTGGGGCGTGTCGTCGGGCACGTTGGAGCCCATGGACGGGGAGAGGCGTTCGATGGCGGCGTGGTCGTTGGCCAACTGCGCCACCATGTCGGCGGTGGAGCTGCCGTCGTAGCGGGTCAGGTAGGCGGCCCGTTCCCACATGCGGTCCGATATGGACATGGTTTTCTCCCGGATGGTCTTGGTTGCTACATAACGCGCCTTTCCCCCCCGGGCAAGGGATTGTCGACATATCGGCGATGTGGGCAACAAGTGTAACCGGGGTGTGCAAGATATGAAATGCCGGGTGGCCGAGGGCGCTGCCGCATCGGACTGTCATGCGGATTGAGTTGTAAAAACGGCCTGTTAGGGGTTTTGATTTCGGACGGGCATGGTTGGCATGGTTCTGGCTTGTAACAAGAAAACCAGAATCACACAGGAGGTACGCCATGAAGCGTCTTCTGAGCATCCTCGCCCTGACCTGTTCCCTGGTCGTCGCCGCCGGCACCGCTTCCGCCCTGACCGTGGCCGGACCGGGGTTCGCCGTAAGCGTTCCGCTCTACGTCGGCGTTGCCCCTGCCCCGGTCTATGTGGCGCCGCCCCCGCCGCCTGTCTATGTGGCTCCGCCGCCTGTCTACGTGGCTCCGGCCTATGTGCCGCCCCCGGTATGGGTGGGACCGGCCTATGTGCCGCCGCCGGTATGGGGCGCGCCGCGTCCGTACCGGGCACGGCCGCGTCCGGTGGCCGTGATGCCGCCGGTTGGTCCCCGGCCCTTCGGCCCCGGGCCTGTTGGTCCGCGTCCTCGCTAGGGCGGCAGGTAGTCTGTAATGGAAAAAACGCGCGGTCGAGTTTTCGGCCGCGCGTTTTCTTTTCAGATGCCTTCGGCCCGGGCCATCGCTTCCCGGGCTTCCCCGTCCCGTCCCTGGGCGGTAAGGGCGCGGGCCAGCGCCTGCCAGAATTCCGTCCGCTCGGGCCGCAGGGCCACGGCTTGCCGGGCCATGGCCTCGGCGATGGCCGGGTCCTGGCCCTCCTTGAGGTAGAGCCGGGCCATGAGGTGGAGCGACACCGCGTCCTTGGGGTCGTGGAGCAGGGCCTGATGCAGGTATTCCCGGGCTTCCTCGTTGCGGCCGCGCTTGAAGGCCAGCCGGGCCAGGTGGCGCAGGGTCTGGGGCGCGCCGCCCGGGGCGGCCATGGCCCGCTTGTAGTATTTGAGCGCCGGGGCGAAGCGCTTGTCCTCCTCGGCCATGCGCCCGAGCCGCAGCAGGCTGTAGACATGTCCGGGATTGGCCCGCAGGCATTTCTGGAAGGCCTTGCGGGCATCGGCGTTTTCGCCCAGCCGGCGGCAGACGCAGCCGAGGTTGTACAGGGCCATGGTGTTCTTGGCGTCGCGGGCGATGACCCGGTCGAATTCGCAGCGCGCCTTGTCCAGCCGGCCGAGCCGGGCCAGGCAGATGCCGAGCGAGTTGCGGGCCAGGGTGTTGGTCTCGTCGGCCAAAAGCGCCTGCTTGTACTCTTCCATGGCCGCGTAGATGTCGCCCATGGTGAAGTGCCGGTCGCCGCTGACGGTCAGCGACAAGGTGTCGAAGACGGCCGTCTTGGGGCCGGTCGGCAGGAGCAGGGCGTGGTCCAGGGCCTTGCGGCAGTTTTCCGGCACGTCGGCCCGGGTGTAGTTGAGAAACGGATAGCCGGCCACGCCCACGGCCGCCGTGCCGCCGAGGCGTTCGCCAAGGCCGGCCAGCACGGCTTCGGCGGCCTCGGCCAGCCCGGCCGGATCGCGGTCGGGCAGGTAGAAGACGAGCTTGGACGAGCTGAACCGGCCGCCCACGGCGGTCTGGCCGAAATGGGTCCGGCACACGGCTGCCGCCTCGGCCACGTCCGCCTCGGCCGGACGCCCGGCGCGCGGTTCGGACGACGGGTCGGGCAAAAGCACCAGGGCCATGGAAAACGTCTGGCGTTTCTCGCGGTCGGCGGTGGTCTGGCGCAGGAAATCCGCATGGGGGAAAAGGCCGGTGGCCGGATCTTTCTTGGGCGGGCCGTCCGGCGCGCAGGCATGGGAAGCCTCGTCGGATTCCGCCGCGAGCAGCAGCCGGTCCCCGGGCTCGATGGCCCAGCCCGGATCGTTGCACTGGAGCGTCTCGGCGAAGGCCAGATCCTCGCCCACTTCCAGCAGGGCGATTTCGCCCTTGATCATGGTGGGGGAGCGGCCGGAGACGCGTTCGCCGTCGGATCTGCGGATGTCGTGGGCGCCTTCGTGGCGCGGCGACCAGACCAGGAAGCGTTGCCCGGCTTCGGCGTCCACGAAGCGGCCGAGGCTTATGGCATAGCGCGACAGGGGCAGCGCCTCGAGCACCACGCCGCCCTCGGCCAGGATGCGGTGAAAGGCCATGGCCTGGTTGCGGCCGAGATCCTTGGCCACGGCCAGGGCTTTTTTGGCCTTGCGCAAAAGCACCCGGGCCTGTTCGGCCGGCGGGGCCACGAACTGGCCGCCGCGCATGTCCTGGGGATAGGCCACGCAGCCGGCGCTGGCCGTGATGGCGTGGCTTTCCCCGGTGGCTGGCGTCTCGAAGGTCAGGCGCGAGACCTCCCGCACGATGCCTTCGGCCGCCTCCCGGCAGCGCGAGGCCGTGGCCCCGGGCAAAAAAAGCCCGAAAAGGTCGTCGTGAAGCCGGGCGGCCAGCCCGCCTTCGGGGCACAGGCGGCGCAGCAGCGCGCCGGCTTCGGCCAGATCGCCCTCGGCCGCGACAAAGCCGTGCCGGGCGGCCAGCCGGCTGAAATGGTCCACATCGAGGACCACGAGCCCGAATCCGCCCCGAAGCCCGGTGAGCCCGGGATCGACCAGGCTGGCCGAGCCCGGTAGGATGCGGTCCTGGACCAGCTCGATTTCCCGGGTGACGGCCGCGATCAGGGCATCGGCGTTGGCCAGGCCCGTCAGCGCGTCGCTTGTGGCGGCCCGGGTCAGCCGGATTTCCTCCAGGGCCATGGCCGCGATGCGGGGCAGAAGCGCCAGCATGGTGCGCGGCGCGCCAAGGCCCGCTCCCCGGGCCACGAACACGCCAAGCAGCCTGCCCGCCCCGGCCAGGGGAATGAGCACCTTGCGTTCCGCCGGCAGATGCACGGCCTGGTCGTGGCCCGGGCCGAAGCCGGCGAGCAGGCCGTCGTCGTCGCGGGGAAAAAAGAGGCTGTGGGTTTTGAAGGAAAGAAACCGGGCGAAGACGTCCCGGAGAAACTGTTCGTTTGCGATGAGGTCACGCTGCGTGACGGATGCCGCCGGCATTGCCGCTCCCTTGCTGACTGTCTGAATGGGGCTTTTCTCTACCGTTGACGCGGCGGGAAAACAAGCGCGGACCGGGCGGCCTGCGGCGTCCCCTTGACGGGGGGCGGCCGGAAACGGCACTGCTTGCCACAGGCGGCGTCCGGCACGCTGTGGCCGGGCGGTCATCCACGGCCACGGGCCGGCAGGCGCGGCAAATCGTATGGGAGGGTCATGCGGCATGGACATCAAGACGTTTCCGATAGGTCCCCTGGAGACCAACTGTTACCTCGCGGTCGCGGGGAGCGCGGCCATTGCCGTGGATGTCGGCGGCAAGCCGACGGCGGTAGCACAATTTCTCAAGGAAAAAGGGCTTTCCCTCGAGGCGGTGCTGCTCACCCACCTGCACTGCGACCACCTTTACGGCGTGGGCGAGCTGGCCGGGGCCTTTGGCGCGCCGGTTTTCGCCGGAGCCGCCGACGCGCCGCTTCTGGAAACCGAACTGGGCCATGGCGGACTCATGGGCCTGCCCCAGGTGCCCGAATTTACCTACGAGCCCATCGCCCCCGGCGGGCGGACCCTGCTCGGCCAACCCTGCCGGGTGCTGGCCACCCCCGGCCATTCCCCGGGCAGCCTGTCCTATTATTTCCCCGAGGCCGGGGCGATTTTCGTCGGCGACCTGCTTTTTTACCGCTCCATCGGCCGCACCGATTTCGACGGCGGCGACTACGACCAGCTCATGACCTCGGTGCGCGAAAAGATTTTTGCCCTGCCGGCCGTCACGGCCGTCTATCCCGGCCATGGCCCGGCAACGACCATCGGTGACGAGATGAAGCACAATCCGTTTTTTTCGGAGTACGCCCGGTGACCTCCGGTCCCGCGGCTACGGTGTTTTTGTGCGGCCCCAGGGCCGGCGGCAATGCCGACGCGGCCGGGCGGGCCTTTGCCCGGGGGCTCTGGGATCAAGGCATCGCGGCCCAGGTCGTGGCCTTGCGCGACGAACGCATCGCCCCGTGCCGGGGCTGCGGCGCCTGTCTCGCTCCCGGTCACCGCTGCCCCCTGGATACGGAAGGCGACGCGGCCGAGGCGCTTTTCGCCCATGTCCGCGAATCTCCGATCCTGGCCTTTGCCGCGCCCATCTACTTTTACCACGTGCCGGCGCTTTTCAAGGCGTTCATCGACCGGGCCCAGCGCCATTGGGCCGTGCGCTACGCCGCCGGGGCCGGCGAGGTCATGCCGCCCGTCCTGCCGGAGGTCCGCGTCCTGCTGGTTGCCGGCCGGCCCCGGGGCGAAAAGCTCTTTGCCGGGGCGCTGCTCACCCTCAAGTATTTTCTCTGGCCCTTTTACCGCACCCTGGCCGAACCGTGCCTGTTCCGGGGCTATGACGCGCCGGGTGATCTGGCCGGCGACGTCGCCGCCGTGAAACAGGCGGTCGGGTACGGCCGGGATGCCGCCCATGGGGCTTTTTAGGGCCGGGCTGCCGCGTCTGGCCGGCTGGCTCGCCCGGGCCATGCTGCTTGCCTGCGATCGGTGTCAGGCCTGTTCGGGCCTGCTGCCGGCCCGGGCCGGACCGCATCCGGTGTGTCCGTCGTGCGCCGTGAGCCTGGCCCCGCGCCTGGGCGGCTACTGCCCCCGGTGCGGCGAGCTTGCCGCCGATCCCGCCGCGCCGCCGCAGGTCTGCCCCGAATGCCTCCGCCAGGGCCGCTCGTGGGACGGTTTCGCCTTTCACGGCCCGTACGAGGGGCTTTTGCGGGACATGGTGCTGGGGTTCAAATTTCACGGCCGACTCGGCCAGGGCCGGATCCTGGCCGGACTGGTCGCCGACGCCTACACGCGCGCCGCCGCGCGCTGTGGCCCCGGGTCCATGGACCCGGCCGGGCCGGACATCATCGTGCCCGTGCCGCTTTACCCCAGACGCCTGGCCTGGCGCGGCTTCAACCAGAGCCTGGAACTGGCCCGGGAACTCTCGCGCCGGCTGGACCGGCCCATCGTTACAAACGCCTTGGCCCGCATCCGCGACACCACGCCCCAAAGTCAGCTGCCCGGCGCCAAACGCCTGGGCAATATCCAGGGGGCCTTTGCCGCGATGCCGGAGATCGTCTCCGGCCGGGCCGCGCTGCTCGTCGACGACGTCATGACTACCGGAGCCACCGTGGAAACCGCCGCGCGCGCCTTGCTCCTGGCCGGGGCGACCCGCGTGGATGTGGTGGTGGTGGCGCGGTAGGGGGAGGGGAAGAGGGTGCGAGAGGGGAAACCCTTTAAAAAGGGTTCTCCCCTCTCGCGCTCTCCCCTTCCTAAAGTTTATAATTGGACAAGGGTGTTCGGTTAATACTGTATTATTATTGAAATTCTTTGGAAGGGGGGCCCGGGGGGAAACTTTTCTTCAGAAAAGTTTCCCCCCGGTATGCCGCCTCTGCTAGACTCCATCTGGAAACGACAAGGAGTGTGCATGCCCCGAAAGCCCTTCCCTGGCGCGGACGATCCGCTTTGGTTCAAGGACGCCGTCATTTACGAAGTCCACATCAAGGCCTTCATGGACGGCAACGGCGACGGCATCGGCGATTTCCCGGGCCTGACCAGCCGGCTGGACTACCTGGCCAGCCTCGGCGTCAACACCCTGTGGCTTCTGCCCTTTTATCCGTCGCCGCTACGTGACGACGGCTACGATATCGCGGACTATTACGGCATCCACCCCGACTACGGCACGCTCAAGGATTTCAAGGAATTCCTGCGCCAGGCCCACGCCCGGGGACTGCGGGTCATCACCGAGCTCGTGGTCAACCATACCTCCAAGGACCACCCCTGGTTCCAGCGCTCCCGGGCGGCCAGTCCCGGATCGGTCTGGCGCGACTACTACGTCTGGAACGACACCCCGGACAAATATCGACAGGCTCGCATCATCTTCAAGGATTTCGAGTACTCCAACTGGACCTACGACCATGAGGCCAAGGCCTATTACTGGCACCGCTTCTACTCCCACCAGCCCGACCTCAACTACGACAATCCGCGCGTGTGCAAGGAAATCACCCGGGTCATGGATTTCTGGCTGGGCCTTGGCGTGGACGGGCTGCGCCTGGACGCCGTGCCCTATCTGTACGAGCGCCGGGACACCAACTGCGAGAATCTGCCCGAGACCCACGCGTTTCTGAAAAAACTGCGGGCCCATGTGGACGGACGGTTCAAAAATCGCATGTTCCTGGCCGAGGCCAATCAATGGCCCGAGGACGCGGTGGCCTATTTCGGGGACGGCGACGAGTGCCACATGGCCTACCACTTCCCGATCATGCCCCGCATCTTCATGGCGCTCATGATGGAGGACCGCTTTCCCGTCCTCGACATCATGGAGCAGACGCCGGCCATTCCGAAAAACTGCCAGTGGGCCATGTTCCTGCGCAACCATGACGAGCTGACCCTGGAAATGGTCTCCGACGAGGAGCGCGACTACATGTACCGGGTCTACGCCAAGGACCGCAAAGCCCGCATCAACCTGGGCATCCGCCGCCGGCTCGCGCCGCTGATGCTCGGCAGCCGCCGCCGCATGGAGCTCATAAACTTCATCCTCTTTTCCTTTCCCGGCACGCCGATCATCTACTACGGCGACGAGATCGGCATGGGCGACAATTTCCACCTCGGCGACCGCGACGGCGTGCGCACCCCCATGCAGTGGAGCCCGGACCGCAACGCCGGCTTTTCTCGGGCCAATCCCCAGAATATCTACCTGCCCGTGGTCATCGATCCGCAATACCACTACGAGGCCGTCAACGTGGAGAACCAGGAGGCCAACCTGTCCTCCTTTCTGTGGTGGATGCGTCGGGTGATCGCCATGCGCAAACGCCTGCCGGCCATGGGACGCGGGGAAATCGAATTCCTGCGGCCGGACAACAACAAGGTTCTCGTTTTTCTGCGTTGCCACGAGGAGGAGACGATCCTGGTCGTGGTCAACCTGTCGCGGTTTTCCCAGGTGGCCTCCCTCGACCTGTCCCGCTTCGCCGGGGCGTCGCCCTTGGACGTCTTTTCCGGCACGCAGTTTCCGACCATAACCGAGGCCCCGTACGTGCTGCCGCTGGGGCAGTACGACTATTACTGGCTGCGGCTCACGCGCGACGACGCCGCCGTGGCCCTGGACGCCGCCCCGGCCCCCTATGTGGAGTTCGGCCAGGCCTTAAAAAGCATCCTGGGACCCAATGAGCGGGCGGTCCTGGCCGAAGATCTGCTGCCCGGCCACGCCCGCCGGGCCGGGCTTGCCGGCGTGCGCCTGCCCGCCACCCAGCGGGTGGAGATTCTCGACGCCGCGCCTGTGGGCCCGCGCGGGCTGCTCGCCTGGCTGCTGCTGGTCGAGGCCCACGCCATCACCGGCGAAACCCGCGCCATGCCGTTTCTCCTGGCCCTGGTCTCCGGCGAGGAGGCCGCCGCCGTGGCCCGCGAGGACCCGCAGTCCGTGGTGGCCCACATCACCCATGCCGGCAGGGAGGGCACGCTGGTCAACGGGTTCGTGCTGCCTCAGCTTCGCGCCTGGTGGCCCGAGGCGCTACGGCGCAAGGCCAGGCTTCGCGGCCCGGCCGGGGTGCTGGCCGCGCTGCCCGAACCGGGATTCCCTCGCGAATTGTGTTCGGACGGGGTCTGTCCGCCTTCGCACATGTTCCACGACGGCCAAAACAACGTCATCATGGCCTACGACGGCAAACTCTTCTTCAAGTTCTACGCCGCGCTGGACTCCGGGGCCCACCCCGAGGCCGAGCTGTTGCGCCATCTCGAAGCGGTGGGCTTCGACCATGCCCCGATCCTGGCCGGCGTGTTCGAATACCGCCCCAAGTCCGGGGCCGAGCCCATGGTTGTGGCCACGGTGCAGGAATACATCGCCGACGCCCGGGACGCCTACGGCTACAGCCTTGAGCACCTGACACGGTATTTCGAGCAGCGCCGGGCCATGCCCGAGGATGCCGACACCCTGGCCACAGGCAATATGCTTGATTTCGGCATGGCCAAGTCCATGGCCGGTATGGCCGACGAGTTTTATCTGGAGATGGCCAGGCTCCTTGGCCGGCGCACGGCCGGGATGCACCTGGCGCTGTCGGACGGCGGCGGAGCGTTTTCCCCGGAGCCCTTTACCAAACTCTACCAACGCTCGGTCTACCAGGCCATCCGCAACAGCATCCGCCAGGCCACCAACATCCTGTCCAAGCACATCGACTCGGTGCCGGCGGTTCTGCGCGAGGACGCCGCGCGCATCATCGACGCGGAAAGCGAAGCCCTGGCCGCCATCTCCGGACTGCTGTCCCGGGTGGTGGATACCGTCAAAATCCGTATCCACGGCGACTACCGCCTGGAACAGCTGCTTTTTACGGGCAAGGATTTCGTGATTGTGGACTTCGAGGGCGATCCCAGGCGCACCCTCGGCGAACGCCGGCTCAAACGCTCGGCGCTGCGGGACGTGGCCGGCATGTTCTACTCCTTCTACGCCGCCGGCGAGGAAGGCGTCAGTCGCCATGCCGCCACCCACCCCGAGGACAGCGGCCGTTGCGCCGGCTGGGCCTGGCCCTGGGCCGAGGCGGTCTCCCGCGCCTTTTTCGGGGCCTACGCCGCCGCTGTCGGCGATTCGCCCATTCTGCCGCCGCGCCGGGCCAGGCTGCTCCTGCTCAAAAGCTTCCTGCTCGAACGCTGCTACGACGCCCTGGGACAAGCGGCCGTCAACCGCCCGGACCGCATCGGCGCGCCGCTTTCCTGCATACGGTTGGTGTTGGCGCTTAAATAAGGAGGAGAAGGAACCGGGGGAGGGAACCCTTTTTTGAAAAAAAGGGTTCCCTCCCCCGGACCCCCACCCTCCCCAAAAACTTTAAAGGGGGTTGATGGGGGAGGAATATCTTTTGAAATTTCGGGCAGTAAAATTCCCTATCCCTTCGCCCCGAAGGGGCGACGGCGTGGTGGCGGCGGAATTTGATTGGGACGAGCCTGCCGCGAAGCGGCGGCACCGTCCCGGCAAATTCCGCCGCCATCTTCTCCACTCTCCGCCCTCCCGCCAAACCAGCCCCATCCCCGCCCGGCCAAAGCCGAGAAGGGGGGCCCGGGGGGCCCGTGGCCTCCCGGCGGAGTGCAGAGGCAGAGCCTCTGCCGGGGTCTGGGGCAGCGCCCCAGCCAGCCTGCGTCCGCCTGCTCAGGCCTAGCCGCCAAGCGGCAGGCGGACGCGGAACACGGTGCCGTCCTCGCGGGTGGAGGAGAAGTCCACCGCGCCGCCGAGGTAGCGTTCGGTGAGGAGTTTGATGCTGTAGGTGCCGAGTCCCCGGCCGAGTCCCTTGGTGGAAAACGAGCGGTTGAAGATGCGCATGCGCACGCTTTTGGGGATGACGGCGTCGTTTTGCACCCAGAATTCCACCCAGGTTTCGCCCGGGCGGCAACCGAGGCGCACGACGCCGCCCGGAGAGGTGGCTTCCAGGGCGTTTTTGATCATATTGCCGAGCACCCGGCGCAACAGCACCGGGTCCGAATCGAAGGTCACCTGGGAGCACTCGTCGCACACCTCGATCCGTTTTCCCTTGGCCTGTTCCGAGTTCTGGAAGGTCGCTTCCACCACTTCCAGCATGTCGCAGGAGCGCAGGGTGGTGAAATTGGTTTCCAGCTCGTTGGTCTCGGCCGCGAGGAGCTGCTTCTGGTAAGTGATCTCGTCGGTCAGATGGGCCATGGCCCGGTGGATGAGCTGGGCGTCGGGGCGCAGGTCCTCGGGGACCTCTTCGACCAGAAATTCCATGAGTCCCTGGAGGCCGCCCACGGTGTTGAGCATGTCGTGGAAGAAGATGCGTTCCAGGCTGCGCCGCCGGTGCTCGTGGCTGACGTCGGTAATGGAGAAGATGATGAATTTTTCCGCGTCGAAGGCCAGGGGGGAGGAGGACACGCGCAGGTCGAGGGCCTCGATCTTGCCGCCGTCCTCGCGGTTGATGTTGCATTCCTGGATGTTTTCCCGGCCGGCCAGACCGAGCAGGATGGAGCGCACGGCCCCGCAGTGCACGCAGAATTCCCCGGTGCCGCAGCCGCCCGGGGCGCTGGCGGCGTGGACGCAGCGAAAGGCCTCGCCCGGCCGTTTGCCGAGCGCCTCGCGGATATCCGTCACCCCGATGGCGTCGGCGAATTTTCGGTTGCCGAAGACCACCTGGCGGCAGCGGTTGAGCACCATGGAGATGACCGGCATGGCGTCAAGGACGCCCGGGATCTCGTGGTTGGAGAGCACCGCGAATTGGCGGTGGACTTCCTCTGCGGCGGCGCGCTCGGCCGGGGCGAAACAGGTCGGGTCGGGGGCGGGCATGGGCACTCCTGGCTGGTATGCTGCATCCGTATTGTAGGAAGATGGGGTCGAATGTAAAGCCCTGCCGCTCGCTCCTCCCGGGCCTTGAACAAACCGGCCGTATCTGCTCTTGTGGGCCGCTATGATGCGACGCCTTGTCCTGACTGATTTCATGGCCCATGCGCACACGGTTTTCGAATTCGCGCCCGGGCTTACCGTGCTCACCGGCCCCAACAACACCGGCAAATCCGCCGTGGTCGAGGGACTGCGCTGTCTGGCCCAGAACCCGACCCCGCGCCACTGCATCCGCCATGGCGCCCGCGAGGCCCGGGTGTCGGCGGAATTCGACGACGGCACGGTGGTCACCTGGGTGCGCCGGCCCAAGTATGCCCTTTACGAGCTGACCCGTCCGGGCGCTAAGGAGCCGGAAGTCTACGCCAAGTTCGGCCGCACGCCGCCCGAGGACATCCTGGACGTGCTGCGGCTGTCCCCGGTCCCCATCGAGGGCGGCGACCCCGTGGACGTGCATATCGGCAACCAGCGCGAACCGGTTTTTCTGCTCAACCAGCCGGGCTCGGCGCTTTCCGGATTTTTCGCCGCCTCCACCGAGGCCGCCCACCTGATCGCCATGCAGAACCTGCTGACCGATCGGACGCGCAAGGCCAAGACCGAGAAAAACCGGCTGGACAAGGAACTGGCGTCCCTGGCCGCTTCGCTGGACACGCTTTCCCCGCTGCCGGAACTGGAGTTGCGCCTGGAGCAGGCAGTTGCGGCGGAAGGCGACATCGCCGGCAGGGAGCGGGAGGCGTCGGGCCTTGCCGACTGGCTGGCGAGGCGTCGCGAACTGGCCGGGAGCATCGACCGATGCGAAAGGTCCGGCCGGGCGCTTTCCCGGCTGACCGGCCCGCCGGAGCTTACGCCGACCGCGCCCTTGGCCGGGCTTGTGGCCGCCCGGGAAACGCTGGCCCGGCGCATGGACCGGGCCGGACGTCGTGGCGGGGCGCTGGCCTCCCTGGCCGCGCCGCCGGCGCTTGTCGATACGGCCGGGCTGGCCGGGCGGGTCCGGGATTTGGTGGCGCTCCGTGGGGCGCTTGCCCGCACCGAAAAAAAGGCGGCCGCCGTGGCCGGGCTTGCGCCGCCCGGGGAACTGGCCGATGTGGCCGGACTCGGCGCGCTGGTGCAAGATTTGAAAGGCGTGCGGGACGGGTTGCGCTCCCTGGGCGGTCGGGCGAAAATTCTGTCACGTCTTTCCGGGCCGCCGGAAACGGCCGACCTCGCGCCCCTGGCCGCTTTGGCCGCCTCGCTCCAGGCGGCCCGGCGGGCCGTTTCCACGGCCAGGACCGCCGCCGTGGCCAAGGCCCGGGCGTTGGAAGAGCTGACGAGCCGCATCGCCGACAGGCTGGCCGCGCTCGGCTCCTGCCCCTTGTGCGGCGGCGCGCTGACCCCGGATGATTTTCTGGGCGCGGGACATGCCCACGAGACGAAGCCGGAGGGCGCGTCATGAATCTGCCCACCATCGAGGCCACGGGGCTTTTGTGCATCCCCGATCCGCACATTGCCGCAACGCCCCCCATGCAGCGCCTGGAATCCTACATGGACGACGTGCTGCAAAAGCTTGCCGCCTGTCTGGACCATGCCGTCCGGGAGAAGCTCGTGCCGGTGATCCTCGGCGACCTGTTCCACTGGCCGCGCGAGAACCCGAACACACTGATCGTGGCGCTTATCGAGCTTTTCCGGCCGCACCATCCCTTTGTCCTGGTCGGCAACCACGACAAGTACCAGGCGCGCTTTACGCCCGACACGTCCCTGGCCGTGCTGCGCGCGGCGGACGTGGTCACGGTGCTCGACGCGCCGGGGCTGTTTTTGCGCCTCGTCACCCCCACGGGCCCGGCCGTCGTCGGCGCGTCGCCCGACGGTTCGCCGCTGCCCGCCGCCGTCGAAAAGGAGGCCGGGGAGACGAGCGTGTGGCTCACCCACCATGGCATCGGCTTTCCCGACGCCGAGGACCGCCATGTGCGCATCCACGAAATCGCCGGCCTGGACTGGGTCATAAACGGCCACCTGCACCGGCCGCACCCCACGGTCGTTTCCGGGGCCACCCGCTGGGCCAACCCCGGCAACATCACGCGCCTCAAATTCACGCGCAAAGCCATGACCCGGGTGCCGGCGGCCTCGGTCTGGCGGCCGGGCGCGGACGACCTGGAACACTGGCCCGTGCCGTACCGCCCCTTTGCCGAGGTGTTTCCGGATCAGGAATTCCCGCCCGAGGAGGCTGCCTCGCCGGAGTACAAGTCCCGTTTTCTGGAAGGGCTGTCCCGGCTGGCCTGGCGGCGCACCCGCGAGGGGGCGGGGCTCGGGGAATTCCTGCGCGCCAATCTCAACCCCGAAAGCCCGGAGACGGAAGTCATCTGGGAACTTTACCGCGAGGTCACCCATGCCGGCAAATAACCGTGCCGCAAACGACGCCGACGCGCATCTCGAGCGCGAACTGGCGGGACTCAAGGCCCAGTACGAACGCCTGCGCGACGACAAGGTCCGCGCCGAACAGGACCTGACCCATCTGCAAGGCCAGCTGGCCGAGCTTTCCGCCCGGGCCAAGGCCGAATACGGCACGTCCGATCCGGCCGAGTTGGAAGCGCTTCTGGCCCAAAAACGTGAGGAGAACGGCAAGCTCGTGGCCGCCTACCGGGAACACATCGCGGCCGTGCGCCGCGACCTGGAAGCGGTGGAAAACGCCTTCGGCGGGGAGTAGGGCGGGGCTTATTCCTCTTCTTCGTCGTTGCCGGCGATCCACTGCTTGCGGCGGAAATAAATGGCCATGCCGGCGACCGTGGCCACCATGAACCCGATCAGGGCGTACACGCCCCAGTCCGTGGATTTAAACGGCAGGTTGTCGAAATTCATGCCGTAAAAGCCGACCAGGAAATTGAGCGGCAAAAAGATCGTGGCCACAAGCGTCAGGTACTGGCCCACGGCGTTCATGCGCAGCTCCGCCTTGGTCATGGACAGGCCGACCATTTCCGAGAGCATCTCGCGCAACGTCTCCACCGCGTCGAGCACCTGATACACGTCCTGGCGGATGTCGTTCCATAAAAGCGCGGCCACGGCATCGGCCTCGTCGGTTTCGCCTGGGCCGTCGGGCCGCGTGCGGCTGAGCATCTCCCGAAGCGGCCAAAGGGAGCGGTGCAAAAACAGCACCTCCCGCTTGAGCCGGTAGGTTTCGGTCAGGGTGTCGCCCCCGCCCGCGCCGGAGAGCACCTGCTGTTCCAGCTCCTCGATGTCTTCGGCCAGCCGCCCGAGCGTCAGGATGTATTCGTCCAGGGCCGCGGCGATCAGCGCATGGACAAGTTGTTCGCGTCCCCGCCGGGCCGGTTTGCAGCCGCCCTTTTCCAGGCGCGCCGCCAGGGCGTCCCACAAATTGGCCTCGCGCTCCTGAAACGTCAGCACGAAGCCGTCGCCCGAGGCCAGACACACCTGCTCGGCCAAAACCCGCTTGTCCGCCTCGTCGTAGCCCAGAAGCCGCAGCAGGATGAACACGATGGATTCGTATTCCTCGATCGCCGGGCGATGCCCCGTGTCCAGGATGTCGTCCACCAGCAGCGGATGCAGCCCGAACCGTTTGGCCACGGCGCGCACGAACGCCTCGTCATGCACCCCGATGACCCGCACCCAGTGGACCCTGCCCGGCTCGAGCACAGGCTCGTCCCCGGTCAGGGCGTCGTAGCGGCGGACGGTAACGGACGCGGCGTCATAGGCGTAGACCATGACGCAGGGCGCAAACGTCGGCCGCGCCGGAAAGGCGTTTTCGCCAGTGGCAAGCCCGCCGGCTCCCCGGGACCGTTTCTTGAAGCGCTCCAGCATGCCCATCCTCCCGCGGTCGTGGGTTGTGGCCGCAAGGGCGGCTTTTTCCGTCTTAGCCGGCCAGGCTCGTTCCGGGCAAGCCCCCGGTCGGCAGCTTTTCCCGCGTAAGCGCCAGCCAGGCCCGGGCCGCCGGGGAAAGCCGCGCCCCCTTGCGCCACACGAGCGCCGCCTGCCAGCGCAGGTCCGTCTCGTCGACCAGCACCGCCGTCAGCGGTGAAAGGGGCCGGCCCTCGGTCAATATGCGCGGCAAAAGCGCCACCCCGAGCCCCGAGGCCACGAGCGCGATGATGAAATCCACCTGGCCGCTGCGGGCCACGGTCATGGGCTCGAAGCCACGGGCCCGGCAGGCCGCCTCGATGCGGGCGTTTAGGGCGAAACCCTGCTCGAAAAGGATCATGGGCGCGGAAGCGAACCGGGCCAGGCGCACCGTCTTGCGGCCGGCCAGGGGATGGTCGGACCAGAGCAGCGCCATCATCGGGTCGTCGCGCACGAGCTGCCAGTCGAAGGCGTCCGGCACGGGCAAAAGCGACACGGCCAGCTCCACTTCGCCGGCCAGAAGCGCCTGCTCCAGCCGGGCGCTGCCCTGTTCCATGAGTTCGATTTCCACCCCGGGATGGCGGCTGCGGTATTCGGCGAAAAGCGGCGCGAAAAGCCTTGCGCTGCCGAAGATGGGCAGCCCCAGGCGCAGCCGGCCGGAGATGAGCCCCTTGAGGTCGGCCACCTCCGCCACCATGTGCTCGCTTTCAGCCAGCATGGCCACCGCCCGGGCGTAGACGATCTCCCCGGCCCCGGTCAGCCGCACCCCATTCCCCAGTCGTTCGAGCAGCGCCTCGCCCAATTCCTCCTCCAGCTGCCTGACAGCCTTGCTCACCGTGGACTGGGTGGAAAAAAGGGCGCGCGCCGCCCGGGTAAAGCCGCCCTGGCGCACGATCTCCACCAGGGCCCGCAGGTTGCGCAGTTCCATGCCCATTCCAATACGGAATAGGTTTTATTCTGACAATTCATTTCACAACTGACGCGGCCGTGCCTATCTCCAGACGAAGGAAACGTCATGAAACGAAAACCTGAAAATTGGCCCGGCAAAGTGGGGCTTTTCGTCCTGACCGTGGTCCAGGCCACGGCCCTGGTCGGGTTCTGGTGGGTGTGCGACCGGCTGGTGCGGATGGCCGGACTGCCGGTGCCGGCCGGCGTGGTGGGGATGCTCGCCATGATTGCGCTGCTGGCCCTGCACATCCTGCCGGTGCGCTGGTTCTCCCGGGGAGCCGGCGGGTTGCTCAACCATATGCTGCTTTTTTTCGTCCCGGCCTGCATCACCCTGCGCGACCATCCCGAGCTGGTCGGGGTGACCGGGCTCAAGCTTCTGGCCGTCATCGTGGTCGGCATCGTCTCGGTCATGGTCGGCACGGCGCTGATCGTGGAACTGCATTTTCGCACGAGGTCCCGTCATGTTCGCTGAACATCCCGCTATATTTTGGTTCACGGCCACCCTGGCCGCCTATGTCCTGTCGCGCATCGCCTACCATTACGTGAAGGCCTGGTGGACGTCGCCGCTGCTTCTGGCCTGCGTGCTGTGCCTGGGGCTGACCGTCGTCCTGCACGTGAGCTACCGCGAGTACATGCGCGGCGGGCAGTGGCTGCTCATGCTGCTCGGGCCGACCACGGTGGCCTTTGCCTTGCCGATTTACGAGCAAAGGGCGCTCTTGCGCCGCCATTGGCCGCCGCTGGCCATGGGGGTGTTTTTCGGCTGCCTGCTGGCTTTCGGCGGGTCCTGGCTGCTTTCCGGCCTGCTCGGGCTGC